>NZ_QQOA01000063.1 GCF_003443895.1 Paraburkholderia phosphatilytica | reverse complement strand
TTCTGCAGCAACACTGCAACGTGCGGCTGCATTACACACCGACCTATACCTCCTGGCTAAATCAGGTGGAAAACTGGTTCGCGCGTATCCAGCGCGACGTAATCGCGCGAGGCGTCTTCACCACCGTTAAGGATCTGGATCGCAAACTGATGCGCTATATCCGTGAGCACAACAAGAATCCGAAACCGATCAAATGGAAGTACAACGATCCATCGCGGCGAATTCGCCCGGTGCCATTTCAATGACGCGATGGACTAGTGAGCTGACCCAGCATGACAGCTGCCAATCCCCGACGCATCGTGCGTCTCGGCGCCGGCGCCGGTTACTCCGGCGACCGGCTCGAACCGGCCGTCGAACTCGCCGAGCACGGCGCGCTCGACTATCTCGTCTTCGAATGTCTCGCGGAACGTACCATCGCGCTCGCCCAGCAGGCGCGGCGCGACGATCCCGAGCTTGGCTACGACCCGTTGCTCGAAGCCCGCATGCGCGCGGTGCTGCCCATCGCGGCGCGCAAGGGCGTGAAGATCATCTCCAACATGGGCGCGGCCAACCCGCTCGCGGCGGCGCAGGAAACCGCGTATATCGCCGGCGAACTGGGCTTGACGAAGCTGACGGTCGCGGCCGTGTTCGGCGACGACGTGCTCGAGCGCGTGCTCGACGGCGACTTCCGCTTCGAGGAAAGCGGCGACCGCGTGCGCGCGTACGCCGACCGGATCGTGTCGGCGAACGCGTACCTCGGCGCGGCGCCGATCGTCGCCGCGCTCGAGGCGGGCGCGGACATCGTGCTGACGGGGCGCGTCGCGGACCCGTCGCTGTTCGCGGCGCCGCTGATCCACGAGTTCGGCTGGCGTTTCGACGACTGGGACAAGCTCGGGCAGGCAACCGTCGTCGGGCATCTGCTCGAATGCGCGGGGCAGATCACCGGTGGCTATTTTGCGGACCCGGGCGTGAAGGACGTGCCGTCGCTCGCGCGGCTCGGCTTTCCGATCGGCGAGGTGTCGGACGACGGCAGCGTCGTGATCACGAAGCTCGCGAACACCGGTGGCGCGGTCACTGAGGCAACCTGCAAGGAACAGCTGCTGTACGAAATCCACGATCCGAAGCGCTACCTGCAGCCGGACGTCGTCGCGGACTTCAGCAACGTGAAGGTCGTGACGCAGGGCCGGGATCGCGTGCGGGTGTCGGGCGGTCGCGGCGACCCGCAGCCGTCCACGCTGAAGGTGTCGGTTGCGTATCTCGACGGCTACATCGGCGAAGGGCAGATCTCGTATGGCGGTTCCGGCGCCGTTGTGCGCGGGCGGCTCGCGCTCGAGATCGTGCGCGAGCGGCTCGCGTTGACGGGCGTCGATGCGAGCGAACTGCGCTTCGAACTGATCGGCGTGGATTCGCTGTATGGCCCGACGCTCGGCGCGAACGCCAGCGGCGGCGCGGAGCCGTTCGAGGTGCGCGCGCGCGTCGCCGGCCGCGCGGCGAGCCGCGAGGAAGCGGCGCGCATCGGCAACGAAGTCGAGACGCTGTACACGAACGGCCCCGCGGGCGGCGGTGGCGTGACGAAGCAGGTGCGCGAGGTGCTAGCGGTGCAGTCGGTGCTGCTGCCGTGCGACGACGTCGAACCGTGGTATCAGCTCGTGGAGGTGGTATGAAGCTGCGTGTACTCGCGCATTCGCGCACCGGCGACAAGGGCGACACGCTGAACGTGTCGGTGATCTGTCATGACGCTCGCGACTACGCGCATCTGCTCGCGCACGTCACGCCGGAGCGGGTGAAGGCGCATCTCGCCGACATCGTGCGCGGCGAGGTGCTGCGGCATGAGCTGCCGCAGCTCGGCGCGTTCAACTTCGTGCTGCGCCGCGCGCTGGGCGGTGGCGTGACGCGCTCGCTCGCGCTCGACGCGCACGGCAAGTCGGTGAGCAGCGCGCTGCTCGACCTCGACATCCCCGAGCCGCCGCCGCGTGGCTGAGGCGAAGGCCAGGGCCGAAGCGGGCATCGCGCCCGCTTTCTAAATTTATTTTCATGAAACGGTTGCCGTCGTGTCAGCCGGCGCCGCTTAACCTTGCAATTGCTGTACAACGGGCGACGCGGCGCATGGGGCAACGCGCGCCCGACGAGGATCCGCCGGACCGAACACCGTTCCGGATTGCGCCGGGTGGTATCCTCGACCGTTCGAGGAACCGCTCCGCAGGGTTCGTCCTTGCGCAACGCAGGTCACCATCATGTTGCGAGTGCTCACCATCGAAGACGACGAAATCGCGGCGAATGAAATCGTCAGCGAGCTGCAACGCCGCGGCTTCTCGGTGCGCTGGATCAGCAACGGGCGCGACGGCATGTCGCACGCGCTCAATGAAGAGTACGACGTGATCACGCTGGACCGGATGCTGCCCGGCGTGGACGGCCTCACGATCCTGACCACGATGCGCAGCATCGGCATTACCACGCCCGTGCTGATGCTGAGCGCGCTCGGCGACGTCGACGAACGCGTGCGCGGCCTGCGGGCAGGCGGCGACGATTACCTGACGAAGCCGTTCGATCCGGAAGAGATGGTCGCGCGTCTCGAAGTGCTGCTGCGTCGCCGCGCGGCGCCGGTCGCGCAGCAGGAAACCGCGCTCGTGGTCGGGCCGATCGAACTCGATCTGATCTCGCGCAAGGTGCGCCGCGACGGCGAGGAAATCGCGCTGCTGCCCACCGAGTACCGGGTGCTCGAATACATGATGCGTCACGCGGGCCGCACGATCACGCGCACGATGCTGTTCGAGGCGGTGTGGGGCTATCACTTCGACCCGGGCACGAACCTGATCGACGTCCACATGGGGCGCCTGCGCCGCAAGATCGATCCGCCGGGCGTCAAGGCGATGATCCAGACGGTTCGCGGTTCCGGCTACATCCTCGGCTAGACACACGCTGCACACATGCAATGACTATCGCACCTGGCACCGGCCTCGAGCGCCGCTGGCACACGACCACCTCCCGTCTGCTGTCGGTCTATGGACTGATCTTTTCCATTTCCGTGATGGCGCTGTTCGGCGCGATGAGCCGCTTCGTGACTGGCGAGATGGAACGCCAGAACGACATCGTGATGGACTGGCAGCTCACCTACCTGAAGTCGATCCCGACCACCGATGTGGCCGATGCCGTTGAACGGCGCATCGAGCGCGAGCACATGCACGCGGCCTATTACGGGCTCTTCGATGCCAACGGCAAGCGTCTTGCCGGCGACGTCATGAGCCTGCCGCCCGGCCTGCCGCTCGACCGCACGCCGGTCACACTGGCGCATACGCTGCCCGTCGGTCCCGGCGACCCCGCGCCCGTGGTGCGCGCGATGGCCGACCGGCGCGCCGACGGCGACACGCTGCTGGTCGCGCGCGATCTCACGCATATCCTGCGCATCCGCGACGACCTGGTGAAGACGCTGATCTTTGGCGGCATCTTCTGTCTGGTGGCGGGCGTGGCCGGCGGCCTCGCGCTGAGCGTGCGGCAGATGCGTCGCGTGCGCGAGATTCGCCGCGCGACTCTGCTGATCGCGCAAGGCGACCTGAACCAGCGGCTGCCGACCGGCGGCCGCGACGAACTCGACATGCTCGCGCACCTCGTCAATCACATGCTCGATGAAGTGGAGCGGCTGATGACCGAAGTGAAGGGCGCGTGCGACGGCATCGCGCACGACCTGCGCACGCCGCTCGCGCACGTCCGCACGCTGCTCGCGCATATCGACGAGCGCGCGCAGCAACGGGACGACCCCGCATTGCAGGAGATGCTGACGCGCGCCCGCACCGAAACCGACCAGCTGCTCGAACGCTTCCGCGCGATGCTGCGGATCTCCGAAATCGGCACGTTGCAGCGGCGCGGCGCGTTTGCCGAACTGCAGCCCGAGGAATTGATCCGCGACGTCTGCGAGCTCTACGAGCCGCTCGCCGAGAGCCGCGCGATCACGCTCGCGGTGGAGACCGAACCGGTCGAGGCCATTCATGGCGATCGCGCATTGCTGTTCGAGGCGCTGAGCAACCTGCTCGACAACGCGGTCAAGTTCACGCCCGAGGGCGGCGCCGTGCGGATCGAACTGCGGCAGACGGCGCGCGGCCCGCAGATCGATATCGTCGACAACGGACCGGGCATTCCGCCGCATGAATGGCACGCGGTGATGCAGCGCTTCTATCGCGGCGAGGCGACGCGGCATATTGCCGGCTCGGGGCTGGGCTTGAGCGTCGTGTCGGCGGTGATGCGCGTGCACGACTTCACCGCGCGCATCAGCGCGGCGGATCCGGGCACGCGCGTGAGCGTCGAATGCTGGTCGAGAACCTTGGCCTGACGCGAGCGTGCTGGTGCGCTCGCGGATGGTCAGATAACAACGTCGAAGTACTCACCATCGGCACACCATCTCATGCGTATTCTTCTCGTGTCCCAACCGCATGCCGAGGCCGCATGGCTTCACAAGGCATTCCAGGAAAGCGCGCACAGTCTGCAGCGCGCGGACGATCACCGCGACGGCATCTTCCTCGCGACCCATGAACCCTTCGATGCAATCGTCGCGCTTGCGACTGAACCCGGCGCGCATGCGTCGCTGATGAGCGCGTTGCCTTCGTTCGCGACGCTGCCGAACGGACCGATCGTGATCGCGATCGTGCGCAGCGTCGGCACGCAGGATCGCGTCCATATGCTGCGGATGGGCGCCGACGCGTGCTTCTCGCATCCGTGGTCGTTCATCGAGATTCACGAGCGGATCATGGCGCTCTATCGAGCCGCGGGCACGCGCGGCGCCGCGGCGGGTGCGTCGGCTGATGCCTCGTCGTTGCAGGCATCGCTCGGGCTCGATGCGGCCACGCGCGAACTGGTGGACGGCGACGAACGGCTGCCACTGACGCGGCGCGAGTATCAATTGCTCGAGTGTCTGCTGCGGCAGGCGAACACGCCCGTACCGCGCGAACAGCTGATGCGGTACGCGTGGTCCGAGAAGGACGACGTGGATCCGGCCAGCGTCAACCTGGTGGTGTCGAGGTTGCGAAGGAAACTGGCCAGGCTGTTTCCGCATGTGCACATCGAAACGGTCAGTCGGTTCGGGTATCAGCTTTCTGTCGTGGCGCGACGTATTGCGTCTAGAACGTGACCGCCGCATGCAAGCTGGCAATCGCCGCGGCATTCAGGCGGATCTGATAGTTCTGCGAGTAGTTGAGCGTGTAGCCCGTCGTGCCGGTTGCCGCGACCGGGTACGGGTTGCCGCCCGTCAACGTTCCTGCCTTGACGAGGCTCCCTTCGTAGACGTTGCCATTCAGCTCGTAATAGGTGCGATAGGCCGGCGTCGTCAGGTTCGGCCGGACATTCGTCGACACGTAGGTCGTTACGCCGTTGATCGTGGATACCGTGCCGTTGGAGAGCGTGTACGTCGTGTTGTCGACCGTCGACTGGATGCCGCCGGCGGACATCAGCGCGGCGATGGTCGTGCCGGTCGCGACGGGTGTCGGCGTATTGCCGGTCGTGGTGCCGGTGTAATCCGAAACCGTGTAACTGTCGTTGATCTCGGTGTTGTTCAGCTTCAGGTACGCCGAGCCGGCGCCCCACGTTGTCGTCGAATTGAGCAGCGCGGGGTTGAAGTAGAGCATGCCCAGGTACTGCGCGAGGTCGCTGGGTGCGGACGCGACCGTGCCGCTCAACGGCACGATCGAGTAGCCGCTGCGCAGGACGCTGTCCACGACGGTCGTGCCGTCGGTCGCCAGCACGTCGACTCTGACGCCCGTTCCCTGATAGCTGATCACGCTTTGAGTGGTCGAGGCCACGACGATTGCGCCGTTGATCACGTAGCGCCCCGGCACGATGTACGCGGAGGTCAACGTCGACGCGAGCGTGGCAGGGGCGGTCTCGGTGACTTTCTGCGGGCCTGCGGTCAAAGGCGATGCGGCCATCGACACATGCACCTCGAACAGATAGTTGACGGTAGTCGCCGGTGTACCCGAAGCCGGCAGCGACTCGCCAACGCTGTAGGTTGCGTTGGGCGCAAGCGTGAACTGTTCGAATGCCGTCTGATCCGCGCTCAAGGTCGGCTGAGCCGACGCCGTGCTGCTGCTTCCTCCACCGCCGCCGCAACCCGCTAAAGCTGCGACCAGACCCGCTACCACGATTAATCGTAGCCCCGTGCTCGTTCTCATTGTTGCCCTCGGCTCTTTTCGTTGTCTCTATTCCGCGGCGTTACGCGCGGTCTTGTCTTTCTGGATGCACGTCTAGTGCTTTCAACTTCGCTCAAGCAAATAAGCTGACGTTTGCACCGAACGGAAAGTATCGGAAAGGTGGTTGCGGCGTCTACGGTCTGGTGTGCGCATCTGTGCGCGGGCAGACATTCACTGTGCAAGTGGATGGATTGCGGAAGGACAACGAAAGGACGACGAAAGCGAAAGCGCCCATGACTGGCATGGGCGCGATGCGGCTGGAACCGACGGGGAAGGGAAGAGCCGCGGCCGGCCGCCGGCGTTAGCGCGAATCAGTGTGCGTACAACGTCGAGTTCAGATATTGAAGCTGACCGTCCTGCTCGGCATGCACGAGTTCCTGATACACCTCGGCGCGCGTTTTCTGATGCACCGGCTGGCCATATGGCGCTACCCATTGGCCGTCATAACCGGGCGTGGCGACCTGCGCGACCTGATAGGTGGCCGTGTTGTTTCCGGACGGCGCCGGGTTGCTCTGGGCAAACACCGAACCCGAGATTGCGAGACCTGCCACTGCGAGAGCCATCGTAAACGATTTCATGTTAGTCATCCTGATCAAGAGCGAGATTGGAAAGAAGTGCGTTCGGTGCGTCGGTTGGCTTCAGTCGCGCATCGGACAGGAATCAGGATAGTGGTGGGCGACTAGCGCTCCGGCGATACGAATATGAAAAGATGTTCATCTGCCGTTCAGGTTCGTTCGTTTGACCAACCGCCGCCGAGTGCCTGCACGAGCCGCACCGACGCCACCAGCCGCCGCGTTTCGAGGTTCGAAGCGCTGACCTCGCTGTCGAGCTCGGTGGTCTGCGCGGTGACGACGTCGAGGTAGCTCACCACGCCGTCGCGATAGCGCGACATCGCGAGCGTCAGCGTGCGTTGCGCGGCGCTTAGCGCGTCCTGCTCGTGAACGGATTCGTCGCCGAGATGGTGGAGCAGCGCGAGGTTGTCTTCGACCTGCTGGAATGCGAGCAGCACGGTCGCCTTGTACTGCGCGCCGTTGACGCGAAGCTGCGCCTCCGCTTCATGTGTGATCGCGGTGCGCCGGCCGCCGTCGAACAGCGTGAACAGCATCGTCGGACCCACCGACCAGATCTCGTTCGGCGCCATGATCCACGGCGATAACGCATCGCTCTGATAGCCGCCGTCGAGCCCGAGCGACAGGTCCGGAAAAAACGCCGCCTTAGCTACGCCGATCTTCGCGTTCGCGGCTGCGACCTGCCGTTCCGCCGACGCGATATCGGGGCGGCGCTGCAGCAGGCTTGCCGGAATGCCGGTCGGAATCTGCGGCAGATAAGGCTGCGAGATATCCGGTGCCAGCGCGAATTGCGATGCGGGTGTGCCGGTCAGCGTCGCGATCGCGTGCTCGTACAGTGCGCGCCGCGCGCGCGTGTCGTCCGCGGTGGCTTGCGCGGCTTCCAGCTGGTTCTGCGCGCGCGATACGTCGAGTCCGGACGCAATGCCGCCGCGATGCCGGCTCAGCGTCAGCTTCAGTGCGCGCTGATAAGTGTCGACGGCATCCGCGAGCAGCTTCTGCTGTTCGTCGAGGCCGCGCAGATCGAAGTAGTCGCTTGCGAGATTCGCCTGCAGGCTCAGGCGCAGCGACGCCAGATCGTCCGCGCTGGCCTGCGCGCTCGCCGTGCCCGCGGCCACTTCGTTGCGGACCTTGCCCCACAGGTCCAGGTCGTAGTCGAAGCCCACTTGCGCCGTGTTGGCGTCATAGGAAGAGGGTTCTTTAGCACCGAAGCGCAGCGGCCGGCGCTCGGATTGCCGGTCGCGTTGCACCTGGACCTCGCTGCCGATCGTCGGCAGCAGGCCCGAGTGCGCCTGGTCGACATACGCGAGCGCCTTGTCGTGCCGCGCGACGGCCGCGGCGACGTCGGGGTTCGCCGCGGCCACCTTCTGTTCGAGACCGTCGAGTACGGGGTCGTGGAAGACGGTCCACCATGCGCTGCGCGGAATGCGGTCCGACGGGTGCGCGGGTTGCCACTGGCCTGCTTCCTTGAAGTGCGTCGGGATCGCTGTGGCCGGCGCGTGGTAAGTCGGCGCGAACGAGCAGCCGCCTAGCGCCGCGAGCGAAAACACGAGTCCTGCAAGCGTCGCGCGCGCGTGCAGCCTGGTCTTGAATGCGCTAGCCATGCGTGGGCTCCGGCGCGGGTGCGCGGCTCGCGTCCTGCTGGCTGCCGGAAGACGCATCGGCCTGACCCTGGCCCTGCGTTTGCGTCTGCGCGAGACGCACCACGTCGCCGTTGGCGAGTGAATCGGGCGGGTTGTCGATCACCCGATCGGCGCTGTCGAGCCCGGAACCGATCACGACCCGCGTGCCGAGGTCGGTCGCGATGGTCACGTTCTTGAGCACGGTGTGATCGTTCGAGCCGACGGTGGCGACCTGCAGCCCGTGATCGCGGAAGATCAGCGCGCTCGCGGGAATCTGCAGCGCGTTCGGGTTCGTCGGCAGCGAGAAATGCACCTGCGTGTATTCGCCGGGCACGAGCAGACCCTTGCTGTTGTCCACCAGCAGCTGCACGAGCAGCGTGCCGGACGAAGGCGTGATCGCGTCGTCGGTATCGACGAGCTTTGCGTCGAACGTGATGCCGGGCCGTTCGGGCACGGTCAGCGTCGCGGTCATTCCCGGCCGGATCGCCGCCGATTCCGCTTGCGGCACGCTCACGTAGACGCGCAGTTGCCGCGCGTCGGACACCGTGAACAGCTGCGGCTTGTTGCCGCCGCCCGCGTCGATCAGCGCACCCACGTCCGTATCGCGCGCGGTCACGACACCGTCGAACGGCGCGACGATCCGCTTGAACGACTCGAGCGCTTCGAGCCGCGCGACGTTGGCCTGCTGCGCTTCCACTGTGGCCTGTTTCGCGGCAAGGTCGCTCGTCTTCTCGTCGGTTTCCTGCTCGGAGACCGAGTCCTGCTTGAGCATCTGGGTCCAGCGTTTCGCGGTGCTCGCCGCGAGCTTTTCATTCGCGATCGCGTTCTGCAGGTCGGCGCGCGCCTGCTGCAACTGCTGGTCGAGGTCAGGCGTGTCGATCACCCCGAGCAACTGGCCCGCCTTCACCGGCGTGCCGATGTCCGCGTACCACGCATGCAGATAGCCGGATACGCGCGCATAGATCGGCGCGTTGATGTACGCGGCGAGGCGCCCCGGCAGCACCAGCGACTGCGTGGCACCCGGCGGCGTCGGCGCGATCGCGGAGACCGTGGGCACCGCCTGCGCGTCGGTCCACGCGGCAACTTCATCGTGCGTATGGATGCGGCTCGCAATGCCGCTCGCGACGATGCCGGCGGCCACCAGCAGCGCGATGAGGCCGGCGAGCTTCAGGTTCAGGCGTCGCGGCGAACGGACGTCGATTTCAGTGGACATGCGATTCTCCTGGAACGAAGTCGGGTTGATCGAGTTGAACGCCATCGTTGCGATGCACGAGGCTGAAGACGACGGGCACGAACAGCAGCGTCGCGAACGTCGCGCACAGCAGGCCGCCGATCACGGCGCGGCCGAGCGGCGCGTTCTGTTCGCCGCCGTCGCCGAGCCCGAGCGCCATCGGCGCCATGCCGATGATCATTGCGAGCGCGGTCATCAGCACCGGGCGGAAACGCGTGAAGCCGGCTTCGAGCGCGGCGACGAGCGCGTCGCCAGTCGCCGCGAGACGCTCGCGCGCGAAGCTCACCACCAGAATGCTGTTCGCGGTCGCGACGCCCATGCACAGGATCGCGCCGGTCAGCGCGGGCACCGAGAGCGGCGTGTGCGTGGTGAACAGCATCCACACGATGCCGGCGAGCGCGGCGGGCAATGCGCAGACGATCACGAACGCGTCGGCCCACGAGTGGAAGTTCACGACGATCAGCAGATAGATCAGCAGTACGGCGCCCGCAAGACCGAACAGCAGCCCGGTGAACGCGCTGTTCATCGTTTGCACCTGGCCGCGCAGCGTGACGGTGGAACCCTTCGGCAGGTCCTTCGCGGTCGCGTGGATCACCTTCTGGATACTCGACGCGACGGCGCCGAGGTCGCTGCCCTGCGTGGTCGCGAACACGTCGTAGAGCGGCTCGATGTTGTAGTGCGACACGACGAGATCGCCGACGCCGCGCGTCACTGACGCGATCGCGCCGAGCAGCTGCGACTGGCCGTCCGCGCCGTTGATCGTCAGGTTGTCGAGCGCGGACAGCGACGTCAGCTGGTACTGCGGCGTCTGCGCGACGATCGGGTAGACCACGCCGTTGCGCGGATTGAGCCAGAACGTCGGCGCGACCTGCCCTGTGCCGGACAGGCTCGCGACGAGCGAATCCGTCACGTTCGCTTCGGTGATGCCGAGCTGGTCCGCGCGCGAACGGTCCACGGAAACCGTGAACTGCGGATAGTTCGACGCCTGCTGGATGCGCGGATCGGCGACGCCCGCGATCATCCGGATCTTGCGCAGCAGCTCGACGGCGTAGCGCTGGTTCGCCTGCTGGTTGGGACCGGCCACCTGCACGTCGATCGGCGCGGGTGCGCCGAAGTTCAGGATCTGGCTCACGATGTCGGCGGGCAGGAACGCGAAACTGGTGCCGGGGAACGCGCGCGGCAGCACCGTGCGCAACTGCTTCACGTAGTTCGCGGTGGGCGCGTGATCGGGCTTCAGCGACACCAGAATGTCGCCGTCCTGCGGACCGGTCGTGCCGCTGTTGTTGTACGTGAGGTTGATGCCGCTGTTCGGCAGACCGAGGTTGTCGACGATGCTGGCAATCTGGTCTGGCGGGATGGTGTGGCGAATCGCGTCTTCCACATGATCGGCGAGATCGGCGGTGTCCTCGATGCGCGTGCCGGCCGGGCCGCGCATATGGATCGCGATCGCACCCGAGTCGATGTCCGGGAAGAAATTGCGGCCGAGCCAGGGCGTCAGCACGCCGAGCGAGATCGCCACCGTCGCGAGAAAGCCGATGATGAAGCGCCGCCGGTTGGTGAGCGCGATGCCGAGCACCACGCGATAGACGCCGCGCGTCCGCTCGAAGCGATGCTCGAACGCGCGCTGAAAGCGCACCAGCGGGTTGCGCGACCGCGGTACGTGATCGCGCGAACCGTGCGCCGCCATCGTGGCCGCGAGTTCGCCTGATGCGTGGCCGCCCGACGCATGCGGACGCAGCAGATACGCGGCCATCATCGGCACGAACGTGCGCGACAGCACGAACGACGCGACCATCGCGTAGATCACGGCTTCGGCCATCGGCACGAACAGGAAGCGAGCGATACCGTTGAGCAGCAGCATCGGCACGAACACGATGCAGATGCACAGCAGCGATACGAACGCGGGCGTCACGATCTGCGCGGCGCCGTCCATGATCGCGGTGCGTACGTCCTTGCCCTGTTCGAGGTGCCAGTTGATGTTCTCGATCGTCACGGTGGCGTCGTCGACGAGAATCCCGACCGCGAGTGCAAGGCCGCCTAGCGTCATCACGTTCAGCGTTTCGCCGGCAATCGAAAGGCCCGCGATCGCGCTTAGCACCGCAAGCGGAATCGACGCGGCGATGATCAGCGTCGAACGCCAGCTGCCGAGAAACAGCAGGATCATCAGCGAGGTCAGCGCGGCGGCAATGATGCCTTCGCGCGCCACGCCGCTCACCGCGCCTTTGACAAAGGTGGACTGGTCGGCCATCGTGACGATGCGCAGCGAAGACGGCAGCGTCGCTTCGATACGCGGCAGCTTGGCCTTCACGCCCGCGATGATGTCGAGCGTCGACGCATTGCCGTTCTTCAGGATGCTCATCAGCACCGCGCGATGTCCGTCCACCCGCACGATGTTGGTCTGCGGCGGATAGCCGTCACGCACGTGCGCGACGTCGCGGATGTAGATCGTCGAGCCGTTGATCGTCTTGATCGGCAGGTCGTTCAGTTCCTGCAGCGCGAGCGGGCTGTTGTTCAGCTTGATGTTGTATTCGAAGCGGCCAATCTTTTCGGTGCCGGCCGGCACGATCTGGTTCTGCTGCGCGAGCGCGCTGGCCACGTCCTGCGCGGACAGGTGCTTCGCCTGCAGCGCCTGCGGGTCCAGGTCGATCTGCACTTCGCGCGTTTTACCACCATATGGCGTTGGGATCGCGACGCCCGGCACGCTCAGCAACTGCGGACGGATGAAGTTGCTCGCGTAGTCCGCGAGCTTCTGTTCGTCGAGCTTGTCGCTCGTCAACGCGATCTGCAGCACGGGCACAGTCGACGCGTTGTAGTTCAGGATCTGCGGCGGCGTCGTGCCTGGCGGCATCTGCTTCAGCACCGTTTGCGACACGGACGTCACCTGAGCCGTGGCGGTGCGGATGTCGACGGTCGGCTGGAAGAAGATCTTGACGATGCCGTAGCCGCGGAACGACTGCGACTCGATGTGCTGCACGTCGTTGACCGTGGTGCCGAGCGTGCGTTCATAGTAGGTGACGATGCGGCCCGCCATGTCGTCCGGCTGCAGGCCCGCATAGGCCCACACGACGCTGATTACGGGAATGCGGATGTCGGGGAAGATATCGGTTGGCGTGCGCAGCGCCGACAGCGGGCCGGCTATCAATATCAGCAGCGCCAGCACGATGAACGTGTAAGGCCGGACGAGTGCTAACCGGACGATTTTCAACATCGACGACGACTCCATGAGGGACGCGCGAAATCCGCGCGTCCGGTTTGGCATCCGCATTCGGGCGAACGAATGGGCTGGAGTCCGTATTGTCGGCAGAGGGTGCTAACGTCCGGCGACCACTAGAATGAAACATCTTTAATCTCTTCCCGTTGTCGTTCAGCGGGAAAGCAACAGCGGTTGAATGAGCGGTTAGCCGAGCAGATAGCCGGAGCCGCGAATCGTGCGGATCAGCGGGCGCTCGTTGAATGCGTCGATCTTGCGGCGCAGCCGGCCCACGTGCACGTCGATCAGATTGGTGCCGGGATCGAAGCGGCAACCCCACACGGCTTCGAAGATCATCGTGCGCGTGAGCACCTGGCCGGCATGCCGCATCATGAATTCGAGCAGGCGGAATTCGGTGGGCTGCAACGACAGCTCATGCTCGCGGTACACGACGCGCCGGCGCACGAGATCCACTTCCAGCGGACCGACGCGCAGCGTCGTCTCTTCCTTCGTGCTGCGTGGGCGGCGGCGCAGCAGCACTTCGACGCGCGCGGACATCTCGTCGGACGAGAACGGTTTGATCAGATAGTCGTCGCCGCCGGCGCGCAAGCCCTGGATGCGTTGATCGACATTCGATAGCGCACTCATCACGAGCACCGGCGTTTCCATGCCGACGCCGCGCATGGTCGACACGATCTTGAGACCATCGAGATCGGGCAGCATGCGGTCGACGGTGATCACGTCGTATTCGCCGGACATCGCCTTGGCCATGCCGTCGCGCCCGGTGCGCGCAATGTCGACGGTAAAGCCGCTCGCGGTCAGTGCGCGCACGACGTCCTTGACGACGAGTTCATCGTCTTCGATGGTCAGGATTTTTGGCATCTGCATCGCCTCGGTCGAGGCCGGAAGTCAAAGAATGTTCGGCATCATCGGGCAGCCGGACTAAAACGACGCAGCATCGTTGATTAAAGCTTGTTTAGAAGATTGATAGGTTCATGAAGAAACCGCTTCATGTTCAGGAAACGACAAAGCGCGGCTTGCGCCGCGCTTGTGATTGCCTGCAGATGTGGGGTGCTTTGAATGAAGCGCCACGCCGTCAGTTACTCGTCTGGGCCGTGGACAGCGCGCTTTGCTGCGGTACGCCGCAGTCGGCGCGGTATTTCGCGCGCAGCAGCTTCTCCGCGCGTTCGATGTCGTTCGGGTAGTCCGCATCGTCGCCTGCAGACGGGTTGTAGCCCACGGATTCGAGCTCGGCGAGTTCGTTTTCGAGCTGCGCGTGCGTGGGCGAACCGCGCAACTGCGTAAACGGATAGTCGTTGCATTGCTGCGGCGTCAGATGCGATGCGGCGAAAACCGAAGCACTGCCAAGCAGCAGGGTGGTGCAGACGGCAGTCTTGAGCGCGAGTTTCATGGCGGATGTCCTTGAGTGATCGAATGGCCACGCAAGGTGTTGCGTGGCTCAGTGTCAGGATAGGGCGGCCCGTTTCGCATATCGGCCGAATGCGGATGAAAGAACTTTCATAGGCGGCGGAAAGCAACGCACCGCAAGCGCGCCCGCTTTCTTAACGTTTTGTTCATGCTGGCGTTGCGGGACGGTTAGCGATGCAGCCTTATCGTAGGTTTCAGACGCAGCGGTCTTGCTCCGCTGAGGTCATGCGAAACCTCGATAGACCGTATGGAGAGAACGATGAACCGCAAAGCCGCATGGATCGCGATGACGCTGGCCTTAGGCGCTGTCTCGGGCGCAGCATTCGCGCAGACCGCGACGCAGCCGATGCAACCGGCGCAGCAGACGCAGAACGCCAATGCAACCGACAACACACAGACCGTCGCGCAATGGACGTCGCCCGACGACATGCACAGCGACGTGACCCGCGCGCAGGTCGATCGCGACTATATGCATGCGAAGAATGACGGTCAGCTTCAATACCTGAATTCGACGCTGTACGCGCATCACTGACGATTGCACGCCGACGGAAGCAAGGCAACGCAAGGCCGCCGATGTCGATATCGGCGGCCTTGTTTTTATTGCGTGCTGGAACGGTGATGAAGCCAGGACGCTGCCTGGCTTTAAGTACCTGGCTTCAAGGTTACGCCACCGCGCGCAGCGGGAACGAACGCTCCGTCGAGCGGAAGAAGCCGACCGAGAAGTCGATGAACGTGCGGACCTTGGCCGTCAGCTGCGTGCGTCCCGAATAGACGATCGAGAAGCTGCGCGCGCTGTCGTTGACCGGATACGCGTCTAACAGCCTGACGAGCGCGCCGCTCTCCAGATCGTCGCGGATCAGCGGCATCGGCAGCATCGCGATGCCCATGTCGTTCAGCGCGGCCGTGCGCGCCATCGAGTGGCTGGACGTGCGCAGCGCGTTGCGCATCGTCTGCACGCGGTAGATGCCGCTGCCGTCGGTGAACTCCCACGTGCGCGCGGAGCCGTCCGAGACGATCAGCAGGTTGTGCGAGCCGAGCATCGAGGGCGTGGCGGGCGTGCCGCGCCGCGCGAGATAGGACGGCGACGCGACCAGCACGTCGTCGAAGTTCGCGAGCACCCGGCTCACCATCGACGATCCAGGCAGGCGGCGGCCGTCGGTGAAGCCGATGTCGAAGCCGCCCTCGATCATGTCCACGTGCGCATCGAAGGTGCGGATGTCGAAATCGACCAGCGGCTGCGTGCGATGGTAAGCGGCAAGCAGCGAGCACAGCTGCGCGGATGCGAAGGTGGCGGACGCGCCGATGCGCAGTGTGCCGTGCGGCGAGCGGGTCGTCTTGACGAGGTTGGATTCGATCTCGTCGAGATTTTCGATGATCGTGCGGCAGCCGTCGAGATATTCGGTACCGGCCTCGGTCAGCGACAGGCTGCGGGTCGAGCGGTTGATCAGGCGCACGTTGAGATGCGCTTCGAGCATGTTGATGCTGCGCGTAACGGCGGCGGGCGACATGCCGAGCTGCTTCGCGGCGAGCGTGAAGCTGTTCAGTTCGATCACGCGCATGAAAACGCGCATCCCCTGGATCTGGTTCATGTTATCGGGCTCCGGATCGACGATAGCCTGCATAATCGAACAGAGGCGATAACAACTCGCCGGCACCCAGGTTAAAAAATATTTAGATTTCAGGCGGGCTGCAATGCGACGCGCTGCGCAAGCCGGCCGTAAAGCGAAAACGCCGTCATGCGCGGCGGTGCGAGCATGACGTGCGTCAAGCCTGACAGCAAGCGGACGGTCAGAACTTGTGGCGAATGCCGACCATTGCCATCGTCTGTTTGCTGGTGCTTGCGTCGTTGCCGAAGTCGCCCATCGATGCCACTGCGGAGACGAGTCCGCCGGTGGACGCGTCATAGGTGTTGCCCGACGCCTTCTGGTAACCCGCGAGTGCATAGACATCGGTACGTCGCGACAGGAAGTAGTCCGCGCCGAGGCTGAACTGGTTGTAGGCGACCGTCACGCTGTTGCCGCTGCCCTTCGTATAGTCGTAGCCGGCGCCTACCACCATCATCGGCGTCAGGTGGTAGTCGACGTACACCTGCCCCGTGTTGAACTTCGTGCTGTTCTGGCTGCCGGCGGCCGTCGTGTAGTTGTTGTACTCGACGTTGCTGTACGAGAGGCCGGCAGTGAGGTTGCCGAACGTGTAAGCGCCGGCCGCGCGGATGATCTGCATCGAGTTCGCCGACACGAACGCGCCGCTGATCGCCTGCGAATCCACCGCGAAATCCGTCGCGTCCGGGTTCAGGCCGTCGAACGACGCGGCGGTGCCGCGGTCGCTGTTCGCGTGGAAGTAACCGGCACCGAGCCCGAGCGGGCCGTGGTTGTAAGCCGCCGCAACCGCATAGGTCTGGCCGCTGCCGGTGCTGCCCGACACGCCGCCGAACGCGTACATGCCGGACACCTGCAGCCCCGCGTAGTTCGGGCTGGTGTACTTGATCGAGTTGTTGGTGCGGTAGCTGTTGTCGTAGTTGTCGATATCGCCTGGCGTCGCGAAGGTCGGGCCGAACGTGTCGTCGTTCGTGAGCGGCTGGATCAGGTCGATCAGCGGATCGTACTGACGGCCGAGCGTGACGGTGCCCGCGCTCGTGTCGTCGATGCCCACCATCGCGGTGCGGCCGAAGATGCGCTGGCCCTGGCCCATGCGGCCATTGTCGATATTGAAGCCGCTCTCGAGCTTGAAGACCGCGTGCAGGCCGTTGCCAAGATCTTCGACGCCTTTCAGGCCCCACAGGTTAGGCGACAGGTTGCCCGACATCATCTGGAACGTGTTGCCGGATTTCTGCGCACCTTGCTCGTTACCGAAGTAGGCGATGCTGGTGTCGACCGCGCCATACAGGGTGACGCTGCTCTGTGCGTGCGCGCAGACGCTGATGGCTGCGAGGGATGCCGCTGCTAGTAGGTTCTTTTTCATGAAGTCGATTGAGTTGGGCCGGTGGTGTGTCGTGTTCGTCGGGTAGGTTGCCGCCCGCGGCGAGATTGTCATCGCGCGAAACGCCGGCATGCGCGGCTCTGCTGAAAAACTGGCTTTCGCAAAGCGCAATCTGTGACAGCAATGTGCGATCGCGCTTCACACGGGCATTAGCCGCGTGTCGGCCCGGAACGCCTGGCGCGCCGGTGTGGGCCGTGCGCAACGTTCACGGGTCACGCGGCTTCGCATGCGGCTCCGTTGCCAGTTCATGAACCCGGCTTCTTTCGCCGGATGAAAGATTGAATTCCTTAGGATGACTGTTCGAACGATAGTGAGCGTCGCTTCTTTTCGATCTAATTGCGTCGGCTTCAAAAACATCTAAACAGGACGGATTGTGAAGCTATCGTGCTGGATCGTGAAGGTTAAGCGCTTCAGCGCATTGATCGGTCCGTCTGCCATCCGGAGTTGGACATACATGAAGAAGCAACTGATCGCTACGGCTGTACTGAGCTCGTGTCTGGGCGTCGCGCATGCGGACGACACGACGGGGAACAGCGTCACGCTGTACGGCGTGCTGGACGTCGCGGTGGGCGTGGTCGAACACAGCGCGAACGGCAGCGCGCTGTTTCCCGCGACCGTCAATCCCGTCAGCAAGGTGAGCACGAAGTTCCAGAACCCGGTGTGGGGCATGTACAACGGCGGCATGTCGGATTCGCGCTGGGGCATTCGCGGCAACGAAGACCTGGGCGGCGGGCTGCATGCATTCTTCGGGCTGGAGTCGGGCATCAACGTGCCGTCCGGCAACCTGAACAATGCGGCGGGTTCGGTCGCGGGCACCAGCAACACGGTGGGCGTGGCGTCGGCGTTGAACGGCCAGCTGTTCAACCGCGGGGCGTTCGTCGGTTTGCGCGACGACACGTTCGGTTCGCTCGCGTTCGGCCGCACCACGACGCTCGGCTTCGACACGATCGTCAACTACGACCCGATGTTCGCGGCGCAGCTGTTCTCGCCGCTCGGCTTCTCGGGCTCGTACTCGGCGGGCGGTATCACGGAAGGCTCGCGCACGGACAACAACATCAAGTACACGAACCACACGGGGCCGTTCAACTACGGCGTTTCGTACAGCCTGGGCGGCGTGGCCGGCAAGTTCGGCGACGGCTCGACGTTCGGCGTGAACGTCGGCTACGAGGACCGCGGCTTCGGCATTCAGGCAACGTATTACAGCGCACGCGACGCGGTGCACTCCGGCGCGCTGACCGGTGCGAACGCAACCACGAGCGATCTGATCGGCACGAGCGTTGGATCGCTGACGCTCAACAACGACGAAGATTTCATGCTCGCGGCCAAATACGCATTCGGCAACGCAACGCTCAAGGCCGGCTACGAGCACTATGAACTCAAGGCGCCGACGGATCCGGTCACGGCGGGCACGACTGTCGACTACTACGGTTATACCGGTTCGCTAACCAACACGGTCTACACGTCGCGGAACAATCTGTATTTCGCGGGCGGCGACTACAAGTTCACGCCGCAATTCGACGTTGCGCTGGGCTTCTACGATACGCAGACGATGCAGGCAACCGGCGTGGCGGGCGGCAACCAGCTGCAGTATTCGCTGGTCGCGGACTATCGTCTGAGCCGGCGCACCGACGTCTACGCAGGCTACATGTTCTCGAAGTTCAACGGCTCGGCTTTCAACGGCTACGAATCGACGAACTACATCGCGGCAGCCGGCATTCGCACGATGTTCTAAAGGCGGTTGCGGCGATCTGCTTTGCGGCCGCAAGGCACGGCCGCAAAGCAGACAGACAGCGACGGACATGCGGAACGCCGGGCGTTTTACATGAAAACGACACGTTCTTCATCTTTACGTCGCTGTTTGTGCATTCGTGAACCGATATCATCATGACGTTACGCACACGCACTACGGTATATCGTGAGCCACGTCATGTTAAAGAAAGCCTTCAGGGTGAAATTACGTCATCCTGACGAGTTTGACGATCGCGCAAACTTTGGGCGCGACAGAATGCCGCGCGGCAACGACGCGCATCGCCGCACCGAATCGGGGCAATTGCCAAAGGGTCTGGGCAGCCAGTGGCATACGTCGACCTTTCGCTGGCTGGCGGTGTTCGCACCGATCTTCATGATCTCGCTGATGGTGCTGATCGTGTTCATCGAATTCTCGGTGACGCGCGCGATGCAGAGCGCGGCGGACAGCGGCCTCCGCTGGCAGTTGCGCTACTTCGATTCCACGCCTGATGGCGAGATCGGCGCGCTGATCGAGCGGCGTCTCGAACGCGAGCATCGGCACGCCAACTACTACGGTCTCTTCGATACGAACGGCAAACGGCTTGCCGGCGATATCGTCGAGATGCCGATGGGCCTCGCGCTCGATACGCCGGATGTGGGACATAGCGATACGACGGGCGTGACGCTGACGCTGTTCGGCAATCCATCGCTGCCGGTGGTGCGCGTGATGGGCGAGCGGCGCGCGAACGGCAGGCGGCTGGTGATTGCGCGCAGCCTGAACGACGTGACGCGGGTGCGCAACGAGTTGACGCGTGCGCTGATCGTGGGCGGCGCGGTGTGTCTGCTCGCGAATCTTGCCGCGGGGCTGCTGCTGAGTCTGCGGCAGATGCGGCGAGTCGCGGAGATGCGCCGCACGACCAGCCTGATCGCGAGCGGCGACCTGAACCAGCGGCTCGCGGTGCGAGGCCGGGACGAGCTCGACATGCTCGCGCACCTCGTGAACCGGATGCTCGACGAAATCGAAAGGTTGATCCGCGAAATCAAGGGCACCTGCGACGGCATCGCGCACGATCTGCGCACGCCGCTCGTGCGGCTTCGTCTGCAGCTCGGCTACCTGGCCGAACACGCGAATGGACGGCACGATGGCGTGGCGAGCGAGCTGATCGAGAAGGTGCGTAGCGAAGCGGATTCGGTGCTCGAGCGCTTCAATGCGATGCTGCGCATCTCAGAGATTGGGACGATGCAGCGACGCAGCGGCTTCGGCGTCGTGGTGCCCGAGATGCTGATCGACGAACTGGTCGGCCTGTATCAACCGCTGGCGGAGGAGAAGTCGATCAGCCTCACATGGCGGATCGAGACGGTCGATCCGCTGCACGGCGATCGCGGGCTGCTGTTCGAAGCGCTGAGCAACCTGTTGCACAACGCGATCAAGTTCGCGCCGCCCGGCGGCGACGTGTGTATCGCGATGCAGCGCTCGGCAGCCGGACCGGTCGTGTCGATCGAAGACAACGGCCCGGGCATTCCGGTCGACGAGCGGGACGCGGTGTTCGGGCAGTTTTATCGCGCGAAGCACACGAAGCACGTGCCGGGCACAGGACTCGGCCTTGCGATCGTCGCGGCGATCGTGCGGCTGCACGACTTCGAGCTGCGCATCGGCGGCAGGTTGCAGGGGGAACGCGAGGCGGGAACCGTGATTACGGTCGAGTGCTGGCCGCATCTGATGCAGCCAGCCAGCTGAAGCGTGAGTTACATCACGAGTGTGCTTTCCGGCATCGTCACGCGAGGCGCGACGAGCGGCGCCATGATTTCCATGAGCCGTTCGATGCTCGGGCGCGGCAGGCCGAAGCCGGTCCAGCCGAAGCCGCTATGCCGGAAGAACACGATCAAACCATCGAACAGCGGGTTGCGCACGGTCTGCCAGTGCGGCGCCGTTTCTATCACGTATTGATGCGTGAGCGCGGGCCGCACCGGCGTCATCGGTTGCAGCTCCGAGCGCACGGTAGCGAGCAGTTCGATCAGCTCGTCGAGTTCGGCCGCATCGAGCATCGCGCTCGCGCCGCCGGCTTTGAGCAGCAGCGAATTCGGGCCGTATTCGTTGACGATTTCCATGTCGATGTCGAAGGGCATCGTAAGTCCTCTGGCGGGTAGTGAGCGGTATCGGGACGCGTGACGCTGCTAGTTGGGCAACATCGCAGGCTCCGCTGCGGCCGTGTCGACATAGCGGCGACACTCGCGATGCAGCGCGTCCAGCCGGTCGTGCGGAATGAAGAAGCCGGTCCAGCCATAGCCGCTGTGCCGGAACAGCATCACGAGGCCATCCATTGCTGGATGTGGCTCCGCATGCCAGCACGGGTCGAGTTCGACCTGGTAGCGATGCGTTGGCGACAGGCGTTCGGCGATCGCCGGTTTCATCGCGGCGCGGTAGTAGCTGAGCCGCTCGATCAGCGCTTCGACGTCGGCGCCGTCCAGCAGCATGTCGCGGGAACCGATCCTGACGGCGAGGCGGTTGACGCCATCGCGCTGGACCATTTCGATGTTCATCGGACGCTGCATGGCTAGCCTCAAGTAGCTAAAGAGGGTGAGTGCGTTCAGCGCAAAGTAAGGCGGAACGCACCCAGGAGCAACCGCAGAAAGATGAAAGAGTTTTTAAGGACGGCGCGCGGCCGCCCTTAAGCGCCCTTAATTTCCCTTAAGCGCTTTCTGCCGCGCTGCGTGCCTAGAAGCGATGGATCATCGCAACGCGATAGACCATCTGGTTCGCCGAAGACGACGCGCTCGGCGCCGCGAGCAGCTGCGCGTCGTCGAATTGTGTGCCGGTATTCGCGCTGACCACGTGCTGATACGCGCCTTGTACGTAAAGCGACGTGCGCGCGCTCAGGTCATAGTCGAGCATCAAGGCGATCTGATGCCACCTCGGGCTGAAGTTGCCGACCGTCGAATCGAGATGGCCCATCGTGTACGTGTACGACGCGCCGAGCCAGAAGTTCTGCTGGAAGTAGTACTGGCCGTTCAGCTGGAAGTTGTCGAATTTCCAGCCGGTCCAGTTGCCGCCCGCGGGTTCGATCGAGCCGCTCAGGTACGCGTTGCCCGTCGGCGAATCGATCTGCGTGTGCGAATAGTCGAACGCGAGGAAGAGCTTCTCCCACTTGTAGGCAACAGCGGCGTCGATGTTCTGCTGCGACGCGCCGGTGAACACCGTGTCGTCCGTGACCGCGCCGGAGGTGCCGGCGCCGGGGTTGTCGATCTTCATGTACGCGAGCGCCGCGGTCAGTCCGCCATACTGGTACTGACCGGCCGCGCTGACGAGCCGGTTGTCGGCGAAGCCGCCGGCCGCGTTGCTGAAGCCGTACATCGCTTCGCCGGTGAAACCGGCAACGGTCGGGCTCACGTACTTGACGGAATTGTCGACGCGGAAATCCCAGTCCGAGTTGTCGTTGTCGAACGGTGTCGCGCCGACGTCGCCGGCCCAGTTGCCGGACGCGGTGAGGTCGCTGAACATGTCGATGGTGGGGTCGTACTGCCGGCCAACCGTCAATGTGCCGAGGCTCTTCGACGACAGCCCAACCCACGCCTGACGGCCGAACATCCGCCCGTCCTGGCCCGCTTCGCCGTTGCTCGCGTTGAAGCCGCTTTCGAGATCGAAGATCGCCTTGTCGCCGCCGCCGAGATCTTCAGCGCCTTTGATGCCCCAACGGCTGCCCACCACGTCGCCGCTCTTCACCTGGAATGACGAGCCTGCGCCTGCGTTGTTGGTGAAGTTGAGGCCTTCGTCGACGAGGCCGTACATCGTCACGCTGCTCTGTGCGTAAGCGCTGCCGCCAAGCAGCAGCAGGGCCGGCACTACCAGCATCTTCAAGCGGGTTTTCATTCGCTTTTCCACCTTTGTCGTCAATAGATCAGGGACTCGATCGATCAGCCGGAGCCGCATGGCGGTCCGACATCGCTTAGCGCGCTTTATGCGACGCGGGGTGAGTCTAAGAAGCCAGTTTTGACGAAGGCGAAAAATGTCTGAAAGGCTCAGTTTCAGTAAACGGAGCGCTAAACGCAGGGGTTTTGCGTCAGACTGAAGGGTGGTTTTAGCGCTGTAGGGGCAACGCGTTTACTGCGCTGCCCACTCGGCGAGTGTCGCGACCGTGTTCATATTGCGCGCGGTGCCGGCTTTAGCCGCGGCGATCTTGAGCTTCGACTGGCCCATGCCGTCGGGGTAGTGCACATAGATTTCCTGCTTGCCGAGTTCGATCGATTCGTTTTTCTGGCCGCTCACGTGTTCGAGCGTATCGGCAGGCGGTGCGCCGTCGAGAAAGATCGCGGCCGTCTGATTCGGCTGCGCGTCCGGGAACGGATTGCCCGCGAGCACGGCTGCCACTTCCGCCGCGGTGCGGATCGCGACGCCGACGGGTTTGCCGGCGTAGTCCGCTAGCGCGGTTTCGATCAGCGCCTTCACGCGTGCCTTGGAAAGCGTGCTGCGGCACACGACGTTGCCGCTCGCGATGTAGGTGCGGACATTCTCGAGCCCGGCGCGCTCGCACATCGCCTTGAGCTCGGCCATCGGCAGCTTGCCAGTGCCGCCGACGTTGACCGCGCGCAGCAGGATGACGAAGGTGGTCATGATCAATGCTTCACCGCAGCAATTGACGCACGCCGAGGCCCACCATGAGCCCCCCGCAGACCCGGTCGAGGCTACGCTTGCCGCGCCGGTAAGCCGCCGCGATGCCGCCATGCGACAGCGCGAGCGCGACGAACCCATACCAGCTGCTGCCGATCACGCCGACCACCGCGAGCATCGCACCGAAGGTCGCCCACGATGCGTGCGCCGGCGCGGCCGACGTGAACACGGCCGCGAAGAACGCGATCGACTTCGGATTCGCAATGTTGGTCGCAAAGCCCTGCACATACGCGTGGCGCAGGCCGCGCGACGCATCCGGGGCCACCGCGGAAGTACGGGCCGGATCCGCCGTCAGGATCAGCCTCAAACCAAAGTAAATCAGGTAAGCGGCACCGGCGCACTTCACGCCGAGCGCGAGCCAGGGAAACGCGCTGAACACGATTCCGATGCCGAGGAGCGAGCAGGTGGCCCAGAGGAGACTGACGGAGACGACACCTGCCACCATGACCAGCGCATCGTGCCGCGTCGACGACACGGCCTTGTGTGCAACTGCAACAAAATTGGGCCCGGGAATCACGATACCCGCGACATAGACGGACAGCACAGCCAGTACCGCGGACCAGTCGACCACCATGTTCGAGCCTCGTGTATGCGCCGTGACGGGATGGGCTATTGTGAATGAAGCCGCCTGTCAATGCAGCATTGCCCGACGACGCAACACCCAGACGCCGGCGCGTTATCTGTTGGTCAAAAATGCGTAAGCAAAATCGAATAAATCGATGCTGACTCAACAACTCATGCTGCCTGCATGGCAGGCGTGACAGGTTTCTGGGCATCCGCTAGAGTGCGAACTCTAAAAAAATCTGGCTCCATCAAAAAAAGTTTGACCGACGATTTTTTGTCCGGGTATCTTTCGGTCCCAGAAATATCCGGTGGAGAAGAACAGCGCCGGGCGGGAAGCGGGGAAGTCCGGGCCGTTTCGCGTCGGGTGCAACTTTTGCGCGACGGATGACGCGTTGCTGCATGCCGAGAACTTCGGCGCCGCGCCATCGAAGGAGACGCCCGCATGTTGCGCAAGATATCCGAACGTCCGCGAACCGCCTGTGATGCATCTAGTTTGGGATGCTAACGAGCGATATTTTTGCAGTTGAAAAAAAGTCAGCCTGGTATCAGTCTCAGGGCAGAGCTTCAGGAAAGCGCACTGCGGTTTCGGACATTGGCGGTTCCGCCAGGGAGTGAAGGTGGTGATGAAAGTGGAAGGGGAATACCCGGTGTCTACGGCCGGGCTCGCAAGGCACGGACGCCCACGAGAGTTCGGGCGCAAGCAGCAGAATCCCGTACGCCGCTTTGGCGGCATCGCAGCCGTACTCCTCCTGCACGTCGTGCTGATCTACGCGCTGATCAATGGCCTTGCCACGAAGGTCGTGCAGGTGATCCAGCATCCGATCGAAACCAAGATCATCGAACCGGTGAAGCCGCCGCCTCCGCCGCCGCTGCCGCCGGTCACGCTGCCGCCGCCGAAGTTCGCGCCGCCGCCGCCGCCGTTCGTGCCGCCGCCGGAAGTGCCGGTGCAGGCGCCGCCGCAGCAGACCATCACGCACCAGGCGACGCCGGTGCCGGTCACGCCGGCCCAGCCGCCCGTGCAGGCAGCGCCGCCCGCGCCGGCACCGAAGCCGGTCAGTCACGAGGTGGGTGTCGTCTGTCCGAATTCGGATCAGGTACGCTCGTCGATCAAGTATCCGAAGGACGCGCAGGAGAACAACATCACGGGTGACGTCGTGATCGAGTTCACTGTCGATCCGGAGGGGCACATCACGAACGAAAAGGTCTCGCAGTCCGCCGACCCTTCGCTGGATCGTGCCGCGTTCAATGCGGTCAAGCAGTTTAGTTGCGTCGCCCAGGGGCAGGCAGTCCGCGTGCAGGTTCCGTTCTCGTTCAATCTGAACTGAGCACCGATCCCGGCACCGCGACCGCGCGGCACCCAATGACGATTTATGGTTCGTTTTACAAGTTCAACGGATGAACTGGAGCAGGCATGAAGAAGCGTTCTATCGCCGCATTGACGGCAAGCATGTTGATCGCCGTGGCAACGGTTGGCACCGCGGCTGCGCCTCAAATCGCCTACGCGCAGGCTAGCGACACGACGGCTGCCGCGGCCTCCGCGCCTGCCGCCGCGCCGCAGATGGCGGCTTCGGCCGCGGATCAGCCCGCGCCGCCGCCCGCACCGGCCACGTCGGAAGAGGTCACCAATCCGTACGGCCTGAGCGCGCTGTGGAAGAACGGCGACTTCGTCGCGCGTTTCGTGCTGTGTCTGCTCGTCGCGATGTCGATGGGTAGCTGGTACATCATGATCACCAAGTTCTTCGAGCAGTTCCGTGCGAACCGCCGCGCGAAGAGTGCCGACCAGCAGCTGTGGAGTGCGCCGACGCTCAACGAAGGCGTGAAGCTGCTGGAAGAGTCGTCGCCGTTCCGCTTCATCGCGGAGACCGCGATCGAAGCCGGCCAGCACCACGACGAAGCGCTGCTCGAAGCGGTGGACCGCAACACGTGGATCGACGCATCGGTCGAGCGTTCGATCACCAACGTGTCGAACCGCCTGCAGGACGGTCTCGCGTTCCTCGCCACCGTCGGCTCGACGGCGCCGTTCGTCGGCCTGTTCGGTACGGTGTGGGGCATCTATCACGCGCTGACGGCCATCGGCATCGCGGGTCAGGCTTCGATCGACAAGGTCGCGGGTCCGGTCGGCGAAGCGCTGATCATGACGGCGATCGGTCTCGCGGTCGCGGTGCCGGCGGTGCTCGGCTACAACTTCCTCGTGCGTCGCAACAAGTCGGTGATGGAGCGGGTGCGCGCGTTCGGCGCCCAGCTGCATACGGTCGTGCTCGCAGGCGGCAAGCGTCCGGCGCGCGCTACGGCACGTGCGGCATCGCTCGTCGAGTAATCTCCGGTCACAACGCTTAAGCGAGGCAAGCCATGGCAATGAGCGTCGGAGACGAAGACAACGACGAGGTGATCTCCGCCATCAACACCACACCGCTCGTCGATGTGATGCTGGTGCTGCTGATCATCTTCCTGATCACGATTCCGGTCGTGACGCACACGGTGCCCGTGCAGTTGCCGAAGGAAACCGTGCAGCCGCTGCAGACGCAGCCGAAGAGCATCGAGATCGCGGTGAACCGCGACGGCGACTTCTTCTGGAACGAGAAGCTGATCGATGCGCCGACGCTGCTTGCACGGTTGAAGGGCGTCTCGCAGCAGCAGCCGCAGCCCGAAGTGCACGTGCGCGGCGACCAGAACACGCGCTATGAATTCATCGGCCGCGTGGTGACGGCGTGCGAACGCGCGGGCATCGCCAAGGTTTCATTCATTACCGAGCCGCCGGCGCGCGGCGGTTAAGGGCAGGAGTCGACGATGGGAATGAATGTAGGTTCCGGCGGTGGAAGCGGCGAACCGGAAGTGATGGTCGACATCAACACCACGCCGCTGATCGACGTGATGCTGGTGCTCCTGATCATGCTGATCATCACGATCCCGATCCAGATGCATTCGATCAAGATGGATCTGCCGGTCGGCAACCCGCCGCCGCCGGCCACGCCGCCCGAAGTCGTGCAGATCGACATCGACTTCGACGGCACGACGACCTGGAACGGCGTCGTGGTGCCGGACAAGGCGACGCTCGAATCGAAGCTTTCCCAGGTCGCGGCCGAACCGGTGCAGGCGGAGATTCACCTGAATCCGAACAAGCTCGTGCCGTACAAGGACGTGGCAGCGGTGATGGCGGCGGCGCAGCGCGTCGGCGCGACGAAGATCGGTCTGATCGGCAACGAGCAGTACATGCAATAAGGAAGTGAGCGTGCCCATGATTCAACTTCGTTTGAAGCGTGCCGCGCTCGCGGCCGCTTTCGGTGGTCTGTCGGCACTCTGCGTGCTGTCGTCCAGCGTGCAGGCAGCGGACACGCTGCGTCCCGAAGTGGCGAAGCCGCTGAACGACGCGCAGAACCTGTATCGCGCGCACAAATACCAGGACGCGCTCGGCAAGATTTCGGCGGCCGCGGCCGTGCCGAACAAGACGCCGTACGAGACCTACATGGTCGAGGAAATGCGCGGCGCGGCGGCTGCCGCGGCGGGGCAGACGACGGTGGCCGCCCAGGCCTACGAGTCGCTGCTGGGTGGCGGACAGCTGAAGGGTGAAGACGAACAGCGCACGGCCGCCGCGCTCGCCGGCATCTACTTCCAGGAAAAGAACTATCCGGCGGCGATCAAGACCGCGCAGCGCTACACGAAGGCGGGCGGCACCGATCCCGATATGCGCGCGCTGCTGGTGCAGTCGTACTACCTGTCGGGCGATTGCGCGAGCGTAGTCGGTCTGATCAAGCCAGGCATCGACGCCGAAGTGCATGCGGGCCACGTGCCCGACGAATCGCAGCTGCAGCTGCTCGGCACCTGCGCGCAGCGGGTGAAGGACGACGCAACGTATCGCGGTGCGCTCGAGAAGCTGATCGCGTATCACCCGAAGCAGTCGTACTGGGACGACCTGATGCAGTCGATCCGCAGCAAGCCGGGTTATCTGTCCGCGCTCGATATCGACACGTACCGTCTGCGTCGCGCCACGGGCTCGCTGACCACGGCCGACGACTACATGGAAATGACCCAGCTCGCAATCGTGGCGGGTCAGACGGCCGAAGGCAAGCAGGTGATCGATCAGGGCTTCGCGTCGGGCGTGCTCGGTCACGATGCGCAGGCCGACCGCGAGAAGCGCCTGCAGGCACTCGCAACCAAGCGCGCACAGTCGACCGCCGACCAGAACGGCAACCCGATTCCGCCGTTCGATGCGGGCTTCAACATGGTGTTCGCGGGCCAGGCCAAAGCGGGCCTCGCCCAGATGGAAAGCGCGCTCGCGAAGGGCGGCATCGATCATCCGGATGCGGCGCAACTGCATCTCGGCGAGGCGTATTACATTGCCGGCCAGAAAGCGAAGGCCGTGCAGACGTTCCGCGGCGTGAGGGGCACCGATGGTTCGGCCGACCTTGCACGACTTTGGTTGCTGGTGGCGTCGAAGTGATGGGCTTCGCACACTGACCCGGCGATGAGGCCTCTGACCGGCAAGGTCAGGGGCCTTTTTTTGGGTGCGCCCGGCAAGGCGCACTCACTTGGAGGTGAAAGTCCTCTACTCGCCCGGCAAGGGGAAGAGTTAGCCGAAGGCAACGGTTTCCCGGGTGACTGGGAGTCTGAAGGAAGCTGGAAGGCAAAGCGCTGGCCTGACGAACAGGAAGCGGATACGAGGCGTAGCGACTGGGTGAGG
>NZ_QQOA01000062.1 GCF_003443895.1 Paraburkholderia phosphatilytica | reverse complement strand
GAGCGCCTTGCCTTCATTCACGAAGCTTTCCTGAAGCTGGCCTGCTGCATCATCTGTTGGCGCCACCTTCAAAAATCATTTTGTTAACGCTTCTTAAAGTCAGCCCGGACTCGGTTTGCGGGTGAGGTACGCAAGGATCCTGCGCGAATACTCGCGCAGCACGGTTCGCTCCGAATCCAGCAGCACGATCCGGTAGAACCCCGCCGCAAACACCGGCAACACCGCCGCTCCGTATAGCACACTCCAGCCCGGAGCGACCACGACGATCGCGCCGCAGAGTGCGAGGATCTGCGCCACTGCCAGCGCGCTGACGTTCCTTAGCGTTTTAAGCGGAACGGCGACCATCGTTCTGGTCATCCACAGCAGCAACGCCAGGTCGAGCAACATGCGCAACGTCCAGACCAGCGCCGCGCCCGCGATGCCCAGATGGGACAGTGCCCACAGCAGGCAGACCACGTAGATCGGCACCTCGACGATATGCAGGATGGCCGTGACATCCGAGCGGCCGTTTGCCTGCAGCAGATTCGACGGCACCTTCGCAAGACTGTTGATCAACAGGCCTACAGCGAGGAGCTGAAGCACGAGTGCGCTTTTCCGTTCGAACTCGGGCCCTAGCCACAGGCGCAGGCCTGGATGCGCGGCTAGCAGAATGATCAGCGTGGCTGGAAACAGAAGCGCGGTGATCAGTTTCGTGCCGAGACTCAGCATGTCCGTCCCGTCGGATCGCGTGTGCGCCATGCGTTTCGCCATCAACGGAAACAGCACGCCGAGGATGCCCTCGGAAATGAAGTTCAGCCGGTACACGACCTCATAGGGCGTTGTGTAGAACGCGACGATCGCGGCGCCAAGGATCGAGCTGATGAAGAATCGGTCCATGTAGTCCATCACCGGCGACAGGATGTTGGACAGCGTCGTCCAGCCGCCATACGCAAAGATCTCCCTCTGCCGAAGAGTCGGCACACGTTTCGTGTGATCTGCTGGCGGCAGCACTCTGAGGGCAGCGACACCATACGCGATCGTCGTCACCAGCCGGCCAATCACGAGCACGGTCACCAGCACCTGCAGATGCACGGTAAACGGCAGCACGCAAAGCGGCCCGACGAACGTCCAGACGCCTTGCACAACGCGAATGGCATTGGTCACGTCGAAGCGCTGGAACGCTTCCAGCACGCCGCGCAACCCGCTCGTCAGCACGACGAGCGGAATCGACGCGCTCAGCAGGAAAAGCGTGGTCCGGGTTTCACCGATCAGGGCCTGCGGGACCCTCAGCAAGCGGATGAGTTCGCCTGAAAAGACGGCCACGACCAGCGTGCCGATCAAGCTCAGCAGCGTCATCAGGATGAGGGCGCTCCTGACGATCGCGGCAATCTCGCCTTGCCGTCCTTCGCCAAGGCGACGGGACACCTGCCATGTCAGCGAACGGCCCAACCCGAAGTCGAACAGGCTGAAATAGCCGATGATGGTCCATGCGATGGTCAGAAGGCCAAAGCGGTCGGTTCCGATCGTGTGGATCAACACGGGAATGCAGACCGCCGCAACGGCGACCGGCAACACGGCCCCGCTCAGGTTGTAGAACAGGTTCCTGGAAAGCGAGAGGTTTCGCGGCATGTGTTGTGTTTCAGCCTGATTCCGGGTGGTCATGGAACGGCGGGTCGTTTAGTACCGGTTGAGCAGGATGCCGAGTCGCGTGAAAATGTCTTCGATCCGGGTTTGCATACTGATTTCACGAGACCAGGCGAGTGCGAATCGTTTGAGCAGACTCCGCCTCGCGTCGATGGCTTTCTCCGCGAAACGGCGCATGTCCTCCGTCAATTCCTGACCGTACACTTCCATGAAGAAATCGTTCTGCTCCGAAGGGAATCGCCCGTAGACGCCGTTTAGCGTGCGGATGAGTCTGCGCCTCGCGCGCGCGGGCAGGCTCGCCTCGGCGCCGATATAGTTGTTGCCGTGCTGCCGGTACATGATGCTGGGCCGATCGTCATACAGCACATGACCGAATGCGGAGACGGCGAGATAGCACCACCAGTCGTGCATCAGGATGCTATCCGTCGCGGTGCCGCGTAAAACGAGCTGACGGGCGGCCCGGTTCATGACGATCGTGCAGCCGCACACCACGTTCTGAAACCACGCGTTCTTGAAGCTGATATTGCGCCACGTTTTCGTGTAAGCAAGGTGACCGAGCTTCTCGTCGACCAGTTCCAGCTTCGAGCAATAGAGCAGCGGGGAATCCGGATCCGGCGCGCTACGCAGTGTTTCCACCGCGTTCGCGAGCTTGCGGGGATACCACACGTCGTCCTGATCGGAAAACGCGAAGAACTCGCACGCTGGATCGGCCTGTTCGAGCGCCGCGAGGAAGCTCCCGGTGATGCCCTTGTTGGCGCCCGCGACAAAGCTCACCTTCGGATGATGTGACGCAAGCTCGCGGGTCCACTCGACCGCGGCATCCCGCGATCCGTCGTCGCGGATCAACAGTCTTACGTCGACGTCTTCCTGCGCGAGAATGCTGTTGACCTGCTCAGCAAGGTATTGCTGGCCATTGTAGGCGGACAGAACGACTGCTATCTGACTTAGCGGCATGATCCCCTCATCCCCCGGTCATTAAGCGCAGGCAGGCGTTCTGCCAGACGCGCAATCTTTTAGATACTCAACATAGCACGCGGCGTCAGGCCGTCAACATATCGTCAGCTATTGTCGGAAATATCAGCTGCTCAACGCGCGATACCTCGCACATCTCCAGCGATTCCCGTAGCGAGATTGCGACAGCGCGAATCTCATCCGCGTCGCGCGAATAAAACGATTGTCGCGTGTGGGTTTTCACGACGATTGCTGACAAATTCTGAGATTCGAGTCCTTATCCAGGCGACGCTAATAGAATCAAAAACAGCTGCGGTAAGGACACATTTCAGACGTGAATATCGTCTGATTTATTAAAGCATCGAGACAGAAAAAATCCGCTGCCGGAAACATCGCATGTCATGAATTAGCAGGACTACCTATCTGTATCGTTTCAGTCTTCCTTCCGACGATGAACACGATAAATTCCGTCGCGATACTCGGCACTCGTGGAATCCCTGCCCGGCACGGTGGCTTTGAAACCTTTGCGGAGCGGCTGGCGCTGTATCTGACCCAGCGGGGATGGAAAGTCACGGTTTACTGTCAGGGAGACCCGTCCGTTTCCCGGCGAATCGAGGACACGTGGGCGGGCATCCATCGAATTACGTTGCCCGTGAAGCGTTCGGGCGCGGCCGGCACGATCGAGTTCGACTGGGCGTGTGTCCGCGATGTGGTCAGGATGCGTCCCGGCGTTGCGCTCACGCTCGGATACAACACAGCGATCTTCTGCGTATGGATGAGGCTGCTTGGTGTACGCAACCTGATCAACATGGATGGCCTCGAATGGCGCCGCGACAAATGGCGCAAGCATGAGCGCGCGTGGTTGTGGGCCAACGAGCGGATTGGCTGCTGGACGGGCGAACACCTGATCGCGGACCATCCGGCCATCGCGGATCACCTCGCGACGCGCGTTTCGCGCAGGAAAATTTCGACGATCGCATACGGTGCGGACCGCGTCGACAACGCCAGCACGGAGCCTTTGGATCGCTATGCGTTGAGGGCGGACAACTACGGCATCGTGATCGGCCGACCTGAGCCGGAGAATTCGATACTCGAGATCGTGCGAGCGTTTTCGCAGAAAAGGCGCGGTGCGAAACTCGTCGTGCTTGGCGACTACAGACCGAACGAACGTGGCTTCCATCGCGAAGTGGTGGAGTCCGCCAGCGACGAGGTCGTGTTCCCGGGAGCCATCTATGACCCGGAGACGGTGAAGTCGCTGCGCTTTCATGCGCGGTTTTACGTGCATGGTCACCGGGTAGGCGGCACGAACCCGTCGCTGGTCGAAGCGCTAGGGGCGGGCAGTGCGATCATTGCGCACGACAACCGCTTCAACCGATGGGTCGCAGGCGCCGGCGGACGCTATTTCGAATCGCAGGCGCAATGCGATCGTCATATAGGAGAGCTGCTGCGCGATGACCAGGCCGTTGCGCAAATGCGAGCGAACAGCGCACAGCGCTTTGCGGACAGGTTCCGCTGGAGCAGCATCCTCGAACAGTACGAGTCGCTGCTCGAGCGGTACGTGCAATCGGATGTGACGGCAAGCAGCCCGACCGGCGCGACGTTGAAACGGTGAACGCGCAACCGGATGGCGGGCTCACGTACGCAACCCCACATTCGTCGCCTGATTCGGGTGGCTCACCGCGCCGAACATTCTTAGGATAGGCAATCGGTGTGCTTGATACGCACATGAGCGACTGAACATCTCAGCGGGGAGACGCAACCCATGTGCTTTCCAGATCTGTCGATTCGCGCGCTGGTGCTGTTGTCAGTGGCGGTCGTATTGAGCGCCTGTTCGGTCGTTCCGGGCCAGCGCATGATCACGCCGCCCACTGTCGTCGAGACGGGTGGCGAATACAGCCCGGAGCCGCAAAAGGATCTGCCGGTCCCGATCACCGATATCAATCTCGATCTGATCCGGAAGATGAAAACCGACGCGGACGGAGACCAGCCTTCGCAAGAGGTTATGAGCCTGATCGGTCCGGCGGACGATCCCTACCGCACAGGCCAGTCCGGATTTTCCTACCGGATTGGCCGTGGCGACGTCCTGCAGATTACGGTCTGGGACCATCCTGAACTTGCCGCCGCGCTCGGACAATCGATGGAGACGACACGCGCGCCCGACCCGGCGCCGGGCTTTGTCGTCGACGACGAGGGCAACATCCACTTTCCGTACGCGGGCTCGATCAAGGCCGTGGGCCGAACCACGGAGGATATCCAGAAACGGGTACGCGACGCGCTCAAAAAGACTTTCAAGGATCCCGAAGTGACCGTGCGCGTGGCGTCGTTCCGCGCAGGACAAATCTATATAGACGGTGAAGTGCATACACCGGGCGACCTGCAGATCAACGACATTCCGATGTCGCTTGCCGAGGCGGTCAGCCGGGCGGGAGGCTTTACGTCGAATGCCGACGAAAGCCGCGTCGACCTGACACGCAATGGCAAGACGATCCGGATCGATCTTCCGAAACTGATCCGCTCGGGCCATAACCCGTCGGATATTCTGCTGAAACCGCATGACATCGTGCGTATCGCGGCCCGCGACGAAAACGGCGTCTATGTAATGGGCGAAGTGAACCGTCCAGCCACGATCACGCCGATGAAGGATGGGCGGTTGACGCTTTCCGAAGCGATATCGCAGGCCGGCAGCCTGAATCCGAACACAGCCGAGGCGAAGCAGCTGTATGTGATTCGCGGCTATGACGTCAGCCACGATACGCAGGCGGCAAATTTCCAGGTCTACCATCTCGACGCCACCTCTCCGGTCTCGATGCTGCTCGCGAACCAGTTTCAGCTGAGATCGAAGGACATCGTCTACGTGGACAACGGTGCGCTCGTCAAATTCAATCGCGTGCTGAACATGCTGTTGCCCGCGATCAATGCCGGCTTGACCACGGCGATCCTGACCAAGTAGCGATACGGAAATTGCGAAGAAGAAGGGCGGAACGTATCGTACGTTCCGCCCTTTTTTCCTGTTGGGGATCTGCTGCGTTCAGCTAGCTGGAAAGCGTGGGACCGTAAAACCCGCGCGGGCGATCACGGTAGCTGCTGTTGCTGGTATTCGCTGCCCGACTTGAGATTCGTGTCGACGTTGCGCGCCTTGACGATCTCGTTCCATCTGCGGCTCATGCGGCGGAACGGATGATTGAGGCAATAGAACTGCAAGGCGGGAAATGGATCGTTCCAGCGAAAATACCCGTCGACCATGCGCGCGCGCCGGTCCAGCAAGTGCGCTGGAGCACGCTCCACGAGCGTCGCGCGCCATGCGAACTGGCGTTGCACATCCATCTCGCGGGCCACCGGCAACCCCAGCTCGTGGCAGTACGCGGCGAGAGGAAGATTGACGCCGCAGAGCGTCGCGATTTCCTCCTGCCAGTCCGTTCTGCCGACGGTGGGTTCGACCATCACGAAGCGGCCATTGAGCTCGTCCCACTTGTATTCCATGCTGCCCATGCCGTCCATGCCGGCGCGTTCCGCGAAGGCAAGCGTCAGCGACTCCAGCGTTTCGCGTGCCTGCGGTGCGGCCACACACACGGCCGTGCTGCCGACATCCGCCGGATAGCACGACAGCTTGCGTCCCGTGAACGCCGCGACCGCGTTGCCATCTTCGCCGCGATAGAAGAGCGTGAAGTAGATGCTGCTCTCCGGCCCTTCGATCCACTCCTGGGCCACGATGCCGCCCGGCGTGCGGAGCATGTCGGCCGCGACCTGGGTCGCCTGCGCAAGCGTGGTCACGCGAACCGCGCGGTCCTTCTGACCGTTCAGCACGTTGCGCTTGTCATCGGGCTTTAACACGCAAGGGAACTGCAACTGCGCGAGCATGCCGATGTCGGCGGGATTTTCCAGAATCACCGTGCGCGGCACGGGAAAATCGTGTTCCAGCGCGAACGCATGAAAATCCGCCTTGCTGCAAAGCGTCCGCACGCGTTCCTGCGAAGGCAGTCTGAAGCGAAACCACGGAGCGAGCTGATCGCGGTGTTCGGATACCGCGTGGACCGACTCTTCCGCGGTGAGCAGCAACACCGGAGGACGCTCGAACTGCGCGCCGAGCGACAGCAGGTCTTCGACGAATTGCGGGCCGGCGAGACTGCGAACGAGATGACGGCGTGCATGACGCGAGTGCATCGCGGCGCGCCCGGGGTCGCTGTCGACCACGACGGTCGGAATGCCTCCGCGAGCAAGCGATCGAACGACGCCAAGCCCATTAAGTTCCGCGCCGACGACGATCGCCGTCACTGTATTCCCGTGTTCGTACTTGCCGACCATGAGTCATATCCTTCGAATGTTGGTCGGCGAGCGAAGCACCGGACCAGTACGCGGCAACTTGAGCGACTCGCCTCACAAAAGTCTAGATTCCGGCAGCCTGCATCTACAGTGCGATGGCACACACTGTGCTGTGGTGCATCAAATTACGCTGCCTTTCCCTTGCGCGCGATGCTTGCGTGAGCTTGAACTGCCGCACGCGGGATCGCTATCGAGTGGGCGCTAACCGCTTTGCACACGCCGCGCAGGCGGCACTCCATCATCTCCTCGAGCGGGAAATGCCAGCCGTAGGCGAGATACGCAATAGAAAGGATAACGAATGGAGCGGTATAGGGCATCGCAAGACGAACATTCGCCCTTCGTAGCGTATGAACAAACGCTACTGCGATCGCGGCACCGAGCGACCAGCCGGCAATCACTTCGGGCAACGAATGCGTGTGATCGAATACGCGTGCGGCCGCGGTCAGGAGGCCAAGCAGCAGCCCGGCGGCGGCCCCCGGCACTGCGCGCTCCGTGAAGTTATGCGAGAGCAGCGCGAGGGTGATGGTCCACACCGAGGTCGCCAACGCCGTGTGGCCGCTGATCACACGAAAATCGAGCGACTGGAGTTCCCATCCGTAGCCAAGGTAAAGCAGCTTCGTCGCGCCGATCATCGCCATCGCCGTGCAGAACAGGACGATCCAGCGGCACGCCAGTCTCGTGTCCGATAGCGCGAGCCACGTGGCGCATGCGGCCGCAACCGGTAGCGTCAACGCAGGGTCGCCGACGTTGCTGATCGCGCTCCACATCGCTAGCAGCCCTCAGACACGGCGGCACTTTACATCGCGCATGTGTCACTCAGTCGGGCCAAGGGCGTCATGTCTTCGTCGATACTGGTCGAGTCGGCGGAGCCGGACGCTGCGGGCACGCTCAGGTGGAAACAGATTCTGGCCGGCGCGGTAAACGCGTAGCCGAATCCATGCGCCGTCTGTAGCGGTTTCGAACGGCCGAGATGCGGATCGAGCTTGCGCCGCAAGCGGCTCACGATTGCTTCGAGCCTACGTTCGTCATAAAACTGGTAGTCGAGGCCGAAGGTGCTGACGATCTCGACACGGGACACAGCGGCGCCGTTTCGCTGAAACAGCAGCAGCATCAACGAATACTCGTACGAGGTCAGACTGATCCGCGCGCCGTCCGGTGCAATGAGTTGCCAGCCGTGCGTGACGAGTGTCCAGCAACCGGGTGCATCGGTGGGCGGCATCGCTTGCGGTCGAACCTGTTTCTTCCGCGGGCTGATGCTCTTCAATGTGACGATCAGTTCATGGAGATGCACGGGTTTGGGGAGAAACGCGTCGACGCCGCGCGCGGGGAGCGCATCGCTGAGCTTCGCGGCGGGCCGTTCGCACAGCATCACGATGCCGGTGCGATTCAGGCCACTGAGAAAGTGGGCGACTGCAAAGCCATCTTCACCGGGCAGCGCAGGATCGATGACGACCGTATCGCACGAACGGATCAACAGATCCCGGTATAGCGATGCTGCGTCTCCGACGCCGAACGCGTCGAATTTCCGTTGCCCCAACTGCGATACGAGCGCTTCACGGAATGCGACATCCTGGTCCACGATCACGATTCGCATGGCCTTTTTCCTCGTCAAAGCCCATCACGTCTTTATCGATTCCGAAGTACACGCGCGTAAGCCTGGATGCACAGGCTGTGGTTTCTGCCAAACGGAGTGAGCGCGGCCGTTTCTTGACGGAACGCGTACGCAAGAAGTGGATGCCGGCAATCCGCGGCGCGCTCGGGCGCATGAAATACGCACCGCGAGTACCGCAGGTACTTCACTCTCGTTCGTTTTTGTAAGGCCTAGTATTTGCTGCCCAGCGTAGAGAAGTGCCCCGATCCCCTCCGTGCGGCGACACACAATTCTTTGAGGGGATCGAGAAAGGCGTAGTTGCTGGTTTAGTGGATCTGGTTATACAGACGTGTAGTAGCCGTTGCGCAGGACCAGAATCAGGATCTGGATGGTGATTACAGCATCCATGACCCGCTGCGTAGATGCCCTTGGGTTTCTGAACGCGTCCGCCTTGAACCTGCCTGTCACAGCCCCCGAGTCGATCCTGCCGCTCGCCCTGCCGGCCGCTCTCGATGGCCGTGACGGCAGCAATCGGGCACACGGCGTCCACCGGCAGCTCGCCGCCGACACGCACGGACGTTGGGGCCGTGCGCCTATGGCTCGCGGAATACGCGGGCTCGCCGCACACCCTGCGCAGCTATCGCAAGGAAGCCGTGCACCTGCTCGAGTGGGCCACCCACACCCTTGGCAAGCCGCTCTCGAGCCTCATGCGTGAGGATTTCCTGCTCTATGAACGGGTTCTGGCCGATCCCACCGCAGACTGGGCCGATCCGGCGCTACCGCGTTGCGGGGGACCGGCGCCTGTTTGACGGGCCGCTCTTGGAGCGCAGCCAGCGGCAGGCCCTCGGCATCCTCTGCGGCTTGCGCAATTACCCGGTCGCCGCCGGCTATCTCGCCGGCAACCCGCTGGCGCTGCACCGCTCGCGCTCAACGTTCACAGCATGCACGCGCCGCATTGAGCGCTATCTCGATCACGCGCTCTGGCAAAGAGTGCTCGACTCGATGGAGCGCTGGCCCCGCGATACGCCGCGCGAATGCCAGCACTACGAGCGCAGCCGCTGGCTGGTGCGGCGGCTGTATCACGCGGCCCTGTGCGCGAGCGAGGCCGCTCACGCGAAGGCGGCCGACTTCTTCCAGCGGCGTGGGCGCTGGTGGTTGCATGTGGTCGGCAAGGGTGGCGCCGAGGGACAGGTGCCCGTGAGCGACGCGTTGATGGCCGAATTCGCCCGCAACCGCGCCTTTGCGGCCCGCTGCCGGCGCCCGCGCCCCATGAAAAATCCCCGGCCGTGATGGGCATCGCCGGTGACCCCGGGCGGCATCTGGCGCCAACTGTCATCTACCTGATTGCGAGGGAGGTATTCCTGCGCGCGACTAACGCGCTCGCTGCGACCGACCCCGTCGGCGCGACAACGCTGCGACGCGCCTCCACGCACTGGCTGCGTCACTCGGCAGCCTCGCACCAGGCCGACGCCGGCACCGACATCCGCTTTATCCAGAGAAACCTGCGGCACGCCTCGATCGAGACAACGGGGCTTTACCTGCACGCGGAAGACGACCGCTGGCACGCGCAGACCACGGATGCGTGCACCACGACGAACTCCGCCGCCCAACCGGATGACGTGCCCGCGTAAAATACGGAGCGCTTGAGCCTGCACCCAGGCAGGCCTGTAAGCGCCTCGAAGTACGACTGATCAGGATCTCCCGCAGATGGCCATCCAGTACGACCGGAAACAGATCACCGCATGGCTGGACGCCTACACGGTCGCGAAGGCGCGCGACTATGGGCAGGCTGTCTCGGATTTACAGTGGCAGGGTGACGATATCCTTGTCGGCAAGGTACAGGGCACCCGCTCGCGACCCTACAACGTACGGGTCTGGTTCAACGAACCCGACAACGACCTGTGGATCGAGAGCGAATGTTCCTGCCCGGTCGGCGGCCACTGCAAGCATGTCGCCGCGCTCCTGTTCGCGGGCCTGACCCATGTTCCCCGGCAGGCCATCACCGGCGTGCGCCCCGAACTCGTGAGCTGGCTTGAAGGTTTCCGGACCCGGAATCTGGACACATCTGCCGCTGGCAATCGGGCGAGCGCCCGGGCGTCGCATGCGCTTGCCTACGTGATCACCGGCGCGTACGAGGGCTATCCGCAGATCGTGATCTACAAGTCACGCGTGGGCACCGACGGTACGATCCGCTCGCTCGATGACGCGTGGTACAACATCGAGAAAGCGCTCGTCAAGCCACCGAAATTCGTGAGTGAAGACGATCTGCCGATCCTGCGCGGCCTGTGGCTCGGGCGCTCGCGCGACTCCTTTGGCGGCCAGTTCTCCCTGCAGGGCACCACGGGCGCAGCCCTGCTCGAAAAACTCGTTGCCACCGGCCGCGTCTTTGCTTTCCCCGCGGCAAGCACCATGGATTACGCAGAACCCTGCGCGCTGCAGGGCGCTCCAGCCCGCCCGGGGCATCTTGTCTGGCAGAAACTGCCCGACATGCGGGTGCGTCCCGTGCTGCAAACCGAGCCAGCCGCTCCCGCGCTCATCACGACGACGCAGCCCTGCTGGTATCTGGATGCGCAGACCGGCGTTGCTGGTCCCGTCGAGCTGGCCGGGGCCGCCCGGAATATCGCTGACGTGCTCTCGATGCCCGCCATCACCCTCGACGAGGCGCCGCTTGTAGGTAACGTGCTGCGCGAAGTGGCCCCCGGCCTGCCGCTGCCGCCCGCGCATGACCAGTCGCGCGTGCGCATGATCGGCTGCGCGCCGGTCCCGGTGCTCGCGCTCGATACGTTGCCGACCTGGAACATGAGCTGGTCGTCGACAAAGTCACAGGATGGGCTCGACTTTGCGACCGCGAGCTTTGACTACGGCGGCGAACGCATTCCAGCCAGGGGCGAGACGTCGCTCATCCGTGTCGGTGCGAACGGTGAGGTCATGCAGATCCAGCGCGATGCCGTCGGCGAGAAGCGCCGGCTGACAGAGTTGCAGCGCGCCGGCCTGCGTGCCATATCCGCTAACCAGGTCCATGGCCCGGTACCGTTTCCGCAGGGCATGCTCGGACCCGCCCGGGAGACCGGCTGGTCCGGCTTCATGACGGATGCGCTACCCGCGCTTCGCGAGAAGGGCTGGCAGGTCGAGATGACGCCGGAATTCCGCCACAACGTAGTCGAGATCGAGGCGATCGAGGGCAGCCTGCGGCAGACCGACGAAGGCTGGTTCGACGTCGAGATGGGCATTGCGGTCAACGGCGAGATGCTGCGCCTTGAGCCTCTGCTGGCCAGCCTCTTTGCGCGGGACGGACGCTGGCTCTCGGGGCTGCTTGAGAGCATTGCCGACGATGAGGCGGTGGAGCTGAGGTCGCCGCGCAACGAGCGGCTGCGCCTGCCGGCAGGGCGCCTGAAACCGGTCGTACGTGTCCTGGTCGATCTGCTCGAGCACGTCGGCAGCGGCATGCAGATTTCCGCGTGGGATGCCGCACGTCTGGCGGCGCTCGACGATACCGGCCGCTGGCAGTTTCATGGCAACGAGTCGGTCCGTCAACTTGCACGACGCCTGATGAGCGGCCCCGGCGTCGCTGGGGCAACCGTGCCACGAGGGCTGCAGGCTGAACTGCGCGGTTATCAGCATCAGGGGCTCGCCTGGATGCAGTTCCTGCGCGAACACAACCTCTCCGGCGTGCTGGCCGACGACATGGGCCTGGGCAAGACGGTGCAGACGCTTGCGCACATTCTCGCCGAAAAGGAGGCCGGCCGGCTCGGACAGCCCGCGCTGATTGTTGTGCCCACCACGCTCGTACACAACTGGTGTGACGAGGCGCAACGCTTCGCGCCCGCGCTGCGCGTGCTGAACCTGCATGGTACGCAACGCCACGCGCGCTTCGAAGAGATCGCGGAGCATGACCTCGTGCTCACGACCTATGCACTCGCCTGGCGCGACGAGGACGTACTTGTGCAGCACGAGTACCACCTGCTGATCCTGGACGAAGCCCAGTACGTCAAGAACGCGGCCACCAGGGCCGCCGCGACCATTCGCGCCCTGCGGGCAAGACACCGGCTGTGCCTGAGCGGCACGCCCCTGGAAAATCATCTAGGCGAACTGTGGGCGCAGTTCGATTTCCTGCTCCCCGGGTTTCTGGGCTCGCGTGACGATTTCACGCGGCGCTGGCGCACCCCGATCGAAAAAGGCGGCGATACGGTGCGACGCGAACTGCTCGCGCGCCGCCTGCGCCCCTTCATGCTGCGCCGGCGCAAGGACGAAGTGGCCACTGAACTGCCGCCGAAGACCACCATCGTACGCACGGTCGAGCTGGAAGGCGCACAGCGCGACCTGTACGAGACCGTGCGGGCCACGATGCAGAAGAAGGTGCGCGATGCGATCGCCGTCAATGGTCTGGCGCGCAGCCATCTGATCGTGCTCGACGCGCTGCTCAAGCTCCGGCAGGTCTGCTGCGATCCGGGGTTGCTCAAGACCCCGCAGGCGGCTCGCGTAAAGGACTCCGCCAAGCTTGCGCTGGTGCTCGAGATGGTGCCTGAACTCATCGAGGAAGGTCGCCGCATCCTGCTCTTCTCGCAGTTCACCAGCATGCTCGATCTCGTTGCTTCCGCACTCGACAAGGCCGCAATTCCCTACGTTGTCCTGACCGGCGAGACGGTCGATCGTGCGGCACCGGTCCGCCGCTTCCAGCAGGGCGAGGTGCCGCTCTTCCTCATCAGCCTGAAGGCTGGAGGCGTGGGGCTGAACCTGACCGCGGCCGACACCGTCATCCACTATGATCCGTGGTGGAATCCGGCCGTGGAAAACCAGGCCACCGATCGCGCCCACCGGCTTGGGCAGGACAAGCCCGTGTTTGTCTACAAGCTGATCGCCGCTGGCAGCGTCGAGGAGAAAATCGTCGCCCTCCAGGAAAAGAAGGCTGCACTGGCCAATGCGATCCTCTCCGACGATGCTGCCAGTACCGTCAAGTTCTCAGCCGATGATCTCGAGGCGCTGTTCGAACCCATTCCGGGCGTCGCTGCACGATCGTCAGCCCCCAGGTCTGGCTCGCGTATAAGGACTGGTACCGGGACGTAGCGCAAGCGGAATCTGTTCACCATTTCCCCCTGCCTGTTGCCTCAGCAGCATTCATTGGAGGCGCAATGTAGAAAGAAGAAAATCCGATCGATTCCAAGGCCCTGGCGGCCATCGGGACGGAACGCCTGGCGACCCTGCTTGCAGAGGTGGCCATGACGAACCCGGGCATGCGGCGGCGGTTGCAATTCGAACTGTCCGCACAACGAGGCGAGGACGTTGCAGCCTCCGTCGGCCAATGGATCAGTGAATGCGGCGAACAGACGTCGTTTCTCGATGCGGAGGAGGTCGACGAAACGGCCGAAGAACTCGACGCGATGCGCGTTGCCATTGCCTCGACTATTTCCCGGGCGGCGCCGAATCTTGCACCGGAACTGATGTGGCGGTTGTTCACGCTGGCCGGAACCATATTCGAACGTACCACCGAAGAAGGATGGGAAGTCAGCTGTATTTTCGATCAGGCGTGCTCCGATCTGGTCGATCTGAGCGTCAACGCAGATGTGGAGCCAGCAATATTCGTCGGGAAAGCTGTCGCGGCGATTGTCACCAACAACTACGGAGAGTACCGCGCCCTGATTCGGGCTATCGCGTCAGCACAGCCCCGGGCACCTGCCTACAGCTCCGAGCTGAAGAACTCGCTCCAGCGATTGCTGGACAAACCGCCCGGATCGAAAAATAGTCTGAACAGCGAGCGCCGCGTCTTCCATCTCGCCTTGGTTGAGCTCAACTCCCTCTGCGCAACGTAGACCGGGTTTGCGACAAAGTTCCTGTTTGTCTATATATCCTGAGTAAGCGTCGAGGGGGAGCAGTTATGCCGCGCACGCTGCCCCGTTGCCTTTCGGCCGCGGCCGCTCCATACTAGCTAATGTGTATTAGCTAACTTGGGTGCGGCCGTGCTGCGGCGACCATTCTGGATCACGGTCGGCCAGTCGGCGCGGCCAGACAGCTGGCCTGTCGCCGACCTCGACGAGTGGGTACGGCTCACGCAGCTACCGCCGGGCTTCCAGTGTCAGGTGCTATGGCGGGAAGTGCAGCAGACCCGCTATCGGTCCGGGGACCATCGCACACCCGCCGAGGCGGCGAAGCGCGTGCGCGAACTGCTCGCGCAGCTCGGACACAGCCTGTGCGACATCGGCATCAGTCCGGACCAGCCGCTTCCCCGATAGCGCACGCGCCCCGCAAAACAGGAGCATTTCCATGCTGACCGTCAACATGCACGACGCCAAGTCCAAACTCTCAAGCCTGGTCGAACGGCTTGAAGTGGGTGAGGAAAGCGAAGTCATCATCGCGCGCAACGGCACGCCGGTTGCCCGGCTCGTGCCGTTCAGCGCGCCGCGGCGCATCGGTGCTGCCCGGCATCTGCTCGCGGGCCTGAACGTGCCGGCCACGGTTGACGCCTTCAACGCCGGCGATGACGCGGTCGCGGCCGAGTTCGAGGCCAGCGCTGCGGTGGCCATCGATCCGGCGAAGCTCGCGGAGCCGACGCGGTGAGGGTGCTGCTCGATACGCATATTGCACTGTGGGCCGCCGAGGGCGCCGGGCAGCTGTCCGCGCAGGCCGCGAGGGTGATCGAGGATCCGGCCAATACCCTGCTCGTGAGCGCTGCGGCGATCTGGGAAATTGCGGTCAAGCACGCGAAGGGCAACCTGCAGGTGCACCCGCGCGACGCCCGCGCCGCGTTCCGGCTTGCGGGCTTTGGCGAGCTGCCGGTCAGCGGCGATCACACCGAGGCGGTCGCGACGCTGCCGGCGCACGCCGATCACGCCGATCCATTCGACCGGCTGATGGTCGCGCAGGCCATCCAGGAGGGCATGCCGCTGCTCAGCGCCGACCCGAAACTCTGGCGATATCACCCGACGCTGATGCTGCAGGGCTGAACCAGCCGGCATGCCGGTCCGCCACGGCGAACATGATGTCTTCGAGGGAAAGGTCGGACAGTCCGTCGCCTGCAGCCGCGCGGACGGCCCCCTGAATGCCGGCAGTAAGGCCAGCCTGCCATCCAGCACACCGATTTCCTGCAGCATCTGGATCGCGTCCAGGCTGCAGACGGCGCGGATCACCGACCTTGGCTACCGTCTGAACCCTGACATTGCCTGATTGGCGTTTCTTAGCAGATGTGGCGATTTTCAAGCTGGCGGCTAAGCCGGGTGGTGCGCCCAGCATGACTAAAGGGTTTACCCGCGATTTTTGCGCCTGTGCGCTCGCCATTGTATGATGCGTGATGATTGATGCGACATGCGCCAGGAGGGCGATCCATGCGAACCACTCTTGTGATTGATGATGACGTGCTGTCGGCGGTGCGTGAACGCGCGCTACGTGAACACCGCAGTCTGGGCGAAGTACTTTCCGCGCTTGCCCGGCAGTCGCTACGTCCAGTGGCCCCGGCAGTGACCACCCGTAATGGCCTGCCGCTGCTGACAAGGCAGCCGGGCACTGCGGCCGTCACGCCGGAACTCGTCAACCAGCTGCGCGATGATCTGCCCTGATGCCGGCGATCGCTCCGTACCTGCTCGACGTCAACGTGTTGATTGCCCTGATCGACCCGGCCCACGTGCAGCATGATGCCGCGCATGACTGGTTCGCCACGCGGGGACAGCATGCCTGGGCCACCTGTCCGCTTACCGAGAACGGCGTGGTGCGCATCGTCGGGCATACGCGTTACCCGAATACGCCGGGATCGCCAGCCGCCGTCGCCCCCCTTGTCGCGCAGCTGCGGCAGTCACCGGGGCACGTTTTCTGGCCGGACGATCTCAGTCTTGTCGATCCGGCCCATGTTGACGCAAGCCGGATCCTGAGTGCGGCGCAGGTGACCGACACCTATCTGCTCGCGCTTGCACGGGCACATGGCGGCAGGCTCGCCACCTTTGACCGCCGGCTGGTGACAGAGGCGGTGCGGGACGGGGCATCGACTCTCGCGCTCATCGAATGACGTGATGGCCAACCAGCCTCAACATCTGATCCGGCAACCACCGCGCACCTTTACGCGCACGGATTTCGCCGCGCTGCGCGTGCGCGTGCAGGGTGTGCCCGTCGCGACGATCGCACGGCTGTACTACGACGTCGACAGCGCGCCGCACGCGGCCAGTGTGTAGATTGTCAATTGCGATGGCCGCTCTCTACCAGTGCCGAAGTGCTCGAACGGTATCTGCAGACGATGCGCGACGAACTTGAGGTCGGTCGGAAAAAGTAGAGGCCAACGTTTCGTACAATCGTGAAACGGAGGCATGGATGAATCGAATTCCCAAGGCGGTCTACACGAGCGAATTTCGTGAGCAGGCAGTCAAGCTTGCGCTCAGTGAATGTGTCGGTATTTCCGAGGCGGCACGGCGGCTGTCGGTTCCTCTCAAGACGTTAGCGAACTGGGTCCGTTCGGCTAAGGCGGGCAAGCTGCAGGAGATCGGCAAGGAGCAGAAGCCGCAGACCGAACTTGAAGCCGAGCTGTCACGCGTCCAGCGGGAACTGGCGGAAGTGAAGATGGAGCGCGAAACCCCCGCCATCCTCGACCTTCATAGTGCCCAGGCCCCAGTTCCTGCTTCAGGTCCTGGTAGTCCCGTTCAGTACGCCAGCGCATGTGCGCGTACGCCACGAGTTGCGCCAGCGCAGTGTCGGCCGGCAGGTTGGTGAGCAGCCACTGCTCGGGGCGTAGCCGCGCCTTGCCGGTATTGCCGCCCGCGTGGCGCACACGAACCGCTGCGAAACGCCCGCTGAGGGTCTGGTTCGAACCCTCGCGCCAACTGAGCGTGGTGAAGGCAGTAGCAGGGTAAGCGCTAAATCCATCACACCCGATGGAGAATCGTTCACAACCGAGAGGCGAGCGTGGCCGCATTGCGGCGGTCTGGCGTGACCGGCTGATCGGGTGGTTGCGGGCACGGCTTGCGTTAGCGGATATGCGTGGGATTCTGGGCCCGTCGCTGCACATCGCCGCAGCATCGGGTCCGCTGGCAGCCGGGAAGCAGCGGCGACCGTTATGCCCTCCAGTCTCCCGGCATTGCACAAGGGTTGCACACATGTACATCGTTCAGCCGCAGCGCTCCACGGCCACGCCTGTTTTCCGCTCCAGGTCATTCCGTCAAGCAGTCAGATGATGCCTCACTGCGCAGGCTGAAGGCTCGCTTGCCTGTGAAGCCTATGACATCATCGGGGCAGAAAGTGGCCTCGACGATATCGAACTTGTCGCGACGTTCTATCCGGTTCAAGGCTGACCGGTTGCCTGCTCAAGCAGCAAGCCTGTTCTGGCAGGCAAGAGAGCGCCGCGATGCACGGATGCGCTTCTACTGAAGCTGGTTAGCTATCAGTTGAATGCCCCCTGATCCTGCCGCCTTACTTGAACCCCTGCGGATTCCTCTCCTGCCAGCGCCAGTGATCGACGCACATCCGCTCGATCCCGAACTGCGCGCGCCAGCCGATGATCTCCGCGGCCGCCGCCGGATCGGCGAAGCACTCGGCCACATCGCCAGGACGGCGCGGCACGATCTCGTACGGCACCGGACGGCCCGACGCCGCTTCGAACGCCTTCACCACCTGCAGCACGCTATAGCCCTGGCCCGTGCCGAGATTCACGACGAAGCTCGCATCGCGCTTCACGAGCGCATCGAGCGCCGCGAGGTGACCGCGTGCGAGGTCGACCACGTGGATGTAGTCGCGCACGCCGGTGCCGTCCACCGTCGGATAGTCGCTGCCGAACACGCGCAGCTTTTCGAGCTTGCCGACCGCGACCTGTGCGACGTACGGCATCAGGTTGTTCGGCAGACCCGCCGGGTCTTCGCCGATCAGCCCGCTTTCGTGCGCACCAACCGGGTTGAAGTAGCGCAGCGTCGCGATGCGCCACGACGGATCGGAGATTTCGAGGTCGCGCAGGATCTGCTCGGCGATCAGCTTGCTCTGGCCGTACGGGTTCGTGGCCGACAACGGAAACGATTCGTCGATCGGCGAGCTTTTCGGCACGCCATACACGGTTGCCGACGAGCTGAACACGAACTGCTTCACGTTGCGCGCGCGCATCGTGTCGAGCAGCACGAGCAGGCTGTCGAGATTGTTGCGGTAGTACTCGATCGGCTTCGCGACCGATTCGCCCACCGCCTTCAGCGCGGCGAAGTGAATCGCACCGGTGATCGGATGTGCGTCGAAAATCTTCGCCAGCGCGGCGCCGTCGCATGCATCCGCCTCGTAGAAAGCGGGCTTTTTGCCGGTGATCTGCTCGACGCGGCGCACCGACTCGCGGTTGCTGTTCACGAGGTTGTCGACGATCACGACGTCATAGCCGCCGTTCAGCAGCTCCACGCAGGTGTGCGAGCCGATGAAGCCTGCACCGCCCGTCACGAGAATGGTGCCCTTTGCCTGTGTCATGCAAATCTCCGTCAGATTGCGATCAGATCGATCGGCCGGTCAGTTGTTGAATCACGTCCTTGTAGCGTTCGACTACCTTGCGCTCGTCGAATTCGTCGACGACTTTTTTTCGCCCCCGCTCGCCCATCGCGCGCCGCTCGTCGTCGGTCATGTCGAGCATGCGCGCCATCTGTGTCTCGAGGCTCGCCGCGTCACGTACCGTGCACAGCAGGCCGTTCACGCCATCGGCCACCACCTCGCGGCAGCCGGGCACGTCCGTCGCGACGATCGGCCGGCCCATCGCGGATGCTTCCATCAGCGTACGCGGCACGCCTTCGCGATACGACGGCAGCACCACGCAGTCCGCCGCGGCGATCAGCGGCCGCACGTCGTGCGCTTCGCCGAGATACTCGATCACGCCTTCGCGTTCCCATGCGGCGACTTCATCGCGCGTGATCGCGCTCGGGTTGTCGACGCCCACCGGCCCGAGCAGCTGGAATCGCGCATGCGGATAGCGCCGCTTCAGCCGCCGTGCCGCTTCGACATATTCGGCGACGCCCTTGTCCCACAGCAAGCGCCCGATCAGCACGAATGCATATTGAGTACTGCCCGAGCTGCCGCGCGCCTCGAGCGGCGTGAACGCGAACTGATCGAGGTCTACGCCTTCGCCATGCAGAAGCCGTGCGCGGCCAGGATGCGCGAGCAGCTTCTGGTCGAGAAACGCGGCCTTGTCGTCCCGGTTCAGGAACCACACTTCGCGCGGGAAGCGGAACGCAAAGCGGTACAGGCGTTTGGCGATCTGCGCCGCGCGGCTATGCTGGATGAACACATAGCCGAGCCCGGTCGTGATCGCCACCGAAGGCACGCCTGCGAGCTTCGCTGCCATTGAACCATAGATATTGGGCTTGATCGTGTAATGGAACACGACGTCCGGGCGGATTGCGCGATAGTGCGTGAAGAGCGCGACAAGCGTGCGAAAGTCGTCGGGCGGGCTCGTGCCTTTCGATGCGACGGGCAGGTCGACGCAGCGGCACCCCATCTGCTGAAGCGGCTCGAAGGTGCGGTCGCGCGGCGCGATCACGGTCACTTCGACGCCCGCTGCGACGAGCGTGCGCAACAGCCCCTGACGATAGGTGTAGATCGCCCATGCGGTGTTGCAGACGAGGCTGATGCGCAGCGCGCGGGCGGTCGGGGTAGCTTGGGTCACAGAAAGATCTTGAGTGATGGTTCGGTACGTCGGCACCAATGCGACCGCATCAAGCAGCACGCGCACGCAGCAGCGCGCGCTTCACGCGCTGAAGCGTCTGGTACGGCGTGACGAGATGCAGCAGGTTCTTCGCGAGGCCGAGCCAGTCGTACGGATTCAGGACGTTGAAGTAGCGCAACTGCAAACGCAGCGTCGAGCCGATCTGGCGGCGGCGCTTCGTCGCGCTGATGCCGCCTTCGTTCAGTTCGTAGTAGAGGCCGAGTTCCGGCAGGTTCGCGCAGTCATAGCGTTCCATCAGCCGCAGGAACAGATCGAGGTCTTCCGCCGAGCGATATGCCGCGCGGTAGTTGCCGACGCTCTGCACCGCATCGACGCGCAGCATCATCGACGGATGCGCGAGGCAGCTGCGGAAAAAGCGCTGGCGGCGGATCGCGGCGGGTTCGGCGGGCGGCGTCAGCATGAAGAGCGGCGCGCCATCGCGCGACACGACCTGCGTCCACATGCCGAGGCCTGCAACTCCCGGATGCGCTTCCATAAAGGCGCGCTGCTTCACGAGCCGCTGCGGCACCGCGAGGTCGCCGGAATCGATGCGCGCGACGTAGCGAAAGCCACGCTCCGCAAGCGCATCGATGCCGGCTTCGAGCGCGCGTTCGATGCCGCCGTTCTTCGGCATGCGCAACACTTCGATCGACATGCCCGGGCGCGTGGGCGCGACGATCGGCGGCGTGCTGCCGTCGTCGACGATCAGCACGTGAATGAGGGCTGCTTCGCTGAACGACGCCAGCGTGCGATCGACGTCGGACTGCCCGTTGTACGCGGGCATCAGCACCGCGACGTCGTCGAGCGTGCAGGAGCCCAGGTCGCCAGAACCATCGCCGGCACCGGACAGGTTGCGTGAAGAGGGCGCGGAAAGCGTCATGAGCGCAACCTGAAACGGATGTAGTAGACATTGACTGACGCGGCCGCGAGATAGCCGGCGGCAAGACCGACGAGCGCGCCGTACGACCCGAGCCGCGGAATCGCGAGCAGGTTCACGACGAATGCCATCGCGAGCGCGAACAGCCACTTCGACAGCAGTACGAATTTCGCCTGGTACTTCAGCACGACGAGATTGCCGATCGCTTCGATCCCGGCCGGCACGGAGAGCCACACCGCCCAGCGGAAGATGCCGATCGCGCCGTCGTACGCCGGGCCGAACACGCGATGCACGATGATGCCCCCGAGCAGGTCGAGCACGAACGCACCGCTCACCATGATGGCGAAGGTCATCGCGAACAGGCGCCACAGGTTGCGGCGCAGCTGCGCGACTTCATGCACGCGATAGACGAACGCCGGCGCGATGGTCTGCGCGAGCATCAGCGCGAGCGTGATCCAGTTTTCGTTCAGCTGCTGCGCGGCCGAATAGCGGCCCAGGTCCGCGAACGAGATGGTGCGCTCGAGCATCAGCCGGTCGAGCTTCAGGAACAGGTACATGCAGATGAGGCCGAGCCAGAACACCGTGCCCGCGCTCGCGAAGTGACGAAACAGCGTGCGGTTCACCTGCCAGCCCAGCTTGCCGCCGTGGCGCTTCACGTAATAGAGCACCAGCACGCCGCCGATCACCGCGGATTCGAGCGCCCACAGCCAGCCGAAGCGTGCGGGCGTGGCCGCGGCGCGCACCAGCAGCCACACGAGGACCGCCTTCGCGATCGCGGTGCTCATGCTGGTGAGCAGCTGCGGCTTGCTGTAGGTGAGGCTTTGCAGCCACGAGTTGATCACGCCAACGAACGGCTCCCGGAACAGCATCGTCACCGCGAGGCCGGCCAGCATCGCGCCGACCAGTGGGTCCGTCGCGCCGAGCGCGATGCCGGCCCACGTCACGACAAGCGCGAGCACGGACACCGAGAAGCGCAGCGCGAACGCGCTGCCGAGCACGGTGCCCAGTTGCGCGGGCGGACGGTGAACGATGGTCGGGACGAGAATTTCCGCGCCGCACACCCACGTGACCGGCGACAGCACGAGCAGCAACGTATTGGCGTATTGCCATTTGCCGAACACGTCCGGGCCGAAGTAGCGCGCGAGCACGCCGCTGATCGCGATCGCGACGGCGATCTGCGTCAGCCGTTCGAGGCCCAGCCAGACGATGTTCGCAACGGCCTTCGTGACGTCCGGGTTGGCGAAACGCCGGGCGATCAGCATGAGCGGCCCACCGCACGGAAGGCCGGGCACGGGAAGTGCGAGAGTACCCGCCTCTTTGCCGGCTGCAGTAACGTTGCGGGAGAAGGGCGTACAGGCATTAGAATAAGGCGTCTGATCGAGCGTGTCTGAAAGGCGCAATTATAAGTTGGAACGGGATCGCTTCCGACCGGGGGCGCAGAGGGAAGACCAGTGATCTGCGCAGTTCCATTTTTCCAATGCACGCAAGTGAGTCCATCATGATTTCCAGATCGATTTTCAAGGCCTATGACATCCGTGGCGTGATCGGCAAGACGCTCGACGCGGATGCGGCGCGCGACATCGGCCGCGCCTTCGGCAGCGAAGTGCGCGCGCAGGGCGGCGATGCGGTAGTGGTCGCGCGCGACGGCCGTCTGTCCGGTCCCGAACTGATCGGCGCCCTGTCCGACGGGCTGCGCGCGGCGGGCGTCGACGTGGTGAACGTCGGCATGGTGCCCACACCCGTCGGCTATTTCGCGGCGAGCGTGCCGCTCAAGCTCGCGGGCGGCGAGCGCCGCGTCGACTCGTGCATCGTCGTGACGGGCAGCCACAACCCGCCGGACTACAACGGCTTCAAGATGGTGCTGCGCGGCGCGGCGATCTACGGCGAGCAGATCCAGGCGCTCTACCAGCGCATCGCCGACGGCAAGTTTTCGGAAGGCAGCGGCAGCTACGCCGACCACGACATCGCCGACGTGTACCTCGACCGCATTGTGAGCGACATCAAGCTCGCGCGGCCGCTGAAGATCGTCGTCGATACCGGCAATGGCGTGGCGGGCGGTCTGGCGCCGAAGCTGTTCAAAAAGCTCGGCTGCGAGCTCGTCGAACTGTTCACGGAGATCGACGGCACTTTCCCGAATCACCATCCGGACCCGGCGCACCCGGAAAACCTGCAGGACGTGATCCGCGCGTTGAAGGAAACCGACGCCGAGATCGGCTTCGCGTTCGACGGCGACGGCGATCGCCTCGGCGTCGTCACGAAAGACGGCCAGATCATCTATCCGGACCGTCAGCTGATGCTGTTCGCGGAGGAAGTGCTGTCCCGCAACAAGGGCGCGAAGATCATCTACGACGTCAAGTGCACGCGCAACCTCGCGAAGTGGGTGAAGGACAAGGGCGGCGAGCCGCTGATGTGGAAGACGGGCCACTCGCTCGTGAAGGCGAAGCTGCGCGAAACCGGCGCGCCGCTCGCGGGCGAGATGAGCGGCCATGTGTTCTTCAAGGACCGCTGGTATGGCTTCGACGACGGCCTGTACACCGGCGCGCGTCTGCTGGAAATCCTCGCGAAGGTGCAGGACCCGAGCAAGCTGCTCAACGACCTGCCGAATTCGCACTCCACGCCCGAGCTGCAGCTGAAGCTCGAGGAAGGCGAGAACTTCGAGCTGATCGCGAAGCTTCAGCAAACCGCGAAGTTCACGGGCGCCGACGATGTCGTGAAGATCGACGGCCTGCGCGTCGAGTATCCGGACGGCTTCGGTCTCGCGCGTTCGTCGAACACCACGCCGGTCGTCGTGATGCGCTTCGAGGCGGACAACGACGCCGCGCTCTCGCGCATTCAGGAAGACTTCCGCCGTGTGATCCTCGAAGCGAAGCCGGACGCAAAGCTGCCGTTCTGATCGCTCGCCGATCGGCGAATGCTGATGAAGTCAGGGCCGCCGGCGGGTGACACCGCCCGGCGGTCGTTTTTTGCATTCATTTGACAGACGGGTGACAGACGGCGCGCTAAAATTGCCGTCCTTTCCACGCATCTGCTAGCCGGTTAGACGGCGTTTCACACTTGAGCGCGCAAAAGATCCTGATCGTGAGGGTGTCGTCGCTGGGCGACGTCGTTCACAACATGCCGGCCATCGCCGACATCCGCCGCCGTCATCCCGATGCGCAGATCGACTGGCTCGTCGAAGAAAGCTTTCTCGGCCTCGTCGAACTCGTGACCGGCGTGCATCGCGCGATTCCGGTGTCGCTGCGCCGCTGGCGCAAGCGTCTGTTGTCATTCGACAACTGGCGCGAGATCGGCCAGTTCCGCCGCGCGCTCGCGGCCGAGCACTACGACCTCGTGATCGACTGCCAGGGGCTCATCAAGACCGCGTGGGTGTCGAGCATGGCGCGCGGCCGGCTGGTCGGCCTCGGCAATCGCACCGACGGCGCCGGCTACGAATGGCCGGTGCGCTTCTTCTACGACCGGCGCGTGCGGATCGAGCCGCGCACGCATGTGGTGGAACGCACCCGGCAACTGGTCGCCGCGGCGTTCGGCGATCCCGCGCCGCAACCGACCGACCCGATCGACTTTGGTCTCGACACCGGCAAGGCGGCGCTCGCGCTGTCCCAGGCCAGCCTGAACCTGCCGCTGCCGTACGTGGTGTTCGTGCATGCCACGTCGCGCGCGGACAAACAATGGCCCGACGCCGCGTGGATCGAGCTCGGCCAGTCGCTGATCCGGCGCGGCGCATCGATCGTGCTGCCGTGGGGCAGCGAGGCCGAGCGCGCCACGAGCGAGCGGCTCGCGAAGGAGTTCGGCGCCGCGGCCATCGTGCCGCCGCAGCTGTTGCTGCCGGCGGTGGTCGGTCTGATCGACGGTGCGGCCGCGACGGTCGGCGTCGACACGGGCCTCGTTCATATTGCCGCCGCGCTCAAGCGGCCTACCGTCGAGTTGTACAATTTCGCGACCGCGTGGCGCACGGGCGGCTACTGGTCGCCGAACGTCGTCAATCTCGGCACGGCCGGGCGGCCTGCCACGCTGCAGGAAGTGAAGGCCGCGCTGGCCGGCTTCGGCCTGCTTTGACCGCAGCCGCGGGCAGTCACCGGCGTCATCGCGCGAGCATCGAAGCGTCGCTCTGCCGCGCGAGTCGAACCCGCGCGAACCGCGGGCCATTGCCGTGCGTGGCGCACGGCCTGTGGCACAGTTGCGGTCGATCAAGGCATGGCGCGCGCGAGCCGCGTATAACCTGCGCGGCACAGCCTGAACTGGCATGCGCGACCCTCCGGCTCGTCGCCCATCGTGTGATGGGCACGCCGGGCTCCAGCGTTTTTTAGGGAAATCATGAGCGAATCCCAGATCATCGAGGTCGCGTCGGGCGACTGGCAAGGCCAGAACCTGCCGGTCCCGCGCGAGACTCTGCTGGCCGCGGTGGAACGCGGCAAGGTGCTGTATTTCGCGAACCTGCGTTTCGCGATCGAAGGGGGCGAGCTCGCGCTGCTCGACCCGGCGGTCGCCGATCCGAAGCGCAAGAACATCAGTCTCGAGCCGAACGGCGGCGCGCTGCATGGCGTGCTCGGCGATGCGGTCACACAGTCCGCGGTGCGCGCGCTGATTGCCCGCTACCAGGCGAACGCGCGCTCGCTCGTCGACGGGCTCTTCCCCGAGTACGACGGCAAGCTGCGCGTCGCGCCGACGAGCCTCCGGCTGCATCAGGTCGAAACGCGCCAGACCTCCTGGCGCAAGGACGACAGCCGTCTGCACGTCGACGCGTTTCCGTCGCGGCCCAACTACGGCGAGCGCATCCTGCGAGTGTTTACCAACGTGAATCCGCGCGGCGTGCCGCGCGTGTGGCGGGTCGGCGAGCCGTTTGAAGACATGGCGAAGCGCTTCCTGCCGCAGATCAAGCCGCAGGTGCCAGGCTCGGCGTGGCTGCAGCATCTGCTGCACATCACGAAGTCAAAGCGCAGTCCCTACGACCATCTGATGCTGCATCTGCACGACGGCATGAAAGCCGACCTCGGCTACCAGCAGAACAGCCCGCAGGAGACCATGCCGTTTCCGCCCGGCTGCGTGTGGGTGTGCTTCTCGGACCAGACGTCGCACGCGGTGATGTCCGGGCAGTTCATGCTCGAGCAGACTTTCTTCCTGCCGGTGCGCGCGATGGCGCAGCCCGAATGCGCGCCGCTCGGCATCCTGGAACGCCTGCAGGGCAGGGCGCTGGTTTGAGCGCCGCGCTCGAAGTACCAGGCACGACGAACGACTCGCGCGCGCTGGAGGCGTCATGCTGAGAGCCATCTATCGCGCGGCATGGTGGATCGTCGCGCCGCTCGCCGTGCTGCGTCTCCTGATCCGCTCGCGTCGCGAACGCGGTTATCGCGAGCATATCGGCGAGCGCTTCGGCCGCGTGGTCGGCCGGCTGCCGGAAGACGACACGGCGCTGATCTGGGTGCATGCGGTGTCGGTGGGCGAAACGCGCGCGGCGCAGCCGCTGATCGAGGCGCTGATCGACGCGCGCCCCGACGCGCGCATTCTCATCACGCACATGACGCCGAGCGGCCGGGCCACCGGCCAGCAACTTTACGGCGACCGCGTGCTGCGCTGCTATCTGCCGTACGACATGCCGCACGCGGTGCGGCGCTTTCTGCGGGCATGGCGGCCGTCGCTCGGTCTCGTGATGGAAACCGAAGTGTGGCCGACGCTGATCGACGAATGCCGTCGAGCTGACGTGCCGCTCGTGCTGACCAATGCGCGCATGTCGGAGCGCTCGTACCGCCGCGCCGCGAAGTTCGGCAATGCGGCCCGTGATGTGTTCGGCGGCTTCTCGCGCGTGCTCGCGCAGAGCCCGTCGGATGCCGAACGGCTGACCGCGCTCGGCGCGCGCAACGTCGCGGTGCTCGGCAACCTGAAATTCGACATGTCGACGCCGCCCGAACTCGCCGCGCGCGGTCATGCATGGCGCGCGGCGATTGGCACGCGGCCGGTGTGGGTCGCGGCAAGCACGCGAGAAGGCGAAGAAGAACTCGTGCTGCAGGCGTTCGCCGCGCTCGGCCTTGACGATGCGCTGCTGCTGCTCGTGCCGCGTCATCCGCAGCGGTTCGACGAAGTCGCCGCGCTGGTTGCGAAGTCCGGGTTGCGGGTCGAACGCCGTTCGAACTGGGCGCCGGCGGCCACCACGCCGTCCGTGCAACTCGAATTGCCGCCGCTGCCGCAGGACGTGCGCGTGCTGCTCGGCGACTCGATGGGCGAGATGGGCGCGTTTTACGCCGCGGCGGACGTCGCGTTCATCGGCGGTAGTCTGCTGCCGCTGGGCGGTCAGAACCTGATCGAGGCGTGCGCGATCGGCACGCCCGTGCTGATCGGACCGCACGTGTTCAACTTCACGCAGGCCACGCGCGACGCGGTCGCCGCCGGCGCCGCGGTACAGGTGAAGGATCCGGCAGAGCTCGGCCGGGTGTTGCGCGAACTGTTCGACGACCGCGCGCGCCGAGTCGCGATGGGCGGGGCAGCATCGGCTTTTGCCGCGCGGCATCGCGGCGCGACCGAGCGCACGGTGGGCGTGCTGACGGCGCTGATGTAAGCACGTCTGCCTGAAAGCGTCGCGCGGGAATCAGGGTTTCGCGCCGGACAGGAAGCGGCTCACAATGCCGCTTTCCTTGGGCTCGACCTGACAATACATGTCGAGCCGATGACCCCATTCGGGATCGACATAGGGCCGTGCGGTCGTCGTCAGCAGTTCCGGATCGTTGAGCATGCCGCCGAAATCGCCCTTCGTCACATCCGAAAGACCCTGTGGGCGCGTGAACACTCGCCAGCCAGAAGCTGGTTGCCCTTATCCGAAAGATCGGTGAGAAGCACAGCGCCACGCCGGCGCAGGTCGCCCTAGCCTGGCTGCTGGCGCAAAAGCCGTGGATTGTACCGCTGTTCGGCACGTGCAAGCTCGAGCGCTTCGAGGAAAACATTGGTGCCTCGAACGTTACACTCGAACAGGCTGACCTCGATGAGATTCAGCGGGCCAACATCGTCATCCAGGGTGCCCGCTACCCGGAGGCGATGCTGCGCCTGTGCGGACAGTGAGGCATGACCAGGTCGTCGAACTCGCGCCGCTTTCTTGGTGCTGCTTACGGAGACGGCTCGACGATCGAATGGGAGCATGGCACATCTGCTGCGTCGTTGTCGCCCGTCCTGGGCGGCCCGCCGTTTTGAAGAAAGAACAGGGTCCTTACGTGCTGAAAAGCGCACCCTTTTTGCCGGTTCAGCGTTCGCAGAAAGCGATCACCAAGTACCAATCGTACCCGTCAGCGCATCCCGTGTTGACAGGACTTCGATCAGATATCCACGATTTTCCGCAAGAATCCATATGGGACGCGCCAGTGTCCTTTGGACCCTGTCACGGCAATCGACGCCGTTTTCGCGTTCAGCCTGACGACGGTGCCAACACTGGAACACAGTCTATCCCGAGCGCGCGATGCAGGCGATGCAGACGATGCACGCGAGGGGGCGGTCACGCGTCGCCTTGCTGCCTTATCTTTTGCCGCTGGGATGGGCACACGTCAACCTGACCGGCGACTACGTGTGGCGGCAAAGTCAGAAGCTGCCGGCCGGCAAGTTCAGGCCGTTGCGCCCCGTACCGGAGACTCAACTGTCCAGTCCGCGTGCGCCCCAATCCACATCAGGGCACATCGAGCCCGTGGCGATACCCGGCGAGGCCGACGGCATATAATCGATCGGCAACGCGAATCCGATTGACGCCGGTTGACTCGCGATCGCCCGGCTTCGTCAGGAAGCAGGGTGCCGCCCCTCCCTTGAACACCCATGAACATACAGGCCTGTTGTGAACCGGACCACCGATCAGCCGCTTACCGATGACGAGTTCGCTCGCGTTTCTGGAGTTCTCGATGCCATTGGTCCGAGCGCGATGAACATCGAAATGGTCGACGGTTACTTTGCGGCGTTGATCTGTGGACCCGACATGGTGTCGCCGAGCGAGTATCTGCCCCAGATATGGGGCGAGGATTTCGCGTTCCAGAGTGGCGCGCAGACTGCCGAGATCATGGGCCTGCTCATGCGTCACTGGAACACGATCGCGACCGGGTTGCTCCACACCTTGGACAAGCCGGACGTGTATCTGCCCGTGCTTCTCGAAGGAGACGATGGCATCGCACCCGGTAACGATTGGGCCCACGGCTTCATGCGCGGCGTCGAGACACGTCCGGCGAGTTGGGGCGAGCTCATCGACGACGAGGACTACGGCGGGCCCATGCTGCCGATCATGATGTTGCATCATGAACACGACCCCGACCCGCAGATGCGCCCCCCGCCAATTCCTCCGGAAAAGCGCGAGGAACTGTTGCAGACGATGATCGCGGGGCTGACCCATATCTACCGTTACTTCGAGCCCCACCGGCGAGCGCTCGCAAGCCTTCCGGCTTATCTTCCCATGCGCCGGGACGGTCGCAAGGTCGGGCGCAATGAACCGTGCCCGTGTGGTAGTGGCCGCAAGTACAAGCATTGCTGTCTCGCAAACGAGACAACTCTGCATTGATTAACTGCGCAATCAGGGAAAGAACCGCTGGGCGCGAGAGGCGACATCCGTATCCGGCAGAGAACGGCCACAATCGGCCGTTCAGAGATTTGAAGGATCTGCCATTCGGTTGGCAGCTTTACACCCTGAACCTGACGGACGATCTACTCGCACGATTGGGCCCTAGCTGCCATTGCCCGGCGGAATCGCCAATT
>NZ_QQOA01000061.1 GCF_003443895.1 Paraburkholderia phosphatilytica | reverse complement strand
CGGACGACCAACCTGTCGGCAGATTCTCATGGCCAACTCGGTTCAAGTGGCAAGAGGTCGGCGCTCTGAAAACGAGTTGTGCAGACCTTCCCTAGCCACGGTGACCGCCGTCGATCAAGCCTTGTGAGTGGACAACAGGATGCTGGTTTCCGTATTGACAATGCCGTCAATCAAACGAATCGCACCGAGAACACGATCGAAGTTTTCCAGCGAATCCGCCTGCAGTTCAGCAACCAGATCCCAGCGTCCATTTGTGCTGTGAATCTTCGCGACGTTCGGATGACCGCGCAGCACCTTGACGATTTCGGCCGCCCGATTACCCTCCACAACGATCGACATCAGCGCCCGGATGCGGTGCTTCTCGACTGCAGGCTTTAGCCGAATCGTGTAGCCGACGATCACACCGCTCATTTCGAGCCGGGTTAGACGGTTTTGCACCGTCGCCCGCGCCACTCTCAACTGCTTCGCCAGCGTGACGACAGACGAGCGCGCGTTATCGCGCAGCAGTGCGATGAGCTGACGGTCGACGTCATCCAGATTGATCATGTGGTCTTCTCCCCGTACACGCCAATGACGCTCACACCGCTAAGGTAACCGTTTCTCTGGGCCGGACGCACCCCGACTGAACAGATTGCCATGTAATTCCGTCAATTTGCTCATTTTATCGGCGTTTTTGCTCACCTTGCCGGCTTTATGTTAGCTGCACTCACGGAAATAATGGCTCCCATCGAGTGGCGCAAGACGCCGCTTCCACCACAGGAGACAGACATGACCCGCTTTCTCGACGTTCCCGCTACCAGTCGATTGGTTGCGCGCACCGGCGTCGCTCGTTTTCTCAGCGAGCTCGTTGACACCTTACGGGCTGACTACCTTCGATGGGGCGAATTCGACAAATCGCCACGCATCGCCTGCCATTCGCCAGAAGGCGTGATCGAGCTCATGCCAATCGCAGACTCGAGGCTCTTCGGCTTCAAGTACGTGAACGGTCACCCGGTCAACACTGAACGCGGCATTCACACCGTCATGGCGTTCGGCGCGCTGGCCGACGTCGATACCGGCTATCCGCTGCTGCTCGCGGAACTCACGCTCACCACGGCGTTGCGCACCGCGGCCACCTCGATCCTTGCGGCGAGCGCCCTCGTCCACCCCGAATCACGCAGGATGGCGCTGATCGGCAATGGCGCGCAAAGCGAATTTCAGGCGATCGCCTTTCACACTCAGCTCGGCATCGATGAAATCCGCGTCTTCGACATTGACAAAGCCGCGACGGACAAGCTCGTGCGCAATCTGTCGACCATGCCGGCACTCAAGATCGTCCGCGCCGGGTCAATCGCCGAAGCGGTGCGCGGAGCCGATATCGTGACAACGGTGACGGCAGACAAGGCATACGCCACCATCATCACCCCCGACATGCTTGAACCCGGTATGCATCTGAACGCGGTAGGTGGAGATTGCCCGGGGAAGACAGAGTTGCACGCCGACGTGCTGCGAGCAAGCCGCGTGTTCGTCGAATATGAGCCACAGACCCGCATCGAAGGCGACATCCAGCAAATGCCAGAAGACTTCCCGGTTATCGAACTCTGGCGTGTGCTGCAAGGCGAAGCAATCGGCCGTGAAAACGCGGCACAGGTCACGGTGTTCGACTCCGTTGGCTTCGCGCTTGAAGATTACTCCGCGTTGCGCCACCTGTACGCGCTTGCGCAGGAGCATGACGCCGGCGTCGACATTTCACTGATTCCGCCTGCGACGGACCCCAAAAACCTGTTCGCGTTGGTCGGTGAATCGAGTACGCACAGAACAGGCGCGGCACCTGTCCATGCCAATTTCCCCGCTTTTGCCCGTTAAGCGGCTACCGTGCACTGCAACGTCATGTTCTCTGCCTTGTGCTAACGCCTATGAACCACGCCTCCATTCAGGCACCGCCCGCTGTCGTGATGATCCGGCCGCATCGCTTTTTTCCCAACCCCGACACCGCTGAGGACAACGCGTTTCAGCGTGCAGCCCCGGTAGACAGCGAAGCACAACGCGGCGAACTGGCCGCAACGGCCCGTGACGAAGTCACGGCCGCTGCGCACGCTCTATCCGACGCGGGCGTACGTGTCCACCTGTTCGACGATCAAGGCGAGCACGACACTCCTGACTCGGTGTTTCCGAACAACTGGTTCTCTACCCATTCCGGCGGACACATCGCCCTCTACCCCATGTATAACCCCAGTCGCCGGCGCGAACGGCGGACCGACGTCATCGAATCGCTGAAAAGCGAGTACCGTGTGCAAGACGTCATCGATTATTCCGGACTTGAATACGACGATGTCTTCCTAGAGGGAACAGGAGCGATTGTGCTCGACCACATCGGCCGCATTGCATATACCGCGCGTTCGCTCCGCGCCGATCCGGTTGTGCTCGAAAGGTTTTGCACGCACTTCAACTTCGAGCCGATCTGCTTCGATACTGCCGATGAAAGCGGTCGGCCGATCTATCACACCAATGTGATGATGAGCGTCGCCACGGCGTTCGCTCTCGTCGGTCTCGATCTGATCGTGGACGCCAACCAACGCGAGAAAGTACGTCAGCGGCTCGTGGAAACAGGTCGCTCGGTCATTGCGCTTGAAAATTCGCAGATCGTCAGCTTTGCGGGCAACGCTCTTGAACTGTCCGGCCACGATGGACGTGTGCTCGCACTGTCGCGGCGTGCGTACGATTGTCTAACACATCGCCAGCGCGAATTGATCGAGCGCTCTGCTCGATTGCTGCCCCTTGACGTGCCGACCATCGAGCTCGCGGGCGGCTCTGTGCGCTGCATGCTGGCGGGCATACACCTGGCGCGGCGGTGAAGTCGGCCCACGGCAGATTTCATGCAAGTCGATTGACGAGGATCGGCATCGGCGCGTCGTACTTCAATGGCCCTTATAGAGCGACGTCACACCACCTTGCGCGACTGCATTGCGCGAACCAGATTCGAGCGAACCCGTTGACGGCGTACCGTATCCGCTCACGTTCCCGATCGTCTGGGCTTGCACGGCAACGCGCGCTTCGGCCGCCTGAATGTCATCCGGGTAATGAGGATTTTGACCTGGCGCAGGACGATAGCCAGCCTGTTCGAGTTGGACGAGCTGCGCACGCACCTCGGTGCGTGTGAGCGGTTGGTTCGATTGCGCAAACGACAAGCTTGGAATCGCCAAAGCGACAGTAACGGCAATAGCTCTGAGAGAAGAATTCATACTCGACACCTCGAATGTAGTTTCGGAAATCACCGCGACATCGGTTGTCTGCAACGGTTGATATCAGAATAAGAGGCGTCGGCGTTAGGGTAAACCCGCAAACTTCTAATGCAGTGTTTCCGGGAGGAAGCTAATCACATCTCATCCTTAAAAATTGGACACATGTTGCGTGAAATCTTGCTGACCAAATCACACCGTGTCGACCAACCTGAATACCGAGGCCGCATCATTTAGATCTTTCGCTTGCTGTTCGAGCGAGTGCGCAGCAGCCGCAGCCTGCTCGACGAGGGCCGCATTCTGCTGCGTCACCTCGTCCATCTGTGACACCGCCTGATTCACTTGTTCAACGCCGCGGCTTTGTTCCTCAGATGCCGCCGCAATCTCGCCGACGAAATCGGAAACTTGCTTAATCGCTTGCTTGACCTGCCCCATCGTCAAACCCACCTCTGCTGCCTGTTTCGCGCCGTGCTGAATCATCTCGACCGACGAGCCGATCAACTGCTTGATTTCCCCAGCTGCTGTCGCAGAGCGTTGCGCGAGGCCACGCACTTCACTCGCGACAACGGCAAACCCTCGTCCCTGTTCGCCTGCACGTGCGGCCTCCACTGCCGCATTCAAAGCGAGGATATTCGTCTGGAATGCAATGCTTTCGATTACACCAGTGATTTCGGAAATCTTTGTGGAACTGCCGCTGATTCTCTCGATCGTAGCGACCATGTGCTGGACGGCTTCATTGCCCGCATCGGCCATACCCGTCGCCCGGGTCGCCAGAATATTTGCGTGTCCCGCATTGTCTGCGTTCTGCTTTATCGCCTCGGCCAACTGCGTCATACTGGCCGCGGTTTCTTCCAGCGATGCGGCTTGTTCCTCTGTCCGGGCCGATAGATCTGAGTTTCCAGCCGCGATCTGTTGAGAAGCGCTGGCCACAGCCGAACTTGCAATCTGGATTCGAGACACTGTCGCCGTTAGATTTTTGACCGTTTCGTTGAGTGCGTACAGCAAGCTCGATTGATCTCGCGGCTTTAGCTCAACGTCACACGTCAAATCGTTCCTTGCAAGCAGCATTGCTACGTTCGCGGCATATGCAGGTTCACTACCTAAGGTCTGCATGATGCTGCCCGTAATCCGCCACCCGACTACGAGAAGAACAAGCAGCAAAACAACGGCCTCACTTCCAAGTTTCAGGAGATCCGAGTAGAAGTCGGCGTCCACGTCATCGATGTAGAGTCCCGCGACCAGCACCCAACCCCAAGGTGAAAACTGTGCTGAATAGGTCAATTTCTCTTTCGGTACCTGCTCTCCGGGCTTCGGATACCAGAAGTGCGAAAATCCGCCACCTCCGCGCGCTGCGGCCATCATGTCCTGAACGACCATCGTGCCTTGCGCGTCCTTCAACTGCGACAGATCCTTTCCTATCAATTGAGGGTACTCGGGCGCCAGAATCTGTATGCCATTTCGGTCGTAGCCAAAGAATGCGCCGTTTCGGCTATAGGGTAGAGATGCAAGCTCTTCGAGTGCGGATTGCTTTGCATCAGCCTCGGTCTTCTTGCCGGCCTGTGCAAGCTGATATTGATAATTCATGATGCCGACGCCGAGGTCGACGACAGTATGGAGCTTGTCCTGACGCCCCTGAATGACTCTTTGCTTGACACGTATAAGTGCCGATCCACTCAGTATCGCCAATCCCACGATAGACACAAGGACCAGGATAAAAATGCGCGCCCTCACGGAGAGTTGAGCCGGTTTTTTTGTCGTCATTTTTTATGCCTTGAGTACCTTCGCAGTGGAATTCTGTAAGCGCGACTGGCGAGGTGCCCTCGCCAGTGAGCAAATGGTGGTGCCCTCTGGTTTTCGGGCGAGACAGATTTTTTACGCTACGGCATCGGTTCGCCTCACCATTCGGTACATGTAAATGGCAGTGAACTACTCATCCAGTCATCAAGACTTAGCGTCGCTCCCGCAGTATCCGTGGCGTCCATTGACTCCGTGACGCACAGCTTCCGCAAGTTGCGCTCCTCAACCATGTCACCCGACTCTTCCAACGAGTGACGCATTCCACGCGTTTCTGACATAGCGAAAACCTCCTGCGATATTCATCATCCATGTCGTCCTCCGCCAGCTGCGGAGGACATCTGGCTTTAGGCCGCCTGCCCAGGAATTCCAGAGAAAGCGGTATTGGAGTCCGCAAGAATCATGTCCGCCGCCTTTTCCGCGATCATGATCGTCGGTGCATTGGTGTTCCCGGATGGAATGCGCGGCATGATAGACGCATCGACGACTCTCAGCCCCTCGATTCCCCGCACCCGAAGTTCGTGGTCGACCACGGCGTCCCGATCATTGCCCATTTTGCAAGTACCAACGGGGTGGTACATCGACTGTGCGCTCGCGCGCAGATATTCCGAGAGCTGTTCGTCGGTCTGAAACCGGCTGCCGGGCAGTACCTCACCTTTAAAATGTTCACGGAACGGAGCCTGCTCAAAGATCCTGCGGATCACCCGGATGCCTTCGATCAACGGTTGCACATCGCGGCTATCCGACAGATAGTTTGCGACCATCCTCGGCGCCGTTCGCGGATCACGCGAACGAAGCGAGACGGATCCGGTTGAGTAGGGTCTAAGCAAGGTACAAGACGCCGTCACCGCGGGTGCGCTCTCGGCTTTGTACATGCCGCCCTTGCTGATCATGCTGAAAGGCCGCATTTGCACCTGCAGGTCTGGCACTTTCGTGTGCGCTCCTGAACGGAGGAACATTCCGACCTGCGCCGCGGCCGAGGTGAGCAATCCGCGTCTCGAAGTCATGTAGCGGAGCACGTCAGGAATCATGCGCCAGTTGCTGGCGATCATCTTGTTGATCGAAAACGAAGGGTCGACGCTCGCCAGACAATGAGCGTAGATATGATCCTGAAGGTTACGGCCGACACCCGGTAGGGCGTGCCTTACCGAGATTCCATTCGAAAGCAGTTCCTCCACAGGACCGATTCCAGACAGCATCAGTAATTGCGGGGAATTGACTGCGCCCGCCGATACGATCACCTGGCGCGCGGCCGCCTGCCGCGAAATGCCACCCACTGAATACCTCACGCCCGTGGCCCGGCGTCCTTCAAGCACGATACATTCGGCCAGTGCGCCAGTTTCGACGGACAGGTTCGGTCGGTTGCGCACCGGCCGCAGAAAAGCGGCCGCAGCGGAGTCCCGCTGCCCTTGATGAATGGTGAACTGCAGATAACCCACGCCTTCCTGCGTGACCCCATTGAAGTCATGGTTCCTTGGAATACCCGCGTGAGTCGCAGCTTCGACAAAGGCTTCCGATGCACGATGCGGCTCATGGAGCGGCGAGACGTGAAGTTCCCCGCGGTCCCCATGCAACTCACTCGCCCCCAGGTAGTGACACTCACTGCGCTTGAAATAGGGCAGCACGTCGGCCCAGGACCACCCGGCGTTGCCTAATTCACTCCACGCATCGTAGTCAGCCGCAGTTCCACGCATGTATACGTGCCCGTTTATCGCGCTGCTGCCGCCGAGCGTCTTGCCGCGTGGCCAGATGATCTTGCGGTTGTTTAGCCCTGGCTCTTCGTCCGATGTGTAGCCCCAGGTCAGCTTGGGATTCGCGATCACGCGAGGCACGCCGGCCGGCACCTTGATCCAGACATTCTGGTCTTCGCCCCCCGCTTCGAGCAGCAACACCTTGTTGCGAGGATCCTTCGAGAGACGATTGGCCAGCACGCATCCCGCCGATCCGGCGCCTACGATCACGTAGTCGTAAATTATGTTCGTCATGAGAGCCTCGCTTCAGGTCGCACGATGCGCAGGTTGATCGGGGGCTACACCCGCCAGGAAATACAGGTGGCTGCGCGCCGACTGGAACCGATAGTCGATAATTTCCTGGTAGGCCTCTGAATAATAGAAATTCTTGGCATGCTGTCGCGTTTCGAATTCGAGAAGCACCACGCGCTTCACGGTTCTGCCGCCTTCTACGACCTCGGGGTCCCCGCCTGCGATCAGGAACGTGGCGCCGTATCGTTCGAGAACAGGGCCTACACGAGTCATGTACTCCGAATAGAACCGCTCCGAATCCGTGACATCGAGTTCGGCAAAGATGTACCCCTTAGACATGTCCATCAAGAAACCTTCAGGTTGAGTTGTTTAGTGCCCGCCGAGATATGCAGAGCGGACCGCTGGATTGGCTTTCAATTCATCCGACGGTCCGTGCAGTGCAATGCGGCCGCTTTCCAGCACATAGGCGTAGTCAGAGATTTCGAGCGCGGCGGCAGCAAATTGCTCGACGAGCAGCATGGTGACGCCCTGTGTTTTGAGCCGTTCGATGATGCGAAACACTTCTTCCACGAGAATTGGTGCGAGTCCCATGGACGGCTCGTCAAGCAGCATGATCTCGGGTCTGAGCATGACCGCCCTTGCCATCGCGAGCATCTGCTGCTCACCGCCGGAAAGCGTGCCGGCGAGCTGAGTACGCCGCTCCTTGAGGCGCGGAAAGAGATCCATCGCACACTCCAGATCGCCCGGAATATCACCTTTGCTGCGACAGCCGGCGAATCGGCAAAATGCGCCGAGTTTCAGATTGTCGAGAACGCTCAACGTAGGAAACACGCGCCGCCCCTCCGGCGAATGCGCGAGGCCGTTGCGCGCAATGCGATATGCGTCCCACCCGGTCACGTCGACGCCGTCGAGCAGCACGGCCCCTGCCTTTGGCCGGAGCATGCCGGACACGGCCCGCATCGTCGTCGACTTGCCGGCGCCATTCGAGCCGATGAGGCTCACGACCTTTCCTTTCTGCACCTCGAACGAAACGCCGTGCAGTACTTCCGTCGGCCCATACCCCGCACTCAAATCTGCGACCTTCAGCATGACGCCTCTCCGCGAACGATCTCCGAGTTTTTGCCGCGTTCCGCTGGGTGCTTGAGCACACCGGCATCGTGCGACGTTTCGTGCCCAGCGTCGGAACCCAGATAGGCAGCGATGACCTTTGGATCGCGCCTGACGTCGGGCGCCGCGCCCTCCGCGATCTTGTGGCCGAAGTCCAGCACCGTAACGCGATCACAGAGGCTCATCACGACATCCATGTGGTGCTCGATGAGTACGACCGAAATACCGCGTTCGCGAATTTTCCGAATGATCGCGACGAGATCCGGGAGCGCCGCGGGGGGCAGCCCGGCAGCGGGCTCGTCGAGAAGCAGCAGGCTCGGGCCAAGCGCGAGTGCTCGTGCGATTTCTAGAAGTCGCATGCGTCCGTACGGCAGACTCGATGCGCTATCAAAGGCCGCGTCGTCCAGCCCGACGAACTCGAGCAGGGCAAGCGCATGCTGTAGAGCTTCACGAGCTTCGGTACGGTAGCGGCGCGTGTTAAAAAGAACGTCCAGCCATGACGAACCGAAGGTGTGATGCAAACCGACGAGCACGTTTTCAACGCTCGTCATCTCGCCGAAGAGTTGCACATTCTGAAACGTGCGCGCTATCCCTGAAAGGGCGATGGATGATGAATGCCGGCCGCCTATCGACGCTCCGCGCAGGTGCACCGTGCCTGCACTCGGCGAGTAGACGCCACTCAGCACATTCATCATGGTGCTTTTGCCCGAGCCGTTCGGACCAATCAGCCCGTGAACCGTGCCGCTTGCGACGACGAGATCCACTCCGTCCAATCCTTTCAGGCCGCCGAACTGCATGACAAGCCCTTTGGCCTCGAGCAGTGGTTGCCCCGTCAGTCCGTTCCGTACCGATTGGATTGCTTGCCGCGCCCCTGCGGAGCGATCAGCCACACTGTCACGCAACGGCATGGGGCGCCAGCCTCTCGCCATCTGGAGGACGTAACCCATGATGCCGTCTGGCAGGCAATAGACCACGCCTAGAATCAACAGGCCAAAGATCGTGAGGCGCTGTTGGGATATATCGTTCAGCGTGAAGGCAAAGACGACGAAGGCTGCGAGCGCTGCGAACGTCACGGCCAGCTGCTTTGTCTTCAGTCGCCGGCGCACTGCGCTGCAGCCCAGATACACCACCGCCGCAGCGGCGATGAGGACGGTGATCTCGCGAAACAAGGTCACGTCCGATAGAAGACCAGGCAGCCCGACCACCACCGCGGCACCGACGATCGCGCCCGAGCGCGTCCTGCGGCCCCCGAGCGTGATGCCTAACAGGAATAGTGTCGCAAGCTCGAAGTTGAACGTATTCGGCGCGATGTATTCCTCCGAGAAGGCGTACATGCCACCCGCCAGCCCCGCCAATGCGGCACTGGCAACGAAAGCAAGTACCTTGAAGCGGAGCACGGAAACGCCCATGCAGTTTGCGGCAACCGGACTTCCACGCAGCGCGACGAACGCACGGCCGATGTGCGATCCGAGAAGCCGCGTCACGCCGACGAGCGTCAGCGCGACCACGCACAGCGTGAAGTAATAGAAATCGACTCCCGTCACCTGATGTCCGAGCACGACTGGCTTGAGCACCTGCAACCCTTCTGGCCCATTGGTCAGGAAGTCCATCTCGTTGAGCAGGATGCCGACTATGGTTCCAAACGCCAGGGTGACCATTGCCAGATAGGGTCCCGTCACGCGTAGCGCGGGGACCGCAAGCAAACTGCCGATAAAGGCGGTAATCGCCATGGAGGCCGGCAGCACCGCCCAGAATGGCAGTCCGGCCTTCGCTAGCAACAGGCCAGTGCTGTATGCGCCCACGCCGAACAGTCCAGCGTGACCGAGCGATATCTCTCCGGTGTAACCAATCACGATGTCGAGTCCGAACAGCAATATCGCGTAGATGCCGATGACGGTCAGTTGATGAACGTAGTAGGGGTTTTGCACGAGCCAGGGGAACACCGCCAACGCGATCACCAAGGCTGCAATCAGGAGTTTCATGGGGCGGTCCATGTTCATACCTTCTTGACAATCGTCTTGCCGAAAAGACCCGCAGGCTTCACCGCCAGCACGACGAGCAGCAAAACGAGCCCGGGAACATCCTTGTATCCTGTGGAGATGTAGTAGCCTGTGGCCGTCTCTGCTACTCCGATGATGATCCCGCCCACAACGGCGCCCACGCCAGACGTCAACCCACCGATGATCGCCACTGCGAAAGCCTTCAGCCCCAGCGACGCGCCCATTCCCGCGCCTGCGAGCGTCAGAGGCGCCACCAGAACGCCGGCGAACGCCGCGGTGGCGCAAGACAGCGCATATGAGAAGGTAATGACGAGGCCCGTGTTGATGCCCATCAGGCTCGCAGCGCCGCGATCAACGGCAGTGGCTACAACAGCCTTCCCGAAGATCGATCTGCGGTTGAAGACCTCGATTGCGAGCATCATCGCGAGTGCGCCGACGACCACGACGATCTCCATCGGCAGCACATTCGCTCCTCCGAATTGCAACGGGACTTCTGGCACCGGAGAAGGGAATTTGACATTCTCCTTACCCCAGATATTCTCGGCTACGTTTCTGACGATGATGCCGAGCGCAATCGTTGCCATGATCCAGCCTTCAGACTTGCGCTTGAGCGCCGGCTGCACTGCAACGCGTTCAACCACGACGCCGAATAGCGCGCCGAATATCAGCACGGCAGGAATCATCAGCCAGTAGTTGACGTGTCCCACCACCGAGAAGCCAACCAGTGCACCGACCGCCAACGCTTCCCCGTGTCCAAAGTTCAGCGTCTCGGAAGTCGCGAAAGTTAGTTGGTAGCCGAATGCGACAACCGCATAGATCATCCCGATGGCACAGCCGCTAAATAGGATTTGCAACAGGACGTTCATGAGCGCGCTCCCGGTCTCACTTGCTTTCGCTGACCTTGATCACTTCGCGATTCGCGATGGTCGCCATGAATGCCTTCGACGAATCCTTGAAGAGCTCGTGATTGCTCTTCGAAAAAGGCTTGTCGTAGGTCATCAAAACCCCGTCAACCTTGACGTTGAGGTTTTCGAGCGCGTCCTTCACCTTGGGACCATCGGTGGAGCCCGCCTGCTTGATCGCAGCCGCCAGCAGGTACACGGTGTCATAGGCGGGAGCTGCCCATCCCAGTGCCGCGATGCGCTGGACTTTGTAGGTCTTCTCGTAGTTCTGGACGAAATCCTTCCCCTTCTGGTTCGCCGCAGAGGCCACGAATGTCTGCGGGAAAATCGCCCCTTCCGCATTGGCGCCCGCAGTGTCGATGAAGTTCGGCATTGATAGCGTATGGCTGCCGATCATCGGCACCTTCCATCCGAGCTTCGTCATGCCGTTAGCGATCTGCGCAAGCTCGGGGCCTACAGCGTAGGTGAGAATGACCTCGGCTCCCGCGTTCTTCGCACGCAGCAACTGTGGCGTCATGTCGACGTCGCCGATATTGAATTTCTCGGTGGCAACGGGCTTTACTCCCCGCTTGTCGAGTGCGGAAACCAGCTCTGCACGTCCGAGCTGGCCATAGTTCGTCGAGTCGGCGAGAATCGCCACCTTCTTATAGCCACGCCGTCCGACCGCCTCTTGAGCAATCATGTCTGCCTGAATGTTGTCGGGCAGTGAAACACGGAAGATGTAGTTGTCTGCGTATTGAGGCGGCGCGAACATCTTCGTCACTTCCGTTCCCGTCGGGCCCGGCGTAATGACCGGAATCTTCGCTTCCTCATAAAAGCGGGCACTTGCCAGCATGACGCCGGTATTGATGATCCCGACACTCGCGACGACGTGCTCGTTGTAGATCAGTTCCTGAGCGACCTGCGCGCCGCGCTCGTTCTTTGCCTCGTCGTCACGCTCGACGAGCTGAATCTGACGGCCTAGCACGCCGCCGCCGTGATTGATCTCGTCGACGGCCAGGCGAACGGCGTCGCGCATCGAAATACCCATCGGACTGGAGCCGCCGGTAAACGGCCCTGACAGGCCAATCCTGATCGGCTCCTCGGCGTGCGCGGAAAACGCGATTGCGATACCGAAACCCGTTGCGATCAGGCATGTCTTCAGCTTGATGTCCATCTTCGTCTCCTCCAATACGGAGTATTTGTGCGGGGGCGTGCGATGCGCCCACTTCGTCTTTAGTGAATATGCAGGCCGCCGTTCACGTCCAGTACGACTCCTGTGACGTAGCTCGACAGGTCGCTCGCGAGGAAGAGGAATGCATTCGCGATATCGAGCGGCAAACCGAGTCGACCCATCGGTGTGCTGTCGGCGACCGCCTGTTTGCCGTCGTCCGTGATCTTTCCTTGCAGCAGTTCGGTGTCGATGAGTCCGGGCGCCACCGCGTTGACGCGAATTCCGTCCGGCGCGAGCTCGCGCGCCATCGCTTTCGCGAGCGTCTGCACCCCGCCTTTGGCCGCCGCATAGTGCGGGCCACCCAACACACCGCCGCCGCGCTGTGCGGCAATCGATCCCATGCAGACGATGTTGCCGCTCCTGCGTGAGCGGAAGTGTGGAACGATCGCGCGCGACATGTTGAACGCACCGCGCAAACTTACGTCGAAGACCAGGTCGTAGTCATCCATGGTGCTATCCATCAGACGTTTCGCCTGACTCACACCAGCGTTGTTGATGAGGATGTCGATTTTCCCGAGGTCCGCGATCACCTCTTCCACGACTACCTTGCAGCGCTCGGCATCGCGCACGTCGCATGCGTATCCACGATGCGCGTCGCCGATCTCGCCAGCGGCGCGGCTTGCAGCGGCGCCGTCCAGATCAAGCAGCGCGACACGCGCTCCTTCCTGCGCAAACCGTTGCGCAGTTGCCCAGCCGATCCCGCGCAGCGACGCGGCGCCAGTCACGATTGCGATTTTGTCTCTCAGCAGCATGAACTCCTCCTATATATCAATGAGGCTCGTGTCGCTCACGGAATCAGAACGACCGAACCTTGTGTTTTTCCTGCCGCAAGGTCGGCGTGCGCCTGCGCGGCATCGTGCAGGGCATAGGTATTCCCGACCTTGATCTTCAGCTTGCCTTGTCCAACCAGATCGAAAAGCGCCTCGACACCCGTCCGGAAATCATTTGCATCCGCCGTGTACTGGCTGACGGTGGGACGCGTCACAAACAGCGAGCCTTGATTACGCAACGACATGAGCGAAATGGATCCCGGATCGCCCGACGGCCAGCCATAGGACGCGACGAGCCCAAACCGCTTCGCGCACTGAAGCGATCTGTCAAACGTCTTCACGCCGATGCTCTCGTACACCACCGACACCCCTTGTCCATCAGTGGCGCCCTTGACGACCTCCACGAAGTCTTCATCCGGAATCAACACGGGATGCGGGCAGCCGAATTCCCGCAGCAGCGCGACCTTCTCCGCCGTGCTAGCAGTGCCGATGACCTCCACCCCGAGGTGTGCGAGCCACTGGATAAGGATCAAGCCGACGCCGCCCGCCGCCGCGTGGACCAGCGCGGAGTCGCCCTTGCCGATCGTGCGCAGGCGCGTAGCCAGATACCAGGCGGTCAAACCGCGAAACAGTGCGCCAGCGGCGATGTCCGCGGGCATCTCAGGGTCCGGCAGCCGGATGACACGTTCCGCTGGCACGATCCGCTCCTGCGCGTAACTACCCGGCACAAAGTACAGATACGCGACACGGTCGCCGCGTGACACGTGGTGCACCCCGTCGCCAACTTCTTCAGCGACGCCCACGGCGGCAAAGCCGATACCCGTGGGCAACGTGGCAGGCAGCAAGCCACCGCGAATCTGCGTATCGATGAAATCGACACCAATGGCTTCGTTCCGCACCCGCACCTCGTTGCCTCCGGCGTGCCGCACCGGTTCGTCGGCAAGACGCATTGCTTCGGGTCCACCTGTCGCTTCCACGACGACTCGTTTGAAGCTCTCGCTCATTTCTTCTATCCTCGCTACTGTTTCAGGACCGCTCGACTTATTGCGCCGTCCACCCACCGTCCACAAGGACGCACGTGCCGGTGACCATCGCCGCAGCGGGAGACGCAAGATAAACCGCAGCTGCGGCTATGTCCTCGACCTTCGCCATATGGCCCATAGGTATCTTCGAAACCAGAAAGTCGAGCTTCTCCGGGGAGTCGACGATCTTGCGCACGAGCGGTGTATCGACGAACGTCGGACCGATGCTGTTGACACGGATGCCAGCGGCGGCAAGTTCCACCGCCATCGCTTTGGTCAGACCTTCAATGGCATGTTTGTTCATGCAATAAACTGTGCGGCTAGGCGAACCGATGTGTCCCATCTGCGAAGACACGTTGATAACGACTCCCCCCCTGCCTCGCCGCGCAGGGTCCTCGAGCATCTTCCGCACGCTCGCCTGAGATACGACGAACGTCGCACGGACATTGAGATTGCTCATGAAATCCAGATGCGCATCCGTCACTTCGAGGAAAGGCTCGGGGATATTGGTGCCGGCGTTGTTGACCACGATGTCGAGCTGGGGCAGTTCACGAATCAGCGCGCGCACGGCGGTCGCGTCGGTGACGTCGCATTCGCACACGGTTGCTCGGCCGCCGGCCGCGGCGATTTGCGCGGCAACGGCTTCCAGTTCGTTCCGGACCAGCGAGACAAGAACCACCTCCGCCCCGGCCTCGGCCAGTGCGGCAGCGATGGCAGCGCCGATACCAGCGCCAGCCCCTGTGATCAAGGCGGTCCTGCCGTCGAGCCTGAACATGGGCAGGATTGGTGTAAACATCTCAGCAGTACTCATTGTCTCGTCCTGAAAACTAAGAATATCTTTCCGGTTATATAAGAGCGATCGCGACATCGAGGTCGCAATCGTGGAGCCTCGCACTACACGTCAGATGATGCCGCGGGCGGACGCAGCCACTACATCCTCAGGAGAAAGTCCCAGCAAACCGCCATACACCGACTCGTTGTCGGCTCCAAGCGCCCGACCGGCGTGCCGGAACGTGGGCGGAGTATCCGAGAGCTTCGGCAACGGCGCAGGAAACACGAGATCGCCCGCTCGCGGATCGTGAATGTGGATAAGATTTCCTCGCGCCTTGTACTGTTCATCCTCGAAGATTTCCTTGATGGAATAAATCTGCGCACAGGGCACCTCGCCCGCGCGGGTTTTCTCGAGGACTTCAGTCAGCGAGTGCCTCCCCATCCAGGCCGAGACCACCGTATTGATGTGCTGGCGGTTTGCGACACGGATCGCACTCGTCTGGAAGTCGCGCGCGAGTTCGGGGCAGTCCATCACGTCCGCGAGGCGATGGAACATCTTGTCGTTCGTGCAGGCAAGTGCCACCCATTCGCCCGTGCGCGTCTGGTAGTGACTGTGCGGAACGACATTCACGGTATCCGCCCCCATCCGCTCGCGCACCGTGCCGTACTTCGCGTAGGCGGGCGCGATCTCGTCCAGCAGACGGAATACAGATTCATAGAGGCCAAGATCGATGAACTGTCCCTTGCCGCTTTTTTCGCGGGCACGTAGTGCCGTAAGGACACCAATGGCCCCCCACATTCCGGACACGTAGTCCGCCATCGAGGTCGAACCCGGAACCACAGGAGGTCCATCGGCCTCTCCAGCAAGCCAGGACAGCCCCGCAAACGCGTGCGCAATCCGCGCGAAACCGGGTTCGCCGCGTTTCGGACCGGTTTGACCGTAGGCGCTGATGCGCAGCATCACCAGCCGCGGATTGATCTCGCGCAGGGCTTCGAAACCGATGCCCCATTTCTCCAACGTGCCGGGCCGAAAATTCTCGAGTACCACATCCGATTTTTCGACAAGTTGCTTGAACAGCGTCGCACCTTCAGGCTTGCGAAGATCAAGCGTAATGGTCTTTTTGTTGCGAGCCTCGCTGAGCCAGACAAGGCTGTCGCCGCACTCGGTCGCCGTACCGAACTGGCGCAGCGAATCGCCGCTGCCGGGTTGTTCGATCTTGATCACTTCCGCACCGAAGTCCGCAAGGATCGTTCCGCAAAAGGGTGCGGCAACGAAGGTCGCAATATCAAGCACCCGTAGTCCGTCAAGCGCGCTCGCCTCAGAGACGTGTCGCTCTGCGGGCGGCAGCATCGACTGCTGCAACGGAGTATTTGTCAAGGTCGTCCCCAAGTTCTCAGAGTTAAATGAGCAAGTGCCACTGGGGATACTGTAAGGCCGATCGAGTGAACTGATAATCGCGTTTGTCGTGTCGATTGTGCAGTTTCGCGATACAGTAACTGCTCTTTCCGCGATATCGACTCCGTGCGAATTTCCTTCCTCGTTCGAACCAGTCAGACCATGAAACAACTGTCGAAACCTCTCAGCGCGCTCAACCTCCGGCTGTTGCAGACGTTCCTGCTGGTAGGGAAGCAAAGCAGCTTCCGCATCGCCGCAGAAAAGGCCTATCGTTCGCCATCCGCAGTCAGCGCGCAGATCCGCCAACTGGAAGAGCAACTGGGCGTCGCCCTGTTTCACCGGACCACGCGTAACGTGCGACTGACCGAGGAAGGCGAGCAGCTTCTCGAATGTGCGCAAAGAGCTCTGCTTGAAGTCGAATCCGGCCTGCGCAGGATTCAGGAATCGGCCGACATCAAGCGCGGGCGTGTGGCGCTTTCCTGTTCGCCCACCATCGCTGAGACACGCCTCGCCCGGGTTCTTGCGGCATTCGAAGAGGACTACCCTGGAATCGAAGTCTCGGTTCGCGAACTCACGTCCAGCGCCTTGTTCGAGAGTGTGCGCAAGCGTGAAGTGGATTTCGGCATCGGTCCCGCGATCGATACGGTCGAGTTTGAGTTCGACCCGGTGCTCGACGACCCGCTGTATGCGCTCGTGCCAAAGCGATTCATTACCACGAGCAAATCCACTATCCCACTTGCCGCGCTCACCAACATGCCGCTTCTCATGCTGAACTCGGCGACGGCGCTGCGCGGCATGGTCGACACCGCCATGCGCGAGCGCAACCTGTCGTTTTCGACGCGCTATGAATTCGCCCAGGCCCAGACGTTGATTTCGATGGCCTCGGCAGGGCTCGGTGCCGCTATGCTGCCGAAGGTCGTGCTGCCCGCAAAGTTGCATTCGTCCACGTACGCCCTGCGCATCACCAGCCCAACGCTGACCCGTCAGGTATCGGTGATCACGCTGCGCGGCCAGAAGCTCTCGCCAGCCTCGCTGCGGCTCGTCGAATTGCTGAAGCAACTGATACCGAATTCCGACGAACGCCGCGAGCGCGTACCTCACAGTGGGCGTCTCGATATCTGAGGTCAGGTATATCTCAAACCGCAGAGGTCGGGTCGTGCCGAAAAACTGCATAATCGGCGCGATATGTTGGATTGTCTCCTCGCTCATTTTTCGCTAGATTGGCTCGATGATCGATCTGAAACCGGGCCGAATGTGTCGGTCACCGGTGCGACTTGAACAGGACGTTACGGTATGAGTGATCTGGACATTTCAAAACTGCGCGAATGGATCGGAAAGTATTCCGACGACAACGACGAACTCTCCGTTCGGCACGCGCGCCTGATGGCGGCGACCATCGGTTACGACGCAACACCGATCGAAAGAGGCGCACCACTCCCGCCCCTCTGGCATTGGATCTACTTTCTTTCCGCCCTCCCTGAAAGTGAACTGGGACGTGATGGGCATCCGCAGCGCGGCGGCTTCCTTCCTCCGGTGCCGCTTCCCAACCGGATGTGGGCAGGCGGACGCGTGAAATTCCTGATCGACCTCCCGCTCGGTTCGGAAGTGAACAAGCGGTCGACCATCCAGTCCGTCGAACATAAACATGGGCGTTCAGGGGACCTGGTGTTCGTCACCGTGCGACACGACGTCTTGCTCAACGGCGAACTGGCGATCTCCGAGGAACACGACATCGTCTACAAGGGGGCCTCCGTCGGCGCGCCCCCTAGGCAGGATGTGACGGCCCTCAAGCCGGATCATCACGAACCGTTTCTTGCAACCACCACGACGCTGTTCCGGTACTCCGCACTCACATTCAACGGGCACCGGATTCACTACGATCAGGACTACTGCCGCTCGGTCGAGGGGTACCCCAACCTCGTCATACACGGCCCGCTGAACGCTACGCTGCTCGCTGGTTACGCACAGCGCCTCGCCGGTAAGCAGCTAAAGTCGTTCGAATATCGCGGCGTACAGCCTGCATTACTGGGCAATACCGTCACTCTGAATGCGATTTGTACCGCTGACGGCTTTTCGCTGTGGGCCGGCTTGCCCGATGAGCAGATCGCGATGCGCGCGGAAGCCAGCTTCTAGTTCGGCGACGGGGCGGCGGACCAGCCACAGCCCCGTCGGCTTCATCAGACCGAGACGATAATCTTGCCGACCTGATTACCCGCCTCCATGTAGCTGTGTGCATCCCCAATCTGATCGAAAGTGAATACCCGGTCGATCGCGGGACGCAACGCCTTCGTCGACAGGCCACGCGTGATAAATTCCTTCGCTTCTTCGATCCGGCGATCGTCTTTCGTGATCTCGAAAAGCTCGTAACCACGTACCGTCAGATGCTTCGACAGCATGTCCATGACAGGAACGGTGAGGTCACGGGCGTCGAGCGCGCCGTACTGATAGAAAATGCCTTCGTACGACAGTGCCTGCATCAGCGAGCGAGCGCCCGGGCCACCAACCGGGTCGAAGGCGATGCGTGCCCCCTTGCCGTCCGTGATCTCCATGACGCGCTCGACCAGATCCGGTGCATTCGCCAGAAACGCATGAGGGGCTCCCGCGGCACGCAGGGAATCCAGTTTGGCGGGGCTGTTGGTCAACGCGATCGGTGTCGCTTTCACCATGTTGGCAACCTGAATGGAAGCCAGACCAATACTGCTCGTGGCTGCCCCGAGAAGGACCGCGTCGCCCTCACCCAGTCCGCCCATGTTGATCAATGCACCATATGCGGTGGTGAACATCATCCATGTCGCGGCGGCCTCTTCGTAAGTCACGCCGTCAGGCACCTTGACGACCGCCCGCGCGGGAACGTTCACCACTTCACCGTACATGCCGTAGTCAGCAAACGAGAATGCGGGAATCACGCTGACCCGGTCGCCGGCCGCAAACCCGCTCACGCCCGAGCCTACTGCGATGATGTCACCGGCCGCTTCGTAACCTAGCTTCGCCGGAAACTCCGGCTCGATCACGTACTGGCCGGTACGGAACATGATTTCCGCACGGTTCACACCGAGTGCCTTGACATCGATCTGTATCTCATCGGCCTGCGGTGCCGGGACATCGACCTCGTCGAATTGCAGCACTTCCGGTCCACCGACACGATGAAAACGAACAACCTTTGACATGAGTTCACCTCTTCTTGAACAATAACTTCGACCGCGAATCTCGCGATTGCGCTGCGTCGATCCTGTCAGTCACTTTAGGTCTCGGCTTCGCGTGAATAAACAAGCCATCGAATAATTGTTTGTTATTGCGCTGATAACAATGACTCTTCATTCCCTTTCATCACAGGAAAGCATTGCGCCTGCGCAGAGGCACGGGCACGGGCACGCAATCAAATGCTGGTGAGCCACCCGGCAAGAGCGCCGACCCAGCCAAGTGCGCAGACTGCACAAGTCAGGGAGACAAGCGCAAACTTGTACGCACCTCGGGGTCGAGCCTCCTGCGGCAGCGCGCGGCCCGCAAGCACGAGCAGCAGCCCGAGCACGACAGGCAATAGCAGCGCGTTGACGACCTGGGCGCCGATGTTGAGCCACACAAGATCGGGCACGGCCCACACCAGCGCCGCACTGCCCGCAATCGCGAGTGCATAGAAGCCATAGAACCACGGTGCGAGTTGCGGGCGCAATTCAAGCGAACGCCGGGAACCAGCGACCTCGCCTACACCCGATACAAGTGCGAGCGAAGCGACAATCGCTGCGACCATCGCCGCTCCTAGCACGCCCACGCCGAACACAAGATGCGCGACTGTAGTACCGAGTGCGGGGACGAGGGACTGGCTGATTTCTCCAACGCTATCGAGCGACGTGTGCGCAGCGATGCCGCCCAGTGTCGTCACAGCCGCAATCAGCACCGCCGCAGTCAACAGTTGCGTGAACAGAGCGCCCGCCGCAGTGTCGATTCGAGCCGCCGTAAGATCCGTCGGACTCAGGCGTCTGGCTGCGACAGCCGCATGCTGAAAGAACACCATCCACGGATTGAATACGGCGCCGATGAGCGCTGCCGTCAGATACAGGAACGCGTTATCCGAGAGCGGATAGTCGGCAGCTTCACCTGCAACTGCTCGCCAGTCGGGATGGGCCGTCCATGCGACGACAAAGAAAGCGAGTTCGAACAGCCCGATCACGAGTGCAGTCCGCTCAACGCGTCGATACGCGCCGGTCGCAATCACCGCGAGAAGCGCGAGCGCTGCAGCGGGCAGTGACATTGCCCGCGACAAGCCAACCATCTCACCGATGCCCGCGACCGCGGAAAACTCCGTGACAAGCGTGCCGGTGGCCGCGACCCCGAGCGTGGCCACCGACACCCACGCCCATCCCGTTCCAAAGAACTCCCTGACGAGCGCTCCATACCCCCGTCGCGTATAGACGCCGAGGCGCACGGTCAACTCCTGAATCAGGTAGAGCGGTACGATGAGTACTAGCAACAGTGGCAAGAACCGATAGCCCCATTGTGCACCGGCCTGTGCCGCGGTTACGACGTTGCCTGCGTCGGCATCGGCAAGCATCACGAGCAGCCCCGGTCCCCATACGGCGATCCGGCGAAACGCGTGTCGTAGCTTCGCCGACTGGAGGGTTCGGCTCATCGATTCTCGACTTCCACTACCAGCCAGACGTCACGGTCGGGTCTTTATCCGCGCCCGCCACGATCCCCTCGTCGTGCAGCCTGCCGATTGAGGGCGAATCGAGTCGCAGCACGTTTGCGAGGATCTCGTCCGTATCCTGTCCAAGCAAAGGTGCGGGGCGCACCGGGTTCCGTGGGGCGCCAGAGACGCGGAGCGGTGTGCCTGCGGCCAGATGCTTTCCCACGCCCGGCGTGTCAATATGTTCGAACACCGGGTTTTTCGCGCTCACGCGCGCGTCCGACTCCACGAGCTCGCGCACAGTTCGATATAAGCCCGAGCAGACGCCAAACCGCTCAAACACCGCATTGATCTCTGCGAGCGGACGACTTTCGCACCACGCGCGCACGACCGCCGCGATCTCCTCACGTGCCTCGTAGCGGCTCACCTCATTTCGCAGATCCAGCCCGCGAGCGCGTTCGATCCGTTCAACCTCACGCTCCATGCCACACGCCGCGACCAGCGCTTTCCATTGGCCCAGACTGATTGCAGCCACCATGATCCGCTTACCGTCCGCCGTGCCGAAGTCCAGCCCGAACGCGCCGTAGATATGGTTGCCGACCGCAGGGCGCTCCTGTCCGAGTAGCTCCGCTTCCGCAGTGGCGCCAAGGTGCGCAAGCACCGAAAACGCCACATCCGACAAGGCAATGCGTAGCTCGGAGCCCTCGCCCGTGCGGTGACGCGCTCCCGCTGCCGCCAGCACGCCGAATGCGGCCTGATAGGCGCAGGCGACGTCCCACGCGGGCAATACATGATTGACGGGCGCGCTCACCGAACCTCCACCTGTCACCGAGGGATAACCTGTTGCGCAGTTGACCGTATAGTCGACGGCCGACGAACCGTCGCCGTTGCCCTGAATGAGGCAGGTGATCACGTCACGACGCTGGCTTGCCAGCAGATCGTGCGCGAGCCACGACGTGGCGATGTTGGTCAGCAGGACACCCCCGTCCGCATCCGGCGCCGTCACCAGCGCCTGCACCAGTTCCCGCCCCTCGGGCCGTCGCAGATCCACCGCGATCGAACGCTTGCCCTTGTTGAGTCCGGTCCAGTACAGGCTCCGCCGGCTGGGCGCGAGGGGGACGCGCCCATAGTCGATGCCACCGCCGATCATATCCACGCGGATGACATCAGCCCCATACTCCGCGAGCGTGAGTCCAGCAAGCGGCGCCGCGATAAACGCGGAGCTTTCTATGATTCGCAGTCCTTTCAAAAAATTGTATGTCACGGTCCAGCCTCTTGGGGTATCAACGTCAACGATTTTTCTTGCTGTGATTCAGCACGCCGGAGAGGGTTCGCGCGGCACCAGGCAACTGCGTTCGAACCGCATGAAGATCGTGCCGTTCTGGTTGAACGCCTCGGTCACCACAGTGACGATGCCTTGCCCAGGACGCGATCTGCTTTCGCGTACATCCTTCACCTGAGAGCAGGCATAGACCGTATCGCCCGGAAAGACTGGCGACAGCAGCTCGACCTGCTTCCACCCGAGATTGGCGATCGCGTTAAAACTCACGTCGTCAACCGTCATGCCGAGCACAATCGCGAGCGTGAGACCGCTGTTCACCAGCGGCCTGCCAAATTCAGTCTTCGCGGCAAACGCCGAATCGCAGTGCAGCGGATGCCGGTTCATTGTCATCAGACTGAAATTGATGTTGTCGGCTTCCGTTATTGTCCTGCCTGGCCAGTGATGGTAAACATCACCGACGACAAAATCGTCCAGAAATCGCCCGATTTTCGGTTGCTTCGTCTCTATCGAGAAAGTGGCCATGTTTTGCCTCTGTGATTAATAGCGGTCGAGGTGCGATCGATCAGTGCACGGCTGCGTACATGATATTTTCCTCAGTGACGTCATGACTGTTGAATTCTTCGACGATGCGACCTTGCCGAGCCACAAGGATGCGGTCTGACAGGTTCATTACCTCCGGGAGGTAAGACGAAATGACGACGACCGCGAGGCCATCATCGGCGAGCCGGTTTATCAACTGATGAATCTCCGCAATGGCGCCCACATCCACGCCTCGCGTAGGCTCGTCGAAAATTACGAGCTTCGGCCGCTGGCACAGTGACTTGGCGATCACCACCTTCTGCTGGTTGCCGCCGGAAAGTTCGACCACCCTCGCGTTTCCATTGATGGCCCGGATGTTGATAGCCTTCGTCCATTCCTCCGCGAGAACTTTCATTTCGCTCTGGCTGACGGTTACCGCACGGTGGGCCTTGCCCGCGAGTTGCCCCATGTAGATGTTTTCGGCAATGGATTTCGTTTCGAAGAAGCCGTCGAGCTTGCGGTCCTCCGTGACGTAGACGATGCCGTCATTCACCGCCGGGCGCGGGATTCGGTAACGCGTGGGCTTACCGTCAAAAATGACCTGCCCTCCATGGAAATGGTCGCGTTTTACGACCCCGGATACAACCCGCATCATTTCCGTCCGGCCCGAACCTATCAGCCCGAATACGCCCGTCACTTGCCCGGAAAACACGGAGAAAGATGTGTTGCGAACCAGCTTACCCATCGAGAGATTCTGCACACTCAGGATCTTGCGTCCTCGAGCCCTGATTGCGCGCCCACCGCCCGGCTTGCCATAAAGCTCGTTCGACAGCGTGCGGCCCACCATCGCCTTGACGATGCCTTCGCGATCGAACTTCGATGCGTCGTCGGTCACAACAAGCTCGCCGTCACGAAGAATCGTGATGCGGTCTGAAATCGCCAGTGCTTCTTCCAGCGCGTGCGTGATAAATACGATGGTGGTGCCCTCGCGCTTCAGCCTGTCGATCAGCGAGAAGAAGTGTCCCTTCTCCTCAGGTGTCAGCGTAGCGGTTGGCTCGTCGAAGACAATGACCTTGGCTTTGTGATGTACCGCACGCGCGATCTCGACCATCTGCTTTTGCGCCGCGCCAAGCTGGCTCACGTTCAAGGTGGGATCAACAGGAAAATTCAGTCCCTGCAAGAACTGCTGCGCGGAGATGTAAAGCCCGCGAAGACGGTTGAACATCTTCTCGTTGCCGAGATACAGGTTCTGCGCGACGGTAAGCGAGGGCACAAGGCTCGTTTCCTGGAACACCATCGCCACGCCGGCCTTGAGTGCCTCGTGTGGCGAATGGAACTTGACCATCTTCCCTTCCAGCCGAACCTCGCCCGAGGTCGGTTCGACGACGCCCGCCATCATCTTCGTCATCGTCGATTTTCCGGCGCCATTCTCTCCGAGCAGCGCATGAATCTCGCCTTTGCGCAGTTGCAGGCTGACGTTCTTCACCGCGGGCACCTTTCGATACTCCTTGGTAACGCCAATCATTTCAATGACGGGCTGCATGGAGGCTCCCCCTGTTGTGAACCGTATCAATGGCGAGAATCGCGTTCCCTCCCCTTGATGTGACGATTGCGCGACCGTTCAACTCGGCGACGCTGGTGACACCGTGGCGTGCACCGTCGGCGCGGCTATGGAAGCTCTCAAGCACCTCAAAATTCCGGTCGAGCTTCACGACCAGTCCATATGAACGTGTTGGTGCCCATGGTTTGAGGATGCCCATACGCTTCACGCCGCCACCTTGCAACGGTTCGAGAAACGAATCGCCACTGCGCAGCGCCGGCGCGATCCAGAACTGCGGCGCGACTTCCTCCATCATGCGACGGCGATAGGCGCTCTCGCGCAAGACAAACTCGATGAGCTGACTACGTGGCGCGAAGAGGCAAAGCCAGTACCCGTCCGGCGCCTTCACGATCCGGGAGGGGTAAGCGGGCAGATCGGCCAGAATCGTGCGAGGCCGTCGCGCTGCCGCGAGTTCAAACGAGAGCAGCCGATGACGCCACGCCTCCGATACGACGAGTTGCCCTTCATCAACCATCACTCCGGCCGGAAACGCCAGTCCGCTCGCTATCTCAGTGCAGCTGTTCTGCCGGATATCGAGACGCCAGAGGGAGCCACTCGCGCCTTTCTCGAGAAGATCCTTGGCCCACCTCCTCGCTCCGTTCGACGACGAGCCATTCGAGACGTAAATGTCATCTCCGCTGCCGAGGGCGATCGACGTCAGGCAGGTCAGGCGGCGATCCGACAGCATAGTGAGCGTTTTCGGCTTCTCTCCTTCCTGCCAGACAGCGACGTGCCCGTTTGAGAGGCACGCCGCAAACCGACCATCGAAGCGCGACGCGAGGGCGGTGACTTCGGCGGCGAACTCTTCGACCCGCTTCGCTTTCTGCGTTCCGTCATTCATGCGATACAGGCCGCGCCCAGAAGTGAAGTACGCCCTGTCGCCGCAAACCACGAGGTTGTCGGGCTCATCGATCTGTTCAACGAGATCGGCCGCATCGAGCAGAGAGTTCGGCAGCAACGGACCATCCATCGCGGGAATGGTCACCGCAAATTTTCCTCGCCCGAAGAAGCGATCGGCAAGATTCATCAACGGATTGGACATATCAGGCCCTCCAGTAACTCGCGTGCGCCGTCCAGTCCGGATCGGCGTTATCGAGCCTGAATCTCCCGACGCGATTGTTTGTAATACCGCCGATGTACAGATAGCCCTTGTTTTCCCGCATCGACGTGATCATTGGATGGTTCTCGCCACCGAAATCCCATAGCGAATCCACGATCTCTCCCTGGTCGTTGAACTTGACGATGCAGCCGGTGTTGATATTCGGCACGATCCATTCGTCACCCGGCAGTCTGCGGGTCATGCGCTTGCGAAATCCCGGCATCTTCATCGCGACCTCAAGCGCCGGACCACGCATGCCCATGATCGCGAGCCAGTACGTTCCGTCTGACGCGCGGTTGATGTTGTCGGGATATCCCGGCAGATCCGAAATCAGCGTCTCAAGCTGTCCGGCTTTCGGACCTGAAATCCAGTAGCGGTTGATCCTGCACATCCAGCTTTCCGCGAACAGGATCGACTGGCCATCGTGGGACAGGCAGACGCCGTTCGGGAACACAAGCTTGCCGATCAGTGTTCTGGTTTTCTTCGTCGCGGGGTCGTAGCAAATGAGCCGTCCGTTGCCCCGGCCTTCGAGCGCATCGGTGATCCAGCCGGCCATGTCGTAACGGATCGTCGCCTCCGAGAAATAGATCTTGCCGTCGGGCGCAATATCGACGTCGTCGGCGAGGCGGAAGCGCGAATCGTCGATGATCGAGAACCACGAACGGTTGGTTTCATCGGTAAGCTTGCGCACGACACCGTGCGGGTTCACCGCGTACACCCCCATCCCACCGACGCAGCTGACGAGGTCACCCTCCTTGTTGAAAGCCATACCGAGCGGATGCCCGCCAATATGGCAGAACACCTCGGAGCGCCGATAGTCCGGCGCGAGGAAGCGCACAATGTCACCGTGTCGCGTCCCCGTATAGAGGTTGTCGTCCGAATCGAAAATCACGTCTTCCGGACCCTCGACTTCACCCAGACCGATAGCCTCCGCCGCGCGCAGGCGAGTATTGAGCGCGTAGTTGGTTTGTGCTTCGACCGACGTGTCCGGGCATACCGGAAGCTTCACAAACGTCGGTGAAACGTAGAACTTGCCGAGGACCTTGTCCCGGTTCTTCAGCCATCGAACATCTATCGCCACCGCGACCGCAAGGATCACCCCCATGACCGCCTGCCCGGATCCGCTCACCAGTCCGAGACGAATGACGCCTGTGGTCACAATCATGACGGTCACGGCACCCATCAGTGCCTTCGCGGTTGAACTGCGCCCACCACCAAGGCTGTTGCCACCGAGGATAGCCGCGGTAAGCGCCGACACTTCAAGGCCAACGCCAGCATCGGTATTGAGACTGCCAAGGCGCGCCGCGTACAGGAAGCCGGCCACTCCAGTCATCACGCCGGATATCACGTATGTCGAGCACACCATGGAGCGTACTGAGAGACCGACGTTGTGCGCGGAACGACGCGACCCGCCCACTGCCAGGATGCGCCACCCGGGCCTCGTGCGGCTCAGGAAGACGTGGACCGCGACTGCAACAACCATGGCCACGACCAGGCTGAAAGGCAGCCCGGCAATCGATCCGCTGCCGACGTAGTCCCATGCAGCTGAATCGTACGAGCCCGACGAGATTGGCACTGAATACTTCAGGAGCGCCATATCGACGACGGCGCGCACGATGATCAGTGTCACGAGGGTAGTCAGGAAAGCACGCAACCTCAAGAACCCGACGAGCACACCGTTGACTGCCCCAACCAGCGCGCACGATGCGACTGTCGCGGCAAAGGCAACCGGAAGGGACCAGTTCAGCAGGTTGAGCCCGGCCAACGTGACCAGATTGGCCAGCGCGAAGTTGGAACCGACACTCAGGTCGATCCCCCCTCCCGCGATCACGATCATCATTCCCATGACGACCAGACTGAACTCGCCGAATTCACGCGATGTCGCAGACAGACTGCTGGGATCGAAGAAGCCTGGAAGCAGATGCGAAAACACCCATACCGTGACAAGCAGAAACGCGAAGGGCGCTGCGTTGTCGATCCACTTTTTCGACAGAATCTCACCGAGAACGTGGTCGGGAAGCCAGCGATAACGAAGTTTCGCGAGCAGATCCGAACGCGCGTATCGGGTCCTTCCCTCGTCTGGCTTCTGGCTGGCGTCCACCCTCGCCTCTGCTATCTGGGTTGCTGTTTCCATACCGAACCTCAACGGATGTCCTTGAGCGCGTAACAAGCTGGACTGCTGTTCACGTTGGCCTGCGTAATGACGGTCAGATCGCTGAACAACTGCGCCTTGGTCTTTTCTGGCGCAGGCTTCACCTGCAACAGGTAGCGGATCATGTCGTTGAGATCCCGGCCTTGACCGGCCGCGTTATAGCTGATGTACGACGAGAATGTTCCGTCCTTCACTTTGTCGCACATGCTTCGCTCGCCGCCACCGGATGTGAACACGGCAACCTTGCCCGTCTTGCCTGCCTGCTTCACGGCTGCTGCCGATCCGATGTCCTGTCCATCCCATCCGCCAATGACGGCGCAAACGTCCGGATTCTGCTGCAGCACAGTGGCGGTGATCGCGCGTGCCTTGCTGGCGTCCGTATCGGCAGATTGGTCCGAAACCACCTTCATCTCCGGATGCTGCGCGAGAACGTCCTGGATCCCCTTGTTCTGGTAGACATTGGATGCGGCTGTCAGGGTCAGCTGTGTCACCGCGATCTTGCCGTTACCACCGTGCGCCGGACTGCACTTGTCAACGGCGAGGTTGGCCAGTACTTTTCCGATTTCGACCCAGTCCGGACCGACAAAGGCCTCCGTCTGCGCCACGGATTTCAGATTGATCTGGACTACGTATATTCCCTCCGTCTGAGCCCGCTTCAGAAGATGCGAGTACACCTGGACGTCAGGGTTCTGAACAATAAGGATGTCCGGCTTCTCGGTGATAGCCTGGGTCAATGCCTGCGCACCCGCCTCCGTCGACCAGTTCGGATCGCGGACCTCAAATTTGTACCCAAGCGCATCGGCCTGCCTTTTCATTTCGGCCGCCCACGCCTGGGTCAGATCCAGTCCCATTCCGAGCGGAATAAACACGACTCGCTTTCCTTTGAGCGCATCATAGTAGGAAGCGCGCTGGGGATCGTCGTAGCCATTCAATGCCCACGCCGCCATCGTTTGAAACGCCATCAGCGCAACGAAGAACGCTGCAAAAAATCTCTTCACTTTCGTCTCCTGAATGAACTTCTGTTTGAACGCTTTCAAATGTCACCCTGTTGCGCGGTCTGCTCGTCGCGGGGATTCAAGATGCCGTCGGCAATGATGGCCGCGAGCAGAATCAGGCTCTTGATGATGTTCTGGATCGTGTAAGGGATATTCAGAATGGTCATGCCGTTCAGCAGAATCCCGATCAGCAGCGTTCCTACGACTACGTTGCGGACGCCACCTTTCCCGCCGCTCAAGCCCACGCCGCCCAGGACGACAACAAGGATCACGTCGTAGACGAGCGTGGAATTCACGATCCGAGTATTCATGCTCGATACAGAAGTCGCTGACACGATGCCCGCCACAAAAGCCATACCGCCCGAGATGACGTACTGAAGCAGCAACATTGGACGAACAGGAATGCCCGTGATACGAGCGGCGGCCAGATTGTCCCCAATGGCGTAAAAGAACCGCCCCGCCTTCGTCAATCTGAGCACCAGTGCAATGGACGCACATGCGAGGCCAAACAAAACGACAGGCGTTGGAATGCCCGCGACCCGGCCGCTGCCTGCATGCGCGAGGGCAAACTGAGCGGGCATGTACACGGCATCCGCTGTAACGAGCTGTGAATGCCCGATTCCGTAGATGAACGTGCCCATCGCCAAGGTTGCGAATAGCGACGGGATCTCGATATAGGCAACGAGAAATCCGGTAAGCAGCGACATCGCTACCGCAAAAAGAAATCCAGCTGCAACAGCGCCGAGCGTCGTCGATCCCGAAGATACGAGACTGAACGACCACGCGACCGAGATCGCCATGATGGAAATCATCGAGAGATCGACGCCACGACCGACCACGACAACGGCCATTCCGAGCGCGAGAATGCCCAGCACAGAGACGTCCCGGATGAGCTTGAGGAGGTTGTCGGGAGAGAGGAAGTTGTTCACGGTAAAGCTGAATGCCGCGAACAGGAGGACTGCGAGAACGAGCACGATGCGCTCTTGCTCAAGCTTGAAAGCCATGCTGTGTTGTCTCCATGAAGGCACCGCCAGTGCGCCCACGTTTTACGAATCGACGGACGCCTCGACGTACTTGCTTCGGGTCACCCATCGAGATCATTTGATCTCTGTTGGCAGCAAGAGTAGCCGCACCGGATAGATAAATGAAATTAAATAACTGAAATAATCATTCTGTTTTTTAGAATTATCGTGTCCGGAATCGAGTAGGGTGAGGGGTTACCCCCTCAGCCCTCTCACACCACCGTACGTGCGGTTCCGCATACGGCGGTTCAGTTCATGCTCTGGAGGCGA
>NZ_QQOA01000060.1 GCF_003443895.1 Paraburkholderia phosphatilytica | reverse complement strand
TCCACCTGCGCACTTCGATGCCGTTGGCCCGTGAGGATCCACCCTTCCTTTTTCCCTCACTCGGTCACGGGGTGGGACGCGTTCATTTCATTCTCCTTGCATGACGGACGAAGCGATCGTAGCGGCGCCGACCTTGCGACAAGCGCGCGATCGGACTGCGCCGAGCAGATTCGGATGACGATTTTCGCGAGGCTACGGGACGACGCTCACCCGTGACCGGTGGCGCGATGCACAATGCAGGCGAGTCTTCCGTTGCGACCACCACGAATGCCATGAAGATCGCGCCGCCTGTTTTTCGTTCTGACGCTGCCTCCGCAGCCGGGGTGCCCATTCCGTTCGCGACTTCCCGCGCGAGCCTGCGTTCGAGCGGGCATCTCGGCTGGAACGGCTTCGGCGCGGAGCTGATCGGACTCCGGGCAGGCGCGCGCAGCGTGCCCGCGGCGATGCATCACCGGATCGGCGTGCACGTCGGTTTGCCGTCGCGGGTGCATTGCACGTGCGAAGGTCGGCGCATCACCCGTTTGCAGGCGCAGGGCGACGTCGACGTGATACCCGCCGGTTACGACGGCACCCGCGTCGACGACAACGACAGCGTTGCACTGCGCGTCTGGCTCACCGATGCGTTCGTCGCGCGCACGTTCGAGCAGGCCGATCCTGCGCCGCCGCGTCTGCGCATCGATCCGCATTTCCAGCTGCGTGACCGGCGGTTCGAACTGCTCGCGTGGGCGTTGCGCGCTGAACTCGAGGCAGACGACGCGTCGGATGCGCTTTACGCAGAGAGTCTGTGCACGGCCATGGTGGTGCGGCTCGTCAACGCGGATGACCCGTTCGCTCCGCAGAAGCGGCGGCGCACGCTTGCGGCCAGGACGGCCGCGCGTGTGATCGACTACGTCGAAAGTCATCTGGATCGACCGTTGACGCTGACGGAGCTTGCCGCGCTCAGCGGGCTCAGCGTGCCGCATTTCAAGGTGTTGTTTCGCGAAACGCTCGGCATGCCGGTGCATCGGTATGTGATCGCGCGAAGAGTCGAACGGGCGCGTGTTCTGTTGCTCGATGGGCGGCTCGGCGTAGAGCAGGTCGCCCTCGAAACGGGCTTTGCACATCCCAGTCATCTCGCGCACTGGACGCGGCGGCTGCTCGGCGCGACGCCTGCCGGGATCCGCGCGTCGCGCTCGAAACCCTCCGCCCCCCCGATCGCGACGCATGACGCCGGAGACCCCGCGTAACTGCCGTCGCCATTGCCATGAAGTGACCAACGAACCTGATGAAATTCCTCGCGGCCACCTTCGGAACGGAAGGGGACACTCGCCCGCTGGCCGCGCTATGTCGTGCGCTGATCGATGCCGGACACGAAGCGCGGCTGCTTGCCGATCACGCAACGCTGGGTTCCGCGCGCAGGCTGAACGTCCCGGCGGCTGCGCTGGCGGGCGACATCAAGGGCACGCTGCAGGCTGAACTGTCCGGCGCCGGTATCGGCGCGGGAAAACACAGCGTATCGGGCACGGCCCGCGTGCTCGCGCGGATTGCCAACCAGCACACCGGGTCGTGGCTGCGCGACATGGTGTCGGCGGGCAGCGGGTGCGATGCGATCCTGGTGTCGGGTCTCGCGGCGTTCGCCGGGTTGTCGGCGGCGGAATATCTCGGCGCGAGAGCGATCGGCGTGGGCATGATCCCGATCACGCCGACCTCGGCATTCGCGTCGCCGTTTTTTCCTCCGCGCTACGTGCCGGCGGTGCTCAACCGCGCGACCCATCACCTCGTGAACGGCATGCTGTGGCGCGCCTTCAGAAACGAACTGAATGTGGCGCGCGCTGCGGTGTGCGGATTGCCGCCCAGAACGAAGCTGTGGACCGATCACCCGATGCTGTACGGCGTGTCGCCGGTTCTGCTGACGGATTCCGGGCGTCAGCCCGACGACTGGCCCGGCAATGCGCACGCGGTCGGGCAATGGATGCTGCCTGCGGAGGACTGGCAGCCGCCGCACGCGCTGGCGGCATTTCTCGAAGCAGGGGACGCGCCGGTCTATGTCGGCTTCGGCAGCATGGCGGGTTTCGAGCGGCCGGGGCTGCTCCAGAGCATGATCGACGCGGTCGCGGATCGCCGCGCGCTGTTCTATCCAGGTTGGAGCGGCGTGAATGCGTCGGCGCTGCCGCGCAATTTTCACGTGATAGACGACACGCCGCATGACTGGCTGTTTCCCCGCACGTCGCTGGTCATTCACCACGGCGGATCCGGCACCGCGCATTCGGCGGTCCGGGCGGGGGGGCCGTCGGTCGTGGTGCCGGTCGCGGGGGACCAGTTCTTCTGGGCCGACCGTCTCTGGCGCGCGGGCGTTGCCAGTCGTCCGGTCAATGGGCGGCGCCTGCTGGCTGGGTCGCTGGCACGGGCCATCGAAGCCGCGGATCACGCCGACGTGCGCGCGCGTGCCCGCGCGCTGGGCGAGCGCATGCGGGCCGAGCGCGGGCTGCGCGATGCCGTCTCCATCATTGAATCGCTGACATCTGCGTGAAACCCGCGTGAGAGCCCGCGCGACGCGTTCTGTAGCCTGAGCGCCCAGCGTGCGATTCCTCACACTTTGTTTCAATTTGTTGCAAGTGGCCGGAAAGCCCGTCCTTCATGGCTTTGCGGGATATGACGGCTTACAGAGGCGTCCGCGGGGTTCGCGGCACGGTGAAGATTTCAAACCCTGGTCCGTTAAAGCACTCAACAGAGGGGGAACGGGCACCATGAAGATCGAATCCAGCGGTAACAGCACGCTTGCCGTGCTTCAGTCCGGCGCGGTACGGGCCAACGGAAACGGCAATACCGATGCGCAGGCGCCCGTCGGCGCCGTGCAAAGCACCGGCGCGAGCAACCCGGGCAGTACGACGGTGAGCCTGTCGACGCGGACGGCGGCGAACGACTCGGACATCGATTCGGCCAAGGTCGAATCGATCAAGGCTGCACTCCGCGACGGCACCTACACCATCAATTCGGGCGCGATCGCCGACGGCATGCTCGGCAACGCGCGCGACCTGCTGCAAACGAGAGCGGGCTGACCGGCCGCCAGGCGCAGCAGCAGCGCCCGGCGCCGCCATCCGGTGGCGCCCGCTGCAACGCCGTACCCTTGCGCTGAGCGCGCAATAGTTTCTGTACAGATGCACAGAAATTCCCGCTGAAAAGCGCCAATCTTCTGTGCATCCGCACGATGCCTCGCGGTGACCTGGTGCGTACCATCTGCGCCATTGCCTGACCGTCCACCGCACGAGGTCCACCGATGAAAATCGTCATCGCCCCCGATTCGTTCAAGGAAAGCCTGACCGCCGCCGAGACGGCGCGGCAGATCGAGGCCGGCTTCCGCGAGATCTTCGCCGACGCCGACTATCGCCGCATGCCGATCGCCGACGGCGGCGAGGGCACCGTCGATGCGCTGCTCGACGCGCTCGGCGGCGAGCGGCGTCACGCGAAAGTCGGCGATCCGCTGGGCCGCCCGGTCGATGCGGTCTATGGCCTCGCGGCGGACGGCACCGCGGTGATCGAGATGGCGGCCGCGAGCGGCCTGCATCTCGTCACCGGCGCCGAACGCAATCCGCTCGTCACGTCGAGCCGCGGCACGGGCGAGCTGATCCTCGCCGCGCTCGATGCGGGCGCGCGCCGCTTCATCGTCGGCATCGGCGGCAGTGCGACCAACGACGGTGGCGCCGGCATGCTGCAGGCGCTCGGCGCGCAGCTGCTGGATGCGCGCGGCCTCGTGCTCGGCCAGGGCGGCGCGGCGCTTGCCCGGCTCGCGCGCATCGATGCGTCCGGTCTCGACGCGCGCCTGAAGTCGTGCAGCTTCGAAGTGGCGTGCGACGTCGACAACCCGCTCGTCGGGCCGGCCGGCGCATCGGCGATCTTCGGCCCGCAAAAGGGCGCGACGCCCGCGATGATCGAACAGCTCGACGCCGCGCTCGCGCATTACGCGGCCGTGATGGCGCGCGACCTGTGCAGCGACGTCGCCACGACGCCGGGCGCGGGCGCCGCGGGCGGCATGGGCGCGGCGCTGCTCGCCGTGCTGAACGCGCGGCTGCGGCCCGGCATCGAGATCGTGACCGAAGCGGCGAAGCTCGGCGACGCGATCCGCGGCGCCAGCTTCGTGATCACCGGCGAAGGCTGCATCGACGGTCAGACGATCCGCGGCAAGGCGCCGATCGGCGTCGCGAAACTCGCGCGCGAGCACGGGGTGCCGGTGATCGCGCTGGGCGGCGCGGTGACGGCGAGCGCGGATGCGGTCTACCAGAACGGCATCGACGCGGCGTTCGCGTCGGTGCGGCGCGCGTGCACGCTCGACGAAGCACTGCGCGAAGCGGCGTTCAACGTGCGTGCGACGGCACGCAACGTGGCGGCCGCAATTCGCATCGGCATGACGCTTTCGCAGCCTGCGCGTGTTTCGGCAGTCGCCCTCGAAAGCTAAGTACACCAGACGAACACCTTGGCCGACCGCAGTTGCCGGCCCGCTGACGCCGGCCCGTTTCCACCTACTTTTTCCGGATCATCATCATGCATAGCGAAACCACGACGAGCACGTCCCCGCTCAGGTCCACGAAAATCGTCGCGACGCTCGGGCCGGCCAGTTCGACCGAAGCCACGATCGAAGCGATGGCCCGTGCCGGCGCCGACGTCTTCCGCCTGAACTTCAGTCACGGCACGCAGCAGGATCACGCGGCGCGGCACGCCGCGGTTCGCGCGGTCGAAAAACGGCTCGGCCGGCCGCTCGGCATCCTGCTCGATCTGCAGGGGCCGAAGCTGCGCATCGGCACATTCGCCGAAGGGCGCCTCGCGATCGCGGAAGGCCAGCCGTTCGCGTTCGACATGGACGACACGCCGGGCGACGGCACGCGCGTGCGTCTGCCGCATCCGGAGATTTTCGAGGCGATCCGCGCGGGCCAGCATCTGCTCGTCGACGACGGCAAGCTGCGCTTCCGCGTCGTGAAGGCCGAGCCGCGCCGTATCGAGGTGGTCGCGTTGAACAATGGCACGATCTCGGACCGCAAGGGCGTGAACGTGCCCGAAGCGCAGCTCGCGATTCCGGCGATGTCGAAGAAGGACCTTGCCGATCTCGCGTTCGGGCTCGAACTCGGTGTCGACTGGGTCGCGCTGTCGTTCGTGCAGACCGCGCAGGATATTTTCGAGGCCCGCGAGCTGATCGGCACGCGCGCCGCGATCATGGCGAAGATCGAGAAGCCGCAGGCGATGACCAATATCGCGGCGATCGTCGACGCCGTGGATTCGCTGATGGTGGCGCGCGGCGATCTCGGCGTCGAGATGTCGCCGGAGGATGTGCCGGCCGCGCAGAAGCGTCTGATCAGAATGGCGCGCGAGGCCGGCAAGCCGGTGATCGTCGCGACGCAGATGCTCGAGTCGATGACCGCATCGCCGACGCCGACGCGCGCCGAAGCATCGGACGTCGCGACCGCGGTCTACGACGGCGCGGACGCGGTGATGCTGTCGGCGGAATCCGCGTCGGGCGCGTATCCGGTCGATGCAGTCGCGTTCATGCAGCGCATCGTCGCGAAGACCGAGCGCGATCCGCTGCAGCGCGAGCTGATGAAGGCGATCGCGCCGGTCCGCGCGCCGAACAGCACCGACGCGATCGGCGCGGCGATCGAGGTCGTGTCGGACACGCTGCCGCTCGCGGCCGCCGTCACCTACACGGCGTCCGGCGCGAGCGCGATCCGGCTGTCGCGTCTGCGGCCGCGCGCCGACATCCTGAGCCTCGCGCCGCGCGTCGAGGTGGCGCGCCGGCTGACGCTCGTGTGGGGCGTGCATTCGCGCGTGGCCGAGGCCGCGCACGGCATCGAGGACATCGTCGACATCGCGATCGCGGCGGTGCGCTCGGAAGGACTCGCAACGGGCGACCGTCCGATCGTCGTCGCGGCGGGCGTGCCGTTCGGCCATCCGGGTTCGACCAACCTGATGCGCGTGGTGTGGCCGGCGGAGATCGCGTCTGCCTGAAGCTTCACCGCGACGGGTGGTGACGGCCGGCACGGCGGGTTTCCTGCTAAGCTCGCCGTCCATGATGATCGAGATCGACTCCAGACTGGCCCGGGAAATCGTCGAGCGCACGGCGAGCGTGATGCCGTTCGACGTCAACGTGATGGACGCGGGCGGTTCGATTCTCGCGAGTACCGACCCCGCGCGGATCGGCTCGCTGCACGCGGGCGCGCAGCTGGTGCTTGCGGGGCGGCGCACGGTGGAGATCGATGCGTCGATGGCGAAGGGCCTGCCCGGCGCGCGGCCCGGCATCAATCTGCCGCTCAGCGTGCGCGGGCAGATCTGCGGCGTGATCGGCATTACCGGCGAACCGGACGACGTGCGCCGCTTCGGCGAACTGCTGCGCGTGACGGCGGAGATGATGCTCGAGCGCGATCTGCTGACCGGCGAGCTGCGCCAGAACGCGCGGCATCGCGAAGAGTTCGTGCTGCAGCTCGTGAATCGCACCAGCGCGACGTCCGAGGCCGAACTCGAGGCATGGGCGCAGCGGCTCGGCATCGATCACCGCTTGCATCGCGTGGCGATCGTGTGCCAGCTACAGGACGTCGATTCGAGCCCGGAACTCGGGCTCGCGGCGATCGAGCGGATCCAGATGCAACTCGCGAAAGAGCGGCCGGCGATGCTGACCGCGAAGACGTCGTTCCGCGAGCTCGCGATGTTCGACGCGATCGATGCGGCCGCCGTGCAGCGCGACACCGTGCCGAACGCGGCGCGCGCGCTGCTCGGTACGCTCGACGCGACGCTCGCGAAGGCGCTCGCGCAGCCGTTCACGCTCGCGCTCGGTATCGCGATGGACGGCATCGACGGCTTCGAGCGCTCGTGGCAAAGCGCGCTCGCCACGCTGCGTATCGGCTCGCGGCGCAGCCGCGCGGACCACACGTTCTCCTACTACGATTGCAGCCTGCCGGTGCTGCTGTCGAGCCTCACGCCCGGCTGGCAGGCACGCCAGCTGCGTCTGCCGCTCGAGCGGCTGCTCGCGCACGAACGCCGCTCGGGCCTGTTGCTCGAGACGCTCCAAGCCTGGTACGACAACGACGGCCACCCCGGCGCGACGGCGACGGCGCTCGGCATCCACCGCAACACGCTCGACTACCGGATGCGGCAGATCAGCGAGGCGACCGGGCTCGACCTCGCGGTGATGGACGACCGCATGCTGCTCTATATCGCGCTGCAGATCGGCGATGAATGAAGGCTGAACGCGTTCGCTGAACGTCTGCTGAATGCGGAGGTTCAGTGCGATGAACGTGTTCAGTTCAACGGCCGCGGGCCGCCCCTCCGATTAGGTGGAATTTTCGATCAGTGTGTTCACCGGGCTTGTTTGACAGTATCTGACTGGTCAATTATTGTTCAGCCCGTGGATCGCCGGTACCCGTCAGGAGTGAACCAGCGAACCAGCCAGACGAACCTGATGAACCGCCACGGAGACCCGCGATGAAGCACTACACGAAAGAGAACTTCGCGATTGCGAAGAGCGTCGGATTCGCGATCAACCGGGCGCGCAACCTGATCCTGATGGAGATGGACGCCGCGCTGGCGGACCTCGAGATCTCCGGGCAGAACATCGGAATCATGATGGCGCTGTACCGCGGTGTGGCCAGCACGCCGTTCGAGCTGTCGAAGCTGCTCGGCACCGACACCGGACTGATGACGCGCATGCTGGACCGCCTCGAAAAGCGCGGCCTGCTGGTGCGTACCCGCAGCATCGAGGACCGGCGCGTCGTGAAGCTGGCGCTGACGGCGAAGGGCAAGGACGTTGCGGAGCAGATCCCCGATCGTGCACCGGACGTACTGAATGAACGCCTGAAGGATTTTTCCAAGGCGGAGTTCAATGAATTCCTCCGGCTGCTGAACAAGTTCATCGGTGAGCAGATCGACAAGTAACAACGGCAGTGCCACTGCAGGGTGGCATTTTTCTCGGTCAATTATCTGATAGGTCAGAAAATGAGAAGTCAGACGAATCGTGAAGCACCGCGCGACGGCATCGCGAGAATCGCGGCCGGCGCATCGAGCCTGATCGCGGCGGCCGTGCTGTCCGCCTGCGCGAACTACGCGGGCATCCATAGCGACAAGCAGATGGCGAATCCGCAGACGTACGAGACGACGCAGAGCCTGCCGTCGGAACAGGGGAACTGGCCGTCGGCGGATTGGGCCGACCAGTTCGGCGACGCACAGCTGAAGGCGCTGATCGACGAAGCGCTGAAGGGCAGCCCGACGCTCGAACAGGCGAGGGCGCGCGTCGCGGCCGCGTCGGCGTATCGCGAGGCATCGCGTGCGAACACGCTGCCGCAGGCCAATGCGAGCTACACGATGACGCGCGAGCGCTATTCCGGTAACGCGCTGGTGCCGCCGCCGTATGCCGGCGCGTGGCAGACCGAGAACGTGGGTCTGCTGAGCGCGTCGTACGACCTCGATCTGTGGGGCAAGAACCGCGAAGCGCTGAAGTCCGCGGTGTCGCAGCAGTCCGCGAGCGAAGCGGATGCCGAGGCGGTGAAGCTCACGCTGACGACGTCGATCGCGCGCAGCTACAACCAGCTCGCGCGGCTCTATGCGCTGCGCGATATCGCGCAGCAGGAGATCGACCAACGCGAGCAGATCGACCGCATCACGGCTAGCCGCATTGCGACGGGCCTCGACACCGAAGTGGAACGCAAGACAGCCGACGCGAATCTCGCGACGAGCCGCCAGAACCTCTCCGCGCTTGACGGCCAGATCCTGACCACGCGTTACCAGCTCGCCGCGCTGATGGGCGAAGGCCCGGACCGCGGTCTCGCGATCACGCGCCCGACGCTTGGCCCGGGCGACGCAGTGCGCCTGCCCGACGATCTGCCGGCGGACCTCGTGAGCCGCCGCCCGGATCTCGTCGCGGCGCGCTGGCGCGTCGACGCGATGACGCACGACATCGCGTCCGCGAAAGCCGAGTTCTATCCGGACATCAACCTGAGCGCCGCGATCGGCCTCGACGCGTTCGGCTTCGGCCGCTTCCTGAACGCGGCGAGCCGCATGGAGTCCGCAGGCCCGGCGGTGCATCTGCCGATCTTCGACGGCGGCGCGCTGCGCGCGCAACTGAAGGGACGCTATGCGGACTTCGACTACGCGGTGGCGACCTACAACCAGACGCTCGTCGGCGCGCTGTCCGACGTCGCGACGCAGCTCGCCAGCATCCGCTCCACCGATGCGCAGCTGACCGACGCGCAGACCGCCGAGCAGGACGCGCGCCGCGCCGACGATCTCGCGATCACGCAATACAAGGCAGGACTCACGAATCAGCTGACGGTACTGAATGCGGACATGACTGCGCTCAGCGCCGATCAGAGCGTCGCGAACCTGCAGATGGACCGGCGCGACCAGCAGATCGCGCTCGCATCGGCGCTTGGCGGCGGGTTCGTCGATACGTCGGCGCCGTCCACCGCTTCCTCAACGCATTCGCAGCACGACGCACCCGCTGCCGCGGGATCCGCGGCGAGCGACGTTCAACCGAATCTGGCCGCGCGCTGAGCCGCCGGCATCCACGACATCTGGAGCACTGACATGAGCGATACCGAAACGTCCAGCCGCGTGACCAGCGACGCGGTCGATCAACCCGCTGCACCTTCCAGCGACAAGACCGACACGCCGCCCAGCCGCCGCAAGCTGCTGCTCGCGCTGCTCGGCCTGACCGTCGCCGCATCGGCGGCTGCGTATGGCACCTACTACATGACGGTTGCGCGCTATCACGAAGCCACCGACGACGCGTACGTGAGCGGCAATCTCGTGCAGCTCACGCCGCAGGTGAGCGGCACGGTGATCGCGGTGAATGCCGACGACACGCAGATCGTCAAAGAGGGCGAACCGGTCGTCACACTCGACGCCGCCGACGCGAAAATCGCGCTCGGCGACGCAGAGGCCACGCTTGGCCAGACCGTGCGCCAGGTGAGCGGCCTCTACGTGAACAACGACTACTACGCGGCGACTGTCGCGCAACGCGAGTCGGATCTGTCGAAAGCGGAGGACGACCTGGGTCGCCGGCTCGCGGTGGCCGATACCGGCGCCGTGTCGGCCGAAGACGTGTCGCATGCGCGCGATGCGGTGAAGGCCGCGCGGGCCGCGCTCGACGCCGCTCGTCAGCAGGCCGAAGCAAACCTCGCGCTGACCGATCGCACGACGGTCGCCGATCACCCCGACGTGCAGGCTGCTGCATCGAAAGTGCGCGACGCGTATCTCGCGTATGCGCGCAACACGCTGCCCGCGCCGGTCACCGGTTACGTCGCGCAGCGTTCCGTGCAGGTGGGCCAGCGCGTGTCGCCGGGCACGCCGCTGATGGCGATCGTGCCGCTCGACGGCGTGTGGGTCGACGCGAACTTCAAGGAAGAGCAGCTGCGGCATATGCGGATCGGCCAACCGGTCACGCTGACCGCCGACGTGTATGGCTCGGGCGTCAAGTATCACGGCAAGGTGATCGGCTTCTCAGCGGGCACGGGCGCCGCGTTCGCGGCGCTACCCGCGCAGAACGCGACCGGCAACTGGATCAAGGTCGTGCAGCGTCTGCCGGTGCGCGTGCAGCTCGATCAGCAGGATCTCGAAGCGCACCCGCTGCGAATCGGGCTTTCGATGCAGGTCGACGTGAACGTGCGCAACGACAACGGCACACAGCTCGCCGCCGCGACCAACACGCAGTACCACACCGACGTGTTCGCGCAGTACGGCGCGCAGGCGGATGCCGAGATCGCGAACATCATCGCGCGCAACGAGATGACGAACGCGAAGGCGCCGGCATCGGTTGCATCGTCAGCTGCCGCGCCGAAGCGGGGCGAACGGAAGACGGCAGCCACCGTGGCGGGCGCCACGCACACCGCAGGCTGACAGGCGAGGGCGAATGATGCATCCCGTCATTCGCCCATTTATCTGACAAGTCAGATTTTATCGGCAACCTTCGATTTCACTGGCAGGACTTCAATATCATGAACCCCTCCCACATCGATCCGCCGCCGCTCACAGGCGGCAAACTGGTGCTCGGCACGATCGCCGTCGCGCTGGCCACTTTCATGAACGTGCTCGATTCGTCGATTGCGAACGTCGCGATTCCGACCATCTCGGGCAACCTCGGCGTGTCCGTCGACGAGGGCACGTGGGTGATCACGCTGTTCTCCGCGGCGAACGCGATCGCGATTCCGCTGACCGGCTGGCTCACGCAGCGCGTGGGCACGGTGCGGCTCTTCGTTGCCGCGATCCTGCTGTTCGCGTTCTCTTCGTGGACCTGCGGCATCGCGCCGAGCCTGCCGGTGCTGCTCGCGTCGCGGATCGTGCAGGGCGCTGTGGCAGGCCCGCTGATTCCGCTGTCGCAGGCGCTGCTGATCGGCTCGTATCCGCGCGATAAATCGTCGACCGCACTGGCGCTATGGGCGATGACGGCCACCGTGGGCCCGATCGCGGGCCCGGCGCTCGGCGGCTGGATCACCGACAGCTACAGCTGGTCCTGGATCTTCTACATCAACATCCCGGTGGGCATCTTCGCCGCGGGCGTGACGTGGGCGATCTACCGCGACCGCGAAACGCCGACCCGCAAGCTGCCGATCGACAAGATCGGGCTGCTGTCGCTGATCGCGTGGGTGGGTTCGCTGCAGATCATGCTCGACAAGGGCCACGATCTCGACTGGTTCAATTCGCCGGTGATCTGCGCGATGGGCGTGTTCGCGCTGATCAGCTTCGCGTTCTTCCTGATCTGGGAGCTCACGGAAAAGCAGCCGATCGTCGACCTGCGTCTGTTCAAGGGGCGCAACTTCATGGGCGGTACGGTGGCGATTTCGGTTTCGTATGCGCTGTTCTTCTCGAACCTCGTGGTGCTGCCGCAATGGATGCAGGAGTATCTCGGCTACCGTGCCGTCGATGCGGGTCTCGCACTGGCGCCGCTCGGCATTTTCGCGGTGGTGCTCGCGCCGGTGATGGGCAAGATCATGCCGAAGACCGATTCCCGCGTGCTGGCCACGCTCGCGTTCGTCGGCTTCGCCGCGGTGTTCCTGATGCGCTCGCACTACACGACCGGCGTGGACACCTGGACACTCGTGCTGCCGACGCTGCTGCAGGGCATTCCGACCGCACTGTTCTTCGTGCCGCTGACCGCGATCATTCTGGCCGGTCAGCCGATGAACAAGCTGCCCGCCGCGGCCGGCCTGTCGAACTTCGTGCGGGTGTTCGCCGGCGCGGTCGGCACCTCGCTCGTCAGCAACACCTGGGACCATCGGACGATCCTGCATCACTCGCAGCTTGCCGAGCAGACGAGCATCGACAACCCGATCTTCACGCACTCGATCGGCGCGCTGCAATCGACGCTCAACGTGGCGAGGCCGACCGCGCTCGCGGGCTTCGAGCAGGCACTGAATACGCAGGCGGCGATGCTCGGCCTCAACGACATCTTCTGGCTGTCGGCGGTGCTGTTCATCGTGATCGTGCCGCTGATCTGGATCACGAAGCCCGGCAAGGGCGCAGGAGCGGGTGCGGCGGCAGCAGGGCATTGAACGGCCTGAAGCCGCGCTGAAACCGGGTGTTCGACATGATGAAGGCGCCGTGAACTTCACGGCGCCTTCATTGTATTGAGGATGAACGGTTCAGCGTGAACGCCGCGCGGCGGTCGACGATGAACCCGACCCGTCGCCGTCGGCCGCCGCGCGTTTTTCCGCTTCGCGACGCAACTGGTCGTCGTGCACGATCTGCCAGCACGCGATGAAGAGCGCCGCGATCAGCGGCCCGATCACGAAGCCGTTGATGCCGAACACCGACATGCCGCCCACCGTCGAGATCAGGATGACCCAGTCGGGTAGCCGCGTGTCCTTGCCGACGAGGATCGGGCGCAGCACGTTGTCGACGGTGCCGATCACGAGCGTGCAGAACGCGACGATCACGATCGCTTTCCACAGCGGCCCCGCGAGCAGGAAATACACGGCGGCCGGCACCCACACGAAGGCCGAACCGATCGCGGGCAGCAGCGACAGGAATGCCATCAGCGTGCCCCACAGCAGCGCGCCCTTGATGCCGAGCGCGAGGAACAGCAGGCCGCCGAGCAGGCCCTGGATCGCGGCCACCGCGATGTTGCCCTTCACGGTTGCGCGCACGACCGCGGTGAAGCGGCCGAGCAGCGCGCGCTTGTGCGAATCGTCGAGCGGCGCGGCTTCGCGGATGCGCCGCGAAATCGCGCCGCCGTCGCGCAGCAGGAAAAACACGAGGTACAGCATGATGCCGAAGCCGATCGCGAACTGCATCGTGTTCTGGCCGATCGAGACGGCCTGCGCGGCGACGAACTGGCTGATGCGCGCGGCGCCGTCGTTGAGCTTTGCCTGAAGGCCGGCGATGTCGAACAGGTCGTAGCGTTGCAGCATGCTTTGCGCGTAGGACGGCAACGCGTGCACGAGCTTCGCGAACAGCGCGGCGAAATCCCACTGGCCGGACTTGATCTGCTGGTACGCGAGCGCGACCTCCTGCGCGAGCGTGCCCGCCATCAACGTGAGCGGCAGGATCACGATCAGCACGATCAGCGCCAGCGTGACGAGCGCGGCGAGATTGCGCCGGTGTCCGAACCGCGCGGAGAGCGTGCGCTGCAGCGGCTGGAAGATGATCGCGAGTATCGTGCCCCAGAAGACCGCGCTGAAGAACGGCAGCAGGATCCAGATGAGCGCGACCGACACGGCGGCGAGCAGCAGGTAGAAGGCGTTGCGGTTGCGGTAGCTGTGATCCATTGGCTTCGTCGGGTCGTGGGACGGGGCGGATTGCAGGGGAGATCATAAGGCTTCCGCCCGAAGGCTGGTCCGTTGCAAATTTCCTGCCTGATCGAGGCCGCGCGGAGAACCCGCGTTCGTGGCTGTTGCATCAGCTTCGAAATCTATGAAGATGACATTCACTGTCTGCGCGTGCATTCTGTCATCGCACAGGCGCGAAAACTCGCGTGGCCCGATACCGGTGTGAGTGACATCGCACCGGTTGCCCGTGCGGCCGGAATTGCATGATCACCGTTGGATAACATCGGAAGAAATCATCATGGCCCAATCGATTCTGCCGCCCAATCCGCAACGCCGCCTCGCGCTCAAACTTGCCGCCTCGGCACTTGCGACCCACACCGTCGCCGCGCGTGCCAACGATTTCCACGCGAAGCCAGTCGACAACAACGCCAATGCCACGGTCATGGCGGCCGTCAACGATTTCGCGACCCTGGCGCCGGCCACGACTGGTTGTCTCGTCTACGCGGATGTCCCCAACTGGCCATGGAGCGCTGGCGTCGCGCCGGATCGCCAGCTGTTCGTCGGCAGCGCGGTCAAGACGTTCATCCTCGCGCAGTTTCTGATCGATGTGGAAAACGGCCGCAACGGCGTGACGGAAGACACAGAGGACACCATCAGCGACGCGGTTCGATCGGTGGCAAGTCCCGTGTTTCTGGGGCTGAACGGAACGATCCCGTTTCGCAGCGTGCTGGAAGCGATGATCGGCCACAGCGACAACACGGCGACCGATATGACGCTCGCGTCGGTCACTCCAGCACGGGTGCGCAAGCTGATTGCCGCTGCGGGCCTGACGGAAACGAAGATTCCGGACTCGACGCGTCTGCTGTTTTCCTATCTGGCCGGTGCGCCTTATGGAGTCGATCTCGGCTGGGCCGGCGTGAATGCGGCGCTCGACCAGCCGAGTCTGCCGAACGCGCGTCCCGCCATCAACGACAGGGAAACGATGCTGAGCACGGCCACCGAGATGGTGAAGTGGTATCGGCAGGTATTAAGGGGTACGTATTTCAGGAAGCCCGCCACGCTCACCGAGTTCAAGCGTGTCTCCGCGCAGGCCAATGCGATCCCGCTCATCGTGCCGCCCGACATCGCCGCCTATGCGAAAGGCGGCAGCATCGACTGGCAGGGCTTTCACGCGCTGTGTGTAGCGGGGCAGATGGTCGTCGATCGCGTGCCGGTCACGTTCTGCTTCACCTACAACTGGACCGCCGACCAGGCGGGCGCCGAAGCGCCGCAGGCGTTTGCGCAAAAGGCGGGGGCCGTGCTGCAGGCGAGCGTCGACGCCATCCGGACCTAGGCGTGCGCGTTACTGCGAGAATCGAAGCGCTTCATTCGTCGTCGTCTTCGTGATGCCAGCCATGGTGCCAGCCGTGGTCAAGCCGCGGCCGCGCGGAGTGGTTCGTTCAGATCGAACTGTGCATCAGTTCAGGAAGCGACAACCGTAAATTCGACGCCTGATTCGAAGCCCAGTGTCGAGGTCGAAAAGCGCGGATTGTCGTCAAGATACTGCTTGTAGGGCCGAACAGCGTCTTCGGCCGTGTACATGTTGTCGGCGAGAACGATAGAGCCCGGGCGTAGCAGACGCTCGGTCTGCCTGAACAGAGGCAGATACGCGTCGGCCCATACGTCGATGAACACCATGTCGAAAGTGCCGTCCAGTTCGGCAACAGTCTGGAAGACGTCGCCTTCTCTAAGATCGACGTGGACCTCTACCCCCGCTGTTCTGACATGAGCCCGAAGGTGCGCGCACTTGTCAGGGTCGAGTTCTGTCGCCACGACTGTGCCCCGGCCCATCGTGCAAAGGGCGTCGGCGAGGTACAGCGTGGACACGCCATAGGAACTGCCGAGTTCAAGGATCCGGGCGGGCCCATGTGCAAGCACCATATTGCGCAAGAACCTTCCGGTTTCCGGAGTGATGGCTAGCGACAGGGCGGTGTCCTGGGAGGATTGAAAATCCTCGCTGGATAACCCGTGCGATTCGAGAAATCGTCCGCGCAGTCTAGGTGCGAGCATGTCGTATTCGTCCGCAAGCGTCATGAACTCCGCATGCGAACCCTGGAACTGCGCTCGCGCGCGGGCCATTACCTCCGCCTGGCTCTGGTCATGAAGTCGTTGCAGGAGTGCTGTGGCTGTTGAAGTCATGCGTTTTCCCCGGAGCGTGATCATGCATGTAGAGACGCATTAGAGGCACGGATATTGTGTCCAACGCCGAAAATCCCTGATTTCCGCGCCATCCAGCCTGGGTGATAAAAGGTACGACAGGGATTCGAAAACGCCCCACTTAGCTTGATCGTCTCCCTGGCGTGCTCGCCCACCAGGTCTCAAACACTCAGGTCAGTCGCCCGCCCAGCGATTGCGCGGCCGTCGCGGCTTACCCACCCGAATGCATTGACGCGCGCAACGTGCGGAGAAAACGCAGCGCCGGCGCAGATCGCATCGGGCATTGGCAGGTCGACGGTCTGCCAGGCGCCGTTCGCTGTCAGCGGGGCCGGGCAAACTGGAGCACTGCCATGCGGCAACCCGCGGCCAGATTCGATGATCCGGCTGGCGTCGGCCTGTTCGATGCAAGATTGCCGCACCTGGTCACGCACCCGTTCCAGCATGCGCTGCTGCTCGCGAGGCGACGTGGTCACACGGCCACCCGCGCTGACGCGGCGGGACCGGATCTGCGGCATCACGGTTGAATCGAGGCCGAACGGCGACGCGGCGACGCCTGCGAGAATCCACACGCCCGCGTTGACCAGCGCGACCGTGACGGGCGCTTCAGTCGAGGAAGGATGGACAAGCTGCGGCTGCCCGCGCACATCGTCGACGATATCGAGCGCCGCCGGCGCGATGCCGGTAATTCTCGACAGGATTTCGCGCAACATCGCGCGCCCGACCGCAAAGCGCTTGCTGAGCGCGCGGTTCGGATGCGTGCGGACCCGCGCGAGTTCGGCTTTCGACATGCACGCGTAGCCCGCGTCCCGCGACAGCTCCATCCACTCGGCTCGAAAACGCCATAGCAGCAGTTCGTCGGGCCGCAGCATCTCGCGCCTGCTGGCCTCGGGATAACCGAACCGGTGCTGGACGAGCTCGAACGCGTGTGGCGCGGCAAGACCTGCTTCCTGCGTACCAGCTTGAGCAGGGTTGTCCCGCGAAGCGGGCGCCGGATTGGCGGAAGGCCGGGGAGGCGAGGCGTCGTTCGCGTCCGCGGGCGGTTCGTCGAGCGTGGGGTCGGCGATCATGGCGCGTTGTCAATGCATGTAGCTGACGTGCCGCGTTCGCACAGGAATGACGAGCCCCGCATCGAGCAGCGCGATCGCGAACCAGCGCACGAGCTTCAGCATCCCGCCCACCGACGGCTCGGGCAGCCAGTCGTTCAGCAGGCGCGTCGCGGCTTCGCTGCGCGTGCGCTGCAGCAGACCCAGCACCTGCAGCAGCGAGGCCTCGTCGTGCGTGAGATCGGTGGCGCAGCGGCAGCGCGTGTCGAGCGGACGCAGCGTCGAATGCATCAGCGTACCCATCAGCAGATCGAAGTAGCGGAGGCTGTCGAGCGATACTCCCGCCTCCGAGAGGCCGGTGCGCCAGTCTTCCGCGCCACGCTGCACGCGGCATTCAGGACGCAGCCAGGTGCGGATCGCGTCGAGCACGGTCTTTTCGGCAACGTCGGGGTAGTGCAGCAGCGAATCGTCGAGCAGCGAAGGGCTGCGCGCGAACGAACCTTGAAAATCCATCCGAATCTCCTGGTGAGCGCGCTCTTAGCGCAGCGGTGATGCGGCTGGGCTGTCCTGCAGTCCGGTCCATTCGCGCACATGCGCATTGCGATCGGCCCGCTTCGCATGCTTCGCGTCGTCCGGTGGGCTGCCGACGAACAGGAAGCCGAGCAGCCGTTCCGTCGCGCGAAAGCCGAGTGCGCGATGCAGATGCGCGTCATAGGCATCCGCGCCCGTGGCCCAGAACGCGCCATAGCCGAGTGCGTGTATCGCGTTCAGCACGTTCATCGTTGCCGCGCCCATCGACAGCAACTGCTCGACTTCGGGCACGTGCGAACCGGCGTCGACCGCCGCGCCCAGCGCGACGATCAGCGGTGCCGCGTGCGCGCGCTGGCGGCGATGCTCGTGGGCGCCGGGCGGATCGTCGGGGCATCGCGCGGCGGCGACGTCGACGAGGATCTGGCCCAGCGCGTCGCGTGCATCGCCGCGCACCAGTACGAAGCGCCACGGCCGCAGCCGCGCGTGATCGGGCGCGCGCAGCGCAGCGTCGAAGATCAGCGCGAGTTCGTCGTCGGTCGGGGCAGGGTCCGTCAACGGCCAGTGCGACTGACGCGACAGTAAGGACTGCAATACGATCGCCGAACGGACATGCGGCGTGCAATCCGAAAGCTCGCCGTCGGCATGCAGGATGGGAAGGGGTGCGTTCATCGGTATGAGCCTGACATTGCGGATAGCCGAATCATGGATCAAGTCGCGTACAATTGCAAATGATTCGCATTTGCAAATTCATGCCGAATGGGAAACTCGATGAACGTTGACGCGTCGGGCCGGGATGCCGCGCTATCGCAAGCTGGATTTCGCGGACAGCGGCAACTGCCCGCGCGCGGCCGCTGGCCCGACGACGTCGCGCTGTGGCACGTTCACGTGCCAGCGGGGCCGCATGCATGGGCGCGGCTCGCGCCATCGCTTGCGCCGGACGAGCGCGACCGCGCGTTGCGCTATCGCCGCGACGAGGACCGCTTGCGCTTCGCCGCAACGCGTGCGGCGTTGCGCGCGCAGTTGGGCAACGTGACCGGAATACCGCCGCTCGACCTGCGCTTCGGTCATGAGCCGCATGGCCGGCCGATGCTCGACGGGCACCCGCATCTGTCGTTCAACGTTTCGCATGCGGGATCGCACGCGCTGATCGCGATTTCCGCGGCGCGTCGCGTCGGCGTCGACATCGAACTGCTCGACCCGACGCTCGACTGGCAGCCGCTTGTCGGTCTTGTCTGTAGCGACGACGAAGGTGTCGCGCTCGCGCGGTGCAACGAGGAATCGCTGCGCCGCGCGGCGTTCCTGCGTTGCTGGACGGCGAAAGAGGCGCTGCTGAAGGCGCTCGGTCTCGGCATTGCGGAGGCATTGCGCGACCTGTCGGTCGATCCGTTTTCGTCGGGCACGCAGCGTCCCCGCGTCAGCGCGGACAGTGTCGCGCAAGGCGTCGGAGCATTGCGCTTCGAGTGGCTCGACGACATCGAGGGCTGCGCTGGTTGCATCGCGTTCAGTGACGACGACGGTCCCGTTTCGCGCAGCCAGCCCGTGGGCCAGTCCGCGCGCCAGGACAGCGCGGCTTGAGTCCGATGCGGGTGCAACGAAAAGCCGGGAAGCGTAGCCGACCCGTTGCGACAGCCCGATGAATCCTGTCTTAACCCCTTTCGCGGGTGGGCCTTCCCAGCTACCCGCCGCGCACCGCGCGTGCGCCGCTAACGCGCTGATTCATCTGATTTTTCAGGCCGTGTCGTGGGCGGCGTAGCGACGCCGCGCACCATTCGATGCCTTGACAACGACGTATCCACCCCCTACCTTATGCGTCTGAACAGGAATGATTCGCATTCAAAGTTATGTGAGCTGCGAACTTTCCGGATATCGGCCGACCCTCGGGCAGGCCGCTTTGACTGGAGCATTCGACATGAGTTGGGGCGACGAAAACACGACCTTCCGGGTCGTCATGAATCACGAGGGCCAGTATTCGATCTGGCCGGACTACAAGGCGATGCCGGCTGGCTGGAGCGCGGTCGGCAAGGACGGACGCAAGGAAGAATGTCTCGCGTACATCGACGAAGTCTGGACCGACATGCGTCCGCTCAGCCTGCGCAAGGCGATGGACGGCGATGCCGCTGAGCAGGGTGTTGCCACGCAACCGGCGCAGCACTGATGTCGTCTGCGATACCGCACGCCCCTCGCGCATCCGGTTCACTGACGCTGTTCTGCCTGCCGTATGCCGGAGGGAGCGCAGGGACGTATCGCGAATGGCAGTCGCGGCTGCCCGGATGGATCACGCTGGTGCCGCTGCATCTGCCTGGTCGTGGCGTGCGTCACGCGATGCCGCCGATGCACCGTTGGCCGGCATTGCTGGATCTGCTGCTCGAGGATGTCCGACCGTATCTCGCGCAATCGTTTGCAATCTTCGGTCATAGCATGGGCGCGCTCGTCGGTATCGAACTCGCTCATGCGATCCGCGATCGTCACGGTGTCTCGCCCGTGTGGTTCGGCGCATCCGCCTGCGAGGCGCCGAGCCGCCGCGAACGTGAACTGCGCTGGTTGACCTGCCCGGAAGAGGAGTTTCTGGACGAGGTGCGTTCGCTCGACGGCATGCCCGAAGAACTGCTGCGGAACCGCGAGTTCATGGAGCTCGTGTTGCCGTTCCTGAGAGCGGACTTCCACCTGTGCGGCAGTTACGGATACCGCCAGCGGGAGCCGCTCGATTGTCCGCTGCTCGTTCTCAGTGGCAAGCGGGACGAGGTAATCGTAAGGAATCCGGAGAGTCTGTCAGCCTGGGCGCTGGAAACTCGGGGCCCGTTCGGTCGGCAGGACATCGACGCAGGTCATTTCTTTATCAATTCGCATCGCGAGACCGTCATCGACCGGGTGGTCGACGGGCTCGCCAGCGCATTTCATTCACGCGCGGAGTCTGGCGTGCCGCACTCGCGGTCCTGCGCCTGATATCCGGCGTCTCTCGTGGAGGTCTGTATGGTGGACAAGTCGTCTCCGCTTTTCGATTTCACGCCCTACCTCGCGCAGCGCGACGAGGTGCTCGGGCTGATCCGGGAGTTTGCATCCCATCACGCGTTTCGTAGCGCGGCAGTCGAGGAGCTGCAACTCGACGAGGATTTCTACCGTCGTCCGCTGCGTCCGGAAGATCTCGAATTCCTGCAGTTCAAAAAGGCCGTTCCCGCGGAGCGCGTCAGCCGTCTGCCCGCGCTCGCGACCCAGCGGCTGCTGATGGCGCTGAACGAGGTCGGCGTGGCGCGCTTTCCGAAAGCGGACGTCGCGGACGGGTTCGCGCGCTTCGATGCGTTCTACGGCGAGCGCAATCAGGTGCTGGGCGCGCGCATCCGCCCGTTCCTCGAACACTACGGCTTCACGTTCCTCGGCAACGAGGCGCGGCTGGGCGATACGGCGGCACAGTACGTCGAGCGGTTGCGAGACGTGATCGCGCACGAGCAGACGTACTGGAAGGACATGTTCGCGCTGCTCATGCACAACGACTATCTGGCCGAAGGGCTGCGTTTCATCATGATCCAGCGCTGGAGCCTCACACCGTCGCGGCGCGTGGCGGTCGCGCGCGCCGTCGCATCGGGTTACTTCGATAGCGTCGCGGAAGGCGACCGTCCGGACCTCGCATCGCCGGCGCAGGATCCGCTGCTCGCTCGCGTGGCCGAGTTTGCCGGCGTCACGCATCGCGAACATTCGTACTGGCAGTTCTATCTGCCGACCAGCATGGCGAAATGCAACCTGCTGTACGCGCTCGGTTCGCGTCCGGACCGCGCGTTCGCGCTGCTGGGCGCTGTGTTCGTCGCCGAAGCCGAAGCGTTGGCGTTTTCGGCGGCGCTCGCGCGGGCGTGTCCGCATTTGATGTCGCCGGGCGCCGCGCCGGCGGACGCGGCGTCTTCCGTCGAAGCACTCGTCGCGCGCTTTTCGCGCGCGCTGGGGCAGGTGGAGCGCCGCTTCGGCAGCGAAGCGCTGTTCCGGACCGGCCAGGGCGTGGGCGCAGGCGAGAAGCTCGCGGAGCGCGCGCGCTGGGATCTGGGCGAGCAGCTGAAATGGCTGTCGGCGATCGACCGCTTCGTCGAATTCGCCGACAGGATCGACCAGCGCATTGCCGTCGAGTGTCCGGGCATCGACCGCGAGACGTTCGTGGAGCCTCGCGACATGTGCTCGACCACTCACGTCCATAACGATCACCGGCTGGTGGTGATCAGAAGCAGCACGCCAGGCGGCGCCGTGCAGATGCATTTCTGGGGCAATCTCGGCATGCGTCACGAAATGAAGGAGGGCGACAAGGTGTTGATTCCGGACGGACGCCTGCACGGTTCGACCGTCGTCTGCGAAGAGTGCACCTACGACCAGCCCATCATTCCCGACGAGTGGATCGCGGAACTGCTCGACTGTACGTCGGTGCCCGCGTCGGTCGCGGCATAGCCTGCGCCGCGGGTTCGCGCGCAGGAACCGGATGATCTCGCCAGGCAAGTTGTTTCCCAGCTCTGTTCATCTACGAACGATCCGGATAACTGATTGAACTGGACCGGCCCTTCGATTGTCGGCCGACCGTTCTCTTCGGCCCGATTGCGCCCGCTGTTCGCGGACGCAACGGGGAAACCCGGACAGATCAACGTCATTGATGGAGTGGGTCATGCAGGCTGAAATCAACGGCAGTGCTGCGACGGAAGACCGAAAACGGGAGGTGAGCGACTGGCGCTCCCGCATCATTCTCGGGCAGCAGGTAGGTGCGACGGTCCTTCCCGACTGGCTTGGCAGTTCTTATGAAACGCTGCGCTCGCAGGTCATGGACCCGCAGTATCCGTGCTTCTTCGGCACCATTGCCGAGCGGCGCGGCGAGATGTTCTATTCGTACGTGCCGGGCAAGGACATCGGCAGGTTGCCGGCAACGATGGCCACCTTCGCGCGGCTTGCGGACCAGCCCGAATATCGCCGCCACAATATCGCGATCTTCTTCGAGCCGGATCCGCAGCCGCTCTCGCATCAGGCGTATCGCGATCACTTCTGGGGCGCGCTCCAGCATCTTCACGATACGGACCCGCACCCCGAAGCGGACTTCCAGCCGGACCCGGACGACGAAGCATGGGAGTTCTCGTTCGGCGGCGTGCAGATGTTCGTGGTCTGCGCCTGTCCGTCGTTCGCGCAGCGGCATAGCCGTAACCTCGGGCCCGGCATGGTGCTGCTGTTCCAGCCGCGCGCCGTGTTCGTCGACACGATCACCAACAAGGTGATCGGCCGTGAAGCGCGCAATCAGGTCCGCGAACGCCTGCGCAAATGGGACGACGTGGAGCCGCATCAGGACCTCGGCTTCTATGGCGATCCGGGCAATCTCGAATGGAAGCAGTATTTTCTCGCCGACCAGAACACGCCGGCCGGGGACCGCTGTCCATTCCTGAGCCGCCGCCGCAAGCAGGCCGTCGCGAGCGGGAACCGGATGCCTGAGCGGTCCCCGGTCGCGGCTGAAACCCAACGCACCACGTCATCGTCGTTCGACGACGGCGCGGAGGACGAACAGTTCGAGCCGCGCCGCAAGGTGAGCGCCTGAAACCGGGAGGAACCAAGCCTATGTCGATTGCCGAACCGGGTCTGTGGCTGCCCGCCGGATGCAGCGTGCCGGTCATCGAAATGAACGGTACGCGGCTGCTGAGCGTGGAATGCGATGGGCTCGATGCCGACGCGCTGATGGATGAGGCCTTTCGCGCCAACCTGCTGCGCGAGCTGCGCCACTACGGCGGCGTGCTGGTGCGCGGCGCGCGTCCTGCCGGTGCGGCGGGATTCAACGCGCGCGCCGCGAGCTTCGGCCGTCCGCTGCTGTCCTACGAGTTCGGCTCGACGCCGCGCAGTCACGTCGAGCAAGGCGTGTATTCGTCGACCGAATACCCGGCGTCGCAATGGATCGACCAGCACAACGAGCAGTCGTACACGCTGAAGTGGCCCGCGTGGATCTGGTTCTACTGCGACGTCGCGGCTGCGCAGGGCGGCGCGACGCCCGTCGCGGACAGCCGCGAGGTCTACCGGCGGCTCGACCCGGCGTTGCGCAGGCTGTTCGCGCAGAAGCAGGTGATGTACGTGCGCAACTACGGCACAGGTCTGGACCTGCCGTGGCAGCAGGTGTTCAACACCGACCGGCGCGACGTCGTCGAATCGTTCTGCGCGGAAAACCGGATCGGATACGAGTGGGGCGACGACGGCGAAAGCTTGCGGACGAAACAGGTCTGCCAGACCGAACTGCGCCATCCGGATACGGGCGAAACGGTCTGGTTCAATCAGGCGCATCTGTTTCATGTGTCGAGCCTGCCGCCGGAGTTGCGCGAGTCGCTGCTCGATGCGTTCCCGGAAGAAGAGCTGCCGCGTCACGCGTGCTTCGGCGACGGCACGCCGATCGACGAAGCCATGCTTGAGGAAATCCGCGCCGTGTACCGGCAGACGATGCTTGCGTTCGACTGGCGCGAAGGAGACCTGATGATGCTGGACAACCTTCTCATGTCGCATGGGCGGGCGCCGTTTGCCGGACCGCGCCGTGTGCTGGTCGCGATGGCGTGAAGCGGACCGGACAACACAACAAGCGGCGCGGCGGCGCGCAAGCCGCGGCAGTCCGCACGAATTGAGCGCAATGCTGGAAGGAAATTCATGTCACTACTTTTTTACCTGATCCGCAATTCCCGTGGGACGCTGTTCGTCGCGCTCGTGACGAGTATCGTGGGCGGTCTGGGCAATGCGGCGCTGGTCGCGCTGATCAACCAGGCGCTGACCGCGTCGCGCGAACGGCTCGCACATCTGGGCCTGCAGTTTCTCGCGATCTGCGTCGTCGTGCTGGTCGCGCGCACGCTGTCGCAGACGCTCTTCATGCAGCTTGGCCAGCGTGCGAAGGCGACGCTGCGGATGCGGACCATTCGCCGCATCGGCGAAGCGTCGTACGCGCATCTGGAAAAGCAGGGTGCGTCGCGTTCGCTCGGCGTGCTGACCCAGGATCTCGACACCATCGTCGTGTTCTTCGTGAACCTGCCGGTGCTGGCGATGCAGGGTGCGGTGATCGCCGGTTGCCTCGCGTATCTCGGCTATCTGTCGTGGCCGATCCTGCTGTGCGCAATCGCGACGATCGTCGTCGGCGCCGTCGGCTCGCGCATGATCGGTGCGAAGGCGATGTTCCATCTGCGCAGTTCGCGGCGGCGTGAGGACGATCTGGTGAAGGACTTCCGCGCGCTGTTCGACGGCGCGAAGGAACTGAAGCTGCACCGCGAGCGCAAGCAGGCGTTCATCGACGACATCATCGCGCCGAATGTGGAAGCGGTGCGCGCGCAGCGCAGCCGCGGCTACGTGCTGAATTCGGCGGCCGCGAGCTGGGGCAGCATGATCCTGTTCGCGTTCATCGGCTGCACGCTCTTCATTCTCGCGCGCCTGTTTCCGGTCGGCCCGTCGGTGATGTCCGGCTACGCGATGATCTTCCTCTACATGATCATGCCGATCGAAGGGCTGCTCTCCGCGATCCCGACCGTGAGCATGGCGCGCGTCGCGCTTGAACGTATCGAGCAGGTGAACGCGGAACTGCCCGAGGAAAAGATGCTGCCCGCGCAGCGCGCGAGCGCCTTCGGCACGATCGCGCTCGAAGGCGCGACACATCGCTACTTCCGCGAGAAAGAGAACGAAGTCTTCACGCTGGGCCCGGTCGACCTGACGTTCCACCCCGGCGAGCTCGTGTATCTGATCGGCGGCAACGGCAGCGGGAAAACGACGCTCGCGAAGATGCTGGTCGGGCTCTATCCGCCCGAAGGCGGACGCGTGCTGCTCGACGGCGTGGAGATCGGCGAGGCGCAGCGCGATACCTATCGCCAGCACTTCTCGGTCGTGTTCAACGACTTCTTCCTGTTCGACAGTCTGCTCGGCATGCGCATGAGCGGCCTCGACGCGAAGGCGAAGACGCTGCTCGAAGAACTGGAGCTCGACCACAAGGTGAACGTCAGCGACGGCACGTTCTCGACGACGAAGCTGTCCCAGGGGCAGCGCAAGCGTCTCGCGCTGCTCGTCGCCAGTCTGGAGGATCGCCCGTTCTATCTGTTCGACGAATGGGCCGCGGATCAGGACCCGGTCTTCAAGGACGTGTTCTACAGGAAGCTGCTGCCGCAGCTCAAGGCGAAGGGCAAGACCGTGCTCGTGATCACGCACGACGACCGCTATTTTCATCTGGCCGATCGCTTCATCAAGCTCGACTACGGACAGATTGTCGCGACGGGCAAGGGCAGCGAGCTCGCGGCGCAGACGCCTGCCAACGATGTGAGCGCCGGCTCGCCGATGTCGGTATGAGCGGCGCTGCGCGAATTCAGGACAACTCACTGGCACGCAAGAGGTTTGACGCATGAACGATGACACAGCGGCTTTCGGCATCGCGCTGGACGACGAAGTGGAGCGGGGCAGTCGCGGGACACCCGCGGAGCACGCCGTGCCGATGTACGAGCTGGAGGGCGCGACGTTCGTCGCGGGCGATCGGACGTTGCTGCATCCATTGACGCTCAGCCTCGCGGCCGGGCGTGTCTCTGGCCTGATCGGCCACAACGGTTCCGGCAAGTCGACGCTGCTCAAGCTGCTCGCGCGCCAGATGGCCGCGAGTTCGGGCACGGTGCGCTTCGGCGGTCGCGCGCTGCAGGACTGGCACAGCCGCGCATTCGCGCGCAAGGTCGCCTACCTGCCGCAGCAGCCGCCCGCCGCCGGCGGGATGACCGTGCGCGAGCTGGTCGCGCTCGGGCGCTATCCGTGGCACGGCGCGCTCGGCCGCTTCTCGGAAGCCGACCACGCGAAGGTGGATGAGGCGATCCGGCTGACCGATCTCGCGGGGTTCGCCAGACGCGCCGTCGACCGGCTCTCCGGCGGCGAACGTCAGCGCGCGTGGCTCGCGATGCTGGTTGCGCAGGACAGCGAGTGCCTGCTGCTCGACGAACCGACGTCGGCGCTCGACATCGCGCATCAGCTCGAAGTGCTCGAACTCGTGCGCGAGCTGAGCCGCGAGCGCGGGCTGGGCGTCGTCGTCGTGCTGCACGACATCAACATGGCGGCGCGTTTCTGCGACGACCTGATCGCGCTCAAAGGCGGCCGGCTGCTCGCGAGCGGCACGGCGGCCGAGCTGATCGAGGGCGAGACGCTTGGCGCGATCTACGGGGTGCCGATGGGCACCGTGCCACATCCGGCGGGCGGACTGCCGATCAGTTTTGCGTATTGATCCAAGAGACTTTCATGCAAGCCAATCATTTCGATACGGATTTTCTGCCGGCGCGCGTTGCCGGGTTCGCGCGGTACACGCCCGAGGCGGTTGCGCTCGTCGATGCGTCCGGGACGCTCGGCTGGAGTGCGCTGTGGGCGTGGTCGGGGCGGCTCGCGCATCAGCTCGTGACGGCCGGCGTGAAGCCGGGTACGCGCGTCGCGCTCGTTTTGCCGCGCAGCGCCGGGCTGGTGGCGAGCATCCTCGCCGTGTGGCGCGTGCGAGCCTGCTATGTGCCGCTGGATCCCGTGCTGCCTGCCGCGCGACTTGCGTGGCAGGCTGAGGATTGCGGCGCGCGTGTGGCGGTGGTGGCCGAAGGTACCGACGACAACGCGCTCGCCTGGCTGCCGGACGGCATCGCAGTGGTTGCGGCGGGGACGTCGGCGGGCGATGTCCTGGCCGCGGATTTCGCGTCGCCGGACGAGACCACGCTGCTCGACCCGGCGTGGCCCGCCTACGTGATCTACACCTCGGGCTCGAGCGGTCGTCCCAAAGGCGTGGAGTTGAGCCACGGCGCGCTGAACGCCTATCTGCGCGGTGTCGGCGAGCGCTTGCCGGAAGGCATCCGCAGCGCCGCCTACCTGTCGACGCCCGCAGCCGATCTCGGCCATACGTCGCTTTTCGGCGCGTTGAGGTACGGCTGGACCCTGCACCTGATCGACGCGCAGACGGCCACCGACCCCGATGCGTTCGCTGCCTACATGCGCGCGCACGATGTCGATCTTCTGAAAATCGTGCCGAGCCATCTCGATGCGTTACTGCAGGCGCAGTCGAGCGCCGACGTGCTGCCCGCGCGCTGTCTCGTGACCGGCGGCGAGCCCGCGCCGGGTCGCCTGGCTGAGCGTGTGGCACGCCTGCGCCCGCAGTGTCGGCTCATCAATCACTATGGGCCGACGGAGACGGCAGTCGGCGTGCTGACGCATGCGGTTCACGCCGGCCAGACGCTGGACACGCCGACGCTTCCGCTCGGCACGCCGCTCGCGCACGTTGCCGCGCGCATCGTCGATACCGACGGCAACACCGTGGCGGACGGCGTTGCGGGCGAGCTGTGCATCGGCGGCGCGAGCGTCGCGAATGGCTATCTGAACCGTCCGGCGCTGACCGCCGAGCGCTTCGTCCCCGATCCTGAAGGCAACGGCGCGCGGCTTTATCGCACCGGCGACAAAAGCTGCCGCTCGCCCCGTGGCGAATTTGCGTTTCTCGGGCGTATCGACGATCAGGTCAAAATCCGCGGCTTTCGCGTCGAGCCTGAGGAGGTGGCGGCGCGGCTGCGTCTCGTCGATGGGGTGCGCGACGCGGTCGTGATCGCGCGCGCGGAAGGCGAAGGCACGCCGCTGCGGCTGTTCGGCTACCTGACGGCGGCCGCGCCGCTCGACGTCGAGGCAGTGCGCGCCGTGCTCGCCGCCGATTTGCCCGACTACATGGTGCCGTCGTCGCTGCATGTGCTCGACGCGTTGCCGCTGACGGCGAACGGCAAGGTCGATCGCGCGGCGCTGCCGGCGATAGCCGATGCACAGGCTTGCGCCGGTGGCGGGACAGTCGCGCCGCGCAACGATGCGGAGCGCGCGCTCCACGCGATCTGGCGCGCGGTGTTGCGCCGCGAGGTCATCGGCGTGACCGATAACTTCTTCGAGATCGGCGGCGACTCGATCCTGAGCTTGCAGATCATCGCCAGGGCACGCCGCGCCGGGCTCAAGCTGACGCCGAAGCAGGTATTCGCGCATCCGACGATCGAGGCGGCGGCGCGCGTCGCGGTCGCGATTCCGGTTGCCGGCGTGCCGGCTGCGCAAGCGGCGGTCGCGGAAGCCGGCGCAGCGACCGCGTCTTCGGATGATGACGCGTGGTACGTGCAAGCCGGCGTCGAGCGCGGGACCGTCGAAGCCGTCTATCCGGCAACGCCGATGCAGCAGGGCCTGCTGTTCCACGGGATGCTCGATGGCCTGCCAGGTCTTTATGTTGGACAACTGAGGATTACGGTCGAGGCGCCGCGCGTCGAGACGTTGCGCGATGCGTGGCAGTCCGTGGTCGACCGCCATCCGGTGCTGCGCACGCGCTTCGTCTGGCCGGCGGGCTGCGAGGCGCTGCAGATCGTCGAGCGGCACGTGCCAGTGCCGTTCGAGGCGCATCACGGCACCGCCTCGCTCTGGCAGGACGCCTATGACGCGCGTTTCGACGCGGCCCGCGACGAACTCGTCGCGGCGGGCTTCGATCCGGCTTGCGCGCCGCTGATGCGCGTCGACGTGTTCATGCGCCCGGACGGCGCGGCCGACGTGCTCTGGACGCACCATCATGCACTGACCGACGGCTGGAGCACCGCGCAGATCGCGGCGGAAGTCGTGCGCGCCTACGATGCGCTCGCCGCCGGCCGCGAGCCCGAGCGCAGGCCTGGCGCGCGCTACGCGGACTATGTGAGCTGGCTGCGCCGCCAGCCGGACCCCGCGCCGTTCTGGCGCACGCGGGCTGCCGCGCTCGACGAGCCGGCGCGCGTCGCCGATGCGCTCGGCTCCGCGTTGCGCGCGTCGCCGGCTGTCGCGTGCGGCACGCATCATGCGGCGCAGCGCGTGCTTTTCGTCGACATCGGCGCGCGCCGGCACGAGGCCCTGCAGCGAGCGGCACAGCGCGCGCGCATCACGCTCAACACGCTCGTTCAGGGGGCATGGGCGCTCGTGCTGGCGCAGTTCTCGGGCCGCGCGCAAGTCGCGTTCGGCGCCACGATGGCGGGGCGTCCCGCCGACCTGCCGGACGCGCAGCGCATCGTCGGACTCTTCATCAACAGTTTGCCGGTGTGGGTCGACGTGCCGCCTCACGCACGGCTAGCGGACTGGCTCGCCGAGCTGCAGAGCCGCAACGCGGAACTGCGCGAGGTCGAGCACACGTCGCTCGCGGACCTGCGCCAGCTGACTGGTCTGGCCGGCGAGGCGCTGTTCGACAGTCTCGTCGTGTTCCAGAACTATCCGCTCGACGACGCGCTCGCCGCGCGCGGCGGCGCGTTGCAGGTGCGGACCATCGACGTGTTCCACCGTACCCATTTGCCGTTGACGCTCGTGGTCGCGCCGCGGCAGATGGGCGGCGCGACGCCGGAGCTGTCGATCTCGTGGCGCTGGGACCCCGAGCGGATCGAGGCCGCTGCGCTCGAGCGGCTGGCGCAGCATTTCGATCGCGTGATCGACCAGCTCGCGCAGGCGCTCGATGAGCCGGGTGTCCGGCTGCGTGATCTCACGGGTGAGCGCGAGACGGCTCCGCCCGCGCCGGCCGCGTTCCGCTTCGAATCGGTGCTCGCGCGGATCGAGGCGCAGATGGCGGCGCGCGGGGAAGCCGTTGCGCTGACCTGTCCGCTCGACGCACGGGACAGCGGTGCAGCGGGAGAAGCCGTGTCGGTGACCTATCGCGAGCTCGACGCGTGGTCGGCCGCGCTGGCGCGCCGCTGCGCGCGGGCGGTACCACGCGGAGGCGAGGCGCGTATCGGGGTGGCGATGCGGCGCTCGCCGGGGCTCGTCGCGGCGCTGCTCGGCGTGCTGCGTGCCGGAGCAGCGTATGTGCCGCTCGATCCCGCTTATCCCGACGAGCGCCTGAGCGACATCGCGCTCGACGCGGGGCTGAACGCGCTGATAGTCGATGGTGCGGAGCGCGAGCGGTTCGCGCGATTGCTGCCGGGATTGACGCTGATCGATGCGGAAAACCCGGCGCACGCACCTGAGCTGGACGAAGCGGCGGTGACGATCGATCGCACGCCACACCCCGGGCAACTGGCGTACGTGATCTATACGTCGGGCTCGACGGGCAAACCGAAGGGCGTGGGTGTAACGCACGCGAACGTGGCACGGCTGTTCGACGCGACACAGGCGCAGTTCCATTTCGACGCACGCGACGTGTGGACGCTGTTCCATTCGTACGCGTTCGATTTCTCGGTATGGGAGCTGTTCGGCGCGTTGACCCTGGGCGGTCGGCTGGTGATCGTGCCGCACTGGACGGCGCGTGAACCGGCGGCCTTCCATGCGCTGCTGCGC
>NZ_QQOA01000006.1:251558-252192 GCF_003443895.1 Paraburkholderia phosphatilytica | reverse complement strand
AGCCGCGCACAGCGTCACCATCTCCGCCGCCGCCGACGACGAGTCCATGAACCACAGGCCCGGATGCGTCGGCATTTCGGCCTTGTCGAGCACGCCGTCCACCATGCACTTCTTGCCGATCTTCTGGATGTTGCCGAGCGCCTTTTCCTCGATCGTGGTGAGGCCGCCCGCGATGTTGCCCTTCGTCGGCTGCGACTCGGACAGGTCGTCGGTCTTCCAGCGGTTGATCATGTCCTGGTAGCGGTCGAACATGAACTGGAAACGTTCGCGCACGCCGTCGTTCGCGCAGCGCGCTGCAACGATCTGCTCGCCGCCCGTCAGCTCTGACGTCTCGCCGAACACGAGCGTGGTGCCGAGCCCGTAGAGTTTGTCGAACGCATTGCCGACGGTCGGATTCGCGCCGCAGCCCGACGTGGTATCCGACTCGCCGCACTTGGTGGAGACCCACAGATCGCTGATCGGGCACTCCTCGCGTTGCAGCGACGTGGCGTACTGCACCATCTCTTTCGCCGCTTTCGATGCGCGCATGATCGTGTCATGGTCGCCATGCAGTTCGATGCCGAAGCCCATCACCGGCTTGCCGGTCGCCGCGATACCGTCGACGACGCGCTTGGTCCAGCCTTCCTCGATGCCA
>NZ_QQOA01000006.1:0-251367 GCF_003443895.1 Paraburkholderia phosphatilytica | reverse complement strand
CGGATGCGGCAGCGCCATCGTGCCTTTGATGTTGTGCTCGACCGCCTGCGCCGCCGCGTTCGACAGGTCGTCGACCGGCAGGATGATCACATGGTTGCGTACGCCCACGCGGCCGTTCGAACGGCGATAGCCGCGGAAAATCGTGTCCAGTTCAATCACGCTCATGGTGTCTCTCTCGATAGGGGGAAGCGAAACGGCTGTGGCCTGCTACGGCCTGCGCTGTGGCGTATGAAAGCGCCCGGCGGCTTACCAGCGCTTCGTCTTGATGTTGTGCACGTGAGCGTGCTCGCCGGCCTTGATGGGCGCCACCACCTTGCCGATATCGACACCGTACTTGAATACCGTATCGCCGACGGCCATGTCCTTCAGCGCCACCTTGTGGCCGATTGGAATGTCCTGCTTCGCCGGGACGGTGATGATTTCGTCTTCATCCATGATCCACGCATTCAGCTGCGTGCCGGCCTTGATGCCTTCAACGACCGCGACGCCCACCGTGTCTTTCGCCTCGTGCAGCACGATGTGAATCGTTTTGCGGCCACCTGCTTCCGCATTCGCGGCGCCGGCTGATCCTGCTGCTGCGTGATTCATGGTGTGTCTCCTGGTTGAGTTCCTGAGTTCGATAGGCGGCGCAACATCTGCACGCCGGTGCGTCGGATTGCAATCATGTTAGGCGCCATTATCATGCATGTCAACTAACTCATATATATGTGTTACATGAGTGCCGGATGCCGTAGAATCGGGGCATGGCGTTCCAGCGGGAAAGAACATGAGCACGATCGCGGAAACGCCGGCACCGGTCGGCGGCACCCGGTACAAGGAAGTGAAGAACGCAATGCTGGCGGCGCTGGCAGCGCAGGAATGGAAGGGGGGCGAGGCCATTCCGTCCGAACGCCGCCTCGCGGAACGCTTTGGCGTTTCGATCGGCACGCTGCGCAAAGCGATCGATGAACTCTGCGCCGAGAACATCCTGATCCGGCATCAGGGTCTCGGCACGTTCGTCGCGCTGCATCAGCGCGACCGCTATTTCTTTCGCTTCTTCCGCGTGGTTCGTCGCGATGGCGACAAGTCGTATCCCACCGTGAGCCTCGTCAATTTCCGCAAAACGAAGGCCACGCGCGACGTGGCGGCGCGACTTCGGATTGCCGAAAAAGCGCCGGTTTTCCAGTTCACGAATCAGCTCTCGCTGCATGGCGAGGCCGTGATCATCGACACCATCATCGTGCCGGAGGCGCGCTTCGCGACGCTCACGGAAGCTGCGCTGCGCAATCGTCCTGGCACGATGTACAACTTCTATCAGGACGCGTTCGGCATCAACGTGGTCGGCACCGACGAGCGGGTACGCATCGGCCAGGCGAGCGAACTGGAGGGCACGTTGCTCGGGCTCGCCGCGGGTGCGCCGGTGCTGGAAATCGAGCGGATTGCTTACTCGTATCACGAGCAGCCGGTCGAGTACCGGCTCTCGCATGTCAACACGCGGGACTACGAATACGTGCCCAATCCGGCGCGCGTTTCGAACGCTGGTTGAACAGCGCGAGCGGATTCAGGTACGTCGTATGAATGTCGTGGTCGACGCTCAAGCCTTGTGCGTCGACAGCAGAATGCTGGTTTCCGTGTTGGTGATGCCGTCGATCAAACGGATCGCCGCCAGCACGCGATCGAAGTTCTCCAGCGAATCCGCCTGCAGTTCCGCCACCAGGTCCCAACGTCCGTTCGTGCTGTGGATCGTCGCGACGTTCGGATGGCCGCGCAGCGCCTTCACGATCTCGCCGGCCCGGCTGCCTTCCACCGCGATCGACATCAGCGCGCGAATGCGATGCTTCTCGACGGCCGGTTTCAACCGCACCGTATAGCCGACGATCACGCCATTCTGTTCGAGCCGCGTCAAGCGATTCTGGACCGTCGCGCGCGCCACTCTCAGCGCCTTCGCGAGCGTCACGACGGATGCGCGCGCGTTGTCGCGCAGCAGCGCGATGAGCTGACGGTCGACGTCGTCCAGATTGATCATGCTGACTGCCCTCCCCTGAGCATCTTGACGAAGCCGCCAGACCCCGGCGGCAAGTGCTTTTCGTTAGCGAAAGCGTGTACTTCGAGCAGATCGCCAGTAGGCCCTGACATTTTGCCCATTTTATAGATACTTTTGCTCATCCTGCTGTCTTTCTGTTGCCCGGGCTCGCCGGAATAATGACTCCATCAAGCGGCTGATCGCGCCGCGGCCTACCCAGGAGACAGACCATGACCCGCTTCCTCGATGTTCCCGCCACCAGCCAGCTGATCGCGCGCAGCGGCGTCGCGCGCTTCCTGCGCGAGCTCGTCGATACGCTGCGCGCCGACTACCTTCGATGGAACGACTTCGACAAATCGCCGCGCGTCGCCTGTCATTCGCCGGAAGGGGTGATCGAGCTGATGCCGATCGCCGATGCGCGCCTGTTCGGCTTCAAGTACGTGAACGGCCATCCGGTTAACGCAGAGCGCGGCATTCACACGGTGATGGCGTTCGGCGCGCTCGCCGACGTCGACACCGGCTATCCGCTCCTGCTCGCCGAACTCACGCTCACCACAGCGCTGCGTACCGCCGCCACATCGGCACTTGCAGCCCGCGCGCTGGCCCGCCCCGATTCGCGCACGATGGCGCTGATCGGCAACGGCGCACAAAGCGAATTCCAGGCAATCGCATTCCACACGCAACTCGGCATCGATCACATTCGCGTGTTCGATATCGACGAACACGCGACCGACAAGCTGATCCGCAATCTGTCCTCTTCGATGCCCGCGCTTCAGGTCACCCGCGCCGCGTCCGTGGCCGAGGCCGTGCGCGGCGCCGATATCGTGACGACGGTGACAGCCGACAAGGCCTACGCGACCATCGTCACGCCGGAAATGATCGAGCCGGGCATGCATCTGAACGCCGTCGGCGGCGATTGTCCCGGCAAGACGGAACTGCACGCGGACGTGCTGCGCGCGAGCCGCGTGTTCGTCGAATACGAACCGCAAACGCGTATCGAAGGCGACATTCAGCAGTTGCCTGCGGATTTTCCGGTGGTCGAACTCTGGCGGGTGTTGCGAGGCGAAGCGGCAGGGCGTGAAAGCGCATCGCAGATCACGGTATTCGATTCGGTCGGCTTCGCGCTCGAAGACTATTCGGCGTTGCGTTACCTGTATGCGCTCGCGCAACAGCATGATGCCGGCGTGGACATTTCGCTGATTCCGCCCGCGACGGATCCGAAGAACCTGTTTGCGCTGATTGGCGAATCGCGCGAACACGCCAGCGATGCACGCGATGCAGCGGTCGCCGAGATGGCCTTCGCCCGTTAAAACCGGACCTTCGTGAGCCTCTCTTCTTTCACATCGACGACCATGCTGTCCATTCAGGCTCCTGCGGCCGTTGTCATGGTGCGGCCGCACCGCTTCTTTCCAAACCCCGACACCGCGGGCGACAACGCATTTCAACGCACGGGCAACGCGAGCAGCGATGCGCAGCGGCGCGAGCTGGCCATCGCTGCCCGCGACGAAGTCACCGCCGCGGCGGAAGCGCTATCGGCAGCCGGCGTGCGCGTTCATCTGTTCGACGACGATGGCGCGCACAACACGCCCGACTCCGCGTTTCCGAACAACTGGTTCTCGACGCATGCAGGCGGACACGTCGCGCTGTATCCGATGCACAACGCGAATCGCCGGCGCGAACGGCGCACCGATATCGTCGACCTGCTCAAGTCCGAGTACCGCGTGCAGGACGTGATCGACTATTCCGGGCTGGAGCACGACGATATCTTTCTGGAAGGCACGGGCGCGATGGTGCTCGATCACGTCGCCCGCATCGCTTACACCGCGCGCTCGCGCCGCGCGAATCCGGTGGCGCTCGAACGGTTCTGCACGCACTTCAATTTCGAGCCGATGTGTTTCGATACCGCCGACGAGAACGGCCGTCCGGTCTATCACACGAACGTGATGATGAGCATCGCGACCGCGTTCGCGCTGGTCGGGTTCGATCTGATCAGCGACGCGCGTCGGCGCGATGAAATTCGTCAGCGGCTCACGGATAGCGGCCGCAGCGTAATTGCACTGGACGCCGCGCAGATCGCGAGTTTCGCGGGCAACGCGCTCGAGCTATCCGGGCGCGATGGGCGGGTTCTCGCACTGTCGCGACGCGCGTTCGACAGTCTCACGCTGCGTCAGCGCAAGCTGATCGAACGCAGCGCGCAACTGCTGCCGCTCGACGTGCCGACGATCGAACTGGCGGGTGGCTCGGTGCGATGCATGCTCGCGGGCATTCATCTCGCGCGGCGTGAACGGCCGCTACTGCCATCGCTACCCTGCGTCGAACCCGTGGCCGCATTCGACGGACTCCTTTAGCAGTTCCCTCGCGGAGAGCCAGATGCCGGCCAGCGCGAGCACCATGCCCGCCGCCTGAACGAGCGGCGGCGTGGTGTGCTCGTAGAGACACACGTACACAATGCTGAAGACTGTCTCGAGGATGATGAGCTGCCCCACGAGTCCCATCGGCAACGCGAGCGAAGCGCGATTGAAAAATGCCGTGGCAAGAAACGAGGTTCCCACGCCGAGAATCATCGTGACCAGCACGAAAAGCGGCCACGCCTGACCGGTCTGACCTGCGTGCAGCAGGAACGCATCACGGTTCGCGAAGCGATGCGTCACGACGATCGCAAGACAGAACACCAAGGTCGCGACGCCGACTGCGCATGACCAGTGCGAACTCGTGACGGTCGGGTTGTCTCGCAGAAAGCGCGCGTTCGAAAGCGCATACCAGGTCCAGAGGGCCACGGCCGCCACCGCTGCGGCGGCGCCGGGCCACGCGAGCCGCGCATCGCGGCCGGATGCGGTGGACTGCACCGTCAGCACGAGCACGAGACCTACGGTGACGAGCACGAACGGAACGAACAGACGCCGCCATGTCGAAGCAGGCAGATGCCGGCTTCCCGCAACGGACACGCAGATCGGCAACAGCCCGATGATTGGAATGACGACCTCCGCGCCGGTACTCTGAACCGCGAAGCTGACCAGCACCGACACGGCGAGGTTGCCCGCCAGTCCGTAGAACGCAGCGCGCGCCCAACGCCGCGCGCCCAGCCGCCGATGGCGAAACCGCGCGACGAGAATCACCGCTGAAATCGCGCCGAAGAACAGATAGCGGCCGGCCGTGATTTCAACCGGCGTGTACGTGGCGAGTATCAGCGGCGCGATCAGCGAGACCGCCCACAGCCCGGTCGCGGCAATCATCGAGCCGATCGGACCCAACGAGGACAACGACCTGCCTTGAGACCGGAGCGACGGCTGCTCGCGCATGGGGCCCTACCCGCTCGATGTCATTGAACCAGTCTGGGTGTGCCGACGTTCGCCGCGTTCGGATCCAGCCCGTGTGCCTTCAGGATGCGCGAGATGTCGCCGGATTGGTGGAGTGCCTCGATGTCGGCGGACAGCGCATCGCCCAGCGCCTGATTCGTCTTCGTGAACGGGAACGCGGTCTGGCCCGGCTGGATGGATGCGGGCACGCGTTGATCGGGTTTGACCACGTCGATCTTCATCGCCTTGTAGCCGCCCTTCTTCTGATCGTAGACCGCGACCGCGTAGCTATCCGTGCCGATATCGATACGCCCCGCGGCAAGATCCTGCGCCATCGCCACCGGGTTCGGGTAGATGGTCAGGCTGCTGCCGAACACCTTCTGCAGGTCGCTGGTCCACAGGTAGCCCGCCACCGCGCCGACGCGCTTGCCCTGCATGCTCGCGATCGTGGCGTTGCCCTGGCCCGAGATCACGCCCATCTGGTCGAGATACATCGGCGCGCTCAGGCCGAGCACCTTCGCGCGGTCCGCGGTGCGATACCAGTCGCCCATCCCGATGTCGGCCTTACCCGACACCACCGACTGGATCACGGCGGCTGCATCCACGTTCGCGAACGAAAGCGTCAGGCACTCCTTCGCCGCGATGAGCCGGAGGATGTCGCCATCCACGCCATTGACTTCGCTTGGGCTCACGGGAATCGAGTAAGGCGGGAACTCCCAGGTCGCAACGGACAGCGTGCCCGGCTTGATGGTGGAAAACTTGTGTGCCGGCGTGCAGCTGCCCGCCGCCTGCGCGGTTGCTGCAACAGCCGTCAGCGACACGGCGGAACACAGTACGGCAATACGTTTCAACGACAGTTTCATGGTCTATCCTCTTGTGGCAGAGACGATGGTGGGCACTTGCGAGAGAAACGTATCGACGTGCTATCGAACCGCGTGCCGTCCCAGCCTGCGTTCGAGCGCAGACACCGCGAACGTCGATGGAACACAGATAACGGCGAACAGCAGACCGGCGAGAATCAGCACGGGCATGTACTCGAATGTGGACGACCCGATATTCGACGCCTTGCTGACCAGCTCCGGCAGCGCAATCGTGAAGCACAACGAAGTAGCCTGAAGCATCAAAATCGAAAACCCGAGCAGCGACGGCAACGCGACGCGCATGCCTTGCGGGATGATCACGAAACGCAGTGCATCGACGCCGTTGAGCCCGATCACCAGCGCCGCTTCTTTCTGCCCATACGGCACGGCGTCGAAGCCGGCGCGAATCATCTCGCTCGTATAGGCGCCCGTGCAGCACGCCAGCGCAACGCAGGCCGATGCGAACGACGTGAGCGTCAAGCCCGCGGCCGGCAAGCCGAAATAGCAGAACTGCAGCAGGATCAGCGCGGGCGCGCCGCGACCCACTTCCACGAAAATCAGCGCGCACGTGCGGATGGAGCGCGAGCGCGCCGACACCATCAGCGCCAGCACGAGCCCCAACGGAATGCCGACGGCGAGACTCACGCCGGCCACTTCCAGCGAAAGCCGATAGCCGTCCAGCAGGTCGGGCAACCAGCCTTTCCATTGTTCGAGCAGACTGTTCATCGTGACACCCGTGAACGAAGGTGAACGTCGGCCCATCGCGACAGCCATGCAACCGGCAGACTCAGCGCGATATACAGCACCGCGGCGGAACCGTAGACACTCAGGCCCCGGAAGGTCACCTGAGACACGTGATACGCCTGGAACGCGAGTTCGTTGACGCCGATCGTCGAGGCCACGGCGGAATCCTTCAGGAGACCGATCAGATACGTCGCCGCCGTGGGCAACGCGATGCGGATCAGCTGCGGACCCACGACGTCTCGGAACTGCTGCAGGCGCGTGAGGTTGAGCACTTTCGCGGCTTCGTACTGGCCGGGATGAATCGCCGTCAGCGCGCCGCGGTAGATCTCCGACATATTCGCCGCCGTCACCACACCCAGGCCGATGGCCGCCGCAACGAACGGGCTCATCGAAAACAGGTCGTTGCCGATGCCGAAAAACACGAAGAACAGCCACACGATCGGCGGGATCGACCGGCATACCACCACGATCGCCGTCGCGACGCCGCGCACGAGCACATTGCGCGACAGCCGCATGCCGCACAGCGGCAAACCGAGCACCGCACCGAGAATGAAGGTGGTGAGGGTGAGCGCGACCGTCCACGGCACGCCCTTCAGGATGGCGGAGAGATCGAGGATCATCACCGGTCCCTCACTGCGCTCAGGAATCGCGCGGCCCGCTCGGTTTTCGGTCGCCGCATCACCTCTTCACTTTCGCCCTCTTCCAGCACACGTCCATCGGCCATCACGATCACGCGGTCGGAGACGCTTTCCGCGAAGTGCATTTCGTGCGTGACGACGATCATCGTCATACCTGACGTCGCGAGTTCTTTCATCACGGCCAGCACCTCGAGGCCGAGTTCCGGATCGAGGGCCGACGTCGGCTCGTCGAACAGCATGATTTCGGGTTCCAGCGCGAGCGCGCGTGCGATCGCGATGCGCTGCTGCTGGCCGCCTGAACATCGGACGGGAAACTGCGACGCCTTGTTCGCAAGGCCCACTCTCTCCAGCAGTTCGAGCGAGCGTTCGTCCGCCTCCTTGCGGCTGCGGCCCATCGTCCGTTCCTGCGCGAGACTGACGTTGCGCAGCACGCTCAGATGCGGAAACAGGTTGAACGACTGGAACACCATGCCGATCCGCCGGCGCAACGTGACCAGTTCGCGGTGCGATGGCGCCTGGCCGGCGTGGATCGTCACGTCGTCGATCGTCACGCTGCCTTCCGTCGGCGGCTCGAGCTGATTGATACATCGCAGCAGCGTGCTCTTGCCGGAACCGCTCGGCCCGATGATCGCGATCACTTCGCCGGTACGCATCTGGAAGCTGACGTCTTCAAGAACCCGGTGCGCGCCGAACACCTTGCCGACGCGATCCACGCACAGAATCGGCGCGCCGGTTCCAGCCGCAGGTCCCGCGCCCGTTCCGGACGCGAGAAAAGGGGATGTGATGCTGTTCATGAGACTCTCTCCATCAACCGCGTTCACCATTCGTGCCGGACGCTCATCAGCTTGTCGAGGATTCTGCCGAGCAGCGCCCGCTCCTCGTCGCTCAGGATCTGCAGCATCAGCGTCTGGCGATCGACCGCGACCGGCAGGACCTTTTCGTAAAGACGCCGCCCGCTGTCGTTGAGAATCAGCAGACTCTCGCGACGATCGTTGGCGTTCGTCTTCCGCTTGATCAGCTTGCGCGCGACGAGACTGTTCACTGCGCGGCTGATGCTGTTCTTCGGGCGTCCAGTCACTTCGCAGACATGCTTGGCGAGCATCGACCCATACGACGCGAGACAACTCAGTACGTTGAATTCGTCACGCCCGACGTCGAACGTTTGCGCCATCTCCGCAAAAATCGGTTCGCAGTAGCAGTTCGCCCATAACGTCAGGCGCCACATATCGCTGAGTGGCCCCGTCGTGGCGACCTTGACGAACACGTCGTCGGCAATCGACCGTGAGTCCCCGTCGGGCTCCGCGAGGTCTTGCGCCAGGCTCGCGACCTTCGCACTGAATTCCATGTCGTGTTCCTTGTTCGCTGCCACTGTCAGGCCACCTGTTCGTCGACTCAGCGCTGCGTCGCGCTTTGCGTTGCGCATTGCAACGCATAAATCCATTCGGCGAACATCAGATCCAGATGGCCGCCTCCGCCATTCTTGAACACCGTGATTTCGCTATCGCTTCGCCGGCCCTCGACGGTCTTTCCACACAGATCGAACAGGTCGCCGACGATATGCGACGCGTCGATCACCCCACGCGCAAGCGGTTGCACGACGTCGCCGCAGTGCTCCATCACGAGCGCCCGATGATCGACGAACAGCCGCGCGTTGCGCACCACGTCGTCGTCAGCCTCGCGCATCTGCGGTGTGTATCCGCCCACCAGGTCCACATGCGTACCGGGCTTCAGCCACGCGCCCTTCAACACCGGCTCCGCCGCGCGGGTCACGCAGCTGACGATGTCCGCTTCGCCCGCGCTTCGCTCGAGCGAAGCCGAAGCGCGGACTTCCGCAGGCAACTTCAGTTGCATCTGCTCGGCGAGACGTTCCGCGCGAGCACTATCCCGGTTCCACACATCGACGCGCTCAAGCGAAGGAAACTCAGCGCATATCACCTGCAGATGAACCGGCGCCTGCGATCCCGCGCCGATCATCAGCAATCTCGTGGGCCGCGTCGGCGCGAGAAAGCGCGCGCCGAGCGCAGAATCGGCAGCCGTCTTGTACCGCGTGAAGCTATTGCCGACAATGAAGCATTGGAGGTGTGCGTCGTCCGCATCGCACAGCACGAAAGCCGAATGGATCGTGTCCACGCCGCTTCCCATCCGCTCTGGGTTGTCAGCCGAGACGGTGACGAACTTCATGCCCATCCTGCCGTCCGTCCGCGAACCGAGCCACGTCAGCACCTCTGCGTCGGCACGTGCCTCGCGGACGATCGGCGAATACATCCGCGTCGTGGAGACGTCCCTGCGAAGATGTCCACTGGCAAGCGCATCGACCATCTGTCGCGGCGACGCATTGCCGAGCACCGCATCGGAATCGATCAACAACGGCAACGTGCTCGCGTGCATCGCTTCGATACTCAAACGTACGGATGATCGAGACGCGGGCAGTCCGACAGCGCGATCGCACCCGTCGCGGTAATCAGCACCTGTTCCTCGAGCTTCACGCCTTCCTTGCCGCCCGCTTCGCCGATAAAGCTCTCGACGGACACGATCATGTTTTCCTGCAGGACTCCGTCATATCCCCACGCATCGAAATCCACCGCGTACGCGATGCTCGGATACTCGTCCACGAGTCCGACGCCGTGCAGCATCATCATGTAGCGGTTGTGCACATAGCGGTCCGGCACTGGCCAGCACTGTTCGGCGAATTCGCGGAACGACATGCCGGCCTTCAGCAGGCTGACGTTGTGCGCAATCTGGTCTTCCGCGAAGCCGAGCAGGTCACGCTGATGGCCAGACACGCCCTTGCCCGGACAGATGAAACTGCGCGATATGTCGGACAGCGCGCCGCCGGGGCCGACCATGTCCGTATCGAACGCGACCATGTCGCCCGCTTCGATCACGCGATTCGTCGCGTCCTGAAACCACGGGTTCGTACGCGGACCCGAACTGAGCAGGCGCGACTCCGCCCACTCGCCGCCGTGCGCGATGTTGGTGGCGTGAAAGACGCTCCACAGCTGGTTTTCGGTGATGCCCGGCGTGAGCGCTTCACGCATTCTCGCGATGCCCAGGTCGCAGACACCCATCGAAACGCGATGCTGTTCGATCTCCTGCGGTCCCTTGACGACGCGCGCCTGTTCGGTCAACGGCTGCGCGTCGAACAGCTGGATGCCATGGCCCTTGAGCCGCTCGGCGCCCCACGGGTCGCAACGATCGACGGCAAGCCGGCGATTGCCCGCACCGTAGGTACGAACGACATCCGCAATTTCTTTTGCCCACAGCTCCGCCTTTTCTTCGACACGCGGGCCCGCAAGGAAATAGATCCACGGCGTGGCGGGACGGATTTCATCGATCGATTCGATCCCTTCGCTGTTGTGGCGGCTGCCCGTGAAATCGAACAGGATCACCGGCCCGTCGGTTGCGACGAACACATAGCGGCTCGGCGAGTGCATGACCCACAGGCCGAGGTTGTTGGTGTCCGTCGCGTAGCGGATGTTCAGCGGATCGGCGAGCAGCATGCCGGCGTAGTCGTGCGCGCGAAGCTGATCGCGCAGCCGCGCCAGCCGGAATGCGCGCATCGCCTTGCGGTCGATCGCCTCGTAGGCGCGAATCAGCGAAGCATCGATCGTGCTGGCCCGATAGCCGACGACAGCGTCATCGGTGCGGAAGGCCGGCTGCGATATGGCTTCACTGCGATCAACATCGGGGGCTCTGCTGGCGGTGCTCATTTCGACTCCTTGACGTTCAACGGCTGTGGGGAACAGCGAACGCGCGAAAGAAGGCATCCTGTGCGAAATCAGATTAGTGCCATTTGGAACCAACTGTCAACGCGTCAAAAATGGTGTTTACCCGCGCAACGTATAGATGTGCTTTGCAACGTGCGCATCACACTAGAGACAGGCGCGCGCAGGCATGCCGAAACCGGCGAAGACCTTACGGTCGTTCGCCGACGTAGGCGCGCTTAAACTGCAGGAAACTTGCTTGCGGTCAAAGATCCTTGACGAGCCGCAACGCGTCGTAGATCGCCGCATGCGTGTTGCGCGCGGAAACCGCATCGCCGATCCTGAAGAGCCGAAAGCGTCCGTCAGAATTCTTCGCTTCGGCCTGCGTCTTGCCATCGATCAGATCGGTGTAGTTGACCGCGCCGAGATTGCTGGACAGCGGCTTGAGCTCGAAATACAGCTCGTCCATCGGAATGGTGCCGTGATTGACGACGATCTGATCGTGACGCTGCTCGATGCGCACGCCACCATAGTCGCTGCCGACGATCGCAACCAGATCGCCGCCTTCGCGACGCACCGCTTCGAGCCGGTAGGTCACCGTGAACTTCGTCTTCAGTTTCTGAAGCGTCCGCATATAAGGCACGAGATTCATGCTCATCACCTCGGGCGAGAATGCGCGATCGGGCGTCATCACTTCCACGCTGCCGCCCGCCTGGGCGATCGTTTCGGCGGCCTGCAGCGCGGCATGATCGCCGGCATCGTCGAAGATCAGCACGTTCGTGCCGGGCTTCACGTCGCCCGAGATGATGTCCCACGAAGACACGACATGTTCGTTGCCTTCGCTCAGCACCTCGGTGTGCGGCATACCGCCGGTGGCGACGATCACCACGTCCGGGTTTTCCGCCTGCACGGTGGCGGCATCGGCCCAGGTGTTGAACGCGAAGCGAACGCCGAGCCGCTCGCACTGCGACATGCGCCAGTCGATGATGCCCATCATTTCCTTGCGGCGCTCGGTTTGCGCGGTCAACCGGATCTGACCGCCCGGATCGTTCATCGCTTCGAGCACGAGCACATCGTGACCGCGCTCGCCCGCTACGCGTGCTGCTTCGAGACCCGCAGGGCCCGCGCCGACGATCACGATCTTGCGCTTCGTGGGAGCACGCTCGATGGTGTGCGGCATCGTCAGTTCGCGCCCGGTGGCCGCGTTGTGAATGCAGTAAGCCGCGCCGCCCTGATAGATCCGGTCGAGACAGTAATTCGCGCCGACGCACGGGCGGATATCGTCTTCCCTGCGTTCGATGATCTTTCTGACGATGTGCGGATCGGTCATGTGCGCGCGTGTCATGCCCACCATGTCCACCTTGCGCGACTCGATCGCGTAGCGTGCCGTCGCAACGTCCTGAATGCGCGCGGCGTGAAAGGTGGGGAAGCCCGTCGCCTCGCGAATTTCGCCCGCAAAATCGAGGTGCGGCGCGCTTTTCATGCCCATGATCGGGATGATGTCGGTCAGGCCCGCGTCGGTCTCGAGGTGCCCACGGATCACGTTCAGATAGTCGACGAGTCCGCTTTTCGCGAGCCGCTGCGAAATCTCGATGCCCTCCGCCTTCGTGATGCCGCCCGCGATGATTTCGTCGGCGGTATAGCGCAGGCCGAGCAGGAAGTCGTTGCCCACCCGCGCGCGGATCGCGCGCAGCACGTCGAACGTAAAGCGAAGTCGATTGTCGAGCGAGCCGCCGTAAGGCGCGTCCAGCGTGTTCGTCAGCGGCGACCAGAACTGATCCATCAGGTGACCGTACGATTCGATTTCGAGGCCGTCGAGCCCCGCCGCTTTCATGCGCTCCGCGGCATCGGCGAAGTCGCGGACGATGCGATCGATATCCCATTCCTCGATCTTCTTCGGGAACGCGCGGTGCGCGGGCTCGCGCGCATGCGACGGCGACACGGCCGGCAGCCAGTCGCCCTTGTCCCAGCGCGTGCGACGGCCGAGATGCGTGAGCTGGATCATCACTTTCGCGCCGTGCTCGTGGCATTCGTCGACGAGATCTTTCATCCAGCCGACCACTTCATCGCGGTACGCGAGGATGTTGTTGAACACCGGCGGGCTGTCTTTCGACACCGCCGCCGAACCCGCCGTCATCGTCAACGCGATACCCGCCTTCGCTCGCTCGACGTGGTACGCGCGGTACGCCTCTTTCGGCATGCCGTCCTCCGCGTACGCCGGCTCGTGCGACGTCGTCATGATTCGATTGCGGAAGGTCACGTGCTTGAGCGTGTACGGCTGCAACAGCGGATCGGTCGACATGGAAGTGCCTCTCGTTGCATTGCGGGGGAAGACGTCCCGGCAGCCCGGAACGACTGCGGGTGATATGCAGGTTAGAAGCAATGTACACATGTGTCAAGTTGAAGGACATTGATGTACACTGAATCCATCGAACCTCTACCAACGCTCGCCCCAAGCCGCTGCGGCACAATGCCGGCTGGTCCGGCGCGCGCCTGCCGGGCGCGTAGTTCGTCAAAAAAGGAATGCCTGTCATGGACACAACGACCGTGGACGCCGTACGCGGTTCGCCCGAAATGTGGCTGGATGTCGCCTATGAGAGCCTGCTGGAAGGCGGTGTCGAATCCGTTCGTATCCTGCCGCTCGCGAAGAAGCTGAACCTGTCCCGCACGAGCTTCTACTGGTTCTTCAAGGATCGCGAGGAACTGCTGGCCGCGCTGCTGAGCCGCTGGAAATCCACCAACACGGGCAACTGGATCAAGCGGACCGAGGCCTACGCCGAGACCGTGTGCGAAGCGGTATTGAACGTGTTCGACTGCTGGTTCGACGACACCCTGTTTCACTCGCGCTACGAAGCCGCGATCCGCAGCTGGGCCCAGCAATCGCCGGAAATCGCGCACGAGGCGGCGGATGACGACCAACAGCGCATCGCCGCGCTGACCGCGATGTTCAGACGTTTCGACTACCCGCCGCTCACCGCCGACGTACGCGCGCGAGCGATGTATTTCACGCAGCTCGGCTACGTCGCCACGCAACCCTCCGAAGATCTCGATACCCGGATGTCGCGCATCGCCGAATACGTCGCGGTATTCACGGGCGTGAGGCCCGAGGAACGCGAACTCGAACGCTTCTTCGCACGGCGCGGTTTTAGCGCGAACTGACTTTCATTTGTCACCCACGAAAGCGCGCTGCGTGGACTATCGTATGGTGAGGACGCAGGAAGCGAGCTATACCTCACCCCAGTATGCGTATATACTCCCCTCCTGTATGTGACGGGAGAGCCGTATGCCGCATTCACCTCAGGAAAAGAAGCTCGTTCTGGCGCGGGTTCGCCGCTTGCGCGGACAGATCGACGCGCTCGAACGCGCGCTCGAAGCCGGCGCCGACTGCGCGCCGGTGCTGCAGCAGATCGCCGCCGTGCGTGGCGCGGTCAACGGCTTGATGGCGGGCGTGCTGGAAAGCCATCTGCGCGAGGAGTTCCTGAACGCCACCAGCGCCGATGGCGATGCCGATGCGTCCATCAACGGCGTGATCGGGCTGGTCCGCACGTATCTCCGGTAACCGGCGCAAGTCGCAAGTCACCACCGTCGCGAATTTCGTCTTCACCTCTTCGCCTGTCCTTAGGGAGAACCGTCATGAAATCACGCGCTGCAGTTGCATTTGGTCCCGGCAAGCCGCTGGAAATCGTCGAAATCGATGTTGCACCGCCGAAGAAAGGCGAGGTGCTGATCAAGATCACGCACACCGGCGTGTGTCACACGGATGCGTTCACGCTGTCGGGCGACGATCCCGAGGGGCTGTTCCCGTGCGTGCTCGGTCATGAAGGCGCGGGTGTGGTGGTCGAAGTGGGCGAAGGTGTGAGTTCGGTCAAGCCCGGCGATCACGTGATTCCGCTCTACACCGCGGAATGCGGCGAGTGCCTGTTCTGCAAGTCGGGCAAGACCAACCTGTGTGTGTCGGTGCGCGCCACGCAAGGCAAAGGCGTAATGCCCGACGGCACTTCGCGCTTCTCGTACAACGGCCAGCAGCTCTATCACTACATGGGCTGTTCGACGTTCAGCGAGTACACCGTGGTCGCCGAAGTGTCGCTGGCGAAGGTCAATCCGGCTGCGAATCACGAGCAGATCTGTCTGCTGGGTTGCGGCGTCACGACCGGCATCGGCGCAGTTCACAACACCGCGAAAGTGCAGCCGGGCGACAGCGTCGCGGTGTTCGGGCTTGGCGGCATCGGTCTTGCGGTGATCCAGGGCGCGCGCCAGGCGAAGGCCGGCCGCGTCATCGCGATCGATACCAATGCAACGAAATTCCCGCTCGCGCAGGCGTTCGGCGCGACCGACTGCGTGAACCCGAAAGATCACGAAAAGCCGATCCAGCAGGTGATCGTCGAGATGACGGGCTGGGGCGTCGACCACTCGTTCGAATGCATCGGCAACGTCAACGTGATGCGCGCCGCACTGGAATGCGCGCACCGCGGCTGGGGCCAGTCGATCATCATCGGCGTCGCGGGCGCCGGTCAGGAAATCTCCACGCGTCCGTTCCAGCTCGTGACGGGCCGCAGTTGGAAGGGCACGGCATTCGGCGGCGTGAAAGGCCGCTCGCAGCTGCCGGGCATGGTGGAAGACGCAATGCGCGGCGACATCCAGCTCGCGCCGTTCGTCACGCACACGTTACCGCTCGATGAGATCAACGAAGCATTCGATCTGATGCACGAAGGCAAATCGATTCGCACGGTCATCAACTACTAGAACGCCGCCGTGCGCCGGTGCGGCGCGGTGATACCGCGCCGATTTTCCATGAAGCTCTCTGGAGGATGACGATGAGTACCGTAGCGATACATCCGTCGGTGGACGGTGGCGTCAAGAAAGGTCAATCCGGTTTCGGCGGCGGCACGCTCCGCTGCCTGTGCAAGAGCGATCCAGTCGAGGTGCGCGTGCAGAGCAACGTCGCGCACAACCACGTATGCGGCTGCACGAAATGCTGGAAGCCGGCTGGCGCCGCTTTCGCGATGATCGGCGTCGCGCCGCGAGACAAGATCGAGGTCACCCAGCATGCGGAAAAGCTGCAGGTCGTCGACCCGAAAGCCGTGATTCAACGGTATGCGTGCAAGGGCTGCGGCGCGCACATGTACTGCCGGATCGAAAACAAGGATCACGCGTTTTACGGTCTCGACTTCATCCACGTCGAGCTTTCGCCGGAAAGCGGCTGGGAAGAACCGCGCTTTGCCGCATTCGTGTCGTCGATCATCGAAGGCGGCGGCGCGGTTCCGGACCAGATGGCCGGCGTGCGCGCACGGCTCACCGAGCTCGGCCTCGCACCCTACGACTGCCTCAATCCACCGCTGATGGACGCGCTCGCCACCCAGTGCGCGAAGCTCAGCGGCGTGCTGAAGTAAGGTCAATCCGGGCGGCTCCGCTGCGCCGGGCCGCCCTTCACCGGAATCTGCAATGGAACGGATCGAACATCGCGCGTGTTTCAACGGCTGGCAGGACGTGTACCGGCATCAGTCGGAAGCGCTTGGCTGCAGCATGAATTTTTCCGTGTTCCTGCCCGCGCAGGCGCAGACGAACACACTCCCCGTGCTCTACTGGCTCTCCGGCCTCACCTGCACCGAACAGAATTTCATCACCAAGGCTGGTGCGCAACGCTACGCGGCGGAGCATGGCGTGATCATCGTCGCGCCGGACACGAGCCCGCGCGGCGATGACGTCGCCGACGACGCTGCGTATGACCTCGGCAAAGGCGCCGGCTTCTACGTCAACGCGACCCAGAAGCCGTGGTCGTCGCACTACCGGATGTACGACTACGTCGCGAGCGAACTGCCCGCGTCGATCGAAGCGAATTTCCCGGCAACGGACGCGCGCGCGATCAGCGGACACTCGATGGGGGGTCATGGCGCGCTTGTCGTTGCGCTGAAGAATCCCGGCCGCTATCGCAGCGTGTCGGCGTTTTCGCCGATCGTCGCGCCTTCGCAGGTGCCGTGGGGCGAGAAGGCATTCACCGCTTATCTTGGCGCCGATCGCGACAGCTGGAAGCAGTACGACGCAACCGAGCTTGTAAAGTCGGCGCAAGAGAAACTGCCGCTTCTGATCGAGCAAGGCGAAGGCGACGAATTCCTTGAAACGCAGCTCAAGCCTGAATTGCTGCGTGCAGCTTGCGATGCCGCGGGCCATCCGCTGACCTTGAATCTTCGCCCCGGCTACGATCACAGCTACTACTTCATCGCCAGCTTCATTGGCGATCACGTCGCATTTCACGCGGCCGCGCTGCGCTCGTAACGGTTCAACTGCGTCGATGCAATGCATCGCGTTGCAGCGACGCTGATCCCGATCCAGCTTTCGAAGGAGTGGCCTCACCATGATCAGGCTCGGCGTGCTGGGTATCGGAGATCTCACCGAGAAGATGGTGCGTGGTTTGAGTCGAGCCGGCAGCGCGACGCAATGTCTGCTCTCGCCGAGGAATCACGATAAGGCTCAAGCGCTGGCAGAAGAGCTGGGATGCGCCGTGCTGCCCAGCAACCAGGACGTGGCGGACGCTGCTGACGTCGTGCTTCTCGGTGTGCGTCCAGCACAGCTCGAAACGCTTGCGCAAGAAGTCACGCTAAAGCCTGGCCAGCCGCTGATTTCGGTTGCCGGTGGTGTGTCCGTCGGCGAACTGCAGCGACTCTTCGGAGCACGCGAATACAGCCGGGCGATGCTGTCGCGCGCGTCGGAGATCAATCGTTCGACTGTCGCGGTCTATCCACCAGGCTCGATCGCCGAACCGTTGCTGGCGCCGCTGGGCAACGTGGTGCCGCTCGCAACGGAGCACGAATTCGAGCTTGCGATGGTGGGCGCGTGCATGAACGGTTGGTTCTATTTCCTGATCCACGAGCTTCAGCAATGGCTCAACGAACAAGGCCTGCCTGCTGAACGCGCGAGAGAGCTGGTATTCAGCAGTGTCGAAGACTGCGTCGCGTATTCACGATACAAGGCGACGACACCGATCGACGTGCTAGGACGATCCATCGCGACACCCGGCACGTTTACAGCGCAAGGGCTCGACGTGCTGCGTCGGCATGGCGGCGACGCAGCATGGATCGCGGCATGCGAGCATGTGATCGCGCAGCTTGATCCTGACAGGCCGTAGCTATTTCTCGAATCTGCAATCCAGATTGAGAATGCCGCCATACGACTGGTCGGACAAAATCGATCCGGTCGTCGTCAACGGGTTATCGACAATAAAGGACTTCGGCCGCGCTTTGCCGCTAAAGCCGATCACCGTTCCAATCAACGTCGCGTAGTCCTTGTCGCGCAAGGTCACAAAGCGCGCGAACTGATCGGGCGGCGTGTGGCACATGACCGTCACCCGGGTCTGCGTCATCGGGCCGATGCCCAGAAGACCTGCATGTACTTCCGTTAGATACGGAATACTGAGCGTCTTCGTCGCACCGGCGATCTGTATTTCGCTAAACATCTGCGTGCCCGTGTTAGGCCGGGATACCTGTCCGTCGATCCGAAAGACCCGGCCGGCATATTTCATCGTGATTTCGGCCGCATCCTGCTTCTGCCTCAATGCCTCGGCAATCTCCAGCGAGAGATCCACCGCTTTGATATCGGTGATCTTGCCTGAACCGAGCTTCTGTTGCGTGGCTGCGGCAACGCTCGCGCCTGCCGCGTCCATCTTGACCCTGGAAAGAATGTCGCACATGCGGTCGCGCATCAGGTCGTTATCGACGATCTGGTCGCGGTTCAATTGCGCGATCAGCGTGAGGTGCCCGTTGCCTTTCTGTGCCGCGGCCATCAGCGGATAGTCGTGTCCGCCGTTCGGATCCTTGACGACCATCGTCACTTTGCCGAGCCCACCGTCGAATTGTTCCCCGCCCACTACGATCCCTCGATCGGCAGCGACCTTTTCCACCTGACCGATCGCGCTGCGGATATCCAGATTCTGGAGTTTCACGAACGTGGTGAACGTCGCACCGTTCCGGGGATCGCCGCTGGTCGAAAAGTTGCCCCCGCATTCGGTGGACGCGTAAGAAGGCGGTGTGGGCGGTAGCTGCCCGGACGTACCCGTCGGCATGTCCACGCAGGCAGACAACAGACTGAACAACAAGGAAGCAATCAAACAGAGCTTGATTTTCATGGTTTTGGGCAACGCGTTCTGGTGAATTCGATCGAACGGCATTCTCGCAAGCCTTTCGATTGGCGACGGTGCGAATCGTCCAGAAGTGGTGGATTTGCGTCCGGGCGCGTGTGCGCAATTTGCTCGGGTTATATTGAGCGCTCCTACGCTCCCGCTGCTCTCATGAACAGGATCCCGATCTTCAGGTTCGATACGGCGGAATTCCCCGCGCGGGACCGCTTTCACGTATGGGTGAAAGACAATCTGTGCGATTGCAGATTCGAGGATGACGGGTACGGTGCGTTCGATGCGCAGGCTTCCGGCGCTTCGCTTGGACCGCTGGTCATTTCGGGCCGGCATTGGCCAACCCGGCCGCAACCGGTCAGCTATGCGGTCAACCGGACCGAACAGCGCATCCGCGCTCGACGGCCAGGACTCGTTCCGCTTCACGCTGGTTCTGGGTGGACGCATTCTGTGTCGCTCGCCCGGCTCGCAGGCCGTCAGAAAGCCCGGCGACCTGATCGTGAACGACGTTGCGCGTCCGAACGATTGCCTCGTGGAAGCCGGCGACGTGATCAGCCTGGTGGTGCCCCGGCACCTGCTGCCGGCCCATACGGCAGGTCTTCACGGTCACACGCTGACGGATGGCGTCGGCCGGCTGCTCGCCGACCAGATCCTCTCGCTATACCGCAATCTCCCGAAACTGCGGGAGCACGAACTGCCCAACGTCATTCAATCCACGCTGCTGCTTGTTGCAGCCGCCGTGTCGCCATCGCCGGAAACGCTGCATGAGGCCAACGGTCCCATTCATGATGCGTCGCTCGAGCGGGTTCAGCGGTACATCGACGTGCATCCGCTGGAACCGGGTTTGTCGCCGGAGCAGATCTGCCGGGCGATCGGGTTGTCCCGTACCCGTCTCTACAAGATCTTCGAGGCGGACGGCGGCGTGATGCGCCACATCCGGCGCCGCAGGCTGCTGCGCGCCTACCACGCGCTCGGCGATCCAGGACAGCATCGCAGCCGTATTGCGGAACTCGCGTGGGCCCATGGCTTCATGGACGTCAAATATTTCCATCGGTCCTTCAAGGCAGAGTTCGGTCACTCGCCCAAGGAGACGATCAAGCGGGTTGCCAATCCGAAATTGCTTCCGTACGGCACGCAGTCGTGGCGGAAAGCAACCGGCCCGACTGCGGCTTCGGGATGGACGCTTCCGTTTGGCGTGCTGAATACGTGAAGCCGAAGGGTGACGACAGCGTCATGCCGCGGCATGACGAAAGGCGGGCACTGTACTAAAGCCGCCCCGGCAGCGCCGCCGCAAAAAACTCCGTCGCGCGGCGCACGCGTGCCGGTACGAACCGTCGCTTTGGCCACACAAGACTGATGTCCCTGACGTCGCTCACGAATTCATCGAGAATCGAGATCACGTCCGGATGCCGGAGTTCGTCGGAGAGCGATGCGCGCGTAAAGAGGCCGATGCCCACTCCGGTCAACACGCCGGCGCGAATCGTCTCGACGCTGTTGGACGACAGCGTGCCGCGAACGGTCACGGTGAAACGCCCCTCCGGTCCGACAAACGGCCATGCCGCAGCCGATTCGGTCAGACCGCTGTACAGCAGGCAGTTGTGATCGACGAGTTCGGCCGGTGTTTCAGGTATGCCGTGCCGGTCGAAGTAACGTCGCGACCCGACGCAGACGAGCGGCGTGGTGGTCACGCGCTTCACCACCGCATCGGGCTCGGAAACCGGACCCACGCGAATGCCGAGGTCGATCCGGTCCTGCACCATGTCCCGCATGAAATCCGACAGAACGAGATCCACCTGAAGACCGGGATGACGCTCCAGCAACTCTGGAATGAGCGGAAGAACATGCAGACGGCCAAAGGTGGACGGCGCGGCGATCCTGATCGAACCGAGAATCTCGAACGTGCTGCTGCTCAGTTCGCTGTCGGCTTCATCCATCTCGTCGATCAACGGTTTGGTTCGATCGTAGTACCGCTGGCCCTGGTCCGTGAGGGTCACGCTGCGCGTGCTTCGATTGAACAGTGCAACGCCAAGGCGCTGTTCCAGCGAGCCGATGGCCTTGCTGATCGCCGACTGCGACTCCCCCGTGCTTCGTGCCGCGGCGGAAAAGCCGCCGGCTTCCACCACGGCGATGAAGGCGCTCAATTCGTGAAACCGGTCCACCGCGTCCCTCCGGAAATTGAAGCCGCGAGATCTTCATGCATTGCAGAGACCTCCCGCACGTCTTAAGACGCAAAGCATGCGTCACCGATTCTATGACGGAATAGAACTTATGAAGGATGGGCCGATTATCGTTTCGGCCGGGGGCAACTACGATCTCTACGTCATTCAACAGCAGACGGAAGATCCTCATGTCCACTCTCGCAGGCAAAGTTGCCGTCATTAGCGGCGGCGCCACCGGTATCGGTCTGGCCATCGCGCAGCGTTTCGCCGCCGAAGGCGCGCACGTCTACATTTTTTCGCGGCGCCGGGCGCTGCTCGATCAGGCCGTCGAACGGATCGGGCGCAACGTCACCGCGATTCAGGCCGACGCGACGAATCTCGACGACCTCGACCGCATCGCCGAGACGGTCAGGAAAGAGCAAGGTGTCGTCGACATCGTCGTGTCGAACGCGGCACTGGTGGAGCAAGCTCCAATCGACACGCTCACGCCCGAACACTTCGACCGGACCTTCAACCTCAACGCGCGCGGCCCGGTATTTCTCGTGCAGAAGCTGTTGCCGCTCATGACCGGCGGCGGTTCGATCATCCTCGTCTCGTCGGCGATGCACGTGATGGGCATTCCGGGGCATACCACTTACGCGGCGACCAAAGCGGCGTTGCGTTCGTACGCGCGCACCTGGGCTGCCGAATTCAAGGACCGCGGCATTCGTGTGAATCTGCTAAGCCCGGGTGTCACCGACACGCCGATGCTCGACTCGCAGGTCTCGACGCCCGAAGAGCGCGAGGCGCTCGTCAACATGTACCTGAGCATGGTTCCGATCGGCAGGCTTGGCCGGCCGGAAGAAGTCGCCAACGGCGCGCTCTTCCTCGCATCCGACCAGAGTTCGTACATGACGGGCGCGGATTTGATGTACGACGGCGGCGTTGGACAGGTCTGACCATGGAGCAATCGATGAGCTACGCAATCATCGGGCTTGGCAAGATCGGAACCGCCATCGCCCAGGCATTCGCCCATCAGGGCATCGAAGTCATCGTGGCCAGCAGGCGGCCGGTGGACGCGCTCGCCGCGCAGATCGGACCATCGCTGATACCGCGATCTGTCGAAGACGCGGTCAAGGCTGACGTCGTCATTCTCGCCGTGCCGTTCGCCACGCATCGAGACGTCGCGCAAGCCGCGCAAAGCTGGCAAGGCAAGCTTGTGATCGACGCAACGAACGCGCTCGGCGTGCCGCCGGAGGAACTGGACGGCCTGCCATCGAGCGCATTCATCGCCAGGTCGCTGCCAGGCGCGCAAGTGGTGAAGGCGTTCAACCACTTGCCGGCGGCGACGCTGGCTCAAGGTCCCAAGGCGCCGCAAGGCGGGCGTCGCGTCATCTTCGTCTCCAGCGACGACGATGCGGCCAGTGCGTCGGTCGCGACGCTCGTTGATCGGCTTGGGTTTGCGCCTGTACAACTGGGTAAGCTCAACGAAGGCGGTTTGCTCGTTCAGGCGCGCGGTAACACGTGGGGGCGGCTGATTTTTCAGGATCTGGTCAGGTTCGATTGATTTCCGGCTCTCCTCAAGCGATACCGCCAGAGGAGAGCCAACACCTCTTAAGCCGCCTCCCCCACCGCATCCTTCTCCGCCAGCACCGCCTCGAACACCGACGCGAGAATCGTCAGCCGGTCCTTCTCGAGGATCGGCTGGCGGTATTGCGCTCGAAACACCCGGTCGCCGCGACGGATCGGACGCCCGCTCAGTGCGCACTGCCCATTGGTCGGCGCCGCGGCAAGACGCCAGCGCTGCTCGGTAAAACGCCCACGCGTCGCGTCGTGCCACGTAAGCAGCACCGTCCGCGAATCCACCCGTTCGAACTCGCCGATCACGTTCTCGACCGCGTCGTGAAGCTCCGGCGTACCGTGCGCCATGCGCAGATGCTGCGGAAACGAAGGCCAGCCGCGCGTTTCTTCAACCGCGAACTCGTCCGTCAGCGTATCCGCGCCGGCCATCTCGCCGGACACCCGCTGCAGATCGCGCAGCATCGCCGACCACACGCTCGACGCGTGTGCCGCGCGCGCCAGCGCGCCAACGTCGCTTACAGGGCTATGTTTCATATTTCCCGTCCATGCATTCCCCGATCCGTCGGCGCCGCTTTCTTACGAACGTCTTGCGCACCGGACCCGACCGCCTGGCACATCACATGGGCGGCGAATCGACGACGCTCGGGTCGCTCGCCGCGCACCAGGGGATGAGGGGTTGAGATTAGAGGACCGCGCAATCCGGAAAAAGCCGCAAACTTCGAAATCTGATGTTCGAATCCATGAACAATCCGGCCAGTCATGCGGCTTTTGTCAGATTCACGCTTTGCGGCGTCCGCGGCTTCTGCCGCGTCGATCGCCGAACTGGCTCGGCCGGGCGGCGATCAATTGACCATGGCAAAACGCGAGTCGCTGGCAATAATGACGACACGCCGCCTAACCTGAACCGACGCCATGTCCATCCACACCTTCTTCTCGGCCAATCTGCTGCTCGCCTGGACGGCCTACTTCGTCGGCACCGCGAGTCCCGGGCCAAGCAATCTCGCGATCATGTCGATCGCGGCCAACAATGGCCGGAAATCAGCGTTGGCGTTCGCGCTCGGTGTGATCTCGGGGTCGATGTTCTGGGCGACGGTGGCGACCGCGGGCGTATCGGCCGCGCTGCTCGCGTGGTCGCACTTTCTCGTCGCGATCAAGATTTTCGGCGGCGTCTATCTGCTGTGGCTCGCGTTCAAGTCGGGGCGCACCGCGCTGGCCGCGCCCGTGACGACGTCGCTAAAGGCGGAACAGACGGAGACGTTGAAGCGCCTCTATGCGCGAGGCGCACTGCTGCATCTGACCAACCCGAAGGCGATTCTCGTGTGGGTGTCGATCGTCGCGCTCTCGTCGAACGGGTCGGGCTCGAATCACGCTGCCGTGATTCCCGGCTGCGCGTTGATCGGCTGCATGGTGTTCAGCGGCTATGCGCTGCTGTTTTCGATGGGGTCCGCGCGCCGGCTGTACGCGCGAACCCGTCGAACGCTGGAAGGCTGCCTCGCAGTGGTATTCGGCGTTGCCGGAATCCGTCTGCTGGCGTGGCCTTCACGATAAACGCCCGCCTTACTTGAGATCGAAGCGGTCGAGGTTCATCACCTTGACCCATGCCGCCACGAAGTCGCGCACGAACTTCTCCTGCGCGTCGTCGGTGGCATAGACCTCGGATAGCGCGCGCAACTGCGAGTGCGAACCGAAGATCAGATCGACACGCGTGCCGGTCCATTTCAGTTCGCCGCTCTTGCGGTCACGTCCTTCGAACACGTCGCCCGACACCGCCTTCCACTCCGTGCCCATGTCGAGCAGGTTCAGGAAGAAGTCGTTGGTCAGCGTTTCGGGCCGCTTCGTGAACACGCCATGCGTATCGTTGCCGCCATGCACGTTCAACACACGCAACCCGCCGACCAGCGCGGTCATCTCAGGCGCGGTGAGAGTCAGCAGTTGCGCCTTGTCGATCAGCAGGTGCTCCGCGGGCACCGGCGGCTTGCCCTTCAGGAAGTTGCGGAAGCCATCGGCGAACGGTTCGAGCGCCCCGACCGATACCACGTCGGTCTGATCCTGCGATGCATCCATGCGCCCCGGCGTGAACGGCACCGTCACGCGTTGACCGCCCTTCTCCGCCGCCTGCTCGATCGCCGAGCCACCCGCCAGCACGATCAGGTCGGCCAGCGAGATCTTCTTGCCGCCGGACTGTGCGCCATTGAATTCGCGCTGCACGCCTTCGAGCGCCGCTAGCACTTTCGCGAGTTCGGCAGGTTGATTGGCGGCCCAGTCCTTCTGCGGTGCGAGGCGAATGCGCGCGCCATTCGCGCCGCCGCGTTTGTCGGAACCGCGGAACGTCGACGCCGATGCCCATGCGGCCGCGACGAGTTGCGAAACTGAAACGCCGCTTGCCAGCACCTTCTGCTTGAGCGCCGCGATGTCTTGCTCGTCGACGAGCGGGTGGTCCACGTCCGGAATCGGGTCCTGCCACACCAGCACTTCCTTCGGCACTTCCGAGCCAAGATAACGGGCACGCGGACCCATATCGCGATGCGTAAGCTTGAACCACGCACGCGCGAATGCATCGGCGAACTCGTCCGGGTGCTGCATGAAGCGGCGCGAAATCTTTTCGTACGCGGGATCGAGGCGCAGTGAAAGGTCAGTGGTAAGCATCGTCGGCGGCAGCTTTTTCGACGCATCGTGCGCGTGCGGAATGGTGGCTTCCGCGTTCTTCGCGACCCACTGATTCGCGCCGGCGGGGCTCTTCGTCAGCTCCCATTCGTGGCCGAACAGATTCTGGAAGAAGCCCATGCCCCATTGCGTCGGCGTGCTCGTCCATGTCACTTCAAGGCCGCTCGTGATCGTGTCGGCGCCCTTGCCGCTGCCGAAACTGTTCTTCCAGCCGAGACCCTGGTTTTCCATCGCGGCCGCTTCCGGTTCAGCGCCGACGTTGTCCGCAGGGCCCGCGCCGTGCGTCTTGCCGAACGTGTGACCGCCCGCGATCAGCGCGACCGTTTCTTCATCGTTCATCGCCATGCGGCCGAACGTATCGCGGATGTCGTGCGCAGCGGCCACCGGATCCGGATTGCCGTCCGGGCCTTCAGGGTTCACGTAGATGAGGCCCATCTGCACGGCGCCCAGCGGATTTTCCAGATTGCGGCCCGCGTCCGTGCGGCTCGCTTCGCTGCCGTGCATCTCCTCGTCGGCGACCAGCACGCCTTCGTCGCCTGCATCGCGACCGGCCGCGCCCTTGCCATAGCGCAGATCGCCGCCCAGCCAGGTCGTCTCGTTGCCCCAGTAGACATCCTGATCCGGTTCCCAGGTGTCTTCACGTCCGCCGCCGAAACCGAAGGTCTTGAAGCCCATCGTTTCGAGCGCAACGTTACCGGTCAGTACCAGCAGATCGGCCCACGAAATCTTCTGCCCATATTTCTGCTTGATCGGCCACAACAGACGACGCGCCTTGTCGAGGCTCACGTTGTCCGGCCAGCTGTTGAGCGGCGCGAAGCGCTGCTGGCCGCGACCGGCACCACCGCGGCCATCGCCGATCCGGTACGTGCCCGCGCTGTGCCATGCCATGCGGATAAAGAGCGGACCGTAGTGGCCGAAGTCGGCGGGCCACCAGTCCTGTGATGTGGTCATCAGTGCCGCGAGATCCTTTTTCACCGCGGCGAGATCGAGGCTTTTGAATGCCTCTGCATAATTGAAGTTCGGGTCCATCGGGTTGGACCGGTTCGAATGCTGACTGAGTAGATCCACGCGCAGCGCTTTCGGCCACCAGTCACGATTGGTCGTTCCGCCTCCGGCGGTCTGCTTGAACGGGCACTTTGCTTCGTCTGACATGCTTGTCTCCTTCAGCGGTGTTGGTTCAGCGACTACCCTGCCTTCGATACCCACAGGTCCATTCGAAATGGTGGCGCGATTCAACCGCAAGTGGAAATTGGTTGAATCGATCGCCGAGGTAGCTGAAATCTAACACCTTCGTTCTGCAATCGCGTGAAGGTCGACAGGCGCGGCATTTTGTTCCGGGTAGCCGCGCAAACAAGCACTTTTTTACCGACCTGCGAGCAGTTCCTGCAGCGCAAGCGCAATGGTTTTCGTCGCGAGACGGACGTCTTCGAGCGCGACCCGTTCGTCGGCGCGATGGCCGTTCGCTTCGAGCAGCGTGCGCGGCCCGGCGCCGTAGATCACCGTGGGCACGCCGGCTTCGCAGTAGAGCCGCGCATCGGTATAGAGCGGCACGCCCTCTTCGGGAATGCGCGCGCCGAGCGTCACCTCGGCGGCCGACTGCAACGCCGACAGCAGACGCGCGGTGCCTTCGATGGGCCGCAACGGCGACGTCACCAGCACCTCGCGAATCTCGACGCTAATGCCTGGCAAGTCGGCCACCGCGCGTTCGATCAACGCGCGCAACTGCGCGAGCGCGTCCTGCGGCGTTTCTTCCGGCACGACGCGCCGGTCGAGACGCAACGTCACGCGGTCGGGCACGACGTTGGTGTTGATGCCGCCTTCGATCAAGCCGACGACGAGCGTCGGGTGCTCGATCCCGGTGGTTGCCGAGCGCACCTGCCGCAGGTCTTCGCGATGCGCATACAACGCGTTGAGCACGGCCACCGCGGCTTCGAGCGCGTCGTGTCCGGTATCCGGCCGCGCCGCGTGCGCGGACTTGCCGCGCACCGTCACTTCGAGATGGATCGCGCCGTTGTGCGCGGTGGTGATCGAGTACGAGAAGCCTGCGCAGATCGCATAGTCGGGCTTCACGATGCCCTGCTTCAACAGCCATCCAGGGCCGACTAGGCCGCCGCTTTCCTCGTCGTAGGTAAGGTGCAGTTCGACGGTGCCGTTCAGTTTCGCCTGCGTATCGATCAGCGCTTTCAACGCGAACGCATACGTCGCGAAATCGGACTTCGATACCGCCACGCCACGTCCATACATCCAGCCGTCGCGCACTTCCGCGCCGTACGGATCGGTGCTCCAGCCGTCGCCGGGCGGCACGACGTCGCCGTGCGCGTTCAACGCGACGGTCGGTCCATCGCCGAAACGATGCCGCACGACGAGATTGGTCGCGCTGATCATGCCCGCGCTGCTCACGTCCGCGGCCGGCACGCGGTGACGCTCGACGTCGAAACCGAGCGCTTCCAGCGCCTGCGCGGTGACTTCCGCGTGGCTGGCGCAATCGCCGGGCGGGTTGTCGGACGGACGGCGCACCAGATCCGCGAGAAACGCCACTTCGTCCGCAAAGCGGCGATCGATGGCGTCGAAGAGTGCTGCCGTGGACGTTGCGCTGCTGCTCATGCCGTGAACCTCGAAGAATGTCGGATGCGGGTTCATCGGCAGCGCAGCCGCGTGCATACGGTTGCCACGTGCCGATGATCTGCAAGCGATTGTACTTGCCGGCATGTGGCCGCGATGCACGCACGCCGGATAGCGCGTATCAGCACGAAGCCGCGAACGGCTCAGTGCGTGCCTTTGTGGAACAGCGAAAAACGGCTGGATGACGGATGCGTTGATTCGTCGTCGCCAAGCAGCCCGAATTCGATCGGCAGACGCGTGTAGAACAGGTGAACGTTTTCGGCGCGGACGGCATCGAGCAGACGCTCCGACTCTTCCTCGCTCACGACGACGATGATCTGCACGGGCTGGTCGGCGAGCTTCAGCATGTGCGCGGCGTGGTGCGCGCCGGCGTGCCCGACGCCTTCGCTGCCGCTGATGACGGTTGCGCCGCGAATGCCCAGCGTCTTCACTTCGTGAAGCAGCCACTCACACACGGTGTGCCGGCCGTGACGCTTGTTCTGCTCGGTATAGAACGTCAGCTGGAACCCTTTCATCGGAGTCTCCATCGACGGAGTTGGCGGACACGAACGGTTCCGCACCACCATTCTAGTGCACGCTGGAAGACGTCCGGAATTGCTGCGACGCAGCGCGAACGATGATGGAATGAAGCGCGCGGTGCGATCAACCGCCCGCGATGTCCGGGTCCCCGAGCACCGCGAATTCGACCGGGCAACGAACGAAGAAGAGCTTCACGCCGCTGCTTTTCAGCGTGCCGAGCAGCGCATCGATCTGCGCGTCCGCGGCAATCACGGTCACGGCAACCGGTTGATCGGCGAGTTCGAAGAAGCGCGCCGAGTGATAGCGGCCGAACGGATCGATGCCTTCGCTGACCTCGGTGACCGTCGCACCGCGAATGCCGGCCTTGTCGATTTCGTCGAGCACCCAGGCGACAACGGTCTTGTGCAGGCCGGGGCGGCGCTGCCTCGTCGCATAGAGCGTCAGTTGGCTGCCTTGCGTCACGTGCGTCCCCTCGCGGCTAGTGCCGCTGACGCATCACGTCCCACCAGTGATGATGATCCATGCGCCGCAGCAGGCGTTGCCGCCTGAGCTCGCGCCAGTAATGCGCGGCGATCAGCAGCAGGATCAGGAAAACCACGAACAGACCGATAAAGGTTCCCCACCTCAGTTCGTCCATCGACGTCTCCCCGCGCCGACCGAGCGCTTAAAGCTGACTTTAGCGCAATCCGCCTCGTGTGTCGCCTTTTGTGCCACCTCATGTGTCACAGTCATTGGCATCTGGCGACACGATTACGTTGTGGTCTACCTCGCGTTTTTTTCAACCCCTTCGCAATCTTCGACACCACCTTCGCGACAGCTTAAAGCCAGTTGCATGCCACGCCCGACGCATCGCGGACGAACACGCAAGCGGGCCGCGTAGGGTCCCCACTCGCGCGGCAAATTGTTTCTGTCCTGCATCAAATGCGATGAAGCTCATGTGACGGCTCCCGTAAGCGACGATCTGCATGCCGCGAAGTTCGTTGAATGCGCATCGACGTCCGGGCCTGAGAGACACGCGCCATCGCGCTCACCGGCCATCGATTCGCGTGCCGCAAATTCCGGTCGTGCGAAGCGGGGCCCGCAAGCGCACCCGACCTTCGAAAGCCAGTCAATCGAATTTGATTCAATTGCGCAATATCGGATGGAAATCGAACGCGAATTTTAATCTGCATTACGTATCAATTTTCAGCCGCATTTAACAAAGCCGGAATCCTGCAAAACCGCTCGCCCGGCCGCGTTCTGCATACCTCGATGACATGCCGACGTCACACCGCACATTCTTCATAACGTTCTGAATATCCCTTTAAACAAGGGATATTCGTTCATCGCACATAGGCATATGGCGATCAGTGTTGGATGGCGAACGTACTCCATTACGGTCGCGGACTTAATTTAACTGCACGCGGAGCGGCGGTAAGTCCGCGCGGGACCGTTGGGGAGCCTGGAGCGCTGCATGGATAACGCGATACCTTTACACATCGACGCCCACCTGCATGTGCTGCCGACCATCGCGGCCGTGTGCGACGAGGGAACGCCCATACGCTGGCAGAGCGATCTGCTCACAGCGCTACGCTCAAGCGGGCTCTGTTCGGTGGTCATGTGGAACGGCGGAGCGGGTCTGCGGCAAGGCGATGCGAAGGATCCGGACTATGCGTCCGTGCCCTTCGCGGCGATCCTCGATCTCACCGGCTGCGTCGAGATCGACCGGCACCTCGACACGAGCGAAGGCATCTGGCGTCTGTGCGACCCGCACGGCCTGCTGCTCGGCGACGAGCGCGCTGGGGCGCGCGCCACCGAGACCGGCGAAGATACCCGCGTCAACCTCATCGCGCTGAAGGAAACGTCGACGCGGCTCATCGATAGCGCCGCCTTCGCCAAGCCGGGCGCAAGCGCATCGCTGCAGCGCCAGACCGGGCTCGCCACGAACCTGCTGCTCGGCGCGCTGCGCGAAATCGTCGCGTTGGGCGCGCTCGATCCGCGGCCGCGCTGGCAACCGGCCGCGCTGCATGCGTTTCCGTTGGGTGGCCTGCTATCGGGCATGCAGGGACGCTGGCACCGCCTGCGCCGACGCGTCGCCGACATCTTCTTCGCCGGGCAATGGTGATCAGCCTGGCGGTGAGCGATTAGCGCCGTCGGCCGCCGGCAGTCCAACTGCCGGCGGCGCGCGTCGTGCCCGTGCCGGGATCATTCCTGCGAGTGCTGGAACACGCGCTGTGGCTGCGGCGCCGTGTCGTCCGCGACGCGTGCCGTGGCGACTTCCGGAAATGCGTTCTGCCCCACGCCCTTCGCATCCCGCCGATGCGCGCGAACGATATGCTTCGCAACGCGCGGTGCAGCGTATTTCGCGCCGTAGACGAAGCGCATCACCGGACCGAAGCTTTGCGCCGCCGCGGGTCCGATCACGTACAAGCCGTCGACGCTAGATTCGAAGTTCGCGCTCAACACCGGCGAACCGCTCACCGTACGCACCGCGTGCCGGATCGATTCGGCAAGGAAGGCCTGGCGAGCGATATCCACCTTGAAACCGGTCGCGATGATCAGATGTTGAGTGCTGAGACGCGAGCGGCCGCCTGGCCCGTCCATCTGCAGCTGCACGCACTCGCCCTGCACGTTCACTTCGCGCACGACCGTGCCGCACAGCACGTCGATCTTGCCGACTACGCGATCGCGCAGCCACCACGCACCCGACGGTCCCCACGAAGTCTCGACGACGCGCTTGCGGCGCGCTTCGCTGAAACGATGGAAAAGCCACGGGCACTCCGAGTAGATCAACGAGATCCAGCCCGGCCCGAGGCCGGCTTCGGGCTGCCGCAGCTTCGACAGCAGACTGCGTTGCGCGACCGGCCGGTCGTTCCACGTCACGCTGGTCTCGCGCGCAATCACGCGCACGCGCGCGCCGATCTCGTGAAAGAGCGCGGCGAGGCCGAGCGCGGATTGTCCGCCGCCGACGATCGTGACGTCTTTGCCCGTGGACCACGACAGATCGCCGAATATCGCGGAGTGCACGACCTGCGGTTCCGGCAGTCCCTGAAAGACGGGCGGCGTCTGCGCGTAGCCCTTCAAACCCAGCGCCATCACGACGCGCTTCGCATCGAGCGACGTGCCGTCGTCGAGCGTGACGCGATAGCCGCCTTTCACGCGCTGCACGTCGGTCACTTCGGCTTCGCGAACATGCGGCACGAGCCGCGACTGGAACCACAGGCCATACTCCGCGAACGTCTCGAGCGGCAGATGCATACCGACCGCCTGATACGCGATGCCCTTCAGCTCGCAGTAGTCGCGAAACGTGTAGCCGGGCCACGGTGCGAACAGGCTCGACGCGAATGCTTCGGAACGAAGCAGCATGCCGGGCGGCATGAACGAACGCCACGCATGCATCGGGCGGCCGATGATTTCGTGCGGCACGCCGGCGGCGCCGAGATGCGCCGCGAGAGACAGGCCATAGGGGCCTGCGCCGATGATCACAGTGTCCGTTGCTGACATCGTTTCGTATCCTTTTTCGGGACCTCGGGGCCAAGACGACGACACGTGCTACGCCTGTCGAGACTACGATCGCGGGGCACGATTGTCCGTTGCCCTTCGCACATTGATCGCGCCCACCGCGACACGTCGCATCGCAAGCTGCGACGTTATGTCCCACGGCTTTTCACGCAATAGTTAATTCCCGTCAAGGCGCTGTTTCGCCGTCTGTGATCTCCGTACCATGCGAGCGCAAAAATGGAGCATCACATGTTCAAACACACGCGTATCACAATGGGGTGGCAGCAATGAAAAGCCACCTAAGGCGGCGCTCGATATCCGCCACGCTGTTCACCCCGCTGTTCACCATCCTCGCGCCGGTATGCCTGCTGTCCGGCTGCAAACTCGACGTGCTCGACCCGAAGGGACCCGTCGGTCTCGCCGAACGCTCGCTGATCGCCACCTCCACCGGCGTCATGCTGATCGTCGTGATTCCGGTGATCGTGCTGACGCTGCTGTTCGCGTGGCGCTATCGCGCGTCGAACCGCGACGCCGAATACCGCCCCACGTGGTCGCATTCCACCGCGATCGAAATCGCGGTGTGGACGATCCCCGCACTGATCGTCGCGTTTCTCGCCGTGCTCACGTGGAAGAGCACGCACGAGCTCGATCCGTACCGGCCGCTCGAATCGAGCGTGAAGCCGATCGACGTCGAAGTGGTCGCGCTCGACTGGAAGTGGCTCTTCATCTATCCGGACCTCGGCATCGCGTCGGTCAACCAGCTCGCGTTTCCGGTCGGCACGCCGGTGAATTTCCACATCACGTCGGATTCGGTGATGAACTCGTTCTTCATCCCGCAACTGGGCGGGCAGATCTACGCGATGGCCGGCATGCAGACGCGCCTGCATCTGATGGCGAACGAGCCCGGCAACTATGCGGGCGAATCGGCGAACTTCAGCGGACGCGGTTTCTCGGACATGAAGTTCCGCGCGCTCGCCACGTCGCCGGCCGATTTCAGCGCATGGGTCGCGAAGGTGCGCGCATCGTCGGATCGCCTCGACATGGACCGCTACTACGCGGTCGCGAAGCCGAGCGAGAAGGCGCCCGTCACGTACTTCTCATCGGTCGACCCGAAGCTCTTCTACAACATCGTCGCGCGCTACAACAACGGCCACGTTCTCGACAACGCGAAAGACGCGAACTGCGGAACGAAGGGGTAAGCCATGTTCGGAAAATTGACTCTATCGGCCATTCCGTATCACGAGCCGATCATCATGTTCGCCGGCGCGCTGATGACGCTTGGCGTGATCGGGGTGCTAGGCACCGTCACCTATCTCGGCAAGTGGCGCTATCTGTGGGACGAATGGCTCACGTCGGTGGACCATAAGCGGCTCGGCGTGATGTATATCGTCGTCGCGATGATCATGCTGCTGCGCGGCTTCACCGACGCGATCATGATGCGCACCCAGCTCGCGCTCGCTTACCACTCGCCGGGCTATCTGCCGCCGCATCACTACGACCAGATCTTCACCGCGCACGGCGTCATCATGATTTTCTTCATGGCGATGGCGTTCATGGTCGGCCTGATGAACCTGATCGTGCCGCTGCAGATCGGCGCGCGCGACGTCGCGTACCCGTTCATCAATTCGCTGAGCTTCTGGCTCACCGCGATCAGCGCGATCCTGATCAACGTGTCGCTCGTGGTCGGCGAATTCGCGCAGACCGGCTGGCTTGCGTATCCGCCGCTGTCGGAACTGCACTTCAGCCCGGGCGTGGGCGTCGATTACTACATCTGGAGCCTGCAGCTCTCGGGAATCGGCACGCTCCTGACCGGCATCAACTTCTTCGTGACGATCATCCGGATGCGCGCGCCCGGCATGTCGCTGATGAAGATGCCAGTGTTCACGTGGACCGCCCTCTGCACCAACGTGCTGATCATGGCGTCGTTCCCGATCCTGACGGTGACGCTCGCGCTGCTCGGTCTCGACCGCTACCTCGGCATGCACTTCTTCACGAACGATGCCGGCGGCAACGCGATGCTGTACCTGAACCTGATCTGGGCATGGGGCCACCCCGAGGTGTACATCCTGATCCTGCCCGCGTTCGGCATCTTCTCCGAAGTGATTTCGACGTACGCGAAGAAGCCGCTGTTCGGTTACAGGACGATGGTCTACGCGACCTGTGCGATCACGGTGCTGTCGTTCCTCGTGTGGCTGCACCACTTCTTCACGATGGGTTCGGGCGCGGACGTCAACGCGTTCTTCGGCATCGCGACGATGATCATCGCGGTACCGACCGGCGTGAAGGTGTTCAACTGGCTGTTCACGATGTACAAAGGGCGCATCGAATTCACGACGCCCGTGCTGTGGACGATCGGCTTCATGGTCACGTTCACGATCGGCGGCATGACGGGCGTGATGATGGCGATTCCGGGCGCGGACTTCGTGCTGCACAACAGCCTGTTCCTGATCGCGCACTTCCACAACGTGATCATCGGCGGCGTGCTGTTCGGCTATCTCGCGGGGATGAACTACTGGTTCCCGAAAGCGTTCGGTTTCAAGCTCAACGAGAAGCTCGGCAAGGCCGCGTTCTGGTTCTGGCAAATCGGCTTCTACGTCGCGTTCATGCCGCTCTACGTGCTCGGCTTCATGGGCATGACGCGGCGCCTGAACCACTACGACAATCCCGCATGGCACCCGTGGCTGCTGCTCGCCGAAGTGGGCGCCGTAATGATCGCGATCGGCATTGCGTGCCAGCTGCTGCAGCTCGCGGTCAGCATCCGCGACCGCAATCTGCCGGGCAACCGCGACCTCACCGGCGACCCGTGGAATGGCCGCACGCTCGAATGGGCGACGAGCTCGCCGCCCGCGATCTACAACTTCGCGACGATTCCCGTGGTACGCACGCTCGACGCCTTCGCCGACATGAAAGCGCGCGCGAAGATCGAGCCGCCCGAGCCGCTCTATCGCGACATCCATATGCCGTGCAACACGAGTGCCGGCCTGTGGGTGGGCGTGTTCTGCCTCGTGCTCGGCTTCGCGGCGGTGTGGCACATCTGGTGGCTCGCGATCCTCGGCTTCGTCGGCGCGGTGGGCACCATCATCCTGCGCAGCTTCGATGACGACACCGGCTACTTCATTCCCGCCGACTCGGTCCAGCTGACCGAGGAACGCGACAGCAGCGGCGTGGGCAAACTGATTCCAGCGGAGATCGACTGATGCTGCAAAAAGCGATTCTGGCCGAACCGCATCTCGACGCGGACCATGCTCCGTCGCACTCGGTGTTCGGCTTCTGGCTCTATCTGATGACCGACTGCGTGGTGTTCGCCGCGCTATTCGCGGTGTTCGCGGTGGTGAACAACCAGTTCGCGGGCGGCCCGACCGGCCGAGATCTGTTCGAGATTCCCGGCGTTGCGCTCGAAACCGCGGTGCTGCTACTCAGCAGCATCACCTACGGCTTCGCGATGCTCGGCGCGCACAAGGGCAGCAAGCGCGCGCTGCTCGGCTGGCTCGCGGTCACGTTCCTGCTCGGCGTCGGGTTTCTCACGCTGGAAATGCGCGAGTTCTCGCACCTGATCGCGGAAGGCGCGGGCCCGGGGCGCAGCGCGTTCCTGTCGTCGTTCTTCACGCTCGTCGGCACGCACGGCCTGCACGTCACCGTCGGCCTCGTGTGGATGATCGTGCTCGCGGTTCAGGCAATCCGCGCGCCGGAGCTCGGCGAACGCGAACTGCGCCGCCTCACGTGTCTGAGCCTCTTCTGGCACTTCCTCGACATCGTGTGGATCGGTGTCTTCACCTTTGTCTATCTCGCGAGCGTGATCTAGATGAGCCACTCCCCTCTTTCTCATGCCGCTCACGCAGGTCACTCAGGTCACGCTGCTCATGCCGATGAAAGCCACGGTAGTTTCGGCGGCTACGTCACGGGGTTCGTGCTGTCGGTGATTCTCACGGCGCTCGCGTTCGGCGCGGTGCTGAGCGGCGCGCTGCATGGGCACGACGCGCTCTATGCGATCGCGGGTCTCGCGCTCGTGCAGATCGTCGTGCACCTCGTGTGCTTCCTGCACATGAACACGTCGTCAGGGCAGCGCTGGAACGTGATGGCGTTCGGCTTCACCGTGCTGATCGCGGTGATCGTGATTGGCGGGTCGTTGTGGATCATGCATAACGTCAGCATGAACATGATGTCGCGCTAACGTTGACGCCGATGTGCCGGAACCCGCGTTGAGCCGCTAGTCGCGGCCTGTAACGAGACAACGCGACATGGTCGCGTCGCCCTGGCTCGACGCGCCGGCGTTGCCGAAGCCCTGATCGAGCGCGCGGTGACGCACCTGGTCCGCGCGCTGCGCGCAGGTGAGCGTGCTCGCGTCGCGCGTCTGCGCATGCAGGATCGCGCGGTCGGCAATGAGCCACGTCAACAGCGCAAGCACGGCAATGTGGAAGGCTTTTCTGATCGTCATCGGGTGTCTCCTCGCGATTTAAGCGTAGCCCGAATTCCGTGCCGCCAGAGCCAGGGCAATCACCGGCAGCCAGCGCGCCGCATCGGCGTTCCATGCACATACAGCGCCGTTTCATTGTGCGGTCGCACATTACCCAACAATCCTTACAGAACGACGGTTTGACGGACTAATGCCGCAATGAACCATTCCTGTTTGCGGCGCTGCATCAAGAATTATTTTCGGTTATCCTCGTAAACCCTGATCGCTGGAACGGCGCCGGTCCGCGATCAGTGCGCGCGGTCCAGCCCTCGCGCATCGAAGTCCCAGCAGTGACCCGCCAGGCGCACATCCTCCGTGTTTCGCGATCATCGGGACCGCTTCGTCCCTGAGCGTCGCTGTGCGCTCGTTCTGTCCGTTTCATCAGAGAGCCCATGCAATCATCCTCTGTTCTCGACCTGCTGATCTGGGTCCCCATCGCGGCAGGTATCGTCGTGCTGTGCGCCGGCTCGGACCGCGCCCCGCAACGCACTCGCTGGCTCGCGCTCGCCGGCGCGATCGCGGGCCTGTTGCCCGTGGTTCCGCTGCTCGCGCAGTTCGATCGCGCGCTCGGCACGCTGCAATTCGCGCAGCAACTGCCGTGGCTGCCCGCGTTCGGCGTGTCGTATCACCTCGGCATCGACGGCATCTCGCTCTGGTTCACGGTGCTGACGGCCATCACCACGCTCGTCGTCGTGCTCGCTTCGTGGGAAGCGGTCACCGTGCGGTTGCCGCAGTACTTCGGCGCATTCCTGCTGCTGTCGGGCTGCATGCAGGGCGTGTTCGCGTCGCTCGACGGCATGCTGTTCTTCGTGTTCTTCGAAGCCGCGCTGATCCCGCTGTATCTGCTGATCGGCATGTGGGGCCAGGAGCGCCGCGTGTATGCGGCCGTGCGGTTCTTCTTCTTTTCGTTCGCCGGTTCGCTCGCCATGCTGGGCGCGCTGATCTATCTGTACGCGCAGTCGCACACGTTCGAGATCGCCGCGTGGCGTGAGCTGAAACTCGGCTTCGTGCCGCAGTTGCTGGTGTTCCTGTGCTTCGTCGCGGCGTTTTCAGTAAAGGTGCCAATGTGGCCGGTCCATACGTGGCTGCCCGACGTGCATGAGGAAGGCCCGACGGGCGCCGCGGTGCTGCTCGGCATGCTGAAGATGGGCGGCTACGGTCTGCTGCGTTTCGTGCTGCCGGTCGTGCCGGATGCCTGCCACTTCTTCGCGCCGGCCATGATCACGCTGGCGCTCGTCGCGGTGATCTACGGCAGTCTGCTCGCGCTCGTGCAGACCGACATGCGCCGCATGCTCGCGTATTCCGCAGTCGCGCACATGGGCCTCGTCACGCTCGGCCTCTTCACGTTCAACCGCATGGGCACCGAAGGCGCCGTCACGCAGATGCTGTCGTACGGCATCGTCTCCGGCGCGACGCTGCTGTGCACGGGCATGCTGTTCGAGCGCACGGGCAGCGGTTCGATCGATGCATATGGCGGTGTCGCCAGCTCGATGCCGAAGCTCGCCACATTCGCGATGCTGTTTTCGATGGCGAATCTCGGTCTGCCCGGCACGTCGGGTTTCGTCGGCGAATTTCTCGTGCTGATGGGCACGATCCAGTTCAACTTCTGGATCGGCGCGGTGGCGGCACTGACGCTGATTCTCAGCGCGTCGTACACGCTGTGGATGTACAAGCGCGTGATGCTCGGCGCAATCCGCCATGCGCGCATCGCGAACCTCTCCGACCTGTGCCGCCGCGAGTTCGTGCTGCTCGGCGCGATGGCCGTGCTGGTGCTCGCGATCGGCGTCGATCCGAAGCCGTTCACGGATGCGATCGGGCCGTCCGCGGCGGACCTGCTCGCGCAAAGCCAGGGCACGTCGTTGCCCGCGGACGATCAGTCGCCCGCGGACAGCCGGCTGCGCCCTCCGTGGTGGGTAACCGGCACGGTTGAGCGGAGCCGCTTGAATGCCAACCGCGGCCAGGTCACGACCAACCGCGACTGACCCCGCGCGATGCCCCGCTGCGCAACGCATCGCGCGATTAGTCCAGTTCAGGGAACAGTGAATTCGGGTTTCGAGGGTTTACCCTCGGGACATCGCTCCTTATTCTGACAACAACCGCTGCAGACATCCGCTGTCGCAGCGTTCCCAGAAATGAACATTGGAGGTATCGATCATGAAGTCGCTCATCAAGGCTGTTGCTATCGCTGCTGTGCTGGCCGTTCCCGCTGTGTCGTTCGCGCAATCGAACCAGCCGCTCACGCGTGCTGAAGTGCGCGCGCAACTGGTTCAAATCGAACAGGCTGGCTACCGTCCGGCGAATGGCCGCGACCCGTACTACCCGGCCGACATTCAGGCTGCCGAAGCCCGCGTCGCCGCACAGAACGGCGCAGCGGTCGAGAAGACCGGTTACGGCGCGCCCGCAACGGGTTCGACAGAATCGGGTTCGGGCAATGCATTCGCGCACGGTCATCAAGACTCGCGCTCGCCGTTCTTCACGGGTCATTGATCCGCGTATGACTCACATCGCGCAGCATCCAGCTGCGTGAAGAGCTGCATGAAGGCACACACGGCCCGTCATCGATTTAATTCGATGGCGGGCCGTTTGCATTGGCGCAGCCCGCGTCCATCAGCTCGATAAAAATCTGTTCATTTACGGGCCGCCAAAGCGATAGTGCGCGCTCTCTAAGCTTCTCGTCATCGCATTCGGTCGATGTCCGACCCGCCTACGAGGAGCCACATGATGAAGCCGCTATTGTTCCGCCTGTTTCGCTGCACCGTTCTGTTCGCGCTTGCCGGATTCGCGCTATCCGGCTGCGCATCGCTGCATCCAAGCGCTAACGGACCCGGCGACTGCATGGGTCCGCCGGACTTCTGCGTGCCGTACTTCGGCTCATAGCCGCCAAGATCACGCCGGCCGCTTCGCGCATCAATGCGTGCTTAGCTGGTAGCCGAAGCGGCTGATCGTATCGACCTTGCAATGAAAGCCATGCGTGGCGAGCTTGCGCCGCAAGCGCGAGACAGCGAGATTCACGCTCGATGGGTCGACGTCGTCGCGCTCCGGCCACGCATAGCGAATCAACGTGTCGCGAGCGACCGGCGTGTTCGCGTGCCGCAGCAGACACTCCAGCAGCAGGAACTCGCGCTTCGTCATCGGGACTCGTGTGTTCCCTTGCACGAGCTCCCGCGTCAATGCATCGAGCGCGAGTTCGGCAGGCATCTCCGCATTCGCCGCACGCGGGTTCGACGCGCGATGCAATGCAAGCATCCGCTCGAGCATCTCGAGAAAAGAATACGGCTGCACGAAGCACGCGTCGGCGCCCAGCCGCAGCATGCGGACTCTGTCTTCCGCCTTCACACCCGATAGCGCGAGCACGATGGCCGGCGCGCCGGAAAGCGCCGCGAACGAAGGCAGCATGCCGGCGAGCGCGTCGAGCTGCGCGGCGCCGGCTCCCGACATCACGACCGCATCGAACGGCTCCTGCGCCGACAGATAGAGTGCATAGCGAACGTCGTCCACTGCCGTTACGCTGTTCGCGCTCTCGCGGAACGCCTTGCTCAGATAACCTCTTTCCGCGTCCGATGACGCCACCAGCAGTATTTTCACGTGAGTCGGCCCGCTCGCTGCGAATGGCGCGGCCCAGCGGCGCCTGGTCAGAACTCGCGATACTGGCACACGCAATGTGTAAAAGCCGACATCCTAAGATGAGCAACTTGTCACGTTGAGCGGACGCATCGGTCGATTCCGTTCGGTTACCGAAATGGTTGCTAACGCACAACGTACGCGCCCGATCGAAGCGATCGTTCTTTAGCGACGCGGAATAGCGAACGAACACTTCTTCCGCTAAACGAAATGAAAAAATTTTATATTGACGACAGCTTTTTCATGATTGAAAGCCGTTGCAATGTCGCGCTCTCAACCCTTTGATTTTTATAGATAGCAATGTTTTCCATCGGCTTTCTTGCGGGATGGAAGACGATCTATCTCAGCCCTCGAAATAAATCAATGAACCCGGCATCGGGATTTATTCCAGGTCTTTGTGAGAGCGGCCGATCGAAATTCCGATCCCTATAATCCGCTCTGAAACGGCCAACCATCAGGCCGATTCGATCCTGCGTCATCCGGACCATCCATCTCAATTCAATCAGGAGACCGTAGTGAAGAAAACCATCCTGGCCACGCTGCTGGCCGCACTTGCCGGTGTAGCCCAGGCGCAAAGCAGCGTGACGCTGTACGGACGCATCGACAACGGCATCCAGTACGAATCCGGCTTGCCAAAAGGTTCGCAGGTCAGCGCCGAAAGCGGCGACTGGGGCGAAAGCGAGTTCGGTGTGAAAGGCTCGGAAGATCTGGGCAGCGGCACCAAGGCGATCTTCCAGCTGGAAATGGGACTGAACACGCAGAACGGCTCGTACGGCAACGGTTCACTGTTCGGTCGCGCCGCAACGGTCGGGCTGACGAACCAGAACTTCGGTACGTTCAAGATGGGTAACCTCGGCGCCGGCGAAATCCAGCAGGACAGCTGGGACGTCGACCCGCAGGTGATGCAGGCCTACGCGATCTCGACGCTGGTGCGCGGCCGCAACTGGTCGCAAACGGGTAACGGCCTCGAGTACACGACGGCGTCGTTCGGCGGCCTCACGCTGAAAGGCCAGTACGATCTGACCAACGCGCACACATGGAACGCCGGCGACCCGGGCAGCGCACCGGGCCAGCTGGGCAGCGCGACCGGTCTTGGCAGCGCGCAGGGTCGCTCGGATGGTCTGAAGGCGCAGTACAACGCATCGAACTTCGAGCTGCAGGCGATCTACGACGAAATCCGCGATCCGAACGGCCAGTTCAGCAACGTGTACCTTGCGTCACGTTCAATCATGACTGGCGGCAACATCACGTTCGGCCCGATCAAGGTCTATGCGGGCTATCAGCATCTGAGCGCGCCGGATGCCTCGGATGCGGGCTATTTCGGCACCGCGATGCCGACCACGCTGCCGGGCGGCGCATCGCTGCCGACCGCGGTCGACCACGAATGGCTCGGCGCCGCGTGGCAGGTCACGCCGGTCACGTCGCTCACCGCCGCCGTCTATCACGCGAATGCGAACAACGGCAACGGCAACGCGACGATGTACACGCTCGCGGGCACCTACAACCTGTCGCGCCGCACCTTCCTGTACTCGGAACTCGGCTACGTGCACAACAGCTCGACGTCGAACATCGGGCTTGGCAACGGCTATAGCGACCCGTACGGCGCGAACGCGAACAACGACCCGGTCAACGGCGGCGACAACACGAATCCGAACTACGGGAAAGGACAGTTCGGTGCGTTCGCCGGCATCATGACGCAGTTTTGAGCGCGACGCATCCGCATCTCCGAAAGAATTCCATCTGTCATCCTATGGAATACTGAGTTTCAGTCTGAACGCTATCGCAGATCGGAAACACGATCTAATCTGAACCCGCGTTCACTCATACCCGTGGGTGGACGTGCTTCATACCTCTGTCACCCCAACGTCTCGCCGTTGGGGTCTTTTTCGCACGGCATCCGGGCGTGCAGTCCCTCGTCACCCCATAAAACCAACCTATCCACATCGCGGGCGAATCCTCCGTCGCATCCCAAGGCAATACAGACGTACCACCGCGCATTGACCGATCGAGCGCTAAATAGTCTTACACGCCTCAATAAGACGTGTACCTCGAAAATCGCAATTTGATCAGGAGTCTCAATATGTCAATCAGTCAAATCTCAGGTGGTGGCGGTCCTGAAGCAATCGGATCGCACGACCATACGGACGGTGGCACCGCGCCGGCCGACGGTGGCAACAATCTGACGCAACAACGCCAGGACCTCGGGGAGAAAACCGCGGCGGACGTGAAGAACATGCTATTGCACCCGAACGATCCGGCCGCCAAGGCGGCCTATCAGCAAGACATGAAACAGATGGGGACGCTCGGTCAGATCCAGGCTCGACAGCAACAGCAGATTCTGCAGAACAAGGCCACCGGAAGCGCGACGAACTGACGGCCGCATGGGCCCGGCGGCACGTTGGGGCGACGTGTCCATTTCCAGCATCCTCCGCATCGTACGTCGGGCCCTGGACGTTTCCATTCAACCTTCCCAGCCAGCGCCGCGCGTCAGACTGTCCGCGCATCGCGCCCTTGCGGCCGCGGGGGCTATCGCCGCCCTTTAAGTCGCGTTTAAGCAAGCCGTTCTAAGGTGATGGCATCGGCGACGTGTCCGGCTCCGGCCGGCCATGCGCCCCCTGCGAAAGGGCCTTGCCATGCAACTCAACGTATCTGCCGGCTACGACGGCGCCATCCGGCACATGACCGCGCTGACCCACGACGCCGCGTTCGCCGACGACGAGATCGACACGCTCGAACGTTTCATCCGCGCGCACCAGCGGCGCGTTGCGCAGCTCGCGCGTGCGGGGCTCGAAGAACCCGGCGAGTACGACGCGCTGTCCATCGCCGAAGGGCGCCTGCAACGCTGGCATCTGTTTCGCGCGCGCCTGACGTCCGAGATCAGCGCCGCACGCTCCGACTGACTCTCCTCCCGCGCAACGAACCCCACGCGCTGTGTGCGGCAACGCACACGGGATGCGCTGTGGCGCACGGAACGGCGGTTGACGATCGGGTAGTCTGTTCTGACGCACGAGCGCAGAACAACACCACGAAACGATCGCCATGCAGCCCGGCAGCCACCTCCCGCAGCAAATCGACGCCGACGCGAGACGCCTCGCGTGGCGACGTTCGTCGTTACGCTCGCGCCGTGCGATGGTCGGCGTGCTGTGCACGGTGGCGCTCACGGCCGGTATCGTGGGCAGCAATCTCTACAACCGGCTGCAGGGTGTCGACATCAACGATCGCGCCGCGCCGCTGGCCGAATTGCCGCCGCTCTCCGGCAACCCGTCTAACCGCACTGCGCCCGTGCATCCCGCCGACGTATCCACGATAGCGATCAACACACCGTCGCCGCCTGTGGGCCCGACTCCCGTCCTCAAGACTGCGCCTTCGCTGCCTGTTACGCCTGTCGCGCCGGTTGCATCCGTCGCAATCGTCTTGCCGCCGAACGGCCCGCATGTGGCCTCCGGTGTCGTGCTGGCGTCCGAGACAACGCCTGGGGTCGTCGTATCGCCTGCCATCGCCATGTCGCCCGCGACTGCGACTGCAACTGCGCCCGCGACCGCCGCGAACGTAGCCACGCCGAACAGCGCCGCGGACGCCATCGCGCGCAAGCGCATCGCCAACGCACCTCGGCTGCGGCTCGACTCGACGCTGCACGACCTCGACTGGCTGCGCGACGGCGCACCGCAGTCCACGCCTACCGCGCAACGCTGATCCCACCCCATCCGCGCACTCACAAAACGACGCAAAAAAACCGGAACTTCCGCAAATTGCGACGTGTCGACCGACCTCGCGGCCTATGTCAGGCCATCACGAACCGCGAGGAGGAGTTTCGATGCAGCAAAGACGCATTGCCGCGCTCGACGCAGGTCGCGCGCTCGCGATCGTCGGTGTCGTTGCCGTACACCTGTCGTTCCAGTTCCCCAACCTGCCGGACGCCGTCACGCTGATTGCGCGAATGGGCCAGTACGGCGTGCAGCTGTTCTTCGTGATCAGCGCGATCACGATCTTCATGACGCTCGAAGCGGATTGCGAGCGCTGCGCCGGCGCAGGCCACGTCGCATTGCGTTTCTATATCAAACGCTTTTTCCGCATTGCGCCGCTGTATTACGCGGCGATCGCGATCTACGGTCTCATCAGCTACGGCGCGAAGCATTCGGGCTACGAGCGCGCGTGGGTGCTCGGCGCGCACGGGCCGATGGACGTCGTGCTGAACGTGCTGTTCCTGCACGCGCTGTCGCCCACCGCGATCAACAACGTGGTGCCCGGCGGCTGGTCGATCGGCGTCGAGATGCTGTTCTACCTGATCGCGCCGGTGCTGTTCTTCATCGCGACGAACCGTACGCGCCTCATCGTCGCGACGGGTCTGCTGCTCGCGCTATCGGTCGCGACGATGTCGGTGGCGGATTGTCACGACACGCTCGACTGCCACGTGCGCAACAACTCGTTCCTGTATTTCTGGCCGCCGGTGCAGGCGCCCTGCTTCATCGTCGGCATGTGGGCGTGGCACGCGTTTCGTCCGCATCTGCTGGGCGCATCGGCGATCACGCGGCGCGGCGCGTGGCTGTACGGCACGATCGCTGCCGTCTTCGCGCTCGGCACGGCGGCGCTCGGCGTCTGGCTCGCAATGGCGCATGCGCTCGCGCCGGTGTGCGCCGCGTGCGGCGCCGTCGCGTTCCTGCTGGTGGTCTGCGCGTATCGCGCACGGCGCACGTCGCAGCAGCCCGAACTGGCGTGGCTGCGGCGCTGCGCGGCCGCGCTCGGCCGCGAGAGCTACGGCATCTACCTGTGGCACTTCATCTGCGTGTACGCGACCTTCCACTTCTTCGACGGCGTATTGAGGCAGACCGACAGCCGGGCCTCGCTCGCGCTGTTCGTCGCGACGATCGTGTCGGTGCTGATGGTGTCGTACGGATTGTCGCGACTGTCGGACCAGCTGATCCAGGGACGCGCGACGCGTCTCTCGCGCGGGCTGCTCGCGCGCGTCGATCGCCGTTTCGCGATCGGGCGGCGCGAGCTCGCGGAACGCCGATAAGGGGTTGAGGTCTAGCGCGGCGCGGCGCCCCACAACGCCGCGATCACTTCCTGCGGCCACGCGTCGACGTCGAGCCCGTGATGGCGAAACAGGCCGAGCGCGATGCGCTCGAGCCCGAAGCCGACGCAACCGGTATGCGCGACCTCGCCCGAGGGGGTGACGATCTTCCACAGCGCGCCGAAGCGGTCCTGGTGATAGTTGAAGCTGGCGCAGGCGGTCGGCTTTTCCGGCGAGATGCCGGGCACGAGCAACTCATACTTGAGCTCCTGGCGCCGCTGGATGTCGATCATGATCTTGCCGGCGCGGCCGAAGAACGGATCGTTCGCGACCTCGACGGAAGCGGGCAGCTGCAGCGCGCGCATCGTCGCCGTCCCGAACTCGACAAGCTGCGCGCGGAACTCGAGCACCTGCGACGGCGTGCCCATCCGCACGAATTCGCGTTGACGGAACATCTGCATCCGCGCCGGATCGATCGACGGCTCGTGACGGAAGCAGTACGACATCAGATCGACCGTGCGGCCTTCGGTCGGCAACGGCCCGCGCGCGGCCATCACCGGATAGACGGGATAGCAGGCCGCGGGCGTCATCGACAGCCGCGTCGGATTCACGTCCTCGGTCCAGTCTTCCTGTTTGTCGAGGCACTTGAGCAGCCGCTGATGGCTGCGGTCGTCGCCGCAGAAGCTGAACACGGTGCCGATCTGGTCCGGACAGTTCGCCCAGTAGCCGCTCTCCTCGAGCACCTTGCGGCTCATCGCCGGCGGAAAGCGCATCGCTTCGGTCTGCCGGCCATCCGCCCACCTGCCCACCATCGCGTCGATGTGCTCGACCACGTCCTCGAACACCGCGTTGCGGCCGTACAGACCGTCGACGCCGGTCGGCACCAGCAGCCCCTTGCCGATCAGCGCATCGAGAAAACCAGGCAGCGCGGCGGGCGCGCCCGACTTCGCAGGCGAGTCGCCGTCGTGCGTGCGGCCTTCCGCGGCGCTCAGCGTGACATCGCTAAACATGGCGGCTACCCCACAGCGTGTTGCGCGTAATTGCGGGCCACTTCGCGGGGTTGAAACCATGCAGGCGGAACAGGCTCAGCGCGATGCGTTCGAGACCGAAACCGCAGCAGCCCGTATGCGCGATCTCGCCGTTGTCGAGGCAGATCTGCCACAGGCTGCTGAAGCGGTCGCGATGGTAGTTGAAGCTGCCGACGGCAGTCGGCTTGTTCGGGTTGATGCCCGGCACCAGCATCTCGAACTTCAGATGCTGCTGACGCTGGCTATCGGCGAGGATCTTGCCGCCGCGGCCGAAGAACGGGTCGTTGGCGGACGCAATCGTGCCCGGCAGCGCGAGGCCACGCATCATCCGCTTCGCGTGTTCCATCCAGTCGTCGCGGAATGCCTGCACCTGCGCGGGCGTGCCCATGCGCACAAACTCGCGCTGGCGGAACATGATCATCCGCTCGGCTTCCTTCGAGGGTTCGTGACGGCAGCAGTACGAGAAGATGTCGACGAGCTTGCCGTCCTTCGGCAGATGGCCGCGCGCGGCCATCACCGGGTAGACCGGATAGCACGCGACGGGCGTCATCACGAGGCGGGTCGGGTGCACGTCGTCGGTCCACTCGTCGCCCTTGTCGAGCGCTTTCAGGAGCCGCTGATGGCTGCGGTCGTCGCCGCAGAAGCTGAACACGCTGCCGAGTTGGGTCGGGAAGTTGGCCCAGTAGCCGCTCTCCTCGATCACCTGGCGGCTCATGGCCGGCGGAAAGCGCAGCACTTCGACGGGCTTGTCGGCGCCCCATGCGCCGATCAGGTCGCTGATGCGCTCGACGACGTCCTCGAACGTCGCGCTGCGGCCGTACAGGCCGTCGACGCCGGTCGAAATCAGCAGACCGGCATCGATCACCTGCTGCAGGAAGGTGGGACTGTCGATCTCGTCGTCTTCGATATCCGCCCTCTCCTCGGCATCGACGACGTCGTTCGCCAGATAGTCTTCGCTATGCACGCTCATGGTGATGTCCCAATGAAGTTACTGCCAACCGCAATAGAGTTGTCGAACCACACCCGGCTCGCGCGGCGGTCACGACGGAGCGTACGGGTCCTCCCGCCGGGGCAGTCGTTGCGTCGCGCCCTCTTCGCGACGCGGCAGCACCGCGACAAAGCAGGCCGCGTCCGCGCGAGCGGAGCGTCGGCATGCTGGGCCGTCGATGGCGCGGCTGGAACGGAAATACCCCCGGCGCAGCCAATATCGATTGTTAAACCGGTGTGCTCTGTACGGAACGCCACTCAGGTGTGGCCCACGGATGTGCTAGGCAGCGGTGGAATCGACGACGAAATCCGCGTTTCGCGCAATCGCGTGGCGCGAAGTCACGGTCGAGGCGCGCTCGACGAACCTCAAAAACGCCAGACAGGTGAAGCGCGGCGGAAGCGGCACGTCATGTCGCAATGTACGCAAGAAGAAGGCCCGCGGACGGGGCCTTCGGAAGGGAAACGTCGAACCGGATCAGAGGCCCGCGCGGTTCGCGGTGAGGATCAGCCGCAGGCCGAGCGTCGCGATCACGCCCGCGGCGAGGCGGTCGACCCACTTCTTCGCGCGCAGGTAGACCTCGCGCGGCGCGCGGCTCGAAAAACACAGCGCGACGAACGTATACCAGCCCGCCTCGACGACGAACACGAGCGGCGGCAGCGCGAAGTAGCACCAGAGCGGCGGATGATGCGGCAGCAGCGCGACGAAGATACTGCCGTACCAGATCGCGGTTTTCGGGTTGCTGAGCTGGGTCGACAGGCCGACCGCGAACGAGCGGCGCGCATTGGCCCCGCCGCGGCCGCCGGTGTCGGTCATGCTGAACGGGCGCGACGCGCCGCGCCAGAACCGCAGCGCGAGCACCAGCAGGTACACGCCGCCGGCAATCTTCAGCGCGATATACAGCCATTCCACCGCAAGCAGCACCGTGTACAGCCCCGCCAGCGCGACGCCGCCGAACACGATGCCGCCGATGCCCATGCCGGCCGCGGTGGCAAGTCCGTCGACGCGCGACAGCCCGACCGCGTTGCGCGCGACCAGCACGAAGCTCGGCCCGGGAATCATTGCGCCCAATAACAGTGCGAAAAGGATGGCGAAAACAGCGGCGCTAGCGGACATACGGGTTCTCCCTGGGTCAATAATGGGCTTGCCGGTATTGCTGTTCTGCAATATAAAAACAGAAACGTCGTCCTGACCTCGACTCTTCGCGCGCCGGAGGGAAGCAACGTGAACCTGTGTGCCTGCCTTACCCTCGACGGTACTTCGTCAGCCAATCAGCGCGACGGCTTCGCGCTGCTCGGCGTCGGCGAACTGCGCGGTATCACCGCGGTCGAGCACTATCGTTGCATGGCCTGCGGCGGCGAGTTCTCGCGCGTGCTGCTGGGCGAACCGCGCGACCGGATCTGGCAATCGCTGCCCTGCGTCGAACCGGAACAGCGGCCGTCGCGCCGCCACTAGCTAGCGGAACGCGTCGCGCAAACGGGCCGCCTGCATCTGCCGGACACGCCCGAGTCCACGAGCCGCGTGGTTCAGCGGTGCTGGGTCGCCACCTTCAGCCCCAGCGAAATGAAGATCGTGCCGACGATCTTTCCTTGCCAGCGGCTCAGCCACCTCACCCGTTTGACGATGCGCCCGAGCGGGCGGATCGACACCACGATCAGCGTCGTATACAGCGCGCTCAGCGCGACGAAAATGAGGCCGAGCGCCGCGAACTGCAGGAACGTCGAGCCGCGCTCGGGGTGCACGAACTGCGGCAGAAACGCGAGAAAGAACAGCGCCGTCTTCGGGTTCAGCACTTCGGCCGGAATGGCCTGCCAGAACGCTCGCGACGCCGACACCGCGGCCACCTTCGGCAGCGTCGGGTCGGCCGGCGGCTCGCGCAGCGCCTTGATGCCCAGATACACCAGATAGCACGCACCCACGATCTTCACGACGTTGAACGCCAGCGCCGACGTCATCAAGAGCGCCGACAGCCCCACCGCCGCGCACAGCGCATGCACGAAATCCCCGCTCGCGATGCCGAGCCCCGTCAGGATGCCGGTCTTGCGGCCGCCCTGCACGGTGCGCGTCAACACCAGCAGCACCGCCGGCCCGGGAATCACGAAGAGTCCCAGCACGACCGCCACGAAGGTGGTCAGGGTGGAAAGTTCGAACATGCCGTCTCCCTGTTCGTTCGATGGTTGGATGCGCTCGCGCGGCACGCCGGGGGCAAGTCCCGGGGCACGCCACGCGATCATCAGGCGATTGTAGCCGTCCGGCGCGGCCTACGTCGCGCTTACGCGGCGATTTCCTTCGTATTTCGCGGCCTTTCGCTGCACCTGAACATACGGCTTTGCGTGCCGCCTCTTTAGAAAAACGCGAAGCAACCCGCGACTTTCGCGACGGATTTCGCGCGCCGACGCGTTCAAGCCATCATCGGTGCCGCAGCTCGATGCAGTCGGACCCTCCGCCGGCGGCGCCCTCTTTCTCAACCTCACGCTGAAGACGGCCCGCCATGTCCATGCAGATCCTTGTTGTCGACGACGACTTCGAACTGCGCGAGTTGCTGCGCACGTTCCTCAAACGCGAGGGCATCGAAGTATCGGTGCTGCACGATGCCACCTCGCTCACGCACCGGCTGGAGCTCGAGCGCCCGGACCTGATCGTGCTCGACCAGATGATGCCCGGCACCGACGGCCTCACCGCGCTGTCCCGCCTGCGCGCGGCCGGCGACGACATTCCGGTGATCATGCTGACCGCGCGCACCGACGATGTCGACCGCATCATCGGGCTTGAGCTCGGCGCCGACGATTACCTCGGCAAGCCGTTCAATCCGCGCGAGCTGCTGGCCCGCGCGAAGGCGATCCTGCGCCGGCGCAACGCGCAGCCATCCGCCGCGGCGCCCGAGCAGCGCGAGCCGTTTTCGTTCGGCCGCTTCACGCTGGATTTCCGTTCGCGCACGCTGCTGCGCGAGGCCGGCGAACTGCCGCTTTCTCCGGGAGAATTCGCGCTGCTGAAGATTTTCGTCAATCATCCGATGCGCACGCTCGCGCGCGAACGGTTGCTCGAACTGCTGCACGGACCCGGCGAGCAGCACACCGACCGCGGCATCGACGTGCAGGTGTGGCGGCTGCGGCGCATTCTCGAGGTGAACCCGTCGACGCCGCGCTTCATCCAGACGGTGCGCAGCCGCGGCTATGTGTTCGTGCCGGATGGGGAGCAGCACGCGGCGTGAGGTGGCGCGACGATCTTTGTCGGGCGCTCGACGGACCGGACGGTCCGCAGCTTGCAAGGCCTTGACGACGGCATGATGATTGCGGAAGTCGCGTCCGTATCGTCATTTCGGCCGTATCGTCCTGGCCCATGCTCCGCATCGGCCTCCACATCGATTGCCCGCCCCGAGGCGCCCATTGAAGATTGCGACCTTCAACATCAACGGCATCCGTTCGCGGTTGAGCGGCCTGCTCGAATGGCTCGAACGCGAATCGCCCGACATCGCCTGTCTGCAGGAACTGAAAGCGCCGAACGACCGGTTTCCCGCCGCGGAACTGGAGAAGGCCGGCTACGGCGCGGTATGGCAAGGCCAGGCATCGTGGAATGGCGTCGCGATCCTCGGCAAAGGCGTGGAGCCGGTGGTCGCGCGCCGCGCGCTGCCCGGCTTCGAGGACGACACGCACGCGCGCTACCTCGAAGCGGCAGTCAACGGGCTGCTGGTTGCGTGCCTGTATCTGCCGAACGGCAACCCGCAGCCGGGGCCGAAGTTCGACTACAAGCTTGCGTGGTTCGACTGCTTCGTCGCGCATGCGAAGACGCTCATCGACAGCGAACATCCGGTGGTACTCGCGGGCGACTACAACGTCGTGCCCACCGACGAGGACATCTACAACACCCGCTCGTGGCTGAAAGACGCGCTGCTGCAACCGGAGAGCCGCGAGCGTTATGCGGCGCTCATCGAACAGGGTTGGACCGACGCGATCCGCGAGATTTACGCGGACGAACGCGTCTACACTTTCTGGGACTACTTCCGCCACCACTGGCAGACCAATTCGGGACTGCGCATCGATCATCTGCTGCTCAATCGCGCGCTCGCGCCGAAGCTGCGCGACGCGGGCGTCGACACGTGGGTGCGCGACCTCCCGCAGGCGAGCGACCACGCGCCGACCTGGATCGAACTCGAACTGCAGGGGAGGCGCAGCGCGACGTCGAAGACGAAACATTGAATCGACGGCGGCGTTTCGGGTAGCGTTTCGGGCCACGCGGCGAAGCGAGTCACGATCCCGGTGTACTCTTGCTGCGAAGGCCATGCGCTGCGCCGGCCAGCTTTCGGGAAGCTCACGGCGCAGCGGTGTCGACGCGACTTTCCGGACGGACCGCCATGAAAAAATATCGCCCGCATCGTCCGAACTTTCTGCAGGACCACGCACATCCGGTGTGGCGCGATCTCGCCGTCACGTCCGTGCCCATCATCGTGCTGTTCGCGCTCGCGGTGGCCGCCGCGATCTGGCTGATCGACCCCGCGCCGCCTCACACCATCACGATGAGCGCCGGCCCGCGCGACAGCTCGTTCATGCAGGTCGCCGACGAATACCGCAAGATCCTCGCGCGCAACGGCGTGAAGCTGAAGGTGCTCGAATCCGACGGCTCGGTGCAGAATCTGAAACGCCTGCTCGATCCAAAGAGTCATGTCGACATCGCGCTCGTGCAGGGCGGCGTGGCGGACGACATCGACGTGTCGTCGCTGATGTCGCTCGGCAGCGTGTTCTATGTGCCGATCGTCGTGTTCTATCACGGCAGCGGCATCACGCAGCTCTCGGAGCTCGAGGGCAAGCGCATCGCGGTGGGCCGCGAAGGCAGCGGCACGCGGCGGCTCGCGCTGAACCTGCTCGAAGCGAACGGCATCACGCCGGGCGGCGATACCCAGCTGCTGCCGCTCGACGGCCTGCAGGCCGCTACGGCGCTCGTCGAAGGCAAGGTCGATGCGGCGCTCCTGAGCGGCGATTCGGCCACGCGCGCGCTAATCCTGCGCCTCGTCACGATTCCCGGCATCTCGGTGATGAACTTCGACGAAGCGGACGCGTACACGCGGCTCTTCCCATATCTCGACGAGATCGATCTGCCGCCGGGCGTGCTCGACCTGCAACGCAGAATCCCGCGCGAGACGATCCACCTGATCAGCCCGACGGTCGAGATCGTCGCGCGGCCGACGCTGCATCCGGCGATCTCCGATCTGATCATCGAGGCTGCGCAGGAAGTGCACAGCCGCGCGAGCCTGTTGCAGCGCGCGAGCCAGTTCCCCGCGCCGATCGCACACGAATTCCCGATCAGCGAGGACGCGACGCGCTACTACAAGTCGGGCAAGAGCTTCCTGTACCGCCTGCTGCCGTTCTGGCTCGCGACCGTCACCGACCGTCTGCTCGTGCTGCTGTTGCCGGTGGCGGTGCTGCTCGTGCCGGGCTTGCGGCTGATTCCCGCGATGTTCCGCTGGCGCGTGCGCTCGCGCATCTACCGCTACTACGGCGCGCTGATCGCGATCGAACGCCACGCGCTCGATCACACCACGTCGCAGGAACGCGCGGAGCTGCTCGCGGAACTGGACCGGATCGAAGCGTCGATCAACCAGATGAAGATGCCGCTCGCCTATGCCGACGCGTTCTACGTGCTGCGCGAGCACGTCGGTTTCGTTCGCGTGCATCTGAGCGACATGGGGCAGATGATGGCGGGCGCGGCGAAGGCGGAGGCGCGTTGAGCGCGGCGTGGTGCGGCGATACCACCCGACGCGACACCACAGGGTAGAGGATGGGTTCGTGACGGCTGGATGCATGGGCAACCAGGCCGAACGCGCCTCCCGACTATCCTGGAGCAATCGTTATGGACCTCTCGCCGGTCAATGACTCATCCGCGCAGTATGACGACTGTCCAGCCAGCCTGGACGCATCAGGACAGCCCCGTCCGGGTCCATCTCAACCTTTACGATCGCCCGGCACCGCTTCTGTGCGCAGCGCGACGCAGCCCGCGCCATCTCAATCGACCCAGATCCAGCGCGATCAACGCCCGCCATCCGGACCGCCCGCACAGCGCCCGGCGGAGGGTGGGCCACTCTCCGGCGTCACCACGCAGGAACTCGATCACCTCTCCCGGACCTACCAGATACAGACGCAGCCAAACGGCCGGCCCGACGTATCGATGTACGCGAACGACACCAGCAACGCGCAGAAGCTCACGGACGCGACGGAGCAGGATTTCACCGGCTATCCGCACGAAGTCGCGAGATTCGAACAGCGTTCCAGCAGTATCCTCGATCAGCTCGCCGCGCTACCGGCAAGCGAATCCACGTTCTATGCGGCGAGCGCCGCAACCTTCAACAGCGCCTACCGGATGGCGACCAGCGAAGGATGCCACGAAATCGACCGGCAATATCAGACGCTCGAGGACGCGATCCGCAAGGAATGCAACCGGGCCATCAACGATCCGCTCGAACGCGTGATGGCGACGTTCAATACGCCCGTCGGCGCAGGCTATCTGGACAAGGCTCGCGAATTCGACGTCAGCCAGCTTGCCCGGATGCGCAACGACTTCATGACCGCGACCACGCCACAGGGACGGGAGAGCACCTTCAAGGCAGCAGTAACGCTCAAGCACAATCTGCAGGCGCGGATTTCAACTGCGATCGACACACATCGCGCGCAGCAGTCCGCGGAGTGGAAAGAGGCTGACGACGACGTCGACCGGATGCTCAAGGAAGCCGATGCCATCGTGAACGATCCGGGCAAGCGCTACGAACTGATCGCCCGCCAGCTGTATACGTCCAATCCGGGCAGAGGACAGGATGCGTTCGCGGACCGGCGCATGCTTGCCTTCACGCAGCGCATGCAGGTCGACCCGGCGCTGCGCGACAAGCTTTCCCGATGGCAAGGCGAAGCGGCAAGCAAGCTCAACAGCTACGGAGTAGGCGGACCGAAGCGCTACCAGGACATCCTGAACGATCTACCTCCGGCCGGCCCTGACTACGTGCACGACCTGGCGGGGCGTTATAACGCCATCCTGAAGGACGCCACGGAGAAGCACCAGTCGATCACCCCCGAGGAACGCGCGAAGCGCGTTGCCGGACAGATCCTGGAGGGAACCGCGCGGTTCCTGCTCGGAATGACGCCATTGGCGCCGTTGACGTCAGCGCTCGACGAGCGTTCGACCCTATCGCCCAGCGCTCGTCTGGGCGTCGACGTGGCGTCGAATCTGCTCAGCCTCGTGATCGATCCCACTGCTGTCCCTGGCCGGGTGGCTTCGCGGGCCAACCTGTTCAAACTGGCGGTGAAAAATATCGACGAACTCGCCGATACAGGCAAGGCGATCGGCACGGCAATCGCGTCGGGTGCGGCGGATGTCGGCGGACAGGCCGCGCCGCTGGCGCCTGCCGTCGCTCATGTCGGCATACAGCAGCGCATTGCCGGGCGTCCGATGCTCGTTCCGCGAGACTACGCCGTCGATGTCAAACCGGGTTCGCTGAGGCCGGCTCCCGGCAATCGTCCGGGCGAAGGTGGCACATTGACCGGCGAAGGCGGCCAGCACTACGTCAAGATCGGCGACGACGTCTATCCCGTGCGCCACGACAAGGACGATTCGACGTGGTGGGCCTACGATCGGGACAATCCGTGGCGGCCCTCCTATCCCCTCAGTCTGGATTCGAACAACCAGTGGCAAGTCCACAGCCTTCCAGGTCTCAGGGGCGGCATGATGCAGCCGGGCACATCTTCGGCGCCGCCAATATCGCCGGCGCTGCAAACCGCGCTGGAGGTAGACAACTGGGCGTCCGATTCCAACCAGTTCATTAGCGATCCGAATTACGTAAGCCAGTATCGGACTGCATTCGCCAACCTGTCGCCCGCACAGCAGAAAGCGCTCAAAGGCTGGTCGTACGTCGATGTCGGGAGTGACACTTCGCCGGGTTCGAGTTCGGGCTCGGGTTCGACCGGTGACAAGAACTATGATCTGAACCGAGCGCTGTACGGGCACACACCCTATCCCGGCATGGACGCGGACGTGAAGAATCTGACGGATGCATTGAGCCTCCTGCCGCCTCCGTCAACGCAGGATGTGCACCTGATTCGGGTGGCGGATGTACCGCTCCAGTATTCGAACCAGTTCAAACCAGGCGATCTGGTGACGAACAGCCCGGCCTTCATGTCCGCGTCGAGCGGCAGGGACTTTGCGCAAAATTCGCTATGGGAGGGCGGAGCAACGGCCGGTTCGAACCAGGGCGCAATCGCCATTTACGACATTCGTGCCCTCAGTGCGAAGCCATTCATCCCGGGGATCAATACGCGGGCGGACGATGAAGCCGAGTGGCTGTTTCGGCCCAACACCGTGTTTCGCGTCGACGAAGTCGCCGTGCGGCCACCGACGGAACCCGGCGAAAAGCCTCGTATCGGCGTTCGCCTCACCGAAGTGCCTGTTACCGATGCCACCGTCGCGAAAAACATCCACTCGGGACAATCGGAAGTGGTTCATCCTGGCATACCGAACTATGCCGAACTCACCGCCGTTCCCTGGTGGGTCGGATATTGAAGAACGTCAGAAATGCATCCGCGCACGGTTCAGCTCCACAAGCTGCTTCCGCGCGTCGTCGCTATAGCTGCGAATCTGCGCAATCCGCTGCGGGTCCGCCAGCGCGTTCGCGTCGGCGGCCTGCTCGATACAGAGCAGCATGCGGCGCACGTCGTCGTAGTAATGCAGCAGCGTCTGGCGCTGCGCGAGCGTGGCGGGATCGGACGGCAGTGGGGAGCCGTTCAGCGTGTCGTACAGATGGCTCCACTCAGGCAGCAGGCGACCGCGGATGCGGCTCGACAGCTCGGCCGGCGTGACGTGCGGGTCGGGCTTCAGGTACGGTCCGGCCATCTTCTTCAGATCGGCCTTCGCCTCTACTTCGTCGGCCGCGAGGCGCATCAGCGTTTCGCTGTAGCGCATCGAATCCTGGCGCGCCTGGCCACCGTTCAGCGCGAGCATCGGCCACGCGAGCAGCACCACGCACACGGTGGCCGCTCCAGCCGCGACTGCGAGCTGCGTCCACTGTTGCTCCTCGCGGTAGTCGGCATCCACGGGCCGCGCGAGCAGCCAGCCGATCAAGAGCCCGCCCAGCAGACCGCCGATGTGCGCGCTGTTGTCGACGCCGACGTGCGTGAAACCGCCGATCAGGTTGTACGCGATGAAGACCGTGGTCGTCTTGAAGTGCGACGTGTAGATGGACGCCGGAATCGCATTGCGATGCCGCAGCACATACGCGAGCAGCGCGCCGACCACGCCGAAGATCGCGCCCGATGCGCCGGCGCTGTTGATCTGCGGATGGACGAGCAGGCTCATCAGGCTGCCGGTCAGCCCGGCGAACAGATAGACCGCGAGAAAGCGCAGGTTGCCGAACAGCCGTTCGACGACACGCCCGGCCTGCGCGAGCACCAGCATGTTGAAGAACACGTGCGCGAAACCGAAGTGCACGAAGGTTGCCGTGATCAATCGCCACCACTGGCCGTTCATCGTCTCGTAGCCGAGGTTGCTGCCGAAGCGCAGCGCGACCGCGCTATTGCCGCGCAGGACCCCGCCGCCCGCCTTCGCCATCGCGATGAAGACGAGCGCGTTGATCGCGATCAGCGTCCACGTGACCCAGACCACCGGCGTCTGCCGTTCGATGGCGTCGATGAAGCGCTTGCGCGCGAGTTTCGCCGGCGCGAACATCGCCGTGACCCGATCGGGCAATGCCGCGACGATCTCCGCCGCTTCTCGCCGGTTAAGGGCCTTCAGGATGAAGAGTTCGAGGCCACCTTCGTGGTTGGGCGCCTCGAAGCGCACGACGCGGCCACGCTGTTCGACATTGCAGATGCCGGAGCGCGGCAGTTCGAGATCGGTGATGACATCGGCGCGCAGCAGATGTTCTTCGTGCGTGCGAATGATCACCACATGCTGGCGGAAATCGATTTCGCCCTTGCGATGGAACGACGCGGCGCGCAGTTCCGAGCCCACCTTCCGCAGACGCGAGCCTAGCCGGACCGCGAAGCGCGTGCTACGCGGCGGCGTGTATTCGGGTTCGTCCACCACGACGACGTCGGTGCGCTTGAACGTCGGCTCGATGCGGTCCATAAGTGCGGGGGTCCGGAAATCAGGCTATCCGCTATGTTTACGGCACGTTGGAGCAGAAGATTGAGGCCCGCCTGGGTCAGCTTTCCGCGAAAACTTCCTGCAGCGTCTGCAGCACCTTCAGCAACGTGCGCTCGGCAAGCGCGCCCTCTTTCCTCACGAGCCGCGTCTTGTCGACCGTACGGATCTGATCCAGCAGCACCAGCCCCTGCGTGCGCTTGAACGTAAGCGGGATACGGAAAGGCGCGGCGCGCCCTTTCGAAGTCATGGGCGCCACGATGACTGTGCGCAGATAGTCGTTCAGCTCAGGAGGCGAGATCACGACACACGGCCGTGTCTTCTGGATTTCACTGCCGAGGGTTGGGTCGAGCGCAACCAGCCAGACCTCGCCCTGCGCTACCATTGCAGTTCCACGTCATCGGCATTCGGAAACTCGCCCATCACGAGCGTATCTTCCCCAGCGGCCGCAATGGCCCTGCTGGCTTCCGCCCATCCGCCACGCGACTTCGTGCGTGGCTTGCGGATGATCAATGCACCGTTTTCCACTTCCATTTCCACCTCGTTCTCGAATCCAAGTTGCGCCAGGATTGGCTTTGGGATCAGCACGCCTTGCGAATTTCCCATTCTACGTATTGTCACTCTCATGGAATCACCGTAATAACAATGTTAGCCAAACGGTCTAGTAAACACAATGTTATTACATTTTTGAGATGCTTGCCGGGCTGATTTCAGCCGCGCGTCGCGTCTTTTTTGCCACAGGCCGCCGCTGCGGCATCAGCCCGGGTATAGTCGTGCGCACCCTGCCCACCGGGACTCTCCCTCCATGCACCGAACCCTTCGCCATTTCCCGGACCATCGAAACAAGGGCCTCGCGTGATCTATCGTCCGTCGCCGCTCTTTGCCAACGTGGTGTTGTGCTTTTCCATCGCGCTGCTGATCGCGGTGGGCGTCTGGTATCTGGAAGCGGGCGACGCCGGGGCCGGCCAACGCGCCACGCATCTCACCCAGGCAGACTGGGTCGTGACCGACGCCGACGGCTTCAGCGCGCCGCCAGCCAACGTCGACAGCGACGCGCTGCCCAACGCCTGGCGCCCCGTCACCCTGCCCGCCGCGCTGCCCGCCGCGGCGCCGAAACTGGACAACGTGCGCGCACGCGCGGTGTCGTCGCTCCATGACATCCAGACCACGTGGGTCCGGCTCTCCACGCGCGGTCTCGCCGTGTCGTCCGGACCGCTGGTGCTGTACGGCGCACGCGTCAAGACCTACGGCACGATCGCCGTGTACGTGAACGGTCGCCTCGTGCATCGCGCGCAGGAGCATGGATCGCTCTGGAACAGTCTCTTCACGCCGCTCTGGGTGGACCTCGACCAGACGGGCGGCGACACGCCGCCGCGCGAAGTGCTGGTACGTCTCGAGCACGCGCCCGACAACGCCGTCGCGCTATCGTCGCTCTGGCTGGGGCCGGTGGATACGTTGCGGGGCCGTTACTACATGCGCCAGTGGCTGCAGCGCGAACTGCCAGCCACGCTCAGCGCCGCGTTTCTCGCGGTGGGCGTGTTCGCGCTGTTCGTCTGGCTCCGGCGGCGTCACGACACCGGCTATCTGCTGTTCTTCAATCTTGCCGCGACGTCGTTTGCCGGGCACCTGCACTACTACGTGAGCGTGCCCGTCACCAGCGACTGGTTCGCATGGCTCACGATCAACGCGCTGTTCTGGCTCGTGATGGTCGTGCATGTCTTTCTTTGCCAGATGCACGGGCGGCCGCTCAAATGGCTGACCCGCGCGGTCGCCTTCGTCACCCTGGCGATTACCGTGCTGACCTTGCCGATGGTCGGCGTACTGCCCGTGCTGCCGAGCACGCCGGTCATCGTGCCGCTGATCTATGCGGTCTCCGCGGTAATGGCCGCCGTCGTCGGCGTGGTGGGCGTGCTGTGTGCGTGGCGCCGTTCGAGCGAAGCGCGGCTCGTCGCGGCGGGTGTCGGCCTGTGCACGCTGCTCGGCGTGACCGACTGGATGATGCACAACAACGTCGTCAGTCCAGAAGGCTGGTTCCTCGGCGCGTACACCAATGCGGTCACGTTCGGCATGTTCGGGCTGCTGATGTATCGCCGGTACGTGAATGCGATCCGCGAGTTCGAGTGGATCAACGCCAATCTCGCGCAACGCCTGAAAGAACGCGAAGCCGAACTCGAGCTGAGCCACCGGCGGCTGCTCGAAGCGGAGCGCCGGCAAACCATCAGCGACGAACGGCGCCGCCTGATGCAGGACATGCACGACGGCCTCGGCTCGTCGCTGATCAGCGCGATCCGCTCGGTGGAGCGCGGCGATGCGGACGACACGCGCGTGTCGCAGATTCTCAAAGCCTGTCTCGACGACCTGAAACTCACGATCGATTCGATGGAGCCCGTCGAAGCCGATCTGCTGCTGTTGCTGGCCACGCTGCGTTTCCGGCTCGAGCCGCGGCTCGCGGGTACCGGCGTCGCATTGCGATGGGAAGTCGAGGAAGTGCCCGCGCTGCCCTGGCTCGATCCGTCCAGTGCGTTGCATATCCTGCGGATCGTGCAGGAAAGCATCGCGAACATCCTGCATCACACTGCAGCGACCGAGATCCGGATCGGCACTGCGGAGATGGACGGCGGCGTGCAGATCGCCATCGACGACAACGGCCGGGGCTTCGATATCGAGCATGCGATGGCGGCCGGCGCGGGACGCGGACTGCACAACCAGCAGCGGCGCGCACGCTCGGTTGGCGGCACCGTCGCGTGGCGCTCCGGGCCGGCGGGGACGCGCTTCACGCTGTGGCTGCCGTTCGAGCGCGACGGGCACGCGCGTCGCCGCGAGCCCGATCCACGGGCGGACATCGCGGTGGAAGAGAATTGACGCTGACGCCTACTGGGTGCGGGTGGTGAGGACGTTGACGCTAACGCGCGTTCAGTCCTGCAGCCGGTCGCTCCGTTCGAGCGATTCGAGCAGCCAGTTCGTCTGCTTCAGCAACGCCGCGTGGTATTCGGGCGGCATGGGCATGTCGTCGGTCATGGACATCGCCTCTTCGATCTGCAGGCGAAAGAGCGCCAGCACTTCGCGGCGCTGCGCTTCGGACAGCAGCGGAATGACGGTGTCGGCGAAGCGCGTGAGCGCGACCACCTTGCCGCCGAAATTCGACACGCCGCGGCTGTTCGACTCGGACAGCTTCTTCAGCGAGTCGATATAAAGCTTGAGTGATTCCACTGTCGTTGTTCCGATTATTTTTGTTGGCCCCCAAGACTCGAACGCTTTCCGCTTCAGGAATACGTTCGGGCTCAAAGCATTTATCGACCTGAAAACGGAATTCATCAAGTCCGTCATTGCTGAGTCTCGTGTCAGTATTTCCTGAATCGGTCGCCTGTTGCGGCAACGCGCATAAGCGCATTTGAAAGACTCAGTTAAACCGGCGCCTTTCTCAAGCCCGGCCGAGGCGATATAGTTTCACCCCTCCGCCCGCCCAACGATCGACATCATGACGAGCCCGATCACCGTATTCCTGATTGAAGACGACGCGTCGATGCGCGCCGAATTCGAACGCATGATCGTCTCGCATGCGTCGCTCACGCTTGCGGGCAGTGCTGGGTCGGTTGCCGAAGCCCGGCAGAAGCTGCGCGGCATGCACCCGGAAGTGGCAATCGTCGATCTCGGGTTGCCCGATGGCGACGGCGCGGACCTGATCGCGCTGCTGCGCGCGACATCGCCCGCCACGGCCGTGCTGGTCAGCACGATCTTCGGCGACGAAGCGCACGTGGTCCGGGCGATCGAAGCCGGCGCGCGCGGCTACCTGCTGAAGGACACGACCATCGACGAATTCGCGCGCTCGATCCTGCTCGTGAAGAACGGCGACTCGCCGCTCTCGCCGCAGGTGGCGCGGCATCTGCTGAAGCGGTTTGCGCCCGTCGCGCAGGCTGGCGCGCCGCGCGCGGCCAAGCCCGACAGCGAAGCGGGCCAGCTCACCGCGCGCGAAATCGACATTCTCAAGAGCATCTCGCACGGTTTTTCGACGGCCGAAACGGCCGCGAAACTGCAGCTGTCGCCGCATACCGTCACGACGCACATCAAGAACATTTACGGCAAGCTGTCGGTCAACAGCCGCGTGCAGGCGCTGAACGAGGCCCGGCTGAAAGGGCTGATACCCTGACCCGCCGCTGGCCGCAGGGTCACTACCAGGAACGCGGTATTGTCCGATTCGCAAGTTTCGACGAAAGTTCGGGTCATTCAAACCAGACCAGCCGCTCGCTCACAGAGCGGCAGAGTCCACCGCGCCGATTGCCGAGATCGGTGACGACGGATACGGGGGTATCAGACCATGACCACGAACAACCATCGCGATCTCGACAGCGAACTGGCTCATCTCGAGCATGTGCTTCCGCACGTCGCACGCGGCCCTTTCCCGCTTTCGTACTGGCGCTCGCGCATCGACGCGATCGGCAGCAGCAGCAAGCTTCCGCACTACCGCACGCGCTACGAACGCCTGAAAACCGCGCTTGGCCATCTGGAAAGCCGGGCGGCCGCACAGTCGAATGCCGCGGCCGAGGCGAACGCGGAATACGTCACGCGCTGAGCCGAAGAAAACGATATGGGCATGCGCCCATATCGCCCACACAGTCCATCGTGGGAAAAGCGCTGACGGGTGGAGACTCACCAGCGGACGAACCTTCCGGTCGAACGCGACCCGTCGTTACGCGAAGGGCCGGTTGAAAAGATCAGCGATACTGGCCTGCGAGCGCCGACACCTGCTCGATGTTCTTCGGCGTAATGAAGCCCGGGCCCGAACTGATGTTGCGTGCCTCATAAACCGGCTTCAGACCGTACGAATCGAGGCGCTGGATGAACTTCGGATCCTTCTCCAGTTCCTTGCGCGCCTCGATGGCGTCCGTGTTGTGATTGCGATGCATGATCGCGAGAATCGCGACCGGAATGTAGCCCTGCAGGTACGGCTGCTGGTCCGTGCAGAACTTGATCGTGCCGTCCTTGATCGCCTTCGCGACGTCGGGGTCGATGTCGAACGTCGCGAACCAGATCTTGCCGGCAAGACCGAGCTTCGTCACCGCGCGGATCGTCGGGTCGGCGGAGGTCGGCCCCAGCGTCAGCACCGCCTGGGTGTCCGGATGATTGCGCAGATACGCGCTCACCTTCGATTCGACGCCGGTCGGATCCGTGCCGGAATCCAGCACCGAGGTCTTCATGTCGGCGCCGATCGCATCGGCGAAACCACGGCAACGCTCGAACGAAAGCGGGTTCGTCGCATAGTGATTGACGCACAGGAAGGTCTTCACGCCATCTGCCTTTGCGCGTAGCCCAGCCGCCTTGCCAGCCAGATATTCAGGCTGGCCGACGTGCATCAGCGCGCCGAGTTCGGCGCTTTGCTGCTCGGTGCCCGTGTTCGCGGTAATGAACGGAATGTTCTTCGATTTCAGCCGTCCCACCGCGCTCTTCAGCAGATCGAAGTCCGCGATCGTCGTGACGACGCCGTCGTAGTTGCGCGCGGCCGCCTGGTTCACGAGCTGCACCATGTCCGCGATGTCGCCGTTGGGCGGATTGCGGTAATCGGTCTGCACGTTGAAGTCTTCGTCGGCCTGCTTGATGCCGTTCTTGACCGTGTTCCACCATGCATCCGAATCCGGTGCATGCGAGATGAAATCGAAATGCGCGACGGGCTCCGCGCTCGCGCCGCCAGCAGTGCCGAACCCGAAGGCGAACACGGCGGCCGCTAAAGGAAGCACCTTCCGGAAGGGAATACGCATGGCTGTCTCCTTGATTGTGATGGTGTGCCTGCATCCGGCAGGCGCGGCCGACGAACGCCGTATCAGTCGGCAAGACCGATGAACACCTTGCCGCCTTCGACCTTGACCGGATGCGTCACGAGGTTGACGCACACGGGCGCGCCCTTTGCCGCGCCCGTCGGAATATGAAAGCGCCCCATGTGCATCGGACACTCGACCACGTCGCCGAACACGAGACCTTCGGTGAGACGCGCCGCTTCGTGGGTGCACATGCCGGCCGTCGCATAGAAGCCGGTGGGCGTGTGATAGACGGCGTAGAGCGTGCCGTCCTGCTCGAATGCGATGACGTCTTCTTCTTCGATGTCGTCGCTCGGACACACTTCATGCCACTGCAGGATGTTCATCGCATCGTCCTTTTTCGCGTGGTGCCGCGCCGGGCACGGCCGGCGTGATCATGTAGTCGGGGTCGTGCCGCTGCATCCGGAACACGTGCAGGATCTCGGCCCATGCGCTGCTCAAACCATCGCAGGCCGGCGGCAGATCTGCCTCGATCGCGCGGCGCAGCTTCGGCAGCGCATGAAACGGCACGTTCGGGAACATGTGGTGTTCGACGTGATAGTTCATGTTCCAGTACAGGAACTGCAGCGGCCGGCTCAGGCGCAGCGTGCGCGTCGAGAAGCGATGGTCGAGTTCGTTCTCGCGCAGACCGGTATGCTGCGTGATCGCGAGCAGCTCGTGCAGCCATGCGCCATACGAACGCGGCAGCAGCAGGAACACGACCGGCAGCCAGCTATGCGCGACGATTGCCCAGACGCCGACCGCGACATACAGCGCGAGAATCACCCTTGAATTGCGGCGCATCGCGCGATATTCGACGGGCGGCACCACCGCCTTCGCGCTCTTCGACACGATGCCGACGCTGTGCAGCACGATGTTGCCGAGATGATGGATGCCGTGCGAAATGCGCAGAAAATCCGTCGCGAGCTTCAGATAATTGGGCGGCCGCTTCACGGCGATCTCCACGTCCTGAGGCACCGTCGCCGTCAGATGCGTGTACGTGTGATGCTGCGCATGCGACCAGCGGCTGTAGATCTGCTCGCGCCACGTCATGAAGCAGATCAGCCAGTGCACCGTTTCGTTCAGCCATTCGCTCTTGAACGGCGTGCGATGACGCAGCTCGTGCTCCATCGCTTCGGCGAACGCGTAGAGCGTGCCGTAGAGCAGGAACGCCGGAACGCACCACAGCGTACCCAGCGAACACCACGCAAGCACGCCCGCGGCCACCACGAGCGCGATGAAGCCGCCGAACCGCAGCAGCGCGTCGCGGTCGTTGCGGCGTGTCACCTCCTTCAGCACCTTGCGGTCGAGCGGGCACTTGTACCAGTCGTCCATCGTGATCGGCTGCGGGCTGCGTTGCGGGTCGAGCATGGGTGACTCTCCATCGGGTCGATCGTGATCATCGTTGCTCGCATTTAAGGCTCTTTTTGAGCATCAGTCAAAATCTAAAATGACTCATTTTGAGCATTTAAGGGTATCTACTGAACGCGCGTCTGCCTTGCAAAGGCTTGAATTTTCCGCACACAAGCAGAAATGCTCAATTTGAGGCAAAATACATGTCGCCGCCTCATACCAGCATCACGGGAAACCCAACGATGAAGGACAAGCCCACGCTCAAGCAGTTGATGGAGATCACGCAGCTCAGCCGGGCGACCATCGACCGTGCGCTGAACAACCGCCCCGGCGTGCATCCGCGCACGCGCAGCGCGGTCGATGCCGCGATCAGGCAGCTGCACGAGCGCGCGGAGTCCCCGCGGCAGCCGGCGCGCGCGCGTCACGTCGCTTACCGGATCCGTCTGCTGGCCCAAGCCGGCGACGCATTCACCGACGAGCTGACGCGCGCCGCGCAGAGTCTCGAAACGGAACTGGCCGATTCGGGCGTGCAGCTGGAGGTGGTGAGCTGCGTCGGCATCTCCGACAGCGAAGTCGCCGAGCGCGTGCGCGAGCTGTCGGCGGACGTGGACGGCATCGGCATCATCTGCACGAACACGCCGGCGACGGTTGCCGCGCTGCGCGACTGTGTCGCCGCGGGCAAAGCGGTCGTCACACTGATCACGGACGTGGATGCGGATGCCCGACACACGTATGTCGGCGTCAACAACCGCGCGGCCGGACAGGCGGCAGCGTTTCTGGTCGGCCGGCATCTGGAGACGCGGCCGTCGCCTTCGGTTGCGGTGGTCGTGGCGACGTTTTCCTACACCTGCCACGAAGATCGCGAGATCGGCTTTCGCTCGTTGTTACGGCAACGCTTTCCGCACGTGAATCTGCTCGAGGTGATCAAGGGCGCGGATTCGGGCGCGGCCACCTATGAAGCCACGCGGCGCTTCATGGAGCAGCACGGCCCGCTCGACGGCATCTACAACGTGGCGGGCGGCAACGAGGGCCTGGCGGCCGCGTTGCGCGAAAAGCACCTGGCGGGCAAGACGCTGTACGTGACGCACGAAGTCAACCGCGTGACCGAGCCGCTGTTGCGCTCGGATGTGATCGACTATCTGCTCACACAGGACCTGAAGCTGCTGCTGAAAACGGCGGTCGAGAATCTGACGGCGGTATCCGACGGGTTGCAGGCGCCGGCGCAGGCCATCATTCCCATCGAGACGTATTCGAGGTATTCGTTGTATTGAGCGCCGGCGTCGCGCGTTACGTCATGCCGCTCCACCCTGCGATCACAACTCAGCACGAAAACTCGACCACGTAGTAGTGCCCCTCGACGCGTCGCGCGTGCCATCCGCACGCCGAAAACTCCGCCACATCCTGAGGCGACTGGCTGCGCGCCAGCGCGATCACCTGGTCGGTTTTACCGCGCGCGAGGGTATCCGTTTCGTCGTACGCGACACGGCTTTCCACGCCATCGCTCTCGTCGCGGTCAGTGGGTTTGAAGACGATGAACGTGCGCTTCGGATCGGCCATCTTGAAGCTCGCAACACGCAACCGGTATTCGATCGGATCGCGGTCGATGCGAGGCGCCGACGCGAACAGCGTATCGGTTGAATCGATCCAGGGCATGACCGCCATCCACGGCGTGTAGATGAAGATCGCCGCGACCACGGCGGATGTAAAGCCCAGCAACTCGCGACGTTTCACCGCGGCAATCATCCTCACGACGAGCCACAGCGCGACAACCGCCATCGCGACCCAGAGGAACGGCACGATTTCGAACGCGCCGTTCGCGATCGACAGCCGGATCAGCAAGGCCACGGTGACCGCGGTGCTGATGAGCGGCCAGTCGAGCGAATCGGAGCGGGTAGCAGTTGGCATGAGATCGCTTCAGCATGGCACGTGCCGGGCAGCAGCTACGAGGGCCCCGCGTAACGTGTTCGGACTCCACCGATTGTGCGGCAAAACAGGACACAGTGTTCCGGCGCAGCCGGCTGATCGCGAGCCCATTTTCCCCGATACTTCATTTCGGATACGTGCGATTGCCATGCGGGAATCGGCACGCAACAAACAGCATCTCCCGACGAATCACTCCGACAGCAAACCGACTCGAAGCGTCAAGCGCTAGACGTCAAGCGCTGAACGCATCGCGCACCTGTCTGTCGGATCAAACGAACACACGAAAACGGACACTATTGTGAGCGCAAATCTATCCAATGCGCGCAGCCGTGTTGCCCTCGCCGCTGCCGCGATCGTCGCGGCGCTGGCGTTCAGCGGCTGCGCGAGCGTCGGCGACGTCGCCGCCGGTCCCGGGCCGAACGCCTACTCCGTCACCGCGGAGGCAACCGGTACGCGCCTCGCGTGGGCGCACGCGCATGAAAAAGCCGTCGACGCCGCACAGCAGTACTGCGGCAAGCAAGGCCTGCAGGCGATCGTCCGCCCGGCCGGCACCAGCGGCGTCGGCAGTCTCGAACAGCACACCGCCACGGTCACGTTCGAATGCCGGGCGCGCTCGATGGCGTGAACTCCGCGCAAGCGGCCTCGTAACCAGGTACAAGGAGCAGCCCATGACCGAAAGAGTGATCAAGCAACCCAACGCCGATCATCCGATCACGATCGAGCCGACACGGCACCGCGTCGTCGTGCGTTTCGCGGGACACGTGATCGCGGATACGACCAACGCGGTCACGGTGCGCGAAGCGAGCTACCCGCCCGTGCAATACATTCCGCGCGCGGACATCGACTTCTCGGTGCTCACGCCCACCGATCACGAAACCTACTGCCCTTACAAGGGCGAGTGCAGCTATCACAGCATCGAGGTCGGCGAACAGGGCGCGGAAAACGCGGTATGGGCGTATGCGGACCCGTACCCCGCGCTCGAGCAGATACGCGATCATTTCGCGTTCTACCCGAACAAGGTCACGATCGAGGAGAGCGCGCGCTGACGCGTTCGTCATGCCGTGACACACAACATCCTGACCCGGGACGCGCTCAGTTCCGGCCTGTTCCTGAAGCTCTTCGAAGGCGTCGCGGAAGAGTTGCGCTGGGACCGTGCAAGGCTGGAAGCATCGCTGCGCGAGACGATGGCGCTGCGCCCGCCCGGGGATGAAGTGTGGCTGTTCGGTTACGGCTCGCTGATCTGGAATCCGCTCGTGCATTTCGACGCGCGCCGCGTCGCGACGATTCATGGCTGGCGGCGCAGCTTCTGCATGCGAACCATCATGGGACGCGGCTCGCACGACGTGCCGGGCAGGATGCTGTCGCTCGAAGCGGGCGGCACAACGACCGGCGTCGCGTACCGTCTGCCCGCGCAAACGCTCGACGAAGAACTCGCGCTGCTATGGGTTCGCGAAATGCTGACAGGCGCGTACCGCCCGATGTGGATCGACGGGACCTTCGACGATGGGCGCCAGTATCCGGTGCTGGTGTTCGTCGCGAATCCGGGACACGCGTTTCATGAAGACGACGCATCGGTCGCGCGCGTGGCGCCGCTGATCTCCTGCGCGAGCGGCGTGCTCGGCTCGAATGCCGAATACGTGATGCGGCTCAGCGAATCGCTGGTCGCGCTTGGCGTGCGGGATAGCTACATCGAGGCGCTGACGGCGGAGCTGCAGGCATTGCAGCAGAACAGTCACGACAGCAAGGACGGAAGCGGCCATAGCGCGTTCGACGCACCATGCTAAGCCAGGCGGGCCCATCCGCGCATCAACGCTCGAACATCACGCCGCGTTGGCCACGATGAGCCGGTTGCGGCCCTTGGCCTTGGCGCGATACAGCGCCTGATCGGCGAGCTTCACGAGCTGGTCCGGCGTGGACACGGCGCCGCCCGCTTCGGCCACACCGATACTCGCGCTCACCGGAATCCACGCGCCGCCGTGCGACACCGGGCTCGACGCGATCGCGCTGCGAATCCGCTCGCCGAGCGTCGCGGCGGCATCCAGCGGCGTCTCCGGCAACATCGCGATGAATTCCTCGCCGCCGTAGCGCGCAAGCAGATCCTGCTCGCGCATCAGATCGTCGACGGTGGTCGCGACCGCGCGCAGCACCGCGTCGCCCGCCGGGTGACCGTAGTGATCGTTGATGCGCTTGAAGTGGTCCAGGTCGAAGATCAGCACCGACAGCACGCGGCCCGAACGACGAAAGCGCGCGAACTCTTCGGCGAGCCGCTCTTCCGCGTGACGCCGGTTCGCGATTCCGGTCAGCCCGTCGCGAATCGATGCCTCGCGCAATGCGGCGACGGCCTTGTCGCGCGCGCGCTGCGCGATCGCCAGATCGGTGACCTCGGTGATGGTCACGCACACGGCGATCACTTCGTTGTTCTCGACGAGCGGAAAGAATCCGCAGTCCTGCTGCATCCAGTCGAGGTCGCTCGTGATCGGCCGGTCGTGAGGAAAGCGGAACAGGTACGGCCGGTGCTCCCACGACGTGAACGCGTCGATGCGCAGCTGGAACACCGTTTGAAGCTTCTTCTTGAGCCACGCGACCGGCAGCTCGGGGAACAGCTCGAACAGCGACTGGTCGAGCGCCTTGTCGGCGCCCACGCCGCTGCGGGTGGCCATGAAGCCGTTCCAGATCTTGATCCGGTAGTCGCGGTCGACCGCGAACACGCCGCAGTTCATGCGCTGCAACGCGAGCTCGTGCAGCCGAGCCTGCGAAACCGGGTTCACTGGATCGTTGGCCATCGTGCGGTTCAGAGCGCCGCCAGGAACTGGTCGATCGCGTCACGCAACTGCTCGACCGCGTGTTCGTCGAGCAGTACGACGAGATGCGCGGTAAAGCCGCTGTCCTGCACCGCCACGTTGATGTCGAGCAGCAGCGCGCGCGTAAGCTGCGCATCGCCGGGCTTCACGACATCAACCACGAAGTCGGACGCGTCGATCACACGCGGCACCGAAAACGTCGGCACGCGTTGCAGCTGCTCCAGCAGGCCCGAAATGCAGGCGCCGGTCAGCAGGTTCGCAATCTCGAACAGCAGTTCGCGCGACGTCGCGCTGCCGTGGTGCGACGCGTCGTCCGCGCCATAGATCGCCTCGCGCAGACTGTGGTCGCCCGGGTGATCGAACACCACCATCACCTCGCCCGCGATGTCCGCGCGAAAACTCTGCCGGAACGCGCTGACCTCCGCGCATTCGCCGGTCAGCTCGCGGATTTCCCGTTCGAGTTCGTCGCAGTCGACGAGGCTGATGCGCGGAATCGACAGCGTCACGAAACAGTCGAGCAGCAACGCAAGACGCGAAGCTGCCGCACCCATGCCGATGTTCGCGATCTCCTGCAGCGCATCGCGCTGATCGCTGCTGAGCATGTCGTCATTCATACAGACCATACTCCTTGAGGATGGGCAACAGCTTTTCGGGCGAGACCGGCTTGTCGACGAACGCGATCGCACCAGACTCGAGCGCGCGTTCCCGCGCGCCCTGCTGGATGTCGGCGGACACGATGATCACGAACGTGTTCAGATCTTCGCGGCGCAACTGGTCGAGCACGTCGAAGCCAGTCATACCCGGCATCGTCAGGTCGAGAAACATCACGGAGGCGCGGCCTTCGTGATAAGCGGCAATGGCCTCCACGCCGTTGGTCGCCTCCGAGATGGTGACGTCCCAGCCAGCGGGAAGCGAACGGATGAGCAGCTTGCGAGCAAGCGTGGAATCATCGCAGACGAGAATTGGAAGAGCCATACAAGTTGCTTCGAACGGAAAGATTCAGTGAGGTTATCGACACGTTGCGGCAATTGCTTGATCCGGGTTGCACCGATTGGACGCATGCCGCCATCGCGGCCCTGCATCTGTCACGGTATTCCGTTTCAAACACGCGTTCATAGATAGAGTCCATCGAACAGCGACCGCCCGTGTCCACCGGGGAACAGCGCCGCGAGTTCAGCGTCGGCGGGAAACTCGCCCTGTTCGACGCGTTCCGCGACGCGCAGGAGCGTGCCGAGCCGTCCGCCGTACCCGACGATAGCGTCGCGAATCGCGGGCCCGACCGCGAGGTCCTTGATGAAGCACTGCGCATCGATGCCCTGCGGAATATGCGCGAGCGACAGCAATGCGGAAAGATACGCTTCCTGCTGCAGGCTTTCATCGTCCGGGGCGATCTTCTGCACGACACGTTCCATGAAATTCGCGCGGCGCGTGACGAGCTGCACGAGCGGATCGGCATGCCCGTCGGCGACCGCGCCGTACAGCATCAGACAGCACCAGCGGGTCAGCTGCCGCATGCCGACCATCGACAGCGCCTGGCGCACCGACGTGATCTCCGACAGTTGCGCGCGCGGCCGGTTGCCATTGTTCGCGAGGCGCAGGATCTGCACGGTCAGCGACGGCGCGGCCTTCAGCGCGCGCTCGATCTCGTCGATGCGCGCCTCGTGCAGCACGAGGTCGAGCACACCGAACAGCGCCGACGAACTGATGATCGCGCCCCGGCCTTTGACCAGCTGCGGCCGCGTGAAATAGAAACCCTGGAACAGGTCGCAGCCGATCTCGAGCGCCTTCATGAAATCTTCGCGCGTCTCGATCTTCTCCGCGAGCACCGTCTTGCCGGCCGCGCGGCACGCGTCCGCGAGCCGTGCCGCCGCGCCGGGCTCCATGAACGGCCAGTCGATCTTCACCATGTCCACGTGCGGCAGGAACGCGCGCACTTCGGGCGTGAGATCTTTCACGTCGTCGAGCGCCACGCGAAATCCCGCCCGCCGCAGCGCGCTGCAACGGCGCGCGAGCGCGTCGTCCAGCTCGCAGGTTTCGAGGATCTCCAGCACCATTCGTTCCGCGGGCAGGATGTCGACCAGATCGCAGTTCAGGAACTCGCCGGTGCAGTTCAGAAAGCCATCGGTTTCGCCGAGCACATTCTCGACGCCGAACGCGCCGAGCAGGTTCTGCACGACGGTCGTCGTGCACGCGAAACCATCGTCGATCTCGGCGGTATCGATCGGTCGGCCGCGAAACAGCAGTTCGTGGCCAACGCAGACGCCCTGCCGGTTCGAGATCGATTGACGCGCGAGAAGTACTTCAGACGTTTTTTCCATTGTCACTTGCTGGCTGATGTCGCCGTCATTCACGTCCACCTCGCGGCAAACCCGTGATCCTGTGTTCGATTCTTTCTGCGCGGCCGTCCCGGTAAAAACTGCCGCGAACATGCTGATGCCAGCTTCGCGGTGCATGGACGTGCCTACGCCACATCCGCTATATCGACAGTTCGGGGCGTTTGCTTCAATGCCTCATGGGCGGCTTGATCGCGGTAAAACGTTTGCGGTTCGCGCTCGCGTGTGACGGGTGACACACGCGGACCTTCACGAAACACCGCGGAGGCCCGCCGCGCAAGGCTATCCGAGAACACGGCACGACAATGAAAACAATGGTCAAATCTTCCGGCCCTGGCGTATTCACCAGGGCATAAATTGCTGGATATGCAGCGTCAATCGCGTCGGCTGCTCACCGCCGGTTGCGATGCCGTTCGTTGCGCAGGAGCGCATCGAGCATCGCGCTCGCCTCGGCAACGAGTTCTGCCATCCGCGGATGGCTCGCCCCGCTCCGGCGCGCGGTCGCGGCGTGACACGGAATGCGCGACGGCCGCACCCGCATCGCCGCGCGCGCATCGAGCGTGCTGTGCACACGTGCGATGACGTGGTCGACGTCGTCGCGCTGGATGCCGGTCAGCAGCGCGGCAAAGCGCGTGTCATCGAGGCGCCCGATGATGTCGCTGTCGCGCAGCACGTCGCGCAACGTGTTCGCGAACACGGCAATGTCGTCTGCCCGGAGTCCGCTGCCGTCCACGCGCGGCTCGATCTGCCACAGGACCAGCACGGCGTCGTGCGCGTCACGCACCGCCATGTCGAGCGCGTGTTGGGCGCACTGCATGAAGCCGCCGGGTTCAGCGGGTAATGGCATCTCGACGTCCCTCGAAATGTAAAACGCTCGTCGCGCCGTGATTGTCGGCCCGATGTGCGACGGCGTTCCATCCAGTTTTTATATCGGCGCCCAGATACGGGCAAGCGTGCTAACGGCATCGTTCCGGCTTTCTTGACCGGCTGCAATGCAATGAATGGCCGCGGCGAATCCTGTCATCGCGGTCATTGCGCTGCGCAGCGGATCGGCCTGACAATCGCTCGCCACCATTCATCTTCCAGGGCCAGCCCGATGCATCACGACGATCTGCAAATCGACACCGAACGCCTCACGCTGCGCCAGCCCACCCGCGACGATTTCGCGGGCAGCCTCGCGATGTGGTCCGACGCGGACGTCACGCGCTTCATTGGCGGCCGGCCGTTCACGCACGAGGAAACGTGGGCGCGGCTCTTGCGCTACGTCGGCCACTGGCAGGTGCTCGGCTTCGGCTACTGGATCGTGCGCGAGCGCGACACTGGCCGCTACGTCGGCGAAGTCGGCTTCGCCGATTACCAGCGCGACCTGGACCCGCCGCTCAACGGCGTGCCCGAAGCCGGCTGGGCGATCGCGCCGCACGCGCACGGCAAGGGCTATGCGACCGAAGCGGTGCGCGCCGCGACGCGCTGGGCCGACCGCCGCTGGCCGGGCGCGCATACGACCTGCATCGTCGATCCGGACAACGCGCTGTCACTGCGTGTTGCAGCGAAGTGCGGCTATGTGCAGACGGGGCGCGCGACGTATCGCGGCAATACGTCGCTGGTGTTCGAGCGGCCGTCCGCGCCGGTTTGAGCCTGCTTCCGTTTTTGCGTATTTTGGATTTTGTTCGGGTAGTCTCCGTGCAACCTCGTTTCACCTGACCCACGGATCTTCATGCAACGACGCCGCTTCTTCGCCTCGCTCGGTCTCGCCACCGCCGCCCTTTCAGCACTGAAAGGACAGACAGCGGCCGCGGCAACGACGCCATCGCGTGCCGATACCGCGAACCTGCCCGGCAATCTCGACGCGACCGCGGCGCTCTATCACTATCTGCAGCGCATCGCGATGCTCGACCGGCAAGGTCCGCAACTGCGCAGCATCATCGAACTGAACCCGGACGCACGGCACATCGCGGTCGCGCTCGATGCCGAGCGGCGCGCCGGTTCGCTGCGTGGACCGCTGCACGGCACGGCGGTCGTCATCAAGGACAACATCGCGACCGGCGACCGCATGTCGACCACGGCGGGTTCGCTCGCGCTCGACGGCATCGAGGCCACCCGCGACGCGTTTCTGGTCGGCAAGCTGCGCGACGCCGGCGCGGTGATCGTCGGCAAGACCAACCTGAGCGAGTGGGCCAACATCCGTTCGTCGCGCTCGACGAGCGGGTGGAGCGGACGCGGCGGCCTTACCCGCAATCCGCACGCGCTCGACCGCAACACCAGCGGCTCGAGCTCCGGGTCGGCGGCGGCCGTGGCAGCCGGTCTCGCCGCGATGGCGATCGGCACCGAGACCGACGGCTCGATCACGTCGCCCGCGTCGATCAACGGCATCGTCGGGCTGAAGCCGACCGTGGGCCGCCTGAGCCGCGACGGCATCGTGCCGATTTCGCACACGCAGGACACGGCCGGCCCGATGGCGCGCACCGTGGCCGACGCCGCGCGGCTGCTCGGCGCGATCGCGGGCAGCGATCCGAACGATCCGGCCACGCTCAACGCGCCGCCGCCCGACGACTATCTTGCGGCGCTGGACCCGCACGCGCTGCGCGGCGCGCGCATCGGCGTCGCGCGCGAGTACTTCACCGAGCACGACGAGATCGACGGTGAGATCGAACGCGCGATCGCGCAGCTGGCCGCGCTCGGCGCGACGATCGTCGATCCGATCCAGCTGTCGAAGGTCGGCTACGGCAACGAAGAGCAGATGGTGCTGCTGCACGAGTTCAAGCACGACCTGCCGATGTGGCTCACGACCTTCGCGCCGCATGCGCCGATTAAAAATCTCGCCGATCTGATCGCGTTCAACGACGCGCATCGCGCCAGCGAGATGCCGTTCTTCGCACAGGAACTGTTCGTTCAGGCGCAGGCGCTCGGCGATCTCGACAGCGATGTGTATCGCAAGGCGCTCGCGGTCTGCGCGAAGGGCGCGCGAGACGACGGCCTCGATCACGCGTTCCGCGCGCATCAGCTGGACGCGATCGTCGCGCCGACGGGCGGCACCGCGTGGCTCACCGATCTCGTCAATGGCGACAGCAGCGGCGACAGCTTTTCGACGCCCGCGGCCGTTGCCGGCTATCCGCATCTGACGGTGCCGGCGGGATTCGTGCGCGGCCTGCCGGTGGGGCTGTCGTTCGTCGGCCCGGCGTGGAGCGAAGCGCGGCTCCTCGCATACGGTCACGCGTTCGAGCAGGCCACGCACTGGCGGCGCGACCCGCAGTTTCTCGCGCAGTCGAGCGTGCCGCCGCTCGGCGGATCGGTGTGATCCGCTATCAAGATTCGCCCTTTGGGTGCCGTCATCCGGGGTAAGCCCGTATCGGGAGACCCGATGCGCTCGCGGCACACTTTGGAGCACGAATCGATGAACGGCAACACCAACGACGACACGGTGCAGCTTCGCGCCGAGTTCCTGCGTCATGACGAACCCGCCGGCAGCGAGCCGAAACATCTCGAGCATGACGTCGCGGTCTACAAGACGCTGCTCGAGTCCACGCGCGCGATTCCGTGGAAGATCGACTGGGCGACGATGGAGTTCGCGTACATCGGCCCGCAGATCGAGGGCGTGCTCGGCTGGGCGCCGTCGAGCTGGAAGACCGTGCAGGACTGGGCCGCGCGCATCCACGAAGAGGATCGCGAGCAGGTGGTGAACTTCTGCGTGTCGCAGTCGCAGGCCGGTTGCGATCACGAAGCCGACTATCGCGCGCTGACGAATGACGGCGGCTACGTGTGGATTCGCGATGTCGTGCACGTCGTGCGCACGCCGGACGGTGGCGTGGAATCGCTCGTCGGCTTCATGTTCGACATCAGCGAGCGCAAGAAGACCGAAGCGAAGGTGCGGCAGCTGCAACGCGAGCTGGAGCAGTTGTCGTTCACCGATGGTCTCACCGGCGCGGGCAACCGCCGCATGGTCGACACGGTGCTGCAACGCGAATGGGACGACGCGGCGCGCGCTGGGCTACCGCTTTCGGTCGTGATGACCGACATCGATTTCTTCAAGTCGTACAACGATTACTACGGCCACCTTCAGGGCGACGAGTGCCTGCGGCGCGTGGCCGGCGTGCTGAAAGCGGCGCTGCGCGAAGGCGATTTTCTCGGGCGCTTCGGCGGCGAGGAATTCGTGCTCGTGCTGCCGAATACGCCAGCCGACGCCGCGATGCGCGTGGCCGAGCGTTGCCGCAATCTGATCCTCGCCGAAAACATCCCGCACGAACGCTCGCCGTTCCGGCAAACCGTCACGGCGAGCTTCGGCGTCGGCACGACCGTGCCGACGGAACAGGGCACGCCGACCGCCTTCCTGAATCTCGTCGACACGCAGCTGTACGCGGCGAAGGACAACGGCCGCGACTGCATCGCGGCGGTCGATGCGAGCAGGCAGCGGACGGTTTGATGGGCTTGGCGTAGTTCGCGGCTGGAAAACTGGCACGCCGCGCTGATGCGCGCGTTGCCCGAGCCGCCTCGTCCGGATGGACAACGTCGCGGATCCGGGCGCGATCGCGGGCAGGCCGGCAACGCACCGGGTTAAAATCGCCGCTTCCGTCTGCGGCTCACATGAGCCCAGCCGCGCCGCGGCGCTGCCCTGCCACCGAACTCCGCCTTATCAGCACGACCCATGACCGATATCGACCACGAACTCCCCGCCGACGACACGCCCGTCTATGAAGACCGCCTCTGGCGCGACGACGGCTGGACAGCACGCGTCATCAAGAACGAAGACGACGACGGCTGGGCCGTCGAGATGATCAAGGACGGCGAGGCCGAACCCGCGCTGGTCGGCCCGTGGACGATGGGCCGCGACAAGAAGAACCCGAAGCCGCTCGACGCCGGGGCATTCCGCACGCTCGTGAAAACGGCCTCCGAGGTGCTGCGCCGTCACGAACAGCAGCGCCATGCGATGCTGCACAAGGAAGTCACCGTCACCGCGAACGGCGAGGACATCAACGTTACGCTCGACATCGTGCCCGACGAGTTCGATCCCTACGCCGACCTCAAGGCCTTCGATGTGTACGGCGCGCAGCTCGCCCACGTGAAGGTGTCCGCGGCATTCAAGCTCAGCAAGACGAGCGCGGAGCAGTGGGTCGAGCGCGAGTTCAGGAAGCCGGATTGACGGGCGGTTGCCGTCCGGCCTGCGCAACAGGCATCACGCCACCGCCGTGCCCCGCTTGCCCACCGGCAGTTCGCGCACGACCACATACTCCGGGTCGTGCCGCTGCTTCGCGAAGATGGTCAGTATCTCGCGCCACGTTTCCCACAGGCCGTCGTAAGGCTTCGGCATCTGCGACGCGACGGCCGCATGAAAACGCGGCAGCGCGTGAAACGGGATGCTCGGAAACATGTGGTGCTCGATGTGGTAGTTCATGTTCCAGTAGAGAAAGCGCACCACCGGATTCAGCTTCACAGTGCGGCTCGACACGCGGTGATCGAGCACATTCTCCTTCAGCCCCGTGTGCTGCGTGAGCGCGCACAGCTCGTGCAGCCAGGTGCCGTATGCGCGCGGCACGAACAGAAACAGGACCGGCAGCCAGCTATGCGCGAGCGCCGCCCACACGAATGCGCCGACGTACAGGGTCAGCATTACGCGTGAGTGGTTGCGCATCGTCCCGTACTCCGCCTCCGGCACCACTTCTTTTGCGCCCCTGGTGACCACACCAAAACTGTGCAGCACGATCGCGCCAAGAAACTGGATGCCGTGCGACACGCGCACGAAGTCCGTCACGAGCTTCAGGTAGCTGAGCGGCCGCCGGAACGCGAGCTCCGGGTCCTTGTACGGTGCGGCCGTCAGATGCGTGAACGTATGGTGCTTCGCGTGCAGCCAGCGGCTATACACCTGCTCGCGCCACGACATGAAGCAGATGATCCAGTAGAACGTTTCGTTTAGCCAGCGAGTCCTGAACGCCGTGCCGTGCCCGAGTTCGTGCGCCGCGGCCTCGCTGAACGCGAACACCGTGCCGTATAGCAGGAACGCGGGAATCGCCCATACGGTGCCGAGCGACTTCCACGCGAGCACACCAGTCGCTACGACCAGCAGCAGAAAACCGCCTGCCTGCATCAGTCCGCGTGCATCGGACCGGCTGGACAGCGCCTTGAGCTGTTTGCGTTCGATGTCGACTCTCAGCCAGTCATTCATGTCGATGTTCATTGCGTCCACTCCGTCGCCTGATGCGTGATCGCTCCGCCGGAGCCGGCGGAGCAGCGTGCTATCGATACGAGCCGGCGTACTTCTGGACCGGCGCGATGTTGTCCCGGGTCACGAAGCTCGGCCCCGAACTGACCGTCGACCCGGTGTAGACTGGCTTCAGGTCGTATTTCTTGAGCCGTGCCTCGACCTTTTTGTCCTGCCGGAGCGCCGCGACGATATGCGCGGGATCGGTCGTCTTGTCGCGGGTGGCGATCGCTAGCGCAGCTACCGACAGATAGCCCTGCAGATACGGCTGCTGATCGATCGCGAACTGGATCTGGCCCGCCTGGATCGCCTTCAGGATGTCCGGCGACAGGTCGAAGGTCGCGACATAAACCTTGCCATTCAGCCCCGCGTCGCTGACGCCGCGCAATACCCCGGTCGCCTGGTCCGGACCGAGCGCGAGAATCGCCTGCGTCGCGGGATGGGTTCGCAGATAAGCCGCCACCTTGCTGCGGATCACCGTCGGGTCTTCGCCGGTATCGATCGTCGCCTGCTTGTAGTCGACGCCGAGTGCGTCGGCGAAGCCGCGGCAGCGGTCCCACAGCGCCTGGATGTCGGCGCCGTGATTCACGCACAGAAAGCTGTGGATGCCGGCCGCCTTCGCCCGCTGGCCCGCGGCCTTGCCGGCGTCGTACTCGGGCTGCCCGACGTGCAGGATCGCGCCCAGCTTCATGCCCATGTCCGGGCCACCGTTGATCGTGACGATCGGAATATGCTTCGCCTTGATACCCGCCAGGCCCTTCTGGATCATCTCGAAGTTCGGCACCGTCGTGATCACGCCGGTGTAATTGCGCGCTGCCGCCTGTTCGAGAATGCGGACCATGTCGCCGGTATCGCCCGTGGGCGGATTGCGGTAGTCCACGGGAACGTTGAAGTCTTCGCTGGCGTCGCGCATGCCGTTCTTGACGGTGTTCCACCAGACGTTCGAATCGGAGCCGTGACTCACCATCACGAAGCGTTCTTCGGCCATCGCCGCGCCTGTCGAAAACCCGGACACGAGCGCGAATGCGGTCAATACGCCCGCAATGCACTTAGTGATCCGAAACGATGTCATGCCCATGATGAATGTCTCCTGATGTAGTTGTCCGGATTCGAGTCGCGCGCCGCCGGGCGGCAAAGCCGTTCAGGGAAGTGGTTCTCTCCGCGTGGCCCGATGGCTAGAATCTAGTTGATCGAATCACGTCGCTCAAACGGTATTTTGAGGATTTTTCCTCATCAGGATCCACGCATGAACGTCAGACGAAAGCCCACCATGGAAGACGTGGCGACGGCCGCGGGCGTCAGCTATTCGACCGTAGAGCGCGTGCTGAACGGGCGCGGCGGCGTGGCGCGCGAAAAGGAAGCCCGGGTGCTGGAATGGGCGCGCAAGCTCAAGCTCGATCGCCGGCTGGACGACGTCTCCGTGCGCTGGCTGCGCATCGTCATCCTGACCCAGCGGCCCACTTCGCCCTACTACGCTGCGCTACGGCAAGGCTTCGAGCTCGCGCAGAAAACCTTCGAGAGTTACCGGGTCACGTGCCATCTGACGTTTTTCGACGACCTCGAGCCGCAGTCGCTCGCGACGGTCATCAACCGCGCGTCGCAGCGCGCCGACGGGATGATCATCGTCGCGTACGAGCATCCGATGATCGTCGACGCGGTTTCGAAGGTCGCGCAAAAAATGCCGGTCGTCACGCTTGCCAGCGATCTGCCGGGTACGGGCCGGCTCGCTTACGTCGGCATCGACAACCGCTGCGCCGGTCGTATTGCGGGTGAGCTGATGGGCAAGTTTCTCGGCAACGAAGGCGGACAGGTGATGGTGATCGCCGGGCTGCGCACCTATCTCGGTCACGAAGAACGCGACGGCGCATTCCGCTCAGTGTTGCGGCGACGCTTTCCAGCGTGCGAAGTAGTGAACACCGTGGAGAGCCACGAAGACAAGGACTCGACCGAGCGCCTCGTGCGCGATGCATTCCGGCGTTACGCGGCGCTACGCGGCATCTACAACATCTCGGTCGGCGACGACGGCATTGCGCGCGCATTGCGGGCGCTGGGACACGAGCATTCGACGATTCTGATCGGCCACGAACTGACCGACATCAGCCGCACGCTGCTGGTGGAAGGCGTGATGGACGCGGTGCTCGACCAGAGCCCGTTCGTCGAGGCCGTTCGCGCGGTGGAGGCGATCCTCGGCCACTATCATCGCGGCACCGCGTCGGGGCTGCCGCTGCAGACACCGCTATCGATCTACCTGCAGGAGAACCTGCCGCCGGCGGGTCAGCGGTAGCAACGCATCGCCGAACGGTCGCGGCGAGTCCAGTCGAATCCGGCCGATCACCTGGCGATCCCGAATCGCCGCACTGAATCCGTACAGGCACGGCATCGTCCAGCCGACATGCCTGTGTGCGCCAGCGAACATAAAACCGCATTTGCAACTGGAGAGGCGCACCGCGTCATCTACTCTCAGCCGCTAGGACCGTCAGTTTTCCGAAGAATCCTGCCGCTGACAGTTCCTACCCAGAATACCGAAGGGCTCGATGCGATATCGCATTCCGGGCGTGAGTCGTAGCGCGGCTCCGTCCGGTCGAAGAAAGCCAACCGGAGTGTACAAGAATGAAAACGTGGATCTATGCCAGTGCGGCATTGCTCGGGCTGACGGCCTGCAGCAGCTGGAACTCGAGCACGCAGCTTAAATCCGGCGCGCTTGCAGACACACCGTACGTCGCGGCAACCGCAGACCTGCGGTTCGTACTCGCCCGCCCCAAATCGATGCTGCAAGGTGCATCGGGCGCATCGGCAGGCACGGCAGTCGATCGCGACCTGCCCGACGCCGATCCGCTCTATACCGTGTGCGCCGAACCCAGTCCGGACATCGCCAAGGCGCTGTCCGATGCGATCACCGCCAGCGTGAATGCGACCGCCTCCGGCCTCAAGGCGCTAGGCGGATCGGGCGCCTCCGCGTCGCTGACGCCTTCGGTAACCGCGAGCCAGAATGCAGCAATCGCGGAGATCGGTCGACGTCTCGCCACGACCCAACTCCTTCGGGACGGGGTATATCGGTTATGCGAGGCTTTCGCAAACGGTGCGATCTCGCGCGAAGAATATGCGCTCGTGTTGAGCCGCTACGGCGACACCATGGTCACGCTGCTTGCGATCGAAGGACTCACCGGCATGGCCGATACGCAAACCGCGGCATCAGCGACGTCGAACGCATCCGTTCCAGCACCCGCGTCCGATGCGAACAAGGGCGACGCAACTGGTGGCACGCAAAACACCGACAAGTCGAAAACCGGCGCGCAAGGCGGCAATCAGCAGACCTCGCTTCGAGCGGGCCGGCCCGGGTTCGTTCGCACTGCGGCAGAAATGCTCGCCGCTACGCCGGCGCAGCCTGGAGCGGGAACTGCAGCCGCACCGGCGAATGCCGGTGCGCAACCCTCGCATACGGGCAACGGGCAAGCACATAACAACAACCACGCCCAGGCGGCCACAGCGACGCCCGCTTCCGCCGCAAGCGAGCCAAAGACTGGCAGCGCCAGTTCCGACAAGGCGGCGATCGCCGATGCCGTGATCAAGTTGCAGCAGAACTATCTGCAGCAGTCCGCATATGCCCCGCTCATCGTTCTGTGCACCTACGAACTTGCATGGGCGAGCGACCCGAGCCGTACGCAAAAACCGAATGATGACATCGTGAAGGACTGCAACGCGATCCTGCTGAGCACCGTACAAATCGCGAGTACGTCCTTGCACAAGGCCGCAACGGCCACGGGCGCTTCCGCCGCGCATTGACGTGTTGCCGCCTGCGTGCGCGTTCGCCTTCCTTACGCGTCCCGAAACCAACGATGGATGGCGCTGCAGCCCGTTTTCATTTGTGGACTGATGCCATTCCTGATGCCTTCTACGAGGTGACGCCATGAAGCAACGCCTGTTCGTCTGTTGCGATGGTACGTGGAATTCAGATAGCGATGAATTTCAGGGCGTCCCCGTTCCGACGAACGTCGTGCGCTTCTATAACTCCGTGAGAATCGGCAACATCGGAACGTGCGAGCAGATGGCCTACTATCACGTCGGCGTCGGGGCTAACGTGGGGCGCATTCCGCGAATGATCGATGGCGCGTTCGGGCTCGGGCTCGCACGGGACATCCGCAGCGCCTACAAGTGGCTCTCGGATCACTACAGCGACGGCGACGAGATTTTCATCGTCGGCTTTTCGCGAGGGGCATTCACCGCACGCAGCCTCGTCGGTATGCTGCATCACTGCGGCCTCGCGAAAGCCGACGCATCGCAAACTGCCGAAGATGCGGGACACACTGCCAAAAGTGCTAAACAGCGGTCCAAACAGGAGAATCAGCGGGTCGAGAAAGAATGGGGACTTGTCAAGGAAGCGTGGCAGCTCTATCGGCTCGATCCCACTCGACAGGCTAACCTCGATCGTCAACAACAGTTTCGCGAGGAGCATGGTAAATGCCCCGCGATCCGTTTCCTGGGCGTCTGGGACACGGTCGGAGCGCTCGGTATTCCGGAGAGCTTCGATCCGCTACGGATTCTTGCCGGCCGCTATCGCTTTCACGATCTCGGACTCGCGCCGGAAGTCCAGCGCGCCGTTCAGGCACTCGCGATTGACGAAGAGCGCAACAACTTCTTTCCGACGTTGTGGGAATTCAAGGAACCGCCCGAACCTGGGCGCGTTTCGCAAGTATGGTTTCCGGGTGTTCACGCAGACGTGGGCGGAGGCTACCGCGAAACGCAGCTTTCGGATTTCACGCTCAAATGGATGATCGACGAGGCCACAACGTGTGGCGCGGTATTCGAACCTGACATGCTGGCTCAGGTCGATTCCGCAACGAAGAACTTCGGCGCATGCATGCACTGCGTAGCACACAACTCGCTGACAGGGCTGTTTCGCGAGATCGGCTATCGTCCCCGATCGGTTCCGAAAATTGCCCCTGGTGTCGGTCGCAACGAGCAACAGATATCGAACATCGCGCTGGCCCGTCAACTGAATCCTCCAATCGCACAGGCACCCTATCGACCCAACGCTTCACCGTTCGACAGCGGCGGTATCGTGGTACGAGTATTCGCGCGCCCTCTGTGGAACTGGACTGGCGTCTACATCGAAAAGGACAACACCTACAGTTTTCAGGTGTTGCCCAACCAGGGCTGGCTTGACTGGCATCTGCCCTCTGGCGCGGACGGCTGGCCGCCCAGCTGGTTCGGCTCGTTGATGTCGTGGGCCAAACGTGACAAAGACGCCAACTGGTTCGAGTTGTGCGGGGCGATCATGGTGGAGGGCGAGCCAACCGTGGGAGGCGTGCCGCCCGCACCGTATCTGATCCGGATCGGCAACACGCGTGTCTTCAAAGCGGAAGATTCCGGATACCTGTATTGCTTCGCGAACGCTATACCAGGAACGTACTGGAAGAACCGGGGCAGCGTACTTGTGCGCATCGTTGCCAGCAAGTCCGCGCAGAACCCGCCGAACACTCCAGTGAGCGAACCCGCGCCGCCGCCGACTCTGGCCTCGCCCGTCACCCCAGGAGGCAGCGGAATCGAGTAGCCGGATTCGACGACACGGCGCTCCACATCGAACAAAGCGCGCGTAGCAAAAACGGAGGCCATGTGAACTACATCACACGACCTCCGTTATTTCATCGCACCTGCCCAAAACTCACCCGTAGCGGCGACAAATCCCTGCTGCGTCAGCCGACGATATCGCTCGTATACACGCGGCGCCCGCGCAGCCGTTCGACGATGCGTTCGAACGCGGTCCACTGCTGCGCGAGTACGCCTTCGCCGTAGCTGCGCGCCGTGCCCTGCGGCGCGGCGAGCTGGTCGCGGATGCCGGTGGGTTCGACCTCGCGGTTCCACGACGCGGTGCCGAACATCATGTCCCACCACGGGAACAGCACGCCGAAGTTGCAACCGTACCGCGTGCCTTCATGACCGTAGCCGATCGCATGGTGACGGCGATGGAACTGCGGGCTCACGAGAATCCGCTCCAGCACCCAGCCGAACGGCAGGTTCGCATTCACGTGCTGCACGCTCTGCAGGAAGTTGCCGACGGCGACGAGCACGACGAACTGCGACGGCTGCACGCCGATGAAAAGCGAAATCGCGGCAAAGAACGCAGCCTGGATGATGTCGTCGACGAAGTGGTTGCGATCGTCGCACCACAGCGACATCTGCTGCTGGCTGTGATGCACCGCGTGCAATTCCCACCACACTCCGAAGCGGTGCTGCCAGCGGTGATACCAGTAACCCGCGAAATCGAGCAGGATCAGATAGATCGTGAACGACACGAGCGGCTGGTCGGTCACGCCCGGCCACACGCTGTCGATGTCGATGTTCGGGATGTTGTGGATCGTCATCAGGCTCTGCAGCTGGAAGAACAGCGGCTGCAGCAGCATGAAGAATACGAGGTTGATCACGCCGAGCTTGCCGATCCACGTGTAGATCACATCCGCGCGCAGCACGCGCCGGTTCTGCCACGTTTCGAGCGGGCGCAGCGCTTCGAGCGGACGCAGCAGCACGTACATCAGGACGACCTGCAAGCCGCCGATGACGACCCAGTAAAGCGCGTCATAGGTGTCTTCGTCGTAGCCCATCCAGCCGAACTTGTAGAACAGCGGCTGCACCACGTCGATATAGAGCAGGGTCTGCAGCCACGAGACACCGTTGTCGAGCTGCGCGATCACCTCATGAATCATGCAAGTTCCTCGCGTTGATCAGTCCGGATTGGGCGCGTACACCGGCGCCGCGTCGGCAAAATAGATGCCGTGCGGCGAGCGGCCCACCTCGATCGTGTCGATCAGCTTGTGCGAAGCCAGATCGATCACGCCGACGTGCCGCGCGAAACGGAACGTCACCCATAGATAGCGCTTGTCCTTCGAGAGTTCCATGTCGTCCGGCCCCGGCATCAGCCCGGTAATGTCGGCGACTTTCGTCAGCGTGTTGTAGTCGAGAATGCTGATCGTGCTCGACACCCGGTTCGACACGGCGATGTGGCTGCCGTCGTCGAGATTGCGGAAATTGTGCGCGCCGCGGCCGGTCTGGATCCGCTTCACGACCTGCTGCGTGCGCGGGTCCACCACGGCGACGTCGTCTTCGCCCGTCATGCCGACCAGCAGGTACTTGTCGCCCGGCGTCATCCACAGGCCGGCCGGCGTGTTGCCGACCTTCATCTTCCAGCGCACGGTTTGCGTGGCCAGATCGATCGCCGCGACTTCGCCCGTGTCCTGCAGCGTCACGTATACCGTACGACTATCCGACGAAAACGTCATGTGGCTCGGCGTTTTTCCGAGCGGAATGCGCTTTGCTAACGATACGTTCTGACCGTCGTAGTGATACACGTCCACGCGGTCGAGGCGCAGCCCCGCCGTCACGAACCATTTGCGGTCGGGCGAAAAGCCGAGCTGATACGGATCTTCGATGTCCTCGACCGTGCGCTGCACGCGGCCATTCTGCGGATCGACGAACATCAGGTTGTTGGACACCGAATCCGCGACGATCAGCGAATGGCCGTCCGGGGTAATCATCAGGTGGTGCGGTTCCTTGCCGGTGGGCTGGGTGGACAGCACCTTGTGCGTGGCCTCGTCGATCAGCGTGAGCCGGGCTTCGCCGGAATCGAGCACGATGACTTCGGTGGCATGGGCGACGCCGCCGGCGAGACACGCGCAACCAAGCGCAGCCGCCGCGATCCGTCGCAGGCTAATCAGGGAAAAGGGGGAAACGGGCATAGTGCGGAAATGGGATGAGGGGTACGGCAGCCGCCATGTTAACGCGCGAACCGTGCCTTGCGATGACGCGCGACGCGCTTTCCGCAAGAAAAAATGCCCGACAGCCCGAGTTTTTCCGCCTATTTTTCAATTACCCGACAAATTTCGCGCGCTGTGGCGAATTGAAGGGCTGCAAAAAGCGGGGTCATAAGATGCAACCGATGTCACGTCCGGCGGCCACCCGGAATTAAACATGGACGATCGCGTGCGAGACCGCACTTCGCCGGAAACCCGGGCGATCCGCGATGCGCTCGACGGCCGGCGCCGCGGCGCCGCGATGCTGCTGCCGTTCGCGGGGCCGGCGGTGGTCGTGTCGGTCGCGTACATGGACCCGGGCAACTTCGCGACCAACATCCAGGCCGGCGCGCGCTACGGCTACGCGCTGCTGTGGGTCGTGCTGCTCGCGAATGTGATCGCGATGCTGTTCCAGGCGCTGTCCGCGAAGCTCGGCATCGTCACCGGCCACAATCTCGCCGAACTGTGCCGCATGCATCTGCCGAAGCCGCTCGTGCTCGCGATGTGGCTCGTCAGCGAAATCGCCGCGATGGCGACCGACCTCGCCGAATTCCTCGGCGGCGCGATCGGTCTCGCGTTGCTGATGCATCTGCCGCTGCTCGCGGGCATGGTGGTCACCGCCATCGTCACCTACGCGCTGCTGCTGCTCGAACGGCGCGGCGTGCGTCCGCTCGAACTCGCGATCGGCGGGCTCGTCGGCATCATCGGGCTGTCGTATCTGGTCGAACTTTTCATCACACCGGTGCAGTGGATGGACGCGGCGCGGCATCTCGTCACGCCCGCGCTGCCCGATGCGGAGGCGCTGACGGTCGCGGTCGGTATCATCGGCGCGACGGTGATGCCGCACGCGCTTTTCCTGCACTCCGGGCTCACGCAGCGGCGCGCGCCGCCGCGCAGCGAGCCCGAACGCGCGCGCCTGCTGCGCTACTCGAACATCGAGGTACTGATCGCGCTGACGATCGCGGGGCTCGTCAACATGGCGATGATCATGATGGCGTCCGGCGCCTTCCACAGCGGCCACCCGGAAGTCGCGCAGATCGAGTCCGCGTATCACACGCTCGTGCCGTTGCTGGGCTCTGCTGCCGCATGGATCTTTCTGCTGTCGCTGATTGCGTCGGGCGTGTCGAGCTCCGTCGTCGGCACGATGGCGGGCCAGCTGATCATGCAGGGCTTCGTCGGCTTCCGCACGCCGCTGTGGCTGCGCCGCGCGATCACGATGGCGCCGAGCTTCGTCGTGGTCGCGCTGGGCGTCGACGCGACGCACGCGCTGATCATCAGCCAGGCGGTGCTCAGCTTCGCGCTGCCGGTGCCGATGTTCACGCTCGTCTGGTTCACCTGCCGGCGCGACGTGATGGGCGCGTTCCGTAACGGCGCGGGGACGATCGTAATATCGATCGCCGCGGCGCTCGCCGTGACCGCGCTCAACGTGCTGTTGCTGCTGCAGACGTTCGGCGTCAGCGTGCCGGGTGTGCCGGCGGGGTGACCATGAAACGGCCGCGACGCGATCTCCCGATCGCTACCAGCCCGACCGCACCACGGACGGACCCGACCTCGTCCGGAACAATCTTGCGCGGCGGTCTCGAGCACTTCCGTGCATCGACAGCAGCACGAACGCGCTCATCAGAGGTGTCACCAGCAGACCACGCACCAGCACCGGCGCGACCGCGACGACCGACAGGCCGGCAATCGTCCACACCGCATAGCAGACGGCAACGGGCCACGTGTGCAACGCGGGACGAAGACGCGTTCTCGACAGGGTTCGCCGCATCGCGTGGCCTCGCTCCCATCGCAGCACCATCGCACCGGTCACGGCCGGCACGAGTACCGTCGCAAGAATCCCCAGCGGCGTGAAGTGTTCGAGGACGGTCGCCAGATCGGCACTGAACAGGATGATCGCGAGCCAGACGACCGGCCGCTCGCGCACCGCGCGCAGACCTTCATCGAGCCATGCTCCCATGCTTCGGAGGGCAGCCTCACATTCGCACACCGGGCTCGCGCCATAGCATGCTCGCGCCAGCACTATGTTTGCACTGCTCTCGACGTGCTGCTGATTCATGATCATCTCCAGGTCGGCGAAGCGCTGCTCCAGTTGCCGACGGCTCGATTTCGTCGAACGGCCGGGCACGTGGACATCATGCCGAAGAAAGGGGATGACAAAAATGGACAATCGTCGCGAGCATTTTTCCTCTTTATGCGCCTCATCGACCAGTTCCAGAAACTGTCCAGCTTTCTCGCGGAACGCGGCGAGCAGCCGGGGCTCCCCGCGCTGGCGAATGCGCTGAGCTGCAGCGAACGCAATGCGCGGCTCCTGCTGCGAAAGATGGAGCAGCTCGGTTGGCTACGCTGGGAAGCGGCCCGGGGCAGAGGGCGTTTCTCCCGCCTGCAACTGCTTGCGTCGTCGCAGCAACTGTTGCTCGATCGCGTGTCGGGACTGCTCGAAAAGGGCGAACTCGAAGAGGCGTTTGCCAGTCTCGACGGCGAACAGCGCAAGCAGCTCGCCGCCCGCCTGCCGGACTATCTTCACGCGCGCGCCGCCGGCGACTCGGGCGCCCGTCTTCGCATACCGCTGCCCCGAAGCGTGGGTACGCTCGATCCATGTGGCGTTATGGCCGCTATCGAAGGGCATCTGATCGGCCAGATCTTTTCCAGGTTGACCGAGTTCGACCGGCGCACGCAGCGTCTCGTCCCCGCTCTCGCGCACTACTGGGAATCGGACGACGAAGGAAAGGTCTGGCACTTCTGGCTGCGGCCCGGTGTGCGCTTTCACGACGGAAGCGATCTCGATCCCGAGGACGTGCGGCACACGCTGCTGCGATTGCGCGACACCCCGGGACACTACCAGGCGCTCTACCGGCATCTCGTCTCGGTCGAAACCGGCAGTCAACGCAGAGTGACCTGCCGTCTTCAGCACACGGACTATCTGTGGCCGCACTTCCTTGCATCGGCCAACGCGTCGATCGCTCCTCGCCAGCGGAGCGCGGACTTCGGACTGCTGCCCGTCGGTACCGGTCCGTTCAGATTGTCCCGACGGAGCGAGTACCGTCTCACGCTGTCGGCCTTCGAAGACTACTATCGCGAGCGCGCGCTGCTCGACGAAATCGACCTCTGGGTGATATCGCAGGCCGGCGCATCCGCGGACTTCGACCTGCATTTCGGCAATGGCGCGGCGAGTCCAGGCGCGACGAACAGCATGGTCCGGATGCTCTCGGGCTGCGCCTATCTCATGTGCAATACCACGCGTCCATGGTTCCGAACCGTCGCTCAACGAATGGGGCTGGCGGACTGGCTCACCGCGCCCGACCTGCTCGACGACGATGACGCCGACTGGCGTCCCGCAGCGGGCATGCTGCCGGCATGGAAGCACCGCGATGGTGGGCGTCGTCACTCAATACGGATTCCGAAGCAAACCGTGCTCACGCTGTTGACGGCGCGATCCGACAGTCACTTACGGCTCGCGGAAAAAATCCGGATGCGGCTGAACGCGGCGCAGATCGAGGTGAAAATCGTCGCACTGCCGTTCGAAGAGTTCGTCCAGCGAAAATGGACCGACGTGGCGGACGTGGCGTTGTGCAACGAGGCACTGGAAGACGACGAAGATCTCGGATGCTACGAATGGTTTGCCGGCGACACGCAGTTTCGCCGCTGGATGTCGGCGGAGCGCAATCGCGTGCTGGACGCGCGGCTGCAGGCCATCCGCCGCATGCAGGACCCGGCTGACCGGATGGCGGCCTACGCTGCCATCGGTCGCCTGATCGTGCAGGAAGGCTGGGCCATTCCGGTCGCTCACGACGTCCGGCACGTACAGGTCGATGCCCGTGTGTCCGGCGCGGCCAGCACGGCGTTCGGTCTCGTACCGTTTGCCGATCTGTGGCTGCGCGACGCATAGCGCCGCGCGATGGCCGTCGGGTCACGCCGCCGCGAGACCCGTCGCCGCCGGTTCCAGCGCGTGCGAAACATCCGGCCCCGCGAGCTCCGCAACCAGCCGCACCAACCGCTCCCGCAGCGCGGACGTCGCCGGCAGCATCGGCGCGCGCAGCTCGTCGCGCAGCCATCCTTGCGCGGCCAGCGCGGCCTTCACCGGCGCGGGGTTCGGCTCCGCGAACGTCGCGTGGATCAGCGGCACGAGCCGATGGAAATTCGCGCGCGCGTCGGCAAGCCGCCCTGTCCGCACCGCACGATCGAGCTCGACGAAACGTTCCGGCGCGACGTGCGCCGTCGCGGCAATCGCGCCCGCGCCGCCCAGACACAGCGTCGCGAACGCGTCGAGGTCGTCGCCGGCGAACACCTGCAGGCGGCCGTCGAGAATCAGCGCGAGCGTCGTCGCGAGCGAGCCCGCGCAGTCCTTCACGCCGACGATGCGCGGATGCGCGGCGAGCGTCAGCAGCGTCTCCAGTTCGATCCGCACGCCCGTGCGCGCCGGAATGTCGTAGATCAGGATGGGCTTCTGGCTATGATCCGCGAGCGACGTGAAATGCTCGACGAGCGCCGCCTGCGACGGACGGATGTAGTACGGCGCCGAAATCAGCACGCCCGCCACCGGCAACGCGTTCAGTTGCGCGATCCGCGCATGCAGGCTCGCGCTGCGGTTGCCGCTCACCCCGACGACCACCGGCAGCGGCACGTCCCCTTCGTGCGCGGCGGCAAGAATGGTGGCGAGCACCGCGTCGGCTTCGGCCGCATCCAGCGCGGCGGGCTCGCCGGTGGTGCCGAGCGCGACGATGCCCGCCACGCCGGCGTCGGCGTAGCGGCGCACCAGCGCGCGCAGCGCGGCGTGATCGACCGCGCCGTCAGCGGCGAACGGTGTGACAAGGGGAATCCAGATTCCAGATGCTATCGACATGACAAGACCTCGAACGCGACCGTATCGAAACCGTTCAGCGGTGCGAGGACACGAGGGTCGAAAGCGGGAAAGACGTGCGGCCGAGCCCGTTTGACTGTTCCGTCGCCCATCTGACGGAACAGCTGGCTCCGGTCAGATGAGCGGCTGTTTGGCTTTTTTGACGTCGGCGAACGCGCACGCGCCATTCACCGTCGTGGTGACGGTGAGAGCGGCAGCGCCGAAGGCCGGGCTGCGATGTGCGGGAAAACGGGCCGAAGTCATGGCCGGCAGTGTAACCGGCATCTCGAAATTCGGGCAAGAAGCGGCTTGAAATGGCTTCAGGCGCCGCGCCGCCGCGAAAGGGCTTGACTTGCGCCACCGGGCGACTAATATACGCACCGCGTACATCAACCCCGCCCTTCAGAGGTGACCGCATGAGCGTTCCGCAACAAGCTTTCCTCCGCGACGCGATGCGTCGCCTCAACATGACCCGTGAAACGTTCGCCAGCCGAATCGGCGTGTCGCGCCGCGCGCTTGATACGTGGCTGCTGCCCGACGACTCGCAGGAATCGCGCGCCATGCCGGAGATCGTCGAACGCTTCGTGTCGGAAATCGTGAATGCCGAACCCGGCGAAAAATATACGCAGAGCGTAGACTCGCAGCCACTCGCGAGCCAGATGCTGTTCGAAGGCAAGCCGCAGCTGCTGTCGGTGGACCAGTTCTCGCGCGATGCGGTGGAGGCGCTGTTCCGTGTCGCCGACATCATGCAGCCGATCGCGCGGCGCCGGAAAATCTCGCGCGTGCTCGAAGGCGCGGTGCTCGGCAACCTGTTCTTCGAAGCCAGCACGCGTACCCGCGTGAGCTTCGGCGCGGCGTTCTGCCGTCTCGGCGGTTCGGTGTGCGACACGACGGGCTTCACGTTTTCGTCAATGGCGAAGGGCGAGTCGATCTACGACACGAGCCGCGTGATGGCCGGCTATGTGGACGCGATGGTGATCCGCCATCCGGAGCAAGGATCGGTGGCCGAATTCGCGCGCGCGACCAACATCCCGGTGATCAACGGCGGCGACGGTCCGGGCGAACACCCGAGCCAGGCGCTGCTCGACCTGTACACGATCCAGCGCGAGTTCTCGCGGCTCGGCAAGATCGTCGACGGCGCGCATATCGCGCTCGTCGGCGACCTGAAGTACGGGCGCACGGTGCACTCGCTCGTGAAGCTGCTCGCGCTGTATCGCGGCATCAAGTTCACGCTCGTGTCGCCGCCTTCGCTCGAAATGCCCGCGTATATCGTCGAGCAGATCGCGCGCAACGGCAACGTGATCGAGCAGACGCACGATCTCGCGGCAGGCCTGACCGGCGCCGACGTCGTGTACGCGACGCGGATCCAGAAGGAGCGCTTCGCCGACGAGTCGTTCGAAGGCTACACGCCCGACTTCCAGATCAACCAGGCGCTGGTCGATTCGGTCTGCGGCCGCGACACGCTGATCATGCACCCGCTGCCGCGCGACAGCCGCCCCGGCGCGAACGACCTCAGCACCGACCTGAATCACGACTCGCGGCTCGCGATCTTCCGCCAGACCGACAACGGCATTCCGGTGCGGATGGCGATCTTCGCGGTGCTGCTCGGCGTCGAGAAGCTCGTGCAGCATTCGATGCGCGACGCGGCGTGGCATCCGCCGACCTACCTCGGCCCGGACGACGCGGTCTTTCACGGCATCGACTGAGTGCGGCAGTAGCGTGCCTCGTTGAACGGAAAAAAGCGCGATGCGGGTGTGAACCGCATCGCGCTTTTTCTTTGACGACCGCCGGCGTGTGCTGGCGCAATGGATTACCCGAGCGTCACCACCGTGCAGTCGAGCCCCTGCATCCGCGCCGCGGCATCCATCGCGGCCTCGAGTTCGGTGAACGCGAAGGTCTTCACGTCGATCGCATCGAGCCGCAGCTGCCCTGCTGTGACGAGCGACACCAGCGCCAGATAGTCGGCCCGCGTGTACATGAAATTACCGATCAGCTCCCAGCTGTTCGCCAGCATCTCGCTGTAGACGATCGGCAGATCGGTGCTCATGCTGCCCATCAGCACGAGCCGGCCGTTGCGGCGCAGACTGCGCAGCGTCGCGAGCGTCGCGTTCGCGTCGGTCGCGCGGCCCACCATGTCGAACGCGAGATGCGCGCCGCCGTTCGACGCCGCGCGGATCGCCGCGACGTCCTGCTGCGCGTCGCCCGTCAGCACCACCGGCACGACCCGGCGGCCACCGCCGCTGTGCTCCGCCAGCGCCGCGAGCGCATCGGCCCGCCGTCCCAGCACGACCACGCGCGCCGCGCCCATCGCCAGCGCTTCGAGCACGGCGGCCGAGCCGAAGTAGCCGGTCGCGCCGTTGATCACCACGGTTTCGCCGGCAGCCAGCCGACCGCGACGCAAACCGCCGAACGGCACCGCAAGCTTGCCGAACGCGGCGAGCCGCTCGGCCGGCTGATCGTCGAAGCCGTCGAGCGGAATCACCGTCGACGCGGGAAACTCGGCGAATTCGCGCAGCGAGCCATGCGGAAAAGCGGCGAGCATCGGCCCGCTGCCCGCGCTCATGCCAGTCAGGCCGATCAGGATCTGCTCGGGCTCCTGCGCCGCTTCATCCGCGATCCAGTACGGATTCACCAGCACGCGCTGTCCCGCGCGATACGCCATCACGCCCTCGCCGACCGCGGCGACGCGGCCCACGCCATTGGTGCCGGGCGTGAACGGCGCAGGCGGATACCAGTAAGGCAGCTTGCCTTCCAGGTAGTCGCGCGTGTAGCTGAGGAGCGGCACGGCGTCCATCTTGACCAGCACCGCGTTCGGCCGGGGTTGCGGCTGATCGACTTCGCGCAGTGCGATCGGCTTGCCGGGTTCATCGAGCATCCAGGCTTTCATCGAGTTCTCCGTTGAGTGGGCAGTCCAGCTGAGGAGCCAGCGGAACACGGTTGAACTCTAGGCAGCGCCTACGTATTCTTGAAATCAATGATTCGTATGCGACCCATCTACTGCCATGATCGATCTACGTGGAATCGACTTGAATCTGCTGGTATCGCTGGACGCGCTGCTCGCGGAATCGAACGTGACGCGCGCCGCCGAGCGGCTGCATCTGACGCAGCCTGCCGTCTCGACGCAACTTGCGCGGCTGCGGCAGATCTTCGGCGATCCGCTCCTGATTCCCGCCGAGAACGGCCGCGGGATGACACGCAGCGCGCATGCGCTCGAACTGATGGAGCCGTTGCACGCGGCGTTGAAGAATCTCGAAAGCGTGGTGCGTCACAAGCCGGCTTTCGATCCGCTGGCGGACGCGCGGCGCTTCACGATCGCCGCCCACGATTTCGCGATCGGCTCGCTCGGCCTGCCGCTGCTATGCCGGCTGCCGTCCATCGCCAATCCCGGCGTGCGCATCGCGTTCATCAATGTCGATCCGCCCACTATCACCGCGCGGCTCGATCGCGGCGAGGTCGATCTGCTGATCGGTTCGGAGCGCATGGTTCCGCCCTCCATGAAAGCGCGCAAGCTGTTCGACGAGCACTTCGTCGCGGTGCAGCGCAAAGGCCACCCGCGCGGCACGGCGCCGCTCGATCTCGACACGTACTGCGCGCTGAACCACGTGCTCGTATCGATCAGCGGCGGCAGCTTCCACGGCTTCATGGACGAACACCTCGAAACGCTTCGACGCGAACGTCGCGTGGTGATGTCCGTGCAGCACTTCATGGCCGTGCCGGAGCTGCTGGCGCATACCGACTACGTATCGACGCTGCCTTCGCGGCTCGCCGCGCATTTCGGCGACCGGCTCGATGCGTTCGCGCTGCCGTTCGATGCACAAGGTTTTTCGCTGTTCGCGGCATGGCATCCGCGCAATCATCGCGACCCGTCGCTGATGTGGCTGGTTCGGACGCTTGGCGAGATCGCGGCTGCCTGACTCAGCGACGACGCGAGTGAGCGATCACGCGATCGCACATCGAAAGCCATCTGCAAACCGCCGGCGTTTGAACGCGCAACGATGACCGCCCTGCCATCCACATCGCGTGTTTCTGGCCCGCAGATGACGCGAAACTGACCGCGTCGTCATCCTCGGCGACGCGCCTTTACTTCGTCATCCGTTACGTGCAACGCTCGCTTTGAGCATTCGCTGGCCGACCGTTGCGCCGTCGTTCGACGCGCTCCGCACGCCGTGTCACGCAACTGCCAGCGCACGCGTATGCGGCACCGAATTTGCTCGGCCCGAATGATTCAGCTGCCCACGCATCGCACAATGCGTTCGCCCGGAATTCTCTTTCACGGAGCAAGCAGAACGTCATGTCCAACGATCACGATCCTCAAGGTTCCGGCAACGGTCAGACCTACCAGACCGCCACGGCGCCGCGACCGTCACGCCGCCGCTTCCTGCAGTCCGCCGCCGCAGCGGCGACGCTCGGCGCCACACCGCATCTGCACGCACAGACGCACATCCAGCAGCCTGACCAACCCGCGGCCGCCCCGCCTCCCGCGCCGCCGCGGCCGGTGCAGCTGAACATCAACGGCCGCAACTACACGCTGCAGCTCGAGCCGCGCGTGACGCTGCTCGATGCGCTGCGCGAGTACGCCGGGCTGATGGGCACGAAGAAGGGCTGCGACCGCGGCCAGTGCGGCGCGTGCACGGTGATGATCGACGGACGTCGCATCAATTCGTGTCTCACGCTCGCGGTGATGCACGAAGGGCAATCGATCACGACCGTCGAAGGGCTCGCGCAGAACGGTCAGCTGAGCCCGATGCAACGCGCGTTCGTCGAGCACGACGCGTTTCAGTGCGGGTACTGTACGCCCGGCCAGCTGTGTTCGGCGACCGCGATGCTGCGCGAATTCGACGCGGGCACGCCGAGCGCGGCAACGGCCGACGTCAGAGCACGAGTCTCCAAACTGACCGACGACGAAGTGCGCGAGCGCATGAGCGGCAACATCTGTCGCTGCGGCGCCTACGCGAACATCGTGGCCGCCGTGCAAGGTGCGCACGGCGGCCAGTTCGGTAAAGCCTGACGGAGGCGCGCATGCAAGCAATCACCTATGAGCGCGCAGGCGACATCGCGGGCGCGCTGCGCGCCGCTCAGCAGCCGGGCACGATGTTCATCGGCGGTGGCACGAACCTGCTCGACCTGATGAAGGGCGGCGTCGAAAACCCCGTGCATCTGGTCGACATCACGCGCATCCGCTCGCTCGACAGCATCGACACGCTGCCCGACGGCGGCCTGCGGATCGGCGCGCTGGTGCGCAACAGCGACGCGGCAAATCACGCGCTCATTCGCACGCGCTATCCGCTGCTTTCCCAAGCGCTGCTCGCGGGCGCATCGCCGCAGTTGCGCAACATGGCGACAGTGGGCGGCAACCTGATGCAACGCACGCGCTGCGGCTACTTCTACGACACCGCGTTCGACCAGTGCAACAAGCGCAACCTGGGCAGCGGCTGCGCGGCGATCGGCGGCCACAACCGGATGCACGCGATCCTCGGCGCGAGCCCGCAATGCATCGCGGTGAACCCGTCCGATATGAGCGTCGCGCTTGCAGCGCTCGATGCAACGGTGCGCGTCGATGGTCCGCAAGGCGAGCGCACGATCGCGTTCGATCAGTTCCATCGTCTGCCGGGCGATCGCCCCGATCTCGATACGACGTTGGCGCCAGGCGAGCTGATCACCGCAGTCGATCTGCCGCCGCCGCTCTTCGCCGATCATTCGCACTACCTGAAAATTCGCGACCGCGCGAGCTACGCGTTCGCGCTCGTGTCGGTGGCGGCCGCACTGCAGATGGACGGCAGGACGGTGAAGCAGGCGCGCATTGCGCTGGGCGGCGTCGCGCACAAGCCGTGGCGCGCGAGCGCCGCGGAACAGATGCTCGCGGGTCACGAGCTTGGCGAAGGCACGTTGCGTGAAGCGGCCACCGCCGCGCTGCGCGATGCGCAGCCGCAAACGTCGAACCGCTTCAAGGTGCAGCTCGCGCAACGCGCGATCGTGCGCACGATCAATCTCGCAGCCAATCCGGCCGCGGTCCGCACTGGAGGTGTCGCATGAGCACGATCGTCGGACAGCCGCTCGACCGCACGGACGGTGTGCTCAAGGTCACCGGCGAAGCACGCTATGCGGCCGAGTTTCCGGAAGCGCGGCTCGCGCATGCGGTGCTCGTCACGAGCACGATCGCGCACGGCACGATCACGTCGATCGACAACGTCGACCGCGTGCAGTCGATGCCGGGCGTGCTGCTCGTGATGACGTATCTGAACGCGCCGCGTCTGCCGAATAACGGCAAGTCGCCGCTATCGCCGCCCGCGGGCCGGCACCTGTCGCTGCTGCAGAACAACGAGGTTCGCTACAGTAACGAGCCGGTCGCGGTGATCGTCGCGGATACGCTCGAACACGCAACCGACGCCGGCCGCCATCTGCGCATCACGTATGCGCAGCAACCCGCGATACTCGACTTCCGCGGCGCGCTGAACGACGCGTATCCGCCGGACAATCCGCAGGGGCGCAAGACCGATACCGCGCGCGGCGATTTCGACGCCGGCGTGCGCGAGGGCGTGGTGCACGTCGACGAGATCTATACGACGCCGATCGAACATCACAATCCGATGGAACCGCACGCAACGCTCGCGCACTGGGACGGTCCGCAGCTGACGTTGTACGACGCGACGCAGGGCGTGACCGGCGCGAAGAACGCGGTCGCGGCGACGCTCGGCGTGCATCCCGACAACGTGCGCGTGATCTCGCCGTTCCTCGGCGGCGGCTTCGGCTGCAAGGGCTCGTCGTGGTCGCATGTCGCGCTCGCCGCGATGGCGTCGCACCAGGTGGGCAGGCCGGTGCGGCTCGCGCTCGAACGGCCGCAGATGTTCGGTCCGGTGGGCGCGCGGCCGTACACGCAGCAACGCATCCAGCTCGCCGCGCGGCACGACGGCACACTGACCGCGATGCGGCACGACTCGTACTCGCACACGTCGACGTTCGAAGACTGGACGGAGACCTGCTGCATGGTCACGCGCATGCTGTACGCGGTGCCGAATCAGGTGACCACGCACCGCCTCGTCAAGATCAACGCGGGCACGCCGACCTTCATGCGCGCGCCGGGCGAGACGACCGGCTCGTTCGCGCTCGAATCCGCGATGGACGAACTGGCCGCGAAGCTGAATATGGATCCGCTCGCGCTGCGGCTGAAGAACTACACGGACGTCGATCCAACCGAAAACAAGCCGTTTTCGTCGAAGGTGCTGCGCGCGTGCTATGAGCAGGGCGCCGAGCGCTTCGGCTGGTCGAAGCGTTCGATGGCGCCGCGCTCGATGCGCAGCGGCAACACGCTGATCGGCTATGGCCTCGGCACCGCAACCTACCCGGCGAACCGCAACGAAGCGGCGGCGCTCGCGCGCATCCTGCCGGACGGCACCGCGATGGTCGCATCGGGCACCCAGGAGCTCGGCACCGGCACCTACACGGTGATGACCCAGGTCGCGGCGGACGCGCTGGGCTTTCCGCCGCAGGGCATTCATTTCGCGCTCGGCGACTCGACGTTGCCGAAGGCGCCGGGCTCGGGCGGCTCGCAATCGGCGGCGAGCGTATCGCCCGCGGTGCGCGAAGCGTGCTCGCAGGCGCGCGACAAGCTGCTGTCGATGGCGCTCGCCGATCCTGCATCGCCCGTGCACGGCATGTCGCTCGAAGACCTGAGCGTCGAGAACGGCTGGGTTGTGAGTCGAACGGATGCGACGAAGCGCGACCCCGCTGCGGCGATCATCGCGCGCGCGGGCGGCCAGCCGATCGAAGCGCAGGCCACCACGAAGTCCGGCCCCGAGCGCCAGCAATACGCGTTTCATTCGTTCGGCGCGGTGTTCGTGGAAGTGCATGTCGACGAATCGCTCGGCACGATCCGCGTGCCGCGTATCGTCGCGGTGTACGACGTGGGGCGCATCCTCAATCGCAAGACCGCGCGCAGCCAGTTGATGGGCGGCCTCGTGTGGGGCATCGGCGCGGCGCTCGAAGAGGAAACGCTGCTCGATACGCGCTACGGTCGCTTCACGAACGCGAATCTGGCCGAATATCACGTGCCGGTGAACGCGGACGTGGGTACGATCGACGTCACCTTCCTCGATCAGCCGGACCCGCATTTCAATTCGCTCGGCGTGCGCGGCATCGGCGAGATCGGTATCACGGGTGTGGTCGCGGCGATCGCGAACGGCGTGTATCACGCGACTGGCGTGCGCGTGCGTGACCTGCCGGTGACGCTGGACAAGGTGATGGTTTAGCGATTACACGCAATCGTCGCTTGCCTCGACACCAGTTGCACCGCACAATCAGGGCTCTCCCACCTCCGGTGCCGATCCATGGCCTACGCTTCGTTCGCCACCGGCGTGTTGCTCGCCGCCGGTCTCGGCACGCGCTTCGATCCGCAGGGCTTGCACAACAAGCTGCTCGCGCGCCTGCCGGACGGCACCCCGGTCGCCCATGAGGCTGCGCATCGTCTGTTGCTCGTCGTGCCGCGCGTGGTCGCTGTCGTCAGGCCCGGCACGGACGCGCTGGCCCGCGTGCTGAACGACGCGGGCTGCGATGTGGTGTTCAGCGCCGCGGTGGAGCGCGGCATGGGCGCAAGCCTCGCCGCCGGCATCGACGCGAGCGCCGACGCGGACGGCTGGGTGGTTGCGCTCGCCGACATGCCACGCATTGCGATCTCCACGATCGAACACGTCGCGCGCGCGATCGACGACGGCGCGTCGATCGCGGCGCCATTCTATGGCGAGCAGCGTGGCCATCCCGTCGGCTTCGGTCCCGAGCATCTTGCCGAGCTCCAGGCGCTCGATGGCGACGCCGGCGCACGCGCGCTGTTCGCGATGCATCCGGTCACCCGCATCGACGTCGACGATCCAGGCGTCGTGCAGGACGTCGATACGCCGGACGATCTGCGTCGCATCGGATCCGATTGATTCGCCATCCTGATCACCACGCTGTGCTTCTGCGTCACTCAATCAATTCAAACGATCCGGCGCCACGGTCCGGGCATGCCGTCTGCTAAATCCGTACGGCCGTGTTTTCACGCGCGGGGTTGCAGCCTTCCAAGGTGCAACCCGTAGATTCACGCGCGCTCCAGACGGCGATCTACGTGCCCCGCGGCAGCCCGGCATGTGGGACGGTGCAATCGCCGCGAACGTGCTCGCCGCTCGTCGCCAGCGCTTACAAAAAAGACGCATCGCTACCGTCTGCAGATGGGCGGCGGCGCGCGTCGCTGCGCGCTCGTCGAACCGCGCGTGCAATGAACGCGACGCAAAACCGATAGCAGCATCCGCCTCACCATGACCGTTCAAATTGCGCCGCCATATCCGGTAAATGCCTGGCTGATGCAAAACCACATGCAGGTGAAGATGTAGGGGTAAGAGGGGAAAAGAACTGAACAATGCGCAAGCGCGGCGCGGACACACAGCATGGTCCACGCACGAATACAGAGAGGGTCGAGGAGATCGAATCATGACGGAGTTCCAGGCGGCGCCGGTCGAAACCATCTGGCGAATTCCTGTGCGCCTCGCGGATGCGCGCGAGCGGCGCATCCTGATCGCGGACGACGACATCCGCGGCGCGCACGCGCTCGCCATCGCGCTCGACGAAGCCGGCTTCGCGACGCGCACCACGCACACCGGACTCGATGCAGTCAGGGCCGCGAAGCAGTGGAAGCCGGGCGCGGTGCTGCTCGATCTATCGATGCCGCTCGGCGACGGCTGGGAAGCGGCAGCCGCGATCCGTTCGTACGACCCTGAGGTATTCCTCGTTGCCCACACGGGCTTCACGTCGCGAGCCGAGTGGATCCGGTCGGAGGAAATCGGCATCGACGCGTACTTCGTCAAACCGTGCAACCTGAGCCGGCTGTTCGAACTGCTCGGCGAACGCTTTCCCACCTGAGGCTTCGGCGCCGCTCGCTGTACGATTCAAACGCTGCGCCGCGCTCGCGGCAACGCGCTTTTCATCGGGCTGGTCACCATTGCCACCGGTCAGGACCGGAACTTGCGTCTCCCATGCTGTGCAGATAAATGCAGCTGAGGAGTTCACGATGGTCACCGCCCCTTCCCCACCCCGGGATAACCCGATCAGTCCGGAACGGTCCGACACGGTACCGACCGACTATCCCGACATCGGCCCGTCGCAGGACCCCGACGCACCGCCGCTCGACCCTGACGTCGACCCCGACGCCGAGGACAACCGGCTGCTGCGCAAAACCCAACGCAGTTGAGCGTGGCCGACTTGCCGTCGTCCTTCGACGGCAGCGGCCGTCCGTCGTACCCACCTTTCTTTCTGCAGGAGCGCCCGCTACCCGAATCATCCCCCGCTGCCGTCGGCATCCGCGTCGCGGTTTTTTTTCGGCAGCCTGTATGACCTTTTTTTGAAAAGGAACGACGCGCACACTCCCTGAACCGGACGCCGCGCGGACGCTAACAACAATGAACCATCGCACACTCGAAAAAGAACTGACGCACCTCGAGTTCATCGTCGCGCGCATCGGCCTCAACGATCCGATTCCGCTTGCGTACTGGCAAGCTCGCGTCGCCGCACTCACCGGGGCCGCCACGTTGCCGACGCAACGTGCGCGCGTGAAAAAACTCAGCGACGCGCTACTCGCCCTCGGGCAGACCTCCGCCGCGCTGCGCGTGCCGCCGCCGGCGCTCGCCAGGCGACCTCGCCGCACTTCCGCTGCCACCGCCTCGCCCGCACCGTCCGCGTACGATCTCGACCAGCTGCAGATCGTCGACTGACTGCGGCGCTATCTGGCGCATCGAGTATCGAGCCGTCGAACCGTGGTGGCGACCGTCGCCACGGTGTTCACTCACGCCCTCGTCCCCGAAGCGAAAAAAAGCACACGCAAGTAGTTGCAAAGCTAACTATTTGCGACTATAGTCAGGTCCATGTTCGATCAATGCCTTTACTTCAACACGTCGGCACTGGCACGGCGTCTCGAGCGCGAATGGACCGAAGCCTTCGAGCCATTCGGCGTCACGCCGCCGCAAGGCTTCATGCTGCGCGCGATTCTCGATCGCCCAGGCATGCTGCAACGGGAGCTGTCCGACGAGCTGTCCATCGCGCGACCCACGGCAACCCGCGCGCTGGATGGCCTCGAAGCGCGGGGCTACATCGAACGGCGCCGCACTGAAGGCGACGGCCGCGAGGTCGCGATCTTCCCTACGGCGGAAGCGGTGGCCATCAAGCGGCCGTTGAACGACGCGAGCGGCGACGTCACCGCGAGATTGAAGAAGCAGATGGGCGGCCCGGCATTCGTGGACACCGTCCAGAAGATCCGCAAAGCGCGTTCGGTACTGGATTGAGCGTGCTTTTTTCATTCACCGATAGTTGCATAGCTAATCAATGGAGGTCGCGATGCCTATTCTCAACGTGAAAGTCGCTGCAAAGAAGTCGCCGGAAATGACCGGTAAAATTGCGTCCATCCTGCTCGAACTGACCACGCGCATTCTCGGGAAGGATCCCAACCTCACCGCGATCGCGATCGACTACGTCGATCCGGACGACTGGATCGTCGGCGGCAGAACGCTGTCGGAGCAGAACAAAAGCAGCCTCTACTTCGACATCAAGATCACCGACGAAACCAACACGAAGGACGAGAAGGCCCGCTACATCGCGGAAGTCTTCGCGGCCTTCGAACACCTGCTCGGCAATCTGCACGAAGAAAGCTACATCTACGTGCAGGATGTGCGCGCCGCTTCCTACGGTTATGGCGGCAAGACGCAGGAATACCGTTATCACCACCGTTGAGGAGCCTGCGATGGCACGCATCGGAGCGTTTTGCGTCGCGAGCTGGCTGGCCGCCGCGATCCTGTATTTCGGCCAGCATTCGCCCGCGATGATCGTGCTCTCCGGCGTCGTCGTGCTGGGCGGGTTCGATCTGCTGCGGCCGTAAGCATCGCAGCGGGGCCGGTCGGTGCCGGGCGGCGGCGCACGTGTGATAACGTCCGTTATCCCCTTCCGTGCGCCGCCCTCATGCGTCGAGCCGCCTCTCTCCCCGCCTCGCTTCACTACCCGGCGTTCTTCAGCTCGCTGTTCCTCGCACGGCTCGCCGACCAGATCCTGCTGTTCCTCGTTCCGCTCGTCGTCTTCCAGACCACGCATCAGGCCACGTGGTCCGGCATCGCGTTCTTCATCGAAGCGCTGCCGCGCTATCTGGTGTTCCCGGTCTGCGGCGCGCTGTGCGACCGCGTGTCGCCGATCAAGGTGCTGCGCCTGAGCCAGCTCTATCGCGCGCTTGCGTGTCTCGGCGGCATCGTGGGCTTCGCCGCGATCGGCGGGATCGGCTGGCTGATTGCGCTGTCCGCGTTCTGCGGCGTGTTCACGAGCCAGGGACTCGTCGCGCGTGAAGTGCTGTTGCCGCAGGTATTCAAGACGCATCGCTTTGAACGCGTGCTGTCGTGGTCGCAACTCGCGGAGCAACTTGGCGTCGTACTTGGGCCGATGCTCGCGGCGCTGCTGCTCGGCTGGATGCGCTGGGAGTTCGTCGTGGCCGCGACCGCGCTGCTGTTCCTCACCGCGGATGCCGCGACCACACTCTGGCAGCGCACTGGCACGTTCGACCTCCACGCGCCCGAAGCCGCGCCCGCGCACTGGACGCATCCGATCCGCACCGCGCTCGTCAACGTTGTGCGGCTGCCGGGGCTCGGGCGGCTCGTGCTGCTCGCGGCGGCGGAGAATCTCGTGATCGGCGTCACGCTCGCGACGTCGGCGGCGATGGTGACCGGCGTGCACGGGCAGTCGGGCACGTTCTACGGCGTGCTGCAGGCGGCCGGCGCAGTCGCGACGATCGCGATTCTGTTCGCGATCGCGCGCACCACGATCTCGCGCAGGCTGCTGGGGCTGATGTCGTTCTCGGCGATCTTCGCGGGCGGACTGATCGCGGGCACGAGCCCGTCGGCGTGGGTCTACGTGGTGGGCTTCCTGCTGGTCACAGGTTTCGACAAGATGTTCAACGTGTACATCCGCAGCGCGCGCCAGCAGATCATTCCGCCGAAGGACTACGGCAAGACCACGGGCGTCGTAATCTCGCTGAACAACCTCACGCAGCCGCTCGCGGGGCTGCTCGTCGGTCTGTTCTCGTCGCATGGGCGCGTGAGTCTCGTCGTCACGGCCATCGCGCTCGGCATGGGCGCGCTTGGCGGCGTGGTCACCGTCGCGTCGATGTTCGCGGCGAAGCGCAGGAACCGGCAAGCGGGCGAAGCGAACGTCGCATCGAACGGTTGAAGCGCGGTCACGGCAACCACGGCAAATCAGTACCCGAACCCCATTCCGCAAGCTTCAGCCGGTTTTCTGTCCCCCAGCTCCGCGTTCACGCGCTCGCGCCACCCTCAGGTGGACGATTTCACTCCCGTGGTCGTGTATTCCGGCAGCTTTCGCGCGCCGCGGCCACGCCGATCTGTCGCATCGGTATAAAGGTTAAATCCGCCCCGGCCGATAACGTCGAAAGGTGCTGGCGATATCGCGGGAGCAGGGGCCCGCGTGCGGTACGCCGCGCCTGATACGCCAATACAACACCGAGAGAAACGTGCATCCGGAGAGCGGCAGCGCCGCGTCCGTCTGCATCCCGCCAATATCGTCCGTTCAACGAGGAGAACGCGATGGAACACACGAATACCGAACGCAGTCTCGAGCTGCATGAGCTGCGTGCCGTCAGCATTGCGCTTAACCGCGTCCAGGCCGTCATCGAGTTCGACCTGAACGGCATCATCCTGCATGCGAACGACAACTTCCTGAAGACCCTGGGCTATACGCTCGACGAAGTGCGCGGCCAGCACCACCGGATGTTCTGCGAACCCGCGCATGCGGAAAGCATCGAGTACCGGCAGTTCTGGGAACGGCTCGGCCGCGGCGAGTTCGATCACGGCGAATATCTGCGGCTTGGCCGCGGCGGACGCGAGATCTGGATCAACGCATCGTATAACCCGGTGTTCGACGACAACGGCAAGCCCTACAAGGTCATCAAGTTCGCGACCGACGTCACCGCGTCGCGCCAGCAGAACGCCGAATACGAAGGCAAGGTGCGCGCGGTCGATCGCGCGCAGGCCGTGATCGAATTCGATCTGACGGGCATCGTGCGCAGCGCGAACCAGAACTTCCTCGACACCGTCGGCTATCGCCTCGAAGACATTCAGGGCAAGCATCACCGCATGTTCTGCGACGACGTCTACGCGGCGAGCCCGGAATACAAGGCGTTCTGGGAAAAGCTCAACCGCGGCGAGTTCGACGCTGGCCGTTACCGCCGTGTTGGCCGCGGCGGTCGCGTCGTGTGGATCCAGGCGACGTACAACCCGATCTACGACATCCGCGGCCGCCTCGAGAAGGTCGTGAAGTTCGCGACCGACGTGACCGCGCAGGTCGAGCTCGAAGAGCTCGTGAAACGCCGCGCGGAAGAAGATCAGCGCAAGGTCGAAGCCTTGCTCGCCACCGTGAACCGCGCGGCAGCCGGCGACCTGACGGGCGCGATCGACGCGGCCGGCAACGACCCGATCGACCAGCTCGCGGGCGGCATCAAGCACATGATGGGCGACCTGCGCGGCGTGATCGGCAAGATCGTCACGTCGGCGACGGATTTCTCCAGCTCGTCGCAGGACATCTCGGGCCGCGCGAATACCGTGTCGAGCGGCGCGCAGCTGCTCGGCGCGACCGTCGAGGAGATGAACGCATCGGTCGAGGAACTGACCGCCGCGATCAACTCGATCGCGGAAAACTCGCGCAACGCCGACCAGCTCGCGAAGGACACACAGCAGGAAGCCGAGCGCGGCCAGAAGGCGATCGCGCGTTCGATCGAATCGATGGAGCTGATCAACAAGTCGTCGGAAGACATCAGCGAGATCATCAAGGTGATCGGCGAGATCGCGAGCCAGACCAACCTGCTCGCGTTCAATGCCGCGATCGAAGCGGCGCGCGCCGGCGAACACGGCCTCGGCTTCTCGGTGGTCGCGGACGAAGTGCGCAAGCTCGCCGAGCGCTCGTCGCAGGCCACCAAGGAAATCTCGAAGCTGATCAACGAGTCGGTCAAGCGCGTGGCTCAAGGCAGCGAAATCTCGAAGCAGGCAGGCGATGCGTTCGAGCGCATCGCGACCGGCGTCGGCCGCACCACCCAGGCGATCTCCGAAATCTCGTGCGGCGCGGAAGAGCAGTCGATTGCCGCGCGCGAGGTCAGCACCGCGATCCAGCAGGTTGCCGAGGAGACGGAGAAATCCGCCGCCGCGTGCGATTCGATCGCCCGTGCAACCGCCACGTTGTCGCAAGGTGCGGAAACACTCGACCAGACGGTCGCGCGCTTCGTAGTTTGACAGGAGCGCAGTGTGTCTTTCGACCGTGACGCCGATCAGGCGACCCGGCTCGCGCTGTTCGAGCAGGTGCGCCGTCATACCGGCATCGTGATGAACGAGCGCAAGTGGGCGATGCTGGAAGGTCGCCTGCGGCGCCGTATCCGCGCGCTGGAACTGCCGGGCTATCGCGACTATCTGCAGGTGCTCGAGGCGAAGCCCGCCGAGGTGACGGATTTCATCGATCTCGTCACGACCAACGAGACGTCGTTCTTCCGCACGCCGCGCGTGTGGGACTACTTCGGCACGCAGTTCCTGCCGGCGTGGTTCGCAGGGAATCCGCAAGGCACGCTGCGGCTGTGGTCCGCGGCGTCGTCGAGCGGCGAGGAAGCGTATTCGGCGGCGATGCTGTGCGAGGAGTTCCGCGCGCGGCATCCGTCGTTTCGCTATCGCATTCTCGGCACCGACATCTCGGAGGCGATCGTGCGCGATGCGTGCAACGCGCACTTTCGCGGCCGTAGCGCCGAGGGGCTGAAGCAGGCGCATCCGCATCTGCTGCAGAAGTATTTCACCCCGCGCGACGACGGCTTCACGGCGAACGGCACGCTGCGTGCGAACGTCAGCTTCCGCCAGCACAACCTGTATGCATCGCCGCGCGAGCTCGGCACGCACGATCTCGCGTTCCTGCGCAACGTGCTGATCTACTTCGATGCGGACGGGCAACTGGCCGTGCTCGAAAACGTGCGTCGCGCGCTCGTGCCGCAGGGTGTGTTGATCGTCGGTGAATCGGAGTCGCTGTCGCGCTTCGACACAGGCTTCGTGTTCGAGCAGCCGCTCATCTATCGCAACGGCCATTCCAACGGAGCCACGCTTGGATAACGCACGCGACGTGCAGGTCCGGATGTGCCAGCTCGCGGTCGGCAGCGGTCAGGACGTGCTGCGCGCGATCCTCGGTTCGTGCGTCGGCATCGGCCTGATGTGGCGCGAGCGGTCGCTGTACGGACTCGCACACTGTCTGCTGCCGGAGCCGCCGCGCGGCGAACCCGCGAATGAAGAACGCGGCGCGAAGTACGTGACGCACGCGATCCCCGCGCTGCTCGCGATGATGGAAGCGGAGCGCGCGCCGCGCGGCAGCATCGAAGCGGTGCTCGCGGGCGGCGCGAACATGGTGAATCTATCGCCGCCGCCGCGTCACGGCCCGATCGGCGAGCAGAACGTGCGTACCGCGCAGCGTCTGCTCGAATCGGCGGGCATGCGCGTCGTGCACGTCGACGTCGGCGGCGAATGCGGGCGGCAACTGTCGATCGACTGCGCGCAGCATCAGTACATGGTCAAACGTATCGCCCGTCCCCAGTAAACCGCGCGCCGCTTCGACGGCGCGCCAACCGGACCCGAAACCAGCATGGAAAACCGCAACCAGTCGAGCCGAGGCGCCGTCGAACTGTACGGCTCGTTCCAGATCGCGCAGACGGAACTCGCGCTGCCGGTCGCCGCATTGCAGGAAGTCGTCAACTACCCCGCGTCGATCACGCCGGTGCCGCTCGCGCCCGCGCATCTGCTCGGCCTGTTCAATCTGCGCGGCACGCTGATCCCGATCGTCGATCTGCGGCCGCTGCTGAAGATGCCCGCCGACAGCACCGCGGATCACGCCGGCACCGCGCGCAAGGTCGCGATCGTCGAGCTCGGCGAATATCGCGTCGGCCTGCTGTTCGACGCGACGGGCGAGATCCTGCGCGTGCCGGCCGCGCACATCGTCACGTTCGACCACAGCGACGGGCATCCGCCCGTGATCGCGGGCGCGCTGAAACTCGACGACGGCGAGCGCATCGTGCAGGTGCTCTCGGCCGCAGCGCTGCTCGGCCTGCCCGAGGTGCCGCATCTGCATCATCTGGAGTCGCAGTCGCGGCGCCGCGTGAAACAGGCGCAGCGCCATCCGACCGTGTCGTTCCGTGTGATGGGCGCGAATCTCGCGCTGCCGATGGAAGCGATCCAGGAAATCATCCGCGTGCCGGTGCTGCATCCGTCGCCGCTAACGGACCCGGTGTGCATCGGCCTCCTGAACCTGCGCGGCATCACGATTCCGGTGATCGATTTCGCGCGCGTGATCGGCCTCTCGCAGGAAGACGTCGATCATCACCGGCACGTCGATGCGACACTTACGGTCACGACCGAAGGCGACGACCGGCGCGTCGTGATCCTGAAGCAGCACGACGTGCGCTTCGGCTTCATGGTGGACGAGGTGAGCAGCATCGTCGGCTATCGCGACGACGAACTGCTGCCGATGCCCGCTTACGCGCGCCGTCACGTGTCGCTCTTCACCGGCTGCATCACGATCGAGGGACGCGACAGCATCATCCTGCTGAGCCCGGACGCGCTCTTTGCGCATCCGCAGCTCGCATCGCTCGCCGAAGGTCACCACGATCTGTTCCGCGGCCGCGTCAGCGCGGACAAATCCGCGGAACGCGCGCGCGGCCCGCGCGAGACCTACGTGACGTTCCGCCTCAACCATCTGCTCGGCGTGCGGATCAAACAGCTGCGCGAGGTAATCGACTACTCGCCGGACATCGTGCGCGCGCCGGGTTCGCCCGCGATCGTGCGCGGCGTGCTGCATCTGCGCCGCGAGCTCGTCACGGTGGTCGACCTGCGCGCAATGCTCGGGATGGCGGCATACGACAGCATCGAGACGACGAAGGTGCTGATCGTCGAGCACGAAGGCGACAAGTACGGCCTCGTGGTCGATTCCGTCGACGATATCGTGACGATCGACGGCAAGGATCGCCTGAAGGTGCCGTCGATCGTGAAGAACCAGGCCGCGGGCGCGCTGAAGCACTGCATGAACGAAGTCGTCGAACGGCCGGGACACGGCACGCTGATGCTGGTCGATCTGGACGCGCTGTGCAGCCAGGTGGCCGTGGAAGCGGCGCTGTAACGCCAAAGAAATGTGGCTCGATTTTTGCGCGGCAAACCGCTGTACTGCGCGCGATTTGCGACTAAGCTGAAACGGGTGGCGTGGTGTGCGCCGCCCGGCGCAACCATCGAGGCGACGTCATGAGCTTTCATCTGCATACCAACCCGGTTCCCGACCCGATTGCGGACCCGACGCGCGACCCCGAAGGCGATCCGCTCGCGCCGCCGTCGCCCGGTCATCACAACGACGAGCCGCAGCGGCCTGAAGGGCCACCCGACAAAGACCCGGTGACCGAACAGCGCATGCTGGACGCCGTCGCGGTCTGCTAGCGGCAACCCGGCGGCCGCGCGCCGCCTGCAGCAAGCCAACGCCTTATGCCGGGCTCGCGCGGCGAACGCCGCCGCCTGCCCGCCCGTCGAATCGCGGCGCGCTTCAGCGCCTCGTCCCCCTGCCTCCGCCCGCAATCAACGCATCGCTCAGCTTGAAGTGCCGGCGTTCCGCACCTTGATTCCTCCGATCACTACGGGTTTTTCCCTGCTGCAAAGCCACATACCACGCGCCGTAAACGGGTTAGAGCGTTTTTGTCTTTCCACGACGAACGCACGAACATACGGACAATTACGATGACTTTGAACAAGAAGCTCGCGTCAATGATCGCGGTGCTATGGGTGGGGTTGGTGATCGTCGGCTGCTTTGGTGCGTGGCACAGCCGTGCCTCGATGATGGAGGATCGCCGCGGGCAGTTGACCGCGCTGATCCAGGAAGCGAACAGCATCGTCAACCGTTACTACCAGTTGTCGCAACAGCACACGATCAGCGAGGACGACGCGAAGAAGCAGGCGCTCGCCGATCTGTCCGCGCTGCGCTACGGCAAGGACGGCTACCTGTCCGTCAACGATTCGCAGTCGGTCATGCTGATGCATCCGATCAAGCCTGAACTCATCGGCAAGAACCTGTCGCAGTTCACCGATCCGGCCGGCAACCATCTGTTCGTCGACATCGTCAAGGCCGGCAACGGAGACGGCGGCGGCTTCGTCAACTATCTGTGGTCGAAGCCCGGCAGCGAGAAGCCCGTCGCGAAGACCAGCTACTCGCTGCGCTTCGCGCCGTGGGACTGGTATCTCGTCACCGGCATGTACATGGACGACCTGCAGGACGCGTTCTACGCGGACGTGCTGCGCTGGCTCGGCATCACGGTGCTGCTCGGCGGCGCGGCGACCTTCGCGATGGTCGCCGTGCTGCGCAGCGTGCGGCGCGACCTGGGCGGCGAACTCGAAGTGGCGCTCGCGGCCGCGCAGCAGATGGCGCGCGGCAACCTCGCGAACGAGGTGCCGGCCACGCACGGCGACGAACACAGCCTGCTGGGCGCGCTGCGCTCGATGCAGGCGGGCCTGATCGACACGATCTCGCGCGTGCGCAGCGGCGCGGAGAACATCAACGTCGGCGCGAACGAAATCGCCGCGGGCAACACCGACCTGTCGCAGCGCACGGAAGAGCAGGCCGCCGCGCTCGTCCAGACCGCGTCGAGCATGGACCAGATGACGTCGAACGTGCGCCAGAGCGCCGAGAGCGCGCAGCAGGCCGCGCATCTCGCGGGTCAGGCAGCGGACGTCGCGACGCGCGGCAGCGAAGTGGTCGACGACGTGGTCCGCACGATGGGCGAGATCACCGCGAGTTCGCGGCAGATCGGCGACATCATCGGCGTGATCGACGGCATCGCGTTCCAGACCAACATCCTCGCGCTGAACGCGGCCGTGGAAGCAGCGCGCGCCGGCGAGCAGGGCCGCGGCTTCGCGGTGGTCGCGCAGGAAGTGCGCAGCCTCGCGCAGCGCTCGGCCACGGCGGCGAAGGAAATCAAGGCGCTGATCGAGACCTCGACGCATACGGTCGAGGAAGGCGCGTCGCTCGTGACGAACGCCGGTTCGACGATGACGGAGATCGTGCAGTCGGTGCGCCGCGTGACGGGCATCCTCGACGAGATCAGCCAGGCGTCGCGCGAACAGAGCGCCGGCATCGAGCAGGTCAACCGCGCGGTGGGCGAAATGGATCAGGTGACGCAGCAGAACGCCGCGCTCGTCGAACAGGCCGCGGCCGCCGCGCATTCGCTGCGCGATCAGGCGACCGTGCTGCGCGAAGCGATCTCGAGCTTCGCGCTGCCGGCCTGAGCTTCGGGTCCGCGACACAGATAACACGACAAGGACGGGTGCACGACACCCGCCAAAGGCAGCCATCAGGGAGTGCAGCCGGACTGGGGCGCATGCCGTTCACCGCGAGGTGACGACATGCGCCCTTGTTCTTTGTAGCGGCGACAGCATCGCGACGCGGGCGAACGCGCCCGTTCATGCGGAAAAAAGAAGGCGTCCGGCCGATGCCTGAGGACGCCTTCAAACACGCCGCGCCGGAGACGGCGCATCTGTCAGACGGCCGTGTGGACCGCATTTTCAAACGTTTGCGCGTAGCGTTGACCGAATATCGTGGCGGAACGGGCGCGGGGCCTTGAAACGGTCTTGCTGCAGGACGTGAGGCGTGTGATGTGAGCGCTGTATGCGGAACCAGCTGAGGCTGGAACGGTGCTGAACCGTTACTGGATGGTGGGATGCGTGTAGCTCTCGACGCGGTTGCGTCCGTTGTGCTTCGCGCGGTAGAGCGCGTGATCCGCTTCCTCAAGCAGCGCGGCGCCGACCCGCGCCGCTTCCTGCGGACCCGGCACGGTATGCGAGGTCGCGCCGATCGAGACGGTCACCGCGATGCGTGCGCCGCGTTCGTCGTGCACTTCGAGCGATGCCACCGCGCGGCGCACCCGCTCCGCCGCGATCAGGATCTCTTCACGGTCGCCCTGCAGCAGCGCCGCGAACTCCTCGCCGCCATGACGCGCCAGCGTGTCGCCGATCCGCAGCTGCTGGCGCAGGCACGCGGCGACGGTCGCTAGCACGCGGTCGCCGGTCGCGTGGCCGTGCGTGTCGTTGATCTGCTTGAAGCGGTCGATGTCGATAAACAGGCAGCCGACCGGCAGCGCATAGCGCGCCGCCCGCATCAGCTCCTCGCGCAGACGTTCGTCGAAGTGACGACGGTTCGCGAGGCCCGTCAGCGCATCGGTCATCCCGTAGAGCTTCAGGCGCTCGCGATGCGCGACGTTATCGAGGCTCGCGGCGACGATGCTCGCGAAACGCTCCAGAATGTCGGTCGCCATGCCGGGCCCGAAGCGGCCCGCGGTCGCGCTGCCGAGACACAGATAGCCGTTCGTGCGGCCGTTGAGCTTCAGCGGCAGCACGATCGTGCACACGCACGGCGAGCCCTCGCCGAACAGGTTCGCGCGGGTCTTCGCGTCGACTTCTTCGAGTGCGCCGAGCCATGGGCTCGCGGCCGGGCACAGCCGCGCGAGCGCGAAGCCGGTGGTCTGCGCAGTCTTCAGCGCCGGCTGGCCGAGCGCCTCAAGCGCTTCGGCGCCCACCATGTCGGCCATCAGCGGCGCGCGTTCGTCGACCCACACCACCACCGCATCCAGCGAAAACTCCTTCGGCAGATCGACGAACAGTGTCGCGAGGAACGACGCGAAATCCTGCGCGCCGATCAGCTGCAGCTCCATGCGCTGGAAACGGCGCAGCGTGCGCTCGTTGTGCTGGACCCTGTCCACGAGCGCACGCATTCGATCGGTAAATGGATTCGAGGCAGGAGTCGTCACGTTTATCGTTATCGAAGCATCGCGGCATCAGCGGGCTTGGAACCCCAACAGCCACGTTTACGGCCGGACGCAGCGTATCTTGAATGCGAAAATCGCGCAAACGCCCGCCAGTGCTGGTTTTCAGCGCGCAAACGTTTGGCCGGCGCTCGCATTTCGCGATCTCCGCGCGCGACAACTGAAAGCTGACGTGAGGATTTTTGAGCATTGCGGACGTTCGCAACCCGCGAATTCGCACGTTTAAGCCTGGCTTAATTTTCGGCTGCCACGATAGTGACTCATGATCCCCTGTTGAGCCGCTGATGTTCGGGCGGCTTTTTTTTCGTTTGCAACGCGTCCGTCAGCTGTCGGTTCGACCGCGGAGCGCGCATCGGCCGTCCGTGCACATCGGCTCGACCTTCAGTCCCAGCCAGCGCGAAATCCGCTGACGATGGCGCGCGAACAGGCGGTAGCCGCGCCGGAACAGCGGCCGCATCGCACGCACCCTCAACGGCGCAACGAGCCACCCTCGGCCAACTGTGTCATACGCGGCGACGATGCAGTCGATGCCTGTCAACCACGCGCCTTCCGCGGTACGGCCATGCATTTCGCGATTCAGCGCCGCAAGGTCCACACCGGGCGGCGCTTCGAATTCCGGCACGGCAATGTCGACGAAACGTATGCGACCCTGTTCATCCCAGCTGCGCAGCCGGGTGATCTCGGCTACACAGAACGGACAGGCTCCATCGAAATACAGCGTCAGCGCAGGCTTGCTCATCATCTATCCCCTTGCGATTTATACGGTCATTTCTGTCAAAACAGAAATTAGGTGCGCGCACCTCATCCGTCAAGACAAATTTCTCTCTTGACAGAAATATCTGAAATTCCGAGAATGCTCGACATGGAACTCACACCGATCGCTGAACGATTCATTCTTCACTGGGGCGAAATGGGCTCGCGTTGGGGCGTCAACCGCACCGTCGCGCAGATCCACGCGCTGCTCTACCTGATGGGCCGTCCGCTTGCCGCGGACGAGATCGCGGATACGTTAGGCGTCGCGCGATCCAACGTCAGTACGAGCCTCAAGGAACTGCAAGCCTGGCGCCTCGCGAAAGTCGTGCACGTGATGGGTGACCGGCGTGATCACTTCGAAACCTCCACGGACATCTGGGAGTTGTTCAAGCTGATCGTCGAAGGCCGGCGCCAACGCGAGATCGATCCAACGCTGACCATGCTGCGCGACGCACTGGTCAGCGACGAACTCGCGAACGAATCCCACAACACCGAACAACGGCTGCGCGACACGCTGTCGTTCCTCGAAACACTGACCACATGGTCGGACGAGATGCTGAGACTCAAGCCGGATACGCTGATGAAGACCCTCGGCATGGGCGCCAGGATCAGTCGCACGGTACGGCGAAAGAAGGTTTGATTGACGCAGGCGGACGACAACGTCCGCTTTTTTTGGAATTTAAATTTCTGTTTCTACAGAAACAACAGCAATAGGAGACCACAGCATGAACGTCCTCATTTGCGGCGCGAACGGCTTCATCGGACGGGCGATCGGCGACGCGTTCGAGCGCGCCGGACATCGTGTGCTGCGCGGCGTCAGGCATCCAGTAGCGGCGGGAGAGATCGGCATCGACTTTACGCGCGATCTCGACGTCGACACGTGGCGGGCACGCTTGTCCGGCATCGACGTCGTCGTCAATGCGGTCGGAATCCTGATCGAGCGTAACGGCCAGACCTTCGATTCGATTCACCGGCGCGCGCCGGTCGCGCTGTTCGACGCGTGCCGCCTGGCCGGCGTCGGACGCGTCGTGCAAGTCTCGGCCCTCGGCGCGGACAGCGGCGATACCCGATATTTCCGCAGCAAGCGCGCCGCCGACGAGCATCTGCGCGGGTCGAATCTGAGCTATCAGATCGTGCGGCCGGCACTGGTCTACGGCCAAGGCGGCGCGTCGTCGGGATTGTTCCGCACGCTGGCCAGTCTGCCGCTGCACCTGTTGCCCGCAGGCGGCCGGCAACGGTTGCGCCCCGTTCACATCGACGATGTAGCGCAGATCGTCGTGCGGCTCGCTTCGAACGACATGCAGGACAGACAGACGGTGGACGTTGTCGGCGCAACGGACGTCGACTATCGCGGCATGCTGGACACTTACCGCGCGTCGATGGGACTGCCGCCAGCAAGCCACATCGGCATCCCGGCATGGATGATCGATGCCGCGGCAATGCTGCTCGATCGTGTACCTGGCTCCACGCTGACGCGCGACACATGGCGCATGCTGCGGTCCGGCAATTCAGCATCGGCGGCAGCAACAAGTGCGCTGCTCGGCCGGTCGCCCGCGGGTATCGAGACATTTATCGGACGCGCTGAAGCCATCTCTGCACGGTACGAAGCAGCGGCCATCTGGCGCTCGCTGCTGCTGCGCGGCGCATTGGCAGCAACGTGGCTCTGGACCGCGATCGTCAGTGCGCTGCTGTATCCGCGAAGCGCCAGCCTCGCGCTGCTGTCGCGCGCGCATCTGCATGGCGCAATGGCGGTGGCGCTACTGTACGGCGCCGCGTTGCTCGACGGAGTCTTCGGCGTTGCGACACTCGTGCGGCCAGGCAAAGGCCTGTGGGCCGCGCAGGCATTGACCATCGCCGGTTACACGCTCGTCATCTGCGCGACGATGCCGGATCTGCTACTGCATCCATTCGGACCGGTGCTCAAGAACATCCCGATTTTTGCGGCGCTGTTCATCCTGTTTGCCGAGGATCCGCGACCATGAACCTCTATCTTGCGATCAAGACGCTGCATATTCTTTCGTCGGTACTGCTGGTCGGCACCGGCTTCGGCACCGCGTTCTTTTTCTACTTCGCGAACCGCAGCCGCAACGTCGCCGCGATTGCGACGGTCGCGCGTCTCGTCGTGCGCGCCGACTGGTGGTTCACGACGCCGGCCGTGATCTTCCAGCCGCTATCCGGACTGTGGCTCGCGCATATTGCCGGCTGGTCGTGGAGTACGCCGTGGATTCTCGTTGCGCTCAGCCTGTATGCGATCGCCGGCGTGTGCTGGCTGCCCGTCGTATGGCTGCAGATCGAACTCGCGGCGATGTCGAATGCCGCTTTGGCGCAAGGCGCAGCGGTGCTGCCGCCCAGGTACTGGCAGTATGCGGCGCGCTGGGAGCGGCTCGGCTATCCGGCGTTCGTTGCGATGCTCGGCGTCTACTACCTGATGGTGTTCAAGCCTGCGCTGAACTTCGGTTAGCCTCTGGCGCGCACAGCTTGGCGTCCGTCGCGGCGAACCTGCACAACGCGCCCGATCGATGATCGGTGGAAAGGATCAGCTACCATACCCACTTCGCGCATCGACCCAGATGCGTCCAGCCAGCTGCGTTGCCCCACCGTCTTGCCCACCTACACCCTTCCCTCCGAACTGACCGCGGAACTCGACATCCGCAAGAGCCGCTTCATCGCACATGCGATACCGGTCGCCGATCGCGACGCCGCGATGGCCGAACTGCGCCGTCTGCACGAAGCGCACCCGGCCGCGACGCATATCTGCTGGGCACTGCTGGCGGGCGGCCAGTCCGGCATGTCCGACGACGGCGAACCGTCCGGCACTGCCGGCCGGCCCATTCTGGAGGTCTTGCGACACCACGACCTGGATGGTGTGCTCGCCGCGGTGATCCGCTACTACGGCGGCGTGAAGCTCGGCGCGGGCGGCCTCGTGCGCGCCTACACCGATGCGATCGCGACGGCGCTGCACGACGCGCCGCGCGTCGAACGGATTGCGCAGGCATCGCTGACGGTCGCGATCGATTACGCTGACGAAGCCCGCGTGCGGCGCTGGATCGAGCAGGAACAGTTCGCGCCTGCGGACAGCGCGTACGACATGGATGTTCGGCTCACGATCCGCCTGCCGGTGACGGCAGTGGATGCTGCACGCGAAAGCTTGCGCGACATGACGCAAGGTCGCGCGCGTTTTCCCGATGCCGAGGACAGCGCCGGCTGAGCGTCAACTGAGCGCCAACTGAGCGCCAACTGAGCGTCGACGCCGCGTGCCAACTCACACGGCGCGCGCCACGGCCTCGACCGGCCGCGCAGCACGAATCTCGACGCGCTGCGAGTCTTCAAGAATCATCTGTGCGCCCTTCTCCGCGACCATCATCGTCGGCGCGTTGATATTGCCCGACGTGATGTTCGGGAACACCGACGCATCGACGATCCGCAACGCGTTCATGCCATGCACGCGCAACCGCGCATCCACGACCGACGTCGCCGAGTCCGCGCCCATCGCGCACGAGCCGCACAGGTGGTAGATCGAACCCGACTGCTCGCGGAAATACTGCAGCAGCGCGTCGCGGTCCTGCACCTGCGGTCCCGGCGAAATCTCCTCGACCGTGATCGCTTTCAGCGCAGGCGCCGACATCACGCGGCGCACCAGTTCGCAGCCCTGAATCACCTCGTCGATATCTTTCTGCGTGGTCAGCGCGTTGATGTGGATCTTCGCGGCATCTTCCGGGCGGTTGGATGCGATCTCGATCGAACCGCGACTCGTCGGCCGGCACGGATTGAACGCAAGCAGAAAGCCCGAATACGGCTCCGGTTCGAGGCTCGCCTTGCTGCTCTTCGGAATCCGGTACGACAGCGGGTTGAAATACAGCTGCAGGTTCGGGTGCGGTTCGTCGTCGCGTCCTTTGAAAAAACCGCCCGACTGGTTCACGCTCATCGAGAGCGGCCCCTTGTGCGTCAGCACGTACTGCAACGCAAGCTTCAGCTTGCCGAGTAGCGGCCGCATTTCGTCGTTGAGCGTCTTGCAGTTCGCACGATAGTAGAAGCTCACGCACAGATGGTCCTGCAGGTTCTGCCCGACGGCCGGCAGATCGTGCACGACCGGAACGTTGTGCGCGTCGAGCAATGCACGCGGCCCGACACCCGACAGTTGCAGCAGCTTCGGCGTATCCACCGCGCCTGCCGCCACGATCACCTCGCGCTTCGCCGCGAAGCGCCGCACGTCGCCGTTCTGCCGCACCACCACGCCGATCGCACGCCGCTCGCCGTCGAACAGGATACGGCTCGCCAGTGCGTTGCGTTCGACCGTGAGATTGGCGCGTCCTAGCGCCGGATGCAGATATTCGAAGCTGCTCGACGAACGCCGGCCAGCGCGCGTGTTCACGTCGTAGATGCCGGCGCCTTCGAACTGCTCGCCGTTGAAGTCGTCCGTGCGGCGATAGCCGGCCTGCTCGCAGCCTTCGAGGAACACGTGGCAGATCGGATGCACGGCGCCCCTCATCGGCGAAATGGAGATCGGGCCGTTCGCGCCGTGGTATGCAGTGTTGCCGAGCGGATGCGACTCGAGCTTGCGGAAGGTCGGCAGCACGTCGCGATACGACCAGCCCGGATTGCCGGCCGCGGCCCAGTCGTCGAAATCGCGCTGCTGGCCGCGCACGTAGATCATTGCGTTGATCGAGCCGGAGCCGCCCTGCACCTTGCCGCGCGGGCAGTACAGCGAGCGGTTGTCGAGCTCTTTCTCCGGCTCGCTGTAGTACATCCAGTTGTACTTCTCGTTGTAGTAGGTCTTCGTGAAGCCGACCGGAATCTTGAACCAGAACGAGTCGTCCTTGCCGCCCGCTTCGAGCAGCAGCACCGAGTGTTCGCCCGATTCCGACAGCCGGTTCGCGAGAATGCAGCCCGCCGAGCCCGCGCCGACGATGATGTAGTCGTAATTCATGTGATGCCTTCGCTTCTTCGTGGGTTGGCGTTCGCGTTCGTGTCTACGCTTGCGTCTGCAGGCTTTAGCCCTTCGCAGGCGCGCGATCTTTCACGTCGAACGGCGTGCTCGCCATCTGCAGATGCAGGCGCTCGCCGGTGTATGGCGTATGCCGCTTCACGACGTCCATGTTCAGTTCGATACCGAGGCCGGGTTCCGTCGACGGGATGATGTAGCCGTCTTCCCAACGGATCGGCGTCTTCACGACTTCCGCGTGAAAGCCGTCCCACGTGCCGATGCTTTCCTGGATCAGGAAGTTCGGCGTGCAGGCGGCGAACTGGATGCTGGCCGCCGCGCCGACGGGCCCGTTGTACAGATGCGGCGCGATCTGCGCGTAGTACACCTCGGCAAGCGCGGCCACCTTCTTCGCTTCGAGCAGGCCGCCGACGCGGCCCACATTCAGCTGGATGATCGACGCTGCGCGCGCGTCGAGCAGACGGTGGAACTCGTACTTCGTCGTGAGGCGCTCGCCTGCCGAAATCGGGATGCTGGTGTGACGCGCCACTTCGGCCATCGCGGCTTCCTGGCCGGGCGGCACCGGTTCCTCGAACCACAGCGGGTCGTATTTCTCGAGACGCTTCGCGAGGCGGATCGCTGACGACGGCACCATCTGCCCGTGCGTACCGAACAGCAGATCGGCCTTGCTGCCCACCGCTTCGCGAATGCGCCGGCAGAACGTCTCACAGCGGTCCATCACGTCGAGCGACAGCTGATGCCCGGAGTACGCGGTGTACGGACCGGCGGGATCGAACTTGACCGCGGTGAAGCCGCGCTTCACGTTCTGCAGCGCGCATTCCGCCGCGAGATCGGGGTCGTCGTAGTCGTACTCGCCGCGAGCGTTCTTCGGATACAGATACGTGTACGAGCGCAGCCGCTCGTGCACGCGGCCGCCGAGCAGCTCGTACACCGGCTTGCCCGCCGCCTTGCCGACGATGTCCCAGCACGCCATTTCGAGGCCGCTGACGACGCCCATCATCGTCAGGTCGGGACGCTGCGTGAAGCCGCTCGAATACGCTTCGCGCCACAGCCGTTCGACATGATGCGGATCGCGGTCCTGCAGGTAGCGCGCAAACACGTCGTCGATCACATGCGTCATCGCGTTCGGGTGGAACGTCGCGGAATAGATCTCGCCGACGCCTTCGATTCCGCAATCCGTCGTGAGCTTCACGAAGATCCAGTACATGCCGCCGACATGCGGCGGCGGCACGGCAACGACATACGTTTCCAGCGAGACGACTTTCATGAGCGGACTTCCCTGTTGAAGCGGCTTCTGAGCACGAGCCCCGCGACGCCGCCGACGGCCGACACCGCGGCCACATAACCGAAATACATCTGATAGCCGGCCACGCCCGGATAGTTCGTGGTCAGCCAGCCGTTGATCAGCGGCAGGAACACGTCGGGCGAATAGCCGAGCACGGAAATCAGGCCGATCGCGAGACCCGTGACCGGCGCCGGCACGTTGCAGCGATCGAGCAGCGACCAGTACAGACCGCGAATCGCGTAGGTCAGCACGCCGATAAAGAGCACGAGGAACACCAGCAGCAGGTGGTTGTCGATCGATGGCGCGGCGATCAGACCGACGAGCGACAGCGCCGCGAGAAAGAGCGCGATCACGAGCACGCTGATCTTCGACAGACGGTCGCCGAGGAAGCCGCCGCCGATGCCGCCGATCGGCCGCATCCACAGCTTGAGCGTGGTGATCGTGCCGGCCATCACGACGGAGAGGCCGATCGCGCCTTCGTGCAGATAGGCCGAAAAGCTGTAGGTGGCCCAGAACACCTGATAGCCGCAGAAGACGATCGCCGCGACGAGCCACAGCTCGGGAATCTTCGCGAGCGTCAGCAGATCGGCCAGCACGTTGCGGCGGCCGTGGCTCATGGCACGCTGTTCGGCGCGTTCGGCATCCGGATCTTTGACGAACGCGAGCAGCACGCCAAGCGCGATGCACAGGAATGCGTACAGATGCACGACCGAGCGAAAGCCCGTCGCAACCGGCAGCGACTTCGACTGCGTCAGCCACGCGAACAGCGAGATCGCGATCGTCGCGAGCATCGCTTCGACGAGACCGCGGCCGCCGTCGAGCACGCCGAAGAAGCGCCCCTGTTCGTCCGCGCCCGCCAGCAGGTTCACGCGCTTGATCACCGCGGCCCAGAACGTGAGGCCGGTGGTCAGCCCCCAGCCGCCGAACACCATCATCAAGACCGGAAACGGCGGCGCGCTCGCGTACAGCAGACCGAGCGCACCCGTCGCGACGAGCGAGAAGCAGATCAGCAGGCGCGGCGCGATGCGATCCGCGAGCCAGCCGCTCGGCAGATAGCTGATGAGGAAGATCGTGCCGAGCATCGAGTAGAGATAGCCGAGCTGGCTCTCGGTGATGTGGAAGAACTCCAGCATCGTCGGCTGATAGACCTGCCGCAGATAGAGAATCGGGTAGATCGCGCCCGCGGCGATCACCAGCAGCGCAAGCTGCACGTAGCGCTGCGTGCCGGCGTGCCGGGTCGCGCCGGTCTCGTGGGTCTCGCGGGTCGCACCGTCAGGCCGCGTCGAAACGGCCTCGCGGCCCGAGGCGGGATGGGTAGATGACATGTCTCGCTCCTGTTTGGACCGCGCCGATTTGATCGGTAGTCCTGATCCATCGATGGATTGGATGGCGGTGCATTCTTGGGCGCCGCCTGGGGAAACGGCGTACCGCGCCATCCGACGCGGTACGCCGGACGACTCAGTACTTCATGACGACGAGGCGCGTCTGCGTGAATTCGAGCATGCCGTGCTTGCCGTCGTCGCCGCCGAGGCCGGAGCGTTTCCAGCCCGCGTGAAAGCCTTGATACGGGTCGGCCGGCGTACGGTTCACGTAGAGCTCGCCCGCTTCGATGCCGTTCGCGATCTTCATCGCGGCACGGTAGTTTTCTGTATAGAGCACCGACGAAAGGCCGAACTGGTGATCGTTCGCCATCGCGAGCGCTTCGTCGAGCGTGTGGTAGCGGACCACCGGGAGCACCGGACCGAAGGTCTCTTCCTGGACGATCTCCATGTCCTGACGGCAGTTCGACAGCAGCGTGGCCGGATAGAAGAAGCCGTCGCCCGCGGGAATCGCGCCGCCGGTTTCGAGCGTCGCGCCTTGCGCGACCGCCCGCTCGACCATCGCATGGATCGACGCGCGCGCCGCACTGTTCACGAGCGGTCCCATGTGCGCCGGGTTCGTCACGCGGTCGCCGGACTTCACGTTCGACATGTGCTCACGCAGTAGCGCGACGAAGCGGTCGTGCACGCTGTCATGCACATAGACGCGCTCGATCGCCGTGCAGAGCTGGCCGCAGTGCGTGGTCTTCGATGCGACGAGTTCGCGCGCCGCCTTCTCGAGGTCCGCATCCGGCTCGATGATGGCCGGCGTCTTGCCGCCCAGCTCCAGCGAAGGCTTCGCGATGTTGGTCTTGCAGTAGTCGAGCACCTTGCGGCCGGCGTTGACACTGCCGGTCAGCGTGATCATGCCGACTGCCGGGTGCGTGCACAGCACTTCCGCCGTGGCGTGCTGCATCGCGAGGATGTTGACGACGCCCGCCGGCAGACCCGCGCGCTCCACCGCCTTCGCGATTTCGAACGCGGAGGTCGGCGTGTTGTTGCTCGGCCGCACGACGACCGTGTTGCCGGCGATGAGCGCGGGCGCCACCTTGCGCATCAGCGTGTAGACGGGGTAGTTGAACGGAATCAGGCACGCGACGACGCCGATCGGCTCGCGATGCAGCACGAGGTTCTCGTCGGGCGTGTCGCTCGGAATCACCTCGCCTTCGATGCGGCGCGCCCACTCGGCGTGATAGCGCGCGATCTGGCCGGCGTAGACGGCTTCGTTCGTCGCGTCGGCCACGCTCTTGCCCGATTCGAGCGCCAGTGCGGCGCCGATGGCCGGCGCGCAGTCGGTCAACGCAGCCGCGAGCTTGTGCAGGTGTGCCGCGCGTTCCGCCGACGGCAGCTTGCGCCACGCCTTCTGCGCAATGGTGGCGGCCTCGACCGCTTCGATGGCCTGCGCGTCCGAAGCAGCCGCGACCTCGGCGACGATCGCGCCGGTAGCGGGGTTGCGAACGGAGATGCGGTCGTCGGAGGCGGGCGCGATGAAGCGTCCGTTCACGAAATTGCGGTCGATGCGCATGGGTCGGGTCCTGGTGAGGCGTTCGTCGGATCGCATGGCCGGCGGCTATGACAAACATGCCGTCAGCGCATGACCACGATTCTTCTCGCCCGTCCCAAGGCTCGCAAGCGACTATTTCGATCGAGTAAACTGAGAAAAACTCATGTTACTGCGAGAAAATTCCCGCAGTGATCCGAGCGGACCGGAGAATCGTCCGAGCGTCTGCCGGCTAGCGGCCCGCAAAGCCCAGCTTGCCCGGCGCGCCGAAGATGAAGCCGCGCAGTTCCTCGAGATTGAACGGCTTCACGAACACGGGCACGCCAATGCCCTTCGCGCGGCCTATTTCGCTCGCATAGCCGGTCATCAGCGCGAGCCGCGAGCCAGGCCAGCGGCGCTGCACCTCTTCCGCGAGGTCGAGCCCGTCGTGCACGCCCGGCATCTGCACATCGGAAATCACGACGTCGAAGCGTTCGCCGCCCGACAGGCGTCGCAGCGCATCGTCGGCATTGACGTCGTGCGTGACGCGGCAGCCGAACAGCTCGATCACCGCCGTCACGCCAGCGGCGACGTGACGGTCGTCTTCCACGAGCAGTACCGCCGGCGCCTTCGCCTCGCCTTCCTCGGCGGTGGAGGCGACGGCGCCGCCCGCCGCGTCGTCGGCGCCCGCCGCGAAATCCGCACCGACACGTTCGCCGTCGCCTTCGGCAGGCGCCTGTGGGCCCGCGTAGCGCGGCAGATAGAGTCGCACCGTGGTGCCCTTGCCCTGCGCGCTGCTCAGGCGCGCGGTACCGCCCGCCTGTTCGCACATCGCGAGCACCTGGGTCAGTCCGAGCCCGGTGCCCGCCACGCCGACACGCGTCGTGAAGAACGGCTCGAACGCGCGCCGCTCCACGGCTTCGGTCATGCCCACGCCGTTGTCGGACAGCGAGATCAGCACGTATTCGCCGCTCTGCACCGGTGGCGTGCCGCCAGGCAAGCGCACGTTCTTGCAGCGGATCATGAAGCGACCGCCGTTGGGCATCGCGTCGCGCGCATTCACCGCGACATTGACGATCGCGAACTGCAGCTCGCGCGGATCGACCCGCACCGCCCAGCAGCCTTCGACCTGCACAACGAGCGATGCGCGTTCACCCAGCGCGGTCTCGATCACGTTGCGCTCGTCTTCGAGCCACTGCTCGAGGTTCAGCACACGCGGCCGCAGCACCTGCTTGCGCGCGACGCTCATCAAGCGCTGCGCGAGCGTCTGCGCATCGATGGTCGCGCCTTCGACCGCCAGCACTTCGGATTCGACGTCGCGAAACGCCTTCTCGCGCGCGAGCGACATGTTGGTCGACACCACCGCGAGCAGATTGTTGAACGCATGCGCGACGTTCGCGACGAGATTGCCCATCGCACCCATCCGCATGAACTCGCGATTGGCCGATTCCGCCGACACGCGCATCGCGACCTCGGTCTGCCAGCGTTTCCACGCGAGCTCTTCGGTGCGCAGCTGCAGGAACGAGAACAGCACGAGTGCCCACACCGCCGCGCACGGCAGCGCCATCACTGCGGCGACGCCAAGCAGATGGATCAGCCATTCGCGCATCAGGAGCGCGTTGTCGAACGTCGTCGCGACGTACACCGGGTAGTCGCCGACGCGCCGGAAGTTGACCAGCACGCCCGACGCGCCGCCCGCCGTGCGCGTGTTCAGACTGCCGAACAGCACGTTCTCGTGCAGCGCCTCGACGAATGCGGCGCTCGCCGACGGGCTCGCGGACGGGCTGGCCGTGAGGCCGTCGTTCGCGACGCGCACGAGCGACGCGCCGTCGTCGCGACGATAGAGCCCGATCGAAAAACCGACGTCGTTGCCGACGAGCTGCTGGTAGAAATCGATGAAGTACTGACGCCGCACGGCGATCGCGATTTCGCCGAGGAATGCGCCGTTTGCATCGCTGCGTCCGATCGTCGTCGTGACGACGCTTTCGCGGTTCACGCGTCCGGGCGGCGGCAGCGAGAAATAAGGATGCGGACGCATCGTTCGCGCGGCCGCGAAATCGTCGCGATCCGCGATCGACTCCACCGGCGGAGGCGACACCGCGCTGCTCGCGAGCAGCTTGCCGCTGCGCCCGTAGAGCGACATCGACGCGACCTGCGGGTAGTCGTCGCTCATGTCGGACAGACGCGTATGGATCTGCTTTTCCTGACGCGCGATGTCGTCGTCGTTGCTCCCGCCGAGCCAGTCTGTAACACGCGCCGCGATCGCGGTATTGAGATCGAGCACCTTCAGCGAATGTTCCTGGCCGACGAGCGCGAGGCGCGCGAGATCGTCGTTGGCGACGGCCATGCGATGCTGGTAGTCGAAGTATGCATAGCCTGCGAAACACACGAGCGGAAGAACGACCGATGCAACCAGCACGGTCGCGAGGATGCGGCGCGTCGCGGCAAAATTGCGCGACGGTATCGCAGGTTCGCTCGATTCGCTCAGTGCATCGATTGGCAATTGACGGTCCTCTGTTCTTCCGTTCCTCTGCATGCGTCCAGTGGACATCCGCCAGCGACGCCACGCGCCGCGGAGCCCCCCTCGCGCGGGAAGCATACGTCATACCGCCACCGCCTGCGCGCGAAAAATGCACCGCGCAACGTGCCGTGGGCGAACCTGCCGCGCGTCACGAACGCATCATGCAATTCATGAATACAGCGTGCCTCGCGTGGCGACGCCCTCCACGACGCTTCTGATGCGGTTGCGTCCCGCCGCCTTCGCTGCGTACAGCCGTTCGTCGGCGGCGGCGAGCAGCGCGAGCGCCGTCATCCCGTCCGCCGGCAGGCAGGTCGCGCAGCCCACGCTTACGGTGACGCGCTCGTCCTGCGTCGAACTGTGCCGCACGAGCTTCACGGCTTCGACCGTCGCGCGGATCTTCTCGGCTACTTTCGCCGCGCCCGGGCCGGGCGTGTCGGGCAGCACCACCGCGAACTCTTCGCCGCCGTAGCGCACGACGGTGTCGACAGGCCGTCGCACCGTCGACGCAATGCACTCGGCCACCACCGCGAGCACTTCGTCGCCGGCCGCGTGCCCATAGGTGTCGTTGAAGAGCTTGAAGTGATCGATATCGATGAACAGCACAGAGAGCGCCGTACCGAGCCGGCGTGCGCGCCGCCACTCCTCGTCGAGCCGCCGGTCGAGCACCCGGCGGTTGCCGAGGCCCGTGAGCGGATCCGTGGCGGCGAGACGGGTCAGCTCGGCCTCGGCTTCGACCTTGCCGCGCAGCGCGAACGCGAGACACCACGACACCAGCACGAGCGCCGCGCCGAAGCCGAGCGTCAGCGCGCCGACGAACAGGCTGCGACGGCGCCAAGGCTGCAGCACGTCGTCGTACGCGGGTGCCACCGCGACGATCAGCGGCGTGCCGGGAACGCGCGCGAACGTGAAGATCCGCGACACGCCATCGCGCGACGACTGGGCCACGTACGAGCCCGACTGCTGCGACGTCATCTGATGGAAGGTTGGCGACGCCGCGATATTCGCACCAGTGTCTGTCTGCGAAAACGGCTTGCGCGCGAGCAGGGTGCCGTCGTCGAGCACCACGAACACCGAGCCCACGCGCCCGGCATTGACGCGATCGACGAGCCGCTGCAGATAGTCGATGCGGATCGCCAGCAGCGCGATGCCGCCGAACGATCCGTCCGCGCGATTGATCCGGCGCGAGAGGCCGATCGACCAGTCGTTCGCGCGCAGACGCGAGCGGTACGGATGCGAAATGAAGAGCCCGAGCGACGGGTTGCGCGCCTGCTCCGTGAAGTAGTCGCGATCGTTCAACCGAACGTTCGGATTGAGCTTGCCATCCTGCACCGCGAGCACCTTGCCTTCGGCGTCGATCAGATACGCGCCGCCGAGATAGCCCGCGGTCGTCGCGCGATCGAACATCACGCTTTGCCTGACATCCACCGGCAACTGCCAGATGTCGCTGCGTTCCGCGCCCTCGACGATCGACTGCAACGAAAGATCGGACGTCTCGACCGTGCGTTCGAGGTCGCTCGAAATAATCGACACGAGGCTCTCCGACGTCTCGCGCGCATGCTCGAGCGCATCGTAACGGCCCGAGAGCAACGTCGCGAAGGTCAACACCGCCATTGCGGCCGCGATCAGCGTGCCGGCGAGTCCGGTCGCGAACGGGCGATTGCCCACCGCTCGCGACATCGCCGCGGCACTTTGACGCAGACTTTTCCGCCAGCGCCAGCGCAGCGGAAGAACCTGGTATCCCACGCGCGTTTGTCTCCCTCGTGTTTCGCCCGATCGGATCCGCAACCGCGGTGTCGACACACCGCGCGTCGCGAGGCGCCCCACAGCGCCCGATATCAAAACGCTACCGCATGGCCATGCCCTCAGCCATTCCGGACTGCCCTGATCTCCGCGGAATGCGTTCCGCAACGCGCGCAGCCGCGCCCTTCTCCAGTATTGGACGATCGCGCGCCAATTTGCAAAATGCGAATCCTGCCGGGCGCGCCGGGAGCACCGGCTGGCGCGGCAACGCGCGCTGGAACGGTCATTGCTCCATCCGACCGGCAAAGGAGGATTTGGAAGCATGGCGACAGTGCTGCTCGTCGACGACGACGTCAATCTGCTGCAGGCGCTTCAGACGCTCGTCAACGGCGCTGGGCATCGGGTCCGCACAGCCCCCAACGGCCAGGCTGCGATGGATATCGCGCAGCACGAACGGCCGGACGTGGTCGTGACCGACTGCATGATGCCCGTGATGGACGGCGAGGCGCTGTGCCTCGCGCTGAAGGCGAGCCCGCTGTTGTCCGACGTGCCGGTGGTGTTGACGTCCGCGGTCGCGTCCGCGCCAAGTGTGCCGATCAGCGGGTTCCTGCGCAAACCGTTCGCCGCGGCGCGGCTGCTCGAACTGATCCGCCTGCTCGCTCCGCTTCGGCACTGATCGTCCGCAGGTCAGCTCACTATGTAAAAACGGCGGCCGGCGTGGAAAATTACACGCGCCCGGGCGCCGCGAGACGCACCACCCACGTGACTTTCGCCCCATGCATACCCATGCGTCGCCGCGGGCGGTACCCGGCCGAATCAGGTATTCTGGATCGACCTCGCAGGATGCGATGCCGACCAGGATCGACCGGCCGAACCAACGCTCTGCCCGGGGTACCACCGGCTTCAACTCTCTAGCTTCGGCAATCGCGCAGGAGCGGCTGCAGTGATCCAGATTTCGTCGACGGCGATTTCCACGTGGGGCGGCGCGATCGTGTTCCTGAACGTGCTGCTGACCCGGCTCGGCGTGCCGCTTCCCGCCATCCCCATCCTGCTCTTTGCCGGCTCCGCGATCGCGGGCGGCACGCTGTCGTTCTGGGCGATCTTCGTTGCGGCCGTCGCGGGCGCGATGCTCGGCGACAGCAGCTGGTTTGCCGCGGGCCGCGTGGTGGGGCGCCGCGTGCTGACCACCCTCGGACGTCTCGCACCGCAGATCGACGCGCATCTGCAGACCTCCCGCGCGCTGTTCGAGCGCTTCGGCGTGCCGCTCGTCGCCGTGTGCAAGTTCGTGCCGGGGCTCGCGTTCATCACGCCGCCGCTGATGGGCACGACGCGCGTCGACTGGCGCATCTACGTCGCGTGGGATGCGGCGGGCACGGCCGCCTGGGCGTCGTTCTGGCTGCTAGGCGGCGCCGCAGCGCGCGATCAGCTGCGCATGGCGGTCGAACTGGTCCGCGCGCATGGCTGGACCGTGATCGATCTGCTCGTCGTGGTGTGTGTCGCGTATCTCGCGTGGCGCCTGCTGCGGCGCTTCCGCCCGGGACGCACCGCCACGCCGCTCGTATCGAACGATGTCGATCTGTCGCTGCGCAGGACGTCGATGCCACTCGTGATCGACGGGCGGCCGGCCTATGCGCGCATCGACCGCGAACCATGGAAAGCGAACGCGATGCCGCTCGACCTTGAATCGCCCGGTAACGTGGATGCGGCGCTCGCGATGCATCGCGGTGTCGTGTACTGCGTGTGTCCGAACGAGGCGATCGCTTCACAGGTCAGCGCGCGCATGCGCAGCAGCGGCTTCACGCAGGTTCGTTCGCGCAAGGGGGATGTGGATGCGTGGCGACGGCGCGGCTATCCGGTGGAGGCCACGATGCCGGCAGGAGAGATGACGCGAGGGATGTCGCAACTGTCGTCGCGCGACGACGCTTCAGGTACGGCACAGGACGTCGCGATTAGCGGCGAAACACCGTGCAAACCGGTGACGCTACGCGGCCTTGCGCCGAAGCGCATGGACCAGCCGCGCCGTACCCGCGCGACGGGTTAGCCACGAATTTGCCTCAGCCCGCGTGCGCGACCGGCAGCGCCAGCGTATCGCCGCCGAGGTCGCTATCGTCGAATGCCAGGCTGAAACGACGGCCCGGCACGTGCGACATCACCAGCGACACGATTTCCATGGCCGAGCTATCCGCCGGCACCACCCGGCGACGCGCATCGCCTTCGCGCGGCACCGACCATTCGACGACACGATACGGACGTCCGAACAGCGGCTCCACCGCTTCGGACACCTTGCAGGAGCGCGGCGCGAAACCCCGTTCGGCGCGCGACATCGTTCTGAGCAGTTCTCTCACCCGATCCTGAACCAACGCTCGCCCGCGCTTCGATTCCTTTTCGACCATCTTGAGTCCCTAGGGGAAAAAGGGGGCCGCCAATACTCCGGCGGCCTAACAGGTATGGGGAGCTTGATGATGAGGACGGAAAATTAATTCAGCCTTAAAAACCTCGAGAACTTTTGGGGAGCGATACAGGTTGCGTCGAATCGCCGCATTGCGCGGCATTGCGCGATTGCGGCGCATCGTGTGGCATCAAGCGCGCGAACCCGGCGCGGCCGACGACTCGAAGCTGCGCGTGGCGAGCCAGACTTCCTGTTCGAGCCAGGCCGCGAAGAGCGCGATATGCGGCAGGTCGCCCTGCCCCGGCCGCGTGACGAGCCAGTACGACTGGTGTCCGTCGACGTGCACGTTGAGCACCTGCGTGAGCTGCCCGGTTGCGAGTTCGCGGGCAATCATGTGGCGGTCAGCGATCGTGATGCCGAGACCGTCGATCGCCGCGCGGATCGCGAAGTCGAGCAGATCGAATTCGTAGCCGTCGCTCGTATCCACGCCTTCGATGCCCGCCGCCTTCAGCCAGTGCTGCCAGGTCAGATAGCGCTGATCCTCGCTCGCCAGCACGTGCAGCAGCGTGAACTGATTCAGGTCGACCGGCTGCTGCTGATGGGCATCCTGACTGTGACGAGCCAGCAGCGCCGGCGAGCACACGGCCACGTGCTGCTCGTTCATCAGCAGCCGGTTGTCCTGCCCTTCCCACTCGCCGTTGCCAAAGCGGATCGCGCAGTCGAGCACGCTCGATTCCGCGAGATTGTCCGCGAGCTTCGACGTCAGGCTGATCTCGAGTTCCGGGTGCTCGGCGCGCAAGCGGCCGAGCCGCGGCAGCAGCCAGCGGCTCGCGAAGGTCGGTGGCGCATTCACGCGCAGCCGGTTCAGATGGGTCTTTTCCTGGATGCCGCGCACCGTAAGTTCGATCTTGTCGAACGACTGCTGCAGCGCGCGCAGCAGCACGCGCCCCGCGGCGGTCAGCTCGAGCCGGTGATGACGGCGCAGCAGCAGCGCTTCGCCCAGCTGCTCTTCGAGCTGCCGAACCTGCCGGCTCACTGCCCCCTGGGTCACGTTCAGCAGTTCGGCCGCGTGCGTGAAGCTGCCGGTCAGGCCGGCAATCTCGAAGGCTTTCAGCGCGTTCAGCGCGGGCATCTTGCGTTTCAACGGAGGCTCGATGGGCAATCGTCAGGGACGCACATTTTACGCGGTACGCGGGGGCGCTCCGATGCCGCGGCGGAGTGCCCGCGTCTTCGCAAACCGCTAACAACGCGCTGACGCCCGGCTGACGGCGCCTGACAGTGAAAGGGCATAATGGACACATCATTGTCATCGAACCGACACAAAGCAGCGTCAGGATCGGAGGTTCTCCCATCCGCCTTACACCGATCCCAGGGGCACAGCCATGCCGGACACTTCCTATGCCCAGCCGGGCGGGCCCGCCACGCGCGGCCGCAGCCTGAGCTTTGGCCTGTTTCTCCTCGTACTGCTGATTGGCGCGGCTTACTGCGCGGTCCATCTGGTCGACGATCTGTCAGGCGTCCGGCAGTCGTCGGTACTGCCCTTCATCCTGCTCGGCATCGCATTGCTGATCGCGCTCGGCTTCGAGTTCGTAAACGGCTTTCACGATACGGCCAATGCGGTCGCGACCGTGATCTACACGCACTCGCTGTCGCCGAACCTCGCGGTGATCTGGTCGGGCACGTGGAATTTCCTCGGCGTGCTGACGTCGACCGGCGCGGTCGCGTTCGGCGTGCTGCAACTGCTGCCCGTCGAGCTGATCCTGCAGGTGGGCAGCAGCGCGGGCTTCGCGATGGTGTTCGCGCTGCTGATCGCGGCGATCATCTGGAACCTCGGCACGTGGTACTTCGGACTGCCGTCGTCGAGCTCGCACACGCTGATCGGCTCGATCATCGGCGTCGGCCTGATGAACCAGTTGATGCACGGCGCGAACGGCACGAGCGGCGTGGACTGGAACCAGGCGCTCGGCGTCGGCAAGTCGCTGCTGTTCTCGCCGATCGTCGGCTTCCTGCTGTCGGGGTTGCTGCTGCTGGTCCTGAAGGCCGTGGTGCGCGTGCCGGCGCTGTACGCCGAGCCGAAGGGCAACGAAGCGCCGCCGTTCTGGATCCGCGCGCTGCTGATCCTGACCTGCACGGGCGTGTCGTTCGCGCACGGTTCGAACGACGGCCAGAAGGGCATGGGCCTCATCATGCTGATCCTGATCGGCACGGTGCCCACCGCGTATGCGCTGAACAAGGCCGTCAACAGCGCCGAGACGCAGACCTTCATCGCGGTGTCGCACGAGAGCGCCGCGACGATCGGCAAATACGCGAACGGCGTGCCGGCCGGCGACCATCCCCGTCAGACGGTCGAACGCTTCGTGCAGACGCGCACGCTCACACCTGACACGGTGCCGGCGTTGCAGCAACTCACGCTGGGCATCGCCGACCAGGTGAGCCGGTCGGGTGCGATCTCGACCGTGCCGGTGTCGGAAGTCGATAACGTGCGCAACAACATGTATATCGCGTCCGAAGCGATTCGCCTGATGGACAAAGCGCAGCAGCCGGCCTTCTCCGCCGACGATCACAAGATCATCGACAACTACAAGAAGCAGCTCGATCACGCGACCAAGTTCATCCCGACGTGGGTGAAGGTTGCGGTCGCAATTGCACTGGGGCTCGGTACGATGGTGGGCTGGAAGCGGATCGTGGTAACGGTCGGCGAAAAGATCGGCAAGCAGCACCTGACCTACGGCCAGGGCGCATCGGCGGAAGCGGTCGCGATGCTGACGATCGGCATGGCCGACGTGTACGGCCTGCCGGTGTCGACGACGCACGTGCTGTCGTCCGGCGTGGCGGGCACGATGGCGGCGAACGGCTCGGGCCTGCAGTGGGGCACGGTGCGCAGCCTGGTGCTCGCGTGGGTGCTGACGCTGCCGGTGTCGATCGCGCTCGCGGGCGGACTGTACTGGCTGTTCCGCCACCTGTTCTGATCGGTCTCTCGCAAGCGACGAAAGCAAAAAGGGCTGGCAGCGTTCACACGCTGCCAGCCCTTCGTTTATCCGCGGAGCGGTGCACGCCGCCACGCGACGCCCCGCTTCCGCAAGCAAGAAAACTCAGTAAAGCTCCGGCACGATCATATTGCCCGGCACCGGCTGACGCAGATAGTCGGCATGATGCTCCCGGCCCGGCAGTACGACCGACGGGTGATCGACCTCCTTGTACGGCACCTGCGAGAGCAGATGGTGAATGCAGTTCAGGCGCGCGCGCTTCTTGTCGACCGCCTGCACGACCCACCACGGCGCCTCGGGAATATGCGAGCGCTGCAGCATCACTTCTTTCGCCTGCGTATACGCTTCCCAGCGACGGCGGCTCTCGAGGTCCATCGGGCTCAGCTTCCACTGCTTGAGCGGGTCTTCAATCCGCGCCTTGAAGCGCACTTCCTGCTCTTCGTCGGTGATCGAAAACCAGTACTTGATGATCTGGACGCCGCTGCGCACCAGCATCTTCTCGAACTCCGGCACCGAGCGGAAGAACTCTTCGTACTCCTCGTCGGTGCAGAAGTTCATCACGCGCTCCACGCCCGCGCGGTTGTACCAGCTGCGGTCGAACAGCACCATTTCGCCGCCCGCCGGCAGATGCGCGACATAGCGCTGGAAGTACCACTGGGTGCGCTCGCGGTTGTTCGGCGCGGGCAGCGCGGCCACGCGGCAGACGCGCGGATTCAGACGCTGCGTGACGCGCTTGATCGCGCCGCCCTTGCCCGCCGCATCGCGGCCTTCGAAGATCACGACGAGCCGGTGGCCGGTGTTCACGATCCAGTCCTGCAGCTTCACGAGCTCGCCCTGCAGGCGGAACAGCTCGCGGAAATACTGTTTGCGCGCGGCGCGCGACTCGTCCGAGTAAGCGTCGTCGCCGTCGAGAATGCGGTCGTCGATTTCCATCTCCAGCTCTTCGTCATAGCTGTCGATGATGTCTTCCCGGAAGCGCCGCTGGCGCTCAGCTTCTTCGAGCGTATCGGGAAGGGATCGCGGATCTTCCTGGTTCATCACGTTCTCCTGTGCGGCGAAAGTTGGCGAATGGCGTGCGGATCAGGCGCGTATGCAGCGCCACCGCGCCCGATTCTCGGCTCGCGGAGTGTCAGCCATATTAATCCAGTCGCGCGGGCGCGCCCATGCGAATCCCGCGTCAACTCCGCAGCGGCCTCGCGAAGCTCAGTTCGTGCCCGTCCGGATCGTCGATGTGGAAGTAGCGCTCGCCCCAGGTCGCGTCGGCGGGCGGCATCTGCGGCGTCAGACCGGCGGCGAGCGCGCGCCGGTACATCGCGTCGACGTCGGACACGTACACGATCACGCGCCCCCACCAGTGGATCGGTCCGCGCGACTCGGCGATCAGATTCAGGTATGACGAACCCAGCGCGAACGACGTGAACGCGGTGTCCGGACCGCCATAGTTCAGCTCGAAACCCAAAGCGTCGTAGAAGCGGAATGCGCGCGCCATATCGGCCGTCGAGAGCGTGACCGCGCTCAGCGATTCGACCCGCACGGCTTCGGGTTCGCTATGGCTGTCCGGACGGTTCGCGGGCTGCTGTGTCGTCATGGGATGTCTCCGTTCTCGTGTTCGACCGCGCGCCATCCAGCCCGCGGGGCTGCCTGCCAGTGTCGCACGGACCCTGACCCGCGTCTGCCGGCACGCCGCCCGCCCCCGCCCTTGAAAACACTCCGGCTGCCCTGCAAGTGCGATCCCGTTTCGCTGGAGCTTCAAATCATGGGAAGCCGTCCACGTTTCATCGACAACCTGTCGGAGGCCGCGCAGGGTCGTGACGATCGCGATCGCCCGAATCCCGCATCGAATCCCGCCGCAAGTGACGACGCCGCGCTGCTCGACGCGTACTCGCGCACCGTGATCGGCGCGCTCGAACGCGTGCAGCAGGCCGTCGTGTTCATTTCGGTCGAACGCCATCTGCCGGGCCGGCAGAACGCCCGCGGCGCGCGCGGCGGCACCGGCTCGGGATTTCTCTTCACGCCCGACGGATATCTGCTGACCAACAGCCACGTCGTGCACGGCGCGACGCATCTGCGCGTCACGCTCGCGGACGGCACCGAGCACGACGCCGACCTGATCGGCGACGACCCCGGCAGCGACCTCGCGGTGCTGCGCATCGGTACCACCGAGGCATTGCCGCACGTCGAGCTGGGCGATTCCGGCAAGCTGCGCGTCGGCCAGATCGCGATCGCGGTCGGCAATCCACTCGGGCTCGCGCAAACGGTCACGACCGGCGTGGTGTCGGCGCTTGGCCGCTCGCTGCGCTCCACTTCGGGCCGGATGATCTACGACGTGATCCAGACCGACGCCGCGCTGAACCCGGGCAACTCGGGCGGCCCGCTGATCAACTCGGCGGGCCAGGTGATCGGCGTGAACACCGCGATCATTCCGGGCGCGCAGGCCATCTGCTTCGCCACCGCAATCGATACGGCCAAGTGGGTGATCATGCAGCTCTTCGCGCACGGCCGCGTGCGGCGCGCGTACATCGGCGTCGCGGGCACGACGGTGCCGCTGTCGCGCCGCGCGCAACGCTACTTCGCGCTCGAATCGACGAGCGCGGTACGCGTGATGGAGGTGGTAAAAGGCAGCCCCGCTTCGCTCGCGGGGCTGCGTACCGACGATACGATCGCGGCGATCGACGGCATCGCGGTGGAGAGCGTCGACAGCCTGCAGCGCGTGCTCGACGCGTCGCGGATCGACAAGGCCGTCGCGATCGATGTGCTGCGCGGCGCGCAACGGGTCGCGTTGACGCTGACGCCGGTCGAACAGGCGAGCTAGCCCTTCGCGGCCAGCTCGCCGGCGTGCGTTACGGAATCAGCCGCACCACGCCGCGCCCACGCGGATCGGCCACCGCGTGCGGCGCATCGGCGTCGATCTTGATCGCCTGGATGTCGCCGTTGAAGTCCTGCCCTTCCAGCTTGTAGCCCTTCGCCTCGAGCTGCTGCGCGAGCTCGCCGGTGATTGGCTTGTACGGCTCCCAGAAGATCGTGTTCGGCGGCAGCAGCTGGTGATGGAAGCGCATCGCCGCCACCGCGTCCGCGAGCGGCATGTGGAAGTCGTACACGTTGTTGATCACCTGGAAGATCGACGTGAAGATGCGCGAGCCGCCCGGCGTGCCGATCACGAGCGAGACCTTGCCGTCCTTCGTCAGGATGGTCGGCGTCATCGAAGACAGCGGACGCTTCTTCGGTTCGATCGCGTTCGCGTCGCTGCCCACCACGCCGAACTGGTTCGCGACGCCCGGCTTCGTCGAGAAGTCGTCCATCTCGTCGTTCAGCACGATGCCCGTGCCATCCACCACGACGCCCGAGCCGAAGTAGCCGTTGAGCGTGTAGGTGTTCGACACCGCGTTACCCCACTTGTCGACCACCGAGAAGTGCGTGGTTTCCGCCTTCTCCGGCATCGACGTGCCGAGGCCCGGCTGCACGCTCTTCGTATCGGACGGCGTATTCGGGTTCACTTCGGCGGCGCGCTTGTGCAGATACGCGTCGTCGATCAGCTGCGCGACCGGCACCTTGTAGAAATCCGGATCGCCGAGATACTGCGCCCGGTCCGCGAACACGCGCTTCTCGATTTCGGCGATCAGATGGATGTACTGCACCGAGTTGAGCGGCACGTTGTTGAAGTCGTCGGCAAGGTCAGCCTTCATCTTCAGCAACTGCACGAGGCCGACGCCACCGGAACTCGGCGGCGGCGCGGTGATCACGTGATAGCCGTTCCAGTCCGCTTCCACCGGCTGGCGCCACACGGCCTTGTACAGCTCGAGGTCCTGCTTCGTGATGAGGCCGTGACCGCGCATCGATGCCGCGATCAGGTCCGCGGTCTTGCCGCGGTAGAAGTCGCTTTCGCCGTTGTCGGCGATGCGCGTAAGCACCGCGGCCAGCTCGGGCTGCTTGAAGTTGACGCCCGACTTCATGCTGCCGAAGTAGGTGTCGAAATTGGTCGTGCCGCCGAAGTCCTTCTGCGAATCGTTGCGGCGCTGGATCAACTGGTCATCGGGCGTGAAGCCGTCGGTCGCGTAATGGATGGCGGGCGCGAGCACCTGTTTCCACTTCAGCTTGCCGAAGCGCCGCTGCGCCTGCCACATGCCTTCGACCGTACCCGGCACGCCCACCGCCGCATAGCCGACGAGACTCTTGCCCTTCACGACCTCGCCCTTGTCGTCGAGGTACATGTTCTTCGTCGCGGCAAGCGGCGCGCGTTCGCGATAGTCGAGGAAGTACGGCTTGCCGTTCACATACAGCGTCATGAAACCGCCGCCGCCGATGTTGCCGGCCTCCGGATAGGTGACCGCCAGCGTGAACGCGATGGCGACCGCGGCATCGACCGCGTTGCCGCCTTCGTCAAGAATCTGTTGTGCCGCGTTGGCGCTGTACTGGTCCGCCGCGGCGATCGCCGACGCGGAAAACACCGGCTGCTGCGTGGCGGTTTTCGCGTAAGCCGGCGAGGTCTCGACGAAACCGCTTGCGACGACGAGTGCTGCCGCGAGCGCGATACTCGTCACGGTGCCCTTTGCGATACTGCTGATGCTCATTGAATGCCCCCAGTCGGTTTATTGATTGAATAGGCCATGACCGCAAGGGCAGCACTCTACACGAGACGCGCGCGCCGCCAAACCATCGTGCGCATCGAGCGGCTCGCATGAAGCCGTGATGACGCGCGATGATCCGGCGGCGCGCGCGCAGCAGGAAATCGCTGCGAAAGGCCGCTGTAACAAGAGCGGCCAGAACCGTGTGAGAAGCGTTATGCGTGCTGGGTCAAAACCTCCGAAGCCACGTCGTCAACCGCGCCCTTCGCGAGCCGCACGATCTCGTCGGCTTCGGCGCGCGTCGTTACGAGCGGCGGCGCGAAGCCGAGGATGTCGCCGTGCGGCATCGCCCGTGCGATCAGTCCACGTTGCAGCGCGGCGGCGGACACACGCGGCCCGACCTTCAGCGCGGCATCGAACGGACGGCGCTCGGCGCTGTCGGCCATGAACTCGATAGCAGCCAGCATGCCTGCTCCGCGCACTTCGCCGACGAGCGGGTGACTGTCGAAGGTTTCGTGCAGCTGCTTCAGGAAGTACGCGCCCGTATCGGCCGCGTTCTGCGCGAGATTCTCGCGCTCCAGGATGTCGAGATTCGCGAGCGCCGCCGCCGCGCACACCGGGTGGCCGGAGTAGGTCCAGCCGTGGCCCATCGCGCCCGATTCCTGCGAAGCCTTGTCGATCACGTCCCACACGCGTTCGCCGACGATCACGCCGGATAGCGGCGCATACGCGCTCGTGAGGCCCTTCGCGACCGTGATCAGGTCCGGCTCGATGCCGTAGTGCTGCGCGCCCATTTTCGAACCGAGACGGCCGAAACCGCACACCACTTCGTCGCAGATCAGCAGGATGTCGTGCTTCTTCAGCACCGCCTGGATCGCGGGCCAGTAACCGGCCGGCGGCGGCACGATGCCGCCCGTGCCCATCACCGGCTCGCCGATGAACGCCGCGATGGTGTCCGCGCCTTCTTTCGCGATCAGCTTTTCGAGCTCGTCGACGCAGTAGTTGACGAACTGCGCTTCGTTCATGCCCTTCGGCGCCTGGCGATACCAGTGCGGGCAAATGGTGTGCTTCACGCGATCGATCGGCAGATCGAAGAACTGATGGAAGCTCGGCAGACCGGTGAGGCTGCCCGTCACGATGCCCGAGCCGTGATAGCCGCGCTGGCGCGAGATGATCTTCTTTTTATTCGGCCGGCCCTTCACATTGTTGTAATACCAGACGATCTTGATCTGCGTTTCGTTTGCGTCCGAGCCGGACATACCGTAGTAGACCTTCTTCATGCCCTTCGGCGACCAGTCGATGATGCGCGACGACAGCTCAATGATCGTGTCAGTCGAATGGCCAACGTACGCGTGGTAGTACGCCAGCTGCTTCGCCTGCTCGTACATCGCATCGGCCACTTCGGTGCGGCCATAGCCGATGTTCACGCAGTACAGGCCCGCGAACGCATCGAGAAACTGCTTGCCCTGATGGTCTTCGATGCGGATGCCTTTCGCGCCGGTCACGATGCGGCCCGGCAGCGCGCCGCTCGCGTGGTCGTGCGCGTGGGTGGACGGGTGCATGAAATGCGCGCGGTCGGCTTCGAACAGTTGATCGTATTGGGTCATCGCAAACTCCCTTGAATGATGAATGTCAGGCGGCGTGCGCAGCGGCTTCGACGGCGTCGACGCTCACCACGGGCAGACCGAGCTGACCGAGACAGAAGTAACGGGTTTCGACGAACGGCTCGAAGCCCTCGGCGCCGCCTTCGCGCCCGAGGCCCGAAGCCTTGACGCCGCCGAACGGGATCGGCGCGCCGGTAAACTTCGCGCCATTGACGGACACCATCGCGAAGTCGAGACAGCGCAGCAGCTGGAACACGGTGTTCATGTCGCGCGAGCAGACGTACGCGGCCAGTCCGTATTCGGTGTCGTTCGCGCGTTCCACCGCTTCGTCGAGCGTGTCGAACGACGACACCGCGGAGATCGGCGCGAAATTTTCCTCGTCGTAGATGCGCATGCCGGGCGCCGCATCGGCCACCACCGTCGGCTCGAAGAACCAGCCGCCGAGCGCGTGCGCAGCGCCACCCGTCAGGATGCGCGCGCCCTTTTCGCGGGCATCCTTGACGCGCGCGAGCGTCGTATCGAACGCGGCCTGGTGCATCAGCGGACCGACGTCGACGTTCGCTTCGAATGCGGTACCCACCTTCAGTTCGCGCACCGCCTGCGCATAGCGCAGCACGAAGCGCTCGTACAGCGGCCGCGCAACCAGGATGCGGTTCGCCGCGCAGCAGTCCTGTCCCGAGGTCTGGAACTTCGCCGCGACCGCGACCTTCACCGCATGCTCGATATCCGCATCTTCGGTGACGATGAACGGCGCGTTACCGCCCAGTTCGAGCGCGAGCTTCTTGATGCCAGCGCGCGCTGCCGTCTGCATCACCAGCGAACCGACGCGCGTGGAGCCCGTGAAGCTCACCGAACGCACGCGCTTGTCGCTGACGAGCGTTTCCATCGCCATCTGCGGCTCGCCGATCACGACGTTGAATACGCCTGCCGGCAGGCCCGCTTCTTCCGCGAGCTGCGCCAGCGCGAGCGCGGAGAACGGCGTTTCGTGCGCGGGCTTCACGATGACCGTGCAGCCGGCGGCCATCGCGGCCGCGGCCTTGCGCGTGATCATCGCGTTCGGGAAATTCCACGGCGTGATCAAAGCGGCAACGCCGACCGGTTCCATCGACGTGCCAAGCTGTGCGCCATCGATATGTGTCGGAATCGTGCGGCCGTTCAGGCGCTTCGCTTCGTGCGCGAACCATTCGATGAAGCTCGCGCCGTACGCGATCTCGCCGCGCGCTTCGGCGAGCGGCTTGCCTTGCTCGAGCGACAGAATGCCGGCGAGATCGTCCGCGTGACGCAGCACCAGTTCGTGCCAGCGCAACAGCAGCGCGCTGCGTTTGTTGACCGGCAGCCAGCGCCATTGCTGGAACGCCTGATCGGCGACCGTCACCGCGTGCTGGATCTGTGCGGCATCCAGCATCGGCACGTGGCCGATGGTTTCCTGATTGGCGGGGTTCTGCACCGCGACGCTCGCGGCGCTGTCGCTATGTATCCAGCGTCCGCCGACGTAGCACAACGACTTGAAGAGAATGGGATGGCCCAGCAGCATGTCAGTCTCCGGAAAGAGCGTTGATCTGCATTCACTTTACGTCGCCTGACACTGCGATCTTTTTCGTTCCGCTGCTTCGAATCCGCGGTTTTTTCTGCAATGCGCGGTTTGTGTCGTGCTTTTTTCGGCGGCGCCCGGGTTGTACAGTTTTCGCCCGCTTTTCACTCAGCTGCCCGACGACAACGCGTCTTCCGCCCACGACGGCAACACATCGGCCGTGTTTTTCACGACCTTCGTCACGATGTACGTGAAGTAGCGCTCGATGCCGAGCTCGTCCATCAGCAGCGCATCGATGAAGCGCTGATAGTGGTCGATGTCGCGCGTCACGACCTGCATCACGTAGTCCACGCCGCCGCCCGTCGCGAGACACTGCACGACTTCCGGCGCCGCCGCGATGCGTTCCTCGAAGCGCCGCATGTCGTGCGCGGTGTGACGCTCGAGCGTCACCTCGACGACGATGCGGCTGCCCTTGAACGCGTTCAGCCAGTCGACGTCCGCCCGATAGCCGCGAATCACGCCCTGCTCTTCGAGCCGTCGTACGCGTTCCCACGCCGGCGAGATCGACAGGTTCACTTCCTCCGCGAGACGGGACTTCGTGATGCGCCCGTCGCGCGCGAGAATGCGCAGGATCGCGAGATCGTAGCGATCGAGCTTCATCATCGATCGACGTGATGCGCGGTCGTGGACGTTGCGGGCGCGCTCGCCGCGCCCGCCGGAATGTCGCATTCGACGATGTCCGCCACCACCGCGATCGTGTCGCCGATCCGCACGAGCCCAGGGAAATGCCGCGCCGCGAGCAGACCGCCGCAGCGCGCGCGGTACTCGACCGGCGCGGCGCCTGTGCGGGTCGCATCGTGCACGCGCGCGATCACCTCGCCGCGCTCCACCATCTCGCCCAGGTCCTTGCACAGTTCGAGCAGGCCGTCGTGCGCGCTCGTCGTGTAGCAGGTGCCGTCGGGCATATCGAGCAGCGTCGTGGTGCGCGATGCACGGCGGTCGGTGGATGCGGTCGGTCGCGCGGCCAGCACGCCTGCATACGCGAGAAAATCGCGCACGCCCTGCACCGCGATATCGACGCTCGCAGCCGTTGCCGTGCCGCCGCCGCCCAGCTCGGTCGACACGAACACCTTGCCGGCTTCTTCCACAGCGGAATCGAACAGGCCCGTGCTGTCCAGTTCGAGCATCCGCATCGAGAACGGCGCGCCGAACGCGAGCATCGCCGCTTCGCAACGCGCCTGCTGCAACGCATCCGGCAGCTCGTGGATCGCGGCGAACGGCACGAAGTCGAGCGTGCGGCCGCCCGCGTGGATATCCAGCACGTAGTCGGCGAGCGGCAGCAGATAGCGCTGGAAGTAGTCCGCGATTTTCTGCGTGACCGTGCCGTCGGGCTTGCCCGGGAAGCTGCGGTTCAGGTTGCCCTGATCGATCGGCGACGTGCGGGTGCCCGCGCGGAACGCCGGATAATTCATGAACGGGACGATGATCACGCGCCCCGTGACCTCTTCGGCTTTCAGCGACGAAGCAAGCTTCGACAGCGCGATCGGGCCTTCGTACTCGTCGCCGTGATTGCCGCCCGTGAGCAGCACGGTCGGCCCCGCGCCGCGCCGGATCACCGTGATCGGAATCATCACGGCGCCCCAGGCCGACGCATCGTGCGAATACGGCAGCTTCAGGAAACCGTGCTGCTCGCCGTCGGTGTCGTAATCGACCGTCGGCGTAATGGCGGATGGCCGCATGCGTGTTACTCCTTCACGAACAACTTGCGCGGCGTCGTACAGAACGTTTCGACGCCTTGCTCGGTGATCAGGATGCTCTCGGTGATTTCGAGCCCCCAGTCATCGAGCCACAGGCCCGGCATGAAGTGAAACGTCATGCCGGGTTCCAGCACCGTCCGGTCGCCCGGGCGCAGGCTCATCGTGCGCTCGCCCCAGTCCGGCGGATAGCTCGCGCCGATCGGATAACCACAGCGGCTGTTCTTCTCGATGCCCGATTTGCGCAGCACCGTGAAGAACGCGTTCGCGATGTCTTCGCAGGTATTGCCGGGCTTCGCGGCTTCGAGACCCGCCTCGATCCCTTCGACGACCGCGCGCTCGCCATCGATGAAATGTTTCGGCGGCTTGCCGAGATACACGGTGCGCGACTGCGGGCAGTGGTAGCGCCGGTAGCAGCCGGCAATTTCGAAGAACGTGCCGGCGTCGCGCGCGAACGGCGTGTCGTCCCACGTCAGGTGCGGTGCGGCGGCATCCACCCCGGTCGGCAGCAGCGGCACGATGGCCGGATAGTCGCCGCCGTGCTCGCCAACGCCGGTGATACCGGTCGAATAAATGTCCGCGACGAGATCGCACTTGCGCATGCCCGGCTCGATCCGTTCGACGATACGCGTGTGCATCTTCTCGACGATGCGCGCGGCGACGCGCATGTACTGGATCTCGCGCGGCGACTTGATCGCGCGCTGCCAGTTGACGAGCGCAGTGGCGTCGTGCCATTTCGCGTTCGGCAGATTGCGTTGCAGCGACGCGTAGGCCGCGGCGCTGAAGTAGTAGTTGTCCATCTCCACGCCGATGCGGCCTTTGTCCCAGCCGCGCGCCTCGATCACTTCGCGTGCGAGATAGTCCATCGGATGCCGCTCGGTGGACTGCACGTAGTGATCGGGATAACCGACGATGTGCGCGTGGTCCATGAACACCGTGCGGCGCGCGCCGTTCGCGTCCTGGCCGCGGCCGTACCACACGGGGTCGCCGTCAAGCGCGAGCAGCACGCATTGATGCACGTAGAACGACCAGCCGTCGTAGCCCGTGAGCCACGCCATGTTGGTCGGATCGGTGACGATCAGCAGATCGAGGCCGGCCTGCTGCATCGCGCGACGGGTCTTCGCGATGCGCGTGGCGTACTCGGAGCGATCGAACGGCAGATTCAACGCCGTGGGGTTGCCTTGCCCGGTTGCGGCCGGATGGCGTTCCTGTTGCGATGTGTGTGACATGTCTCCTCGTCCTCTTCAGCGCGTCATGTCGTTGCGAAAAAGCGTGCCTGCGCCGGCGGCGCGCGCACGCGCGAGTGCAAGCGTCGCGATCGCGGTGTCCTGGGCACCCGTGCCAGTCAGGTCGCAGATCGTGATGTCGTCCTTGCTGGTGCGTCCTTTCGCCTTGCCCGCGATCACTTCGCCGAGTTCGGCGAACGGCGTATCGGCGCGCACCTGTTGAGCTTCGATTGCGTGATGCAGTTCGCCGAGGACGCGAACCTGCTGCAGGCGGTCGCACACGTAATGTGCGGCGGCAAGCGCGGCCGGCGCGATCTCGTTCTTGTGCTCGGCGTCCGAGCCCATCGCGGTGAGGTGCAGACCGCGATGCAGATCCGCCGCTTCGACGAGCGGCGTGCGGCTCGGCGTGGTCGTGACGGCAATGTCCGCGTCTTCGAGCGCGGCATGCACGCTCGGCGCGGCTTCGCACGCGACGTCGAGCTTCGCGGCCATCTCCGCGGCGAAGCGCTCGGCCTCGGCGCGATTGCGCGACCAGACCTTCACGCGGCTGAAGCGCCGCACGAGCGACAGCGCCTGCAACTGCAGACGCGCCTGTTCGCCCGCGCCGATCACCGCGACCGTGCGCGCGTCTTCGTTCGCGAGCCAGCGCGCGGCGACGGCGCCGGCCGCCGCGGTACGCACCGCCGTCAGATAGCCGTTGTCGAGCAGCACCGCTTCCGTCAGGCCCGTCTTCGCCGACAGCACCAGCATCAGACCGTTGAGGCTCGGCAGGCCGAGCGACGGGTTGTCGAAGAAGCCGGGGCTCACCTTGATCGCGAAGCTGTCGAAACGCGGCAGGTACGCGGTCTTCACGTCCACCTCGCCGTGATGCTCGGGCAGGTCGAGACGCAGGATCGGCGGCATCGCCACGGCTTCGGTGGCCAGCGCGAGGAAGGCGGCTTCGACCTGATCGATCGCGGCGAGGTCGAGTGGCACGAGGTCGCGCAGCTGCGCCTCGCCAAGCAGGACAATCGGAGACATCATGATTTCAGATCCGCAGGAGTACTGGAGGTGGTGGTATCGGAGCGTTCGCTCGCGGCGATCAGCTTCCGGTGCACGTCGATATCGATGTTCGCGCCCGTCGCGATCAGCACGATCGGACCGCGCGCCGGCTTCGTCCGCAGCACGCCGTCGAGCAGCGCCGCGATCCCCACGGCCGCCGCACCCTCCACCACGAGACGCTCTTCGCGATACGCATGCACGATGCCGCGCGCGATCGACGCCTCGTCGAGCAGCAGCGTCTCGTCGATCAGCGCCTGGGTCATCGCGAACGTGTAGCGGTTGTCGAGCCCGATGCCGCCGCCCAGCGAATCCGCGAGCGTTTCGAGTTCGTCGACCAGCACCGGCTTGCCGGCCGCGAGGCTCGCGTGCATCGCGGCGCCGCGCGCCATCGTCACGCCGGTCATGCGGATCGCCGCGTTCGCAGCCTTCGCGGCAAACGCGACGCCCGCGAAGAGGCCGCCGCCCGACAGCGGCACGACGATGTTCGCGACGTCGGGCACCGCTTCGACGATCTCGAGGCCGAGCGTCGCCTGGCCGGCGATCACGTCGGGATGATCGAACGGCGGCACGTACACATAGCCTGCTTCGCGCGCGAGCCGGTTCGCTTCGACCTCCGCACCGTCCTGACTCTTGCCGACGATGTGCACCTGCGCACCCAGCGCGCGCACCGCGTCGACCTTGTTGCGCGGCACGAGCGACGACATGCACACCGCCGCTTCGATGCCAAGCGAGCGTGCCGCATGCGCAACCGCGCGGCCATGATTGCCGGTGGACGCCGTGACGACACGCTGGCCGCCCTGCTCCGCGAGCACGGCAAGCGCATGCGTGGCGCCGCGCAGCTTGAAGCTGCCGGTCGGCTGCACGGTCTCGAGCTTGAGATACACCGGCACGCCGGCCTGCGCCGTCAGCGACGGCGATTCGACGAGCGGCGTACGGCAGACGCGGCCCTCGATACGACGGCGGGCGCGATAGACATCGGTGAGCGACAACACGGACATGGGCATCGGTTCATCCATTGGCACCGATGCCGCAAGGGCCGCATCGGTGTAGGCAATGCAACCCAGTCTAATGTTCTAAAAACCGATTTTTATTGTCCTGGTACATTCGCCGCACACCCGAACCGATGACACGCCGGGTGCATCTTCAATCGAAGTCGTGAACCTGCGGAAACTGCTCGAACACGTGCCGAATGGTGCGCAGCGCGGCTGCGTACGTCTCTTCGCTGCACTCCGCGCCGACGCACACGCGCACCGCTTCCGGCCGGTCGGCACCACGCACGAGGAACGGATCGGTGGACGTTACCGCGATGTCGCGGTTGCGCAGTTCGCGCACGAGACGGTCCGCCTGCCAGTGTGACGGTACACCGAGCCACGCGGACAGCGCATGCGGATGCGCGCCCAGCACATAGCTGCCGAGCGTCTCCTGCAACAGCGCCTGGCGCTTCGAGAGGCGCTCTCGCTGGAGTTGCACGAGACGCGTGGCGGTGCCGTCGTTGATCCAGCGCGTCGCGATCTCCGCCATCGGCGACGTGGCCATCCAGCAGCTCACGCGCAGCACGCTTTCCGCGCGCAGCGCGAGCCGCCGCGGCATCGTCATATAGCCGATGCGCAGACCCGCGAGCACCGACTTCGTCATGCTCGTGCAGTAGAACGCCAGCTCCGGAATCAGGCTAGCGATCGGTGCGGGGCGCGTGGCGGGCAGCGGTCCGTACACGTCGTCCTCGATCACGTAGACGCCGTAGCGCTCCGCGATCCGTGCGATCGCGCGGCGCCGCGAATCGGGCATCAGCGCGACGGTCGGGTTGTTCAGCGTCGGCGTGCAGACAAGCGCCGTCACGCGTTCGCTGTCGCACATCTCCTCGAAGTGTTCTGGATGAATGCCGTATTCGTCGATCTCGAGGCCCTTCAGCGTGAAGCCGAGCACGTTCGCGAGACCTATCACGCCGTGATCCGTCAGGCTTTCGCACAGCACGGTATCACCGGGGCCGACCAACGACGCGAGCGCGAGAAAGATCGCGTGAGCGGCGCCGTTCGTCACGAGCAGCGTGTCGTCGGACGCGGGCATGCCTAACGTAGCGAGCCACGCGATCGCCGCCTGGCGATGGTGCTCGAAGCCCGCGATCGGCCGGAACGCGCGGATCCACGGCTGATCGTCGAGCCGCGCGAGCGTCGCGCAGACCTGGCGCCATGCCGCGTCGTGCTCGGGCGTATGGATGATGCGCGCGATCGAGAAATCGACGACCGAGCGCTCCGCGTTGTCGAGCATGTAGTTCGACATCGTCTCGGTCACCCGCGCCGCGACGAAGCTGCCGCGCCCGACTTCGCAGCGGATCAGCCCCTGGCGCTCCAGCTCCTTGTACGCGTTGGTGACGGTCTGCACGCTGATCGACAGCTCGGCCGCGACCTCGCGCTGCGGCGGCAGCCGCGCGCCCGCCGGCAACGTCGTGCTTTCGATATCGCCCGCAATCGCCTTCACGAGCCGCTTGTACTTCGATTCGACGCCATGCACCGCGCGCACCGCGTCTCGCCACTGCCCGATCACCATCGCTCTCCTTGCAACGCGCAAACGACGCGCAGTCAGTCCAATAGTGCAGCCAAACGGGGGCCGAAAATTATTGTCCTAGAGCAATCGGAACAAATATATGGCTTTGTATGCTGTGTTTCAGGACGGTATGCCACGGCCCGCAAACGCCGCTGCAGCACGGCATTGAGCGTCCTCGAAGGCGCGCCGCGACACGACGGTTCGCGCCATTCGTTGATCACGTCATCCACTACGTCAAAGACATCAGGGACTGGACATGGAATCGAAGCGCACGTCATGCACGTCTTACCCCGGCACGGTCCGCGCCGCCGCAGTGTTCTGCTTCGCACTGGCAGGGTTTGCCCTGAGTGCGCTGCCGGCAAGCGCGGAAACCACGCTGCAGCGCATCCAGCGCACCGGCGAAGTTCGCATCGGCTATGCGAACGAAACGCCGTTTGCCTACACGACGCCCGACGGCAAGGTCACCGGCGAATCGCCGGAGATCGCCCGCAAGATCTTCGCGAAGCTCGGCGTGAAGAAGGTCGATGGCGTGCTGACCGAATGGGGCTCGCTGATTCCGGGCCTCAAGGCCGGACGCTTCGATGTGATCGCGGCCGGCATGTACATCACGCCGGATCGCTGCAAGCAGGTCGCGTTCGCCGATCCGCAGTACCAGATCCAGGACACGCTGCTGACGCTCAAGGGCGACCCGAAGAACCTGCATAGCTACGCGGACGTCGCGAAGAGCCCCGACACGAAGCTCGCGGTGATGGCGGGTGCGGTCGAGGTCGGCTACGCGAAGGATGCCGGCGTGAAGGACGATCAACTGCTGCAGGTGCCCGACACGACCGCGCAGCTGCAGGCCGTGCGCGCGCATCGCGCGGACGCCGCGGCCGGCACTGCACTCACGATGAAGGGGCTCGCAACGAAAGACGCGGGCCAGGTCGAGGCGATCCCGAACTTCACCGACGATCCGAAGCACACCGGCTACGGCGCGCTCGCGTTCCGTCCCGAAGACACCGATCTGCGCGACGCAGTGGATAAACAACTGCACGCGTGGCTCGGCACGCCCGACCACCTCGCGACGGTCTCGCCGTTCGGCTTCGACAAGTCGAATATCACGCACAAGACCGCCGCCGAGATCTGTAGCGGCCAGTAAGTCCTCGAACGAGGCCCGGAAGCATCGCCGCGTCGCATCAGGCGTGCGATGCCCGCTTTCATGCAAGCGAGGAAGCGCCATGCGTGAACTGTTACCCCTGCTGCTGCAAGGCACGCTCGTCACGATCGAGATCGCGTGCCTCGCCACGCTGCTCGCGATCGTGATGGCGTTCGTCGGTACCGCAGCAAAGCTCGCGCCATGGGCGCCGCTGCGCTGGCTCGGCAATATCTATGTCGAGATCTTTCGCGGCACGTCGCTGCTGGTGCAGCTGTTCTGGCTGTTCTTCGTGTTGCCGCTGCCGCCGTTCAGGCTCGAACTCGCGCCGTTCACGGTCGCGATCGTCGGGCTCGGGCTGCACTATGGCGCGTATGGCTCGGAGATTCTGCGCGGCGCGCTGCGCGCGGTGCCGGGCGGCCAGTTCGAAGCGGCGCTCGCGCTCAACATGTCGGCGCTCACGCGGATGCGCCGCATCGTGCTGCCGCAGGCGATGGTGCATGCACTGCCGCCCGCGACCAACCTGATGATCGAACTGCTGAAGGGGACCTCGCTGGTGTCGCTGATCACGCTCGCCGATCTGACCTTCCGCGCGCGCCAGCTCGACGAAGCGACCTTCCAGACCGCGGAAATCTTCTCGCTCACGCTCGTCATCTACTTCGTGATCGCACAGGTGCTCGTCGCGGTGATGCGTCAGGTGGAACGCCGCGTGAGTCACGGCATCCTGCCACGGAGCGTGCGATGAATCAGTTCTTCGATGTGCATTACGCGGTGAGCATCCTGCCCGCGCTGCTGCATGCGTCGCTCTACACGGTGCTGATCACGATCGTCGGTTTCGCGATCGCGCTGGTGCTCGGACTCCTACTCGCCGTGCTGCGGCGCAGTCACGTCATGCCGCTCGCGAAGGTGGTTGCGTTCTTCATCGAGTTCGTGCGCAGCACGCCGCTCCTGATCCAGGTGTACGTGCTCTTCTATGTGCTGCCGCTCTACGGCCTTACGATGTCCGCGTTGACGGCGGGCACGATCGGCATCGCGGTGCACTACGCGTGCTACACGTCGGAGGTCTATCGCGCCGGACTCAACGGTGTGGCGCGCGGCCAGTGGGAAGCCTCGTGCGCGCTGTCGCTGTCGCCGTGGCGCACCTATCGCAGCATCGTGCTGCCGCAGGCGATCCGGGCGGTGATCCCGGCACTCGGCAACTACCTCGTCGCGATGTTCAAGGACACGCCGGTGCTGTCGGCGATCACCGTCGTCGAACTGATGCAGCAGGCGAAGAACATCGGTTCGAACACTTTCCGTTATCTGGAGCCGATCACGCTCGCGGGAATGTTCTTTCTCGTGATGAGCGTGACGTTCGCGTATTTCGTGCGCAGGCTCGAAGTCCGATTGAGGCTGCCATGAGCGCACGCGAACTGACCGGCAACACCGAACACCGGGAGACCACGACGTCATCCCCCGATCATCCGGAGACGCAGATGAAGCGAGAGCCCCACCCCCAGGTTCTGGGCGATGCGCAACGCGCGAGCCAGCCGGACGCGCCGATGGTGCGCTTCAAGGGCGTCACGAAACGCTATGGCGCACTCACCGTGCTGGATCAGCTGGACCTCGACGTCGCGCGCGGCGAGAAGGTCGCGATCATCGGCCCAAGCGGTTCGGGCAAGTCGACGCTGCTGCGCGTGCTGATGACGCTCGACCCGATCACCGACGGCATGATCGAAGTGGACGGCGAACCGCTCACGCACATGTCGCGCAACGGCAAGCTGGTGCCGGCATCGGTCGCGCATTTGCGGCGCGTGCGCAGCAAGATAGGCATGGTGTTCCAGAGCTTCAACCTGTTCCCGCACATGACTGCGCTCGCGAATACGATCGAGGCGCCGATGTACGTGCTCGGACTTTCGCGCCGCGAAGCGACCGAGCGGTCGCGCGAGCTGCTGTCGCTCGTCGGGCTCGAGGACAAGTGCAATCACTACCCGTCGCAGCTATCCGGCGGTCAGCAGCAGCGCGTGGCGATCGCCCGCGCGCTCGCGATGCGGCCCAAGGTGATGCTGTTCGACGAAGTGACGTCCGCGCTGGACCCGGAACTGTGCGGCGAAGTGCTGAACGTGATTCGCCGGCTCGGTCACGAGCACAGCCTGACGATGCTGATGGTCACGCACCAGATGGGCTTCGCGCGCGAGTTCGCGGATCGCGTGTGCTTCTTCTCGCAGGGGAAGATTATCGAGCAGGGCGCGCCGCAGCCGTTCTTCACGTCGCCGCAGCATGAGCGGACGAAGCAGTTCCTGCGCGCGGTGAATGAGGCGCTGTGAGGGGTGGGTGGACGAATGGCGGTTGATAGGATTCCGGGGAATCTTATCAATTGGCGCGGAATCTTATCAGCAGATTGATAAGATTTGATAAGCTTATCATTGCCATGACAAGCTTCTGATAAGCTTTTGCGCCAGGTCACCGACCGGTGACCTTTCACCTCACCGCGACGCGAGCAAGGGCTGCAGCTGCGGCAGAATCTCGGCGGCCGCGCGCGCCACGTCGTTCGGGAAGTCGATCTCGATCCACGGCGCGCCCGTGACGTCGGCGGTATCGAACGCGAAGCTGCGCTCCAGCAGCAGATCGCGCACCGCTTCCTCATGCGGCAGGTTCGCGCGGCCGCTGTCCACGTAACCCTTGACGATCTCCGCGAATCGCCGCGCCGCCTCTTCACGCAACCGGAAGAAGCCGATCGATTCGCCGATCGTGTCGTACTCGAGGCTCACCGCCACCTGCTTGCGCAGTTCGACCGGCACGCCGTCCTTCAGGCACAGCTTCACCGGCTCGTCGCCCACCTCGAATTCGCGATCGATCAGCAGACGGTTCGCAGCCTCGCCCGCGACGAGCGGGCGCAGAATGCGCTCGTCGTACAGCACGTCGGCGTCCATCAGCAGCACGTCGCCGCCACGCGTCAGCGCATCGGCGACGGTATGCACAGTCAGCACGCTGCCCAGGTCGAAGCGCGGATTCAGCACGATCTCGACCGGATGCGGCCAGCCGATGCGCTTCAATTCGTCCTCGACGAGCGAGGGCTGAAAGCCGAGCGCGAGCACGACCTCCGTGACGCCAGCAGCATCGAGCATCTGCAGATGACGCTCGAGCAGCGACACGCCGTCGAACTTGAGGAGGCACTTCGGAAACTGCTCTCCCGCCGGTTGCTGGAGACGCAGGCCGAGTCCTGCGGCAAGAATGATGGCTCGCATGGGCGTTCCCTTGAAAAGTTCTGGTCAGTCGCTAACGGGCAGACGCGTTGCGCGCCGCCGCTGCCAGCTTCGTTCGCTGAAGTGGAGGTAGAGCAGGCCAGGCACGCCGAGCAGCAGCTCGCGCGCGCGTTTGGCCAATGACAGTGCAAGCGCCGCATCCGGCGGCAAACCGACGAGCGGCGCGAGCAGCAGATAGCCGCCCTCCTGCACGCCGAGCGAGCCGGGAATCGCGAACGCCGCGCCGCGGATCGCCTGGCCGACGCTTTCGAGCAGCAACGCGTCGATCCAGCCGACCGGGTGTCCGAGAAAGCGCAGCGCGAGCCACACTTCGGCCGTCCCGACGATCCAGCCGACGAGGCTCAGCGCAAAGCTCGACGCGACGCGCGCGCGGTCTTCGTACAGGTCGTGCACGGCCGCGTCGACCGCATCGGCTCGAGTCGCGAGATCGCCCCACTCGTGTTTGCCGAGCACTTTCGACAGCACCCGCAGCAGCCGGCCGAACATCCCGCGACGCTGCGCGACATAGAACATCGCGATCATGCAGGTCAGCACCGCGGTCGCGATCAGCGTGGCGGCGCGCAGGTCGTGCAGCGCGCCGTGCGCCGCGTAAGCGCTGAAGAGCGCGAGGCCGAGCACCGCGAACACGATCTGCGCGAGCGCCTGCAACGTGGTGCTGACGGTGATCGACGCCGCCGCGTCGCGCATCCGCATGCCGCGCTGCGACAGCTGCCGCACCATCATCACCGGGCCGCCGATCTGGCCGGCGGGCAGCAGGCTGTTGACCGACTCGCCGATCCAGCGCGACACGAGCGCGTCGCGATGCGTCGGACCATCGGCGTCGCGACGGTCGAACAGCGCGGAGATCGCGCCGGCGTCGAGCACGAGCGGCACGACGTGGAACGCGGCGACGAGCGCGAGGCCCCAGCCGGCCGCCATCAGCGTCGACATGACCGAGCCGAAGCCCTGCCACGCGAGCAGCCCGATAAAGAGCGCGATGCCGAGCGACAGCAGGACGGTCGCGGCGCGGGTCATACGCCACCGCCGCGTTTGGCGAACTGACGGAACACCTGGCGGAAGCCGAAGTACGCGATCGCATCCTTCATGTTCGACACGAAACGGCGCCACGGACGCATGTTCGGATCCGTCACGTATTCGAATGTCAGCGAGACGCGAAACTCGTTCGCGCCGGCCGGCGTCACGCGGTGTCGCAGCTTGTCGCCATCGAAGAACACGAGGCCGCCCGGTGGAATCTGCACCGAGCCGGGCACGTCCGCCACGTCGGGATTGCGCGTATGCAGCTCGTAGTCGAGCCGGCACGACGAGTCGTCGATCACGCCGAGCAGCAGCGTGTAGCGGCGGCCGTCGTAGTACGAGGTGTCGTAGTGCCAGCCGATATGATCGCCGGCGCGGTGGTAGTAATAGAGCGCGTACGCGTGCGGATCGTCGGCGGGCGACTCCATCAGGCGGTCGCCGGTCAGCTGCCCGAGCCAGCCGATCAGCGCCTTCGAGCGGTACAGCTCGGCGATGAACGGCGCCAGCCGGTCGATCGTATGACGGCTCACGCTGCCGCCCTGCTTGTGACCCGGCAGGTAATTGCGGTTGATCTCATCGACGAGGCCGCGCGCCGCCGCAATCAGCTCGCCGGTGACTTCCGGCGCAAGAAAGTCGTCCAGATACAGGAACGCGCCCTGGTCGGCGAAGTCTTGACGCAGCCTGGCGATGTCGAAGCTGCGTACGCGGTTGGCGACGGCCTGGTCGGCGTCCGGCGCGCCATGCGATGACTCGATCGCGCGGTGGCTCGCCGGATCGATGCCGGCTGTGAAGGCCACGTTTTCTTTCGCAGACGTGCTCATCGGCTGGTCCGCAGCTGACTGGATTCGTCGGCAGCGCGACGTGCACGGTGCGATACGCGCCGGTAATCGATCACGACCCAAACCGCGAACAGCGGCGCGCCGATCGACGCTGCCAGAAGGAAAGGCGTCACGATACCCGTCAGCGTGACGAGCGGCAGAAGGTACAACACGTCTTCGGTTTCAAAACCGCCTGCAGACGCCTGCTTCGTGCCGTCTTTGCCCGCCATCTCCTCGATGCGCATCCGCAGGAAGAAGATCAGCGCCACCGCCACGCCCGCCGCGCACCCGGGCAGCGCCGGCGGGACGAAACTGCCCGGCTGCGTCCGTTGCAGGCCGACGCCCATGCCGCCGAACAGGAATACCGTGACAAGTGCGTCGCACGCCAGATCGTAAAAGTGCCCGATGCGGCTGGTCTTGCCGCTGATCCGCGCAAGCTCGCCGTCCGTGTGATCGACGAAATTCGACAGCACGATCAGGCAGGCGCCCAGGTTGGTCCACGCAAAGCCGCCATGCGCGAGGCACAGCGCGCCCGCGACACCGATCAGCAGCCGCAGCGTGGTCAGGTGGTTCGGCGTGACCGCTGTGTGTGCGAGCGGCGTGACGAGCCGGCGCGCAAGCCGGGCGTCCCAGGTTCTCGGGAGCGGCACGGATTGCGGCGGTGAAGCTTTCGGAGTCATAACGCGGAAATATATACGTGTTTGAGAAAGCTTGCTGTTCTCAAGTGTTTTCCCGCTGCTGGAACCGCTTTCGGCAAGATTTGGCAAGCACGCGCGGCCAAACGCCGGTACAGTTCGATGCAAACCATGACACCCGCATCCATCGTCCGTCTTTCCGCCCGGCTCATCGCATCGGGCGCGCTGCTCGCTGCATGGCCGCTCGCCGGTTACGCCAGCCCGACGCTCGACGCGCCGCTGACCTGCGACGAATCGGCGCATCAGTTCATCGGCGACCTCGAATCGCAGCAGTTGATCGACGCAAAACCGATGCGCGTGGAGAGCAATTCCATCAACGCGTTCTGGCCGACCCGCGGCGCGGACCTGCGCGCCTACGGCTTCAGCGTGTTCGCGATCGTCGGCTACGAGAAGGACGACCCGATGTTCCGCCAGGGCGACGGCGAGCCGCTCGCGAAGTCGGCGTATGGCGCGGTCGTGTTCGGGTCGTTCGACAAGGTCAAGGCCGCCGCGACGAACGCCGGCAGCACGGCCATCGTGCATCGGGTGGGACCGCTCATTACCGCGATCTTCTGCAAGCGCAGCTGAAACCCCGCCCCCTCGTTACGCATCGGACGGTAATGCGCCGTGATCGCGCGTATTAATTCGACATTATTTCCGCGCCGACAATGGCTTATTGCTTTTCATCCTGTAACTTTTGATCCCGGATCAAAAATATAGATAAAAAAAGCGGCCCGAAGGCCGCGTGGAAAAATGGATGAAAAAGGCCCTTGGTCAGAGGGCTGCAATGATTCTAATCCAGATCGCCGCCGTGTCAGCCGCGCATTGCGGAAGACTGATTTTCGCGAAACAGAATAATCAAATGCATCGCCGCCTGTCGCGCCCTCCCAGACGGTACGGACCCTGCAGCCGTTCATGTCGTATCGCGACAACATTGCGCCCGCAACCAGCCGCTGCTCATCACCATTCATTTCCAGAAAACCGCTTTATTAATAGCAACTTAAATCGCTTTAACAGTTTCATTCCCGATTTCGTAATGGATTGTTGTGCTCGCTGAAGTCAAACAATTGAATACGGGCCTTACACTTCGCAACGGATCGCCAGCCGCGAATTTCTTCCGCGCGCTGGATATTCGATTCTCCATGCACTGTTTCGGAGTGAGAAAGCATGAAAAAAACCCTTATCGCAGCAGGCATCCTGGGTGCATTCGCAGTCACGGCGCAGGCACAAAGCAGCGTCACGCTCTACGGCACGCTCGACGCCGGTCTCGTCTATACGAACAACCAGGGCGGTCACAGCAACTGGCAACAGGCGAGCGGCTCGGTGTCGAACACGTACTTCGGCCTGAAAGGCAATGAAGATCTGGGCGGCGGTCTCCACGCGATCTTCACGTTGGAGAGCGGCTTCAACATGAACGACGGCCAGTACAGCGAAAACGGCACACTGTTCAACCGTCAGGCGTACGTCGGACTGCAGAGCGAGCAATACGGCACGCTGACGATCGGCCGTCAATACGACTCGATGGTCGACTACCTCGCGCCGCTGTCGGAGGCGGGCTACGGCTACGGCAACAACCTCGCCGCGCATCCGTTCGACAACGACAACCTCGACAACACGTTCTCAATCAAGAACGCAGTCAAGTACACGAGCGCGAACTACGCGGGCTTCAAGTTCGGAGGCCTGTACGGCTTCAGCAACGACGCCGGCCAGTTCTCGAACAACCGCGCGTGGAGCGCCGGCGCGTCGTACAGCAACGGGCCGCTGAACTTCGCGGCCTCGTACCTGCAGGTGAACAACGCAGTGGGCCTCACGAACAATTCGAACGGCGCGGTCGGACTCGGCAACGGCGACGCGAACATCGCGGCGCAGACGCAGCGCACCTACGGTGCCGGCGTGAACTACTCGTACGGCCCGGCGACGGCTGGCTTCGTCTACACCCATACGCAGCTCGACAACGTGCAGGGCGCGAGCGTCGACGGCACGGTGATCGGCGGTCTGAGCGGCACGAACCTGCACCTCGACAACTTTGAAGTCAACGGTCGCTATGCACTGACGCCGGCACTGAGCCTCGATGCCGCGTACACGTTCACCGACGGCCGCATGACCGGCTCGAACGGCACCGGCGATCCGAAGTGGCACACGTTGTCGCTGCAGGGCGACTACTCGCTCAGCAAGCGCACGGACGTGTACCTCGAAGGCGTGTACCAGCATGCGTCCGGCGAGCTCGGCAACTTCGGCGCGAACGTTGCTTCGATCAACACGCTGGCGCCGTCGTCGACGGAAAACCAGACGGCCGTGGCCGTCGGCATGCGTCACCGCTTCTAGGCATCTTTGCTGCAACCCCACGTTGCGCGCGGAGGATCGGCCGGTCCTCTGCACGTAACAGCCTGACTGCAATCGAACGCGCGCGCGATCCGTCACGCGCGCGTTTTTTTGTTGCCGCAGTTGCATCCTGAAACAGCGAAGGCTCAAGTGTCGTCGCTATACTCGGAGCATCTCCGATCGCGCCCTCGCTGGCCTTGACCTGCAACCAGCGTTGCAGTGTTGAAGCCACGCACGTCGTCATGTGCATGACGCCCGCGCGCGAACCGCCTCATCCGACGAATACGACGACCTATGAAACGCCTGCTACTGCTTGCCCCCGCTCTCCTGGTCGCTGCGTGCGGGTCTTCGCATGGCCCGACGACGAGCGCCTCCGAACCGATGTTCTACGCGAAGTCCGCGCGACCGGCGCGACAGATCGCGAGCTGCCTCGAAAGCCACCTGTCGCGCGTGCGGGAATCGACCGTCGGCGGCAGCACCGAACTGACGATCGGTTCGAGTTCGAGTCCGTCGTACTTCGTCACGCTCACGCCGGCTTCGGGTGGCGCGGTGATCAAGGTCACACATCCGGCCGACGCATCGGACGATCCGCCGGAACCGGAACTGCGCTACGCCGTCGCACGCTGCACGACCTGACCTGACGACGCGTTTTCGATGGCATCGAGTCACGCGCATCACGCGACGGGCTGGGCCGCCGGCATCATCGCCGCTGCGTTGATCACGCATGCGCACGCGGGCGGTCCCTATCATCTCTGGGCGATCGCGGCCTGCATCGCGGGCGCTGCCGGCGCAACCGCGCCGGACTGGCTCGAAGTCGCCTGGTGGTCCCGCACGAAGCGGCTCTGGGTCACGCACCGCACCGTCACGCACTGGGGCATTGGCTGGGTGGCATTGCTCGCGTGGTCGTATCACGAGCTAGGACACTATCCTGCCGCGGCCGTGGCGTTCGGCTTCGCCTGCGGTGGCCTCATGCATCTGTTCGCGGACTGGCCGAACCCGCTCGGCGTGCCGTGGATTGCGGGACGGCACTCGCTCAACTGGTGGAACAGCGGACACTGCGATCTGCTGATTGTCGGCGCGTCGTGGTTCGCTGCGTGGATGATCGGCAGCCGGGTGTGGCTGCATGGTGGGTATGGCTTGCCGGTGTTCAGGCATTGGTTGGGGTAGCGGTGCGGCGCCGCGGCGCGCAGACTTATGCACAGAAACTGTCGATAAACCTGTGACCATCCTGCGCACGATCGCGGTAAGCCCTTGAGCCGCTTCGATTTGCAGGCCGTGCGCAGTTCGTCGCACCGCAGCGTGCGCGAAGGCTCTTGGCGGTGTGATAACACCGCATTCTTATCCACAGTTTCTGGTGACAAACCTGTGGGTATCTTTCGTATGACTATCGCAAGTCATTGACGCGACTCGGTTTGACTCGTGTGCGTGCTTCGCGAGGCTGCACGGCGGGCGAGATCGGCAGCGAACCCACCGTGTGCACTTGTCCACAATTTTTGTTGAGAAGCTTGTGGATATCCTGCGGATGCGCTTCGCAAGTACCTGACGGATCGACGATTCGCGATCGTGCACACGCTGCAGGGCACGCCGCGATCGCACGTCTCAACCGCTCGCCGATCGCGGCGGCACTACACGACGTTCTTCTCGATGATCGGACGATTTTCCAGCACGCGGGCAAAACCCAGACCGGACAGATCGAGCGTCGTATAGCCGCCGTGCAGGATCAGCTCCGCAACGCCTCGCCCGGTTGCCGGTCCCTGTTGAAGACCGTGCCCGCTGAAGCCGTTCGCGAAGATGCAGTTGTCGATGTCGGGGTGCTCACCGATGATCGCGTTCTGATCGAGCACGTTGTACTCGTAGTAGCCGGACCAGCAATGTTCGACGCGCAACGCCTCGAACTGCGGCACGCGATGCGCGAGCGCAGGCCAGATCACTTCGTCGAACAGCGCATGATCGACTTCGTCGAGCGGAAGATCGTCCGGATCGTTGTCCGCGGACGGCGACGTGCCGCAGATGTACGTCGTGCCCTCCGGACGGAAATACACGCCGCACGGATCGATGAGCAGCGGCGCGCGCTCGAGACGTGCCGGCGAACTGACGTTGAAGATGCTGCGGCGACGCGCGAACACCGGCAGTTCGATATCGAGCATCTGCGCAATCCCGCGCGCCCACGCCCCTGCCGCATTCACCATGAAGTCGCACGCGAACGTTTCGCCGTGTGCCGTCTGCACATGCGTGACGCGCCGCCCATCGCGACGCACCGCCGCCACCGCATCGGCGACGTAGCGCGCGCCGAGCGCCTGCGCCTTCTTGCGCAACGCCTGCACGAGCCCGTAACCGTCGAACCAGCCTTCGCCGCTCTCGCCATAGGTGCCCGCGACGAGATCATCGGTGTTGAGCCACGGGAAGCGCGCCGCGAGCCCATCGCGGTCGAGCCACGTAATGTCCGCCCCCAGCGCGCGCTGCAACGTGTGATTCTCGCGCAGCGTCGATTCGCCGGCCGGCGTGGCGAGAAACAGATAGCCGCCTTCGTGCAGATCGATCGACGGCTTCGAACCGTCGATCTGCAGACGTTCGCCGATCGAGCGCAGGAAGTCGATGCCGAACAGCGACATCTGGATCGACAACGGCGTCGAGAACTGCTGGCGGATCGATGCCGCCGACAACGCCGAAGACGAACGCGCATACGTCGGATCGCGCTCGATCACCGTCACGTCGACCGTTGGGTCGTTCATGCGCAAAAAATAGGCGATCGAACTTCCCACCACGCCGCCGCCGACAATCACGACCTTTGAACTCACGCTTCGCTCCGCCTGGCACACTTGATGTTGTCGCCGTCGTCCCGGCGCACGCGCGATCAGTCGATGTTGAAATCGATCCCTTGTGCGAGCGGCAGTGCCGACGAGTAGTTGACCGTGTTCGTCGCGCGGCGCATGTAGGCCTTCCATGCGTCCGAGCCCGATTCGCGGCCGCCGCCGGTTTCTTTCTCGCCACCGAACGCGCCGCCGATTTCCGCGCCGCTCGGCCCGATGTTCACGTTCGCGATACCGCAGTCGCTGCCCGACGCCGACAGGAACCGCTCGGCTTCGCGAAGATCCGTGGTGAACACACACGACGAGAGACCGTGGTGTGCCGCGTTGTTGCCCGCCACCGCTTCGTCGAAGTCGCGGTAGCGCATCACGTAGAGAATCGGCGCGAAGGTTTCGGTCAGCACGATGTCCGACTGCGACGGCATCTCGACGATAGCGGGCCGCACGTAGTAGCCGCCGGCCAGGCCCGCCACCTCGACGCGCTCGCCGCCGGTCACCGTGCCGCCCTCGCTCTTCGCCTGCTGCAGCGCTTCCTGCATCCGCGCGAATGCCTGCTGGTCGATCAGCGGGCCCATCAGCGTGCCCTTTTCGAGCGGGTTGCCGATCGGCACCTTTGCATAGAGCTGCTTGAGCCGCGCGACCGTTTCGTCGTACACGCTTTCATGCACGAACAGGCGTCGCAGCGACGTGCAGCGCTGCCCCGCCGTACCGACGGCGGAGAACAGGATGGCGCGCGATGCAAGCTCGCGGTCCGCGCTCGGCGCGATGATGCCCGCGTTGTTGCCCCCCAGTTCGAGGATCGACCGGCCGAAGCGCTTCGCGACTTCGACGCCGACGGCACGGCCCATTCCCGTGCTGCCGGTTGCGCTGACGATCGACGCACGCGGGTCCGCGACCAGCTTCGCGCCCACCTCGCGGCCACCGACGATCAGCGCCGCCAGGCCCGCGGGCGCGTCGCCGAATTCCTTCAGCACCTCTTCCATCAGGTGGTGCACCGCGATCGCGGTGAGCGGCGTTTTCTCGGACGGCTTCCACACGACCGCGTTGCCGCAGACGAGCGCCAGCGCCGCATTCCACGACCAGACCGCGACCGGGAAGTTGAACGCCGAGATCACCGCGCACACGCCCATCGGATGCCAGGTTTCGCCCATCCGGTGCCCCGGACGCTCGGAGGCAATGGTCAGACCGTAGAGCTGGCGCGACAGCCCGACCGCGAAGTCGCAGATGTCGATCATTTCCTGCACTTCGCCCAGGCCTTCCTGGAGAATCTTGCCGGCCTCGAGCGACACGAGCGCGCCGAGTGCCTGCTTCTTCTCGCGCAGCCGGTTGCCGAGCAGGCGCACCAGTTCGCCGCGGCGCGGCGCGGGCACGTTGCGCCAGGTGTCGAATGCTTCGCGCGCGCGGGCCAGCGCGGTATCCACGTCGGCAAGCGAGCTGGTTTTTACGTTACCGATCAGTTCGCCCGAAACCGGCGAGTGGACTGCGAGGTCGCCGCCCTGCGCGGCTGCGGAAATGCCGAGATCGGCAAGGATGGAGGTCGTGTTCATCGAGATTCCTTTGATTTCCGATCAGAAACAAACTGTGTCCGGCGACTATACACGCCGGTCGCTGTCGCAGCAACTGGCCAAATGGACGAGTACACTCAAAGCCAGTTTCGCTGTCATGCTGTGGGCTTTCCCAGTCGCTGCGAGGCCACGCGATGTACCCGACCTGCTGTTTTACGGCGCTGCACCCGCAGCGCTCCCGGTCGTTTCCGATCCGAAATTCCTGCGCCGTAGCGGCGGGTTACGCCAGCAGTCGCACGAACATATCCACCCATCGCCACGCGGCGAGAGCGCCTGCGAACAAACACGAAACGGAACGGGCCCGCCGCTTGCGTAAGGCGGATCGATGCGCATTGAATCTAGCCATTTTGCGCCGGTCCAACGCGTGTCGACTATTTTTCGCGCCTGTCGCACAACCTGCATCGCGGCCTGCTACATTGCTGCTGCACGGTCCGCAGAAAGGCCGTGTGTGCCTCGGTTTCAGGGGTTCCTACTACGGGAGAAAGCATCATGAAGGGCCTCAAGATTGCCGGCTATTCCGGGCTTGCCGCGATCGCGATCGCGCTGCTCGTGGTGATGTGCGCGATCCTGCAGAACAGCGTGATCGATCATCGCGTGCAGCAGGACGACGCAAGCGGCAGTACGTCCAGCACCCCAGCCTCCATCGATCCGTCGCAGGCGGATACCGCGAAGTCCACGCAGGGCCATATCGACGCGACCCGCTCGCAGTCCGCGTCCTGAGCCGGTCAACGCCGCCGCAACGCTTCCGTCACGGTGTGCACGCAGTCCGCAAAATGCTCCGCCGCGGACTGCTGACCATGCGCGCTGCGCTCCACGAGCCCGATTTCCCGCACGAACGTATCGTCACCGAGCGATAGCGTGGTCACGCTCCTCGGCAGATGCAGTCCGGCCGATTGCGGCACGATCGCCACGCCCGCGCCCTGCGCGACGAGACCCACGATGCCCTGCAACTCGTCGAGCTCGACTACATCGTGCACGGTCATCCGAAGCTTGCGCAGAAAGCGGTCCACGACGCGTCCGCCGAACGAACTCCGGTCGTACCGGATGAATGGCTCGGACGCCAGCAGTTCGCGCCATGGCTGTTTCGAAAGACGCCGCGGCACGAGCAGCGCGAACGGCTCCATTGCGAGCGTGCGCCAGTTGAGTTCGGCCGGCAGCGCGAACGGCGGCTTGATGATCACCGCGAGGTCGAGTTCGCCGGAATCCACCTGCGCCAGCAGATTCAGCGACACACCCGGAACCACACGGATCCGCCAGCCCGGCGCCTCGTCGCGGAAGCGCCGGATCGCGCCGACCAGAAACGACGTCTGCGCCGAAGCGATGGCCCCCACGCGCAGCAGCCCGGACTGGTCGGCGCCACGGCCGCGGTCCGCGAGCCGCGCATAGACCGACAGCAGTTCCTCGGCAAGCTCCACCGTCTGGCGACCGGCCGCGTTGAGCGTCGCCGCGCGTCCGGTGCGGTCGAACAGCGCGAACCCCAGCTCCTCTTCGAGCCGCTGGATCTGCGCGCTGACGGCCGACTGCGTCAGGCCGATGTGCGAGCCGGCGCCCGCGAAGGTCCCGTGGCGAACCACGGCAAGGAAGGTCCTGAGTTCACGCAGCATGGTGTCGATTCATCAAAATTTTCGATGCTTAGGTCGAAAATATATCGTTTTTCAATTGGTTTCGTCATATATAGACTGCATTCCACCCCACTGTCATTCAACCGATCATGGACACCACAACCAGCCTGCCTCCGTTTCACCTTGCCTTTCCAGTTCACAGCATCGCGGCCGCGCGCGAGTTCTATGGCGATCTGCTCGGTTGCCCCGAAGGCCGCAGTTCCGACGAATGGGTCGACTTCAATTTCTATGGCCACCAGATCGTCGCCCACCTCGCGCCGGACGAAACCGGCCATCGCCAGACCAGCGCGGTCGACGGACACGGCGTGCCGGTGCGCCACTTCGGCGTGGTGCTGTCGATGGCGCAGTGGGAGGCCGCCGCGAAGAAACTGACCGACGCCGGCATCGAGTTCGTCATCGAGCCGTACATCCGCTTCAAGGGCGAAGTCGGCGAACAGGCGACCATGTTCTTCCTGGATCCGTCGGGTAACGCGCTCGAACTGAAGGCGTTCGCGAACATCGCGTCGCTGTTTGCCAAATAAGCGCACCGCCGCGCTGATCGACTCAGCGCGACATCGCGCGACAACGCCGGCTATGCGGTCCGGGTGAAGATCGCAGACGGCGTTGCGCTTCGCCGTCCGGTATGCAAATGTCCTTCCCAGTTCGCGTTCTACTCAACGTACGCAAGGTACGCAACGTGGGCGCAAGCCGCCTGTGACGCTGGCCCGCATTGCCGGAGGACGGATGACATGGCAACCACCGAAGGGACTCCCCCAACCGACCCATCCGCGTACATCGCGCAACATCTTCAGCACTTCTCGACGACATCGACCGCGTCGATCGCTCAGGCTCAGATCGGCTACGTCTACGGGCTGACGTGGCTCTGCGCGGTGCTTGCCGTCGTGCTGGTACTGCTCTGGTTCACCGACGGCCGCGCGATGTTCCGGATGTCGCCACCGATGAATACGCGTCGCCGGCTAGCGTTGTGGTGGTCGTGCGTGTGGCGGCGCTGGATACTGTGGACGGTGCTCGTGACCGGCTCCTGCACGCTGCCAGCCCTCTTGTTCTTCCACGCGGTCACACATGGCGAACCGGCTGCCATGCCGTTTCCGTGGACACTCATCCAGTTCTACGTGCACTGGTGGGACCCGTTCCTGCCACTCGCAGCGTTCCTCCTGTTCAGGACGCTGATACCGATCCTGCTGCTTTTGCTGCTAGCCGCGCCGCTCACGGGCTACGTGACGAAACACGCATTCGCCGCGCACGCGCTGATCACACGTGGGTCGCTGACCTTCATGCAAACCACCCTGCTCGGTTTGACCACGTGCTTCTGGTCAGTACTCGGCGCGATCGTCGTCAACGTGATCGTGCCGCCCGCGCTGCTTCGCTTTCTGCCGCTTCTCCAGTTGCTCGTGCTCGTGCCGTGGGGCATGTACGTCGTGCTGCCGCGCCAGGCTCGCCGCATCGCACGCGCGAACGCGAGTGCCGGCACGATGGCAGACACACCCGCCGGCTAGTCGTCGCGCCGAACCGACGTTCTCTTCCTCCCGTCGTTGCCCCGTCTCTGACCGCAGCAAGACTGCGTCGCGCAGAATTTTTTGCTATTTATTCGTGAATCGATATCAGCAATTCAGTTTTTTATTCCCGTCGCATGCGGATAGACTTGGCGCACAAGGCCGTTGAACGCTTTCAGCAAAAGACCAGCGGCCCATAACAGACCGCTGCCGCGCGTGGTCGAACCAACCGCCGCCTAGAGGCCTATCCAACCGGGACATAACGATGCAAGCACAATCGAGCAAAAGCCGAGGCGCGATAGCCGCGGTGCTGGGCAACGCGATGGAGTGGTACGACTTCACCGTCTTCGCGGTGATGACGCCGGTGATCAGCAAGCTGTTCTTCCCCGTCAACCCGGCGCTGCCCGGCAGCGACCTCAACGCGATCCTGCTGACCACGGCGCTGTTCGGCGCCGGCTTCTTCATGCGGCCGGTGGGCGGCGTGCTGCTCGGTATCTATGGCGACCGGCGCGGACGCAAGGCCGCGATGACGCTCGGCATGCTGCTGATGGCCTTGTCCGTGCTGCTGATCACCTTCGCGCCCACCTACGCGAGCGCCGGTTTCGCGGCGCCGTTCATCATCCTGATCGCGCGTCTGTTGCAAGGGTTCTCGGTGGGCGGCGAGTTCGGCACGTCGACCGCTTTCCTGATCGAGCTCGCGCCGCCTGGCCGCGCGGGCTTCTTCGGGTCGTGGCAGATCACCGGCCAGCTGATGGCGCAGGTGCTCGGCGCCGCGCTCGGCATGGTCGTGACGCTCGCGTTCACGCCGGCGCAGCAGGCGGCCGGCGCGTGGCGCATCCCGTTCGCGGTCGGGCTCGTGATCGTGCCGATCACGCTGTACATGCGTCGCAGCGTGATGGAATCCGCAGCGTTCACGCAGATGCTGACCCACGCGAAGACGCGTTCGCAGGCGCTCGCCGCCGAACTGAAAGAGCCGGGCCGCAAGTATCTGATCGGGATGGGGATGGTCGTGGCGAGCGCGGTGTCGTTCTACGTCACGTTCGGCTATACGGTCACCTACGCGAAGCAGGTGCTGAAGCTGCCCGTGTCACAGAGCTTCATGGTGCAGATGATCGCGGCGATCGTGATGCTGATCGTCGTGCCGATCGCGGGCGCAGCTTCGGACCGCTACGACCGCAAGCGTCTGCTGCTGTGGTCGCTCGGCCTGTACCTCGTCACGCTGTATCCGCTCTACACGTGGGTCACCGCGGAACCGTCGATTGGCCGGCTGCTGTTCACCCAGGTTGTCGCGGGCGTGTTCAGCGCGACCTTCCTCGGCGTGTATTGCACGACGCTCGCGGAACTCTACCCGGTGCGGATTCGCGCGACGTCGCTGGCGATCGTGAACAACGTGGCCGTGCTGATCTTCGGCGGCTTCGCGCAGTTTTTCGTGACCTGGCTGATCAAGCTGACCGGTTCGCCGCTCGCGCCGGTCATGTACGTGATGATCGGTTTGTCGCTCGGGTTGATCGCGGTGATCTGCATGAAACGCGAACCGCCTGCAGAGCCGGCGAACGCCAGGTTCGGCACGCTCGAATCGTAATGTCGCCACGCACAAGCAGCGCACGCGCAGCACGCATGCCGCGCTGCCATGCGTGCTGCCGCAATTCACACAGAACAAGGAGCCTGACTTGACACTCGCTCAAGCCGCCGACGACGTGATCGATCTGGTCGCGACGCCGGCAGACCCGCAGATCGCGCGGGCTATCCGGCAACATCGGCCGAAGATCGCGGCATCGATCCAGGCGACCTTCGATGCGCTGTTCGTCGACGCGCCGGGTCCGCTCGGTCTGCGCCTGCGTTTTGCGAGCGCCGCGAAAGTCGCGACGCTCACCGACGAGCCCGCGCTCGCCCGCTTTTATCTCGAGCAACTCGATCGTGTCGCGTTGACCGCGGGTCAGGTATCCGATGCGGCGCTCGAAAGCGCGGTGCTGGATCACGTCGCACGCGTGACGCTGACGCCGCATGCATGCGATCGCGCCGCCATCGCCGCGCTGCAATCCGCCGGTCTCGACGACGCGGGCATCGTGACGCTGTCGCAACTGATCGGCTATGTCGCGTTCCAGGCGCGCGTGGCGATCGCCGTTCGGGCGCTCGCCGGCGGTTCGCGCGATACGGACGGCCATGCCCCGGCGCAGCCCGCTACCGCCGTCGTGCGTCATCATGGCTTCACCGCGGAACCGCTCGACTGGCATTCGTGGCTCACGCCGGTGGCGATCGCGGCGGCATCGGCAGAACAGCTGGCCGTGCTCGACGAAAGCGGCCCGACCGCGCGCCAGTCGCCGTACTACCTGACGCTCGTCCACCATCCTGACGTGCTGCGCGAACGCAGCGCCACCTACAACGCGATCATGTATGCGCCGGGCGGCCTGTCGCGCGCCGAGCGCGAACTGGCCGCGCTCGTCGTTTCGACCGTGAACGGCTGCCCGTACTGCGCCTCGGTTCACGCGCAACGCCTGAACCAGCTGACGAAGGACCCGGCGCTCGTCGCGCGCGTGTTCGCCGATCCGTACGCGGATGGCGCAACGGAACGCGAAACCGCGCTGATGCGCTACGCGCGCCGCCTGACGCTCGATACCGCCGCGTTCGACGTGGCCGACGTCGCGCCGCTGCGAACACTCGGTCTCACAGACGGCGAGATTCTCGACTTCTCGCACGTCACCGCGATCTTCGCGTGGGCCAACCGTCTGATGCAAACGCTCGGCGAGCCGGTGCTGCCCCAGGCGCGCGAGACCGCGGCAAGCGGAGGCCGTCATGGCTGATGCAGCGTCGACGAAACTCGCGTCGCTCGCGGAGCTGGAAGCGCGGCTGCGGCAGGATCTCGAATGGTTGTGCCTGCCGGCGAAGAGCTGGGTGCCGCGTCGCTCGGTGGACGGCACGGCGGTCACGGACGTGCTGATCGTCGGCGGTGGCATGTGCGGGCTCACGGCGGCGGGCGCGTTGAAGCTGCTCGGCGTCGATAATCTGCGCATCGTCGACCGGGCGCCGGCTGGCCTCGAAGGTCCATGGATCACCTTCGCGCGCATGGAAACGCTCCGTTCTCCGAAGGATCTGACGGGTCCATGCCTCGGCTTGCCGGCGCTGACGTTTCGCGCATGGTTCGAAGCGCAGTTCGGCCTCGATGCATGGCAGATGCTCGACAAGATTCCCCGCGAACAGTGGATGGACTACCTCGTCTGGTATCGCCGCGTGCTCGGACTCGAGATCGACAGCCTGACGACCGTGCGTGAAATTCGGCCTGCCAGCGAAGGCCTGTTCGAAGTTCTCCTGACCACACCCTCGGGCGACGAGCGCGCGCTCGCGCGCCATGTGGTGCTCGCGACCGGCCGCGACGGCGGCGGTCAGCCGCAGGTGCCCGCGCTGGCACGCACGCTGGATCGCCGCCGCTGGGCGCATTCCGCCGACGACATCGACTTCGCGGCATTGCGCGGGAAGCGCGTCGCGGTGGTCGGCGCCGGCGCATCGGCAATGGACAATGCGGCGACGGCGCTCGAAGCCGGCGCCGCGCGGCTCGATCTGTTCGTGCGGCGGCGCGATCTGCCGCGGATCAACAAGCTGACCGGCGTGTCGAGCCCGGGGCTCGTGCACGGCTTCGCGTCGCTGCCCGACGACTGGAAGTGGCGCATCAACACCTACGCGGCGGCGACGCAGACTCCACCGCCGCGCAGCAGCACGCTGCGCGTGTCGCGTCACGACCATGCGCACTTTCATCTGGGCAGTCCGGTGGAACGTATCGACGAGCGCGGCGATGCGCTCGTCGTGCACACGCCGCGCGGCCGCTATCCGGTCGACTTCATCGTCTTCGCGACGGGCTTCAGTACCGAACTCGAAGTGCGGCCGGAGCTTGCGGCGTTCGTCGACAACATCCGTTTGTGGAAGGACGCATTCGATGCACGCGGCGAGCCGCACAACACGGAGCTCGCGAATTCGCCGTATCTCGGCTACGCGTTCGAGTGCCAGGAGAAGGTTGAAGGACGCACGCCAGAGCTCAGCCGACTCCACCTGTTCAACTACTCGGCGACCGCGAGCGCGGGCAAGCTGTCCGGCGATATTCCGGCAGTGACGACCGGCGCGAAGCGTCTCGCGCAGGGCATTGCCGCGAGTCTTTTGCACGACGATTGCGACGCGCACTACGCGGCGCTGCAGGCGTTCGACAAACCGGAGCTGTTCGGCGACGAGTGGCAGGATGACGACGAGGACGATGGAGAGGTTGTGAACGTGGCTTGAGGCTCAACGTACTTGAGAAAAACAAGGCTGCGGCATTCCCCAGGGAGCATGCCGCAGCCTCGATGCGATCTATGCGAAACCGTCAAAACTTGTAGGTCGCACCGATCTGCACGTAGCGCCCGTAGTACTCGTAGAGCGACTGGTCATACCCGGTCTGCGACAGCGAATAGGCCCAGACGGAATCCCACGGCGGTACGCGGTTGAAGAGGTTGTTGACGCCCCCGTAGACCGTCCAGTTCTTGAAACCGCTGTACGTCATCATCAGATTGAACTGGCTGTACGACGCAACCTTGCCCGCGTTGCCGGCCGACGTGTCGATGGCCTGCGTGTATGGACCGGTGTACAGCCACGTCAGCGCCGCGTTCCACTTGTGCCACGCCCAGCTCAACGTGGTGTTGCCGCGCCAGCGCGGGAAGCTGCCGCCGAACGGCTGACTGATCAGCAGGTTGTTGCCCGCACCGTTGTACTCGGTTCCGTCCTGGGAGAACCAGAACGTGTCGACGTAGGCCCAGTCCGCCGACAGCGTGAACGTACCGATCTTCGTCGGCAGCGCCTGGCGGAACGAGGCCTCGAAACCGCTCGTGTCGAGCGATCCGAGATTCTGGTATTGAAGTTCGTAGTACTCGACATTTCCGCTGGAATCCGTCACGGCCGTGGCCGTATTCCAGTTTTCGCCGATCACGTTGTCGATATGAATGCGGTACCAGTCGAACCCGAGGTCTGTGTTCCTCGCCGGCGACAGCTGGAAGCCAATGTTGAAGTTCTTCGTCCGCTCGGCCTCGAGTTTCGAATTGCCCTCGGTGACCGTGGTCACGTCGTCGCCCGACGGGTCAGTCTGGTAGCCCAGACTCTTCGAGTTGCCATCCTCGACGAAGGTCGGTGCGCGGAATCCCCGGCTATACGAAGCGTACGTCGTGAATGCGCTGACTGGCTGGTATCGCAGCGCGAAGCGCGGCGAGAACGCACCGCCCACGTCGCTGTAGTGGTCGTAGCGGCCCGACTGGCTGAACGTCAGGTTGCGAAGCAGCGGGATGTCGAACTGGTAGTAGACGGCGCCCACGCTGCGCGCACCATTCACCGTCTGCAGATCCGGATTGACGATCAGGCCTTCGGTACTCTCATAGCCTTCTCTCAGATCTTCAGTCTGGTGGAACGCCTGCGCGCCGATACCAAAGCCGACATCGCCGGTTGGCAGGTGGAAAAGGTTCGGCGTGGACAGCGTTGCGTCCACCACGTCGAGCTTCGACACCGCGATGTTGGTCGCGTCCATGTAGAGGCCGTTCGTGGCATTCGGCGTCGCTGACGGATTCGCGAAATCGTACGTGCCGTCCTGGTAGATTTCCTCGAGCACCTTCGCGTTGAGCTGGTTCGAGATGGTGTTGTCGACGATGCTCTCGGAGTGGCCATACGACGTCTGCCAGTCCCAGTCGCCGAGGTGCGGCAGGCTGAACGAACCCTTCACGCCGGTCGACGCGCGCCAGAATTCAGAGTTCGTCGTGTCTGTGACGGTTTTCGGAAACGTGTACGTCAACGCCGTCGCAGTGCCGTACGGGTTGTACGGATTGCTTGCCGGCACCGTATTGTTGAAGCCAGACAGCAGACCAGTCGAGGCGTCGTAGACGAGCGTCGAACCGTCCACCGTGTTCTTCCACACGCCCTGGTTCTGCTTCGTCTGGTTGTAGCTCTCCCAGAAGTCGACGAACGCGGTCGTGTTGTCGTCGATCTTGAAGTCGCCGTGAATCTTTGCATTCGCGCGCTCGCTCTCCGGCACGATCGACATCTGGCTCGCGGCGTTGTATCCGCATATCGTTCCCGTCGATCCCGCGGTCGATGCGTTGGTCGCGGCCGACTTCACCGTGCTGCCGTACGGGCAGCTGCTCAACGCGGCGAGGCTGCCGGATGCGGTCGTCCAGTACGACGGCGCGAGCAGCGACGAACCGCCAGGCAAGTTGCTGAAGTCTTCGTTGGCGGTGGCGTCGCGATCGGCGAGCGACGAACCGTTCGTCTTGTAGACGCTTGCGGCCACCGTGAAGTTGTAGCCGTCCGACGTCAGGTTGCCGAAGCCGCCGAGAATGCCGAACTTGCCGGTGCCATTGCCGCCATGCCCGTCGACCGACGAGCCGAGATTGCCGTCGAGCTGCAGCCCCTGGTAGTTGTGCTTCGTGATGATGTTGACCACGCCCGCGACCGCATCTGAACCATATTCGGAGACGGCGCCCGTCTTCACGATGTCGATGTGATCGATGATGTTGAGCGGCAGCGTGTTCAGGTCGAAGAACGAGTCGACGCTGTTCGAGTAGAACGCATACGGCGTGACGCGTTGACCGTCCACCAGCACGAGCGTGTATTTCTCGCTCAGACCGCGCAGCGCGATGCCGGACGCACCCGCCGCGAAATTGCCGCTCTGCCCTTCGTTCCAGCTGTTCGCGGAGTTGGCCGCCGTGTCGCGCAGATAGTCCGCCACGCTGACCGCGCCGCTGTCCTGGATGTCCTTCTGCGTGACCTTCTGCACCTGGTTGAAGCCAACCTTGTCGGAGCTGCGAATCAGCGAACCGGTGACCTGGATGCCCTGCATCTTCTGCACGGAACCCGATGCCGATGCTGCCGATGCTCCCGATGCAGCGGCCGGCGCCGCGGCCGTTGCGCTCGCGGAGGCCGGCGTATCCGTCGCCGCCGTCGCGGACGCGCCTGAAGTGGCCGCCGCCGCGGTCGCCGTCTGGCTCTGCGCGAATACCGGTCCCGCCATCGCTGCGGACAATGCAAGTTCGGCCCAGACGATATTTCTGATGGCCAGCGTCAAACCCCGTTGTTTCATGATCCCCCTCTCTCTATGCAATAAGGAAAGCCCCATTCCCAGGAGATCTTGTGAACCTCCCGTTCCAGTCCGCGTGGCACGGGTCGAGCGCGAACCTCTATTTAACTGATTCGTATACCTAAATTCTTTTCCTGAACGATTCGATTTCGCTGGACGTGCGTCATCCTCCGCCATCAGAAGGCGAATCCCTAAGGGTTCGATATGGTCCGACGTCGATGGACGCGCACCGTCGCTGCTGCTGCAGAGCAGGCGACCGAAGCGCGGACGTCAGCGAATGAAACTGCGAAACGTGAAACTGCGAAACGACGCGAACAGGCTGTCTTCACTCAAACCAGGTAGCTGTCTCGCGAGGCAGAGGAAACATAACAAGACACAAACGCTTCATCAAACTTTTTTTGGCCCCCACAAACTTCGGTACACACAATTCGCCTTTCCACGCCTTACCTTCCGGTGGGCCGTGCGTGCCGCGAATCGTGTACCAGTAAGGGATGCAGACGATCGATGAGCACGCGTCGAACGCAACGATGCTGTCGCTTTCTTTTACGAATGTGGAGAAACGCCTGGCGACGACGGCAGCGCGGCCCACGCAATCGCGTTTCCGATCAGAAAGGCGGAATTCGCCTGGAACGCGAATTCCGCCCGCACTGGAACGCTTCGAGCAGATGTTATGATCGGAAACACAGCGCCCCGCCGGCGCCCGTTTTCCTGTATTTCATGGACGCCAATCTCACCAAACCCGCCGAGTCTTCGAGCGCCGATCTCGGGCGTCGCGTGCGCGCCGCGCGGCTCGCGCACGACCTGACGCTCGAAACCGCGAGCCGCCTGTGCGGCGTATCGCGCTCGACGTTGTCGAAGATCGAAAACGGCCTGATGTCGCCGACGTTCGACGTGCTGCAGAAGATCGTCGTCGGACTGAAGATCGATCTCGGTGAACTGTTCGGCTCGACACCGAAGCTCAGCGCGAGCGGTCGTCGCGCGCTCACGCGCAAAGATGCAGGTCAGCGGCACGCGTATCGCGGCTACCAGATGGAGCTGCTCGCCACCGATCTCGCGCACAAGGCGATGCTGCCGTTCCGCATCCGCATCTCGGCGCATACGCTTGACGCGTTCGACGACTGGGGCCGCCACGAAGGCGAAGAGTTTCTGTACGTGATCAGCGGCAGCGTGCGGCTCTACTCGGAGCTGTACGCGCCGACCGACCTCAACGCGGGCGACAGTCTGTACTTCGACAGCCGCACCGGTCATGCGGCGATTTCGACGAGCGACGAAGACGCGGAGGTGCTGTGGATGGCGACGAACGTCGAGATGCCGCGTCCGCCCGGAGAATCGAAAAGCTGATGCGCGCGCGGGTTCGGCATCACGACCGCGACGACTGCGCGCGGGCGTGATCGAACCGCATCAGGCGCCCGTGCGCGCCGCCGCCAGCGCGGCAAGATTGCCTTCGCCGAAGCCATGATGCCCCCGACGCTGGACGATCTCGAAGAAAATCTCGCCCGCGTGCCGTTCGACGAAGGTCTGGAAGAAAAACTGCGGACCGCCGTCGCCGCTCGTCTCGCCATCGACGAGAATCCGGCAGCGTTTCAGACGCTCCACGTCGAGACCATGTCCCGGCAGCCGCGCATCGATCTGCTCGTAGTAGCGCGGCGGCGGCTCGACGAAGCGCAGGCCGTTCGCCATCAACCGCTCGACGCACGCGAAGATGTCGTCGGTGGCGAGCGCGATGTGCTGCACCCCCTCGCCGGGATGATCCGGCAGATAGTCGTGCATCAGGCTCGTGCGCCGCGTGCCCTCTTCATACAGCGGAATCCGGATCGCGCCGCACGGCGACACCATCACGCGCGATTCCGCCGAGACATGCCAGTTCGCGTGAAGCTCGTGGATCTCGCGGAAATTCAGCAGGTCGCGGTAAAAGTCGATCCACTCCTGCATCCGGCCCGCGCCGACCGTCTGCGTCAGGTGATCGACGGCGACGAGGCCGGTGCCGGCCCGCGGCTGGCCGGCGGTCGCGACGTCGCCCGCTTCGAGCGCACGGAAATCGATGTCGAAAATCGACGAGCTGCCGCCGCCTTCCATCACGCCGCCATGACCGCGCCAACGGTCGACGAAATAGATATGCGAATCGCCGATGCCCTGGATTGCGGGAATCAGCAACTCGCCCTGGCCGATGCGTTCGCCTTCGAATGCCCATGCGCCGAGTTCGATCGCGCAGTCGAACGCGTGCCGCGCATCGGCGACGCGAATGCCGATCGCGCACACGCCGGTGCCGTATTCCTCGGCATAACGCGCGGCGAACGAGTCGGGCTCCGCGTTCAGCAGGAAATTCATCTCGCCTTGCGTGTAGCGCGTGACGTTCTTGCTGACGTGCCGCGCAACGGCCGTGAAGCCCAGCTGCCCGAAAATCGTCGCGAGACGCGCAGGATCGCGCGCCGCGAATTCGACGAATTCGAGCCCGGCGGTGCCGAGCGGGTTGTGCCCGACGTCCTGCGCGGCGCGCTGGGCGTCGGGCCGGTTCGGCAAGTCGCTGGCCATGGCACTCTCTCCTGATCCTGTTTTCATTCCGGTTCCGGCGTTCCTTTTCACCCGTGACACGCGGCCGCGCGATGTACACGCTGCTCGCGCCCATTCAAACCGCGCCGTGTGACAGGCCCGTTTCCGGCGCGTCGCCCGCACGGTCGAACAAACCGCAATTTTGTACCATCCGGTACACGCCTGAAAAGTCCCCTGCATCGGCTGAACGCCGCTGCGGCCACTGGTCGTCGGCCGGCTGGCGATGCTCGAGCCAGCTTAGCGCAATCCGCGCCTGCGAGGTCGATCGACCGCGGGCGCGAGCCGCTGGCGCACCACGTCGCGGATCGCCTCGATCATCGCCCGGCCCACCGCCGTCGGCTGTGTGTCGGACCGCAACACGAGCCCGACCGGTTCTTCCATGCCCGCGAGCGGCGCTGCCAGCTGTACCAGCACGCCGTGTGCGAGGTCGTGTTCGACAGCGCTCGCCGGGACGAACCAGACGGCGTCGTTCTCGAGCGCCAACGCGCGGCCGATCGACACCGACAGCACTTCGACGAAGGCCGGCAGCGGCGTCGCGCCCCACGCGGACAGCAGGCTCTCCGCGGACTGGCGGATCAGCGTCCCAACCGGCGGCAGCACGACCGGAAAGCGCTCGAACATCGACGTGACCTGCAGCGGCGCGCTGCCGACCGCGGCCGGATGCCCGGCCCGCACGACCACCACCAGCGGCTCGCTATAGAGCTGCTCGAAGCCGAGCCCCACCATCCGTTCGGGATCGGCCAGCCGGCCGACGGCCAGCTCGATCGCCCCGGACTTCAGCCGCTCCAGCAGCTCGCTGTTCGCGGCCGTGACGAGACGGACGATCACCCTCGGCCACTGCACCGCGAACTGCTTGAGCACGGGCGGCACGAGCGCGGTCGCGACAGTCGGCAGGATGCCGATATCCAGGGTCGCGGCGGCCGCGCCTTCGTCGCGTGCGAGCAGGTCGACGCCCTGACGCAGCGCGCTCACGCAGGCGTTCGCGTGCGGCATGAACAGCTGGCCTTCGCGCGTGGTGACGGCGCCATGGCGGCCGCGCTCGAACAGCTTCACGCCGAGAATCGCTTCCAGTTCCGCGACGGTCTTCGACACCGCCGGCTGCGTAATGGACAGGCTGCTGGCCGCGCGCTGCACGCTGCCGAACTGCGCGACCGCGAGAAAACACTGCAGGTGGCGGAATTTGACCCGGCTGTCGGCAAGGCTTCTTTGCATAACGGTTGGTTATACGAGATGCGAAAAAACATCATTTTGCATAACCTTCGCCATTCTATAAAGTCTCCTCATCCCCTGGTCACCTAAAACGATTCCCCAAGGAGACGCCCCCATGGACGAGACGATCCTGTCGCCCCGCGACTTCGAGTCGCATCCGATCTACCGTTACCCCGAGTACCGTTCGACTTCGCTGCGCGGCCCGACGCTGCCGCTGATTCCGCTCAAGGAAAAGCTGCGCGACCAGCGCGCACCGGTCTACGGCACCGACGACCTCGGCCCGCTCGACAGCGACCTGACACGCAACGCCGCACGCAACGGCGCGCCGCTCGGCGAACGCATCATCGTGACGGGCCGCGTGCTCGACGAAGGCGGCAAGCCGGTGCGCAACACCCTCGTCGAAGTGTGGCAGGCGAACGCGGCCGGCCGCTACGTCCACAAGACCGACCAGCACGACGCGCCGCTCGACCCGAACTTCCTCGGCGCGGGCCGCTGCATGACCGACAACGACGGCCGCTACCGCTTCATGACGATCAAGCCAGGCGCGTATCCGTGGGGCAACCATACGAATGCGTGGCGCCCGAACCATATCCACTTTTCGCTGTTCGGCGACTACTTCGGCTCGCGGCTCGTCACGCAGATGTATTTCCCCGGCGACCCGCTGCTCGCCTACGACCCGATCTTCCAGGGCACGCCCGAGCAGGCGCGCGACCGGCTGATCGCGCGCTTCTCGCTCGACCGCACGGAAGAGGCGTACGCGCTGGGCTTCGAATTCGACATCGTGCTGCGCGGCCCCAACGAAACCCCGATGGAGCGTTGAACATGACTCTCAAGCAAACGCCGTCGCAAACCGTCGGCCCCTACTTCGCTTACGGGCTGTGCCCCGAGCAATATAACTTCGATCTGCGTAGCATCTTCACGCCGAATGTCGTCGACCCGGATGCGCGGGGCGAGCACATCCGCATCGTCGGCCAGGTGTTCGACGGCGCAGGCGCCACGGTGGGCGACGCGATGATCGAGGTCACGCAGGTCGATGCAGAGGGACGCTACCCGCAGTCGCGCGACGATGTGCTCGCGACCGGCTTTCGCGGCTTCGCGCGGGTCGGAACGGGCACGGATCCGCAGCAGCGGTTCATCGTCGAGACGGTGAAACCGGCCAGCACCGGCGCCGACGAAGCGCCGCACCTGAACGTCACGGTATTGATGCGCGGCATCCTGCTGCACGCTTTCACGCGGATCTACTTCGAAGACGAAGCCGCCGCGAACGAAGCCGACGCGGTGCTGCAGTCGGTACCGGCAGATCGGCGGGCGACGCTGATCGCGCGTCGCGATCCGGATGCCCTTAACTCCTACCGCTTCGACATTCATATGCAAGGCGAGCGTGAGACGGTGTTCTTCGACGTCTGATCGCTAAACCGGCCGTTCTGGCCGTGTCGATCCGCCGCATGGTTTGACGCGGCAAATCGACTCTCCGCATTGTTCACATCACGATGGCCGGACGGACCGGCCATCGCACGCTGTCCTCCCACTTTCCCTTCCCCCTCCTGCCGGCGAAAGCCGGGCGCGAGCGCACGCCGATGCTGCACTTCGTCTCCGCGCACTATTCAGTGAATACTTAATATCAATCCTATTTCAAGCGGCCGGACAGCCGGCGATCATCCCTCGCTGCTCGTCCTCGATCACATTCCCGCCTCGGCCGCCTGAAGTAGCACAGCGCGCCTGCGGAAGCGATTCGAGTTTTGGCCGATCCCGTCGGGAAGTCGAACCCATCCTGCACGGTCTCCTAAGGTTGGTCGTTGCAATTCGCCCGCGATGCATCCAGTCGCGCGGCGAAGCATCACACAGGTCACCTCATGTTGTGCAACATCCCGGTGCGCAGGTGCATCGGCAAATCCATGCGTTCTGGAGCTGCGCTTGCCGCGGCTTTCGCGCTTACCGCCTGCACGGTCGCGCCGGGCATGCATATGGCCACGTCGGCGGCACCTGGCGCTCAAGACGCGAGCGCGCGCGTGAGCGCCGACGCATTGCAGGTGCCCAACCGAGATCGACGCATCGCTGCTGCCGCGAATCCGCACGGCGGATGAAGCCGCCTGCGCCAGTTCGAGCGCGCTGATCGAAGCGCCCCAGCCCTATCTGCTGGGAGCGGGCGACGTGCGGCAGATCACCGTCTGTGATCACCCTGAACTCGCAGCCGCACTTGGCGCGCCCGGGCAGTCGCAGGTTCGTCCCGCGGATGCACCGGCCGGCTTCATCGTCGATCAGTCCGGCGACATCCAGTTTCCGTATGCGGGCTCGCTTCACGTTGCCGGCCTGCGCAGCGAGCATATGCGCGAGCTACTGCCGCATCGCCTCGAGCGGCTTTACAAGGCGCCGCAGGTCACGGTACGCGTTGCTTCGTACCGGTCGGCACAGATTTCTCGCATGGGGCGATTGCAATACCTGCAAATTGAACGCAGATCACGGAAAAAGACGCATTGCCTCAAACTCGAGCAAGCCAATAAACCTCAGGATGACTTTCTATCCATTTTGGATAACTTGCCCGACACGCCAGCCCATTTCGGCAAGCAACGCCCACGGATAGATGCCGCGCTCGTGCCCGTCGTTGAAGATGAACTGCACGCCGTAGCCCATCGACTGAATACTCGTCACGTCGATCGAGCCGAAATCGGCGGGCGTCGGTCGTTGCGTGAGACGTCGGCAGGACGAACAGGGGCACTGCGCGCGCAGCACCGCGAAGGGCAGCTCGACGGCGCGTCCGTCCGCCCAGGCAAGCACGAGCCTACGCGAGCCGCGATCGACACAGATAGTTACCGGCGCATCTAATTCAGAAACATCCATCATGCCGCCTGGGTGCCGATCTGCGCGAACGCGATCCGCACTGCCTTGCGCACCTCGGGATCGGGATCGCCGGCCGCGTCATGCAGCGCCGGCAAGACTGCCGGATCGCGGAGTTCGCCAAGCGCAAGCGCGGCCTCCTTCCGCAGATTGCTGATGGCATGCGTCAGCAGTCCGGCGAGTGCGCCGCCAGCACGGCGGTCCGCCAGCTTGCCGAGCGCGCGCGCCGCCTGCAGACGTACCTGCCAGTACGGATCATCGAGCGCGCCGAGCAACGCGTCGAGCGCCACCTGTGCGCGCAGCTTGCCGAGCGTAGTCGCCGACTCTTCGCGCACCTGCCACGCGTCGTCGCGCAGCGCCTGCAGCAACGCGTCGCGGATGGCGGCCTCATCGGCTGGCTCACTGTGACCGCCCTGCCCCAGCGCGCCGACCGCCGCCCGCCGCACATCCGCGTCGGCATCGTGCGTTGCGGTGCGCGTCAGCGGGATCAGCGCGCGGGCATCCTTCAGCCAGCCGAGCACGCCGACCGCCTCGAGCCGCACACCAGCGTCGGTTGAGTCAAGCGCGCGCAGCGCCGGTTCGAACGCGCTCTCGTCGCGCAATTCCCGCAGCGCCCGCAGCACCGCTTGCGCGACGAACGGAGCGGCGTGCGCGGCATGCCCGAGATGCCGGACGAGCACCGGCGCCAAATCCGCCGACTTCAATCCGGCCAGGCTCTCCGCCGCGGCATCGCGCACTGCGTTATCGGCATCGGCAAGCGCGACGCAGAGCGCATCGACGATATCGTCGCGCTCCCAGGCGCCCAGCACGCGCGCGGCCTCCGCGCGCACGCTCGCGGCCGGATCCGAGGCCAGCACCGAGCAGATCGGTGCGAGCAAAGCGTCGTCTTCGAGATCCGCGAGGTCGAGCAGCGCGATGCGACGCACGGCTGCGTCCTCCGCGGCGAGGCGGCCCAGCATCGGCGCGGCCTCCGGCGGGCTTGCGTCGGGATCGAACAGAAACAGTGAAGAGTCGGCCATAACTGAATAAGAAAAAAGGCTTAAGCCGCATGAGAAAAGCAGAACTCCAGCATCATCCCGCTCCACATGATCAGGATCGCGCAGGAAGCACGTGAAGCGGTCGTGAATAAGCACTACGAGCGCGGGTTGCGGTCCGCAGCCGAAACGAGTGCCAGCGCAACCGTCATCGCAATAGATACGGAATGTCGACCTTAACCGCCTGGGTCGGGCAGTCCTTCTCGCACGGCATGCAATACCAGCACTCATCGAACTTCATATAGGCCTTGCCCTTCGTCGTATCGATCGCGAGCAGATCGAGCGGGCAGACGTCGACGCAGACTGTGCAGCCCTTGTCGGCAATGCAAAGGTCTTCATCGATCGTGACGGGCGCGGTGCTGCGCTGATAGATATCGTGCGGCACGCTAGACATGGGCGACTCCTGTCTGCTGATGCGTGGACACCGGCGCCGGCGCGCCTACACGCAGTTTCTGGTAGGCGCCGCGCGCCGCGTCGTCGAGCGGTACGACATACGGTTCGATCGCGCGCCGGCTGCTCGTCATGCGACCGTGCTCGTCCTTTTGCAGCCACGTGTGGCAGAACCACTCGGCGTCGTTGCGCTGCGGATAGTCGACGCGATGGTGATACAAGCCCCAACGGCTTTCGGTGCGATAGAGCGATGCCCGCGCGGCCATCTCCGCGCAGTCGCGAATTGCGCGCACTTCGGCGGCGCGCATCAGTTCGTGCGGATGGTCGGCACGCATCGCGCCGACGTCGTCCGCGATCGCTTCGATGCGCTGCAGTCCGATCTCCATCTTGCGTGTGACCTTCGGCGGCTGCAGATAGTCGTTGACCATCCGGCGCAGCTTGTATTCGACCTGCGCGGGCGCAAGTCCATGCTCGCGCCCGAACGGCGCATAGATGCGCGCGCGTTCCGCGTCGATCTGCGCATCGTCGAGCGGCGCATGCTGCCGTCCTTCCACATACTCCGCCGCGTGGTGTCCGGCGAACCAGCCATAAGTGAACGCGCCGAGCATGTAGTTGTGAGGCACCGCCGCCATGTCGCCAGCCGCGTAGAGACCCGGCACTGTCGTCTCCGCGCGCTCGTTCACGTAGACGCCGGACGCGCTATGGCCGCTGCAAAATCCTATTTCCGAGATATGCATCTCAACCATCTGCTGCCGGTAGTCGGTGCCGCGTCCCGCATGGAAGCGACCGCGGCTCGGGCGTTCGTTCGTGTGCAGGATCTGTTCGATCGTCTGGATCGTCTCCTCGGCAAGATGATCGAGCTTCAGGAACACCGGCCCGTTGCCGCTCTGCAGTTCCTGGTAGAACTCCCACATCATCTGGCCGCTCCAGTAGTCGCACTCGATGAAGCGCTCGCCCTTGCCGTTCGCGGTAAAGCCGCCGAGCGGCCCGGTCACGTAGGCGCAGGCCGGACCGTTGTAGTCCTTGATCAACGGATTGATCTGGAAGCATTCGAGGTTCGCGAGCGCGGCGCCGGCGTGATAGGCCATCGCATAGCCGTCGCCGGCGTTGGTCGGATTTTCGTAGGTACCCATCAGGTAGCCCGACGCCGGCAACCCGAGCCGGCCGGCCGCGCCGCAGCAGAGAATCACGGCCTTCGCGCGGATCACGTGAAACTCCGCGGTGCGGCAGTCGAAGCCGATCGCACCCGACACGCGTCCGTCCGCGTCCGTCATCAGGCGCGTGGCGACGATGCGGTTCGAGATCGCGATGCGAGCCCGCTTCAGCTGCCGGTACAGCACCTTCTTGATGTCGTGCCCTTCCGGCATCGGCAGCACGTACGAGCCCATGTGATGCACCTTCTTCACCGCATAGTCGCCGGTGCCGTCTTTCTCGAAGCGCACGCCCCAGCGGTCGAGCTGCTCGATCGTCGCGAAGCTGTGCTTCGCATACGCGTACACCGCGGACTGATCGACGATCCCGTCGTTCGCGATCGTGATCTCGCGCACGTACTGCTCAGGCGTCGCGTGGCCGGGAATGACGGCATTGTTGAGCCCGTCCATGCCCATCGAGATCGCGCCGCTGCGCTTCACGTTGGCCTTTTCGAGCAGCAGCACGCGCAGGTTCGGGTCGCGCTCCTTCGCCTTGATCGCCGCCATCGGGCCGGCGGTGCCGCCGCCGATCACGAGCACGTCGTACTCGCTGATCTGTGTGTTCAACGGATTCGCTGCTTCGCTCACTGCGTGCTCCTCGTGCTGGTTGCATACGGTTGGCGGTCGATGCGCAGACGGTACTGGAACGCGTCGCCGCGAAAATACAGGTGTTCGTAGTCGATCGGCGCGCCGGCCGCATCGTGCGTCAGACGCTCGATCCGCAGAACGGGGCTGCCTTCGTCGATCGACAGCGCGTGGGCGACGGTCTCGTCGGCCAGCACGGCGTCGATCGCCAGATCGGCGTGACCGAGCGGCACGCCGCAGTCGTTTTCGAGTATCAGGAAGATGTCGCGCGTCGCGAGATCGGCGTTGGCGAGCCGCTTGCCGATTGCTTCGGGCAACCAGGTGGATTCGAGCGATACCGGCTCGCGATTCAGGAGACGTACGCGCTGGATCTCCGTCACGAGCGCTTCCGCTTCGAGCCCGAGCTTCGCGGCGACACGAGAATCCGCTTTGGCCGTGCGGAAGCGCGTCAACCGATTGACGATCTCGTGGCCCATCGATGTCATCGCCTCGGCGAACCCCTGCAGCGCGGACACGTTCTGAAACGCCTTGGGCTTCGACACGAACGTGCCTTTGCCATGCAGGCGAAACACGAGCCCTTCCTTCTGCAGGTCGCCAAGCGCTTGACGCACGGTGATGCGGCTGACGCCGAACATCGCGCACAGCTCGCTTTCGGAAGGCATCTGACTATGCGCCGGATACGTGCCGTCCAGCACGGCCGCGCGCAACGCCGCCTTGATCTGCTCGTAGAGCGGCGGCGGTGCGATCTGGATCAGCTTTGCAGGAGACATCTGCGCTCGACTTGTTATGACAAGATGAGACGCAGTGTAAGGAGCACCGCCAGAGCGGCAAACCAAGATTTGCTGCTATCGATTTCCGTCTGGCGGCTAAGCGAAGGGCTAAGCGAAGTGACGTAAGCCTAAGGTCGGAAACCTTGCGTGAACCGACCTTAAACCAACCCGCCGATCACCCCAAGGGCCGCACGCCGATCAGCCAGCCGTGCAGCAGGAACGCGAACAGCGCCCACGCGATGAGCCCGGAGACGACCGCCATCGCATCGCGCGACCATTCGCCCGGCGGGTAGAGCGTGCCCGCGACGCGGTCACGACGCACGGCCGCCGCGAACGTGGCAAGCGACCACACCAGAAACGCGCCGAACAGCACCACCGCGTTGAGCGTGCCGACCGCGAGCAGATGCACGAACGCCCACAGCGCGACGCCGACGGTCATCGGATGATGCAGCACTGACTTGAAGTGATTGTTCGGCACATGCGCGGCCGGGAACAGGATGAACGCGACGGCAGTGAAGAGCGCGGCAAGATGCGGACCCCAGACGGGCGGCGCCCAGAGCACGACGGGCTCGCGCCGCGCGAGTCCGTAACCGTAGATCAGCACGACGAGGCCGATCAGCGACACGACCGAGTAGCGGTTTTTCCAGCGCCGTTCGCCAAGACGCTCGATCTGTGCGCGACGCCAGGGCTCGGCGACGATCCGCACGGAGTGCACGCCCAGAAACATGACCAGCCCGATTATCAGCAGCGCCATCGCGAGTCCCCCGATAGGTGTCGGATGGCCGCGATTGTCGCTCACCCCGCGATTTCGTGCCAGCCTGGCCGCATGACACACGACACGGGACCCGCTGCCCGAAAAACCGGCCAGTCGAAAAAGACCGACTAATTAAAATAAGAAAGATAAGACTCGAATCAGATTAAACCGACCGGTTTGTTTGAGTCGGGATTTAACCATCCGGTTTTACGCGGCCGCGATCGGCTGCGAAAATCAGCAACGGAAATGTTCCATGTCCTGACCGGCGTGGATGGCGCGCGCGAGCCACTCCGGCTTGTCCCCCTTGCCGTCCCACGTATTGCCGTAGGCATCGCGGTACATCGGCGTTTGCGCCTCGCGGTCCGCATCGAGCGATTCCGCCAGTGCTTCGAGCGAAATCCCATACTCTTCCATACGGCGCCGTATCCAGACGATTAGCCGGTCGCGCGCTTCTCCATCGTTATCGAACATGCGTTGATCCTGTCGCTTCGACATTGGGGCATTAAAGCCGCCGGAAATTCCAGTCGCGTCCATGCGGAAAAGCCTCGCGTCTATGAGCGAAGCATCAGTAGAAAGTAAAGAACGGATGGCGATGCAGACCTGGACGTGTGCCCTGAGGAATCGGGCGCCGCCGCGCTTAGCCGCGCGGGCAGTGATGAAACCGGCACACAGGCCTGCGAGTTCGCGCCATCATAACTGCGGAAAGCCCCGCCGATCAAGGGTTAAAAGGACTTTCACGCAAACGTTTTAATTCGATGCGAAACCATCGCGACAAATTCGATCCCCGACCCCACGCAAGCGCATCTCGACGGCGCACACAATCGCGTCAATTCTGTTGCGTCATGTGTCAGGCATTGAACCCAGGATAGCACGCTTTCGGTCCCGCGGTTCGTGACCGTTAGCAGCAGCTTGCGGCAGATTGTGTTGCAACCCACGTTCCGCATGACCGGCAACCCGCAAAACCACACGCTGCGTTCAGTCGGACAGCATGCGCTGCTCGATACCTGCAACGCGTGCACCTAGCAGGCCCGCAATCGCAATGCCACCCTCGCGCATCACCGCATCGTGATTCCAGCGAAACAGCGGTCGCGCGAGCGGCGCCAGCAGATTCATCCAGCGCTGCTGCGTTTCGACCCGCCACTCGTAGCGCACGACCGTCACGCCGTTTTCACGCGAGAATTGCCAGCGCCCGGTGCCCGCCAGCGCGCCCGTCACCGAGCCTTCGAGCAGCGCCTGCGGTTCGATGCGCGTCACCCGCACGTCGAACGTCAGCCGGTAAGGCAGCACGCCCTTCCATGTATAGCGGTGCAATGCGCCTACGCCTTGTGCGTCGCCGGGTTCGATCTCGCTGACGGCTTCCACGTTGCGCCACCAGCGCGGCCAGCCGCCGGCGTCGTGCACCGCGCTCCAGACTGCATCGAGCGGCGCCTCGATCCGCCAGATCGTCAGGAAGCGGTATTCGCCCGTGCGCATCGGCGGATCCGTCGCACGCCCACGCTAGCGCGTCGACGCGAGCCGACGCGCCACGAGCATCGGCAGGCGGATCAGGAAACCGCCGAGCAGCCGGAAGTGCATCGAGAACAGCAGCACGTTGTCGCGCACGTAGCGGAAGTGCGATACGCCGCCCTGGTCCTTGCGGAAGTAGCGTACCGGCGCTTCGATGTTGAGCGGCCGCACGCCTTTCCAGCAGAGCCGCACCGCGGCCTCCGGGTCGAAATCGAAGCGGCGCATCCAGCTCTGGCCATGCATCAGCGCGCGCAGCGGTTCGACCGGATACACGCGAAAGCCGTAAAGCGAATCGCCGATGCCGGCGTAAAGCGTCTCGATATGCGCGCAGAGATTCGACATGCGCCGCCAGTAGACCCGCACGAGCGGCGCCTCGGGTCCGAAGCGCGGCCGGCCGAGGATCATCGTGCCAGGCGCGTTCTGCGACGCCGCCATGAACGCGGGAATCAGGTCGGCCGGATGCTGGCCGTCCGAGTCCATCGTCAGTACGTGCGTGAAGCCGAGCCTCGACGCTTCGTCGAGTCCAGCCAGCACCGCCGCGCCCTTGCCGCGATTCTCCGGCAGCACCATCACGCGCAACCCCGGGTCGCGTTCAGCCATCGTGGCGAGCCGCGCGGCGCTACCGTCCGTGCTGCCATCGATGATCACCCACACCGGGTTCCAGTTCTCGCGCGCACTGCGCACCGTCTCGTCGACCTTGTCGCCAGGGTTGTAGCTTGGAATCAGGACGAGATGCGTGGACGAGGCGGTCTGGATTGACATGGAAACGGCAAGTGGAGAAACCGGTCGGCGGGTCGTTCGTTGCGCACCGCGCGGCTCGCGCGGCGCACCGGAAAGATTACCTGGGAGACCTACCCGACGACAAACCCGCCGCCCCGCATTACATCCAGCTTTCTGATTTCGACGGGAGCGGCGACCGCGGCGTAGCGTCAGCGGACGCGATTCGCGGCGACATACGCCGCGAGCGCGCCAAGCGTCGCGAAGATCTTCTGGTTGTCAGGATTATCCGAACGCAGTTCGAACCCGTACTTCTTCGAGATCAGCAGCGCGATCTCGAGAATGTCGATCGAGTCGAGTCCGAGGCCCTCGCCGTAGAGCGGGGTCGTGCCGGACAGCGAGTCGAGGTCGATGTCCTCCAGATTCAGTTCGCGGACGATCAGGGTCGCCAGCTCTCGTTCAAGTTCGTTCATCGTGCGTGCGCGCGGGGTCGTGGCGCCGGTCGAACGTCGCACCGGGCAGCCGGGTCGCACGGCCTGCCACCGGACCGGCCTTCGGACCGACCGGCAGAGCGCCCTTTCCCCGCTTTTTAAGATTGTTAGCTTGCGGCGATTCTAGCCGAGCGCCCTTGGGCCGTATACGGGGAAAGGGTTACGAAGGGTACGGCTCGCCGCGTCGGCGATTTCGAGATGAAACCCGGGGTAAGCCCAACGCACCTGAGACGGCCGTCCGGTGCGATAGAATTGCGCCCGCCACACGCACTTCGCGCACCCTACAAAGAGTTACAAAGGGGGAGCAACCGGCCCGCCGCTCCCCTGGTCTCTATAACAGGCGCGCGGTCGGGCCCGGAAATTGCGCCGCCTGAAGGTGTGATCGGGCCTGCGCGCAAGATTCCTACGATTAAAGCCGTCCGATGGCGCGCAGCGCGTATCGGACGACATATGAAGCACCACTATGCAGCGTATTCGTTCGCCTCTTTCGTTCGCTGATGAAAGCCGCCCCAGTGCGGCGCCGCCGTCCGGCCGGGCCGCCTTGCGGCTGCGCGCCGCGGGGAGCGCGGCATGAGCACGTTGCGGCAGTTCGCCCGCGCCGCGACGACGGTCGCGGTGCTCGCCACCTGCGAGATCGGCACGCACTACGCGGTCGGCAAGCCAGGCGCGGAAGGCTTCGGGTTGCTGCTCGTCCTTGCCCCACTGCTTGCCGTCGCGTTCGCCGCCGCCGCCCGCTCGCCGCATCGGGCCATGCTGCTGCCGCTCTGGACGCTGGGCTGCGCGTTGCTCTGGTCTGTGCACACGCCGCTCGCGCGCAACTTCGCGTATGGCGCGTACCTCGAACAGATTGCGCTGAACCTCGCGCTCGCCTATCTGTTCGGCCGCACGCTGGCCGCCGGCCGCGAACCGCTGTGCAGCCAGTTCGCGCGCATGGTCCACGGCACGCTGACGCCGCGCATCGCGCAGTACACGCGGCAGATCACCGTCGCGTGGATGCTCTTCTTCCTGAGCATCGCGGCCATATCGACGCTGCTGTTCGCCACCTCGTCGCTCGTCACGTGGTCGACGTTCGCGAACTACCTGACATTCCCGCTCGTCGCCGCGATGTTCGCGGGCGAGCACCTGTGGCGCCGCATCGCGTTGCCCGACGTCGAATCGCCCGGCATGCTGGCCACCGCCCGCGCATGCCGCTCGACGTTCGAAGCCCGCGGCGCGCGCATCGAATGAAACGCTAATCCGGCGCAGCGCGAACCGCGCGCGCACCGGGTAACCAACCAGAACGATCCGTTATCCGTACCATTCGCCCGCGCTCCTGAATGACGTCATGCTGAGTCTGCCGCTCGTATCCCATCCGTCGCTCGACCAGACGATCGCCTGGCGGGACGGCTCGCCCGTTCCGGTCCGCACGTTCCTCGCGGACGTCGCGCGGCTCGCGGCCGCGTTGCCGGACGGCGGACACGTATTCAACCAGTGCGTGGACCGCTACCGCTTCGCGGTCGGCCTGTGCGCGACGCTCGTGGCCGGCAAGATCAGCCTGCTGCCGCCGTCGCATACGCCGCAGATGATCCAGCAGCTCGCTGCGTTCGCGCCGGACGTGTTCTGCCTGCACGATCGCGACGACTGCACGGTCGACCTGCCGCGCTTCCGCTATGTCGAAGCGCCAGCCAATGCCGAAGCCGAAGCCGACGCGCAGGAAGACATCGCCGTGCCGCGGATCGACGCATCGCGCGTGATGGCCTATCTGTTCACGTCGGGCTCGACCGGCGTGCCGGTGCCGCACCGCAAGACCTGGGGTTTCCTCGTGCGCTGCCTGAGTTTCTCGGCGGTCAATCTCGGCCTCGCGGATAGCGGTGCGACGCTCGTCGGCACCGTGCCGCCGCAGCACATGTACGGCTTCGAGAACACGGTGCTGCTCGCGCTCGTCGGCGGTCTCGCGTTCAGCAACGGCCAGCCGTTCTATCCGGTCGACGTCGCGCGCGAACTCGCGGCCGTGCCGGCGCCGCGCGTGCTCGTCACGTCGCCCGTGCATCTGCGCGCGCTGATGCTGTCGGAGCAACCGCTGCCGCCCGTCGCGCTGACGCTGTCCGCCACCGCCCCGCTCGCGCCGCAGCTTGCCGTGCAAAGCGAAGCGACGCTCGGCGCGCCGCTGATGGAGATCTACGGCAGCACGGAAACCGGCCAGATTGCGACCCGCCGAACGGCGCACGGCGCGCAATGGCAGCTGTATCCGGGCATCCGGATGGACGCGCGAAACCACGCCGCGGATAGCGAAGAGCACGCGCCGTCCGTGTGGGTTTCCGGCGGCCACGTCGAAGCTCCGGTCGCGATGGGCGATGCGATCGAACTCGTCGACGACACGCATTTCCTGCTGCACGGACGCAAGGCCGACCTGATCAATATCGCCGGCAAGCGCACGTCGCTCGGCTACCTGAACCATCAGCTGAACGAGATTGCCGGTGTCGTCGACGGCGTGTTCTTCATGCCCGACGACGAGCCCGCCGGCGCGCACGCGCTGCCCGGCGAGCACACGCGCCGCCTGCTTGCGTTCGTCGTCGCACCGGGTCTCGATATGGCATCGCTGCAACGCGCGCTGCGCCAGCGGATCGACGCCGCGTTCATGCCGCGCCCGCTGGTGTTCGTCGATGCGCTGCCGCGCAATGCCACCGGCAAGCTGCCGCGCGACGAGCTGCTCGAACTCGTCGCAACGCACACGCATCGCGGGCCGCAAACCGCGAAGCCGCCGGCGGCCCAGACGGACAGCGACAACCCGTTGCGCTTCACGATCCCGCACGATCATCCGGCGCTGCCCGGCCACTTCCCCGGCCAGCCGATCGTGCCGGGCGTCGTGCTGCTCGACTGCGCGATCGACGCGATCGGCAAGGCGCTCGACCGGCCGTTCGGCGCGGTCCGGCTGAATTCCGCGAAATTCCTGAGCCCGGCCGCGCCCGGCACGCCGCTCGACGTGAGCTTCGAGGTCGCGCCGAGCGGCGCGATCCGCTTCAGCGTGCAGGCGGGTTCGCGCGCCGTCGCGAGCGGCGTGATCGCGGCCACCGCCACACGCGTCGCGCACGCCACGCAGCAAGCTGACGCCACGGCCGAGGAGGTGCGCTCATGAACCGCAGCAGTTGGGCCCAGGCGAGCGAACGCACCAGCATGCCGATGCTGCGCGCGATGACGTGGATCTCGCTGCGCCTCGGCCGGCGTCTGTCCCGCCTCGTCCATTACCCGGCCACCGCGTATTTCCTGCTGGCGTCGCCATCGGCACGGCGCGCGTCGCGCGAATTCCTGCAACGCGCGCTCGGCCGTCCCGCCACGCTCGGCGATATCTGGCAGCACATGCTGACGTTCGGCTCGACGATCCACGACCGGCTGTTCCTGCTCAACGAGCGCTTCGACCTGTTCGACATCGAGCTGCACAACAAGGCGCTCGTGCGCGATGCGTGGCTCTCCGGCCGCGGCGCGTTTCTGCTCGGCGCGCATCTGGGCAGCTTCGAGGTGATGCGCGCGATCGGCCGCACCCATCCCGAACTGCGCGTCGCGATCGCGATGTACGAAGAGAACGTGCAGCACATCAACACGCTGCTCGCGGCGATGAACCCCACCGTGAAGCAGGACGTGATCGGCCTCGGCCAGGTCGATTCGATGCTGCGCGTGCGCGACTATCTCGACAGCGGCAGCATGATCGGCATGCTCGCGGACCGGTCGCTGCTGCGCGATGCGGGCGGCTCGACCCGCAGCGTCGAGTTCCTCGGCACGCCCGCGGAGTTTCCGCTCGGTCCGCTGCACATGGCCGCGATGCTGCGCCGCCCGGTCATCTTCATGACCGGGCTCTATCGCGGCGGCAACCGCTACGACATCCACTTCGAAACGCTCGCCGATTTCTCGAAGGTCGAGCGCGGCGAGCGCGCTGCCGAGATCGAGCGCGCGCTGCGCCGCTACGTCGGCTTCGTCGAGCAGTATTGCCGCGCGGCGCCGTACAACTGGTTCAACTTCTACGACTTCTGGCAGCACGGCAGCGCGAGCGGCGGCGCCTCGACCCAGGCGCCAGCACCGCGCCGCGCAAAAGTCGCGGCGGGGCACGCAGCAAACGACGCGACCAACGCCGCGCCCGCGAGAAACGCTACCGTGGCCGCGACCGGCAGCGCACAGCGCGCATCGCTCGCCGCGCGCCACGACTTCACGAGCACGAAGGAGCCCTGACGCATGACCGCAGCACGCTTCTCGCCTCGTCTCCATCGCCTCCAGATCGCAGCGGTCGTGATGACGCTGGCCTGTGCGCCGTTTGCCGCGCAGACGGCACGCGCCGCGACGGCTGACGCCACGCCGCCCGCATGGAACCTCGACCGACTGATGTCGACGCTCGGCCACAAGCAATCCGGCCGTGCGCGCTTCACGGAAACCAAGTACCTGTCGATCGCGACGGCGCCGGTGAAGTCGTCGGGCGAGCTGGTGTTCGTCGCGCCGGACCACCTCGAGAAGCGCACCATCGAGCCGAAGCCGGAAGACCTGGTCGTGGACGGCGACAAGCTGACGATTGCCCGCAACGACCACAAGTACACGCTCGCGCTCGCGCAGTATCCCGAGCTGGCGGCGTTCATCGAAAGCATCCGCGCGACGCTGTCGGGCAACCGCTTCGCGCTCGAGCAGTACTACAAGGTGCAGCTCGCCGGCAGCGGCGACGACTGGACCTTGACGCTCACGCCGACCGACTCGCGGATGCGCAAACAGATCAGCACGATCACGCTCAGCGGCACGCGCGATCTGCTGCATAGCGTCGCGATCCAGCAGGCGGACGGCGATCACTCGCTGATGCAGCTGCAGAACGACGCCGCCAACTGATGTCCACGCCGATGCCGTCCGAACCAGGCGCCACGCCACGCCGCGCGTGGCGGCAGCCCGCGGTGCTGGTCTGGCTGCTGTTCCTCGCCGCGTGCGCGATCGCGATCGCCCGCGCGAACTTCACCGCGGATCTGTCCGCGTTCCTGCCGCGCTCGCCGAGCGCCGGCCAGCGCGTGCTGGTCGATCAACTGCGCGACGGCCTCGTGTCGCGGCTGATTCTCGTCGGCATCGAGGGCGGCGACACGGCCGGCCGCGCCGCGATCTCGAAGCGGCTCGCGGCCCCGCTGCGCGCCGACCGCGAGTTCGCGTCCGTGAACAACGGCGAGCCCGTCAGCGAAGCGGCCGATCAGCAGTTCCTGTTCGCGCATCGTTATCTGCTGAGCCCCGACGTGACGCCGCAACGCTTCACCGTCGACGGGCTGCACCACGCGCTCGCCGACAGTCTCGATCTGCTCGGCTCATCGGCGGGCATGTTTGCGAAAGACCTGCTGCCACACGATCCGACCGGCGAAGTCACCGCGATCGTGAACCGGCTCGACAGCGGCGCGCAACCGTCGTCGCAGGATGGCGCATGGGCTTCGCGCGACGGCAAGCGCGCGGTGCTCGTCGCGCAGACTACCGCTGCCGGATCCGATACCGATGCGCAATCCCACGCGATCGACGCGGTACGAACGGCGTTCGCTGCGGCGACTCATGCACTTCCCAACAGCGGCGCCTACCGGCTCCTGATGACCGGCCCCGGCGTGTTCGCCGTCGAGACGCGCGACAACATCCGCCACGACGTCGAGCGGTTGTCCGCGATCAGCGTCGTGCTGATCGTCGCGCTGCTGTTCGTGATCTACCGTTCGCCGCTGACGCTGCTGCTCGGCCTGCTGCCGGTGCTGTCCGGCGTGGCGGCGGGCCTCGCGTCGGTGAGTCTCGCGTTCGGCGTCGTGCATGGCATTACGCTCGGCTTCGGCACGACGCTGATCGGCGAAGCAGTCGATTACTCTATCTATCTGTTCGTGCAGTCGTCCCGCGCGGCGCCCGGCGAGGATGGCGGCGCGTCGCTGCGTCACTGGATCCGCGTGTACTGGCCGATCGTGCGGCTCGGCATGCTGACGTCCGTGTGCGGCTTCGCGTCGATGCTGTTCTCCGGCTTCCCCGGTCTCGTGCAGCTCGGCGTGTATTCGATCTCGGGCCTCGTCGCCGCAGCACTCGTCACGCGCTACGTGCTGCCGCATCTGCGCGGTCAGCGCTTCGCGATTCGCGACGTCACGCGTCTCGGCAATGTGCTCGCGCGCGGCGCTACAGCAGCGCGCTCGCTGCGCTGGCCGCTCGCCGCGCTGCTCGCTGCGGCCGTCGCGGTGCTCGCGATGCACTGGCCGCGGCTGTGGAGCCATGAACTGTCGTCGCTGAGCCCGGTATCGCTCGCAAGCCAGGCGCTCGACGAAAGCCTGCGCGCCGACGTCGGCGCGCCCGATGTCCGCTATCTGGTGATGATCGACGGCGCGAGCCAGGAAGCCGTGCTCGAAGGCGCGGAGAAGGTGTCGGCAAGCCTGCAGCCGCTGATCGACGCAGGCGTGATCGCCGGCTACCAGAGCCCCGCGCTCTATCTGCCGAGCGTCGCCGCGCAGCGCGCGCGGCTCGCGAGCCTGCCGCCCGCCGACGTGCTCGCACAGCGCCTGCAAGCCGCCGAGCAGAACCAGTCGATCGGCGTGAAACCCGACGCGTTCGCGCCGTTCCTCGCCGACGTCGAAGCCGCCCGCCATCAGCCGCTGATCACGCGCGCCGATCTGCGGGGCACGTCGATGGCGCTGGCCGTCGATGCGCTCCTGACGCAGCGCGATGGCCACTGGAGCGCGATGCTGTCGCTGCGCGCGCCGGATAACGGCCAGGCCGCCGACCAGTCGAGCCTCGACGCAGGCAAGATCCGCACAGCCGTCGAACAAAGCGGCGTACCCGACGCGCTCTTCGTCGACATGAAGACCGAAGCCGACGACATGTACGTGAACTACGTGCGCGAGGATATCCATCTGTCGCTCGCGGGCTTCGCGGCGATCGTCGTGCTGCTGCTGATCGCACTGCGCTCGCCGCGGCGGGTGATGCGCACGCTCGCGCCGCTCGTCGCGGCGGTCGTGGTGGTCTGCGCGGGGCTCGCGCTGGCCGGCAAGCCGCTCACGATCCTGCACCTCGTCGGCATGCTGCTGATCGTCGCGGTTGGCTCGAATTACGCGCTGTTCTTCAACCGGCGGGCCACCGCGGATGGCGACGAACACCACGACGGCGCGATCGCGCCGCAAACGCTCGTCTCGCTGCTGATCGCGAACCTGTCGACGGTCGCGGGCTTCGGTCTGCTCGCGCTCGCCAGTGTGCCGATGCTCGAAACCTTCGGGCTGACGGTCGGACCCGGGGCGATCCTCGCGCTCGTGTTTTCCGCGATCCTCGCACCGCGCACGACGCACACCACTGCGCCGGTCACGCTGGAGAAGCACGTATGAAAGCGCCCGCGAACGTCAGCGCAGACTTGCGACGGAACGTGGGCGTCGCAGCGCCCAGCGACTTGCGGCCTCTGCTGCCTGAACCGCGCCGCTGGAATCCATCGCCCTATATCAAGGGCGCGGCAGCGCTGCACGTCGGCGCGACCGCCGTGGCCGTCGCGGCGCCTGGCGTCTGGCCGTGGGCGCTCGGCGCGGTCGCCGCATCGCATCTGGCCGCGACCGCGGCGGGCCTGTGGCCGAAGAGCGCGCTGCTCGGCGAGAACTGGACACGCCTGCCGGCAGGCGCCGGCCGCACGATCGCGCTGACGATCGACGACGGCCCGAACCCCGAGGTCACGCCGCCGCTGCTCGATCTGCTCGATCGCCACGACGTCCGCGCGACGTTCTTCTGTATCGGCGTCGAAGCACGCCGGCATCCGAAACTCGTCGAAGCGATCGTCGCGCGCGGCCATGCGGTCGAGAATCATAGCGAGCGGCATCGCCATACGTTTTCGCTGCTCGGCCCACGCGCGATGCTGCGCGAAATCGAAGCCGGGCAGCGCACGCTCGCCGAGATCGCGGGCACGCCGCCGCTCTTCTTCCGCGCGCCGGCCGGCCTGCGCAATCCGTTCCTCGAGCCGGTACTGAGCCGCCTAGGGCTGCGCCTCGCGAGCTGGACGCGACGCGGCTTCGACACGCGTACGCGCGAGCCCGCCACGATCACCCGGCGACTGCTGAATGGCCTCGCGCCGCGCGACATCCTGCTCGTGCACGACGGTCATCCCGCGCGCGACGCAGCGGGCCGCGCAGTGGTGCTCGACGTGCTGCCCGCCGTACTCGAGGCCGCGAGCGCGGCGCAACTGCGCTTCACGACGCTGCGCGCGGCCCTGGCCAACCACGCGGAGAAGTCGTCATGAACGCGCCCAATGCAGGCAAAACGTCCACGCCATTGCCACATCGCAGCGACCGGGCGCGTGCATGCCGTTTGCTACCATCGGCAGTGACAACGGCCTCCGGCTATCACCACGACAGGACCCGACAGCAGTGAAACCTCTTCTGGTCACGCACTTCACGGCGACGAGCTGCGCGGGACGCGGTCTCGACGCCACGCTCGACACCTTGCGCGAAGCACGCAGCGGCCTCGTGCACAGCGACTTCGAACGCGCCGAGCTCGACACGTACATCGGCAAGGTAGACGGCGTCGACGACACGCCCGTGCGCGCCGATCTCGCGAACTTCGAATGCCGAAACAACCGGCTCGCGCAACTCGCGCTGACGCGGGATGGCTTCGCGGAGCAGGTCGAAGCGGCCATCGCGCGTCACGGCGCGGCGCGGGTCGGCGTGTTCGTCGGCACCAGCACCGCGGGCATTCTCGAAACCGAAATCGCGTATCGCGAGCGCGATCTCGCCACCGGTCAGTTGCCCGCGAGCCTCCACTACGCCGAGACGCACAACCCGTATTCGGCCGCCGCATTCGTGCGCGCGTACTTCGGGCTGCAAGGACCGTCGCTGGCAATTTCGTCGGCATGCTCGTCGGGCGCGAAAGTGTTCGGCTCCGCGCGGCGCATGCTCGAAGCAGGGCTGATCGACGCGGCCGTGGTAGGCGGCGTCGATTCGCTGTGTCTCACCACCCTGTATGGCTTCAACTCGCTCGAACTGCTGTCGCCGCAACGCTGCAAGCCGTTCGACGTCGCGCGCAGCGGCATCTCGATCGGCGAAGCGGCCGCATTCGCGCTGCTCGAACGGGCTGACGCGCTCGAACAGGCAGCACCCGAAACGCGCGCCCACGCGATCATGCTGCTCGGTATCGGCGAATCGAGCGACGCGCATCACATGTCGTCGCCGCATCCGGACGGACTCGGCGCGCGCCTCGCGATCGAGCAGGCGCTCGCCACCGCGAACGTGGCCGCGGCCGACGTCGACTACGTGAACCTGCACGGCACCGCGACGCCCAGCAACGATACGTCCGAAAGCAAGGCCGTGAGCGCCGTGTTCGCCGCAGCGACGCCGTGCAACTCGACCAAAGGCACGACGGGCCATGCACTCGGCGCCGCGGGCGCGCTCGAAGCCGTGATCGCGATGCTCGCATTGCGCCACCAGTTCATTCCGGGCGGCGTGAACACCACGCAGCCCGACGCCGCGCTCGGCGTCCACTACGTACTGGAGAGCACACCCGCGCCGCTTGCGATCGCGCTCAGCAATTCGTTCGGCTTTGGCGGCACGAACTGCAGTTTGTTGTTCGGCCGCGCCGATCGGGTGCTTGAGTCGGAGGTGAACGCATGACGAGGCTCACCGCATTCATCGAAAGCGTCGGGCTGATCGGCCCCGGCTTCAACGACTGGCAGACCGCCCGCGCGCTGCTGGCGGGCGAGCGCGACCACGAGGCCGCGCGCACCGTGATTCCCGCGCCGTCCTGCCTGCCGGCCGCCGAACGGCGGCGCACCGGCGCGGGCGTCAAGCTTGCGCTCGCCACCGGACTCGAAGCCGCGGCCGCGAGCGGACGCGATGCGGGCACGCTGGCCACCGTATTCACGGCGTCGGGCGGCGACGGCACGAACTGTCACGCGATCTGCGAAACGCTCGCCGCCGACGATCCGCAGGACCGCAAACTGTCGCCTACGCGCTTTCACAACTCCGTGCACAACGCGCCGGCCGGTTACTGGAGCATCGCGACCCGCGCGATGGCGCCATCGAACGTGCTGTGCGCGTTCGACGGCAGCCTCGGCGCCGGCCTGCTCGAGAGCCTCTGCCAGGTGAGCATCGACGGCGTGCCGAACCTGCTGATCGCATTCGATACCGACTACCCGCAGCCGATGCGCGAGAAGCGGCCCGTGCCCGATTCGTTCAGCTTTGCAACCGTGCTCGCACCGCAGGCGAGCGGCCAGTCGATCGCGCGTATCGACGCCGCGCTGACCGACGCGCCGGTCACGCAGCTCGCGCACCCGGCGTTCGAACAGATGCGCCGCCAGATTCCGACGGCGCGCGTGCTGCCGTTGCTCGAAGCGCTCGCAACGAAGCGTGCCGGGACCGTCGTGCTCGACTATCTGCCTGAAGTGCGGATCGAGCTCCGCATTACGCTGCCCGATTCCGCGGGTGCCTTCGCATCATGACGGCGCGCGTGAACGACGAATGGCTGGATCGCGCATGGATCGCCGCGCGCATCCCGCACAGCGGATCGATGTGTCTGCTCGACGAAGTGATCGCGTGGGACGCTGAGACGATTCGCTGCGTCGCGACGAGCCATCGTGACCCGCTCAATCCGCTGCGCGCGAACGGACGGCTCGCGGCAATCGTCGGCATCGAGTACGCGGCGCAGGCGATGGCCGTGCACGGCGCGGTGCTCGGCGCAAACGCGCATGCAGGCGAGCCGGGTTCGCGGCCGCGCGTGGGATTTCTCACCAGCGTGCGCGACGTCGAAGCGCACGTGGACCGCCTCGATACGCTCGGCGGCGCGCTCGTCGTCGAAGCAGAACGGATGAGCGGCGGCAGCAACAACCTGATGTACGCCTTCGCACTGTGCGATGGCGACAGACTGCTACTGTCGGGTCGTGCTACCGTCATGCTCGACGCGGGCGAAGCCATGGCCCGCTCCCCTTACCCACATCCCGCCGCGGTTCGAAGCGAACCCCCGGCAGATCGCCAACCGGAGTAACACGATGAAGATCACGAAGACCCTGCTGGCCGCGAGCGTCGCGACCCTGTTCGCCACGATGGGCCCGCTCGCGCATGCCGACGTCGATACGGCCGCGCATCAGTTCAAGAGCGACGTAAAGACCGCCGGCAAGGACACCGGGCACGCGGTGGCAAATGCCACGCGAGCGACCGGCCATGCATTCCGCCGCGCGGGCCATGCTGTGAAGGACAAGACGAAGAGCGGCTATTACAAGGTCAAGCACGCCGTCAAAGGCAATCACGACGACAACCAGTAACGCACCGCTTCAACGGCACGATCAGGGGCACCGCGCGGTGCCTCTGCTTTTATTATCGTTATCATTCAGGATGACTGATGGTTCAGATGCACCTTCAAACAACGCGTCCCGTGAACTTTGTTGAGCATTACGATTTCCCTTCTTAAGCTTGCCATAACATTTAGGCATCCTTCTGCTTCGCTGTAAATAATCGGTCATCAAGCGCTGTCACGATGCTGCGGTTGTACTGCTGAAAGTCCGTCCGATAAAACCTTCGAGAAACCCCGGAGACTTACGATGCAAACCGCAACCCGGTCGCGTTCCCTGCCGCGACTTCGCCTGTCCATCGCCCTGATTGCCGGTGCCGTCGGCAGCATGGCGGCCCAGGCCCAATCCTTCGATTTCAACAATGGTGGCAACTTCAACGCGCCGTTCATGCCGGGCATGCTGGTGGTGAGCCGCTCGGTGTACGACAACCTGTCGTCGAACGTGCAGGTCGGCCAGGTGCTGCCGCCGAACTGCGCGAGCACGACCGCGGGCTGTTCGACCGGCAACGGTGCGATCGCCGACGGTACGTATCCGTACGTGTTCAACAACGACACGTACGATTCGAGCTTCGGCATCACGTCGCGTATTTTCCTCGACCAGATGACGCCGTCGGGCCTGCCGGTCAGCACGCTGGAAGTGCCCAACAGCCTGCAGAACTCGCATGGTCACGCGCCGGCCGATCAACTCGTGACGAGCTTCAGCTCGAAGTCCGAGCTCGGTCTGCATCTGTCGACCGATGGCAAATACCTGACCTTCTTCGGCTACGTCGCGCCGGTCAACACCATCGATGCATCGAACGCGAACACGCCGGGTGTGGTCGATCCGACCAACCCGGACAACCAGGCGATCTATCGCGCCGTCGCGCGCGTGGACCGCGCCGGCAACTTCACGTTCACCGAAACCAACGCGTACAGCGGCAACAACGGCCGCGCCGCGATCCTGAACGACAGCAACGGCAACAACCTGATCTACGGCACGGGCAACGGCGGCAACGGCGCGAACCCGCAACCGGAAGGCGTGGTGGTCGGCACCGGCGCGCAGCTGATTACCGCTTCGTCGCAGCATGAAGCGCAACAGACGCCGGGCACGCTGGAGCCGGTGGGCAGCTTCTCGATCACGCAGCTCGGCGACAAGGCCGACAAGATCGGCAAGGACGACAACTTTCGCGGCATCGCGCTCTACAACAACGTGCTGTACTACACGAAGGGTAGCGGCAGCAACGGCGTGAACACGGTCTACTTCCTCGACACGACGGGCAAGGCCTGCCCGACCGGCGTAGGCGTACCCGCGAAGAACGCGACGTTGCCGACCACGCCGCTCGCGTACAACGCAGCGACGGTGGCGACGACCGGCCTGCCGAGCAACATGTGTATCCTCGCCGGCTTCCCGTCCACGCCGGTCAAGACCGCGACCACGGTCGCGTATCCGTTCGGCATGTGGTTCGCGGACGCGAACACGCTCTACGTGGCCGACGAAGGCGACGGCTACGCGGGCGGCACGGACCTGTACACGCACGCTGCCGCGCAGACCACCGCCGGCCTGCAGAAGTGGGTGTTCAACACGACGACCCAGAAATGGACGCTCGCCTACACGCTGCAAGCCGGCCTCGAGCTCGGCACGGCGTACACGGTGCGCGGCTACCCGACCGGCTCGAACAGCGTGACGAACCTGCCGTGGGCGCCCGCCACCGACGGCCTGCGCAACATCACGGGCCGCGTCGACGACGACGGCACGGTCACGATCTGGGGCATCACGTCGACGGTCAGCGGCAACGGCGACCTTGGTGCCGACCCGAACCGGCTGGTCGCGATCCGCGACGTCGTGAAGAACACGAGCGCGACGTCCGCCTCGCACGAGAAGTTCGTCACGCTGCGCAGCGCGAACTTCGGCGAAGTGCTGCGCGGCGTGTCGTTCGCGCCGGGCACGGCGTCGAACGGCCACCTGTTCTGACGCGCGTCACCGCTGTTCTTTCCGGCCGGCCAGATCCCTCGCGGGGTCTGCCGGCCGCCGCGAACCCCGCCCTGAGCGGGGTTCGTCACAGGTAAGCCTCTGGAAGCAATCCTCGACTTCGCAGCGCGCCGCGCGGGAAAGCGGCACGAGCGGCGAAGAAACGCACAACTGTCCCCAGTTACCCCAGAACGGCAATCGTTTGCGCACGATCTCCGACCGTTTGCGCAAAAAATCACCCGTATTTCGCGTTTTGTTTGCGTTAAAGTTTGCCGCTTTGCCGCCGACAATCCCCCCATGGACAACGAAAAACGCGAACATTTCGGGCCGGCCGATCCGCTGTACATGGAAGCCGAGGCCCTCGGCCTGAGCGTGGCGGCCATCCGCAAGGCGCAAGGCAAAAAGAACCCCTCCGACTGCGAGGTCGGTTCGCCCGCGTGGATGAATGCAAATGAGGAATTTGCCCGGGACCTGCTATGGGCGCTCGGCGAGCCGACGCGTGGCTCGTTCAAAGGCGGCGCCTGACCTGCACGCCGCACCCGTTTTCCTGACCTTCCTTCCGGTTCCGCCGGCGCCGGTCACGTTGCCGCCCGCCTCAGTGGCGATGCAGCCAGTTGACCGGATGCGTATCGAGCCAGCGGCTTGCCCGCGGCTTCACGTCGTCGTCGATCCGGCGATGCGCGACCAGCCATAGCGCGGCCGCAAGCACCAGCATGACCGCCGGCCCCAGCAGATAGGCCATCGTCAGTTCATCCATGGCCGCCTCCTCGTCAGGTGAGCCTTCACCAGAACATTCATTTTAGGCGCTGCGTTTAAAAAAGCGGCACTGTCTTGCCGATATTTCCGGCGGATCCTTGCGTGCCTCGCGGTTCAGCGAAGGCATCTTTTCGCACCTCCCATTTCCGCGTTTGCACAGCGCGCGATGCCGGGCGCAGGCACGACGCTTGCGCCAAAAAAGTATCGCATCGTCGAGATGAGGGTCATATGTTGGGAACCATTCTGCTGATCGTACTCATCCTCCTGCTCATTGGCGCCTTCCCGGCGTGGCCGCACAGCCGCTCGTGGGGTTACGCGCCGACGGGCACCGTCGGAGTCGTGGTGATCGTCGTGATCGTGCTGCTCGTGATGGGACAGATCTAGCCGCCCGACCGTTTCGATTCCAGCCTGACATCCAGCCGCGGATAGCGGACTGCGAGAGACGCAGTCCGCTATCCGTTCTTTTTGTGTCCTTCGATTGGTGTCTTTCGATAGCTGCGCAAAACAGGCGGCCCGTTTTTTGCAAAGAACCAGGACATACCCTGTGGCGCGAGCCTCATGCTCCCTGAGCTTCGCCCGACCTTTGCAACGGACTCCCATGGCCCGCCCGAAGCTCACGCAACGCAAGACCCTCCCTGGCGCAAGCGCTACGTCGCCGGACGACTTTGGCGTCTACTCGACCTACCGGTACGAAGGCGCAGGCCGATACTTCGGTGTTCTGAAGGTCGTGCGCAAAACCGACGGACGCATGCTGTTTCCGTTCGACGGCGCGCCCGAGATCGGGCCGTTTTCCACCGCGAAGGAAGCACGCAAGGCCGCGGACGAGTACGGCGCGAAGATCGTGGCCGCCGATCTTGCGAATCCGGAGCCTTGAACGCTTGAACGTTTAAATCGTCGCGCCAGCAGATTGCCCACAGTTCGCAGTGCGGGCGCAGGCGCTAACGCCAGAGACAGCGCCTAACCGCAGCAGATAGAATGCTGACCTCATCGGACACGGGGGCGTCATGGGGTATCTGCTGGTGCTGGTGGTTGGCGTGGCTGCGGGCATGCTGAGCGGCGTGATCGGCACCGGCTCGTCGATGATGCTGATGCCCGTGCTCGTGATGCTGTTCGGTCCGCAGCACGCGGTGCCGATCATGGCGATCGCGGCCGTGATGGGCAATCTCGGCAAGGTGCTCGCGTGGTGGCGCGAAATCGACTGGCGGGCGTGCGGCGCCTACTGCGTGACCGCTATGCCCGGCGCCGCGCTCGGCGTGCACACGCTGCTCGCGCTGCCGCCGCATCTGGTCGACGTCGCGCTCGGCCTGTTCTTCGTCGCCATGATCCCGACGCGCTGCTGGCTTGCACGCCGCGACCGGCGCGTGTCGCTGTGGCAGCTCTCGCTGATCGGCGCCGTGGTGGGTTTTCTGACCGGCATCGTGGTGTCGACCGGGCCGATCACCGTGCCGGTATTCATGTCGTACGGGCTCGTGAAAGGCGCGTTCCTCGCGACCGAGGCAGCGGGCTCGCTCGCCGTGTACGCGACCAAGATCGCCGTGTTCCATCAGGCCGGCGCGCTGCCGCTCGACATCGTCGCGAAAGGGCTCATCACGGGTTCCGCGCTGATGGCCGGCTCGTTCGCGGCGCGCAGCATCGTCGTGCGGATGTCGCCGCAGACGTTCCGCCATGTGGTCGATGCTTTGATGCTGTCGTCGGGACTTTCGCTCTTGTGGGCTGCAGGACGTTGATGCAGCGCGGACTCCCCGCGGGTCGCCAAACGCCGCCGAAACCGTCGCTCCGGCAGACAATGCCGGAAGCGCGTATCGTCTCGGGTGTCTCCAGTCCTCGCCGCATCCAGCGCGCATCCACCATGAACCTGACGTTCCCGCGACGAACCGCCGTGCAGCGCCCGCACTGGCCACATGTGCTCATCCGTTCGATGCTGATCGCATGCGCCGCTGGTGCGCTGGCACTCGCCGGTTGCGCGTCGCCGCCGCCGTCGGCATCGATGGACGAAGCGCTTGCCGGTCCGCAGCGAACCGGCAAGGAGCGCGCTCGCGACGTGTACCGGCACCCTGCGCAGACGCTCGCGTTCTTCGACCTCGAACCGGGCCAGCATGTGCTCGAAATCGCGCCGGGCGGCGGCTGGTACACGGCGATCCTCGCGCCGTATCTGCACGATCAGGGCGAGCTCGTCGAAGCGGAATACGCGAGCACCGACGACAGCGCGCGCGCCGAAGAACAGTCGATGGACGCCGCGCTTTCAAAGCGGCTCGCGGCCACGCCGAAGGTGTACGGCAACGTGATCGTCGGCACGTTGCGGGCGGGCCGCTTCAGCGGCTTCGACGCGCGTGGACAGTTCGACCGCGTGCTGACGTTCCGCAATATCCACAACTGGATGAAGGACGGCGAGCTCGACGACAACCTGCGCGCGTTCTATACGGCGCTCAAGCACGGCGGCGTGCTGGGCGTCGAAGAGCATCGCGCGAATCCGGGCACGAGCGTGCAGCAGATGATCGACACCGGCTACGTCACGGAAGCCTACGTGGTCGAGCATGCGCGCGCGGCGGGATTTGTGCTGGCGGCATCGAGCGAGATCAACGCGAATCCGCGCGACACCAAGGATTATCCGCACGGCGTGTGGTCGCTGCCGCCCACGTACCAGGGCGGCGATACCGATCGCGCGCGCTTCGCGGCGATCGGCGAGTCGGACCGGATGACGTTGAGGTTCGTGAAGCCCTAGCGGCGTTGTCTTTGCACGCGCATCCAGATCGCATCTCTACTGCGCGACATGCGATTGCACCTGAACCGCCACGGCTGACACGAAATCCGCGCGCACCGTATCGCCCACTTTCAGCTGATCGAGCGCGATGTCGGGCGATACATCGAGCGTTTCGGTCTGCTGCGGACCACGCAGCGTCACCTGCCGCTTGACCGGATCGATCTTCAGTACGGTGGCGAGCATCTCGACCGCGCTGACGCGACCATGCCGTTCTGCGGTGGATACGCGAGCGTCGATTCGCGCCGCTCGCGGATACCGTCCGACGACATCTTCTGCACTTGCACCAGCAACGCATTGCGATAGCCGATGTTGAGCACGTCGCCGACGCTTAGTTCGGATACCTTCACAAGATTCGGATCGACGGTGATATTGACGACCCGGTTGTCCTGGGCCTGCACCGTGATGGAGTTGCTGGCCGGCTCGATGCCGAGCACCCGCGCCTGCATCTGATTCAGCGTGAGGCCGCCGACGGACATGCCGCCCGCCGGAGTTTGCACCGCTGCCGGCGCCGGCGTTTGTGCTTGCGCCGAAGGCGAGCCGGCTTGCGCAAGCGCAACGCGGACAATCGCAGCCAGCGGCAACACGGCGACGATAGCAGCGACGCACACTCGCGACAGGCGTTTCATGTATTCGTTCATTCGACCTCCGCCATCTAGTGCGGCGCCACCACCACGACGTACTGCGCCGCCGCGCCGACGTATTGCGGCTGAAACCAGTTCGGCCCGCAGTGCTGATCTGGCGTGCAACATGGAAAGCGTTGCGCGAAGCGCAGAGAAATCGATTTTCTCGAGTATCCCGGCAAATCAAAACATCACGACGCTGGCATTAACCACAATCTCGCAATTATTTTCAAAAATCACTCAACCGGCACTGTTGAAGACATGCCCATCAATATCGCTGCCGCGACTGGACGTGGATCGGCGACGCTAAAGGCATGGCCGCCTGGCGTTTGCGGAAATCAATGAGATCGAAGACGAAGAATATAAAGGGGATGCTAGCAAACGCATCAGCGGACAGCAAGACAAAAGGCAGCCATCTCAAAATAGTAAATTAAAATCAACCTCCATTTCGAACCTGCATTTAAATTAGCGTCAACAGATAATCAAATCCAGCATCACCCATAAAATCCCGGAACATTGCCCGCGGCCGCCGTCATCGCATGAAAAGCAAAGCTGCAACGACATCATTTGCTACGCATAAATGCTTGGAACCGCGCGAACGGAAACTGCCTATAGTCGGAAGCCTTTTCCCTATTCCGACCAGCAGACCGCTCCCGATGAACCACACGCTCCAGCTCTTGCGACGCGCGCTCGCCGCCGTCGCCCTCGTCGCGACGTCGACCTCCTTCGCCCCGCTCGCTCACGCACAGTCGCATGAAGTGGTGATCGGCTATCAGGACATGGTCGTACCGTGGCGCTATGCGCAGGCAACCGGCGCCGTCGAGAAGGCGACCGGCTACAAGGTCACCTACCGCAAGCTCGGCAGCGGCGCGGACGTGATCCGCGCCCTCGCGTCGGGCTCGATCCAGCTCGGCGAGGCCGGTTCCAGCCCGATCGCGGCGGGCCTGTCGCAAGGCGTCGACATCTCGCTGTTCTGGATTCTCGACAACATCAACGACGCGGAAGCGCTCGTCGCGCGCAACGGCTCGGGCGTCGCGACGCTCGCGGACCTGAAGGGCAAGACGCTCGGCGTGCCGTATGTGTCGACGTCGCACTTCCATACGCTCGTCGCACTGCAGCACGCGGGCGTCGATCCGTCGACCGTGAAGATCCTGAACCTGCGTCCGCCGGAAGTGGCCGCGGCGTGGCAACGCGGCGACATCGACGCGACCTACATCTGGGACCCAGTGCTCGCGAAAGTGAAGCAGAACGGCAAGGTGCTGATCACGTCCGGCGAAGTGGCGAAGGAAACGGGCAAGGCGACCTTCGATGGCTTCGTCGCGTCGCGCCCGTTCGTGCAGGGCAACCAGCCGTTCATGAACGGGCTGGTCAAGGTGCTTGCCGATACCGACACGCTCTATCGCGATCACCGCTCGACGTGGACCGCAGGTTCTAAGGAAGTCGCGGCGGTCGCTCAGGAGTCCGGTGCAACGCCCGCCGACGTGCCGGCGAGCCTCGCGCTCTACGCATTCCCGACGCCAGCCGAGCAGGCCTCGCCGACGTGGCTCGGCGGCGGAGCGCAATCGGGCGCGGCCCGTTCGCTCGCCGCGACGGCCGCGTTCCTGAAGACGCAGGGCACGATCCAGAACGTGCTGCCCGACTACTCGGCGGGCGTCGACCCGCGCTTTGTGCAGCAGGCCGCGCGATGAGCGTGCTGGAGATTCGCGGACTCGGCGTCACCTATGACGGCGCCTCGGTGCCGGCACTGGCGGGCGTCGATCTGCGCATCGAAAGCGGCGAGTTCGTCGTCGCGCTCGGCGCGTCCGGCTGCGGCAAGACCACCTTGCTCAACTGTCTCGCCGGCTTTGTCGATCCGACCGAAGGCGAAGCGCGGCTGAACGGCGAACCGATCGCGGGCCCCGGCGCCGAGCGCGGCGTCGTGTTCCAGAAGTACGCACTGATGCCGTGGCTCGACGTGCTGGACAACGTCGCGCTCGGGCTGCGCTTTCGCGGCATCGCGAAGGCCGAGCGCCACGAGATCGCGCGCGATGCGCTCGCGATGGTCGGCCTCGAACGTCACGCGCATGCGAAGGTGTATGCGTTGTCGGGCGGCATGCAGCAGCGCGTCGGCATTGCGCGCGCGCTGGCGAGCGATCCGCAGGTGCTGCTGATGGACGAGCCGATGGGCGCGCTCGATGCGCTGACGCGAGAGTCCGTGCAGGAACTCGTGCTCGACGTGTGGTCGCGCACGCGCAAGACCGTCTTCTTCATCACGCACAGCGTGGAGGAAGCGTTGTTCCTTGCGACGCGCGTCGTGCTGATGACGCCAGGCCCCGGACGCATCGCCGAAACGCATGAGTTGCCGTTCGCACGCGAGTATCTCGCATCGGGCGATGCGCGCGCGGTGAAATCGTCGCCGGCGTTCATCGCATGGCGCGAGCGCTTGACGGTGCGGCTGCACGAAGGATCGTGGGAGGCCGTGCAATGAGCGCGTTCGAATCGTCGCGGCGCGGTGCCTCGGCCGCATCCACACGTCGAAAGACCGCCGCCGCGCACCGCACGTCACGACGCAAACCGCTGCGTGGCCTGCCAGGCGAAGGACCGACCGCGGCGCTCAGCCTGCTGTCCGTCGCGACGCTCGCCGCGCTATGGTGGGCAACGTCGGCCTTTCACTGGTTGCCGCCGCTGTTCCTGCCTTCGCCCAGCGCCGTATGGCAGGCATTCATCGACGCATGGCAAGGCCGCATCCAGGGCGGGCTGCCGCTGTCGCAGCATCTGCTGTGGAGCGCGATACGCGTGTTCGGCGCATTCGCACTCGCCGCCGTCACCGCGATACCCCTCGGTATTCTGATGGGCGTGAGCCGCATTGCGCGCGGGCTGCTCGATCCGCCGCTCGAGTTCTACCGGCCGCTGCCGCCGCTCGCGTACCTGCCGCTCGTCGTGATCTGGTTCGGCATCGACGAAACCGCGAAGCTGGTGGTGATCTGGCTTGCGTGCTTTGCGCCGATCGCGATGGCGGCGCGAGCGGGCGTGAAAAGCGCAACCGTCGAGCAGATCAATGCCGCGTATTCGCTCGGCGCGCGCTTTCGCCAGGTGGTCGTGCATGTCGTGCTGCCCGCCGCGTTGCCGGAAATCCTCACCGGCCTGCGCATCGCGATCGGCTTCGGCTGGACCACGCTCGTCGCCGCCGAGATGGTCGCCGCCACTTCCGGCCTCGGGCAGATGGTGCTCAACGCATCAAGCTTTCTTCGCACCGACGTCGTCGTGATGGGCATCGGACTGATCGGACTGATAGCGTGGTGCTTCGATCTGGGCATGCGGGTGCTCGAACGGCGGCTCGTGCCATGGAAGGGCAACACCTGATGCGAGTCCCGACAGCTTAAGATTACGGGCCGGCAGCATGCAAAACGGGCGCGACTTTCGCCGCGCCCGCTGTGTGTTCCCAATGAAACGGAACGTCGTGGTCCGAATCAGATCATGAGCCGCGAAATCTTCGAGCCCTCCAGCGACACACCGGCCATCAGGCCCGCGTTGGTCAGCACGAACGCTTCGACCGGACCCGTCGCGGTGGACGTGTCGACGTTGCCGTTCGCGCCGATCTTCAGCACCGCGACCGTCGCATCGGCACCCGCGGCCCAGCCCTGGCTGTTGCGGAATTTGGCGAGCGCATCCTGCGTCATGAAAAGGAAGATGATCGCTTTCGACTGCGCACCGATCTGCAGTCCGAACGATCCCGCCGCGATGCTGTAGTAGCCGGATGTCTCGCCGCCCACGCGCAACGCGCCGCGGCCGTACTGTCCGCCTACCCAGAAACCCGCCGAAATCACGCTCGGGAACACGAGCACGCCCTGCGCTTTCGCGACGAGTTCGTGCGAGCCGTGCACGGTCGAATAGAGACGCGTGAGCGTCGATTCGACATCGGAGTTGATCGACTGGCGCTCGCTGGCGTTGTCCGCGGCGGTCGAACCGGACGACGGAGGCGTGGTGGTGCAACCGGTCAATGCAAGCCCGCTGGATGCGAGCGCTGCCCCGGTTGTGATGATGAACTGACGTCGACGCATGATTTGTTGTCCTTTTCGTTGGATAAGTAGATCGAATGAGCCGTGGCGCGGCGATTTCCCTGAGCGTTGCTGTTGTCGTTAGTCTGCGAATCTGGTTCAACGATGCAGCGGCCACCGGCTCCTTGCTGGCAATGACGCGTCAGCGTCCCAACTGGCGCCGGATGCGCGCCTTCGCGTTGCCCCAGGACTGGCGGATCTCGCCACGCGCCTGCTGCAGACCGCCCTTGAGCTCCTGCACGCGATCGCCAGTCGCGCGGCCCACGGTTTCGTTCACCTTGCCCTTGACCTTGTCGGTCATGCCTTTGACCTGGTCTCTGTTCATGACATACACCTCCGCTGAACATCTCGAACGATGATGACGTGGTACTGCAAATTACGGGCCATCTCCGTCGCAGCGGCTGGCGCGCGTGCTAAACGCTCGGCGGATCAGCGATTTCCCAGCGGGCGACGTGACGCGTGGATGACGATCGCGACCGGTAATCTCGCGCATCGTTGGAAAAGATGACACAAGCCGGGCATCTTTTACGTGGCAATCGGAAAGTTTTTTCGTCGCGCCGCAAAAGATGCGGGCTCAACCAGCAGGATTGACCGAAAGCGGGTCAGGCATCGCTGTCGAGCGGCGCCATCTCGCGAAGCAGCGGCGTCAGCGAATCGAGCGACAGCGGCTTGCGGCAATACGCGATCTGCGGATTCTTCTGCTTTGGAATGTCCGAGGCCGCGCTGCACAGAATAATCGGGATCTCGCGCAGGTCCGGATCTGCGTAGAGCGCTTCGCAGAGTTCGGGACCGGACATCACCGGCATCATGCAGTCGGTGAGTATGAGATCCGGGCGGGTCGCGCGCACGAGTTCGAGCGCTCTCGCGCCGTTCGGCGCCGTGACGACGCGATAGCCCACCGCTTCCAGCAGCAGTTGCCACACCGTCAGCAGGTCGAACTCGTCGTCGACGACCAGGATGGTTTTCATCGAAGGCTAGCCCGGTCGTCCGGTTGAAGACAGTGCCATGCGGCCCAACAGCAGGCCCGCCGCGCCTTCGAAGCTTGCCGAGATGTCGAGGCCCTGCGACGAGATCAGCAGTTCGCGCAGGGACGGGTCGTGCGCACTCTCGCGCTGCTTCAACACCGAGATCATGCGCCGCAGCCGCGTATCGGTTTCCGCGTAGCGCAGCAGGATCAGGTTCTCGGTCAGCGCCGACATCCGCACGCCGTGCGATGGCGCGGGGTCCGCGTTGAGCGGCAGCTCTTCGGTCAGCACCGCCGTGACGTCGGCATCGCGCAGCTGGTTCGTGAACGCGTTGAGGAAGAGGCGCGAGCGTTCGGGACGCATCGCCGAATCGTGGAAGCCTTCGATGCCGTCCAGCACCAGCCGTGTCGCGCCAGAGCGTTTCACCGTGTCGATCGCGATGGCTGCGAGCTCGTCGATCGCGAGTTCGATGGCGGGCTGCCATTGCACGATCAGGCGGCCTTCCTCGGCCGCCTGGCTGAGATGGATCGATACCGCGTCCGCCTTCGCGAGCAGACGCTGCGGCGACTCGTGGAAGCCCATGTAAATGCAGGTTTCGCCACGCGCCAGACCGGTCGCGAGGAACTGCAGGCCCAGCAGCGTCTTGCCGACACCGGATGGCCCCATCAGCGTGGTCGTCGAGCCCTTCACGACGCCGCCGTCGAGCAGCGCGTCGAGATTCGGGATGCCGAACGCGAGCCGCGTCGACAGGTCCGCCACACCCGGACGCACCGCGGAATTCGCTTCGAGCCGCGGGAACATCACGTGGCCGTTGTCGGTGATACGGAAGAAATGCCTGCCGAGCAGATGGTCGCGGGCGCGCATCTTGTGCACTTCGATTTCTCGCGCACGGCGCATGCCGTCGCTGTGGCGGTTCAGTTCGATCAGACCGTCGACGAGCGTGTGCTCGGGGTGCGGTTCGTTACCGGACAACGGAGCGAGCAGCAGCGTCGTGCAGTTCATCGCGGCAACGAGCGCGTTCAGCTCGTGGATGAAACGCGATAGCGCGAGGTCCGTTTCGCTGAACTCGCGCGCGCTGCGAAAGCCGTCGATGATCAGCAGTTTCGGGCGATGCTGATGCAGGCTCGCCGCGATGAGCCGCAGAAAGCCGTCGAGCCCGTCCTGCATCAACTCGTGATAGCCGGACACGAACAGCATGTGTTGCGCGACCGCGGTCTCGTCGAAAAAGCGCAGGCCGCTCAGATGCCCGAGCAGCTTGTCGTGCGATTCGGCGATCAAGGTCATGTACAGCACCCGGTCACCCTGTTTGACGCGGTGAAAGCCGATCTGGCTCGACAGGATCGTCTTGCCGGCGCCCGCCATGCCTTCGATCAGGTACAACCCGCCGCTGACGAGACCGCCGCCCAGGATCACATCGAGACCCGGCACGCCCGTTTCCACTGTGGAGCGCACCGCTGCCGAAGTTGAGTCGCTTGTCATCGTAGAAATGAAGTTCGGTGTTCAAGGGCGTCGCGCGTGCATCGGGAAACGCGACCGAAAGGGCACGCGCGCTCTGCGACATTCTACTTCGCAGTGCCGATGCGCGAGCGTCCACTGCGAAAAACCCTTGAAAAGCCGCGATTTCCCGCGCGACGGCGCGCGTGTTGCTATGCGACAATGCGACCAGACCCGCACGGAGCACGCATGACCATCGCGACACGCGCAAGCGTTCATGACCCCGCCCCTGATTGCGCAAGCGAGCCGATCCACATTCCCGGCGGCATCCAGCCACACGGATTCCTGTTCAGCGTCGACCACGACGGCGCGATCCTGCAAGCCAGCGAAAACGTCGAAGCCCTGACGGGCACCACCGCTCAGCAACTGCTCGGCACGCCGCTCTCCGCAGTGCTCGGCAGCGCCGCGACGATGATCGCGCGCGCGCTCGATACGCTCGATACCGAAGGCGTGCCGCTCTACGTCGGTTCGATCGACGATCCGCGCGCCCTGAAAAACGACAGCGGTGAATTCAGCGCTCCACGTTCCCCGCTCGCGATCGTCGCGCACCGGCTCGGCGGTATCGCGATCGTCGAGCTCGAACCCGCGCGCGGCACGACGGACGTGTTCTCGTCGATGTACCCGCTCGTGCGCACCTTCATCAACAGCCTGCAGAACGTGCAGAGCGTCGACGATCTCGCGCGCCTCGCCGCGCAGGAAATCCAGCGCATCACGGGCTATGGCCGCACGCTCGTCTACAACTTCGATGCGGACGGCAACGGCCACGTGCTCGCGGAGGCGATCGAACCCGGCTATCCTTCGTATCTCGACCAGCGCTTCCCCGCATCCGACATTCCCGAGCAGGCGCGCGCGCTGTATCTGCGCAACCGCATCCGCCTGATCGCCGACGCGAACTACACGCCGGCGCGCCTCGTGCCGCCACTGCATCCGCACTCCGGCAAGCCCACCGATCTCACGCACGCGTCGCTGCGCAGCGTGTCGCCGGTCCACATCCAGTACATGAAAAACATGGGGACGTGGTCGTCCATGTCGATGTCGATCGTCGTGCGGGGCAAGCTGTGGGGCTTGATCTCGTGCCACCATGAAACGCCGCGCGTGCCGCCGTTCGAAGTGCGGACCGCGTGCGAGCACGTCGCGCAGGTGCTGTCGCTGCAGATCGAAGCGAAGGAAGATCACGCCGAAGCGCAACTGCGGCTCGCGCTGCGGCAACGTCTGTCGAGACTGCTCGCTTCGATGGCGAACACCGACAACTTCATCGGCGCGCTCGCCGACGAACCATCGGGACTGCTCGGTCTTACGGACGCCACCGGCGCCGCGATCGTGTTCGACGGCCGCACGGTGCTGATCGGCAGCACGCCGCCCGAAGCGACCGTGGACGATCTCGTCGCGTGGCTCGATGCGAAAAACGACGACGTGTTTTCCACCGACGATCTCGCATCCGCCTGGAACCGGCCGGTCGATCCCGACAATGCGGGCATTCTCGTGCTGTCGATCTCGAAGCTGTTTCGCAACTACGTGATCTGGTTCCGCGCGGAAGTCGTGCGCACCGTCAAGTGGGCGGGCGACCCGCGCGCGAAGCTCGCATCGCTGTCGGCTTCGCTGTCGCCGCGCGAAAGCTTCGACACGTGGACGGAAGTCGCACGTGGGCGCTCGCGGCCCTGGCGCCCCGCGGAACTCGAGATCGCGGCCGAATTCCGCACCGCGATGCTCGGCATCGTGTTGCGTCGCGCGGAAGAACTCGCGCAACTCGCGATGCAGCTCGGCCGCGCGAATCAGGAACTCGAAGGTTTTTCGTACACCGTGTCGCACGATCTGCGCGCGCCGCTGCGGCATATCGTCGGCTTTGCCGATCTGCTGAACCAGATGGAAGACAAACGGCTGTCCGAGCGCGGCAAGCATTTCGTCGAGCGCATCATGAGTTCGGCCCGCTTCGGCGGCCGGCTCGTCGACGACCTGCTCGCGTTCTCGCAGATGGGGCGCTCCGCATTGCGTCCGCAGACCCTGGAGCTGCGTCCCATCGTCGACGCGATCGTCGACGAAGAGCGCAAGGACGAGAATTCGCAGACGATCGAATGGAAGGTGGGTGCGCTGTGCAAGGTAGTCGCCGACCCGGTGCTGATGAACGTCGTGTTCCAGAACCTGATCGGCAACGCCGTAAAATTCACGCGCCATCGCAACGGCGTGGGCGAGCATCCGGTGATCGAAATCGGCTGCGAGAACGGCCGGGGCGAACTCGTCGACCAGGACGTGCTGTTCGTGCGCGACAACGGCACCGGTTTCGACATGCGCTACGTGGACAAGCTGTTCGGCGTCTTCCAGCGGCTGCATCGTTTCGAGGACTTCGAAGGCACGGGCATCGGGCTCGCCACGGTGCGGCGCGTCGTCGAGCGTCATGGCGGCAAGGCGTGGGCGTTCGGTGAACCAGATCGCGGCGCGACGATCTACTTTTCATTGCCGCGCGTTTTCAATCCGCAGATCGTCGAGGACAAGGAAACCGCCGCGGACGCGGTGGCGCGCCTTGCCGCGCTGTCTCAGGGCCAGCCGTTCAAGCCAGTGCCAAAAGACTCAAGATAAAGGAACCACGCGTGCTAAGACCGATTCTGCTTGTCGAAGACAACCCCAACGACGTCGAACTCACGTTGATCGCGCTCGAAAAGAGCCGTATCGCCAACCCGGTGGTGTCGGTGCGCGACGGGGCGGAAGCGCTCGAATTCCTGCGCCGCGAAGGCCAGTACGCGACACGCTCGAACGACAATCCGGCGGTGATCCTGCTCGACAAGAAGCTGCCGAAGATCGATGGCCACGAAGTGCTGAAGGCCGTACGCACCGACGACAAGCTGAAAAGAATACCGGTTGTGATGCTGACGTCGTCGCGCGAAGAGAAAGACTTGCTGCGCAGCTACGATCTCGGCGTGAACGCGTACGTGGTGAAACCGGTGGAGTTCGACGACTTCATGGCCGCGATCAACGATCTCGGCATGTTCTGGGCGGTGTTGAACGAGCCGCCGCCTTATACAACGTAACCTCGCGACGCGATATCGCCATGCGCCGCATGTGCGACTCGACATCACGCGCGGCGATAGAGCGGCAACGTCACGCGGAACGTCGCGCCCTGCCCGCGCCCCGCGCTTTCCGCGACGATCGTCCCATCGTGCAGTTCGACCAGATGCTTGACGAGCCACAGGCCGAGGCCTAGCCCCGCAACGCGGCCACTGCTGACCGCTTTCACCTGCTGTTCGAACCGGTCGAAAATCCTGCCGAGCGCATCCGGCTCGATGCCGCAGCCGGTGTCACGCACCGTCAGTTCCGCATGCATGTCGCCACGCTGCGCGACGGTCAGTTCGACCGTGCCTTCCACGCAGAACTTCACCGCATTCGACAGAAGATTCCACACGATCTGCTTCATGCGGCTCTCGTCGGCGAGCACCGCGCATGGCGAAAGATCGTCCGTGATCAGCTGCACGCCCTTGGCCTGCGCGCCGATCCGCGTGTCTTCGGCCACGATGCCGGCGAGCGCGGCGAGATCCACCGGACGGCGATCGACGGACAGCTTGCCGGTCGCGATCGCGCCGCTGTCGAGCAGATCGTCGACCATATGCGCGAGCTGGCGCGCGTTGCGTTCGATCACGCCGCTCGCGCGTTCGACATGCGACATGTCGCCGGCGCGCTGCAACAGCGTGCACCACGACAGGATCGCACCGAGCGGCGAGCGCAGTTCGTGGCTGACGGCCGTGACGAAGTGGTCCATCGCGCGCGCGATCTGCTCGCTCTCCACCCGCGCGCGCTTTTCCGATTGCGCGATCGCGCGCTGCTCGAGTTCGGCCTCCTTGCGCGGCGTGATGTCGAGCGTGAAGCCGAGCACCGACTTGACGCCGCCGTCCGGCTGATAACGGCCCACGCCGCGCACGAGCGCCCAATGCGTCGTGCCGTCGGGCCACACGACGCGAAAGTCGATCTCGAAGTGCTCGCGTCGTTTGAGCGCGCGCACGACGACCGAGCGAACGCGCGCGCGGTCGGCATCGTCGATCAGTTCATTGAAAAAACGCGCAAGGGACAGTTCCGATGCGACCGGCAGGCCAAGACACGCGCGACATTGCTCGGTGCAGTCGACGCGCCCCGTCGACGCGTCGAATTCCCACGCGCCGATCTGCGCGAACGCTAATGCCAGGCGCAGCTGCTCCTGGTTGTCGCGCAGCAGCGCATTCGCCTCTTCCATCAGCACCTGACGCAAACGCGCCTGCGAACGCAGCTTCGCGCGTTCGCGCTGACTGCGCTCGGCTGCTTCGACGGTATCCGTGACGTCGTTCACGCGCAACGCGATCAGCGGCTCGCGCCCGTCGCCCGGCTCGATGCGCGTGGTGTTGATCTGCCAGAAACGCATTTCCGATGTCCCGTTCGCGGCAGGGTTTCGCGAACGCATGTCATAGCGAAGAATCGGCGATATGCGCATTTCGCCGCTGACGAGCCCCGTCAACGCATCGTCGATCCAGACGCGGCGCGCATCGCGCTGCTCCGCGGAACCGGCCTGGTTGATCTCGTACACGGAGCGCCCCTGAATATTGGGGAGTACCGCTTGCAAGGATTGCAGGTACGCAGCGTTCGCCATCACGACCTCGGCCCGCTCGTTCAGGATGAGCCAGGCATCGGGCAGCAGATCGAAGATCGAGGCCGACTCGATCCCGGATGCGATGGCTGAATCGCGCGCAAGTTCGTCCATAGCGAGGCATTTCACCAAAAAGGTCCGACCTACATTGGATGCACGTGCAACGTCACGGCCAGCGCGCCCGCTGGCGGTCGCTGGCGGTCGCTGCGTCTCGTGCTGCGTGCTGTCGGCGGTACGTGGAGGCACGAATCGTGCTGCGCGGTGTTCGAATATGTCGACCGCATCTGCCTGGATTGCCCCCTTTTACAACGTCGCCCCGTCGAGCGCGCGTCTCCCGCCGACACTGCAATGAATGCCCAGTCCGTCTCCGGCAGCCGTCTGCCGACCATCCTGCTCATCGACGACGAACCCGATCTGTTGATCGCGTGGGCGTTGCTGCTCGAACTCGAGGGATTTCACGTCGTGACGGCAACGAACGGCAGGGAAGGTCTCGACACCGCGCAGCAGATACGGCCCGCGCTGATCGTCACGGACCTGATGATGCCAGGCATGGACGGCGTTCAGGTGTGCCGCGCCGTGCGCGCCGACCCACAGCTGAACGCAGTGCCCGTGATTCTGTGGACCGCGTCCATCGACATTCCCGCGGGTACGTCATGCGACCGCGTGTTGCACAAACCCGTTGCACGCGACGCGATGTTGCGTCACATCCGCGCATTGCTGCGGGTACATGGCGCATGATTCATGCCCGATGGAATTCGATTTGGCGCCGTGGGGATGCGCCGTGGGGATGCGCGGTGTCGTGCGCGGCGTGGTGATTACGATGCGTGTGTGTTGCGGTTCGCTTTGCTTTACTTCGGATCGCGCAAGTAGACAACGGGGCGACCGTTATCAGAGTGCCGGCTCGCGAGAGACCAGCGCGAGCAGGGTATCGAATGCATCGACGGCGCCCGCGCATGCGTCCGCGATCTGCGCGTCCGTCGTCACGTCATTGCGCATCGCACGAATGAAACGCTGCCAGTGTGGACCAACCGGCATACCGTCCTGCCCGAGATAGCGTAGCGGATGCGGCGCCAGCCGCTCGTGAAGACGCCGGTACAACACCGCGCCGCCCAGCTGCGAACCCTCGATCACATAACCGACACCCCAGCGATATGCACGGCTGCGCTCGTCGCGCGGCCATTCGATCGTTTCGACATCCTGCGTGACGGCCGGCATCGCGGAATCGCCGAGATCCGCGTCGATCAGCGAAGTGCGCTCGATGCGATCGAGCACCGACGCATCCTGAGGACCATCGTCGAAGAGTGCTAGCCACGCTTCGAGCGGCGCGAGCCACGCGCGCAGCAACAGCAGATGGTTGCGATAGTCGACGAGCGACGGTGTCTCAGTGGACAGTGGCATCGATTGATCGAGCACCGCATGCCGGCTGCCGGTGGCGACGCGCAGCGCGGCGAGCACGTCGGCAGCGGCCTCGGGTGAGTCGGTTCCCGTCGGGATGAGGGTCATGAAGTTCCTGGATTGAACGCATGGCAGGATGTGAACGCGGCGCCCATGATAATCCGCGCGGTGCGCGCAGTGTGGGCGAGATCACATTCCGCCGATTTTAAGCAGCAACCCTGTTTCGTTGTTTTCCCACGTCACATCGCAAAGCCATTCAGAGAGGCCCGGCATTTAAACAGACCAAAGCGGGCAATGCCACCGAGAGGATTTCATCTGGATCCGCTTCTTTCGCCCGAGCGATTGCGCAAACGTTTGCGCTATGTCTGGCGTGCCTTTCCGGGGAGCCAGCTGGCCCGCGACGCCGGTAATTTTCGGCTGTGCGAATTTATTCGCACTACGGAATTTCTATTATTCGATACCGATTTTGCGCTTCGTTGGGTACACCACATTTTTCGATCGTTAAACAACAGCCTTTGTTGTGCGTGGGTTAGCGAACGGTTACGACGACTCTGGCCGAATAACGTGTGCGCCATGTCGATCGAGGCGGCGCGATTGTCCGAGACCGCCATTTGAACGTCGGGGCGTTCACGTTTTGTGAAGCGCACTTCCAGATATAACCATTAGGAAAACGAAATGATTAGACGAAATCGGAGGGACGAACAGCGCATGCCGGTCAAGGCGATTCTGGCTTTGGCAGTTGGACTGTACGCGGCAGCAGCCTGCGCGCAAACCGACACCGGCAGCAGCGGGGGCGTGACCGGCGCCCCTTCGTCACACGTGCGACTCGCGACCCAGGCTCACATCGACCTGGCCCAGAACACTGTCGGCGGTGGCTGTCCGGACAAGGCAGCGCCTGGCTGCAAGGTCGAAACGGACGCTACGGGCCTTGACAACGGCGGCGTGTCGGACGGCTCGTCGCAGCTCGGTTCGAGTAGTTCGAACGGACTCGGCTACGGCGGCTCGAGCGATGGCACGGGTTCGGGTTCGGGTGCCGCGGGTGGGAAGGGTAGCGGCGGTGGTAGTGGCAGCGGGACGGGTTCGTCGGGCAGTACCGGTTCGGGTAGCGGCTCGGGCACGGGTACTGGCACCGGCACGGGTACTGGCACCGGCACGGGTACTGGCACCGGCACGGGTACTGGCACCGGCACGGGTACTGGCACCGGCACGGGTACTGGCACCGGCACAGGTACTGGCACCGGCACGGGTACTGGCACCGGCACCGGCACGGGTACTGGCACCGGCACGGGTACTGGCACCGGCACGGGTACTGGCACCGGCACGGGTACTGGCACCGGCACGGGTACTGGCACCGGCACGGGTACCGGCACCGGCACTGGCACCGGATCAGGCCCAGGATGCGGTGACGGTCACGGTGATGGCGGTCATCACGGTAGCGGTGGCTACGGTGACGGCGGCGACGGCGGTCACGGAGAAGGCGGCAATGGTGACGGCAGTCATCATGGCGACGGCGGTCATCATGGCGATGACGGTGGTCACCACGGCGATGATGGCGGTCATCATGGCGATGATGGCGGTCATCACAGTGGTGACGGCAACGGTCATAGCGGTGACGGTGGCGACGGTCACAGCGGCGACGGCAAGGGTCACAGTGGCGACGGCAACGGCCACAGCGGTGATGGCAACGGCCACAGCGGTGATGGCAACGGCCACAGCGGTGATGGCAACGGCCATAGCGGCGATGGCAACGGCCATAGCGGTGATGGCAACGGCCACAGCGGTGATGGCAACGGCCATAGCGGCGATGGCAACGGCCATAGCGGTGATGGCAATGGCCACAGCGGTGATGGCAATGGCCACAGCGGTGACGGCAACGGCCACAGCGGTGATGGCAATGGCCACAGCGGTGATGGCAACGGCCACAGCGGTGATGGCAACGGCCACAGCGGCGACGGCAATGGCCACAGCGGTGACAGTGGCAAGGGCCACAGCGGCGACGGCAACGGCCACAGTGGTGATGGCAACGGCCACAGTGGTGATGGCAATGGCCACAGCGGTGATGGCAATGGCCACAGCGGTGATGGCAATGGCCACAGCGGTGATGGCAATGGCCACAGCGGTGATGGCAATGGCCACAGCGGTGATGGCAACGGCCACAGCGGTGATGGCAATGGCCATAGCGGTGACAGTGGCAAGGGCCACAGCGGCGACGGCAACGGCCACAGCGGTGATGGCAACGGCCACAGCGGCGATGGCAATGGCCACAGCGGTGACGGCAACGGCCACAGCGGTGACGGCAATGGCCACAGCGGTGACAGTGGCAAGGGCCACAGCGGCGACGGCAATGGCCACAGCGGCGACGGCAATGGCCACAGCGGCGACGGCAATGGCCACAGCGGCGACAGTGGCAAGGGCCATAGCGGTGATGGCAAGGGCCACAGCGGCGATGGCGGTGAAGGCCACAGCGGCGACGGTCACGGCGAAAGCGGCCATAGCGGCGACGGCCATGGCGAAGGTGGCAAGGGCGGCTTCGGCCACGGCGGCTTTGGTGGCTTCGGCCATGGAGGCTTCGGCGGCCACGGCGGCGGTTATGGCGGCGGCTGCGGCGGTGGCGGCCACGGCGGCGGCGGATCGCACTGACACCAGCCAGCCCTCGCGATGCGTGTCCGGATTCGAGGACACGCATCGCAGGCGGGAAGATGCACCACCCGCCTCGAACGCGCGCGACGGCACGCCATGCCGTCCGCGCGTTTTTTATTTTTCAGCGTGAAGCAGCGAACCGCATGAGCGCGCAACCACCCCCGCTCATCCAGCCCAAACCGCCAAACGTTCAATCCCGATCCGGCGCCCCCAACGGAAACAGCGGCCGATACTGTCGCGCTTCATCGACAGCGCGTGCAAACGACGGTCGCGCGAGCAACCGCTTCCGGTAAGCGATCACGTTCTTGAACGACGCGTCGATCCGATGGGTCCAGTCGGCATAGAAGAGCGACGGCGCCGCCGCGCAATCGGCCAGACTGAAGCGCTCACCAGCCGCCCATTCGCGATCGGCCATGCGCACATCGAGCCACGCATAGGCCCGCTCGAGCATCGCGCGCGCATCGGCGACGCCGCGCGGATCCTTTTCTCCTTCGGCACGCAGGCTGTCGTACACGATCCGCTGCTGCGGCGTCGATACATAGTTGTCGAAGAACCGGTCCAGGTTGCGCACCTCGAACGCTGCCATCGGATCGGCCGGCAAGAGCGCGACGGGTCCCGGATGACGCACTGCCAGATACTCGATGATCGACGTCGCTTCGGTCACAACGCGATCTCCGTCCACCAGCAGCGGAAACTTCTTCAGCGGCCACAGGCTCGCGAATTCCTCCAGCACCTGTGGATCGTCATGCGACAACAGGCGCCATTCGAACGGAATCGCGTTTTCGTACAGCGCGATCAGCGCCTTCTGGCAATACGACGAGAACGGGTGCGCGTAAAGCTTCAGTGTGGTCATCGGGATCACCTTTACCGGGTTATTGCCGCGTGGGCGAGCATAGCAGGAGCACTTTTACCGACGACGATCGACGCCCGCCGCAATCGACACGACATGACATGACCCGCGGCAATCCGATGGTCCATCCGTTGCTGCACCGCATCGCGAACACCCCGACCAGCGCCGGCTGGCGCGCATCCGCTTTGCATCGATGCGCGCCGCTGCCGCAACCCGGTTTCCCTGTGTGAAGAATTGGGTCTAGACTGAAATCACCCCTTTGCTTCGCTTGCGTCAACCGGACAGCCGGCTCCAGCCATCGGTCGACGCGTCGCGCGAATCGAAGCGCACCGGGTCGATTCGCGTCCCTTCACTTCCGAACAAGGACAACCATCATGGCCGATACGAGCGTCATGGCACGGAAGTCTGTCGCAGACATCGTCGCAAGCGCGGACACCGAAGGCGGACATCATCTTTCGAAATCGCTGAACGCGATCAGCATCACCGCGATGGGCATCGGCGCGATCATCGGCGCCGGGATCTTCGTGCTCACCGGCACGGCCGCCGCGCATTACGCGGGGCCGAGCATCGTGCTGTCGTTCGTGCTCGGCGGCATTGCGTGCGCATTCGTCGGGCTCTGCTATTCGGAGCTCGCCGCGATGCTGCCGGTATGCGGCAGCAGCTACACGTACACGTATGCGACGCTCGGCGAGATCTTCGCGTGGGTCATCGGCTGGGACCTGATTCTCGAGTACGCGATGGGCGCCGCAACCGTCGCCGTCGGCTGGTCCGGCTACATCGTGAGCCTCCTGCGCAACGTCGGCATCGACATTCCCGCGCAGCTCGCGGCCGCGCCCGGCACGGCCGTCAAACTCGCGGACGGCACCGCCGCGATGGGCATCGTCAACATTCCCGCGATCGTGATCATCGCGATCCTCACGACGATGCTCGCGCTCGGCACGAAAGAATCCGCGCGTCTGAACAACGTGATGGTCGCGATCAAGCTGACCGTCGTCGTTGCGTTCATCGTCATCGGCGCGTTCTTCGTGCATCCCGCCAACTGGCATCCGTTCATTCCCGCAAACACGGGCAGCTTCGGTAACTTCGGCTGGAGCGGCATTCTGCGCGGCTCGGCGGTGGTGTTCTTCGCGTTCATCGGTTTCGATGCGGTGTCCACGGCCGCCCAGGAAGCACGACAGCCGCAGCGCGACATGCCGATCGGCATTCTCGGTTCGCTGATCATCTGCACGGTGCTGTATATCGCGGTGGCGAGCGTGCTGACCGGCCTCGTGCCGTACACCGAACTGAACGTGCCAGACCCGATCGCGAAGGGCGTCGACGTGATCGGCGTGACCTGGTTCTCCGTCGTGATCAAGCTTGGCGCGCTGACCGGCCTCACCACCGTGATTCTCGTGCTGCTCTACGGACAAAGCCGGATCTTCTTCACGATGTCGCAGGACGGACTGCTTCCGCGCGTCTTCGCGAGCGTGCATCCGCGCCTGCAAACACCGTATCTGAGCCAGATCATGATCGGCACGATCGTCGCGATCGTGAGCGCGCTCACGCCCATCGAGGTGCTCGGCGAAATGGTGAGCATCGGCACGCTGTTCGCGTTCATTCTCGTCTGCGGAGCAGTCGTCTATCTGCGCCGCAGCGACTCCGACGCGCACCGTCCGTTCCGCGCGCCGGGCGTGCCCGTCATCCCCGTGCTCGGCATCCTGTTCTGCCTGCTGCTGATGGTCGGACTGCCGCTCGTCACGTGGCTGCGGCTCGTCGTGTGGCTCATCATCGGCATGATCATCTATCTGTCGTATGGCCGGAATCACTCGCGCCTGAGGCATCCGGACCGTCATTGACGTAGCCGCCACCGCGTTGAACGACGCGCGAAAAACCACATGTTGATCGTCGCCTGACGCGGTTTGCGGGCTGGTCAGCAAGCCGCGGAAATTCTTGCTAGATTGCGCTCTGGCCGCCATGCGTCACGGTCCCGGCGGCCTGCCTCGCGTTTGAAACGCGCGCGGCGGCATGCGCGTCATGCCGCCGCCGACAACAACACTTGATCCAACGGTCTGGAGAACGATATGGACGGTCGCAAGACCGGCCCTGGTGCGACTCGCGCCCAGAAAATCAGGCAAGCGATGCCGGGCGCAGCAGTCGATTGTTGAACCGGAGGAGATGGATGATGATGCGTAACTCGTTGCTCGCAGTATCACTATTCGCAGCCAGCGCAGGCGCGTATGCGCAAAGCAGCGTCACGCTGTATGGACGTATCGATGCAGGGCTCGAATACATGTCGGGCGTGCCGACGGGCGTCGGCGCGAACGGCCAGGCCACCGGCAGCACCCACAGCTTCCGCGCGGAAAGCGGCGACTGGGGCACGAGCCTGTGGGGTTTGAAGGGCTCCGAAGATCTGGGCGGAGGCAACCACGCGGTGTTCCACCTCGAAGGCGCCTTCAACACGATGAACGGCTCGCTAGGCGCGAGCAATACGCTCTTCGACCGCTATGCGACGGTCGGCATTTCGAACGATCAGTACGGCACGTTGCTGCTCGGCAAGGAGCTGTTCATTTCGAACGGCGTGTGGGACTTCGATCCGTTCGGGCAATCGAACTGGTCGTCGGCATCGCTCGTGCGCGGCCGCAACTGGCTGCATTCGAGCAACAACATCTCGTACCAGTCGCCGACCATCCACGGCTTCGACGTGCAAGGCCAGTACGCACTCTCGAACGCGACCAGCTGGAACGGCAACGGCACGACGCCGCAAGGGCGCTGGGACGGCATTCAGGTTACCTACACGTCGCAGCTCTTCCAGGTGCGCGGCATCTACGACGAGATGCGCAACGCGCAGAACGGCACGCTCGACGACGCCTTTACGGCTTCGCGCGAATACACCGCAGCGGTCAACGTGTTCATCGGCCAGTTCAAGCTGCAGGGCGTGTACCAGGCAATCCGCACGTCGGGAGAAACCGCCGCGGCGCTGGGCAGCCCGACCACGCTCGACCATGAGTGGGGCGGCATTACGTGGCAACCCACCACCGCCGCATCGCTGATCGCCGCCGTGTACCACGTGAACGGCAACAACGGTGCCGGCAATGCGACGATTTACACGGTGGGCGGCTCGTACAACCTGACGAAGCGCACGCTGTTCGATCTGCAGATCGCCACCGTGCAGAACAGCAAGGCCGCGAATTTCGGCCTCAATGCGAATGACGAAGGCGATACGACCGCGACCGGCAATCCGTTTCCCGGTCACAGTCAGACCGGCGTCTATGCCGGCATCCAGCATCTGTTTTAAGGTTTAGCGACGATCGACGACACGCGCGCACGAAGGTGGGCCGGCCGTCTAGAGCCGGGCCGTCGCGCGCTCAAGTCGCATTCCGGATCGACACATGACGCGTCACGATGTGACGTGACGCGCCACACATATGTGCGTCCGCAATCACTGCCCGTTGTTCTGCATCGTGCCGTTCTGCGGGGACATCTGCATGTTGCCGCTCATCGAGCGGTTCGCCGGACTCGGCGTCGCACCAGTGCCGGTACCCTGGCCGCCGCCCACGCCGGTTACGCCCGGCGAGCCATAGCCCGTGTCCGCGCTCGACCGGTTCCAACCCTGATTGGCGCCGCCCGCACCCGGGACGGTGACGCCTGCTGCACCACCGGCGTTGCCGCCGCCGGCACCTACGCCGTTACCGCTCGAATTGCCGCCGCCGTTACCACCTGCGGCCTGTGCGAACGCGCTGCCTGAAATCGCAGCCGCGAACGCGAGTGCCAGCCATTGCTTCGTTTGCTTGCGCATGAACGTTCTCCCGTTTCCAGTGATGTCCGTTGCATCGCGACGATTGCCGCGTCTGCATGGGAGGAGATTTGCAAGCGGTGTGCCGCCTCGGGAAATCGATGCACGTTGCGTGACTCTCACCGACTCGTCATGCAGTTCAACGCAGCCACGGCGCATCATCGGTATGCGCGGTTTTTCCATAACGCTCGCGCGCGGCAGCAACGATTGCCGCGTCGATCTCGCGATCGTCCGCAAGCGCCTTCAATGCGGCAATCACGATGCTCGCGCGATCCACTTCGAAGAACTCGCGCAACGCCTGCCGCGTGTCGCTGCGGCCAAAACCATCGGTGCCGAGCGTGACGTAACGGCGCGGTACGTACGCGCGAATCAACTCGGGCACCGCGCGCACGTAATCGGTCGCGGCGATCACCGGACCATTCGATGATGCGAGCGCCGCCGTCACGAAAGGCGTAACGTCCGTTTCGCCAAGCCGCGTTTTTCGTTCGGCATCCATACCATCTCGGTGCAGCTCCGTAAAGCTCGTGGCGCTCCACACCGCTGCACTAACGTTCCAGTCGTCCTTCAGCATCCGTTGCGCGGCCAGTACTTCGCCGAGAATCGCGCCGGCGCCAAGCAGTTGCACGCGCGCCGACTCGTCCGACGCGAACGGCAAACGATAGAGGCCCTTCAGGATCGCATCGCGCAATGCGTGGTCCTGGTCTTCAGACATCGACGGCTGCGCGTAGTTCTCGTTCGTCACCGTCACGTAGTAGAAAACGTCGCGCTGCGCTTCGACCATCTCGCGCATGCCCGCATCGACGATGGCCGCCACTTCGTACGCGAACGCGGGATCGTACGCGCGGCAGTTCGGGATCGTCGACGCGGCGAGATGGCTGGTGCCGTCCTGATGCTGCAACCCTTCGCCACCGAGCGTCGTGCGCCCCGACGTCGCGCCGACGAGAAAACCGCGCGCCCGTTGATCGGCCGCGGCCCAGATCAGGTCGCCGATGCGCTGGAAGCCGAACATCGAGTAGTACAGATAAAACGGCAGCATCGGGAAATCGTGCACGCTATACGACGTCGCCGCCGCGATCCACGACGAAATCGCGCCCGCTTCCGAGATGCCTTCTTCGAGAATCTGCCCGCGCGTGTCCTCGCGGTAATACAGCATCGAGCCGAGATCTTCCGGCTCGTAACGCTGGCCATGCGGCGAGTAGATGCCGACCTGCCGGAACAGGTTCGCCATGCCGAACGTGCGCGCTTCGTCCGCGACGATCGGCACGACGCGCGCACCGACGTCGGCGTCCTTCAGCAGCGCGCCGAGCATGCGCACGAGCGCCATCGTCGTCGACATCTCGCGGCCGTTCGTTTCCAGCGCGAACGCGCCCCAGGTGCGCGTCGAAGGGACGGTCAGCCCCTTCGACGCCGCTCTCCGCCTTCTGGGCAGACAGCCTCCCAGGGCAGCCCGGCGAGCATGCAGGTAGCGCATCTCCGGGCTGTCTTCCGCTGGCTTGTAAAACTCGAGACGCTCGACATCGCTATCCGAAAGCGGCAACCTGAAACGGTCACGGAACGCTTTCAGGTCGTCGATTTCGAGCTTCTTCTGCTGGTGCGTCGTCATCCGCCCCTGCCCCGCCGCGCCCATGCCGAAGCCTTTCATCGTCTTCGCGAGGATCACGGTCGGCTGGCCGCGATGCGCGAGCGCGCGCGCATACGCGGCGTGCAGCTTGCGCGCGTCGTGGCCGCCGCGGCGCAGACGGTCGATCTCCGCATCGGTGAGCTGCGCGGCAAGCGCTTCGAGCATCGGGTTCTGGCTGAAGAAGCGCGCGCGGTTGTACGCGCCGTCGTTGGCCGAGAAGGTCTGGAACTGGCCGTCGACGGTTTCGGCGAACGCGCGCGCCAGTGCGCCGGCATGATCGCGCGCGAACAGCGGGTCCCAGTCGGAGCCCCACAGCACCTTGATCACGTTCCAGCCCGCGCCCGCGAACAACGCTTCGAGCTCGTCGATCACGCGGCCGTTGCCACGCACCGGACCGTCGAGGCGCTGCAGATTGCAGTTGATCACGAACACCAGGTTGTCGAGCCCCTCGCGCGCGGCGAGCGAAAGCGCGCCGAGCGATTCGGGTTCGTCCATCTCGCCGTCGCCGAAGAAACCCCACACGGTACGGCCTTCAGTCTGTGCGAGCCCGCGGTGCTGCAGGTAGCGCATGAAGCGCGCCTGGTAGATCGAGTTGATCGGACCGATGCCCATCGATCCGGTCGGAAACTGCCAGAAATCCGGCATCAGCCACGGATGCGGATACGAGCAGAGCCCCGGCCCCGCGATCTCACGGCGGTAATGCTTCAGGTGTTCCTCGTCGAGAAAGCCTTCGAGAAACGCGCGCGCATAGACACCCGGCGACGAATGCGGCTGGAAGTAGACGAGATCGCCGCCAGCTGTCGCGCCGCCATCCGATGCCGCCGCGCGAAAGAAGTGATTGAAGCCGGTCTCGAACAGGTCGGACGCCGACGCATAGCTCGCGATGTGACCGCCCAGCTCGCCATACGCGCGATTCGCGCGCACCACCATCGCGAGCGCGTTCCAGCGCAGCGCCGCGGAGAGCCGCTCTTCGAGTTCGAGGTCGCCCGGATACACGGGCTGCTCGCTGGCCGGAATCGTGTTGACGTAGGGCGTCACGAGCGCGCGGGCGAGCGACAGACCGCGCGCGTGCGCATGCTCGGCGAGCCGGTCGAACAGGTACTGCGCGCGCGCCTTGCCCACATGCGCGACGATGCCGTCGAGCGCGTCGAGCCACTCGGCCGTTTCCTGCGGATCTTGGTCCGCGCGCGTGGCATCAGCGGTGGCATCGGCGCGCTTCGCCGGTTCCATTCCGTTCGACAGGTCCGTCATTGCAGTCTCCCGCACGCTGCACAGTGCGTGCATCTCAGGGAGTCATGCTACGCGGCGATCCGCAAAATATGCGTCTGATTTCATTGGTCAATTTCTGCTGGATAGTGTAAATATTCCGGATATCCGCCCATCCACGGAATATTTCGACCATGAGCACGACCGCCCGGCGACTCGACCGCATCGACATCGGCATCCTGAACCAGCTGCAGCAGAACGCGCGGATCACGAACGCGGAACTCGCGGCCGCGGTCAACCTGTCCACCACGCCGTGCTTCAACCGCGTTCGCGCGCTCGAAAAGCTTGGTCTGTTCCGCCAGCAGGTCACGCTGCTCGACCCCGAACCGCTCGGGCTGCGCATCAACGTGTTCATCCAGGTCAGTCTGGAAAAGCAGGTCGAAGACGCGCTGCGACGCTTCGAGGAAGCGATCTCGCAGCGGCCCGAGGTGATGGAGTGCTACCTGATGTCGGGCGATGCCGACTATCTGCTGCGCGTAGTGATGCCCGACATGCGCACGCTCGAGCGCTTCATCATCGAACGGCTGACCACCATTCCCGGCGTGTCGAACATCCGTTCGAGCTTCGCGCTGAAGCAGGTGCGCTACAAGACCGCGCTGCCGCTGCCGGCGTCGGGACTCGCGCTCGTCGATCCAGACGAGACCTCGAACGACTGGGGCTGAACGCTGAACACTGCGCACGCCACCGCGAATGGAACCGCAAGAAACGGCAAGGCGCGGATGCGGCGCCGTGGGAAGATGAATCGCGCTCATGTCATAGAGCGTGCAGCAGCCTCCATCGCAACCGCAATATTTCTCACATACCCGTGAGAAACGATCGTTTGATGGGCCTGCCGCACGCGATTACGATGTGGGCCGTCGAGCACGGTCGGATCCGTTCCGGCGACGCACGGCATCGTTTCACGACGGCCTGAACCGTCCGCCCACGAAGCGCCGTTACGATGGGTCCGTACCTCGACTCTTAACCCGCGCGATAGTTGCCATGAACCCGATCAACGTCATCCAGTTGCTGATTCTCGCCGCCCTGTGGGGCGGTTCATTCCTGTTCATCCGCATCGGCGTCGCCGACTTCGGCGTTGCGCCGCTGATGGCGCTGCGCGTCGGCATCGGCGCGCTGTTCCTGCTGAGCGTGCTCGCGCTGCGGCGTCCGCCGCGCGAAACGCTCGCCACGCTGCGCGCACGCGCGTGGCCGTTGTTCGTCGTCGGCATCCTGAATTCGGCGGCGCCGTTCTGCCTGTTCGCGTATGCGGAGCTGACGCTGTCCGCGGGCGTCACGTCGGTGATCAACGCGACGACGCCGCTGTGGGGCGCCGTGGTCGCATTCCTGTGGCTGAAAGACCGGCTGAGCACGCTGCGCGTGGTGGGCCTCGCGATCGGTTTTGCCGGCGTGCTGGCGCTCGTATGGGATCAGGTCGCCGCATCGCAGGGCGCGAGCACATCGGCCACGACCACCGCGCTCGCCGCCGGCGCCGCGCTCGCGGCCACGCTGCTGTACGGCATCGCGGCAAGTTACACGAAGCGTCATCTGATGGGCGTGGACTCGCTGATGGTCGCCGCCGGCACGATGACCGGCGCGACCATCGCGCTGGTGCCGTTCGCGATTGCATCGTGGCCGACGGTCGCGATCTCGTGGCAGTCGTGGGGCTCGGTGATCGCGCTCGGTATCGCGTGCACCGGCATCGCGTACATGCTGTTCTTCCACCTGCTCGCGGTGGCCGGCCCGGCTCGCGCGATCACCGTCACCTTCGTGATCCCGATCTTCGGCATCCTGTGGGGCGCGCTGTTCCTCGGCGAACCCGTCACGCTGTGGATGGTGAAGGCCTGCGCGACAATCCTCGTCGGCACTGCGCTCGCAACGGGTGTCGTGAAGCGGCTGCCGTTCACCGGCTCGCGGCGGCAACGCGAAGCTTGAACGGCAGAGGTTCGAACCGCGGAGGATTGAACCGCATCAAGCTGCCATGCCGGCCGTCATCGAGTCGGCAGACGCGCGCGCCGCGACGATCGCATCGACGATGTACGACGCGTCGCGCGCGATGCCCGAGAAGCGGCCCGAGCCCCATGTGTGCAACCACGGCAGTCCGACGAAATAGAGACCCGGCTGCGGCGTCACGCCGCGCGCATGTGCCGGGTAACCGCGGCCATTGAAGACCGGCGCGTCGAGCCAGCCAAAATTCGGTGTGAAGCCAATACACCACACGATCGACGTGATGCCGCTCGCCGCGAGATCGAGCGTGTCGCGTTCCCGCACCGGCCGCCAGAGCGGCTCGTACGGAACACCCGGCGGCGCATCGAGACCGAGCTTCGCGATATGGCGATCGATGCTCGCGTTGATGCTGTTGTAGGTGGCGTCCGCGGCATCCAGCACTTCCGCGAGGTTCGGCCTGAAGGACAGTTGCCCGGCCCGCAGATCCTCGAGCCGGCCGTACAGTTCCATCCCTTCTGCTGCAAAGCGGCGCAGATCGATGTCGCGGCCGCCGTCGCGGCCCGTCACGTAGTGATTGGTGTTGTCGCGCACGCCTTCGCGCAGCGGATGCTGCTCGACCGGCATGTCGTAATAGCGCATGTCCGCGAGCCAGTCCACCACGTCGCGGCCGCGATAGAAGCGCGCGCAACGCGGTGCGTCGCCCACCGCGAGCACCACTTCACGGCCCGCCAGGTGCAGGTCTTCGGCAATCTGCGCGCCCGACTGCCCCGATCCAACCACCAGTACCCGCCCTTCCGGCAACGCCTGAGGATTGCGGTATTCCGACGACTGCACCTGCGCGATCGAAGCCGGCAGCCGTTCCGCCATGCGCGGCACGATCGGCGTGTGATATCCGCCGGACGCGACCACCACATGGTCCGCCGTGAACTCGCCGCGCGACGTGTCGACCGCATAGATGCCGTCCGCGCCGCGCTTCACGCGCCGCACCTCGGTATGCTCCAGCACCGGCGCCTCGAGCGTTGCGATGAAGCCGTCCAGATATGCGACGATTTCGCCTTTCACCATGAAGCCGTGTGGATCGTTGCCGCGATACGGATAGCCGGGCAACGCGCACTGCCAGTTCGGTGTGACCAGGCAGAACGCGTCCCAGCGCTGCGTACGCCACGTGTGCGTCATCGTATGCTTCTCGAACACGAGATGATCGATGCCCGCCTGCTTCAGGTAGTAGCTGACCGACAGCCCCGCCTGGCCCGCGCCGACCACGATCACGCCGACATGGCGACCGGCCGCGCTGGCCGATGAAATGGCTTCGTTCGACATGGCGAATCCTTCTCCTTAATCAGTTCCGGCGATGAGCCCCAACGCTCATCGCAACGCGAGCACGGTCACGGCCGCGTCGGGCGCGTCCGTGAATCGTTCGGCTTCGAGTTCGATGCGCGCGAGCTGGTCCATCGCTGCCGAGCAGGCGAAGCCGTACTTCTCGCGCACCCGCTCCGAGCCGATATGCAGCGCCTTGCGCGAACGCTCGACGAAATCGCCGAGCCGGTAACGCTCGCCGGGCGTGAAGAATTCCTGGACCACGGTCGAAGGCGAATAGCAGTCGGTTTCGCTGCCGTCCGGCCATCGCACGCAAAAGTGCATCACGGGCATGGTGTGGACTCCGTCAATAGCGTTTCGGCGGTCGTGCCTGTCGCACGCGGTGCACGCGGCGCATGCGGCACACGCGCCACATGCTGCCGATACAGTTCGAGATGCCGGCTGGCGCTCGAGTCCCAGCTGAAGCGCCGCAGCAACGCGGGCACAGCCTGCTCGAAATCGATGCCACCGCGATCGGCAAGCGCGCGTCGCAACGCGGCCGCAATCGACTCCGGATCGTCCGGCTGCGCCCAGCAGCAGGTCCGCTCATCGAGGTACTCGTCGAACGGGGCCCGTTGCGACACGACGACCGGCTTACCGCTCGCGAGCGCTTCGAGCACGACGAGTCCGAAGCCTTCGCGCAGCGACACCATTGCGACGACATCCGCGATACGGAACAGCCCCGGCATCGCCGCATCGTCAAGCGGCCCCGTCAGCACGACAGGTTCGAACGGCCCGCTCGCGACACCGAGTTCGCCCATGCGTTCGATGAAGCGCCGCGTATGGCGGTCGTGATCCAGCAGGCTCGCACCTCCTGCGATCACGAGTTGTGCCGCGGTCGGCCGCGCGCGCAACAGCGCGAATGCTTCGAGCAACCGCAGCGTGTTCTTGCGCGCCTCGATGCCGCCCACCGCGAGAATGACCGGGCCGCCGGCGCCGATACCGAGGCGCTCGCGCAATGCGCAATCTGCCGCATGAACGTCATCGCCGTGGGGAGCGCTACGATAGCGCTCCGTATCGACGCCATTGGGCACCGTCCATGCATCGACACCGTGCTCGTCACGCATCGCGCGGGTCCAGCCGTCGCTCACACAGAGCAGCGTGTCCGCGTCCTGCCACGCGCGCTGTTGCCAGCGCGCGAGCTGCGGCTCGGCGAAACGATCGAGGTGGTGCACGGTCCGCACGAAGCCGCGTATCGCACCTGCCGCCTTCAGCTCGGCAAGCGCGTTGCCGCTGATGCTGTCCTGCGCATGCAGCACGTCGAATGCGTCGGCCGCGCAGGCGGACAGCGCGTGCTTCAACGCGTCGATGCGCGCCCGCACCATCGCCACCATGTCGCGCGGTGCGTCTGCGATGCGAGCCAGTACGACCGGACACGGCGACCCGCGAAACATCGCTTCGCGATCCGAGGCGGGTGCGAAGATCGTCACGTCGCAGCCGCGCCGGTGCAGCGCCGCCGCCAGTTCGACGGTATGCACGACGCCGCCGCGCGGATTCACCGAGTGCGTGAACAGCGCGATCCGCAGCTTGGGTCCGCTCATCGCACCGCTCCCTGCGGCGCGCCGATGAACGTCGACTCGCGGAAATCCCATAGACGCGCGCGCTCGTCGCCTCGATGCACGACGACCTCGCGGCCCGCATCGAGCACGCCAATGTCCGCGCAGGCAATCGAGCGCGCGCCGAAACGCGCGATCACTTCGTCGACGTGACGAGGCCGCACCGCCATCACGAAGCCGAAGCTCGGAAACGCGGTCAGCCAGCGCTCGAAATCGACGGCCTCGGGACGAGGTATCGCGTCCAGATCGATCCGCGCCCCCACCGCCGAGCAGTCGAACAACATCAGTGCCGTGCCCAGCGCGCCCGCCATGCTGATGTCCTTGGCCGCATCGCACAGACCGTGTTCCGCCAGCACGGGCAGCAGTTCCAGGTCGTCGCGCAGCCGCGCGGGCGGCGCGCCGACCGACGCATTCCAGAACGGATACGGCTCTTCGAAGCGCCCTCGCAGATCGACCGCCATCACCAGCCGGTCGCCGGGACGCGCGTTGAAGCTCGACAGCAACGCGTTCGCCCGGCCGACGATCGACACGGCAAGCTGCGACTGCGCGCTGCGCGTATTGCTGTGGCCACCTACGACCGGCACGCCGTACGCGGCCGACGCTGCCGCCATACCGGCCAGCACCGGCTCCGCGCGGGCGAGGCCATCGCTCCACAACGCATCGACGACAGCGAGCGGCCGGCCGCCCATCGCGTAGATGTCGCTAACGTTGACCATCACGCTGCTATAGCCCGCGAACCACGGCATCGCGTCGACGAAATCGCCGACCAGCCCTTCGATCGCGAACAGCAGATAGCCGTCGCCGTCGCGTATCGCGGCGCAGTCGTCGCCGAGGCCGACCGCCTGCGCGAGTTCGCCGGCATCGCCCGCGCCGCGCCGCGGCAGGCCGCGCGCAAGCGCGTCGACGACACCCGCGATGTCGTGCTTGTGACGAAAGCCGCGACTCGCGCGCAGCCGCTCGACGAGAGCGGCGACGCTCATCGCGGCGGCTCCGCGCGCACCACGAGCCCCGCATGCGGCGTCGCGCACGGCGGGTAGTGTTCGAGCTGCGCGCGCATGCGCTGATGCGGCCGGCCGAACAGCAGCTCTTCGCCGAGCGCGTCCCAGTGCAGGCGCTGGAACAGCGCGACGTTCTGTTGCTGCACGTGCGCGAAGAACGTGTCGCAGCCGCATGCATGCGCGCTTCGCACGGCGAGTTCGATCAGCGTGGTGCCGATGCGCCCATGCCGGCGAAACGCCGGATGCACCGCCAGCCGCGAGCCGAGCCATTCGCCCGGCGCAATGCGGTGAATGCGCACCGTGCCCACCACCTGCTCCGTCATGCCCGCGATGCAGCTCACCGCGACGATCTGCTGCGCGCGCTCGTCGACGTCGTCGCGATCGTCGCGCGCGAAGATGCCCTGTTCGGCGCAGAACACCGCGCGGCGCAGCCGGAACGCCTCGTCGGCTTCCCACGGCAGCGTGGTCCACTTGATGCGGAACTCGGTGGGCGCGAACGTATGCGCGAGTGCCTCGAACTCGAAGGTATCGATGAACATCGTCACACCTCGTACGAAGACAGCGACGAACACGCGCCGCACTTGCCGCAGCCTGCCTTGATGTCGGCGGACCGCAGGTTCGCTGCGCGCAGCATCGCGCCGAGCGGTTCGAGCACCGAGCGCATGAAAGCGGGCGTGGGCGCGGGGTGGTCTTCGAGCGGCGTGCCGCTGATCGGCACGAACGGCACGACGAACGGATACACGCCGCGCCCGATCAGTTCGCGCGACGTCTCCAGAATCGCCTCCGCGGTGTCGCCGAGCCCCGCGAGGATGTAGGTGCCGACCTGGCCGCGGCCGAACACCGCGACCGCCGCCTCGAACGCCTCCATGTAGCGCGCGAGCGGCACGCTTGCCTTGCCCGGCATGATCCGCTCGCGCACCTCGGGCGTGACAGCTTCCAGATGCATGCCGAGCGTGTCGATACCGCTCGCCTTCATCCGCTCGAACCACAGGTCGTGGTCCGGCGGCTCGCATTGCGCCTGGATCGGCAGGTTGACAGCAGCCTTGATCGCGAATGCGCTTTCGCAGAGGATCTGCGCGCCGCGGTCGCTCGTCGGCGGCGTGCCGGTGGTCAGCACCATATGTTTCACGCCGTCCAGCAACACCGCGGCACGCGCCACTTCCGCAAGCTGCTGCGGCGTCTTGCGCGCAATCGTGCGCCCCGCCGCGAGCGACTGGCCGATCGCGCAGAACCGGCACGCCTTGCGCCGGCTCTCGTAACGGACGCAGGTCTGCAGCACGGTCGTCGCGAGCACGTCCGAACCGTGCAGCGTCGCGATCTGCGAATACGGCACGCCATCGAGCGTCTGCATGCCGTAGAACCGCGGCGCCCGCGGAAAGCCGATGCTCGCGATCGGAATCGCACCGCGCATCAGCGCGCTCGTGCCGCTCGCATCCGGTTCCCCGGCGACGAACGGCGAGTGCCACGCGGTGTTCGTATGCACCGGCACCATGATCGTCACGCCGTCCACCGTCACGGCCTTGTGATCGGACGGCCCCGCGCCGCCGCGCCGGCTCGCGACGCCCGCATGCGGACTCTCGAGACGCAAACCCGCGGACTGCAGTTCGGTCATCAGTTGCCGGCTAGCGGCCGACAGATTCTCGCGTGCGTTCATGAAAGCGTTCTCCATTGGCGCCCCATTCCGCTTCGCCGTGGTCCGGAAGCGCGTCGCGCAGTGACAGCGCATCCGCGGGCGGCATATCGCGGCGCATCTCGTGCATTGCCGTGACCGGCACCGCCGGGCGGTCGTTGATCGCGAGGCTCAGCAGTTCGGGGCGCGCGTAGTGCCCGACCGAATCCATCATCCGTTTGCGTTTCGTGATCAGCGTCATGTCGAGATCGGCGATCACCATGCCCTCGCCCTCTCGCAGCGGCTCGGCAAGATGCTGTCCTTCGGGCGACACGATCGCCGTATGGCAGCCGCCGCGCAGCGCGTTCTGCAGCTTCGGGTCGCTCGTGACGGACTCGATCTGCGCGTCGGTGAGCCAGCCGGTCGCGTTGACGACGAAGCAGCCCGATTCCAGCGCGTGATGACGGATCGTCACATCGATCTGCTCGGCGAAAACCGGCCCGACGAGCGAGCCGGGAAACTGACTGCAGTGGATCGCTTCGTGCTGCGTCATCAGCGCATAGCGCGCGAGCGGGTTGTAGTGCTCCCAGCACGCGAGCGCGCCGACGCGGCCCACCCCTGTCTGCACGACCTTCAGACCCGCCGCGTCGCCCTGCCCCCAGATCATGCGTTCGTGGAAGGTCGGGGTGAGCTTGCGGCGCTTCAGCGCGAGCCGGCCGTCGACGTCGAAAATCAGCTGCGCGTTGTAGAGGCTGCCGTGATCGCGCTCGTTCACGCCGAGCACGACTACCATGCCATGGGTTCGCGCGCGCTCGGCCACCGCCTGCGTAACCGGCCCCGGCACGACGACCGCCTCCTCGTAGAGCCGCATGTGGTCCGCGCCGGACACGACGGGCGGACGCACGAACGAGAAATATGGGTAGTACGGCACGAACGTCTCGGGAAAGACGATCAGCTGCACGCCCTTGCCGGCGGCTTCGTCGATCGCCGCGCACACCTTGTCGAGCGTGCCGGCGGCGCGCTCGAGATCGGGCGCGATCTGCGCGGCGGCCGCTCGAACGATGTGTGGATCGGACATGATGCGACTCGCGCTCAGACGGTCCACGTGTGGATGATCAGTGCGTTTTCCTTGCGATGCAGGAGTTGCAGATCCAGCACGTCGAGCGGATTGATCGGCTTGATCCCTTCGATCAGCGACGCCTCGCCGTGACCATACAGCGCCTGCAGCGCGAAGCGGCACGCGTACACGTTGCCGCCCTCTTCCATGAACTTCATCAGCTGCTTGTTGAAGTTCAGATGGCCGGGAAACGCTTCGTCGCCGAGCGTCGGAAAGCCGCGCTGCAAACCCAGCGTGACGCCCGGTCCATAGAGCAGCACCGACGTCGCGAAGCCCTTGCGTTGCAGGCGCGTGGCCTGCAGCAGATTGACGAAGCCGATCGACCCTTCGAACGCGACCGTGTGGAACGTGACAAGCGCTTTCTCGCCGGGCTCCGCCTTCACGTCCTCGAACACCTTCTCTTCGAAGTCGACCAGAAAATCTCCGCTCTTGTGATGCGGTTGCGTAACGGCAGGCATGGCAGTGCTCCATGAATCGGATCGGTTGAAGGAACGGCTCGCGCCCGGTGGCGCATTGCCGCGAGGCGCTCCCTTCAACGCAACGGCTATGCCAATCGATCGCACCGGCGATGCGATCAAGTTGCAATCATTCAAAACGCGGAAGTCGAAGGAATCCGAAAAAATTTTCGCGCGCACACTGGATGTGCTCCGCATAGCGTATCCGGGATGCGTTGCGACGCATCGCACTGCACCGCGATTGCGCAGGAACCGGCCGCCACATGTGCAGCGCAGGTGCGGTGCACACCGGAACCGTGCATCGATGCAATCAATGCGATCAAGTGTTGCGCGCAATCCGATCAGCTTTATTTTTCGGCTTTATCGCGTGCTAAGGTTTTCTCACCCAATCCGCCTTCACGTGCCGCGCGCGACATCATGGACAGCCTCACGCATCACTGGCTCAAGCGTCTGTCGGAAAGCCGCAAGCCAGCCTACATGACGATCCCCGATCTGATCGAAGAGGACCTCGCGAGCGGCCGCCTGCGCCCCAGAGACCGTCTGCCCGGGCTGCGCGATCTGGCGGACGCGCTGCAGCTGAACTACACCACCGTCGCGCGTGCCTACGCCGAAGCGCGCAAGCGCGGCCTGCTCGATTCGCGCGCTGGCAGCGGCACATTCGTGCGCGGCAAGACGCAGACCTTGCCGCTCGCGGGCGGCAGCAGTGTCGAGATGTCGATGAACATGCCGCCCGAGCCGCCAGAGTTCGCGGCACGACTCGCCGAATCGGCCGCGCGCGTGCTTGCCGCGACCGATCCGTATCGCCTGCTGCGCTATCAGGATTTTGGCGGGACGGCCGCCGATCGCGCGGCGGGACGCAACTGGCTCAAGACTCGTCTGCCCGATCGCGACGACGACACGATGCTGGTGTGTCCCGGCATTCACAGCGCGCTCGTTGCGCTCGTGTCGCAGTATGCGCGGCCCGGCGACACGATCTGTCTCGATGCGCTCGCGTACCCCGGCATCAAGGCGATCGCGTCGCAACTCGGCGTGCGTCTGCAGGCGTTGCCGCGCGACGACGAGGGACCGTTGCCGCATGCATTCGAAGCGCTATGCAGGACAGCGCTGCCCGGCGCGTTCTACTGCAACCCGACGCTGCAGAATCCGAGCACGCTGACGTTGTCGACGCAACGGCGCGAGGCGCTCGCCGATGTCGCGCTCCGCTACAGCGTGCCGATCATCGAAGACGATGCATACGGCCTGCTACAACCGGATGCGCCCGTCGCGATGGCGACGCTCGCGCCCGAACTCACGTGCTACGTGACCGGTCTCGCGAAGACCCTCGGTGCCGGCCTGCGCGTCGCGTATCTGAGCGCGCCCGGCGCGCGGCACGCGCAGCGGATTGCCGGCGCGCTGCGCGCGACGACCGTGATGCCGAGCCCGTTTACCGTGCTGCTCGCCACGCAATGGATCAACGACGGCACCGCGCACGACATGCTCGGAGCGATTCGCGCGGAGTCTGCCGCACGCCAGGCGATCGCCGCGCAGGAATTGTCCGCGTGGCCTCACGACGCGCATCCGGCCGCCTTCCATCTGTGGCTGCCGATTCCGCCGCATTGCGACTGGAGCGCGCCGGAACTCGCGCTGCAACTGCGCAACCAGGGCATCGGCGCAGTCGCGGGCGCCGCGTTTTCGACCGACGGCAACGCGCCGAACGCGATTCGCGTATGCCTAGGCGGTCCGCAGGACCGGAACGACTGTCGCGACGCGCTGCGTCGCATCGCCGACAAGCTCGACGATCCGCATCACCTTCACATGCCGATGCTGTGACGACGCCCGGGCAAACCCTGATCCAGCCGCATCGCGGCCAACGCAGGAAGTCCCGCCATGAATGGTCACTGTTCGACGAATCGCTCTAAACGACTCCCCCTTAATCTAAGGTTCATACACAGCATTGCCGTTACACCGGACATGACCGGCAACGGCCACTTCCCCGGATCGCCACCGACCCGGTGTAACCGACAACGCAACGCAGGGAATTCGTTCATGGATCTCATCGCAATGGCCCGGGACGCTGGCATGCAGGTTTTGCTCGACGCACAGATCGGCAGGCAGAGCTATCACAGCGTCTGCGGCTCGCTGAACTCGCTGCAGAAATTCGCCGACGCCGTGCGCGAAACGATGAAGCTCGAACTCGCGACCAGCGACGAATCGGGCGGCGCGGGCGAGCTCTGACCATGGCGTTCCTGATTGCGCGCGCAATGATGCTGGTGCGGCGCCTGCGCGCCTGAACCCGCCTCCGTCACTCCACTCCCCGCCTCACCTTCCCTCGCCGTAAAAACAGAGGGATTTCCTGCATGGCTGCCATTTGCGGAATCGCGTAAATAGATGGCTTGCGATTTTCTTCGTCGCGCATCGCATTGGATCAAGTAAATGCGCAGCGTAAATCTTCGCAAATAGCAAAAGCACCCAATTAATGACATTCCGCCCGATCGCGAATTGCGTTCAATGGTCTTCCATTGCGACCGGTTGTGCCGATCCGCAGGCGATGTCGCAGAGAGCTTCCTGTATTGATTGACCGGCTAGCCGGCTGCACCAGCCGCGCTATCTGCCTGCTTTCGGACGGGTCGAGGTACGCCATGAGTCATCGAGAGGACGGGGCGCCTGACGCCATTCCCATTCCATTGCCGGATGAGGACTGGGCGAAAGTCGAACATCTTTTTCGCGAAGATTCCAGATCGCGAGGCGGTCGTCCGAAAGCCAATCCTCGCGCCATTCTGAATGCGATTCTCTGGATTACCTCGCGCCACGAGAGCTGGAATCATTTACCGGCCACATTTCCGCCGATTCAGACCTGCTATATCCGTTCGCTGAAATGGCGAAAGAGCGGTCAGCTTGGCGAAGCCTTCGCGCTGCTCGGCGTCGTGCCCGACAGTGACAGCCCTCGCCCGTAAGTCCGCATCCGCATCGCCTGGCAACCTACGCGCGCCGCAAGCGGCCGCGATGCACGCTGCTGCCACACTGGAGTCCATGCAAGCCCACAGCGAAGCGTCCAACCTCACGATCGGCAGCAAGATCCGCGCGCTGCGTCAGCGCCTGAAGCTCACGCTCGACGCCACCGCGAGCGCGGCCGGTATTTCGAAAGGCTTTCTGTCGCAGGTGGAGCGCGGTCACGCCACGCCATCGCTGAATTCGCTGCGCGGTATCGCGTCGGCGCTCGGCGCGAGTCTGCCGTACTTCGTCGGCACGCCGAGCGAGGCGCAGTCCGTGCGGCGCGGTGAGCAGCTGAGCTTTTTCGGCTTTACCGATTCCCCGACGCGCTTTGCGCGCCTCACCAGCGAAACCGCCGGCCGCCAGCTCGAAACACTGCTCGTGCGGATGGCCCCAGGCCAACCGCACACCGACGTCGCGACCGACGCCGACGAGGAATTCATCTACGTCCTGACCGGCGAGGTCTCGCTGACGATCGAAGGCGAGACCTTCACGCTGAAATCCGGCGACAGCGCGCATTTCAGCTCGATGCTGCCGCACAGCTGGGCCAACGTCGCGGACACGGAAGCGCTCGTCGTCTGGGTCGGCACGCCGCGGCTCTTCTGACCGGCAGCACGGCGCCGCGCGTCGTTCCACGGCACCGTACGCCGCACCTCACAGGTTTCTTTTTTTCGTCCCATCGCGGGTGCACAATGGTCTCCCCCCGAGCGGGTTCGCCGTTTGCTGCGTCTGGCGAATGCGTCACGCGCGTTGACGGACGGGTGCTCGGGGTAAACACCAGTAAGGTTCCGAGAGAAATCTGCCGTTTGTGCCGTTGGGAGAACGCACATGACGGATGAACACAGAGCCGATAAGGCCGTGATCGCCGCATCCGAGGGAATGCCGTATCCGTCCGGGCTGGCGGAGCAGGTGCTCGCCTCGGAGCGCAGCATGTGGCGGCTGCTGGCCGCAAATGCGCCGCTTCACGACCTGCTCACGGAGGTATGCAGCCGCGCCGAGACGCTGCTCGGCGATGGCGTGCACTGTTCGATCCTGCTGCTCGACGCAGACGGGGTGCACGTGCACGTCGGCAGCGCGCCTTCGTTGCCGAAGGAATACAGCCGCGCGCTCGATGGCCTCGCGATCGGGCCGCGCGCCGGCTCGTGCGGCACCGCAATCTACGAGCGGCGCCTCGTCGTCGTCGAAGACATCGAGACCGATCCGCTGTGGGCCGATTACTGCGCGATCGCGCTGCCGTTCGGCCTGCGCGCGTGCTGGTCGGTGCCGTTCGAGAGCGACGCCGGCATCGTCGCGGGCGCGTTCGCCGTCTATCACGGCCGGCCGCGCCGTCCCAGCCCTGCCGAAGAAGCGATCCTGCGCGACATCGGCCGCAGCGTCGGCCTCGCGGTCCAGCGCAACGCGATGGTGCAGCGGCTCGCGCAGAGCGAGGAACATCACCGGCTCGTCGTCGACAACCTGAATGAAGGCATCGTCGTGCAGTCGCACGACGGCATCGTGCTCGCGTGCAATCCCAGTGCGCAGCGCATCCTGCGCGCGCCGGCCAACATCGTCGGCCAGCCGATCGAAACGGTGCTGCGCCGTGCGGTGTACGAAGACGGCACGCCGATGCGCCCCGAGGAACGCCCGTCGAAGCGCGCGCTCGCGAGCGGCCAGCCGCAGCTCGGCGTGACGCTCGGCATCGAGCTCGTCAGCGGCGACATGCTGTGGATCGTCGAAAACGCCGTGCCGATCGTGAAGCCGGGCGACGCCGGCGCCACCGCGCTGCTGATCTCGTTCACCGATATCGGCCCCGTGCGCGAAGCGCAGCGCCAGCTCACCTGGCTCGCGACGCACGATTCGCTGACTGGGCTCTTCAATCGCGCCTATCTTGCGGACCGCATGCGCGCGTTGCTGGAGCCGGCGGCGAACGGCAACGCGAGCCGTCCGACCGAACGGATGGCGGTGCTCTTCATCGATCTCGACGGCTTCAAGAAGGTCAACGACACCGCGGGCCACGAAGCCGGCGATGCGTTGCTGCGCAATATCGCGCAGCGCCTCACGTCATGCGTCGGCACACACGACACGCTCGCGCGCGTGGGCGGCGACGAGTTCGTGATCGCGGTGAGCGATTACCCGGATGCGGCGAGCCTCATCAAGCTCGCGCAGCAGGTGCTCGACACGATCGCGAAACCGCTCGCGGTGGCGGGCAATGAATACTATCTGAGCGCGTCGATCGGCATCAGCCTCTATCCCGACGACGGCACCGACGCGCTCACGCTGATGCGCCACGCCGACTCCGCGATGTACTACGCGAAGCAGTGCGGCCGCAACGACTACCAGTTCTTCAGCGCCGAGCTGAACCGGCATCTGCAGCGGCGTTTCGCGATCGAGCAGTCGCTGCGCCGCGCGCTGCCGAACCGCGAGCTGTCGCTCGCATGGCAGCCGATCGTCGAAGGCGCGAGCGGCCGCATCATCGGCGCCGAAGCGCTGCTGCGCTGGCGCAGCGAAGAGCACGGCACCGTGTCGCCCGCCGAATTCATTCCGGTCGCGGAAGACACCGGCATGATCGTCGAGATCGGCTCATGGGTGCTGGAGCGCGCGTGCGAGCAGATCGCCGAATGGCGCCGTTCGCTCGCGCCCAACCTGGCCATTTCAGTGAACCTGTCGCCGCGCCAGTTCGATGGCGGGCTCGTCGACCACATCGCCAACTGTCTTGCACGTTACAGCCTGGAACCCACCGGGCTCGAACTCGAGATCACCGAAGGCCTGCTGATGGGCGAGCCGCGCGCCGTGCTGCCCACCCTCACCGCGCTCACCGCAATGGGCGTGCGCGTGTCGCTCGACGACTTCGGCACCGGCTATTCGTCGCTGTCGTATCTGCACCGCTTTCCGCTGCGCAACCTGAAGGTGGACCGCTCGTTCGTCGCCGGTCTGCCGACGCATCGCGATTCGGTCGGGATCACTCAGGCCGTCGTCGCGATGGCGCATTCGCTGGGGATGAGCGTCACCGCGGAAGGCGTGGAAACGGCCGAACAAGCCGTGTTTCTGCGCGGCATCGGCTGCGACCGCATGCAGGGTTATCTGTTCGGGCGGCCCGTCGGCGCGGCGGAATTCGCGGCGCGGCTGCACGCGCTGCCGGATCGCGAGCGCCTGTGGCTTTTTGAGGACGAACAGGACGCGGCGATCACGCCGACGTCCCGCTGAGGTCCCTGTTAAGGTCCCTGCAACGCTCAGTGCTTCGGCTGGAAGCCCGGCTTGCCCATCTGCCACAGCGCGAACGCCCACTCGTCCGCCAGCAGATTGGCGCGCTGCGACACGCTCGAACCGATGCCGTGACCGGCGTCGTAATCGATCCGCAACAGCACCGGACGCTTGCTGCTGGTCGCGGCCTGCACGCGCGCCGCCATCTTCAGCATGTGCCACGGCGACACGCGCGGATCGTTCGCGCCGGTCGTGAACATGATCGCCGGATACGGCGTGCCGTCATGGATATGCGCGTACGCGCTCATCGCATAGAGCCCGTGAAAACCCGCTTCGTCGGAACTCGAGCCCATCTCCGGCACGTTCGGCGGACCGTTCGGTTCAGTCTCGAAACGCAGCGCATCGGATAGCCCGACGTCGTCGAGCACCACGCGGAAGAGGCCCGGGTCGATGCTCATCGCGCCGCCCATCACGATGCCGCCCGCGCTCGCGCTGTTCGCCGCGAGATACTTCGATTGCGTGTAGTGCTGATCGATCATGTACTGCGCCGACGCGACGAAATCGAGCATCGTGTTGATCTTCCACCGCTTCTGTCCGGCGCGATGCCATGCGTCGCCGTACTCGCCGCCGCCGCGCATGTGCGACACCGCGACGATGCCGCCCTGGTCGAGCCATGCCTGCCACTGCGGCCGGTACACCGGATCCATCGAAAGCCCGTAGCTGCCGTAGCCGAACACGATGGTCGCATGCGAGCCATCATGCGCAATGCCCTTCTTCGAAATCACCGACACCGGGATGCGCGTGCCGTCGTAACTCACCGCGTATTCGTCGTGCGCTTCGTAGGCATCGGATTCCAGCTTCGACGGCGGCACGAGGCCGGTATCGATCGCCGCGTTCTCGTTCACCGCCGGATCGAACGCGACTTCACGCGGCGCCTTCACCCAGCCCTGCAGATTGAACATCACGCCGGTATCGCGCGGATCGGCGCTCAGATCGCGCACGGTGCCCGAGAACGGCAGCGCGACGTTGGTGCTCGTCTTGCCGTCGAACGACACGCGTAGCAGCTGGAAGCTCGCGCCCGCGCGTTCGCCCACGTAGATCGAATCTTTCGCGAGCGTGAACGCGTCGATCACGTTCGGCCCTTCCGGCACGATCGCATCCGCATGCGCGATGTCCGGATGCGCGGCCGAAGTAGACAGGATCTGGAAGCGCGACGCGCCCTTCTCCGTGAGCAAGTACAGACGGTCGCCGCGCAGCTGCACGTCGGTCACGCCGTCCTGCGGGTCCGCGATCTTCTGCCACGGCGTATCGGCGCCATGAATGCGATCGAGCGGCGCCACGTAGAACGTGTTCGGGTTGTTGTCCATGTTGTGGTTGAGCACCGCGACCGCGTACTGCGAGTCCGGCGACAGCAGCACGTACGCGCCCTGGCCTTCCGGCACGTCGACCTTCGCGGAGACGCCGCGGCCGAACACCGCTTCGTCGCCTTCGCCATCGGTATGCTCGCCGAGCGTGTGCACGAACGTCACCGCGTTGTACTCGCTCAACGCGGGCGGCGTGTCGGGGCCCGCCTTCGGATAGCGCAGGTAGAAGAACGAACGGTTGTCGCTGCGCCACGACACGATGCAGTCGCTCGTGCGGTCAATCGATTCGGCGAGCTGCGTGCCGGTCTGCAGGTCCATCACATGCAGCACGCTCTTTTCCGAGCCGCCCTCGGACACGCCGTACGCGACGTAGCGTCCATCCCACGACGGCGAGTACCAGTCGAGCGCGTAGTGGTGCGCGCTGTCCGTCGCGAGCTTCGCCGGATCGACCACGACGTGCTCTTCGCCGTTCATGCCGTCGCGCCACGCGAGCTTCGGCAGATTGCTGCCCGGGTCCATCAGCCGGTAGAACAGACGATTGCCGCGGCGCGTGAATTCGTCGCGCGTCAGGTCGCCCGCCATCAGGTTCTGGATCTGCTTCGCGAGCGCGTTACGGCCGGGAATGCGGTCGAGCACCTTGCGCGTGTAGCCCGCCTGCGCCTTCATCCACGCCTGCACCTCGGGGTCCTTCAGGTTCTCCATGTACCGGTAGTTGTCGACGACTGCGGTGCCGAAATAGGTCGTCGTGACCGGCCGCACCGGCGCGACCGGCGGCCCATCGGCCGCGAATGTGGTGATGGCCGCGGCGGCGAGGCTGGTGGCGAGCGTCACGGCAAGAACGGTTGTGATTGCTTTCATCTGAGCTCTTCGGGTAACGAGGCGCGGCAAGATTACCGCGAGTGATCGCACGCAACAATAGCGATCAAAAACCGCGGCCGGACCACGAATACACGTAGTCATGCGCTGCGAATCGTTCCAAAGATTTCACCGGTGTAACGGATTACAGAGGCGCAAAGCGCGTCCGGCCGGCACATGAAGCGCGGGCCCGCGCGAAGAGCCGCGCCGGGCGGTGCGTTGCGCGGGATTTCAAGGCGCGGCGAAGGGCGCCGCGACGGTCAGCATGCCGCGCCCTGGTCACACCAGGTAACACGTGTAAATGCGGCTGAAACCGATTGCCGGGGAATACCTTCTACACTCGAATCGCCTCTCCCCCGAGGCGCTTGTTAGATCCCCTGTATCTGGCCCATCCTTCGAGATGGGCCGCTTTTTGTCCGTCGCTTTTGTGCGTGGCTTCGACCGAAGCACCACGACGCTGGAGAACGTTGTGATCAGACTGCTTGTCGTCGTTGCACTGGCCGTGGCGGGCCTTGCCGGTTGCGTCGTCGCGCCGTACGGCTATCCCGCGTACGGCTATGGCTACTACCCCGCGCCGGCATACTACGCGGCGCCCGCTGTCGGGGTCGGCGTGGTCGGCAATTTCCGTATCCACTGACCCCACCCGCAGCTCAACCGTCCCAAGCAGATCGACCGCTACAGGTTGATCTGCCCACCCATCTCCACCACGCGGTTTGCCGGCAGGCTGTAATACTCCGCAGCCTGCGCCGCGTTGCGTCCGAGGAAAGCGAACAGCTTCTCGCGCCATAGCGACATCGCGCCGCTCTGTCCGGTGGCGATCACCGTGTCGCGCGCGAGGAAGAACGACGTGTCCGCGGGTTCGTACTCCCACTCCGGGATCTGCTTCGCGACGAGCTGCAGGATCGTCGGGATGTTCGGAATCTCCATGAAGCCGTGCTTCACCGACACCGAATAGCAGCCGTGGCCGAGATCCTCGACGACCGTCTTGTGATCGTCAGGCACATGCGGCACGTTCTCCGTCGAACCCGCGAGGAAAATGTTGGTCCGGTGCATCACGCGGTTGTGCTTCAGGTTGTGCATGAACGCGGAAGGCGTCATGCCTTCCACGCCGCCCGGAAACACCGCGGTGCCGTCGATGCGCGGCGGCGGATGCGAGCCGCCGCAGAGCGAACGGATCAGATCGGCGAGCGGAATGTTCCCCGACTTCATCATGTCCACCATCAGTTCGCGGCCGCGGTGCCACGTGGTCATGATCGTGAAGAGCGCGCCGCCCGCGAGCAGCGGGAACCAGCCGCCGTCCATCACCTTGCCGACGTTGCTCGACACGAACACCGCGTCGACGAGCGCGAGCGGCCCGATCACGACGAACGTCGCGATCGGCTTCCAGTGCCACAGACAATGCGTGATGAAGTACATCAGCAGCGTGGTCAGCAGCATCGTCGACGCGACCGCGATGCCGTACGCGGCCGCGAGATTATCGGACGACTTGAAGAACACGACGAGGAACACCACCGCCGCATACAGCGAGATGTTGATGAACGGCACGTAGATCTGCCCCATCTCTTCGGTCGACGTGTGGACCACCGGAATGCGCGGCAGAAAGCCCAGCTGCACCGCCTGCTTCGTCATCGAGAACGCGCCCGAAATCACCGCCTGCGACGCGATGATCGTGGCCGCCGTCGCGAGCACGACGAGCGGCACGAGCGCCCAGTCCGGCGCCGATTCGAAGAACGGCTGCGCGATGGCCTTGGGCCGCTCGAGCACCAGCGCGCCCTGGCCGAAGTAATTGAGCAGCAGGCTCGGCAGCACGAGGATCAGCCACGCGGCGCGGATCGGCCGCTTGCCGAAGTGACCCATGTCCGCGTACAGCGCCTCGCCGCCCGTCAGCGCGAGAAACACCGAACCCAGCACGACGAACGCCGTGCCCGGCGCGTGCGCGACGAAGCCGATCGCATAGAGCGGCGACACCGCGGCGACGATGGCCGGATGCGACGCGATATGCAGCAGGCCGAGCACCGCGAGCGTCGCGAACCACAGCACCATGATCGGACCGAACAGCTTGCCGACTGCCGCGGTACCGCGCTTCTGCAGCTTGAAGAGACCCGTCAGGATCACGAGCGAAATCGGCACGATCCACGCAGTGAGTTTCGCGTCGACGAGCGTCACGCCTTCCACCGCGGAGATCACCGAGATCGCCGGCGTGATCATCGAGTCGCCGTAGAACATCGCCGCGCCGAACACGCCGAGCGTGAGCAGCACGTTGCGCAATCTGGCGGGCGCGACGCCGGACGCGAGCGCGGTCAGCGCGAGAATGCCGCCTTCGCCCTCGTTGTCCGCGCGCATCACGAAGCTCACGTACTTCAGCGTGACGACGACGACGATCGACCACAGGATCAACGACACGATGCCGAACACGTTGATCTGGCTCACGCCGCCCGCGGCTTTCAGGCATTCACGCAGCGTGTAGAGCGGACTCGTGCCGATGTCGCCGAACACGACGCCGATCGCGCCGAGCACGAGGCCCGTCGCGGCGCTGGAGTTTTTCTGCAGGGTCTGGGTAGCGGATGAAGACATGGACCGGTCGTGGATTGGGGGAAACAACATGGATACACCGGCGATGTGTCCGCCGATGTATCGGTCGATCTGCATCGCAATCGAAGCCGCGCTGGGTGCGGACCCAGCCTTGCGGATTCCTTACTCCTGCTTGCCGTTACGGCCGTCGTCCTGATCGTCTGACGAACCTGGCTGTGCGAGATTCCAGATACCGCGCAGCGCGATCAACAGGCCAAGACCGATACCAGCGGCAACCAACAGATACGTACTCATTTCGATCCTTACTGATTCATTGCGGCGCGAAGGGCTCGAAGGCGCGCGCTACAATCCGAGTCCGGATACTACCTACCCTTCCTTTCAGAATTCATGGCAGGTTCGCCGCCGTCGTACTCGAGCGCTGCCTCGCATCTGCGATGGCTGGCCGCCTGCGGGCCCGGGCTTCTCGTGATGCTCGCGGACTGCGACGCGGGCAACGTCGTAACCGCTGCGCAAAGCGGCGTGCAGTGGGGCTACCGTCTGCTGCCGATGCTGCTTGCGCTGATTCCGCTGCTGTACATGGTGCAGGAACTGACCGTGCGGCTCGGCATCTTCACCGGCTGCGGGCACGGTGAACTGGTACGCGCAAAACTCGGCCCCGGCTGGGCATGGATCTCGGCGTTCGGTCTGTCGATCGCGGTGCTCGGCTCGCTCGTCACCGAATTCACCGGCATCGCGGGTGTCGGCGAAATGATCGGCGTCTCGCGTTCGGTGTCGCTGCCGCTCGCGCTCGCCGTGCTGGTCGGTGTGGTGTTCACGGGCTCGCATCGACGCATCGATCGCATCGCGATGGTGATCGGCGCGTTCGAACTCACGTTCTTCGTCGTCGCATGGCGCGCGCATCCGGAGCTCGCGCAGCTCAGCCGTGCCGTTGCGGATCAGCCATTCCACGACCCCGGCTTCGCGTACCTGATCGCGGCGCTGATCGGCGCGACCTTCAATCCGTGGATGATTTTCTACCAGCAGGCCGCGGTGGTGGACCGCCGGCTCGGTCCGCACGATTACACGGCGGCGCGAGTGGAAACCGCGGCCGGCGCGGTGCTCACGCAACTGCTGACCGCGGCCGTGCTGGTCGCCGCGGCCGCCACGCTGTCGTCGAGCGGCGCGCGTCATGCACTGGAAAGCGTCGGCGAAATCAGCGCCGCGCTCTCCGCGGTGCTCGGGCCGCGCGTGGGACGCGTGCTGTTCGGCGTCGGCGTGCTGGGTGCATCGATGGTCGCCGCGATCGTCTGCTCAATGTCGCTTGCGTGGGGACTCGGTGAAGTGGCTGGCTATCAGCGCTCGCTCGATACGGATACGCGTCGCGCGCCGTGGTTCTATGCGGTCTATGTCGTCACGGTGGCGTTCAGCGCGGCGCTCGTGTGGCTCACGCCGAATCTCGTGTCGCTGAATGTCGCGGCGCAGGTGGTCAATGCGCTGATGCTGCCGCTCGCGCTCGGCACGCTGATTGCGCTCGGCGCGACCACGCTGCCGCGCGAACGGCGGCCGCGCGGCGTGTATCTGTGGGTGCTGGTTGCGATGGGTACGGCGGTGTCGCTGGCGGCGGTGGCGGGCGCGGTGTTTTATTTCGTCGCTTGAAGCGCGGTTGCCATGCGCGTCAACACGCGAAGCGCACGCCGCGCGCCGCGGCGAAACCAGCTCAGACGCGCTTTGGGATGTCCAGGCCTCTCACGACAGCAGGCCGCGCGAGGAACGCATCGAGCACGCGTTTCACCTGCACGAAATCCTTGAAGCCGACCAGTTCGCCCGCCTCGTAGAAGCCGACCAGATTGCGTACCCACGGGAACGTCGCAATGTCCGCGATCGTGTACTCGTCGCCCATGATCCACTGCCGGCCCGTGAGCCGCTTTTCGAGCACGGTCAACAGACGCCGCGACTCCGCGATATAGCGATCGCGCGGACGCTTGTCTTCGTACTCCTTGCCGGCGAATTTGTGGAAAAAGCCGACCTGGCCGAACATCGGGCCGATGCCGCCCATCTGGAACATCACCCACTGGATGGTTTCGTAGCGCGCCGCGACATCCGCCGGAATAAACTTGCCGCTCTTGTCGGCGAGGTAGATCAGGATCGCGCCGGATTCGAACAGCGGCAGCGGTTTGCCGCCGGGGCCGTTCGGGTCGATGATCGCGGGAATCTTGTTGTTCGGGCTCACCGACAGAAACTCGGGCGTCATCTGGTCGTTCAGGTCGAAGCGCACCAGATGCGGCTCGTAACGCAGGCCCGTTTCTTCCAGCATGATCGAGACCTTGACGCCGTTCGGCGTGGGCAGCGAATAGAGCTGGATGCGGTCCGGATGCTCAGCGGGCCATTTGTCGTGGATCGGGAAAGCGGAGAGAGCGGTCATACGCGGTCCTCGTGAAGGCAAGGTAGCGAAGATGGCGCATGGTGCGCGGCCTCGCGCATCGACTTGCAGCGGACCATGCTGATCCGGCGCATTCTACCTGCGTAGCGGTTTTCGCGTCGGAAGCGTCAGAAGCTCAGCTCGACGTCCACCGGTGCGCCGACGCGTAAGCGCTGCCCCGCGCCTTCCACCACGATCGCGTTCTGACCGAAGGTCAGGCCGCCATCCACGCGAGGGTCCGCGCGGTACGTCGCCAGCGTGTCGAGCGGTTCGTACGGCCAGCGTGCATCGAAGTCACCTGCAGCCTGATCGACGGTCGTGATCGGGCAGCGCGCGCACGGCTTCACGAGACGCAGCACCACGCCGTCCACCGTCAACGTATCCACGTAATCTTCGTCGAACGCTTCGATGTCGCCGATCACGACGTTCGGGCGGAAGCGGTTCATCGGCAGCGCATCGACACCCTTGTCGCCCAGCCGGCCGTTCAGTTCCGCGAGCGATGCGTCGCTTGCGACCAGCAGCGGAAATCCATCGGCGAAGCGCGTCGGGGCATCGGTGTCGCGCGTCCAGTCGCGACTTGCGAGACGCGTGACGTCGTCGGCGAAACGCACGAGCCGCAATGGCGCGCCGATCGCAGCCGAGATCCAGCGCGCGGCGGCGTCGCCTTCGTCGAGCGCATCGAAGCAATCGCGCCACACGCTCACCGGCACGCGAGTCAGATGCGCAGGCGCCGCGTATGACAGTACCAGTTCCGCGCCATTGGGCGTGCGCAGATGCAGCGCGTCGGCTGCGAGTTCGGTCGCGATCAGCGCCATCGCCGGGTACTCGCGTTGCGACACGAAACGGCCCGTTGCGTCGACCACCATCCAGTGGCGATCCCAACGCAGGCCGTGCGATTCGAGCTGCGCTTCGTCGAGCGCGATGCCGCGGCAGGATTTCACAGGGTAGACGAACAGCGCGCTGATGAAGGGCATGATGGGATCACGGCGAGTTGTGGGCAGGGGTTGCCGGACAATTTTACGACACCGCCTGAAACGCGGTGTACGATACCGCCGGATCGACAAAACCCGACAAAACCCGCATCGGCGTTCCTCCACGCATGCAAAGAACGAGACAGCATCCGCGCCCTGACTGGCCGCAACGGCTCGACGACGCCGGCTTCCGTTTCCATTCGATCGACGAACACGGCGCGATGCAGCCGCCGGACGCGCAACGTTTTCCGTACTGGGTCGAAGACGCGGCCTACGTATTCACCGAAGACGAGATCGAAACGCTGTGGGCCGCCACACGCGAACTGCATATCCGCTGTCTCGAAGCCGTCGACTACGTGATCCGCGCACGGCTCCTGTCGCGCATGGCGATTCCCACGGAATTCGAGGGCTTGATCCGCGCATCGTGGGAGCGGCGTGACCCGAACGTGTACGGCCGCTTCGATCTGACGCTCGACGAACGCGGCGCGCCGAAGCTCTACGAGTACAACGCGGATACGCCCACTTCACTGATCGAATCGAGCATCGCGCAGTGGTTCTGGAAGACCGACGTGCAGCCCGCGCACGACCAGTTCAACAGCATCCACGAAGCGCTGATCGAGCGCTGGGGCATGCTGCGGCAGCACTATGCCGGCGTCGATACGCTGCATTTCGCTTGCATCTACGACAGCATGGAAGACGTCGGCAACGTCGAGTACATGATGGACACCGCCGTGCAGGCCGGCTGGAAGGTCAAGATTCTCGACGTGCGCCGGATCGGCGTCGATCGCACCGACCAGTTCTACGACGAGGAAGACGAGCCCATCGAGCTGATCTTCAAGCTCTATCCGTGGGAATGGATGCTGCGCGAACGCTTCGGCGCGAGCCTGATCGCGAGCCCCACGCGCTGGGTCGAACCGCCGTGGAAGATGATCCTGTCGAACAAGGCGATCCTGCCGATCCTCTGGCAACTCTTCCCCGATCATCCAAACCTGCTGCCCGCCTCCTTTTCCGTGAGCGATTTCGCCGACAAGCCGCATGCGAAGAAGCCGTTCTTCTCGCGCGAAGGTGCGAACATCTCGCTGACGCTGCCCGATGGGCGCGTTATCGACGAAGCCGGTCGCTACGGCGAAGAAGGCTTCATCTATCAGGCGTACGCCCCGTTGCCGCGCTTCGGCGGACGCTACGTGACGCTCGGATCGTGGGTGGTGGGCGACGAAGCGGTCGGACTCTGCGTGCGCGAAGAGCTGCAGCCGATCACGCGCAACACCAGCTATTTCCTGCCGCACTACTTCATCAAGAACGACCCGACATGAAGGTTCAAAAGCGTCCGAAGCTGACCTTGATCGGCACGCTCGGCGTGCTGGCCGGTGCATCGCTCGTCACGGCGTGCGACAACGATTCGAAAGTGGACGTCCAGCGTGCGCGCTATGCGTCGCAGGCGGATTGCGAAGCGGACTGGTCGCGCGCGGGCGATTGCGTGTTCGTTGCTGATGGCGCGCAGCCGGCTTCCGGTGCTTCGGGGGCATCGGGCGCGTCAGGATCGTCCGGTGGCGGAGCGCACGGCGGCGGCTACTACGGCGGCCACTGGTACGGGCCGTACTACACCCGCGGCGGCACCGTCTATCACAGCGATGGCAACGAAACGACCGAGCGCGTGTCGACGAGTCATTCGACGGGCGTCACCGAATCCAACGTCTCATCGCGCTCGCTGTCGGGCAAATCGGGCCACGGCGGATCGGAAGGGATTTCGCGCGGCGGCTTTGGCGAATCAGCCCATTCGGGCGGCGGCGAGGGCGGACACGGCGGGTAACGCCGTGCTCCTGCTACGAGAACGCTATTACGCGCAGACTTCCAGTTCTTCCACCGCCGTGAGCGTCTGCGCGTCGCGCCGCATCTTCATGTTGCGGTAAGCGCCCGCCAGCTGCTGGCTGGCCTTCAGCAACACCTCGAAGCGCGTTTCGCGCAGCTGCTGGTCGTATTCGTTGACGATCTGCGCGAGTTGCGCAACCGGCAGCGGCTTGCCAGCCAGATCGCGAACGCCGTTGATGTGCGCGAATAGCGCATCGCCGGTGGTGCGCAGGATGTCCGCGGAGATGCGGCTATGGCCGGCGTCCTTCAGGAACGCGACCAGCAGGAACACGTGCACGAGCGCCTTGATGCAGGCATCGTCGGTACGGCCCTGGCGGACCGCTTCGAGCGCGACGCGAAAACGCACGATGATCGCGTCCGCATCCTGGCGGCTGAGCGGCTGCTTCAGATGCCGGCGGCCATTTCCGCTCGACAGCGACACTTTCCTGACCATCGCATCCTCCCGGCACCGGCCGACGCAGATGGAGCCGTCGGCGCTTCGATATAGTCTTCCGCCCGCGCGGATGCACGGGCACAGACGACAATCTAACGGGTCGAAAGTCCAGGCAATCGGTCCAATAGCGGGGTAAACGGCCGCCAGTACCTGGGATTGGCGCGGTCCCGCTTCGGCTCCACGCAGGCCAGCTTCAGCGCCGGCCGTTACGCCACGCGCCCAGCAGCGCCGGCAGCGACTGCATGTCAACGAAGATCTGCGCGACGCCGACGGCGCGCAACGCATCGTGCGAACTGTGGCCGTGGTTGCTCGGGCTGTAGCCGAACACCGTGGCGCCCGCCGCCACGCCGGCGGTAGCGCCCGTGGCCGAGTCTTCGATCACCGCGCAACGGGCGGGTTCGACGCCGAGACCATCCGCGGCGGCGAGGTAGACATCGGGATGCGGCTTGTTGCGACCCAGTTCGTGGCCGCTGAAAATCTTGCCCTCGAAGCAGTCGAGCAGACCCGCCTTCTGCAGCTGCAGCCGCACCTTGAAGCGGTCCGCGCCCGACGCCACCGCGACGCGCCCATCCAGCCGCGCGGACAATTCATGCACCGCCTCGACGATGCCGGGAATCGGCGCGACGCTGCGTTCCAGTTCAGTATTACGGCGCGCGCGAAACTGCTCGATCCACTCGGCGTCGATGGTGACGCCGGTGTGCGCATGGATCGTCGGCGCTTCGTCCATCACCGTCTTGCCGACGAAAAGCCGCATCGTCTCGTCGACACTCAGATGCCAGCCGAGCTCGCCCAGCATCGTCGCGAGCACGGTGTTCGTGATGGTTTCGGAATCGACGAGCACGCCGTCGCAATCGAACAGCACGGCGTCAAACGGGAAAGCGGACATGGGCGGACGTCTCGGTACGGAGGGCGAAACGTGAAGGATAGCCGAAGTGCGCCACGGTGGTCTCCGGGTCGTCTCTGCGGCGCGCCTAGCTCGACGTGGTCGTTTCTTCCACCGGCTGTGAAGCACGCGACGACGTCTGCATGCCGCCATCGGCCTCGCTCCATCGCACCACCCACTCGGGCAACATCGGCGAAGGCTGTGACACCTGCGCGAGTTCCATCAGCTCCGCGACCGATACGGTGCCGCCCGCGCGCTTCAGAAAACGCGTGCGAACCACGCCGAGCGCAACCTGCATGCCATCGCGTACGAAGCCCTGTTCGAGGAAGATCTGCCGGTCGTCCCAGCCGATCACACGCGTGGTCACCTGGTAGCGGTCGTTCAGTTCGAGCGAGCGATGAAAGCGCATCGTCTCAAGCGTGACGACCGGATACCAGCCGCGCGCATTGAGCCGCTTCCATAGTCCGCTGCGGATCATCAGATCGACGCGCGCGAGATCCATGATCGAGAAATAGCGGCTGTTCGTCATGTGACGCAGCACGTCGAGGTCGTTCAGCAACACGCGATACGGCGTGACGCAGGTATCGAGCACATGCAGCGGCCCTCGACGGCGGGCGAACAGGATCGTGAGAAACAGACGTAGCAGCAGACTCATGGCGATAGCAGAAACATGGAAACCGCACGCCGCATCATCGGGCGCGCGCGAGTCTGCATGGTAGACGCCTTGCGTGAAGCTGTCTCGCGAATGCGTGCTGCCAGGGGTAGAACACCTCTTCTCGTCTGCTTGTTGTCAGATGCCGTTCAACGTGTCACATGGAGTCGCACACGACGCGTCATTCCAACCCTCCCTGGCACAGGTACTTGATCGACAGATAGTCGTCGAGGCCGTACTTCGAGCCTTCACGCCCGTAGCCCGACTCCTTCACGCCGC
>NZ_QQOA01000059.1 GCF_003443895.1 Paraburkholderia phosphatilytica | reverse complement strand
GACCAAGTTGCGTCATCGAAGAACCCCTTAAACTTTCCTATCTCCCAGGATAGTCCACCCGTACGTCGACGCCAGGACTTTTGCAGACATTCCCTAAAAGCGGAACTGCATATCCTTAAGAACAGGTACGCTGCCCCACATAAAGGAGCATGAACGACCAACCTCAACTCCGATCTTCTTTCCGCCGGATTCTTGTTGCTCCGAGATTGGCGTACAGCCACCGGATATAGCGACGACACCCGCGCAGACTGACCGGCGCTGAAGTTCGGATTGCCGTTGACATACCCGGCCTGCTGCGTCTGTGTCACAACCGGCGAGTTATTGAGAATCACGCCACGGTTCGACACATCGAACTGGCCATACGTGTTCATCGACACGCCCGCGCCTGATGGCCGGTTGATGTTGACCTGCGGCAGACCATTCGCGGTCTGCGTGACGGAAGGCTCGTACGCGCCACCGGGCACGATCTGCGCGCCGCACCAGGCGGGCGCGCTTGCCAGAAGCGCAGCGGACACGACCTGCACTTTGCTCGTCACGCCGCGGCTCGATTTACCCATCGCAGCGGCGGTCTCTCCGACTGCGACACACATCTCTCTCAGCCGGCTATACACGAGCCGGAATGCATTGCGGTTCATCTTTTTACTTCGTTATACCGATCGTCTCTCACCGACGAAAGGCTAATGCAAGACCACCTCTGGGGTCTTTAGTAACGAACCGACACAGGTTGCATAAATATCCGAGAAACGGCGGGAAATTTCCGAACGACACGTTTCAGGAATGTCACTACAAAAAATAAGCCTGGCATTCCTTCGCCAGGCTTTGTTTCCAAACGGCGGCGCTTTCGCGGCAACACCAGAGCCGCCGCTAGCGCCATCCGCACAAAAGCATCAAAACTCAAGCATCAGAACGAATGATGCATCCCTGCCAGAATGATGGTCTGGTTGCGCCCACTAGAAACCCCAGCAGTAAAGAACGCAGCATCCGCATTCGAGCTAGCCCGCTCATACAGCACGTTGGCATACAGCTGGGTCGTCTTCGACAGCGCATAGATATCGCCGATTTCAAACTGCGTCCACCGCTTCCCAGCAAAACTAGTCGTAGCCGCTCCACCAGCAACGCTGTTAGCCGTAGTGAACTGGTAGTTAGCGCCAGCGTCATAGCTCTGATACGTATTCGACTGCGAACCCGAATCAAGCTTCACGCGCGTATAGAGCCCATGCACGAGCAGCTTGCCGAACGCATAGGAAGCCCCGGCCCCCATGTTCTCCACGCGATCAGCCGTATACGTAGCCGCGGACTGCCCCTGGAAAGTCGAGAAGCCCATCGTAGTCAAAGAAGGCGTGCGATCGTGCTCATCCTGATACACCGCGCCTGCCTTGAAAGGCCCGTTGGCATAGCTCAACGCGAACCCAACGTTGCGGCCATACCCAAAGTTCGTCGTGTTCCCCAGCCCCATCATCGCGCCGAAGGAAAAACCGCCGTAGCTAGCCGACTTGAACTTCACCGAGTTATCGAACGGCACCACACCCGTATCCGCAAGTTCGTCGAGATTGCCCGGGTGGAACGCATACCAGCTAGCCGCAAGATATGCGGTGCTAAGCGGGCCCAAAACATCGAACGCAAACGGCGTCTGATGCCCCAGCGTCAACGTGCCAAGCGAATCTGAAGACAAGCCCACATAAGCCTGTCGATTGAACAGCACGCCGCTCTTGGCGAACGCGCCGGTGTTCGTATAGAACCCGTTCTCCAGCTGGAAGATCGTGTGCAGACCGCCGCCCAGATCTTCAACGCCGCGCAGGCCCCAGCGGTCCGGCTGCATGTTGCCCTGCTCCTCGATGTACTTCGCACTGCCGCCCGCATTGCTGATGTACGCGATACCCGCGTCGAGGCTGCCGTACAGCGTCACGCTGCTCTGCGCCCACGCGCCCGATGCGGCGCACAGGGCGGCGAGGCCACCCGCGATGATGTGCTTCACTTTTCCCTTCTCCTCAATCCGTAGCGGCCAATGCCCCCGTGCCGGGTGTGTCCGCAAAGTCGATTCATCTGCTCGAAACCCCGGTTTTCGATCCAGCTAGGGGTCACTCTTATGTTCCACCTATGGGCGTTTGTATCGCCTATGGAAAAGTATAGAGACTCCGCGATCGGTCAAAAAAGAGTTTTGAGATGCGGACAAACCCGTAGACGACGCGCTTGAACGAGCTAAAAACAGGGCGCAAAGCCTTGTAGACAAAGGAAAAGTGCGGAACCACCCGCCGCGACAAACTGTCGTTTCCGAGATACGGCCTGGTGTTTTCCCCTACCGGTGCAGATTTCTATTTTTTTGGCCGGACACGACTCCTATAATGCCCATACATAAACTGACGTTCCGTAGATGGAACGAACCGGGCTCCACAGAAGGTGAGACATGGCTGAAGAATGGCGGTGTGCCGGACATGCCGGCGATCTGTCCGAAGACGCGCCGCTCGAGTACAAGCTCGACGGCGTCGAAATCGGTATCTACAAGGTGGGCGACGAGGTGTACGCCCTCGAAAACGTCTGTCCGCATGCGTTCGCGCTGCTGACGCAAGGCTTCATCGATGGCGACACGGTCGAGTGTCCGCTGCACGAAGCCGTCTTTCACATCCCGACGGGCAAGTGCCTGAAGGAGCCTGGCGGCCGCGACCTCAAGCAGTATTCGGTGCGTCTCGCCGGCGAAGAAATCCAGATCAAGGTGGAATGACATGAAAGAAGCCGTCGTGAACTTCAATCCCTATCTGAAGCCGTGGCGCGCGCCGCAGCCGAACAACGTCGCGGGCAAGGGCGTGATCGAGCAGCCGGGCACCGCGGAAAACATGGTCTGGCAAACGCGCAAGGCCGAACCCACGCAATACGAAAACGACTTCGGCGATGCACTCGAAAAGGTCTTCGACGAAGGCGCCAACGAGCTCGATGAAGTTGTCACCGGCCTGAACGGCATTGGCTTTCGCACGCCGGAAGGCAGCGAGTGGAACGCCGAGCGCCTTGCCGCCGAATTCCGCCGGCTCGCCGAATAAACGCACGCTGTACCGATCACGTATCTGACGCGCCGCTCGCAAGCCGCTTTTCTTAGCCTCCTAAGAACGCACGCTGCACGAACCGCGCAAGCATCCGGAGTCTTTTCATGACGTCCTCACAAACGAACGAGAGCCGCAGCGCCGATCCGATCCAGGCCTATCTGGACAGCGGCATGCGCAATTACTGGTATCCAGTCGCGCCGAGCTGGCAGGTCGGCAACGCGCCGATCGGCCTCACGCGCCTTGGCGAACAGATCGTGCTGTGGCGCGATCAGGATGGCGCGGTGCACGCGCTCGAAGACCGTTGCCCGCACCGCGGCGCGCGTCTGTCGCTGGGCTGGAATCTCGGCAATAGCGTCGCGTGCTGGTATCACGGCATCGAAATCGACGGCAGCGGCACGGTGCAAAGAGTGCCGGCCGTATCGAACTGCCCGCTGGAAGGCCAAGCCTGCGTGAAGTCGTATCCGGTGCAAGAGCATGCGGGCGCGGTGTTCATGTGGTTCGGCGACAAAGCGCACAAGGAACCGGCACCGCTCGTGCTGCCTGAAGAACTGGTCGGCGATGAATACGCGAGCTTCCTCTGCATGTCGAACTGGAAGTGCAATTACCAGTACGCGATCGACAACGTGATGGACCCGATGCACGGCGCCTACCTGCACGCCACGTCGCACTCGATGGCGGAAGGCGACAAGCAGGCCGACATGCGCGTGCGCAAGACTGAGACGGGCCTGATGTTCGAGAAGGTCAACCAGCGCGACGTGAATTTCGACTGGGTGGAACTGGGCGAAACCGGCTGCCTGTGGATGCGTCTCGCGATTCCGTACAAGAAGAAGTTCGGCCCCGGCGGCAACTTCGGCATCATCGGCTTCGCCACGCCTGTCGATGACGACAACTGCCAGGTGTATTTCTGGCGCACCCGCAAGGTGTCGGGCTGGCAGCGCGACGCGTGGCGCTTCATGTATCGCAACCGTCTCGAAGCGCTGCACTGGGCGGTGCTTGAACAAGATCGCTATGTGCTCGAAAGCCTCGCGCCGAACGCTCGCGATCACGAATTCCTCTATCAGCACGACGTCGGCATGACGCGCGTGCGCCGCATGTTCCGTCAACGCGCACAGCAGCATGTCGCTGAACTGGAAGCGCATCGCGCGGCGAATGCTGAAGCCTCCGGTGCGACGAACGCAGCAGCAGGTTCCGTCCATGCCTAACGCCGAGAACAACGCCGGTGGTAACGCGACGTCGCTCAAAAACCGCCGCGTGCTCGTCACGGGCGGTGCGCGCGGGCTCGGCGCGGCGTTCGTGCGAGCGCTCGTCGAAGCGGGCGCACAGGTCGCGTTCGGCGATGTGCTGACGGATGCCGGCCGCGATCTCGCCGCGACGCTTGCAAGCGAAGGCCACACCGCGCACTTCGTGCCGCTCGATCTCGCGGACCGCGCGAGCATCGAAACCTTCGTGCGCGACAGCGCGGAAAAGCTCGGCGGCATCGACGCGCTGATCAACAACGCTGCGATCACGAACTCCGGCGGCAAGTTCGCCGAAGAGCTTTCCACCGACGTGTGGGACGCGGTGATGAACGTCAACGTGCGCGGTACGTGGCTGATGAGCAGCGCGGCCATGCCGCATCTGCGCGATTCGGGCCGCGGCGCGATCGTCAACATCGCGTCGGATACGGCACTGTGGGGCGCGCCGAAGCTGCTCGCGTACGTGGCGAGCAAGGGCGCGGTGATCGCGATGACGCGTTCGTTCGCGCGCGAATACGGCGCGCACGGCATCACGGTCAACGCAATCGCGCCGGGTCTCACCGAAGTGGAAGCGACAGCCTATGTACCGGCCGAACGCCACGACTACTACCTGAAGGGCCGCGCGCTGCAACGCGCACAGGTGCCCGCCGACGTGACCGGTCCGGTGCTGTTCCTGCTCTCGGACGCGGCGCGTTTCGTGACGGGCCAACTGCTGCCGGTGAACGGCGGCTTCGTGATGAACTGAATCAGTCGAACCAAAGGAGCAACGATGGAAAACGCAACCGTGGACGCGGCAGTCGAAAGCAAGTCGTGGGATCAGCCGGATGGCGCGAGCTTCGATCAGTGGATGGAAACGCGCGTCGCGCGCTTCGCGACTCGTCGCTATGACTGGGACGCGCTGAAGTTCCAGGCCGACTTCGACCCGAAGTATCGCCGCGCGCAGATGCGCTACGTCGGCACCGGCGGCACGGGTGTCGCGAAGGACATGAACACGATCCCCGCCGGCGGCTTCACGTTTTCGACGATGGTGATTCCGGCCGGCAACATCGGCCCGAGCCATATCCATATGGACGTTGAAGAAATCTTCTTCGTGCTGCGCGGCAAGATGAAAGTGGTCTGCGAGAAAGATGGCCAGACGTGGGAAGCCGTGCTCGGCGAGCGCGACCTGATCTCGGTGCCGCCCGGCGTGTATCGCACGGAAATCAACATCGGCGAGGAAGACGCGCTGATGTGCGTGATGCTCGGTTCGCCGAAGCCGATCACGCCGACGTATCCGCCGGATTCGCCGCTCGCGAAGATCAAGCGTTAAGCGCTTGCATCGAACCACGCAGAAGCAATCGCAACCGTAACCCGACGACGCCAGCCATGTCCGCCACTCCATCCGTCACCGCCGATGCCACGCACGCCGACGCTTCGTTCGAAGCGCTGGCCGCGCGCTATCCGGCGAATCGCCGCGAGACGGCGGCGGGCGGCATCGTCGGTTATCGCGAGGCAGCGGGCTCTGCAACGAACGCGCTGCCTGTCGTGCTGCTGCATGGCATCGGCTCCGGCGCGGCATCGTGGGTCCGTCAGCTCGATGCGCTCGGCGGCTCGCGACGCGTGCTCGCATGGGACGCGCCGGGCTATGGCGAATCGACGCCCGTCGCACCGCTATCGCCGTTTGCACGTGACTATTTCGTCATACTGAGCGACTGGCTCGATATGCTGAAAATCGAGCGCTGCGTGCTGGTCGGGCATTCGCTTGGCGCAATCGTCGCGGGTGGATTTGCAGCGGAGCACTCAAAGCGAGTCGCGGGTCTGCTGCTGTTGTCGCCGGCTGGCGGCTACGGCGCGGCGCCGGAGGAAGTGCGCGTATCAAAGCGCGACCAGCGTCTCGCAATGCTCGAAGCACTCGGCCCGCAAGGTCTCGCGGACAAGCGCAGCGCGAACATGCTGTCGCCGCACGCGGACGATGCAGCGCGCGAGTGGGTGCGCTGGAACATGTCGCGCGTGATTCCGCACGGCTACGCACAGGCCACGCGCCTGCTCGCAAACGCGGACCTTGCAGCGGATCTCGCAAACATCACGTCAAACATAAAAATCGCAGTCGGCGACGAAGACACGATCACCACCCCCGAAGCCTGCGCGCACCTCGCAGAAACCGCGCACACCACGCTGCAACGCGTACCGCTTGCGGGCCACGCGGGCTACATCGAGCAACCTGCCGCCTACACCACGATCATCGACACGTTCTGCCGTGTCGCTGAAGCACAACCTGGAGCCGCTGTATGACGCCGGACACGATAGACGCCGAGCGCGACGACGACGAGCGTGCCGACACCAGTTACCGCGTGCCGGGCCTCGAACGCGGCCTGCGCATCCTCACGGAATTCTCGCCGCGCGAGCCGGTGCTTGGCGCGCCCGAACTGTCGCGCCGCCTGCGCATTCCGCGCACAACGGTGTTCCGTCTGCTGCAGACGCTCGAAGCACTAGGCTTCCTGGAGCGCGCGGACAAGGACCGCAACTATCGCCTGGGCGTGGCGGTGCTGCGCCTTGGCTTCGAATACCTGAGCTCGCTCGAACTGACCGACCTCGGCCTGCCGATCATCGAAGCATTGCGCGATGAAACCGGCCTCACTACGCACATCCTGATTCGCGACGGCCGCGACGTGGTGTTCGTCGCGAAGGCACAGAGCACCGCGCCGATTTTCAGCTCGGTGAAGGTCAATGTCGGCACGCGCCTGCCCGCGCATGCGACCACGCATGGCCACGTGCTGATGGGCGACCTGACGCTCGACGAACTGCGCGCGCTGTATCCGGAAGGCGAACTCGAACGCTTCACGAAGCAGACGCCGGAAACGATCGAGGCGCTGTACGAACGCATCCGCGACGATGCGCGCCGCGGTTTCGCGGTCAGCGAATCGTCGTTCGAGCGCGGCATTTCGGTGGTTACGGCGCCGGTGCGCAATGACGGCGGCCGCATCGTCGCGGTGATCGCGACGACGATTCCGCGTCCCGAGATCGACGCCACGCTGCTGGATGGCGGGTTGATCGACAAGGTCCGTCACGCGGCCGACGAACTCTCGCACCGGCTCAACTACCGGCCCACGGGACGCAGCAATTACATGAAGGCATTGGGGATCTGATGATTCAAATCGATTTGACCGGCCAGGTGGCGGTGGTGACGGGCGGCTCGTCCGGCATCGGCTACGCGACCGCCGACCTGCTGCTGCGCGCGGGCGCATCGGTCGCGATCTGCGGCCGCGACGCCGCGCGTCTCGCAAGCGCCGAAGCAAAACTGCGTGCTGCACATGCGGACGCACAGTTGCTTGCGCACCGCTGCGACGTGCTCGACGCGAACGACGTGAACGCATTTGCGCATGCAGTAGCCGAGCGTTTCGGCCGCACCGACATGCTGATCAACAACGCCGGCCAGGGCCGCGTGTCCACCTTCGCCGACACCACCGACGAAGCGTGGCGCGAAGAGCTGGACCTGAAGTACCTCAGCATCATCCGCCCGACCCGCGCGTTTCTGCCGATGCTGCGCGATGCCGCGAGCAAGGGCGATGCGGCGATCGTCTGCGTGAACTCGCTGCTCGCGTTGCAGCCGGAGCCGCATATGGTCGCGACGTCGTCGGCGCGTGCGGGCGTGCTGAGTCTCACGAAGTCGCTCGCGGTGGAGTTCGCGCCGCAACGCGTGCGCGTCAACTCGATCCTGATCGGCATCGTCGAATCGGGGCAATGGCGCCGCCGTTATGAAACGCAGGCACAGCCGGGCCAAAGCTGGGAAGACTGGACCGGCGAACTCGCGCGCACCAAACACATTCCGCTCGGCCGCTTCGGGCGTCCCGAAGAAGCAGCCCAGGCGCTCTTCTATCTCGCTACACCGCTGTCGTCGTACACGACGGGCAGTCATATCGATGTCTCTGGAGGCGTTGCACGTCATGTCTAAGAAAACCACGGTCGGCGAACTGATCGCCGCGTTCCTCGAACAATGCGGCGTCAAGACGGCGTTCGGCGTGATCTCGATTCACAACATGCCGATCCTCGACGCGATCAACACGCGCGGCAACATCCGCTACGTCGGCGCACGTGGCGAAGCGGGCGCGGTGAACATGGCCGATGGCCTTGCGCGCGTGTCGGGCGGCCTCGGCGTCGCGTTCACGAGCACCGGTACCGCCGCGGGCAACGCAGCGGGCGCGATGGTCGAAGCGCTGACCGCGGGCACCGCGCTCGTGCACATCACCGGTCAGATCGAAACGGACTACCTCGATCAGGACCTCGCGTACATCCACGAAGCACCGGACCAGCTGACGATGCTGTCGTCGGTATCGAAGGCGGCGTTCCGCGTGCGTTCGGTCGACACCGCGCTTGCCACCGTGCGCGAAGCGGTGCGCGTCGCGCAGACCGCGCCGAGCGGCCCCGTGAGCGTCGAGATTCCGATCGACATCCAGGCCGCGCAAATCGAATGGCCTGCCGACATGACCGCGCCGCACGTCACGACGTTGACGCATGACAGCGCACGCGTCGAACGCCTGGCCGATGCGTTGGCCGGTGCGAAGCGTCCGCTGTTGTGGCTCGGCGGCGGCACGCGTCACGCGCGCGCTCAGGTGGAGCGTCTCGTTGCGCTCGGCTTCGGCGTGGTGACGAGCGTGCAGGGCCGCGGCGTGCTGCCCGAAGATCATCCGGCCACGCTCGGCGCGTTCAACGTGCATCCGGCGGTCGAACAGTTCTACGGCACCTGCGATGCGCTCGTCGTCGTCGGTTCGCGTCTGCGCGGCAACGAAACGCTGAAGTACAAGCTCGGTTTGCCGCAGCCGCTGTATCGCATCGATGCGGACGCGCTTGCCGACAACCGCGGCTATCGCAACGAGCTCTTCATTCATGGCGACGCGGTCAACGTGCTCGACGAACTCGCGACGCGCCTCGAAGGCCGTCTGCAGATCGATCCGGCTTTCGCGGGCGATCTCGCGGCGGCGCGCGAAGTGGCGGTGGCGGAAGTGGGCAAGGGCCTCGGCCCGTACAAGCGTCTCGTCGATTCGCTGCAACGCTCGGTGGGCCGCGACTACAACTGGGTGCGCGACGTGACGATCTCGAACAGCACGTGGGGTAACCGCATGCTGAAGATCTTCGAACCGCGCGCAGGCGTGCATGCGCTCGGCGGCGGCATCGGCCAGGGCATGCAGATGGCGATCGGTGCGGCGCTCGCGGGCTCTGCCGCTAAGACGGTGTGCCTCGTCGGCGACGGCGGTTTGATGGTGAACGTCGGCGAACTCGCGACGGCCGTGCAGGAAAACGCGAACGTGATGATCGTGCTGATGAACGACCAGTGCTACGGCGTGATCCGCAACATCCAGGACGCGCAGTACGGCGGCCGCCGATGCTACGTCGATCTGCATCAGCCGGATTTCGCGCAGTTCTGCGCGAGCCTCGGCCTCACGCACTACCGCCTGAAGTCGCTCGACGATGCAGACGATGTCGTGCGCCAGGGGCTCGCGAAAGCGGGTCCGGTGATGCTCGAAGTGGATATGCTGTCGATCGGCAGCTTCGCGACTGCGTTCGCGGGCCCGCCGGTGAAGAAGCAGGAGCCGCAACATGCGTGATCACCAGCCAGTCGATGTCGCGATGATCGGCTTCGGCGCGATCGGCCAGGCGGTGTACCGCTCGGTCGCGAACGACCCGCTCGTGCATGTGTCGCACGTGATCGTGCCAGAGCATACGGCCGGCGCGGTGCGTGACGTGGTGGGCGCGCAGGTCGACGTGGTGTCGTCCGTCGATGCATTGTCGAGCCGCCCGCATTTCGCGCTCGAATGCGCGGGCCACAGCGCGCTGACGGCGCATGTCGTGCCGCTGCTGAAGGCTGGCACGGACTGCGCGGTCGCATCGATCGGCGCGCTGTCCGACGTCGCGCTGCTCGATGCGCTCTCCGCCGCAGCCGACGAAGGCGACGCGACGCTCACGCTGCTGTCGGGCGCGATCGGCGGCGTGGATGCATTGGCGGCGGCGCGGCTCGGCGGTCTCGACGAAGTGCTGTACACCGGCCGCAAGCCGCCCACGGGCTGGCTCGGTACGCCGGCCGAAGCGCTCTGCGATCTGCACGCGTTGCAGGAAGAGCGCGTGATTTTCGAGGGCAGTGCACGCGAAGCGGCGCGCCTGTATCCGAAGAACGCGAATGTCGCGGCGACGATCGCACTCGCGGGCCTCGGCCTCGATCACACGACGGTGCGCCTGATCGCGGACCCGGCGGTGACGCGCAACATCCACCGCATCGTCGCGCGCGGCGCGTTTGGCGAGATGTCGCTGGAGATGTGCGGCAAGCCGTTGCCCGACAACCCGAAAACGTCTGCCTTGACTGCCTATAGCGCGATCCGCGCGCTGCGCAACCGCGCAGCACGCTGCGTGATCTGACGCGGCACAGCAGCGCGAAGCAGCACAGCAGCACAGCAGCACAGCAGCACAGCAGCACAGCAGCACAGCAGCACAGCAGCACAGCACCACAGCACCACAGCACCACAGCAGCACGCAAAACGAACTGACCGGCCCCGCGCCGACGGACGAACGACACATGTCTCATACCGAACTCATCGCAAGCCTGGTTCCTTCGGGCGACATCCTGATCGGCGGCGAATGGCGGCGCGGACGCGGCGCACCGTACACGAGCATCTATCCGGCGGATCAATCGGCGAACCTCGAAATCTCGACCGCGAATGCCGACGACGCGCGCGACGCCGTAGAAGCCGCGGACGCCGCATGGCGCGACGCGAACTGGTCGGGCCTGAAGCCGCATCAGCGCGCGCTCGTGCTGTACCGCATCGCCGATCTGATCATGCAGCGTCACGAAGCGCTCGCGCAGTTGCAACGCCGCGACAACGGCAAACCGATCGGCGAGACGCGCGTGCTGGTGGCGAGCGCTGCGAACACGTTCCGCTATTTCGCGGCGTGCCTCGAAACACTCGACGAAGATGTGACGCCTTCGCGCGGCGACTATCTGACGATGAGCGTGCACGAGCCGATCGGCGTGGTCGCGGCGATCACGCCGTGGAATTCGCCGATCGCCTCCGATGCGCAGAAGCTCGCGCCCGCGCTCGCCGCAGGCAACGCGGTGGTGCTGAAGCCTGCGGAAGTGACGCCGCTCGCATCGCTCGCATTGGCGCGCATCTGCGAAGAAGCCGGTGTGCCGAAGGGCGTGTTGAGCGTGCTGCCCGGCAAGGGCTCGGTGATCGGCGATGCGCTGGTGCGGCATCCGCTGGTGCGCAAGGTGTCGTTCACCGGCGGCACGACGGTAGGCCGCAGCATCGCACGGCTGGCAGCAGAGAAGCTGATGCCGGTGTCGCTCGAACTGGGCGGCAAATCGCCGACCATCGTGTTCGATGACGCCGATCTTGATCACTCGGTGAACGGCGTGCTGTACGGCATTTTCAGTTCGTCGGGCGAAGCGTGCATCGCGGGCTCGCGGCTCTTCGTGCAGCGCTCGATTTACGACACGTTCATGAAGCGCCTCGCGGAAGGCGCGCGCAAGCTGCGCGTCGGCAATCCGGAAAGCGACAACACGCAGATGGGCCCGCTGATTTCGTCGCAGCATCGCGAGACGGTCGAGCGTTACGTGGCGCTCGGGCTCGAAGAAGGCGGCCGACTGGTGTGCGGCGGCGAGCGTCCGGTTGGCGACAACCGCGAACAGGGCTTCTTCTATCAACCGACCATCCTGGAAGGGCTCACCAATAGCGCGCGCATCTGCCAGGAAGAGATCTTCGGGCCGGTGCTGGTCGCGATGCCGTTCGACGACGAAGCGTCGCTGATCGAGCAGGCGAACGACAGCGTGTTCGGTCTCGCCGCCGGCATCTGGACGCGCGACTACAAGCGCGCATACCGCACCGCGCGCGCACTCGACGCCGGCACGATCTGGATCAACACGTACAAGCTGTTCTCGATCTCGACGCCGTTCTCCGGCTGGAAGGAAAGCGGCATGGGCCGCGAGAAAGGGCGCCTGGGCATTCGCGAATACATGCGGCAGAAGAGCCTGTACTGGGGCTTGAACGACGCACCGCTGCCCTGGGCGAACTGATCCGCAGCGCGGCCAGGCAGCAGCACAGGACGCAACACACCGCATAAGAAGCAAGGGACGCAAAGAGACGTTAAGAGGCAAGCAATGAGCATTCTCGGCATCGAACAGATTACCTACGGCGTGACGGATCTCGCTACCTGTCGCCGTTTTTTCGCGGACTGGGGCATGAAGGAGGTCGCGCACGACGAAACCGGCGCGCGCTTCGAAACGCTGAACGGCTGCACCGTGCTCGCGGTGGACGCGAACGATCCGTTGCTGCCGCCCGCGTTCGAAAGCGGCCCTACGCTGCGCGAAGTGACGTGGGGCGTTGCAACGCCCAAAGATCTCGACCGCTATCGCGAGTCGCTGAAGGGCGCGCAAGGCTACTACGCGAACGACGACGCAGTCGGTTGCATCGACCCGAACGGCATGGCGATCCGCATCGAAGTGACGCGCAAGCGCGACGTCGATGTGCACGGCGTGCCGTCGAACGTGTGGGGCCAGACGCTGCGCGTCGATACGCCGAGCCCGATCTACGAACGCGCGGAGCCGGTGGAAGCGGGTCACGTCGTGTTCTTCACGAACTGCCTCGCGGAGCAGGAGCGCTTCTATCAGGAGCGCCTCGGCTTCGAGATGTCGGACCGCTATCCGGGCCGCGGCGCGTTCATGCGCTGCACGCCGCACGGCGGCCACCACGACCTGTTCCTGCTGCAACTGCCCGATGGCAAGCGCGGCCTGAATCACGTCGCGTTCACCGTGCGAGACATTCACGAAGTGTTCGGCGGCGGCATGCACATCAGCCGCTGCGGTTGGGAAACGCAGCTCGGGCCGGGGCGTCACCCGGTGTCGTCCGCGTACTTCTGGTACTTCAAGAATCCCGCTGGCGGCCTGATCGAGTACTACGCGGACGAAGACGTGCTGACGCCCGAATGGCAGCCGCGCGATTTCGAGCCGGGCCCGACCGTGTTCGCCGAATGGGCGATCGATGGCGGCATCGACGGCAATACGCGTCGCCAGAAAAGCGCGAAGGCGCCCGAAGGCAAGTTCATGACGGAGCGCAAAGATGACTGACACCACGCTCGAAGCGCCGCGCACGATCGTCGTGATCGGCGGCGGCCAGGCAGCCGGCTGGATCGTGAAGACGCTGCGCAAGGAAGGCTTCGACGGCCGTCTCGTGATGATCGCGGATGAAGCGCATCCGCCGTACGAGCGTCCGCCGCTTTCGAAGGCGGTGCTCGCAGGCGAAGCCGATATCGGCACCGTGCGCCTCGTCAAACCGGAAGACTTCGCCGCGCTCGATATTGAAGCGTGGCAGCCGGAACGCGCGGCGTCGATCGATCGCGCGCAGCGCATCGTGCGAACCGAGAGCGGCCGCGAAGTGCAGTACGACCGGCTCGTGATCGCGACCGGCGGCGCGGCGCGCCGTCTGCCCGATGCGATCGTCAACACGCCGCACATCACGTATCTGCGCACGCTCGACGAAGCGGTTGCGCTCGGCGAACGGCTGCGCGCGAGCCAGAACGTGCTCGTGATCGGCGGCGGCTGGATCGGCCTCGAAGTCGCGGCGACCGCGCGCAAGCTCGGCGTGGCCGCGACGGTGATCGAAGGCGCGCCGCGTTTGTGCGTGCGTTCGTTGCCGCCCGTGGTGTCCGAGTTCCTGCTGCAGCTGCATCGTGCGAATGGCGTCAATGTGCACGTCGGTGCATCGCTGGTGTCGCTCGATCGGCATCCTGACGACGCGTCGCGCGTGCGCGCCACACTCGCCGACGGCACGACGCTCGACGCCGACTTTGCAGTCGCCGGCATCGGTCTCGCACCGCATACGGCGATGGCCGAGGCGGCCGGTCTCGCGGTGGCGGACGGCATCGTCGTCGACGAATTCGGCGCGACGTCGGACCCGCGCGTGTTCGCCTGCGGCGACGTCGCGAACCATCCGAACGCGTGGCTGAAGCGCCGCGTGCGGCTCGAATCGTGGGCGAACGCGCAGAACCAGGCGATCGCCGCCGCGAAGGCGATGCTCGGTTCGACCGAACCGTATGCGGACATTCCGTGGTTCTGGTCCGATCAGTACGACGTGAACCTGCAGATTCTCGGCGACATCCCGACGGACGCGGAGCTCGCGGTACGCGGCGATATCGCCGCGAAGAAAGCGACGTTGTTCCATCTCGACAACGGCGCCATCCGCGGCGTGATCGCGATCAACACCGCGCGCGACCTGAAGCTCGCGCGCAAATGGATGAACCAGGGCCGCACCGTCGATCTCGCGACCTTGACCGACACCAGCGCCGCGCTCGCCTGAGCGCGGCGACACACACCACTACGGGGAATCACGGCATGAGCACCCTCGGAAGTAACGGCATGAGCACACTCGACAACGTCATGGCGGATCGAAGCCGCGCCGAGGCTGCGGCGCCGCCGACCCTCGGCTCGATCATCGCGCGGCTCGAACGGATGCCGCGCAACGCGATGCAGGTTCGCGCGCGGATCCTGATCGGTCTCGCGACTTTCTTCGACGGCTTCGACGTGATCGCGATCGCGACCACGTTGCCGCTGCTGATCCACAAGTGGAGCCTGACGCCGTGGGAGATCGGCTTCATCATCGGGTCGGGGTCGATCGGCCAGTTGATCGGCGCGTTCCTGTTTCCGTGGCTCGCGGGCCGCTACGGCCGTGTGCGCGCGATCGCGTGGAGTTCGGGCGTGATCGGCGTGACGAGCATCGCATGCGGCTTCGCGCCGACGCTCGCGGTGTTCATCACATTGCGTGTGATTCAGGGCCTGGGGCTGGGGGGCGAGCTGCCGGTCGCGGCCACGTACATCAACGAAATCAGCCGCGCGCATGGCCGCGGCCGCTTCGTGCTGCTGTACGAGATCGTGTTTCCGGTGGGCCTGCTCGCGTCGAATGCGCTCGGTGCGTGGATCGTGCCGATTCTCGGCTGGCAGACGATGTATTTCATCGGCGGCATGCCGTTGATCCTGTTCTTCGTGCTGCGCCGGCTTGTGCCTGAATCGCCGCGCTGGCTCGCACAGCAGGGCCGCATTAGCGAAGCAGGCGATGCGGTGCTCACGTTCGAGCGTTCCGCGAAGGGGCCGCTCGAACCGGTGACGAATGTCGCGGAGTTCGATGAAATGGCGAAGCGCCATCCGAAGCGCCGCATGCGCGACGTGTTCGGGCCGCTCTATCTGAAGCGCAGCCTCGCGGTGGCGATGCTGTGGATCACTTGCGGCTTCATCCAGTACGGCCTCTCGACCTGGCTGCCGACGATCTACCGCAACGTCTATCACGCGTCGCTGCAGACGTCGCTGAACCTCGCGGCGCTGGCTTCGGTGCTCGGTGTGCTCGGCTCGCTCGCCTGCGCGCTGCTGGTCGACAAGGTGGGACGCAAGCCGATCATCAACGTGTCGTTCGTGCTGTGCGCGTTGTCGCTGGCGCTGGCGGGCGTGCTGCACGCGTCGTCGGTGTATGTGGTCGCAACGTGCTGCGCGTTCTCGCTCGGCTGGCTTGCGTGCGGCTTCATCACGGCGTACGTGTACACGCCGGAGCTGTATCCGACGAGTATCCGCGCATGGGGCTGCGGCGTGGGCGGCGCGTGGCTGAAACTCGCGGCGATCTTCGCACCGACCATCGTGTCGAAGACGATGATCGGCGGGCACCTGGATATCGCGTTCTACATTCTCGGCGCGGTGCCGCTCCTGGCCGCAATTGCCGTGCACTTCCTCGGCATCGAGACGAAGGGGAAAGTGCTGGAGCAGCTGGAAGCCTGAGTGCGCGGCTCCTCGCTGTATCGACTTGAAGAGGGCGGGTGCCATACGCGGCAGCCGCCCTTTGTGCTTCTACAGATTCTTCCGGTACATCACGAACCCCGCCTTCTCCGCGACGCCGTCGTACAGGCGCATCGCCGTGTGATTCGTCTCGTGCGTATGCCAGTACACCCGTTCGGCGCGCGCGTCTCGCGCTGCCGCATACACCCCCTCGATCAACGCGCGGCCCACGCCCTGACCGCGCACGCTCTCCAGCGTGAACAGATCCTGCAGATAGCAGATCGGCCCCGCGAGCGTCGTGCTGCGGTGATACAGAAAGTGCACGAGCCCGACGAGCCGCCCATCGCGTTCTGCGACGAACGCATGCATCGGCTCGTAACCATCGAAGAACCGCGACCACGTGAGCTGCGTCAGCGCGGCCGGTAACGCGGTGTCGCCGAAGCGGCCGTAGAAGCGGTTGTAGCCGTCCCACAGCGGCAGCCAGTTGTCGAAATCCTCGGGACGGACGGCGCGCACGGTGAGCGGTGCGGCAGGTGTTGCAGCGGGTGTTGCAGTGGCGTTCATCGCATTCCTCGATGGCGGACAGCGTGGTGGATGCTGGCACGATAGGCGTTCTGTGGCACCATTGTTAGCTCCACAGAACCTGGAAACGATGGAGCCACCGTGCTGGACTATCAGCTGTTGATGTCGAACCTTGCCGCCGCGTCGAGCCAGCGGATGACGCAGCAGTCGTTGCTGTACGAGTGCCTGCGCAAGGCGATTCTCGATGGCGATATCCGGCCCGGCAGTCAGCTGGTTCCATCGCGCGCGCTCGCGGAGCAGCTTGGCATCGCGCGCAATTCGGTGCTGTACGCGTACGAACGGCTCGCGGAGCAGGGCTTCATCACGACGAGCCGCCATGGCTCGGTGGTGAGCCGGGTCGCGCCGTCGTCTTTGTCTTTACGGACGCCCGTGCGTGGAGAGACTGCGCTGCTGACCAGCAAGCTCTCGCGCCGTGCCGTCCGTCTGCCGCGCGAGCGCACATACGGTCCCGAGCTCACCGCGTTTCGCCCCGGCGTGCCGGCACTCGACGCGTTCCCGGTCGCGCAGTGGCGCGCGAGCGTGGACCGTGCGTGGCGTGCGGTCGATGCGCGCGATCTCGGCTACGGCGTGAGTGCGGGGCATCCGGCGCTGCGCCGCGCGATCGCGGAATACGTGCGCGTGTCGCGCAGTGTGCGCTGTACGGCGGATCAGGTGTTCGTCACCGAAGGCACGCAGGCCGCACTCGACCTGTGCGCGCGGCTCTTCGCGGACCCCGGCGAACGGGTGTGGGTGGAAAACCCCGGTTATCACGGCGCGCGAGCCGCGTTCGAATCCGCAGGGCTCGAACTTGTTCCGGTGCCGGTGGATGCAGCCGGCCTCGCGCCGGCCGATGCGCTCTGGCAATCGCAACCGCCGCGGCTCATCTACGTGACGCCGTCGCATCAGTATCCGCTTGGCAGCGTGCTGAGCCTGGAGCGGCGGCGTCTGTTGATCGGCAACGCGCTGCAATGCGGCGCATGGATCGTCGAAGACGACTACGACAGCGAGCTGCGCCATGGCGGGCCGCCGCTGCCGTCGGTGCAGGGGCTCGCCGACGATGCGCCCGTCGTGTACCTCGGTACCTTCAGCAAGACGATGTTCCCCGCGTTGCGGATGGGCTTCATGATCGTGCCGGCGTCACGCGTGGCGGAGTTCAGTGTCGCGCATACGGAAATCGCGCGGCAGGGACGCGTCGCGGATCAGCTCGCGCTCGCGGACTTCATCGAAAGCGGGCAGTACGCACGGCACCTGCGCAGAATGCGGCGGCTGTATCAGCAGCGCCGCGATGCGGCGGCCGCTGCGATCGAGCGACATATGCCAGACCTCGTGACGCTATCGAGCGACGGCGGCGGCATGCATCTGACGATGCGTCTCGACGCGCCGCTGATGGATCATGAGGTGAGCGATGCGGTGAAGCCGCACGGGTTGCATGTCGCAGCGCTGAGCGGGTATTGCATGCGTGATGGAGCAAACGCGCATGACACCGCTTACAACGGCTTCATGCTCGGCTATGCGAACGTGCCTGCTGAACGTGCGGACAGGTTGATCGCAACGCTGGCCCGCACGATTCGCGAACTTTGCGCGGAATCGCGCGGCGCTTGAAGCGAACGCATTCGCGCCGCGCGCTCCATCAAAGCTGGCTCATCCCGCCATCGGCAATGATCTCGGTGCCGACGATGAAGCCCGATTCGCTCGACGCAAGATGCAGCACCGTCGCGGCGATTTCTTCCACGTTGCCGAAGCGGCCGAGCGGCACTTGCGTCTTGATCTGCGCGGCCGTCGTTTCGAGCGTGGCGGCATCGAGGCCGAGCTTGCCGTAGAGCGGCGTCGTCACCGGGCCGGGGCTCACCACGTTCACGCGAATGCCGCGCGGCAGCAGTTCGGACGAAAGCGTCTTCGCGAACGTGATCAGCGCCGCTTTGCTCGCGGCGTACACCGACGAGTTCGGCATACCGATGTGCGCGTTGATCGAGCCGTTCAGCACGATCGAAGCGCCGTTGTTGAGGATCGGCAGCAGCGCTTGAAGCTGGAAGTACGGGCCTTTGACGTTGACGTCAAAGGTGCGGTCCCACAAATCTTCCGACACGTCGCTGAACGGCGAGAATTGCGCGATGCCGGCGTTGATGAAAATCGCGTCGAGCGTGACGCCTTCATCCTTCAGACGACGCGCGAGCGCTTGCGCCGAAGCGATGCTGCCGGTTTCGTTCTGAATGGCGAGCGCGTTCGCGCCGAGCGAAGCTCGCGCGGTTTCGAGCGTGGCCGCGTCGCGGCCGGTGACGATTACCCGTGCGCCTTCCACCGCGAAGGCTTGCGCGGCCGCGAGGCCGATGCCGCTGTTACCGCCGGTGACGAGTACGGTCTTTCCTGTGAAGCGTTCCATGATGTTCTCCTTGAATCGGATGGTATGAAGCCATGATGGACGTATCGGAGCGCGTTGCCGTACGATCGTCGCGATGAACTCGTTCGATGGAGTCGAACATGTTGTCAGAGGAGGAATTGAGCCTGTTGCAGGCCATCCGCGCGAGCGGCAGTCTGTCTCGCGCGGCGGCGCGGCTCGGCAAGGCGCCGTCCACCGTGTCGCACGCGGCGCGGCAGCTGGAGGGCCGTTTCGATGCGCTGCTGTTCGACCGGCGCGGCTACCGCCTGCAGCTGACGCCGGCGGGCCAGCTGCTGGCGGATGAAGCGGAGCGCCTGATGCAGGACGTCACGCGTCTCACGCAGCGCGTGCGCCAGGTGGCGAGCGGCTGGGAAGACCGCTTGTGGATCGTCACCGATGAGATCCTCGAGTTCGAGACGCTGATGCCAGTCGTGCGCTCGTTCGATGCGTTGCGCTCCGGCGTGAAGCTGCGCTTCACGCATGAAGTGCTCGCGGGCACATGGGAAGCGCTGCGCGACGGCCGCGCGGAACTTGTGATTGGCGCGACGAACGAGCCGCCGTCCATTCCCGGGCTGCGCTGGGCCGAGCTGGGCGTGATGGAGTGGGTGTTCGCCGTGTCGCCGCGTCATCCGCTTGCGGCCGAAAAAGAACCGCTGTCGCGCGATGCGATCGCGCAGCATCGCGGCGTGGTGGTGGCGGATTCGTCGCGGCTCACGGGCGGGCGCGTGTATGGCGTGGTCGGCGGCCAGGCAGCGCTCGCGCTACCCACGATGCGCGCGAAGATCCTTGCGCAGCGCGATGGTCTCGGCGTCGGTTGGCTGCCGCGTCATCGAATTGCGTCGCTGCTGAAGCGCGGCGAACTCGTCGAGAAGAAAACCGCCGATCCGCGCGAACCGAACACGCTTTACGTGGGCTGGCGCGGCGACCAGGACGGCCGCGCGCTGCAATGGTGGGTCGATCAGCTGCAGCAGCCGCGGCTCGCGAAGCGGCTGGTGCAGGGCATCGATCTGTTTGCGTAAGTGAGTGGGCGCGGCAAAGACACCAGCGCCAGGCGAGGCTATTCCACCTGCGGCAGCATGTCGAGAAACGCCCGCACCTTTGCGCTGACGAGCCGCCGCGAGCTGTACAGCGCCCAGATCGCGACCGCCGGACCCTCCGCTTCGCCGAGCAGGACGAGCCGGCCTTCGGCGATGTCGCGCGCGGTGAGCAGATGCGGCAGCATCGCGACACCCGCGCCTTCGAGTACCGCCTCGCGCACCATCAGCAGCGACGATAGCCGCAGCACCGGCACCGGCCGCACTTCGGCCACATCGCCGCGAGGCGTGCGAAAACGCCAGACGGCCTCGGGCCGCGCGGTGCTCAGCACCACGGCAGAAACTTCGGGCGCCGCGCCATCCGAAGAAGAAGCCGCCGCGTCAGTAGGCAACGCAACCCCCGGCAGCCCCACCAACACCCGCCGATCGTCAAAAATCCGCCGCCCAACCAGCCGCTCGTCATCCAGAGGATTCACGCGAATCACCACGTCGTAGCCATCTTCGACCGGATCGACGATACGGTCTTCCGCGACGAGCTCCAGCTCCACCTGTGGATACGCCGCCGCGAAGCGCGCGGCGATCCGGCACAGCAGTACATGCGACAGCACGACCGGCGCGCTCACGCGCAACCGCCCGCGTGCGACGGGCGCACGGGATGCGATCGCCTCGCCAGCCTCGTCGATCTCCGCGATCAGGCCGTTCGTGCGCTCGTGCAGCGCGCGGCCTTCGTCCGTCAGCCGCAGCCGGCGCGCGCCGCGTTCGATCAGTCGCACGCCCAGGCTCTCCTCCAGTTCGGCGACATGCCGCGACAGCGTCGCCTTCGGCCGGCCGAGCGCGCGGCTCGCGGGACCGAAGCCGCCATAGAGCGCGACGGCGTTGAAGTCGGTCAGCGCAGCGAGATCCATGATCGTTCCATTGATGAGACGTACGGTCTCGATTATCGGACTTTCGGTCTATCAGCGGAACGAATATCGTTGATTCCGTAGGCCAAGTGGCCTCCCTCTCAACCTTCAAGGAGTTTCATCATGACCATCCTCGTTACCGGCAGTACCGGTGTTGTCGGCACCCAGGTGCTCGCGCATCTGCAAGACAGCGGCGCCGACGTGCGCGCGCTGACGCGCAGCCCCGAGAAAGCCCGCTTCCCGGCCGGCGTGACCGCCGTCCAGGGCGAGCTGTCCGACCTCGACGCGATGCGCAACGCGCTGCAAGGCGTCAGCACGATGTTCCTGCTCGCGCCGAACGCGCCGGACGAACTCACGCAGGCGATGCAGGCCGTGAACCTCGCGCGCGACGCGGGCGTAAAGGGCATCGTCTATCTGTCCGTGTTCCGCGGCGCCGAGTATGCGGACGTCCCGCACTTCGCGAGCAAGGAGACCGTCGAGCGGCTGTTCGACGCGTGCGACGTGCCGGCTTCGGTGCTGCGTCCCGCGTACTTCATCCAGAACGACGCGCGACAGAAGGAGCCGCTGCTGACGCACGGCGTCTATGGAATGCCGATCGGACAGAAGGGCATTTCGATGGTCGACGTGCGCGACATCGGCGAGGCCGCGGCACGGGAACTGCTACGGCGCGAGCAGGCCGCGCAGCCGCTGCCGCGCGATAGCTGGGCACTGGTGGGCCCCGATGCGCTGGCTGCCGAGAACGTCACGTCGATCTGGTCGGACGCGCTGGACCGTCCGATCCGCTACGCCGGCGACGACCTCGACGTGCTGGAGTCGCGCCTGAAGGCGGCCGCGCCGGGCTGGCTCGCGTACGACATGCGGCTGATGATGCGGCGCTACCAGCAGGACGGAGCGGTGGCGACGAAGGACGACGTCGCGCGGCTCGCGGCGCTGCTCGGCCGGCCGCCGCGGTCGTACCGGGATTTCGCGCAGGCGCAGGCGCGCGAATGGACCGCGAAATGACGATGACGTGAACGCATCGAGAGCATGCCCGCGTGGCGAGTCATAGCACACGCCGCCGGGCAGAACAGCGGTCCTCCGAACGGTCGTCATGCACAAAAATCGGTCATATAACGCCAATCGGCGATAACCCGTGGCTGTTTGCGACGGCTCGCGGTACGCTGTTTCGAATACGCAAAACTGCGCAACCTAGGAGGAACTCTCGTGGCGAACGACAAGATGCTTCAGCAGATGGCGAACTCGCAGGGCTTCATCGCGGCCCTCGACCAGAGCGGCGGGTCGACCCCCGGCGCGCTGCGCCAGTACGGCGTGCGGGAAGACGCCTACAGCAACGACGAGCAGATGTTCCGGCTGATTCACGAGATGCGCGTTCGCATCATCACGTCGCCGGCGTTCACGGGCGACCGCGTGATCGGCGCGATCCTGTTCGAGGCGACCATGAACGGCGAGGCCGAAGGCCGGCCGGTGCCGTCATACCTGTGGGAAAACCGCGGCGTCGTGCCGTTCCTGAAGGTCGATAAAGGTCTGGAAGACGAAGCGGACGGCGTGCGGCTGATGAGGCCGATCCCGAAGCTCGACGAACTGCTCGCGCGCGCGGTCAGCCTGGGCGTGTTCGGCACGAAGATGCGCTCGGTGATCAACGACGCATCCGAGAAGGGCATCGCGGCGATCGTCGAACAGCAGTTCGAGGTCGGCAAGCAGATCGCCGCGCATGGTCTCGTGCCGATCATCGAGCCTGAGGTGTCGATCAAGAGCCCGCACAAGGCGAAGGCCGAGCAGATCCTGCGCGACCAGATCGCGAAGCATCTCGATGCGTGGTCCGCGCAAGGTCCGGTTATGCTCAAGCTGACCATTCCCGATGAAAACAACCTGTATCTTCCGCTCGCCGAGCACGCGAAGGTGCTGAGCGTGGTGGCGCTGTCGGGCGGCTATTCGCGCAAGGTGGCGTGCGAAAAGCTGTCGCACAACCGCAAGATGATCGCGAGCTTCTCGCGTGCGCTGATCGACGACCTCAGGAAAGACATGAGCGATGCGGAATTCAACGCGTCGCTGGGTGAGGCCATCGAAGAGATTTACCAGGCGTCGACGCAGAAGAGCTGATTAGCGTCGCTCGCTTTTCCTTTATCTCGCAGCAGCAGTAGTAGCAGGCAGTAGCAAGGAACGCCCGCCTCGTGCGGGCGTTTTGTTTTGCCTGGCCGGGCCGTTTATTCGCCGCCTTTGCTCGCCTCGTATTCGTTGAAGCGATCCGGAAACACCGCGTTCTGGAAGTCCTGCAGCAGATGCGCGCCTTTGATGTCGTCGCCTTGCTGATACGCGGCGAGCGCATCGTTGAGCATCTGCCGGAGCTGCGCCAATCGCGCCGGATCGCCGATCTTTTTTTCCACCAGCGGGAACGCATCGTCGAGCAGCGCGAACGCGGCGACGAGGTTCTTCGCCTGGTCGCTGCCGAACGAGCCGGTGGTTGGAAATTCATCCGGCGCCGACAGCACGATCCAGCTGATGCGCGCCCGCAGGTCCGGAAGGGATTCGATCTTTGCCGCCATACGCTGTCCTTGTCCTCGCCGAAATGGCTAACGAGGGATGATGCTATACGATCCGCCCAATTGCGACGGCCTGACGATCGTCACGACGCTGCCGCTCGAGAAGCGATGGAAGCCGCGAATCTGCGGCCACGTCCACGATTTGCGCGCGAGCGTCGCATCGTAGATCTGCTTTGCCCCGGGAATGCGGATGTCGGGAATGCGGTACGCGGAGCTGCCCGACGGATCGTGCATCTGCCGGTTCACCTGGATCAGCTTGCCGAGCCCTTCGCCGATGCCTTCGTCGGCGAGCCAGTCCTTCATGCCGGTGCGCGCGTAGTCGTCGGTGAGCTGGCCGAGCACCGTGTTCGTTGATACGCCGTGCGGAATCTGCAGCCTGCCGCGTTGCAGCGCGCGTTCCGCGCGGGCATAACCTTCGTCGACGAGGCTCTGGTACTTCGTGAAGGCCGCTTCCGAAAACGCCTGCACCGACGGGAAGCGCGATTTGCCGATCGGCGTGGTGGTCTTCCGCGCAACCATCGAGCCATGCGCGATACCGGCAGCGCCAGCTGCATAGGCCGCATTGGCGCTCCGCTTGATCGCGGCAGGCAAGCCCGCAAGCACGCCGCTCAGCTTGCGGTCCGGCGAGAGACGCGAGGGGGCGCCCGGTTGCGGTTGTGCCGAGCCGGCGGGCGGCGTGTCGACGCTGTCCGCTGCGCTCGAATGGACGGGCGAGATCGGGTCGGGAAGCATGGCAAGCCGCGCGGTCGCGAGGGCGCGCGCCCTACGAGATGGACCGCGAACAGCTTGCGCGATGGGTTATGCGCCGTCGTGTCGAGACGCGAATCCTTCGACGGCGATCCGAAGCTCGCTAGAGACCCGTGCGACGCGCGTCGACCTTGGCCATGCCGACGCCTGCCAGCGCCATACCAGCCCCCGCTAATGCCGTTGCGGCGATTGCAGCAGCGTTTCCCGGACTTTGCGGGCGACGAAGAGCGGAACGTAATCGAAGATCCGCGCGTCGTTGCGATAGGTGGCTAGCGTATCGGCGTACAGCTGGGAGACGGTTTCGGCGGGGGTGTTCGTTTCGGCTGCGATGGACTGCACGACTTCGTCAACGTTGGTTTGGGTCTGGGTCATCGGACTCTCCGGGGGGCGTTCGCGATCAGTATCGTTTCTTGTAGTCGTGCATCAGGTCGGTCGAGCACTGGCAGTTCATACCGGGCGAACCCGGCAAAAGTTCCCAGCCGCAGGCAGGGTTTTCGATTAAAGGACGCTGCGTTGCCTTTCGCCAATTGAATCGGTAAATCGCACGACGGCCCGCTATTTTTTCACCGATGTTGACGCAAAGGCCCCCGTGTGAGTCGCCCTTCGGGCTTCGTTCTGCGCATTGCTCGGAAGAAATGCAACGCCGGGGTGTCAAGACTACGGGCCCAGCATGAATCCATTGCGGCACTTCAGACGAATGTGAGCAGCCTCTTCAAAACATTCAACCATATGGTTTAATATAGGTGCCGTGTCCTTCATGTATGCCGCCATGCCGAACCCGTTCGCCGATCTCGATGGCATCTTTCACGCGCTCGCCGACCCCACGCGCCGCGCGCTGCTGCGCCGGCTCGCCGACGGCGAACGCAATATCCGCGAGCTCGCGGAGCCGTTCTCGATGTCGTTCGCGGCGGTATCGAAGCACGTGAAGGTGCTCGAAGACGCGGGCCTGTTGCGGCGGCGCGTGGACGGGCGTTCGCACGTATGCCGGATGGAGCCCGGTCCGCTCGCCGCCGCCGACGAATGGCTGCGCTTCTACGAGCGCTTCTGGGCCGCGCGGCTCGACGTGCTGGACACGCTGTTGCGCCGCGACGCGGCCGCGGATGCAAGTGCGGATGCAGACGCACCGCCGGACGGGGCCCCAACCCAAGGAGATGAAGCATGATCGACGAGGCAGATTTTCCCGAGCAGCCCGACGCGCAGTCCGTGTGTTTCACGCGCCGCGCGCCGGGCCCGATCGAACGCGTGTGGTCGTATCTCGTGGAGTCCGACCGGCGCGCGCAGTGGCTCGCCGCTGGCGACATGAAAGCCGAGATCGGCGCGCCGTTCGAGCTGCTTTTCCATCACGCGGACCTGTCGCCGCATCAGGCGCCGATTCCCGAGCGGTTTCGCGCGATCGAGCATGGGCATCGCTCCGAGCATCGCGTGACGCGCTTCGAGCCGCCGCACGTGCTCGGCTTCACGTGGAGCGATGGCATGGACGGCGGACCGTCGGAAGTCCTGATCGAGCTGACGGACGAGGGCGATCACGTGAAGCTCGTGCTGACGCACCGGCAGTTCGGCACGCCGGACGCGCGCCGCAGCGTGACGGGCGGCTGGCACGTGCATCTCGAAGTGCTGCGCGAGCGTTTGAACGGGCGCACGCCGCCCGCGTTCTGGACGCTCTTCGGTACCATCGACGCCGCTTACGGGCAGCGTTCCGCGCGCTAACGTTTGCGGGCGGCGCCGCTAACAAACGGTAAACGACGGAGGGTGTGCGAGCCCGGACTTACGTTTCGCGCGCCGCGCAGAATCGCGCGACACACAGTAAGATCGGTCGATATAACAACACGTCGCCCTCACGCGCTTTGCCATGAAGATCCGCTTTGCCGCCCGCTCCACCACAGGTCGCCTGCGCACGTTGTTATTGCTGTGCGCGGCGCTGTCGCCGCTCGCGCCGTTTGCGTCGCTCGACGCCCATGCGGCCGCCGTCGCGGGCAACGGCATGCCGGGGCAGGTGCCGGTGGTCGCGCGTGACGCTACAACGTTCGGGCCGGAGTTCGAAGGCGCGGACTTGAAGGAACTCGAGCGGCGGTTGAAGGTGGCCGGCCTGTACACCACGACGCCCGTCAAGCAGTCGGTCGTGAAGGAACTGCTCGAAGAACACGGCGACCGCGAGAAACTCGCCGCAGCGAATGTTCCGGAGACTGCATTCGTCGTGCCGCTGTCGCGTGGCGTGCTGTACGACCGCGATCGTCACCGCCTGTCGATCGAAGCCGATCTCTCCGACGAGGGCGAGGACGACATCGTGCTGGCGAAGACGGTGAAGGGCAAGAGCGGCTACCGACTGACCGTGGCTCCGGATGCCGAGAAGCGCGGCTTCATCCAGAAGATCGACATCGCGGGGCTCGTCGTTGCACATGCCGATTCGAACCGCACGCTATCGCTGAGCACGCGGATGGACGAGGCGACGTTCGGGCGCACGCAGAACTCGCTCGCGGTCGCGCTCGTCGGCCATCTGATCCGGCCGTTCATGCTGCAGACCGATGCGCGCATCGAACCGAGCGACGACGACCCGACGCTCAAGTTTATCCATCGCACCACGCTTTACTACGAACTCGATGGTGCGTGGCTTTTCGATACGCATACGGGCGAGGTGCTCGACAAGGGCGTGAAGCTCACGAAGTAGCGCGCGCTGAAGGCATTCGCGCGGCGCAGCAGGCATCGTGCACGATGCTTGCATGTAAGCTGTGACCTGATGCAATTCGAAAAGGAGCAGCGACATGACGAACGACGAGCGAGCAGTCCGCGACGTGGTCGACACTTGGATGACCGCGAGCAAGCGCGGCGATCTCACCACCTTGATGGACCTGATGACCGACGACATGGTGTTCATGGTCCCGGGCCAGGAACCGTTCGGCAAGGACGTATTCCGCGCGATGTCGCAGCAGATGCAGGGCACGCAGATGGATGGTCGTGCCGACGTGCTCGAAGTGAACGTGAACGGCGAATGGGCGTGGCTGCGCAACTATCTCGACATCTCGATCACGACGCCCGACGGTAGCCGCACGATGCGGCATGCGGGCTATACGCTGACGGTGCTGCGCAAAGGCAGCGATGGGCGCTGGCGGCTGGCGCGGGATGCGAATCTGGTGGCGCCGAAGGGGTGAGTTGGGGCGGCAAACACAAAATAACAAAGCGGTTCACGCACAACGCGCGAACCGCTTTTTCCTTCAAGCCAGCCCAACATAACCCAACCCGCTACACTATCAACCGCATCAGAACGACATGATCGGCATCGTCGCGGCCGGATCCGAGAAGCTCGGGCGGCCGTTCTCGACGTGACCCGCGAGGCGGCGCAGATACACGTTACCGTCCGACACCGACAGGTCGTACCAGTGATGGCTCGACGCGAGCACATACGCTTCTTCGATCTGCAGACCCGGCAAGAGCGTGAAGTGGCGCGACGGCGCGCCATACGCGTTGTCGACGATCGACAGTTGCACCGGTGCGCCGCCGCGATTCGTCAGCTTCAGATGCAGGTTGCCATTCGCGACGTCATAGCCCGCCGTCACTTCCGGCAGCGCGACGCGGCCATGATTGCCCGATTGCGCGTTCTGCACGGCGCTCGCAGCCGAACCCCAGAACTGACGCACGAAACCGTTCGGACCGTAGACGATGAACTCGTACACGCCGTTCGTGTTCGCGAGGCTCCACGTGTCGCGCAGCGACTTGTGCGCTTCAACCGTATAGCGCCACGGGCCATCGGTGCGATTCATCGCGTACACCCAGAAGTGCGCGCCCTGCTCGCCGAGATTCGAGAACTCGATCGCGAACTCGTTCTTCGACGTGTCGACGTGGCCATGCACATATAGCTCGTACGGCAGCGGACGCGCGAGACGCACGCCCGGCTCCTGCGGATCGACCGGCGTCGGCGCGGTCGGCACTGTCGGCTTCGGGTTCGACGCGCACTGCTCGTCCGCCATCGCGATGTAGTTACTTGTGTCTGGCAGCGATGGGAACGACGCATCCGGCGTACGGAAGTCGAACGCGCTCGTGAGGTCGCCGCACACTGCCTGGCGCCATTGCGTGATGTTCGGCTCGTTCACGCCGAAACGCTCGCCGATGAAGCGGATCACCGACGTGTGATCGAATACCTGCGAGCACAGGAAGCCGCCCTTCGACCACGGCGAGACAACCGTCATCGGCACGCGCGGACCGAGGCCGTACGGATAGCCGTCGGCGGTGTAGCTGCCGCCGCGCTGTGGATTCACGACGTTGTGGATTTCGCCGTCGACGCTGACCGTCGACAGACCCTGCGCGCGCGTCGTCGCCGGTTGCGGCGGCACCATGTGATCGAAGAAGCCGTCGTTCTCGTCGTACATGATGAAGAGCACGGTCTTGCTCCACACCTCCGGGTTCGCCGTCAGCGCATCGAGGATCTGCGACGTGTATTCGGCGCCATACGCCGGCGTGTACGACGGGTGCTCCGAATACGCGGCCGGCGGCAGCAGCCACGACACCTGCGGCAGATTGTTCGCGAGCACGTCGGCCTTCAGCTGGTCGACGGTACGCACCGACATCGCGCGGTTGTACAGCGACGAGCCGACCGGCGCGTTGATGTACTGCGTGAAGTTCATCAGCACGTTGGTGCCGTAATTGCCGTTCAGCGGATCGGCGCCCGTCAGGCCCTGCTGATACACCTGCCACGACACGCCGGCCGCATCCAGGCGCTCCGGGAAGGTCTGCCACGACAGCAGCTGATACGTCGGCGGGCCGTCGCCGTCCACGTAGTCGTTGTTGTCGAGCAGCGGGCCGCCGTACTTGCCGGTCGGATCGACCGTGCCTGTCATCAGATACGAACGGTTCGGGTGCGTCGGTCCAGGCAGCGAACAGAAGTAGTGGTCGCACACCGTGAAGGCATCGGCGAGCGCGTAGTGGAACGGAATGTCCGCGCGCAGGTGATAGCCCATCGTCATGTCCGTCTTGTTCGCGGCCCATGCGTCGTACTTGCCGAAGTCGATTGCGTACTGCGTCTTGTACCACGAGTGATCCAGATCGCCGACGCACTGCGCGCTCGTCGTCTGCGTGTTCAGGTGAAACGGAATCACCGGCGTCGCCGAATTCTCCGCCGACGGTTGCTTCCACACCGGGTTGCCGTTCGGCAGCGGAATCGGGAAGCGGTCGTTGTAGCCGCGCACGCCGCGCAGGTGGCCGAAGTAGTGGTCGAACGAACGGTTTTCCTGCATGAACACGACGATGTGCTCGACATCGCGGATCGTGCCCGTGCGCGACGACGCCGGAATGGCGAGCGCGCGGCGGATCGACTCGGGGAAGACGGTCATCGCCGCAGCGGCACCTGCGGTCGAAGCGACGGATTGCAGAAAACGACGACGGCTATTCGATGTCATGGATTCACCTTGATCTTGTGAAGAAGTCGCACGCGTTGACGTCTACTGGGCAGAGCTGGTGTCCGGCGCATAGTGCACGATCGGCGCGACCTGCTGCTGCTCGCCGGACGTGACGGCAGCCTGGAGATTCACCGGATCGTTGATGGAAGCGGATTGCGGCGGTGTGGATTGCTGCGCGTTGGAGACGGACGTGGCGGACGTCGAAGCGGATTCGTCGGGACCACAGGCGGTCAGGCACAGGCTCACGCTCGCCAGCAACGCGAGCGCGACAGGCATTCGAAGATGCATGACGTCTCCACACAGAACCGATGGTTAAATCGCTTGATGTGACGCGTGACGAAGAGCGGGCCACGCGATGCGCTGCGTAGTATGGAGACTGTGTAAGAAGTTTGTGTGAAACGTTTGCTGCGTGGATTAGCGATTGAATGCCGCATTTTATGCGCGCATTCGCAGCATTTATCGCGTTGCGATTACGTTGTCCTTTCGCGTGCGAAGCAATGGTCAGCGACGCGAAGTTTTGTTGCGAGCGCCTGACGTTGCGATGTTCGCCGGTCGTCAGATTCTGGATGCAGGTGACCATCACGTGCGTCGGAGAGCATCTCCAAACTCGATGAACTCGCAGACCGTCTGAGGGCTGTTGCCGGAGTTCTGGCCAAGGGATCCTGCACACCTCGAGGCCCTGCCCCTGCCAGCAAGTGCGTTGCGCTCTATCGCAACTGAGGCGCGAGACTCTGGTTCTTCGGAATCGTCCGCCGCAACTCAACGAATTCACAACACGACGGGCGACTCTTTGTCCAGGGGACCAGTGGCAGAAGCGGAGCAGTACAGTGGATAGACGAGTGCTGACCGGCTGATGCAACCAGATCACGACAGACGACGGGTTCTGCGAAAAGCCCGATCATCACCTGTTCAAATGGCTGAAATGGTTGCGGGACCTTGTTGCCGATGCCCCATTGGTCGCAGAAGCTGGACGTCGTGCGCATGACCAATTCACGTGTCCGGATGCCGTTGGCTCTCAGGTTGAGATTGAAACGCTCATCAGATGCTGGCTTAGGCCACCACTGCTCCCGTCCGGTGGTTCAAGTCTCACCAGAAAATCGAAATCCCGTTCTATCAACCTCGCGAACTGTTCCTGCACAGCGCCCAGCCTGACAAGGCACTGCACATGCCAGTTCATCCCGACCACGAGCCATCTCGTCAGGCCGTTCCACTCGCTCAGAAGGATTGCCCCGGCGCTGCAGTACTCTTCCGCGAATTTTTCAATGCGCCGGTCGATTAAACGGGCATCGTCCCGCAGCATCGTGCCTGAAACGCGCAGCGATACAGCGTGTGCGACTTCATCGTGTCCGAGGTACACTTCTGCGAACCCGCTTATGTGCCGCGTGAGCCGCTCGATCTGTTCCACTTCCAAGTCGTCGTGTACAGGGATTGAACCCGACAGGACGTAGATTGCTTTCTCCATTGCAAACCTCCGCATACGCTGGCAAGTGTCAGATGTGTTTCCCGTAATCAGGTTACGGACTGCTGTTCTGCTGTGGCGAACTGTTCAAGGACTTCGGCCTGACGTGCCAGTAACACATCGAACTGCACGCGCAACTGTGCAAGTTCGTCGAGCAGGCTGACGTGGGGCGTCACGCCAAAAAGCACGAATGAATGATGGCCGTAGCGCTGTCGGCTGAAGATGGCGCCTGCAATTGCCCACCTGCGTGAAAACTGTCTCAGCGTGTCTTCAACCGACTTCTGTTCATCGTCCGAAAGTGCACCTCTGACGCGTAAGACAAGCGATTGGGTGACGGCGTCCGTGGCAAAGTAGACATCTGCAGGATTTGCGAGAGTTTCGGCGAGCTGTCTGGCATGCGTGCGCCTGAAGTCGGCACGGACTGGCAGCGCGCCGCGGATTTCGTAGGCAATTGACATGGGATTTCCTCTCTCACGAGATATCGAACTGTCTGCCAACGCGCAGACAGGTATGACTGCGCCCTGGCGCGATACCATGGGCAGGTAGTCATCCGAATACACAATCCACAATAGTATTCAAAAGAAAGAATGTCAATAGAGAGTTCACGAATGGATACCTTTGCCATTCGCCTGAAGCAGGAGCGACGTCGCCTGCACATGACCCAGACGGATTTCGCGAATGTCGGCGGCGTGCAGAAACACGCGCAGTTCAATTACGAAAAGGGCCTCAGATTTCCGGACGCCAGTTATCTGGCTCGGATAGCGCAGGTCGGTGTCGACGTCCAGTATCTGCTGACTGGGCGGACATCTGAACTTGCGACACTTGCCCTTGAGGAGGACGAGGAGCGACTTCTCGCCGGCTATCGTGAATTGAGGCCTCGTGAAAAGAGAGGAGTACTGGGGCTTGTCGCCGCGATCGTCGGTGCGCCGCTTGAGGACACGACCAGTCTCGAAGATGAGCAGGCATCCGAATGAATTCAACTATACGGAATTTGCCATTGACGCTCGCAACGCATGTTCAGGGCTGCTTCACCCTTCTCGTGCGGTTCGCTAAACCGTAGCGTTTCACCCTTATTGAGGTTTACTTAATCCATGACAACCGACCTTCAGTTCGCGCGTTATAAGGTCAGTACCTTGATCGGAGGAACGGTTCATGGCCAAGATG
>NZ_QQOA01000058.1 GCF_003443895.1 Paraburkholderia phosphatilytica | reverse complement strand
GGCGCCGAACAGCCAACCCGAGCCGATGATCGACCCGAGACCCGTCAACATCAGCGCGACCGGCCCGATGTTGCGTTGAATAGAACTTTTCACGTCATCTCCCATGCCAAAACTGTTGATGCCATGTCGCGACCGTCTCGACCCTTGTCACAGGATAGGCGGCGATCGCATCCATGCGCGAGCGGTTGCAATTCAAGGTGCAACCGCTCGCGGCGCGTAGTTTAACGGTTGCACCGTCCGATTGCAGGCGAAATCGATCGAACCCCGGAAAAAACTGCCCAACAACGCAAGGTTTGTAAGCATGTTTTGCGCCCGATAGAAAAAAACCTTGCAGCCAAGTCGGACTATCGTTGACCTTCTCTCAAAATGGCCGTATAAAGTCCGGGCGGGATTTCAAGTGGCGAGTGAATTGGTCTTTCGTGGTTCGCCCATCACGGTACTTCGGCTGGTCCTATTACCCCCTTCCTTGATCTCATGCGCTTCTGTGGCTTCGGCCTCGTTTATCATTTTTAGGAAAGTAATATGGAAACCGGTACCGTCAAATGGTTCAATGACGCAAAGGGCTTTGGCTTCATCACCCCGGACGGCGGCGGCGAAGATCTGTTCGCGCACTTCTCGGAAATTCGCATCGAAGGCTTCAAGACGCTTCAGGAAAACCAGAAGGTCACGTTCGATGTGAAGACTGGCCCGAAGGGCAAGCAAGCTGCGAACATCAAGCCGGCGTAAGTCAACGTGATGCCGGCCGCAAGGTCGGCTCCGTGATGACCGCCTGAGTTGACGGCGTCATTCGTCGCAAAAACCCCACGCTTCTTCGGAACGTGGGGTTTGTCGTTTCTGGGGCCTGCCCAGCGGCGTTCAGCCCGCGCTCATCAACCGAACACGCGCTTCGCGTGAATGCCGAGACCGGTCGCGACGCTCGCCAGCCGGTCGCCGAACACCGGCTTCGCGTCGGGAAACGCGTCCGCCAGTGCGTTCGACAGAAACGCGAGCCCCGTCGAGCCGCCCGTGAAGTACACCGCGGTCACGTCGCGCGACGCCACGCCCGCCAGTTGCACCGTGTCGCGCGCGGCCTGCACGATCTTGCGCATATCCTCCTGCCCCGCCGCGACCAGTTGCGTCTCGTCGAACGCGAGGCGCAGGTCGTCTTCCACTTCGTCGAGATCGATCAGCGTCTCGCCGCCCGCGGCGACGCCGATCTTCGCCTCTTCCGCATGCGCCGCCAGCGCGTGGCCGAGGCGTCGTTCGACGGTGCGCATCAGGCGGTCGTGCTGGCGGGTGTCGGTGTACAGATGCCGCATCAGGCCGAGTTCGCTGACGCGCTTCGGCGCATAGACCGTGTTGATCAGATGCCAGGTCGCGAGATCGAAATACACGCGGTTCGGCAGTTCGCGCCCTTCGGGATCCAGCGACTGGTAGCCGAGCTCACGCAAGATCGTCGCCAGTTCGACGCGGCGGTCGAAGTCCGTGCCGGCGACGTGCACGCCGTGATGCGCGAGCACGTCGTCCTTGCGTTCGAGACGCGCCATCCGCGACGGGCCCACACGCACGAGCGAAAAGTCCGACGTACCGCCGCCGATATCCGCGACCAGCACGAGCCCCTCGGCGTCGAGATGCGACTCGTAGTCGAACGCCGCGGCGATCGGCTCATACTGGAAGTGGATGTCGTTCAGGCCGACCGAGCGCGCGGCCGCTTCGAGCTGCTGCTGCGCAAGCTGGTCGGCGCGCGGGTCGTCGTCGACGAAGAACACCGGGCGGCCCAGCACGGCCCGCGAAATCGCCGCGCCGGAGCAGGCTTCCGCCTTGTGCTTCAGGTGGCTCACGAACTGCGCGATCACGTCGGTATAGCGGATCGCGGAGCCGTCGCCGAGATCGGTCGTGGTCTCCGCGAGCGCTGAGCCGAGGATGCTCTTCATCGAGCGCATCAGCCGGCCGTCGAAGCCGTCGATGTACGCCTCGAGCGCGGCGCGCCCGAACTCGCGGGTGTTCTCGTCGGTGTTGAAGAAGACCGCGGTGGGCAGTGTCGTGTAGTTGCCTTCGACGGGCGCGAGACGCATCGCTTCGCCGTCAGGCAGCGCCACCGCCGAGTTCGAGGTACCGAAGTCAATCGCGCAGTAAGTCATCGAAAACTCCGCGGCTTGGGGCCGGCGCGAAGAAGAAGGAGGAGCGGCTTTTTATCACAAAAATGCGCCGTGCGCGAGACCCGGCGGGGAATGAAAGTTGCTGATTCGGCAGGGATTTCGCGCCGAAAGACACAAGGAGACACGCCACGATGACCGTCCCGTCCGCCGCGACCGGCGCGTCCACCCAGACCGACACCGTCGAAACCGATCTGCCGTCCCGTCTCGACCGGCTGCCTTGGGGCCGCTTTCACATGCTGATCGTGTTCGCGCTCGGCGTCACGTGGCTGCTCGACGGGCTGGAGGTGACACTTGCCGGATCGGTGGCGAGCGCACTGAAAACGAGTCCCACATTGCACTTTTCCAACGCCGACGTGGGGCTCGCGGGCAGCGCGTACATCGCGGGCGCCGTGCTCGGCGCGCTCGGCTTCGGCTGGCTCACCGACCGCCTCGGCCGACGCAAGCTGTTTTTTATCACGCTCACGCTGTACCTCGCCGCGACGGCGGCAACCGCCTGTTCGTGGAATCTCGCGAGCTTCCTGCTGTTCCGCTTCCTGACCGGCGCGGGCATCGGCGGCGAGTACACCGCGATCAACTCGACGATCCAGGAATTCACGCCGGCCCGCGTGCGCGGCTGGACCGACCTCGGCATCAACGGCACGTTCTGGGTCGGCGCGGGCATCGGCGCAACCGGTTCGCTCGTGCTGCTCGACCCGCAGCTGCTGCCGCCGGACTGGGGCTGGCGCGCGTGCTTCTTCATCGGCGCGGTACTCGCGCTCGGTATTCTGCCGATGCGCATCTGGGTACCGGAAAGTCCGCGCTGGCTCCTGACTCACGGCGAGCGCGACGAGGCGCGCACGATCGTCGAAGGCATCGAGGCGCGCTTCCGCCGCGAAGGCCACACGCTCTCCGACGACGGCTTCAAGCGCCTGAAGCTGCGCGCCCGCGACCACACGCCGCTGTCCGAAGTGTTCGCGACGCTGTTCGTCGTGCACCGCCGCCGAGCGCTCGTCGGGCTGTCGCTGATGACCGCGCAGGCGTTCTTCTACAACGCGATCTTCTTCACCTATGCGCTCGTGCTAACGGACTTCTATCACGTGCCCGGCGATCACGTCGGCTGGTATCTGCTGCCGTTCGCGCTCGGCAACTTCCTCGGGCCGCTCGTACTCGGACGTCTGTTCGACGTGATCGGCCGGCGCAAGATGATCGCGACCACCTACGTGCTGTCGGGCATCCTGCTCACGGTCAGCGGCTGGATGTTCGCGCAGCAATGGTTCGACGTCGTCACGCAGACGATCGCGTGGATGGTGATCTTCTTCTTCGCGTCGGCGGCGGCGAGCTCCGCGTACCTGACCGTCAGCGAATCGTTTCCGCTCGAAATCCGCGCGCTCGCGATCGCGGTGTTCTACGCGTTCGGCACCGCGCTCGGCGGCATCATCGGGCCGGCATTCTTCGGACAACTGATCGATACACATCGGCGCAGCGAAGTGTTCACGGGCTATGTGGTCGGCTCGCTGCTGATGATCGCGGCAGGCGTCATCGCAGCGATCTGGGGCGTGGATGCGGAGCGCAAGTCGCTCGAGAGCGTGGCGACGCCGCTCTCCGCCGTGGTGGACGAGTCGTAGCACGTAGCAAAAGCAAAAAGGCGCGACATCGCTGCCGCGCCTCTTCGTTTCAAACTTCAGATTTTGCGCTACAGACCACGCGCCGCCACGTGTCGCTCGCCGCTAGCAGCGCGTATGGTCACCGCTTCAGCAGCATCAGAACGCCGCCTTCCACGCACCGCGATAAGCGATCTCACCAACCGACATGCGCTGGCGCTCCGCCTTTTCGCGATCGCGCAGCGCCGGGTCGAGCGCGGCCGCATCGCCGTAGTGCGCGATCGAGATCATCGCAATCACCTCGACGTCTTCGGGAATCGCGAACTCCTTGCGGAACGCGGTCACGTCGAAGCCGCTCATCTGGTGCGCGGCGAGGCCGAGCGCATGCGCCTGCAGCACCAGCGCCATCGCGGCCGCGCCCGCGTCGTACGCGGCGGTGCGGTTCACTTCGCCCTTCGCGGTCAGCTTCTGCGCGGTGGCCGCGATCAGCACCTGCGCCGACGCATTCCAGCCCTGGTTGAACGGCACGAGCGTCGCGAACGCGCGCTTGAACGCGGCTTCGTCGGCTGCGCGCTCGAACACCATGAATCGCCACGGCTGCATGTTGTACGACGACGGCGCCCAGCGCGCCGCTTCGAGCACCGCGCGGACCTGCTCGTGCGACACCGGCGCGTTGGAATACGCGCGCGGGCTCCAGCGGCCAGCGATGAGTTCGTGAATGGATACTTCGGTCGGGGCGGGTTTGTGTGTCATACGCTTCTCGGATCGAAAGTCACAGTCGACGGGCGCCAGCCCGGGGGCCTGACAGCATACCCGGCTTCGGCGAAGCGCGTCGCCCCGATTCCGTAGAAGCGATTCGCGCGCATGAAAAAAGGCGCCCGAAGGCGCCCTCGATCGCTCTGCCTGGTCGTCGCTTAAGTCAAGCCGGCTGCGCTTTCAGCAGGCTGGGATCGCGGTTGATCCGCAACACCAGCACCGCCCCGACGAGACACAGGCCGCCCGAGATCATCGACGCGACGGTGTAGGTGCCGAGACTCGAACGCAGCAGGCCGGCGCCGAAGGCCGCGAACGCCGCGCCCAGCTGATGGCCCGCGACCACCCAGCCGAACACGACGGGCGCCGCATCCTTGCCGAAGCGGTCGGTGGCGAGGCGAACCGTCGGCGGGACGGTCGCGATCCAGTCGAGGCCGTAGAACACGGCGAACACCGGCAGGCCGTAGAAGTCGATGCCGAACGCGTGCGGCAGGTAGATCAGCGACAGCCCGCGCAGCCCGTAGTACCAGAACAGCAGCACGCGGCTGTTGACGCGATCCGACAGCCAGCCCGACAGCGTCGTGCCGAACAGGTCGAAGATACCCATCGTCGCGAGCAGCGAAGCGCCCTGCACTTCGCTCATCCCGTAGTCGCCGCACATCGCGATCAGGTGCGTGCCGATGTAGCCGTTGGTGCTCGCGCCGCAGATGAAGAAGCTGAAGAACAGCAGCCAGAAGTCGCGCGTGCGGCTCGCTTTCGCGAGCGTGCCGAACGCGATGGCGAGCGGATTCTGCTGCGCCGCGACCTGCACGGGCGGCGCGTCGTGCGGCTCGCCGAAGGGCCGCAGCATCAGGTCGAGCGGACGCTCCGGCAAAAGGAACGCGACGAGCGGCAACACCACCGCCGCCGCGCACGCGACGATCAGCACCACCGCCTGCCAGCCGAACTTCTCGGCGACCGCGGCGAGGAGCGGCAGGAACACCAGCTGGCCGGTCGCCGAGCTGGCCGTCAGGATGCCCATCGCGAGGCCGCGATGGGTGGAGAACCAGCGGTTCACGACGGTCGCCGACAGCGTGAGCGCCGCCACGCCCGTCGCCCCGCCGACCATCACGCCCCAGATCATGATCATCTGCCACGGGTGCGTCATCATCGACGACAGCGCGACGCCCGCCGCCATCGTCGACAGCGCCGTGAGCACGGTCGGGCGCACGCCGAAGCGCTGCATCGCCGCAGCCGCGAACGGCCCCGTCAAGCCGTACAGCGCGATGTTCACGGAGATCGCGAGCGAGATCGTCGCGCGGCTCCAGCCGAACTGATGTTCGAGCGGCACCATCATCACGCTCGGCGTCGCGCGCGTGCCGGCGGCGGCCAGCAGCACAAGGAACACGACGGCCACGGCGAGCCAGCCATAGTGGAACCGCCCGCCAATCATTCTCGCTGCCCAGTTCATTCGCTCTCCAATCCTGGCGCCTCGCGGGCGCGTCACTGCTGGTTTGTGTTCTGGCTTGCCGCCGGCTCGTTCTCAGTCGAGCGGCCTGCGCGACACGTTCGGACCGCGGCGCGTTGCGCACCACTTCTGTTACCGATCGGTCACAAGTGTGTTGCGATGCTAGTTACCGCTCGGTAACATGTCAAGCTTGAACCCTACGCCGCATCCGGTTATGTCCTCGAACCACACGACACATTCCTCCCCGCGCGACGCCGACAAACGGCCGCGCGGCATACAGATGGCTGGCACGCAGGCTCAGGAGAGCCTGTTACGCGCGGCCAGCGAGCTGTTCTATCGCGAAGGCGTACGCGCGGTAGGCGTCGAAGCGGTGGTCGAGCGGGCAGGCGTCAACAAGATGAGCCTGTACCGCCAGTTTTCGTCGAAGGACGAACTCGTGGTCGCGTACCTGGAGCGGTCGGATGTCGCGTTTTTCGAGCGCTTCGAGCGCAGCGTCGCGAAACATCCCGGCGACGCGGCGAAACAGCTGAAGCAGTATTTCGAAGACCTGACGCAGCGCGCGTCCGCGCCGGACTACCGTGGCTGCCCGTTCGTCAACGTGTCAGCCGAGTTTCCCGATCCAGCGCACCCGGCGCGGCTCTGCGTCGAGCGCAACAAGACGAAGCTGATGGCGCGGCTGACGGAGCTTGCCACCGAAGCGGGCGCCGCCGATCCGGCGATGCTCGCGAACGCGCTCGCGCTGCTGATCGAAGGCATTTACGCGTCCAGCCAGACCTACGGCCCCGGTTGCGGGCCGATTCGGGTCGCCGCGCAGCTCGCGGGACAGCTGATCGACGCCGCGCGCGGCGCGGGGCGGTGATCGCCATGCCGTCCACCAGCGCTGCGTTCCACGACGAAATTCTCCAGGCCACGCGTCACTGGCTCACTCGCGCGGTCATTGGCCTGAACCTCTGCCCGTTTGCGAAAAGCGTGCACGTGAAAAAACAGATCCGCTACGCGATCAGCGAGGCGGTGGACATGGAAGGTGTCCTGATCGATCTGGAAACGCAGCTGCGGGCGCTCGACGAGGCCAATGCGGCCGAGATCGACACGACGCTCCTGATCGTCCCGCGCGCGCTCGGCGACTTCTCCGACTACAACGACTGCCTGTTCTTCGCCGACCGGCTGCTGCGTCAGCTGCGTCTCGAAGGCGTCCTGCAGATCGCGAGCTTTCATCCGTATTACCAGTTCGAAGGCACCGACGCCGACGACATCGAGAACTACACGAACCGCGCGCCTTACCCAATCTTTCATTTGCTGCGGGAGGCGAGCATCGACCGGGCGGTCGATGCGTTCCCGGATGCCGCCGACATCTACGAGCGCAATCAGGACACGTTGCGCCGACTCGGCCATGCCGGCTGGGTCAAGTGGATGAGCGAACCGTCCGACGATTGAACTCGCCCGCGACGACGTGCACCGGTTAAACCACCACTCCATCAAGCCGGCGCGAAGAACCGCTCATGCAGTTCAGCAAGCCCGAGCCGGTCGATCACCTCGTTGAGCCGCTCGGTGGGCTTGCGGCGCGGCAGATCCTTGTACTGCGCGATGATCAGCTCGTTCTTCATCGAGTGCTCCCAGCCCACCAGCTCCGTCACGCTCACGTGGTAGCCGTGCGCTTCGAGCTGCAGGCAGCGCAGCACGTTGGTGATCTGGCTGCCGAATTCGCGGGTATGCAGCGGGTGTCGCCAGATCTCGGTGAGCGCATCGCCGAGCGACCGGCTCTTGTTCCGCCGCAGCACGCCGGCCACTTCCGCCTGACAGCACGGCACCACGACGATGTACTTCGCATGCTTATGGAGTGCGAAGCGGATCGCGTCGTCGGTCGCCGTATCGCAGGCGTGCAACGCCGTGACGATGTCGATGGTGGGGGGCAAAACCGAAGAATGAATCGAATCCGCGACTGAAAGGTTTAGGAAAGACATACCCTCAAACCCAAGCCTGGCGGCGAGTTCGGTCGATCGGGCGACCAGTTCCTCGCGTGTTTCGATTCCGTAGATATGCGACCGATCGCACTGTTCCTTGAAGAACAGATCGTAGAGGATAAAGCCCAGATAGGACTTGCCGGCTCCGTGGTCGACGAGCGTCACGCTGTCCTGAGTCGATTTCAGGTCGGCAAGGAGCGGCTCGATGAACTGGAACAGGTGGTTGACCTGCTTCAGCTTGCGGCGGCTGTCCTGATTCATCTTGCCGTCGCGCGTGAGGATATGAAGCTCCTTTAGCAGTTCGATGGACTGGTTGGGAGCGATTTCGTAAGTTTTGCTGGACATCGTTTCAGACCGCCGCCCGAAAAATACGCGAAACGTGCGAAAGGCGACGGATGGAATTAAAAGTTGGTGTCAGTTTACCGAAATGGGCGAATCGTCATGCAGCAGTTGTCATCTCCGGACCGGATGACAGTGTGCCGGCTTCTCGCCTGGAATACTTCATGCTGTGATTTCGGCGGCGCAAACAGGCATCGCAGTCGCGCCGGCAGCAGAGGATAGCCCGTTAGCCCTTGTGGCGCGGGCGGAGAACAACAGGGACTGACGGACGACCGCCGCAGGAGACATCGGCGGATCGTGAAGCGTGGGGGAGGTCGCATCGGAACAAGGATGCGGACGTTACGTAACCTGCAGCGCGCCACATCAACGAAGCGCGCGCAGACGGATATGAGGCTGCGATGAATACGATACCGAACGGAAACGCCGAACAAAAATTTCAGGAACTGATGGCGAAGCTCACCGCGACGCCGGAGTGGACCGAGAAGCAACAGATCGAACTCGAAATGGCGCGCGACATCTCGGTCGAGATGCTGCACGTCGCCGAGGCGATGCGCGACGGTAGCGTCGACCTCGAGTCGTGCCTCGTCATGCTGAAGTACGCGAAAGTGCTCGACTTCGTGATGACCGCGCTCGCCGCGCGGCGCGATATCAAGCCGCAGACGCTCCGCGTGATCTTCAAGCTCGCGGGGCTGCACGTCGACGAGGCGTATCCGGACTGAGCGTCCGGATGTCTCTGGACGCGCTGTAGACCAAAAAGTCCAGAATCGACAAGGTGAGCTAGCGGTGGCCATTTCGTGTGCTGGCAACATCACCGGTAACGGTGGCCAATCGCGGCTACCGCGGCTCACCTGAATCCCTACCCGCCCTTCGCCTTCAATCGCCACAACGAAGTGATCTCCGCTGCACGCGCCGCGTGCAGCGGATCGCTCTTGTCCGACGACTTCGGGTGTCGCGGCCGGATATCCTCGCGCCCGGCGACTTCGAGCCCTGCCCGTTCGATCGCGTCCATCAGCATCTCGCGCGTGCGCAAACCAAGGTGCTCCGCGAAATCCGACAGGATCAGCCAGCCTTCGCCGGCCGGTTCCAGATGCGCGGCGAGACCATTCAGGAATCCCAACAACATGCGGCTATCCGGATCGAACACCGCGTATTCGATCGACGACGCCGGCCGCGCGGGCACCCACGGTGGATTGCAGACGATCAGCGGCGCGCGGCCCGGCGGAAACAGATCGGCCTCGACCACCTCGACGCACGGCGCGTAGCCAAGCCGCTCGAGGTTCTCGCGCGCACAGGCGAGCGCGCGTGCATCCTGATCCGTCGCAACGACACGCTTGACGCCGCGCTTCGCGAGCACTGCGGCGATCACGCCGGTGCCGGTACCGACGTCGAAGGCCAGCTCCATCGCAGCCGACGGCAGCGGCACCCGCGCGACCAGATCGAGATACTCGCCCCGCACCGGCGAAAACACGCCGTAGTACGGATGAATACGCTCGCCGAGCACGGGAATCTCGACGCCCTTCTTGCGCCACTCATGCGCGCCGATCAAACCCAGCAATTCGCGCAGCGACACGACGGACGCTTGATCGTCGGCGGGCCCATAGACCTCGGCGCACGCGTCCTGCACGTCCGGCGCGCGGCGCAGCGGAATCGTGTAGCCACCGTCCAGTGGGATCAGCAGCATCCCCAGCGTGCGCGCCCGTTGCGACTGCGCCTGCCGATGCAGGTTGAACGCGTCCTTCGGTGTGGCCGCCTGCTTGCGCGGCTTGCGCTCGATGCGGCGGGTCATCGCCTGCAGCAGCTGCCGGGCATTCTGGAAGTCACCGCGCCACACGAGCGCGGTGCCTTCGCTCGCGAGGCGGAACGCCGCGTCCGCGGTGGTGCGGTCATCGGCGATCACGACGCGCTTCGGCGGCGCGGAACCGGACTCCGAATGCCAATGGACGGTCTGTTCGGCGCCGGTCGGATCGGCGGGCAGCGTGAGGGTGGCGAAGGTGGTCATCGAAGGGATGGACGCCGGATGGGATGCTGGAGTGCACAGACGCGAGCGCGCGATCTCGAGGTCACACGCGCAAGCACACAAGCACAAACGCAAACGGGTCCGCGAGGGACCCGTTTGCAATGACTGGTGCCGGCTGCAGGACTCGAACCCGCCACCTGATGATTACAAATCAACTGCTCTACCAGATGAGCTAAGCCGGCGTAAGAGCGCGATTCTACTTCATTTCACGACCTTGAGGTGGCCTCTTCCGGCGCTCTTCGCACTGTCGTCGGCTGCGCCGGCGTCGTCCGCCGAGCCCTCGCCCGCCGTGGCCGCATCTGCCGCCGCGCTGGCGCCAGGCTCAGCCTGCTGAGCCGCGCTTTCGTCTTCCGGCAACGGCTGCTCGTCCAGATCCGCCGCGGAGTCCGCCGCCTCGCCGCCCGTCGATTCGACCGGGAACGCCATGCCCTGACCGTTCTCGCGCGCATAGATGGCGAGCACGTTCGCGACAGGCACCTCGATCTTGTGCGACTTGCCGGAGAAGCGCGCGCTGAACTCGATCCAGTCGTTGCCCATCTGCAGCTGGCTCGTGGCCTCGAAGCTGATGTTCAACACGATCTCGTTGTCCCGCACGAACTGCCGCGGCACGCGGGTCTGGTTGTCGACCCGCACGGCGATGTGGGGCGTGTAACCGTTATCCGTGCACCACTCGTACAGCGCGCGCAGCAGATACGGCTTGGTGGAAATCTCTTGCATCAACGATCCTCATACCGGGGAAAGGCACGCTTCCCGAAAGCCGCGCGCCAGGCCCCGAACCGCACACCATCAGCGGCGCATGACCTTTTCCGACGGCGTCAGCGCTTCGATATACGCCGGCCGGCTGAAAATCCGCTCTGCGTACTTCATGAGCGGCGCCGCGTTCTTCGACAGCTCGATGCCGTAGTGATCGAGACGCCACAGCAGCGGCGCGATCGCAACGTCGAGCATCGAGAACTCTTCCCCGAGCATGTACTTGTTCTTCAGGAAAATCGGTGCGAGCTGCGTCAGACGATCGCGGATCGCGATGCGCGCCTTCTCGTGATTCTTCTCGGCGGCCTTGCCCTTCTCGTTTTCGAGCGTGCCGACGTGCACGAACAGTTCCTTTTCGAAGTTCAGCAGGAACAGGCGTGCGCGGGCTCGCTGCACCGGGTCGGCGGGCATCAGCTGCGGATGGGGGAAACGCTCGTCGATGTACTCGTTGATGATGTTCGATTCGTACAGGATCAGGTCCCGTTCGACGAGGATCGGCACCTGACCATACGGATTCATCACCGCGATGTCTTCCGGCTTGTTGAACAGGTCGACGTCGCGGATCTCGAAGTCCATGCCCTTTTCGAACAACACCAGCCGGCAGCGCTGGGAGAACGGGCAAGTAGTGCCAGAATACAGAACCATCATGATTTACATTTCCTCAAAAAGCTGAAGGGCCAGCTCGGAAAAAACCGTCCAGCGGGTCTTTTCCGACGCCGGCCCCACGCCAGTCACGGCGTGATTATTTGATATCTTTCCAGTACGCGGCGTTCAGTCGCCAGGCAAAAAAGGTCAACAGGCCCAGGAACAGCAGCACCCACACCCCGACCTGCTCGCGGGTTTTCTGCTCCGGCTCCGCCATCCACGACAGGTACGCCACCAGGTCGGCAACATCAGAATCATAATCCACCCGCGAGACGGTTCCAGGCGCGACCTGCTGGAAGCCATCGAAACGGTGGATTTTCTCACCGTTTTCCGGATCGGTGATGTCAGTGAACTTCGCGGTACGCTGTCCCTGCAATTGCCACAGCACATTTGGCATACCAACGTTTGGATAGACCATATTGTTCCATCCAGTCGGACGCGTGCTGTCGCGGTAGAAGCTGCGCAGGTACGTGTACAGCCAGTCACGCCCGCGCGCCCGGGCTTCCACCGACAGATCGGGCGGCGCCGCGCCCAGCCACGACTTCGCGTCGTCGGGGCGCATCGCGATGGTCATCGTGCTGCCCACCTTGTCGGACGTGAACAGCAGATTCGCCTCGATTTCCTTCTGGGAGATGCCGAGATCTTCCAGCCGGCTATACCGCATCAGGCTCGCGCTGTGGCAGTTCAGGCAATAGTTTACAAACAATTGGGCGCCATGCTGCAGGGACGCCAGACTCTCCATGTTGTCCGGCGCCCGGTCGAGCGGAAATTCGTCATCCGCGTGAACCGGGCCGGCAAACAGCGCGAGCGCGAGTGTAATCGATGCGAAGCCCGTCTGCGCGAGCGTCGAAAGCAGTTTTTTCATCTTCGTCTTCTCCTCGCTCGCGATTAGTGGGACTTGAACCGGACGCGCTCGGGCGGCGTCTTGAACGTGCCCAGCGGTGTCCAGAACGGCATGCCGAGGAAGAAGGCGAAGTAGATCAGCGCGCAGATCTGCGCGATCAGCGTCGCGGCGGGCGATGGCGGTTTGGTCCCAAGGAACGCCAGCGTCAGGAACGCGAGCACGAAGATTCCGTAGAACACCTTGTGGAAGAACGGCCGGTAGCGGATCGACTTCACCGGCGACCGGTCGAGCCACGGCAGGAAGAACAGCGACACCACCGCGCTGCCCATCACCACAACGCCCCAGAACTTCGACTGCGTCGCGATCATCGCGAGAATCACCAGCACCGCGAGAACCGGCAGCCCGATGCGCCACTTGCCGCGCGCGCGCACGAGCGCCAGCAACCCGAGCAGCGCCACCACGATCATCAGCACGATCTTGAACGGATCCGTGGTCGCGCGCAGCATCGCGTAGAACGCGGTGAAGTACCAGACCGGCGCGATTTCCGGTGGCGTCTGCAGCGGGTTCGCCGGGATGAAGTTGTTCGCCTCGAGGAAGTAGCCGCCCATTTCCGGCGCGAAGAACAGGATCGCCGCGAACACCATCAGGAACACGCACACGCCGAACAGGTCATGCACCGAGTAGTACGGATGGAACGGGATGCCGTCGAGCGGAATACCGTTCTCGTCCTTCTTCGCCTTGATCTCGATGCCGTCCGGATTGTTCGAGCCCACCTCGTGCAGCGCGACGATGTGCGCGATCACGAGCCCGAGCAGCACGAGCGGAATCGCGATCACGTGGAACGCGAAGAAGCGGTTCAGCGTCACGTCCGACACCACGTAGTCGCCGCGGATCCACAGCGACAGGTCCGGGCCGATGAACGGGATCGCGGAGAACAGGTTCACGATCACCTGCGCGCCCCAGTACGACATCTGGCCCCACGGCAGCAGGTAGCCGAAGAACGCCTCGGCCATCAGGCACAGGAAGATCGCGCAACCAAAGATCCACACCAGCTCGCGCGGCTTGCGGTACGAGCCGTACAGCAGGCCGCGGAACATGTGCAGATACACGACGACGAAGAACATCGACGCGCCCGTGGAGTGCATGTAGCGGATCAGCCAGCCCCACGGCACCTCGCGCATGATGTACTCGACCGACGCGAACGCGAGCGTCGAGTCGGGCTTGTAGTTCATCGTGAGGAAGATGCCGGTGACGATCTGGTTCACCAGCACGAGCAGCGCAAGTGAACCGAAGAAGTACCAGAAGTTGAAGTTCTTCGGCGCGTAGTACTCGGACAGATGCGCCTTCCACGTCGACGTGAGCGGAAAGCGCCGATCGATCCAGCCGGTGAGCCCCGTCGTCTCCACCTGTTTTTCGGTCGCCATTACGCTTCTCCTTTTTCGTCCTTGCCGATCACGAGCTGCGTCGCAGTCGTGAACATGTACGGCGGGATATCGAGGTTCTGCGGTGCGGGCTTGTTCTTGAAAACACGCCCGGCGAGGTCATAGGTGGAACCGTGACACGGACACAGGAAGCCGCCCGGCCAGTCGTCGGGCAGATTGGCCTGCGGGCCTTCCTGGAAACGCGGGGTCGGCGTGCAGCCGAGGTGGGTGCAGACAGCGACGGCAACGAACAGGTTCTTGTGATCGGGACGCGACCGGTACTCGTTCTTGCAGTATTCCGGGTCGGGCATCGAGAACGGCTTCTCGGTATTCGGATCGGCGACTTCGCTATCGGCCTTCTTGATGTCGGCGAGCATTTCGTCCGTGCGGTTGACGATCCAGACCGGCTTGCCGCGCCAGGCGACGGTCATCATCTCGCCCGGCTTCAGATTGGTGATATCGACTTCGACCGGTGCGCCGGCCGCTTTGGCTTTCGCCGATGGTGCAAACGAACTTACGAAGGGTACGACAGTGGCAACGCCTCCAATGCCACCTGCTACGGACGTCGCAATCAGCCAGGTACGGCGGCTGCTGTCGACGCGGCCATCTTCTTTGTCTCGCATCACATCGCCCCACTTCTGAGTTGGATTTTTCCGTCAGCTACTTTTTGCTACCGCCGCTAGTGTGCTCGAATGGAGTCGGCATTTACAAGGCCCGAGCGCCAAAAACCATGCGAAGCCTTTGATATCTCAGGGTTTCCCCGCAGCGACGGCGAATAACTTCGTCTCCTCTTTTAAGTGTCTCCCCCAATGGCGGGGCGTATTTCGTCACGCGTCGAGCCGTTCCTCGACGATCAGACCGGGTTATCGATGTCGATGAAGAGGTGCTCGACATCGAAGGTTTCCGACAGATGCGCGCCGAGCGCCTGCACACCGTAGCGCTCGGTCGCATGATGGCCCGCCGACACGAACGCGACGCCGCTCTCGGCCGCCGTGTGCGTGTTGTGCTCGGAGATCTCGCCGGTCAGGAAGACGTCCGCGCCGGCGTCGATCGCCGCTTCGAAATAGCTCTGCGCGCCGCCGGTGCACCACGCGATGCGGCGCAGTTCGCTGTCGGGGTCGCCGAGCACGAGCGGCGCGCGGCCGAGCGTCTGGTCGACCTGCGCGGTGAAGTGCGCGAGCGTGATCGGCATCGGCAGGGTGGAGATCCAGCCGAGATCCTGCTCGCCGAAGCGCGCATCGTCGGCAATCAGACCGAGCCGCGCGCCGAGCTGCGCGTTGTTGCCGTAGTCGGGGTGATCGTCGAGCGGCAGATGGTAAGCGAAGAGGTTCAGGTCGTTCGCGAGCAGCGCGCGCAGACGCCGATACTTGCGACCGGTAATCTGCGGCGGCTCGTTGCGCCAGAAGTAGCCGTGATGGACAAGTACCGCATCCGCGCCCCACTCCAGGGCAGACTCGAGAAACGCTAGCGAAGCGGTCACGCCGGTGGCGATCTTCTTGACCCGGCGACGCCCTTCGACCTGCAGCCCGTTGGGGCAGTAGTCCTTGAACCGCGAGGTTTGCAGAACGTTGTTCAAGTACAATTCAAGTTCGATCCGATCCATATAAACCTCTCATCTCTCCAGATGCTTAGACGCTTTTGGCTGCTCTTTGCACAAGCGGTGACCGTGCTGCTGGCGTTGATGTTCATCGTCGCCACCCTGAAGCCGCAATGGCTCCAGCATCAGGGAGAGTTCGGCAAGCAGCTGGCCGAGCCGATCGTCGCGCTGCGGGAAGTTGCGCCGGGCATGTCCGGCAACACGGCACAGAGCTCTTACGCCGAAGCCGCGGCGAAAGCCATGCCGGCGGTCGTCAACGTGTTCTCCAGCAAGGATGGCTCGCTGCCGCCTGACCCGCGCGCCAAAGATCCTCTTTTTCGCTACTTCTTCGGCGACAAGAACAACAACCGCAAACAGCAGGAACAACCGGCCGCCAACCTGGGTTCGGGTGTCATCGTGAGTTCGGAAGGTTACATTCTAACGAACCAGCACGTCGTGGACGGCGCGGATCAGATCGAAATCGCGCTGTCGGACGGCCGCACCACGAATGCGAAGGTGATCGGCGTCGATCCCGAAACCGATCTCGCGGTGCTCAAGATCAACCTGCCGAACCTGCCCACCATCACGCTCGGCCGGATGGACCAGACGCGCGTGGGCGACGTCGTGCTCGCGATCGGCAACCCGTTCGGCGTCGGCCAGACGGTCACCATGGGCATCGTCAGCGCGCTCGGCCGCAATCACCTCGGCATCAACACGTTCGAGAACTTCATCCAGACCGACGCGGCGATCAACCCGGGCAACTCGGGCGGCGCGCTCGTCGACGTGAACGGCAACCTGCTCGGCATCAATACCGCAATCTACTCGCGTTCGGGCGGCTCGCTCGGAATCGGCTTCGCGATTCCGGTGTCCACTGCGCGTAGCGTGCTGGAGAGCATCATCACGACCGGCTCGGTCACGCGCGGCTGGATCGGTGTCGAACCGCAGGACGTGACGCCGGAAATCGCCGAATCGTTCGGTCTCGACCAGAAGAGCGGCGCGATCGTCGCGGGCGTGCTGCAAGGCGGCCCGGCCGACAAGGCGGGCATCAAGCCGGGCGACATTCTGGTGAGCGTGAACGGCGAGCAGATCACCGACACCACGCGCCTGCTCAATGTGATCGCGCAGATCAAGCCGGGCACGAGCGCGAAGGTGCACCTCGTGCGCAAGAACAAGCCGATGGACATCGACATCCTGATCGGCAAACGTCCGCCGCCGCCGAAGCAGCAACAGGAAGACGATCAGGACGACAACGGCGGGTGATCAACCCGCGGCGTTACCCTCGTTGGCTTTGTCGGCAACCGGCGCGTTGCCGACGAAAATCCGCGCGGCAATGATGCCGGCTTCGTAGAGCACGATCAGCGGCAGCGCGAGAATCAGCTGCGAGAACACGTCCGGCGGCGTCACCACCGCCGACACGACGAACGCGCCGACCACCACGTACGGGCGAATTTCCTTGAGTTTCTTGATCGTCAGCAGCCCCATGCGGACCAGCAGCACGACGACAATCGGGACTTCGAACGTCACCCCGAACGCGATGAACATCGTCAGTACGAAACTCAGGTAATTGTCGATATCGGTCGACATCTCCGCGCCAAGCGGCGCGTTGTAGTGCGCCATCACGCGGAAGATGGTCGGGAACACGACGAAATACGCGAACGCCATGCCGCACAGGAACAGCGTGTAGCTGCTGCCGACGAGCGGCGCGATCAGCTTCTTCTCGTGCTGGTACAGGCCCGGCGCGACGAACGCCCAGATCTGGTACAGCACGATCGGCAGCGCGATCACGAACGCGACCAGCATCGTCACTTTCATCGGCACGAAGAACGAGCCGGTGACGTCGGTGACGATCATCTTGCCGCCCTTCGGCAGGTTTTCCATCAGCGGCCGCGCGAGCAGACGGAAGATGTTCGGCGCCCAGTAGACGAGGCCGAGAAACACGACGATCACCGCGATGCCCGCGCGAATGATGCGGTCGCGCAGTTCGACGAGATGGGAGATGAAGGTCTCTTCGGTACCTTCGCCTGGATCGTTCGGATTGCGTTGGGGGTCGCTCACACCGGCCCTCGATCAGAAGTGGACGTGCAGCGCGGCTGCATCAGAAGAAGCGCACGGGGCGGCGCAGCGACGCGGGCGTGTGACGCGCCACGCGCGCCGCGCCCGACTGCACGCGGGTGCGACGTTGGGTCGCACGCTTGTACCAGGTCGGCGTCGCGTTCTGCTTCACGCGCCAGTTCCTGCGTTTCGGTGCCAGCGGAGGACGGCTGATCCACGGCGTGCCGTCGGCATCGGTCGACGAGCGCATGGACGCTTCGGTCATCAGCGCGTCCGGCTCCGCGCCGCCCGCGACGCTCGGCCCCACGGACGTGCCCGCCTTCCATGCTTCGTTCAGGTCGCTCTCGTGCTTTTTCAGGTTGTCGTGGATCGTGGTCTCGACGTTGCGCGCCGCCGACTCGAACTCCGTCTTCATCCGGCGCAGTTCGTCGAGCTCGATTTCGCGCGTGACTTCGGCCTTCACGTCGTTGATGTAGCGTTGCGCGCGGCCGAACAGCGCGCCGGCGGTACGGGCGACGCGCGGCAGGCGCTCAGGCCCGAGAACGACCAGCGCGACGACGCCGATCAACGCCATCTTGGTGAGGCCGAGATCCAGCATGAGATGAGAAGCCCGTCCGTTGCGTGAAGAAGAGACTGATTGGCGGCAGACGCCGGCATGGCCCGCCGCGGCGAGCCCGCATGCCGGCGCAGATCAGCGGGACGTGTCGCGCGAGGTGCTCTTTTCCTTCGCGTCGACATCGACGGTGTCGGACGGCAGTTCACGTTTGGCCGGCTCGGCGCCCGATTCGTTTTCGGAATCGCGCATGCCTTCCTTGAAGCCCTTGACCGCACCGCCCAGATCGCTGCCGATGTTGCGCAGCTTCTTCGTGCCGAACACCAGTGCGACGATCAACAGGACGATCAGCCAGTGCCAGATACTCAACGAACCCATGAAAACTCTCCTTGAACCTTGCCGGCGTGGTTCGCGACGGCATGTGTCTATAGTCGCCTTGCGGCTGCTCCGGTCGCAGATGCGGCCGCGCCGTTATGTCTTCAACTCGTCATTATGAGCCTGAGGACGCGTCGGCTTCGTTACATCACGAAATTTTAATGATAGCCGACACGAAGGCCGCTCACTGCAACAACCCCATGCTCACCGAAAGGTGGGGCCGCATGCGCAATGCCCGCCGCGGCGGGATGTTGCGACCCTCGGTGCGCGGCCCTGCGGACCTCAGCCCATCCGCAGCCACGGGCGGGGCCCGGCGAGCAGATGCGCGTGGATGTGGTAGACCTCCTGACCGCCGCCCGGGCCGGTGTTGAACACCGTGCGGAAGCCGGTCTCGCCGCCCGTATAGGCCACGCCCAGCTTGTCGGCGAGCTTCGACACGAGCACCAGCATCCGGCCCAGCATCGGAGCGTCTTCCGGGGTCACGTTGGACAGCGTCTCGATGTGCTTGCGCGGGATGATCAGCACGTGCGTCTCGGCGGCGGGACGGATATCGCGGAACGCCACGAATTCATCGTCCTCGTGGACCTTGGTGGACGGGATCTCGCCGGCGGCGATCTTGCAGAAGAGGCAGTTGTCGTGGCTCATGGTGGTGTGGCGGGTTGCCCCGCGTGTCTCCGGATGCGCTCGGGTTGGGCTCGGGTCAATTCCGATCGGGATCGCGGCGCGTCAGAACCACGCGCGCGGATTCGTCAGCGGCTTGTTGTCCCACAGATACAGCCAGCCTTTGATGATACGGTACAACGTCCACAGCGCGACAGCCCAGAGGATCGGGAAGCCGATCATCACGATGATCAGCGCGACGCCGATCAGATGGCCGAGCAGCGCCCACCAGAACGTGCGGATCTGCCACTCGAAATGCTGTTCGTAAGGCGTGCCGACCACGTCCTCGCGCTTAACGTAGTTGATGATGATCGCGACGAGGATCGAGACGCCGCCCGTGAGCCAGTACACGGCGTAGAGCGCGTACAGCACGTGGGTCAGCGTGCGCAGCGAGCGTTGACGGTCGAGTTCGAGCGCGCTCTGGTACGACGGCGGCGGGTAGCCGCCTTGAGGCTGTGACATGCGTGCATCCTCCGGTTCCGGTTGAGTGCAATACGTCCCCGTTCGACCTCACGCCACGCCGACTGGTTGCGTTCCGCTCAGTCGCCACGCAGTCGCCGCTCAGTCGCCGCTCTCCTCGCGTTCGCGGCTTTTGCGCAGCGCCTTTTCTTCGAGACCCGACAGGCCCTCGCGGCGCTCCAGTTCGGCCAGCACGTCGGCCGGGCTGAGGTTGAAATGCGACAGCATCACGAGGCAGTGGAACCACAGGTCCGCGACCTCGCCGACGAGCGCCTTCGGTGCGCCGCCGTGGCGCGTGTCTTTCGCGGCCAGCACGACTTCGGTGGCTTCCTCGCCGATCTTCTTCAGCACCGCGTCGTCGCCCTTGTGGAAGAGCCGCGCGACATACGACGCGTCCGGGTCGCCGCCCTTGCGGCTGTCGATCACCGCGGCGAGGCGCAGCAACGTGTCGTCGGTGGGCTGTTCGGACTGCGGCGGTTGAGGTTGTTGCGTCGTCGTCATTTGTAGATGTGTTCGGGATCTTTCAGCACCGGCTCGACCGCGACCCAGTCGCCGCCGTCGGGCGTGCCTTCGAATTTCTGGAAGAAGCAGGAATGACGGCCGGTGTGGCAGGCGATACCCGACACCTGCTCGACCTTCAGCAGCACGACGTCCTCGTCGCAGTCGAGCCGCACTTCGTGCACGTGCTGCACGTGGCCCGACTCCTCGCCCTTGAACCACAGGCGTTGGCGCGAGCGCGAGAAATACACCGCGCGGCCCGTTTCGATGGTCTTCGCGAGTGCTTCGCGGTTCATCCACGCGAACATCAGCACGTCGTTGGTCGATGCTTCCTGCGCGATCACCGGCACGAGGCCGTTCGCGTCCCAACGAACCTTGTCGAGCCAGTTCACCTTGTCCGTGCTCACGTCACAACCTCACCGAAATGCCGCGGTCCGCCATGAAGCGCTTCGCCTCGCCGACCGTGTGCTCGCCATAGTGGAAGATGCTCGCCGCAAGTACCGCGTCGGCATGGCCTTCCGTGATGCCGTCGGCGAGATGCGCGAGCGAGCCGACGCCGCCCGACGCGATCACCGGCACCGGCACCGCGTCCGACACCGCACGCGTGAGCGCGATGTCGAAGCCGCTCTTCGTGCCGTCGCGATCCATGCTGGTCAGCAGGATTTCGCCCGCGCCCAGTTCCGCCATCTTGCGCGCCCATTCGATCGCGTCGATGCCGGTCGCCTTGCGCCCGCCGTGCGTGAACACTTCCCAGCGCGCCGCTTCGCCTTCGGGGGATACGCGCTTCGCGTCGATCGCGACGACGATGCACTGCGAGCCGTACTTGTCGGTCGCGTCGCGCACGAGCTGCGGATTCGCAACCGCCGACGAGTTCATGCTGATCTTGTCCGCGCCCGCGTTGAGCAGGCGCCGCACATCTTCCACAGCACGCACACCGCCGCCGACGGTCAGCGGAATGAACACCTGCGACGCGACTGCTTCGATGATCGGCAGGATCAGATCGCGCTGGTCCGACGTCGCCGTGATGTCGAGGAAGGTGAGTTCGTCGGCGCCCTGGTCGTCGTAGCGGCGCGCGATTTCGACGGGATCGCCGGCGTCGCGCAGCTCGACGAAGTTGACGCCCTTCACGACGCGGCCAGCCGTCACGTCGAGACACGGGATGATGCGTTTAGCTAAAGCCATGAGATCGTGCCAATGCGCGACGGTGCGCGCCTTCAATTGCAATCGCGTGGTGCCGGGTCGCCTCCGGGGCGCGCCCGGCTTGCCGGATTACGCGTCGTCCGATTCGCGCAGACGGTCCGCGTGCGCCTGCGCCGCGGCGAAATCGAGGTCGCCGGAGTAGATCGCGCGGCCGCAGATCACGCCTTCGATGCCTTCGTCGGCGACTTCGCACAGCGCGTCGATGTCCGCCAGCGCCGACAACCCGCCGCTCGCGATCACCGGAATCTTCACCGCGCGCGCGAGGCGCACCGTCGCTTCGATGTTGACGCCCTGCAGCATGCCGTCGCGGCCGATGTCCGTGTAGATGATCGATTCGACGCCGTAGTCCTCGAACTTGCGCGCAAGGTCGACCACTTCGTGGCCGGTGAGCTTGCTCCAGCCGTCGGTGGCGACCTTGCCGTCCTTCGCATCGAGACCGACGATGATATGGCCGCCGAACGCAGTGCACGCTTCCTGCAGGAAGCCGGGGTTCTTCACCGCCGCCGTGCCGATGATCACGTACGAGAGGCCGTCGTCCAGATAGCGCTCGATCGTATCCAGATCGCGGATGCCGCCGCCCAGCTGCACCGGGATCTCATCGCCGACTTCTTCGAGGATCGACAGAATCGCCTCTTCGTTCTTCGGCTTGCCGGCGAATGCGCCGTTCAGGTCCACCAGGTGCAGGCGCCGCGCGCCGCGCTCGACCCAGTGTCGGGCCATCGCCGCCGGATCTTCGGAAAAAATCGTCGCCTGGTCCATATCGCCTTGTTTGAGGCGCACACACTGACCGTCTTTCAGGTCGATGGCCGGAATCAGCAGCATAGCAATCGGGTGTTGTCTGGGATGTGGGTTGAAATCGCGGCCCGTGGCGGTGCGGGCAAACGCCCGCGCACCGGCGTTCCGCTAGTTTAGTACAAGTCGAAACACGCTCCCGCGCGGGCGAAAAGCGGTTTCCGCTGCTGCTTGCAGCCCGACCTTGTGCAGCCCGAAACACTCGGGCGCGACACGGACCGGACGTATGGCAGGCGCGTTCATGCTGTTCACGGGTTCCAGTGCACGAAGTTGCGGTACACGCGCAGGCCGGCGTCGGCGCTCTTCTCCGGGTGAAACTGCGTCGCGAAGATGTTGTCCCGCGCCACCGCCGACGTGAACGGCGCGCCGTACACGGTCTCGCCCGACGTGTGCGCCGCGTTGTCCGGCACGACGTAATAGCTGTGCACGAAGTAGAAGAAGCTCTGGTCCGGCACGCCGTCCCACAGCGCGTGCGGATGCGCCTGACGCACGCGGTTCCAGCCCATCTGCGGCACCTTGAAGCGCGAACCGTCGTCCTGCAGCTGGCCTTCCAGCTCGAAGCGCACCACCTTGCCGGGCAGCAGACCCAGCCCGCGCGTGTCGCCCTCGGCGCTCCAGTCGAACAGCATCTGCTCGCCGACGCACACGCCCATCAGCGGCTTCGTGCGCGACGCTTCGACCACCGCGTCCTGCAGGCCCGACTCGCCGAGCGAGCGCATGCAGTCCGGCATCGCGCCCTGGCCCGGCAGCACCACGCGGTCGGCCGCGCGGATCGCTTCCGGACGATCGACGATCGCCACGTCCGCCTCGGGCGCCGCCTTCCTCAGCGCCTGCGCCACCGAGCGCAGGTTGCCCATTCCGTAATCCACAATCGCAATTGAAGTTTTCATCTCAAGTCAGGCAGCAACGCCTTCAGTCCGTCGACGATGAATTCCACCGCCAGCGCCGACAACATCAAACCCATCAACCGTGTGCCGATATTGATGCCCGTGCGACCCACCCAGCGCGCGATCGGTTCGGCGAGGCTCAGCGAGCCGAAGCAGATCGCCGCCAGCACCGCGCCGATGCCGATCAGGATCAGCCGGTCGTACCAGTGCGCCGCGCCCGCCGCGTAGACGATCGTCGTGCTGATCGCGCCTGGGCCCGTCAGGAGCGGAATCGCGAGCGGCACGACCGCGATGTTGTCCTTCTGCTCGGCTTCGTCGCGCTCTTCCGGCGTCGCGCGGGTGTTGCCGATCTGCGCGTTCAGCATGTTGATCGCCATCAGCAGCATGATGATGCCGCCGCCCACCTCCAGCGAGCCCACCGAGATGCCGAAGAACGCGATGATCTGCTGGCCGAACAGCGCCGTCACCGCGATCACGCAGAACACCGACACCGCCGCGATGCGGATCGTGCGGCGCCGCTCGGCGGGGGACTGCTGCGAGCTCAGGCTCAGGAAGAACGGCACCGCGCCGACCGGATTGATCAGCGCGAGCAGCGAGATAAACGACTTGAGGATATCCATCGCTTGGCGATGCGCGTCAGGGCGCACAGCGGTCCGGGTTGTGCTTCGTCGGGTAATTCGCTCAGTGGGCGAGGCCGGCGCGCAACGATGCTGGCGCGGCGGCCGTGGCCGGATCGATCACAGGCTGCCCTTCGTGGACGGGATCTGCCCCGCCGCGCGTTCGTCCAGTTCGGTGGCCATCCGCAACGCCCGGCCGAACGCCTTGAACACCGTCTCCATCTGATGATGGGCGTTCAGGCCGCGCAGGTTGTCGACATGCAGCGTCACGCCGGCATGGTTCACAAAACCGCGGAAAAATTCGATGGACAGGTCGACGTCGAACGTGCCGATCCGCGCGCGCGTGAACGGCACGTGGAATTCGAGGCCCGGACGGCCGGAGAAATCGATGACGACGCGCGACAGCGCTTCGTCGAGCGGCACGTACGCGTGACCGTAGCGGCGAATGCCCTTGCGGTCGCCAATGGCCTTCGCGACCGCCTGGCCGAGCGTAATGCCGACGTCTTCCACCGTGTGGTGGTCGTCGATATGCAGGTCGCCATGCGCCTCGATGTCCAGATCGACGAGCCCGTGGCGGGCGATCTGGTCGAGCATGTGGTCAAGGAACGGCACGCCGGTGGCGAGCTTCTGCTGGCCGGTGCCGTCGAGGTTGATCGAGACACGGATCTGCGTTTCGCTGGTGTTGCGAACGACTTCCGCACTACGCATGGTGAATCCTCTATCTAGAAAGCAGAACTGCCGGGTCAGTCGAAGGTGAGCGGCGGGCCGCCGCGGGCGTTCGGCGCGATGCGCCGCTTCAGTGCGGCACCGGCTAGCGCAATACCAGCTTCAGTGCCGCGACCAGCTGGGCGTTCTCCTCGGCGGAACCGACGGTCAAACGCACACAGTTAGCCAGCAATGGGTGCATTTTACTCACGTTTTTTACCAAAACCCGGGCGGTGAGCAGGGTTTCGAACGTGACTGATGCGTCCGGGACACGAACCAGCAGGAAATTGCCGGCGCTCGGAAACACTTCGGCGCCGGGCAGCGCAGCCACCGCCGCCGCCAGCTGCGTCCGCTGCGCGCGCAATTCCGCCGCCTGGGCGTCGAGCACTTCGACGCGATCCAGCAGGAAACTCGCGGCCGCCTGGGTCAGCACGTTCACGTTGTAAGGCGGCCGCACCTTGTCGATTTCGGTGAGCCACGCCGGACGTCCGACCAGATAACCAAGACGGATGCCGGCGAGCCCCAGCTTCGACACCGTCCGCATCACGACCACGTTGTCGAATTCGTCGGCGCGCGGCAGCCAGCTCCGCTGCGCGAACGGCTGGTACGCCTCGTCGATCACGATGAGGCTGCGGTTCGCCGCCGCGATGATGCGCTCGATGTCGGCTTCGTCGAAGAGCGTGCCGGTCGGGTTGTTCGGGTACGCGAGATAGACGATGGCCGGCTGGTGCCCGGCGATCGCCGCGAGCATCGCGTCGACGTCGAGCGTGAAGTCAGGCTTCAACGGGACGCCGACGAATTCCTGATGCGCGAAGCGCGCCGATATCTGGTACATCACGAAACCCGGCACCGGCGCGAGCACCTTCGCGCCAGGCGTCGAGCACGCGACGGACAGCATGCTGATGATCTCGTCCGAACCGTTGCCGAGCAGCACGTCGCAGCCGGCCGGCACCTGCATCACGCGGCGCAGCTGCTCGATCAGCGCTTCCGGACGCGGCGCCGGATAGCGGTTCAGCGCGACGCCGGCCAGATGCTCGCCGAGCGCCTTCGCGAGCTCGGCCGGCAGCGGGAACGGATTTTCCATCGCGTCGAGCTTCACGAAGCCCGACGCGTCCGGTACCGGATAGCTCGTCATCGCGAGCACGTCGCGGCGGATGATGTCTTGTGGTGTCGTCATGGTGAAACTGGCGCCTCACGCGCCAGACGCGAGCGGCGGCCCTGAAGCCGCCGCGGGTTGCCCGTGTTGTGTTGTCGTCATGCCCCGACGATTCTCGCGTCGCGCGCGACGTTTGACCGTTGGGTTTAGCCCTTATTTCAGCGGCAGCTCCCGGGCCCGAAGCGCCGCTCGCACGAGGGCGCGGCTCAGCCGCCGTTGCGCATCCGGTATTCGGCGCTGCGCGCATGCGCCGGCAGGCCTTCGCCGTATGCGAGTTCCGCGGCGATCTCGCCGAGCGTCTGCGCACCGTCCGCGCTGACTTCGATCACGCTCGAGCGCTTGAAGAAGTCGTACACGCCGAGCGGCGACGAGAAACGCGCGGTACGCGAAGTGGGCAGCACGTGGTTCGGGCCGGCGCAATAATCGCCGAGGCTCTCGCTCGTGTAGCGCCCGAGGAACATCGCGCCCGCGTGGCGAATCTCGTGCGCCCACTGATGCGGCTCCAGCGCGGAGATTTCGAGGTGCTCCGGCGCGATGTCGTTGGCGATCGCGCAGGCCTCGGCCATGTCGCGCACCTTGACGAGCGCGCCGCGGCCTTCCAGCGACGCGCGGATCACGTCGCGCCGCGGCATCGACTCGATCAGCTCGTTGATCGCATCTTCGACGCGCGCGATGAAGCCCGCGTCCGGGCACAGCAGGATCGACTGCGCGAGTTCGTCGTGCTCGGCCTGCGAGAACAGGTCCATCGCGACCCAGCGCGGGTCCGTCGTGCCATCGCACAGCACGAGAATTTCCGACGGCCCGGCGATCATGTCGATACCGACGATGCCGAACACGCGCCGCTTCGCGGACGCCACGTACGCATTGCCCGGACCGCAGATCTTGTCGACCTGCGGAACCGTATCGGTGCCGTACGCGAGCGCGCCCACCGCCTGCGCGCCGCCGATCGTGAACACGCGGTCGACGCCGCCGAGCAGCGCCGCGGCCAGCACCAGCGGATTCTTCACGCCGTCCGGCGTCGGCACGACCATCACGATCTCGCGCACGCCGGCGACCCGTGCCGGAATCGCGTTCATCAGCACCGACGACGGATACGCCGCCTTGCCGCCCGGCACGTAGATGCCGGCGCGGTCGAGCGGCGTCACCTTCTGGCCGAGCACCGTGCCGTCCGCTTCCGTGTACTGCCAGCTATGGCTGCCGCACTCGATCTTCTGCTTCTCGTGGTAGCCGCGCACGCGCGCCGCCGCCGCTTCGAGCGCCGCGCGCCGCTTCGGCTCGAGGCTTTCGAGCGCCGCTTCCAGCTCCATCATCGGCAGTTCGAGCGCCGCGACGCTCTTCGCTTCCAGACGGTCGAAGCGGTTCGTGTAATCGAGCACCGCCGCGTCGCCGCGCGTTTTCACGTCCGCAAGGATCTGCGCGACCGAGCGTTCGATCGCGTCGTCTTCGCTCGCCTCGAACGCGAGCACCGCGTGCAGCGCCTTCCTGAAGCCGTCAGCGCTGGAATCGAGTTTGCGAATCTTGATAGACATGCTGGTATCCGTTTCGGTAAGGCCTGATTGCGCCCGCGCCGCACCGGGCGCCGGCTCCCGCCGTCACACTGCGGCGGCGTTTTTCTGCGATGCGAGTTCGAAGGCGTCAAGGAACGGCCGCAGCGCGGCGCGCTTCAGCTTCAACGCGGCCTGGTTCACGACGAGGCGCGACGAGATCTGCATGATCTCTTCGACTTCGACGAGATTGTTCGCGCGCAGCGTACCGCCCGAACTCACGAGGTCGACGATCGCGTCCGCGAGGCCGACGAGCGGCGCCAGTTCCATCGAACCATACAGCTTGATCAGGTCGACGTGCACACCTTTCGCCGCGAAATGCTGGCGCGCGGTTTCCGTGTATTTCGTGGCGACCCGCAGACGCGCGCCCTGGCGCACCGCGTTCGCGTAATCGAAACCCGCCGCCACCGCGACCGACATCCGGCATCGCGCGATGCCGAGATCGACCGGCTGGTAGAGACCGCTGCCGCCGTGTTCGAGCAGCACGTCCTTGCCGGCCACGCCGAAATCGGCCGCGCCGTACTCGACGTAGGTCGGCACGTCGGTGGCGCGCACGATGATCACGCGCAGGTTTGCGTCGGTGGTGGGCAGGATCAGCTTGCGCGAGCGCTCGGGATCCTCCGCAACCTCGACGCCCGCCGCCTTCAGGAGCGGCAACGTCTCTTCGAAAATGCGGCCCTTCGACAGTGCGAGCGTGAGCGGCGCGCGGCCCTGTGCCGCGGACGACGTCTGCTGCGTACTCATGCCGCGCTCCCTTTGATGCGGCGCACGTCGGCACCGATGCCCGTCAGCTTCGCTTCCATCCGGTCGTAGCCGCGGTCGAGGTGATAGATGCGATCGATCAGCGTCTCGCCTTCCGCACGCAAACCGGCGATCACGAGGCTCGCCGACGCGCGCAGATCGGTTGCCATCACCTTCGCGCCCGACAGTTTGTCCACGCCGGTGACGAGCGCGGTGTTGCCGTCAATCGTGATGTTCGCGCCGAGACGATTCAGCTCCTGCACGTGCATGAAGCGGTTCTCGAAGATCGTCTCGACCACCTGCGACGTGCCGTCGGCGACTGCGTTCAGCGCCATGAACTGCGCCTGCATGTCGGTCGGGAACGCCGGATACTCGGACGTCCGCACGCTGACCGCATGCGGCCGCGCGCTCATCGTCACGCGCATCCAGTCGTCGCCTTCCTCGATCGTCACACCGGCTTCGCGCAGCTTTTCGGTGACCGCTTCGAGAATCTGCGGACGCACATGACGCAGCACCACGTCGCCGCCCGCCGCCGCGACCGCGCACAGGAACGTGCCGGCCTCGATGCGATCCGGAATCACGCGATGCTTCGCGCCGTGCAGCTTGTCGACGCCCTGGATCACCAGGCGATCGGTGCCGATGCCGTCGATTTTCGCGCCCATCTCGACGAGCAGGTGCGCGAGGTCGCCCACTTCCGGCTCGCGCGCGGCGTTCTCGATGACGGTCTCGCCATCGGCAAGCACCGCGGCCATCAACAGGTTTTCCGTGCCGGTCACGGTGATCATGTCCGTCACGATGCGCGCGCCCTTCAGGCGCTTCGCGCGCGCTTCGATGAAGCCGTGCTCGATGTTGATCTCGGCGCCCATCGCCTGCAGGCCCTTGATGTGCTGGTCCACCGGCCGCGCGCCGATCGCGCAGCCGCCCGGCAGCGACACCTTCGCTTCGCCGAAGCGCGCAACGAGCGGGCCGAGCACGAGGATCGATGCACGCATCGTCTTCACCATCTCGTACGGCGCGACGAGGTTGTCCACCTTCGATGCATCCAGCGACACGCGGCCGTCGACGCTCTCGGTACGCACACCCATCTGGCCGAGCAGTTTCAGCGTGGTGCGGACGTCCTGCAGGTCGGGCACGTTGTCCAGCTGAACCGGCTCGGCGCTCAGCAATCCCGCGCACAGGATCGGCAGCGCCGCGTTCTTCGCACCCGAAACAGTGATCTCACCCGCGAGGCGTTGTCCGCCAACGATAACGAGTTTGTCCATGCCAGTGGTTTCCAGAGTGGGCCGCGGGCTTGCCTGCACCTGCGCGGTCCGGTTAAGCGTTGCGGCGCCGCTTGCCGCGTCGCCATTGTCTTGAGTCAGTCGCACTAAATATCTTTCCAGCCAGTTATGCGTTTTGCCATTCGGCGGGCGTCAGCGTTTTCATGCTGAGCGCGTGAATCTCCTGCTTCATGCGGTCGCCGAGTGCTGCGTAGACGAGTTGATGCCGCTGAATCAGGCGCTTGCCTTCGAAGCTCGGCGACACGATCGTCGCGAAGAAATGCTGGCCGTCACCTTCGACTTCGAGGTGCTCGCAGGTCAGGCCCGCTTCGATGTAGCCCTTGATCTGTTCCGGGGTCGGCAACATTGGAATGCTCCGTTGTCAGTGACGCAGTTTGTAGCCCGACGCGAGCAGTCGCATCGCGAGCACGGCCAGCACCACGAAGAAACCGGCGACGATCGCGAGGCTCGCAAGCGGATCGATGTCCGACATGCCGAAGAAGCCATAGCGAAAGCCGTCGATCATGTAGAAGAACGGATTGAGCCGCGACACTTCGCGCCACAGCGGCGGCAGCGTATGCGTCGAGTAGAACACGCCCGACAGGAACGTGAGCGGCATGATTAGGAAGTTCTGGAACGCGGCGAGCTGGTCGAACTTCTCCGCCCAGATGCCGGCCACCACGCCGAGCGTGCCGAGAATCGCCGAGCCGAGCGCGGCGAACGCGAGGATGTAGAACGGCGCCGCGAAGCTGACCGGCACGAACCAGATCGTCACGATGAATACGCCGCAGCCCACCGCGAGCCCACGCACCACAGAGGCCAGCACGTACGCGCCGTACATCTCCCACGCGGACAGCGGCGGCAGCAGCACGAATACGAGGTTGCCCGTGATCTTCGACTGGATCAGCGACGACGAGCTGTTCGCGAACGCGTTCTGCAGCACGCTCATCATCACGAGGCCGGGAATCAGGAAGCTCGTGTATTCGACGCCGGGGTACACCTGCACATGGCCGCGCAGCGCATGGCCGAAGATCGTCAGATACAGCAGCGCGGTGATGATCGGCGCCAGCACCGTCTGGAAGGCGACCTTCCAGAACCGCAGCGTCTCCTTGTAGAACAGCGTGCGAAACCCGCTCATGCCAAACCCTCGATCACTTCCGGACCGTTCATCACCTGGACGAATACGTCTTCGAGATCGGCCTTGCGGACCTCGATTTCATCGAATGTACAACCTGCCGCGCGGCACTGTGCGAGGATGCGCTCGACATCGTCGTAGCTCGACAGGCGCAGAAGATGCTGCTTGCCGCCGGGCGCCGTGGACGGATCCACTTCGAGCGCGCGCAGCTCGGCCGGCAGCATGCCCAGCGCGAAACGCACGTAGAGCTGCAGACCCGCGAAGCGTTGCAGCAGCGTGCTCGTGCGATCCAGCGCGACCACTTCGCCACGCCGCAGCATCGCGATGCGGTCGCACAGCGACTCGGCTTCTTCAAGATAGTGTGTGGTGAGCACGATGGTGTGGCCTTCGCGGTTCAGGCGCGCGATGAACTTCCAGAGCGTCTGCCGCAGCTCGACGTCGACGCCCGCCGTCGGCTCGTCGAGCACGATCACCGGCGGCCGGTGCACGAGCGCCTGCGCGACCAGCACGCGGCGCTTCATGCCGCCCGACAGCGCGCGCATGTTCGCGTCGGCCTTGTCGGTGAGGTCGAGGTTCGCCATCACTTCGTCGATCCACGCGTCGTTGTTGCGCAGACCGAAGTAGCCCGACTGGATGCGCAAGGTCTCGCGCACGGTGAAGAACGGATCGAACACGAGCTCTTGCGGCACGACGCCGAGCGAGCGGCGCGCATTGCGGAAATCGCCGACGACATCGTGGCCACGCACCGCGACGCTGCCTTCGTCGGCACGCGCGAGACCTGCGAGGATGCTGATGAGCGTCGTTTTGCCCGCGCCGTTCGGACCGAGCAGTCCGAAGAACTCCCCTTCTTCCACCGTGAGGCTGACGCCCTTGAGCGCCTGCAAATCCTTGTAGCGCTTCTTGACGTTGCGGATTTCTATGGCTGGCATGACTGTGCGCCGCTGTGGCCAGCAGCGCCTGTAAGCAAAATGCGGAGGGAAACGGAATTGGGGCCGGTTGAATGCCCCGAAAAACGTTTGATTATAGGGCAAACCGGAAAGCCCCGGCTGGCAGGGGAAATTGGCGGGGAAACGCCCAGGGCGCCGTCAGGCCACCGGGCGGGTGACGCCCCTCACCCCCGAGGATGAAGCGAAGAGAGCGTCAATGTCGGGCCGACAGCAGCGTGTCGACGCCGTAGGCTTGCGCGAGGCTGGCGAGCCCCACAGGCAGGTTCGTGATGTGAAGCGCGGCGCCGCGGCGGCGCGCCGCGCGCTGCCACGCGAGCAGCACCGCGAGCGCGGACGAATCGAACTGCGCGAGCGCCGCGCAGTCGACTCCCGTCGCACCCGCCGCGATACGCTCGAGACCGGCGGCGAGCGCGGCTTTCGCGCTCGCCTGGGTCAGCGTGGAGCCGGTTGCGAAGGCAGTCACAGTGCTGGACACCGGGTTGCTCACGAAGCCTTGCCGGACGCGAGCTGCTGGTTACGCTGCGTGAGGAACTGGATCAGGCCGTCGATGCCGTGCTGCTGGATCTGCTCGTTGAACTGCTGCTGATACGCCTGGATCAGCCACGCGCCGAGCACGTTGATGTCGTACACGCGCCAGCCTTGCGGCGTCTTGTACAGGCGGTAGTCGAGTTCGACCGGCGAGCCGTTGTTCATCACGACCGAACGCACCACCACATCCGTATCGTCCGGATTCGCGCGGAACGGCTTGTACTGGATCTGCTGGTCCTTCACCTGCGCGAGCGCGCCCGAGTACGTGCGGATCAGCAGCATCTTGAACTGCTCGACGATCTGTTGCTGCTGTTCCGGCGACGCACTGCGCCAGTTACGGCCCATCGCCAGCTGCGTGGTGCGCTGGAAGTCCGTGTAAGGCAGGATCTTCTCGTTCACGAGCTTCGTGACGGCGGAGATGTTGCCCTGCTGGATCGACTTGTCGCCGCGCACGGCGTCGATCACCTGCTGCGTGACGGTCTTGATCATGCCGTCCGGCGAGTTCGCGTCGACGGTCTGAGCCGACGCGGCGCCCGCAAACGAGAACAGCGCAACGAAAAACGGAATCAGGAAGAATTTTTTCATATCAAACTCTGCAAAAGGATAACGCTGCTGTTGGAGCGGACAGTAGCACGCGAGTTCAGCCACGATCTATCGCCAGACTGCGAAATTCGTTTCGAGCTGTTACGCCGACCGGCCCGCTGCCCATCAGTGCAGCTTAAGCGACGGATAGCCGAATCGCGCGGGCGGCACGATATCGCCAGCCGGCACCTGGGTTTGTGGGCCGCCATTGACCGCCGGTTGTCCGACCTGAACGCCGGAGGCCGGATTTTCCGGCGACGCGCCGATCGCGACACCCGACGCCGCGGAGGCCGCCGTAGCCGGCGCGGCCGTGGCGGCCGGCGCGCTGGCGCCCGACGCCGGTGCCGCCGCAGCCGCGGCGCCAGCATTGCCGGTAGCCGCACCGGCG
>NZ_QQOA01000057.1 GCF_003443895.1 Paraburkholderia phosphatilytica | reverse complement strand
CTGGGCCGATCTGTTCGACACGAAGAAATTCCCGGGCAAGCGCACGTTCTACAAGTGGTCCGCGCCGGGCGTGCTGGAAATCGCGCTGCTCGCCGATGGCGTGCCGGCCGACAAGCTCTATCCGCTCGACCTCGACCGCGCATTCAAGAAGCTCGACACGATCAAGAGCGACATCGTCTGGTGGAGCGGCGGTGCGCAGTCGCAGCAGCTGCTCGCGTCCGGCGAAGCACCGATCGGCATGTTCTGGAACGGCCGTCTGCATGCGCTGGAAGCGACCGGCGTGCCGGTGGGCATCTCGTGGAACCAGAACCTGACGGCAGCGGACATGCTGGTGGTGCCGAAGGGCGCGAAGAACCGCGCGGCCGCGATGAAGTTCCTTGCGGCGGCGACGAGCGCGCAGGCGCAGGCGAAGTTCGCGGCGGACACGGGCTATGCGCCGATCAACGTGAAGTCGGCGGCGCTGATGTCGCCGGCGGTGGCGAAGACGCTGCCCGACCAGTACAAGACCTCGCAGATCAATCTGGACATGAAGTACTGGGCCGAGCATCGCGACGACATCGCGAAGCGCTGGTACGCATGGCAGTCGAAGTAAAACCGAAATAAGCCGAAATAAAGCCGAGGTCATGCAGTAGCGCATGCCGCGGGATCGTCACGCGATTCCCGCGGCATTGCGCCAATTGAAGGTCACCGTAAGCCGCGCCTAGCATAAGCGCATCTGATGGACTAGCTGAAGCGCGCCACAGCTTTCGGTGCACCACTTCACCCGATGCGGTGCGCGATGCACCGGCGCCAGCAGTTCTCCCCGTCCTCCCCTCCCCGCACAGCCGAAACCGCGATTCCGGCCACCCGCTCCAGTGTTTCTCTTCAGGAATTTTTGATTCTTAACGTGAAACTTGGCATGGTCATTGCATTTGATTTCACGAAGCGAGGCCTGACGCCGAAATCTGTCATTCCGCCGCAGTCTGCGGATAAAGAATGATCGACAGGAACTGGATCGGCGTCTTGATGAGTTTTTCGGGACCGTGCGGCACGTCGCCCTGAAAGGTCAGCGTATCGCCGGGATGCAGCACGTAGGTCTGCTGGCCGTGCCGGTACTCGATCACACCTTTCAGCATGTGAATGAACTCGGTGCCCGGGTGTTCGAAGACCGGAAAGCGCTCCGATTCGTCGTCCATCGTGATGAGGAACGGTTCGAAGATTTTTTTCGGACCCTGGTCGTAGGCGAGCAGATGGTAGGTGTGACCGCGCGTTGTGCCCTTGCGCACCACCTCCATGCCGCCGCCCTTGCGCACGAACTGCGCGCCGCCGCGCGGCACGTCGTAGTTGCGGAACAGCGTGGACAGCGACACGCCGAGCGCCTGCGCGATGCGGTTCAGCACGTCGAGGCCGGTTGAAGTCTGCGCGTTCTCGATCTTCGAGAGCATGCCGCGGCTGATGCCGGCCTGCGAGCAGACCTGCGCGATGGTGAGGCCGTGGCGCTGGCGCAGTTCGCGGATGGTCGCGCCCAGGTAGTGTTCGAGCGGATTTTTCAGGGTGTCGCCGTTTTGCATCGCGTGCCTCGTGGAAAGCAGCAGATTAGCAGGGGCGCCTGCGCGCCGAGAGTTTCATGGCATGAATCATTGTTGCACAAAGACAGATTCCTGCCATCGCCGCGAAACGCGCGACGGTCGCCAGAGAGCGCGACCGGTCCGCGGGTTCCGGCAGTCCGGATCATGCGTTGCCGCATGGTGTCCTCAACCGCAGAAACGAAGCTGTTTGCAAGGAGTCGCAATGAACCTGAACGATGCGAGCAAGCTGCCGGTGGCCGAACTCGGGAGCGTGCCGCGCTTCGATACGGCCGACGACGCGCAGGCCTGGCTCTCACAGCAGGGCGTGAAGTACGTGCTGGCGCAGTTCGTCGACATTCACGGCGTGGCGAAGGCGAAGTCGGTGCCGGTCGCGCATCTGAAGACGGTATTGACCGACGGCGCCGGCTTTGCCGGCTTCGCGATCTGGGGCGTCGGCATCGAGCCGAACGGACCGGACTTCATGGCCGTCGGCGACCTCGCGACGCTCTCGACGGTGCCGTGGCAGCCGGGCATCGCGCGCATTGTCTGCGAAGGTCATGTGAAGGGCGAGCCGTGGACCTACGACTCGCGCGTCACGCTGAGAAAGCAGGTAGCGCGCGTGGCCGAGCGCGGCTGGACCGTGTTCACCGGGCTCGAGCCCGAGTTCTCGCTGCTGCGTCGCTCGGCGAGCGGCACGGTCGAGCCTTGCGATGCGAGCGACACGCTCGCGAAGCCCTGCTACGACTACAAGGGCCTGTCGCGCACGCGCGTCTTCCTGGAAAAGCTCACCGAATCGATGCGCTCGGTCGGCATCGACGTCTACCAGATCGATCATGAGGACGCGAACGGCCAGTTCGAGATCAACTACACATACACCGATTGCGTGACGTCGTGCGATCACTTCGTGTTCTTCAAGATGGCGGCCTCCGAGATCGCGAACGAACTCGGACTGATCTGCTCGTTCATGCCGAAGCCGTTCGCGAATCGCCCCGGCAACGGCATGCACATGCATGTGTCGATCGGCGACGGCAAACGCAACCTGTTCGCGGATCCCGCCGACCCCAACGGCATGGGTCTGTCGAAGCTCGGCTACCAGTTCACCGCGGGCCTGCTCGCGCACGCGCCCGCGCTCGCCGCGCTCTGCAATCCAACGGTCAACTCGTACAAGCGCCTCGTGGTGGGCCGCTCGCTGACCGGCGCAACGTGGGCGCCCGCCTACATCAGCTACGGCGACAACAACCGTTCGACGATGGTGCGCATGCCCGGCGAGCGCATTGAACTGCGCCTGCCCGACGGCTCCTGCAATCCATATCTCGCGACGGCCGCGATGATCGCCGCGGGACTCGACGGCATCGATCGCGAGCTGTCGCCGGGCGCGCCGTCCAACGACAACCTGTACGAATGGACGCCTGCGCAGCTGAAGGAACACGGCATCGGCGTGCTGCCGCAGAACCTGGAACAGGCGCTCGATGCACTGGAACGCGACCGTCTGATCTGCGACGCGCTCGGTCCCGTCGCAGACGAATTCCTGAAGCTCAAGCGCATGGAGTGGCTGGAATACATGCGCCACGTGTCGGACTGGGAAATGAAGAACTACCTGGAATTTTTCTGAGGAGAAGTGCTATGTGCGGAATCGTCGGATTGCTGGTGAAAACACCGGCATTGCGCGAGCGCCTGGGGGAACTGATGGTGCCGATGCTGATCGGCATGACCGAACGCGGACCGGATTCGGCGGGGCTCGCCGTGTTCGGGCGGCAGCTCGGCGACCGGCAACGCAAGCTCAGCCTGTACTCGGGTTTCACCGCCGAAGGCGACCGCTTCGACTGGCAGCAGCTCGCCGCATCGCTGAACGCGGCGATGGACGTCACGGCGCAGGTGGAAGCAAAAAGCAATCACGCGGTGCTGACGCTGCAGGGCGACGTCGACGCGGTGAAGACGTGGCTCAAGGACACGCATCCGAAGCTGTATCTATTGTCCGCGGGACGCTCGATCGATCTGTACAAGGACATCGGCTCGCCGTCGCAGGTCGCGGAACGCTACGACTTCGCGAGCCTGAAGGGCTCGCATCTGGTGGGCCATACGCGGATGGCGACCGAATCCGCCGTGACGCCGGACCGCGCGCACCCGTTCACCGCGGGCGAGGACTTCTGTCTCGTGCACAACGGTTCGCTGTCGAATCCGTATGGCGTGCGCCGCAAGCTGGAACCGCAGGGCATCCGCTTCGATACCGACAACGACACCGAAGCCGCGTGCCGCTTCCTCGAATGGCGGCTGCGCGAAGGCGACGAACTGCCCGTCGCGCTGCAGAAAGGCTTCGAGGAACTGGACGGCTTCTACACGTTCCTGATGGGCACGCCCGACGAGCTCGCGCTGATCCGCGATCCGTTCGCATGCAAGCCGGCAGTCGTCGCGGAGAACGACGACTACGTCGCGATCGCATCGGAGTTCCGCTCGCTCGCGCACCTGCCCGACGTAAAGCACGCGAACGTGTTCGAACCTGCCCCGGAGGAGATGTACGTATGGAAAGCATGACGTTCGATCTGACGCACGCCACCGTGCGCGAGGTCAACCAGTTCCTGCACGGCGATGCGGGCACGCTCGCAGGCCGCGAGGTGACGATCGCATCGCCGAACGGCGCGCACAACCTCGCGGTGGGCGTCGACGCAGCGGTATCGATCACGATCGACGGCCACGCAGGCTATTACGCCGGCGGCATGAACCAGCACGCGACGATCGTGATCGAGGGCAGCGCGGGCACCGGCGTCGCGGAAAACATGATGAGCGGCAAGGTGCACGTGAAGGGCTTCGCATCGAACGGCGCGGGCGCATCGGCGCATGGCGGGCTGCTCGTGATCGACGGCGACGCGGGACTGCGCTGCGGCATTTCGCTGAAGGGCGGCGACATCGTCGTCGGTGGTTCGGTCGGCAGTTTTTCCGCGTTCATGGCGCAGGAGGGCCGCATGGTGATCTGCGGCGACGCAGGCGATGCGCTCGGCGATTCGCTCTACGAAGCGGTGCTGTACGTGCGCGGCAACGTGAAGTCGCTCGGCGCCGACGCGCAGTTCGAGCCGATGACCGACGCTGATGTCACCGCGGTGACGCAGTTGCTGACCGCAGCCGGGCTCGATCACGATCCGCACGCGTTCAGACGCATCGCGTCGGCCCGCACGCTCTATCACTGGAACGCGGACGCGAACCAGGAATACTGAACCCGCCGCACTGGACCCAGCACCAGGACTTAAGCATATGGAAGCCAAACCCATTCAATTCGCGCGCCTGCAGCAGGAAGAGTCGTCGTCTTACGACCGCAAGGTGATCGACTATATCCACACCGCGGCGCAGCGCGGTCTCTATGAAATCCGCGGACTCGGCGCGAAGCGCCCCGTACCGCATTTCGACGACCTGCTGTTTCTCGGCGCATCGCTGTCGCGCTATCCGCTCGAAGGCTATCGCGAGAAGTGCGCAACGAAGACGGTGCTCGGCACGCGCTTCGCGAAGCAGCCGGTGGTGCTCGACATTCCGGTGACGATCGCGGGCATGAGCTTTGGCGCATTGTCCGCGAACGTGAAGGAAGCGCTCGGCCGTGCCGCGACCGCGTCGGGCACGTCCACCACCACCGGCGACGGCGGCATGACGCAGGAAGAACGCCGTTCGTCGAAGACGCTCGTGTACCAGTGCCTGCCATCGCGCTACGGCTTCAATCCGGATGACGTGCGGCGCGCCGATGCGATCGAAGTCGTGATCGGCCAGGGCGCGAAGCCAGGCGGCGGCGGCATGCTGCTGGGCCAGAAGGTCAATCCGCGCGTGGCGACCATGCGCACGCTGCCAGCCGGCGTCGATCAGCGCTCGGCGAGCCGCCATCCCGACTGGACCGGCCCGGACGATCTCGCGATCAAGATCCAGGAGCTACGCGAGATCACCGACTGGAACAAGCCGATCTACGTGAAGGTTGGCGCGACGCGCGTGTTCAACGACGTGAAGCTCGCGGTGCACGCGGGCGCCGACGTCGTCGTGATCGACGGCATGCAGGGCGGCACCGCGGCCACGCAGACCTGCTTCATCGAAAACGTCGGCATTCCGACGCTTGCGGCCGTACGCCAGGCCGTCGACGCACTCGACGACCTGAACATGAAAGGCCAGGTGCAGCTGATCGTGTCGGGCGGCATCCGTACCGGCGCCGACGTCGCGAAAGCGCTCGCGCTCGGCGCCGACGCGGTCGCGATCGGTCAGGGCATGCTGATGGCGCTCGGCTGCAACAGCGAGACGTACTTCCAGAACGGCGCGCTGCATTCCGCGCTCGACGGTTACGCGGCGCTCAACACGGCGCCCGGCTTCTGCCACCACTGCCACACGGGGAAGTGCCCGGTCGGCGTGACGACGCAAGACGCCGTGCTCGAACAGCGCGTACAGCCGGAAGAAGGCGCGCGCCGCGTACGCAATTATCTGAAGACGCTGACGATGGAGCTGACCACCATCGCGCGCGCGTGCGGCAAGCAGAACGTGCATCACCTCGAACCGGAAGACCTCGTCGCGCTGACGGTGGAGGCCGCCGCGATGGCGCGCATTCCGCTCGCCGGCACGTCGTGGATTCCCGGGCAAAACCGCTATTGATCAAGAACCGCGGCGGCCGCCGGTTACAGACACCGGCGGCCGTCGTCGCATCTCGCAGCGTCACCACAACGAGCATTCATCTTCATCCCTCTTGCAAGGAGCCGTCATGACGTCCCCAAGCGGTATCAAGACGTACGGATTGAAATCGAAGTGCCTGTCGTTTCCGGAAACGCTGTCGCAGTCGGTCGCGAACATTTCGCCGACGCTGACGCCCGTCGTGATCGTTCCGCTCGTGTTCGCTTCGGCGGGCAGCGGCACGTGGCTGTCGTATCTGTTCGCGACGATCGGCCTGATTCTCGTCGGCATGAACATCAACCAGTTCGCGCGCCGCTCCGCTTCGCCCGGTTCGCTCTACTCGTACATCGGGCGCGGCATGGGCGCGCCGGCGGGTTTTCTCGCCGGCTGGTGCCTGCTCGTCGCGTATCTGTTCACCGCGATGTCGGTGCTGTCCGGCGCGGTCAACTATGCGGCGATCCTGCTGAACATGGCCGGGCAGCACGTATGGAACGGCGTGCTGTTCGTGATCGGCGTCGCGGTGGCGTGGTACATCGCGTATCGCGACGTGAAGCTGTCCACCAAGGTGATGCTGCTGCTCGAAGGCATCTCGATGCTGCTGATTCTCGGGCTTGGCGCAATCGTCGTCGCGCATCGCGGCACCGCTTACGACGCCTCGCAGCTCAACGTGGCCGCGATGGATTTCTCGGGCGTGAAAGCGGGGCTGATTCTCGCGATCTTCAGCTACGTCGGCTACGAAAGCGCGACGACGCTCGGCGAAGAAGCACGCAACCCGCTGAAGAACATTCCGCGCGCGGTGATTCTGAGCACGGCGATCAGCGGCATCTTCTTCATGCTGACGTCGTATATCGCGGTGCTCGGCTTCAAGGGCTTGAAGACGTCGCTCGGTGCGAGCTCGGCGCCGTTCAACGATCTCGCCGATAGCGTCGGCGTTGCATGGTTCGGCGTGCTGATCTCCGCCGGCGCGGTGATCAGCCTGTTCGCATGCACGCTCGCGAGCATCAACGCGGCGTCGCGCATCCTGTTCGCGATGGGCCGACACGGCATCTTTCACGCGCGGCTATCGAACGCGCACAGCGTGAACCAGACGCCGCATTTCGCTGCCACGTTCGCCTCCGCGATCGTGCTGGCATTGCCGCTCGTGCTGCTCGCCGCGCACGTCGCGGTGCTCGACATCTTCAACGACCTGAGCACGATCGCGACCTTCGGCTTTCTTGTCGTCTACGTGCTGATTTCGATCGCGGCGCCGCTGCATCTGAAGCGCGAAGGCAAGCTGACCGCGGGTAGTGTCGCGTTGTCCGCGATATCGGTACTGTTCATGGTGCCGCCGATCGTCGCGACCGTGTACCCGACACCCGCTCCGCCCGCCGACAAGTTTCCGTACTACTTCATCGCGTACGTGGTGGTCGGTATGGTGTGGTTCACGGTGCTGCGCCGTTCGGCAGGCAGCCGTGTGATCGAGGGCATCAAGGCCGATCTCGAGCTGTCGGTTGCGCCGGTGAGTGAATAAGCGGCTTTATTTAGCGGCTCGCCCGAGCCCAGCCGCTAAAGACCAACCGCTTCGATCGCAATCGATGCAAGCAGTGCGCCGGGTTCCTGCGTCTGCAGATCGAGGCTTTCGTCATGCCCTTCGAGCCAGATGCCGCACAACGGCGCGAGCGAAACATCATGCAGCAGCGCGCTCTGCAACGACCACTTGCCGGAGAGCGCGATCAGCAGTTGCGTCGAAGCAGGCGCGATGCGCGCCGAGTGCGATACGACGGACAGCGTGGCCCGATGCGATGTGCGGCGCGTCATCACGTTGACCACCTGGGTCGGCCTGGTGGGTGCCGCGAGCCACACATGCAGCTCGCCCGGAAACTGCACCGGCTGACCGCGCCGCGCGACGAGCTGGCCGTCCTGCGTATGCAGTTCGACGGTGTCTTCGCCGGCCGGCAGCAGGATGCGGTCAAAGCCCGCGAACTGCGAGAAGCGCGCCGCGCCGGTCAGGCTCGCGAGGCTGACGCGCCAGCCGGACTCGCTGCCGCTATCCGGATCGCGTGCGATGGTCCGCGTTTCGCCGGCGCCGTTGGCCCAGGGTTCGGGCGCCAGAGCGAGACAGTCGAAGAAGTGGAGCGTCGAATCCGCAGATGGCTCGACGGCACGATGCGTCGTGGTCACAGTCACACCCCCGCGTTCGCGGCCCCGAGCGCGGCCCGATGATGCGCAACCGATGCGCTGATCACAACGAATACGTATTGGTTCATAACGGCCTTTCCGCGGGAAGCTACAGGATGTTGACGCCGATTCTATGAACGCGCTGCACGCCGAAATTTTGTATAAGGCAAACTTATGCTCAATACGCGCGATCGTCCGATATGTTCGCGGCGATCGTCGAAGCGTGCACCATGCATCCAAAGCCGAATCCGGCGCCCCCTCTTCTCGGAGTTCCGATGAGACGTACCCAGTCTCCGATCGATCTGCGCGCGCTGCAGGCATTCGTCGCGGTGTGCGAAACGGGCTCGATGACGGCCGGCGCGCGACAGCTCGGCGTGAGCCAGAGCGCGGTGAGCCAGTCGGTGTCGGCGCTCGAACGCGAACTCGGCGCGAGCCTGTTCGACCGCGACAGCCGTCCGCCGCGTCCGAACATCGCGGGACGCGCGCTGCTGGAGATGGCCGGGCCGCTGCTCGAACACGCGCACATGGTCAGCACGCGGCTCGGCGACGCGACGCTGTCCGGCACGCTGCCGATCCGCCTCGGCTGCGTGGATTCGTTCGCGGCGACCGTCGGGCCGGAGTTGATTCGCGCCGTGTCCGGTTCCGCGCGGCAGATCGCGCTATGGTCGGGGCTCACGCCCGGGCTCGCGAAGCAGTTGCACGATCGCGATGTGGATATGACCGTGTGCACGCAGACCGTGCTGAACGATGCGCGCATCGTCGAAATACCGCTGTTTTCCGAGGCCTTCGTCGCGGTGGTCGCGCGAGGCTGGCTCGATGGCCACGCGCACGCCGACTGGCGCACGCTCGCGCAGGAACTGCCGTTGATCCGCTATACCGCGCGCTCGGTGATCGGTCAGCAGGTAGAGCGTTTCGCGCGGCATCTCGGCATTGAGAGCCCACGCCGCTACGAGTTCGATGCAACAGATCCGCTGCTGAGCCTCGTGACCGCGAAGCTCGGTTTCGCGATCTCGACGCCGCTATGCCTGTGGCAGGCGCGGCACTATCTGAACGACATCGCCGTGCTGCCGCTGCCGTCCAGCCGGCTGGCGCGGCGCGACTTTTTCCTGCTGCATCGTCAGGGCGAGTGGGACGCGTTTGCGGGCGAGATCGTGACGCTCACGCGCCGCGTGCTCGACCATGTGATCCACCCAGCCCTCGCGCGCGCATTGCCGCAACTGCCGGACGATGCGCTGCGCTGATCGCCCATTCACCCATCCTTGTCACAATCCATCATGACCGAACTGTTTACGCTGGAGCGCGGCGAAGCGCCGTTGCTGATTTCGATTCCGCATCTCGGTACGCAGATTCCCGATGACCTGCGCGATCGCTATACCGACGTCGCGCTGACCGTGGCCGATACCGACTGGCATCTCGACCGCCTGTATGCGTTCGCGCGCGAACTCGGCGCGACGATGCTCGGCGCGCGCATGTCGCGCTACGTGATCGATCTGAACCGGCCGTCGAACGACGAGAGCCTGTATCCCGGTCAGACCACGACCGGACTGTGCCCCACCGAAACGTTCCGCGGCGAGCCGGTCTACCGCGCCGGCTGCGCGCCCGATGCCGCGGAAAAAGCGCGGCGCGTGCAAACGTACTGGCAGCCGTATCACGACACCTTGACCGCCGAGCTCGCGCGCCTGCGCGAGCTTCATGCGAACGTGCTGCTGTGGGAAGCGCATTCGATCGCGAGCGTGCTGCCGCGCCTGTTCGAAGGCAAGCTGCCGGACCTGAACCTCGGCACGCAGGACGGCCGCACCGCCGTGACCGCCGTGCAGCAGGCGGCGATCGATGCGGCTTCGGAAAGCGGCTTCACGTGGGTGGCGAACGGGCGCTTCAAGGGCGGCTTCATCACGCGGCAATTCGGCGCGCCGCAGCAGGGCATTCACGCCGTTCAGCTGGAGATGTGCCAGTCGACCTATATGCACGAACACGCGCCATTCGACTATGCACCCGAGCGCGCCGCGCAGGTTCAGCCCATCTTGCGGAAGATGGTTGGCGGTGCGCTGGCGGCGGTGAAGGCGGTCTGAACGTACGGGCGCCAGCGCGGCGCAGCGGTCCGAAAACTCACTGCCCGAGCGTCCGATACAGCTCGTTCGCGCGCGTCAGATGCGCGCGCATCGCTTCGGCTGCCGCGTCGCCGTCATGCTTCGCGATCGCATCGACGATGCGCTGATGCTCGCTCAACGTGAGCGCTTCGGCGCCCGGCGCGCGGACCATCGGACGGTAGTATTCGCCGGCCCATCGAAACAGCGACTCGACGATGGACGGGAAAATCGGATTGCCGCTGATCTTCGCGATCTCGCGATGAAACGCCATGTCGCGCTCGATGAATTCGTCGAGGTTGACCATCGACGCGCGATGCTGCTCGATGCTCTGCCGCAGCCGCGCGATGTCTTCGTCGGTTGCGCATTCGGCCGCCATGCGCGCGGTGCCCGTTTCGAGGAACAGGCGCGCGTGCTTCAGATGTTCGAGCATGTCCGGTTGCGTGCGCAGCAGATGCATCGCGCCGCCGGCGATCTGCGCGATCAGACGGTCGGCCGTCGGAATCACGACGCGCGCGCGCTCGCCATGCGCGATCTCGACGATGCCCGAGCGTTCGAGCGTCTGCAGCGCTTCGCGCACAGCGGGGCGACCCACGCCGTAGATCTCCATCAGCTCGCGTTCGGACGGCAGTTGCGAACCCGGCGCGATCTCGCCCGTACGAATGCGCTCCATCAGGCGGTCCACCACCTCCTGATAAAGTTTGCGACGCGGAATGATTTCGCCCATCACGTATCAGCTCAAGACTCTGGTGTAGTCACGATACCATAGCGCCATCGTGCGGATGCCGAGCGAGTCGAACGTCATGATCGGGCCTCGCGCCGACGCTAGTTCTCAGCACCTTTCAGCACGTCGCCGAAGAACGTCGTCGCGCCCATCTGCCCACCCTTCAGCACGATTTCGAGCCCGTCGCGCCGCGGCAGCATCGACCACGCGCGGCACAGCGGCGCACCCGGCGTCAGACCCGCGGCCACGCTCAATGCATCGATGCCGAGCGCGCTCGCGACTTCGCCCGAACTGTCGCCGCCCGCCACCACCACTCGCGGTAATTCGACGCGATCCAGCAGACAGCGCATCACGTCCGCCAGCGCGCGCCCAACCTGGCGAGCCGCGTCGTAGCGGCTCAGCGTCGCGCCGCTCGCGATCGCATCGAATTCGAGCACGGCGGGATCGTCCGGTCCTTCGGCGCTGTACACGATCGCGCTGCGGCCGTCGCGTATCGCCGCACTCGCCGCGCCCACTGCGCGCTCGATCTCGGCATCCGCAGCTTGCGCGTCGAGCACGCGACGCAGATCGAGCGGCTCGGTATGAAAGCCGTGCGCGCGCGCCCAGCCGATCTGCGCGGCCGTCACGGGCGAACAGCTGCCGCTCACCGCGGCAACCGCATCGACGGCGCGCGCAACCGGTAAGGTGGATTTCGACGGCAGCCAGCCACGCGCACGCCAGTACGCGACGAGCGCATACTGCAGCCCCGACGAAGACGCGCTGAACACGCCCTCGCCGCGCTGCTCCCATACGAGCCGTCCACATTCAGCGAGCGTTTCGTCGTCGAGCACGTCGATCAGCACGACAGGCGGCTCATCCGCACAGAGCGCTTCGACGCGTGCGGCGCCGTCGCCCGCGCGCAGCTGCACCATATCGACCAGCTCGATGCGACGCGAAGTCTGACCTGCGAGATGCAGGCGCAGATCGGCCTCGTTCATCGGCGTGACCGGATGGCGCGACATCGTCGGATGACGGTCGAGCCGGTAGCCGGTGCCGTTCACCGCGGCGAACAGATTGCCGAACAGCTGATAGCGCTTGAGGCGCGGCGCGCCGACTACCATCGGCGACCAGCGCGCACGCATCTGCTTCACGCCGATATCGATCGCGCGGCCGATCGAGCCCACGTCCAGCGACGAATCGAACGTCGAGCATATCTTGTATTGCAGGATCGGCGCACCAAGTGCAGCGAGACTCGAAAACGCAGCGGGCAGCACGTCGTCCATCCACGCCGGACTGCGGCCGCGCGACGATCCGGCGAGACCGACGCAGCGCACGTCCGGAAAGCGCGCGAGCAGTTCGGGCGTCGGCGTGTCGAGGCACAGCACGGTCGGCACGCCGGCCGACGCGAGCGCATCCATCGCGTCCGTGGAGCCGGTGAAGTCATCGCCGTAGTACGCGAGCAGCAGGCCTTCGGGCAAGCCGCTCGATGGCCGATCGGACGTTGACACGTTCGCAGGCGCACTCATTTCCAGAATCCGAGCGCCGCGCGCAGCGACGGATGCTTCTGCGCATGACGTTCGAGCGGCACGCCTTCCATCGCGGCAACCCACGCTTCGCGCATCGCTTCCACACCGGCCTTGACGCCCTGCGGATGACCGAAGATGCCACCGCCCGCCGCATGGATCAGATCGGCGCGGCCCAACGCGGCGAACGTATCGGCGGCTTGCAGACCGGTCTGCCCGGAACTGAACACCGGCATCGCCGCCATCGGCGTATCGGGCCGTACCGGCGCGAGCACCGCGCGCGCGGCGGCGATCACGCTGTCGTCCGGTTCGCTGAACTTGTTGCGCAGGCCATTCACGTGCAGATGATCCGCGCCCGCGAGCCGCCAGATCGTTTGCCACGGTGCGTAGTCCCAGCCGAGCGCCGGGCTGCGCGACAGATAACCCCAGCCCGCGCGATGCGCATGGATCGGCAGCTGCGCATGACGGCGCAATTCGTGCAGCCCGACCAGCCCCACGGAGTTCAGCACCGCCATCACGCACGTGCCGCCTTCGGCGAGCACCAGATCGTGACGCCGCCGCATCTGGTCGAGATCGCCTGTCAGGTTGAACGCGACCATCGCCTTCTTGCCGGTGCGATCTGCGTGCGCGTTGACGACGCGCATCACCGCTTTCACCCGCTGGTCGAACGGACAATGCGGACCATCGCCCTGTAGTTCGTCATCCTTGATAAAGTCGATTCCGCCCTCCACCAGCTCCCGTACCTGCTGCGCGGTCTCCTCCGGCGAGAGCCCGACGCTCGGCTTGATGATCGTGCCGATCAGCGGACCGTGCTCGACGCCTGACAGACGCCGCGTACCGTCGATGCCGAACGCGGGCCCCGGATAAGCCGCGACGAACGACGGCGGCAGCGTCAAACCCGTGAGCCGCAGCCCCGACACCTGACGCAGCTCGAACAGGTTGCCGGCAATCGTCGACATCAGGTTCGGCAGCGACGGCCCCATGTTCTCGATCGGCCACGACAGTTCGAGCGCGCATTGCGTATAGCGACTCGCCTGCATGCCGCCGGGCAGGCTCGGCGTCGCGCTCGTGCCGAGCGTGTCGAGGCGCTCGACGCGCGCGCCCGAGCGCGCCTTCAGCTCGGGCGTTTCGTTCGGCAGCGCGACGAAGGTGCCGCTCGACTGCTCGCCGGCGATGACGTCTGCGGCGCGCTGCGGATCGTCGCCGGTTTCGAGCCAGTAGGTTGCGTGAATACGTTCGCTCACGATGCGGTCTTCCTGTGCAAAAGCGGATAGCGGTCGAAGCGTCGCATCAGGTGATGCGGCGGATGCTGTCGGCAATCTCGTGCCGGTCGAACACGCCCTTCCAGTCGTCGCGCATCAGGCGTGGCTTGCCGAACTCGATCGCCTTGTTGCACGCATCGGAGAACGCACCGGGAATCTCGTTGAAGATCACCGCGCTCAAAATGCCCATATGCCCGAGCAGGAAATCGCGCGCCGCTTCTTTCGGCACCCCAAGCTTCACGGTCTCGTCCATCGCTTCGCGCATCACGTACAGCAAGGTCGCGCACACCGTTTCGGACAGGCCCGGTTCGAGCAGCGCCATCTGGTCGACGGTCAGGCGATACGAGCGCAGGATCGGCGCGTAGATTGTCTTCGCGACGTCCTCGCCGAGGTCGAACGCGGATTCGGGGCCTTGCATCAGCGCGCTCGTGATCGACTGCTTCGCATACGCACCGCCGAAGAAATCGCGGCGCGCTTTCGGGTCGTCGTCGTCGTGGAAGATCAGCGGATGGCACGGATGCGCGACGAAGTACGTCAGATCGGGCCGCTCCGGCAGATGACCCGCAAACGGCGCGGCGGCGTCGAGCGTCATCACCATCGTGCCGGCCTTGAGCTTCGGCGCAATTTCATGACTCAGCTTGCCGATCAGTGTATCGGGTACGGCCAGGATCACGACCTGCGCCCCGTCGAGCGCCGCGTCGACCGAAACACACTCGATGTTCAGCTCGTCTTTCAGCCGCTTGCGTCCCGCTTCGCTCACCTCGATATGGGCTACGCGATAGTCCGAGCGCTGCAGATTGCTCGACAGGCGAAAGCCCATCTTTCCACCGGCGCCGAACAGTGCGATTTTCTCGTTCATGGACAACCTCCTTCCAGAAATGCGTTAGTGCGGATGCGAATGCGGTTCAGCTTTCCGATTCGACGAACAGGCACGCGAACGGGCGCAGCACGATCGGCGCTTCTTCGTTCAGCGATACGTCCAGTGCGATCGGGTGCCACGCCGGTAAATTTTCAGCGCTAGCTTCGTCGAGCAGCATGGTCTGTACTGCTTTCACCTCGCGGCCGATGTCCAGCCGTATGCCGCGAACCGCGTCTGTCAGATTCGCGATCAGCACACGCAGACGTCGCCCGTCACGATCACGCGATGCCAAGCAGGCAATCTCACGCGAATCGCTACCGCTCACATCGCAGCGCAAACGCCGCGCGCCCGCCACGCGGGCCAGCGCCGCCGCGACGTAGAACACCGGATAGCGCGCGCCGGTGCCGTTGCTGTCCGCAAGACCGCGTGCACCCGTCAACGCGCCGAGCGTCAGCGTGTCAATCCGCGCGCCGGCGAGCGCCGCCGCGTAACCCGCGAGCCACGCAGCACCGAACAGCGCCTGCTGCCGCGGATCGAAGGCCGCCATTGCAATTCGTTCACGATCGGGATTCGGCATCACGCGCGATCCATACGGGTTCTGCCGCATGCCGATCGAAGCTGGTCCGATCGCGTACGGCTGCTTGCCGATCAACGCACGGCACGAGCGCGTGATGTCCGGGATCGCTTCGAGCGTCTGCATCACGCTGCGATCGTCGGCGGCGTGCACGATCGGACAGGTCGCATGCGTGACCCAGTCGACGAGTTCCAGCGGCGGCCGCTTGCGATTGAGTTCGGTGAAATAGCTGAGCATCCCGCCGCCGATACGCAAGCGCGGAAACGCGCTTCTGGCTTCGCGATACACGTCGTCCATCGGTGGGCACGGCGGACTGACGCTGCCCGGCGGATTCGATTGCCGATGCACCGCCGGACTGACGACGATGCCCGTCACGTCGAGCCGTGAAGCTTCGAGTTGCGCGGCGAGCGCTGCGAGTTCCGCGCGCGGTGCGTCGACGCCGGGCAGTGCGTACTCGAGCACCGCGGGAAGGCCGCTGTCGCGCTGCAGGGCTGCGAACCGTTCGAGCTCGTGCACGCCGTGCCCGGCGAGCGGGTCGAAGCTTAAGGTCAGCTGCTGCGGCGCGAGCTCCGCGAGCAATGCAGGACGCGCGAGCGCGAGGTCCGCTTCGTCGGCGGCGATGGCAACGCCGAGCGCGGGCATGGCTTCTTCGTTTTCCGATAGTGACTCGTTCAGATCGAGCGTGATGGTGATCGCATCGTCAGCACGCGTCGAGGTCGCGACCGCAGCGTTTTCACTCGCTGCAAACGCTTGATCGTCTACCGTCAGTGTCACCGATTGCACACACGTCGCGCCGGCTTCCAGCACGTACGGCCATGGCCATTCGAGCGGCCGCGAGTAGGTCTTGAACGACGCGTCGGACCAGTTGCGCTGGTCCTCCATCTCGAACACGTCGCCGGTGAATGCGCAGCGCACTGTGAGCCCGTCGCGCAGATCGTGTTCGATCGTGCGGATGTCCTTGAACGGCTGCCACGGATCGATCAGCGTCGGAAACGCTGCATGGTCTAGCGTGCCGTCGCCGTGTTCGACGCGCGCCGGCGCGCCCGCCACGCCATCGATTGGATGCAGCACGCAGAAACCGCAGCGCGCCGTGAGGAAATCGCTGTGCGTGGTCACATCGGCATGCAGACTCAGCGCGCCGCCTGCCGCGCAGTCGATTGCAATCGCGTAGCTGAGCACGTGGCCGTCGGGGTTCTCGCAGCGCGCGCGATACGCGATACGGAATGCGTCACCGCCCTCGTCGACTTCGATGCCCGCGAGCGACGGCCGGCACGTGCCCCAGTCCTTGTCGCGCACGAGGAACGCGACCATGCGGATGACTTCGATGCCGCGGTAGCGGATCTCATGCAACGCGCCGTCGATCAGCAGCGCGGACCACGGCCCCGCTGTTAACGTCCGATGCGGCGGCTGGCTCTGTTCCGTGCCGTAGTACAACGCAGCGGTACTCATCGCGCCGCCCCAAATGCCGCTTCGAGTTCAGCGAGTTCGATGGTCCGCTGCTGTTGCGCGGACCGATACGTCGCTTCGACCAGCGCGAGCGTGTGCAGATTGTCGCGGCCACTCGTCGCCGGTTCGACGCCGCGCCGCAGGCACTCCACCCAGTGGCGCTGAATCGCGGCCACGCTGCCCTGAATCGCTTCCCACGGTGCGCTCGCCCACGCAAGCGCCGGCGGCACAACCTTCCGCATCGTCGTGCCGTCGCGCGTATGGATCTGCAACTGGTAATCGGCGAAGAGACGCAAGGTGCCTTCGGAGCCGTCGACCTCGATCAGCGTCTGCGGAAACAGTTCGTGCGGCAGCCGCGTCGCATAACTGCAATCGACGATGCTGCTCACGCCCTTCGTATGCGACAGCAGGATCGTCGCAACGTCTTCGCCGTTGATCGTCGGATTCACGCGCGACAACGTCGCGCTGAGCCGCGTCACGTCGCCGAACAGAAAGCGCGCAATGTCGAGAATATGGATGCCGAGGTCTTCGACGATGAAGCGCCTGCCCTCAGCGAGATACGGTTGACCGCTGAACACGTCGAACGCCGAACGGAACGACACGCGGCCCCAGAACGGCGTACCGATGGCGCCATCATGCAACGCCGCGCCCACCGCCTGAATCGCGCTTTGCCAACGGAAGTTTTCGTGAGCCATCAACGGCACGCCGGCTTCGCGGCATGTATCGACCATCGCGCGCGCATCGTCGAGCGTCGGCGCGAACGGCTTCTGACAGATCACCGCGACGCCCGCTTTCGCCGCGAGCTCGACCAGCTGACGATGGCTGCCAACGGTCGTCGCGATGTCGACGAAATCGAGCGGCTCGTCGCGCAGCAGCGCGGCGGCATCCGTATAGCGTCGCTCGACGCCGAACTCGTCGCCGGCGTGATCGAGACGCTTACGGTCGGCATCGCAGAGGGCGACGATCTGCGCACCGTCGATACCCTGCCACGCGTGCAAATGGTTGTGCGCAAAGAAACCGCAGCCGATCAGCGCGCCGCGCAGCGTGCGCCCGTTGTCACCTCGTGCGGAGGATCCGGTCGATGCGTTCATCCTTCACGCTCCCGTCGCAGCCTGCTTCTGCAGCGCGAACCGCTGCTGCGCCCGCCGCTGGATCTGGTCGACCACGACCGCCGCGACAATCACCACGCCCTTGATCACGGTCTGCCAGAACGCGCTCACGCCCATCATCACGAGCCCATCGGACAGAATGCCGATCACGAATGCACCGACGATGGTGCCGCCGATCTTCCCCCGTCCGCCCGACATCGACGTGCCGCCCAGCACCGCGGCCGCGATCGCGTTCAGCTCGAACGTCTCGCCGCTCATCGGATGCGATGCGACGAGCTCCGACGAGATGATCAGCCCGACGATCGCCGCACACAGCCCGGAGAACATGTAGACGAATAGCTTCACGCGGTTGACTCGTACGCCGGATAGCTGCGCCGCGCGCTCGTTGCTGCCGATTGCGTAGATCTGCCGGCCGAGCGGCGTGCGCCCCGCGATATACGCAGCAACCACACCGACCACGATCAGCAGCCACACCGTAAGCGGCAAACCGACAATGGTCGCGCTGCCGAGAATCGGAAAGCCGGTCGTGCCGTAGTCGGCGTTGCCGGTCAGGTTCGGAAACGTCTCGCCGCCCGACGACAGCAGCGCGGCGCCGCGCGCGATGTACAGCGTGCCGAGCGTCGCGATGAACGGCGCGACGTTGAGGCGCGTGATCAGCAGGCCGTTGATCGCACCGACCAGCACGCCTGTGAGCAGCGCACATACGATCACCATCGGCACGCTCAGGTACAGCGTGTAGTGTTCGCCGATCGGAATGCCGTTGAGAATCAGCCCGCCCGCCACCATGCCGGTGAGCCCGACGATCGATCCCACCGACAGATCGATGCCGCCCGCGACGATCACGAACGTCATGCCGATCGCGAGGAACGCGTTGAGCGCGACGTGTCGCGACATGATGAGCATGTTCTCGATGCTGAGAAAATTGTGCGCGGCAAACGAGAAGAAGATCACGACCGCGAACAGCGCGATGAACGTCCGCAGCTTGAGCAGCAGCAGAAGCGGCGCTTCGCCGACGTTCGCGCCGGGTGCCGTGCTCTTGATGGCCATCGTCATGGAGTCTCTCCGGATGATGAATGCTGGCAATGCAGTGTCATACGTAGCGCTGTGCGTCTGTGCGCGATGCCTGAAAACGCACCCACGCCCACTCAAGCCGCCGCGCGCTCGGCACTCGACGCGTGGCCGGTGCGATGCCCGATCGCGGACGCAGTAACGAGCGCGTCCTGCGTCGCGTCCGATGCGTCGTATTCGGCGGTCACCCGTCCGTTCGACATCACCAGAATGCGATCCGACAGCGCCATCACTTCCTCCAGGTCCGACGTGACGAACAGCACGCCGAGCCCACGGCCCGCAAGGTCGCGCATCACCTTGAAAATGTCCGCCTTCGCGCCGACGTCGATGCCGCGGCTCGGCTCGTCCATCAGCAGCACCTTCGGCGACGTCATCAGCGCCCGCGCGATCACCACCTTCTGCTGGTTGCCGCCCGACAGCGAGCTCACCGGCAGACGCCAGTCGGCTACCTTGATCGCGAGATCGCGGATGTAGTCGAGCACCGAGCGCTGCTCGCGCTGCGTGCTGATATGGAAACCGCGCGCGAAATCGGCAAGGCTCGAGAGCGTCATGTTGTCGCCGATCGACAGGATCGGCAGCAGCGCATCCGCCTTGCGGTCCTCGGGAATCAGCGCGAGTCCGTGCGCGACGCGGCGCGCGATCGGCAGGCCGTTCAGCGGCTTGCCGTCGAGCACGACGTCGCCGGTTGAAAGCGGATGGCAGCCGAGAATGCACTCGAACAACTCGGAGCGCCCCGCGCCCATCAGCCCGTAGATGCCGACGATCTCGCCCGCGTGCAGCGACAGCGACACGTGATCGACCAGCAGGCCCGTGCCCTTGCGCGGCAACGTGACGTCGCGCAGGCTCAGCACTTCGGCGCCGCGCTCGTGTCCGACCGGGCGCGAGAAGTCTTTCGTATCGCGGCCCACCATTTGCCGCACGATCCACGGCACGTCGATGTCGGCCATCGGCTGGTGGCCAGTGATACGTCCATCGCGCAGCACCGTGATGAAGTCGCCGATACGGATCAGCTCTTCGAGCCGGTGCGAGATATAGACGATCGCGACGCCCTGCGCTTTCAGGTCCGAGATCACCTGGAACAGCACGTCGACTTCCGCCGCGCTCAACGCCGACGTCGGTTCGTCGAGGATCAGGATGCGTGCGTCGTGCGCAAGCGCCTTCGCGATTTCCACCAGCTGCTGCTGACCGATGCGCAAGTCTTCGACCAGCGTATCGGGGCTCAGGTCGAGTTCGAGCCGCTTCAGCAACGCGCGAACCTTGGCGCGCTGCGCGTCGCTGTCGATATCCACGCCGCCGCGCGTGATCTCATGTGCGATGAAGACGTTCTCGGCGATCGTCAGGTTCGGGAACAGGTTGAGTTCCTGAAACACGATGCCGATGCCATGCTGCAATGCCTCGGCACTGCTGTGCAACCCGACCGGCTTGCCGTCGAGTATTAGTTGACCGGTGCTCGGCTGCTCGGCGCCTGCGATGATCCTCATCAGCGTCGACTTGCCGGCGCCGTTCTCGCCGACCAGCACGTTGACTGCCGCGCGCCGCACCGCGAAATTCACTTCCTTCAACGCGACCGTTCCGGGATAAACCTTCGTCACGCCTTCCACGTGCAGGATCACGTCGTCCGTCTGCGCATCACTCATCAGCTGCCTCCCACGCTCACCGCGAGCGGCACGATCTCAGGCTGATCGCTCGACGAATCGTACGAGAACGCACCCGTCACCGTCACGGTCCTGCCGTTCAGCGCTTCGCGCGGCAGCGGCTTCATCACGTGATTCACCGCGTACGCGTTGAGCGCCGTGCCGAACTGCGCGTACTCGATCTGGTTGCGGAAGTTGGTGAACGAGATGAAGTCGAGCGTATCGCGCAGCGTGGTACCGAGCACCGTCGGACCGATGTCGACGATCACCGTCGGCTTGCCGCTGCCATCCACGTCGATGCCCACCGTACCCTGGCTCGACTGCGTGTCGACCTCGACGATCTTGCCCTGCACTTTCGTCGGGAAATTCCACGGCGCGCCGTCGTCCTTGCCCCGGTAGCCGTACTGCTTCCCGGCCGCATCGGGGTCGGCCTTGATCGCATCGCGCAGCGTGCGGTAGTCGACCGCGCGCTTCTCGATGTCGGGCACGATCTTCGTGCTCCACATCGTCGCGACCATCGCATTCGGGTCGTAGCCCGCCGACGCGTAGTTGTCGTGCGAGCCGTTCGACGTCTCGACGTCATGCTTGACCAGCTTGCAGCCGTGCAACGCTCCGCTCGCGACGATCGCGATCGCCGCGTACCGAAGAACACCCATGGGACACCTCGTCTGGTTCCGGACGACGAACGGGGCACGCCGCGCGCCCCGTCATCCATGCACTCAGCTCAGCGCAGCGCGAACATGTCGAGCTTGCCCGCGTTCGTCTTCGTGATCAGCGAGCAGTTGATCAGCTGCTTTTCCGGCTTGCCGGTCGAGCCGGTCTTCAGATACTTGTCGGCCTGATCGACCGCGTCGTTCGCCGCTTCGGCCGCGGGTTGCAGCACGGTCGCACGGATCTCGTTGCGCATGATCGCGTCGCGCACGTCGTTGCTGCCGTCGAAGCCGACGATGATCACGTCGCTGCGCTTCGCCGCCTTCAATGCCGCGTTCGCGCCCATCGCCATCGTGTCGTTGCCGGCAATCACCCCCTTGATGTCGGGATGGCTCTGCAGGATCGTCTCCATCACCGTATAGGCTTCGGTCTGGCTCCAGTTCGCCGACTGCCGCTCGACCATCTTCATGTTCGAGAACTGGTCGATCACGTCGTGAAAGCCTTTCGAACGGATGCCGGCGTTGATGTCGGCTTCACGTCCAACCAGTTCCACATAGTTGCCCTTCTCGCCGAGCGCCTTCACGAACGCGCGCGCGCCGAGCTGCGCGCCCTGGTAGTTATTCGACACGATCTGCGAGACCGCGATGCCGGTCGCGTTGATCTCGCGATCGATCAGGAACGATGGAATGCCGGCGGCTTTCGCCTTCTTGACAGCCGCGATCGACGCTTCCGATCCCGCGTTGTCGAGGATGATCGCCTTCGCGCCGCGAGCGATCGCAGTGTCGACGAGGTTCGACTGCTTGTTCGCGTCGTCGTCGTGCGAAAGGACGATGGTGTCGTAGCCAAGCGACTTCGCCCGCGCGTTCGCGGTGTCGGCTTCGGCCTTGAAGAATGGATTGTCGTGCGAGGGGGTGATGATGGCGATGAGGTTGGCCGCCTGAGCGGCGCCCGAAGCGCCAGCGGCCATCAAGGTGGCAAACGCGACCGCGAGCCACCGCTTCGATGCTTTCATCTTGCTGTCTCCTGTCTGGTTAAACGCCGTTGCACTGCCTGAAACCAGCCGACGGTCGCAATTTTATTTGCTCATCACTTATGCCGTCACGATGTCATCATACCAGTAGCCCGATAGTCGACAAGCCGTTTCCACCTGGGGTTTTCGCTGAGACGGCGCGGGAAAGTCGCGATTGAAAGCGCCTTGCTAAAAGTGCCGTCGTGCTCTAAAAAACACTAGTTAGCATATCTACCCGTCGCCCGAGCAAATTTACGGGGCACCTCCATCGAGGAGCGCGACCAGTCCATGAGTCTTCTAGAACTCAGAGGCGTCTCCAAACACTTCGGGGCCATCCACGCGCTGACCGACGTGACGCTCAGCCTCGAACCGGGCCAGGTGGTCGGCCTGATGGGCGACAACGGGGCCGGCAAGTCGACACTGGTGAAAGTCATCGCCGGTAATTTTCCGCCTTCGCACGGCGAGATCCTGATCGACGACAAGCCGGTGCATTTCAGCCGGCCGGTCGATGCGCGCGCACAAGGCATCGAGGTCGTCTATCAGGACCTCGCGCTCTGCGACAACCTGACGGCCGCTGCCAACGTATTTCTCGGCCGCGAACCGCGCATCGGCTTCGGCCCGATCCGCGTGCTCGATCACGCAGCCATGTACCGCCGCGCCGGCGAGCTCTTCAAGGAACTGAAATCGGAGACGCGGCCACGCGATCTCGTGCGCCAGATGTCGGGTGGACAGCGGCAGGCCGTGGCGATCGCGCGCACGCGCCTCTCCGAAGCACGACTCGTGATCATGGACGAACCGACGGCCGCGATCAGCGTGCGCCAGGTGGCCGAGGTGCTCGACCTCATCCATCGTCTGTCCGAACATGGCATTGCGGTCATCCTGATCAGCCATCGGATGCCCGACGTCTTCACGGTCGCGCATCGCGTGGTCGTGATGCGGCGCGGCCGCAAGGTGGCTGACAAGAAAACCGAAGCGTCGTCGCCGGAGGAAGTGACCGGCCTCATCACCGGAGCGATCGCCGCCGCCTGACTGCGCTGCATGGAGACCCTGATTGAACGACGCGCCGGAGAGGCCCACCACGATGCCCGCCTTACTCGATGATCCGCAGGCCGCGAAAACGCATACCCGCTGGACCGGCATGATTGCAAGCCAGGTGTTCTGGGTCGTGCTCGCCACGGTCATTGCCTGCGTCGTCCTTTCATTCGCGACTTCGACGTTTGCGACGTCGCAGAATCTCTTCAACGTCACGCGTAACTTCGCGTTCGTCGCCATCGTCGCGCTCGGCATGATGGCCGTGATCGTGACGGGCGGCATCGACATTTCGGTCGGATCGACGATCGGCATCAGCGGCATCGTGCTGTCGGTCGTGATGAACGCCGGCTGGCCGATCTGGGCCGGCATCGGCATGGGGCTCGCGACCGCCGGGCTGGTCGGCCTCGTGAACGGCATCCTGATCGCGTATCTCGACATGCAGCCGTTCGTCGTGACGCTCGGCATGCTGAGCGTCGGCCGCAGCCTCGCGCTCGTGATCTCGCGCAGCCGCACCATCTTCGATTTCGGTCCCGACGGCAGCAAGCTGCTCGCGCTCGGCGGCGGCGCGACGCTGGGCGTCGCCAATCCCGTGTGGTTCCTGATCGTGCTCGCCGTGCTGTTCTGGTTCGCGTTCACGTACACGCGCTGGGGCCGCTATGTGTTCGCGGTCGGCGGCAACCGCTACGCGGCGAACCTCACCGGTGTGCCGGTGCGCCGCATCATCTGCTCCGTGTATGTGCTCGGCGGATTGATGGCAGGCGTCGCGGCGATTCTCGAAGTGGGCTGGCTCGGCGCGGTGACGACCGGCCTCGGCACCGGCGACGAGTTGCGCGTGATCGCCGCGACCGTGATCGGCGGCACCAATCTGATGGGCGGCATCGGCAGCGCATTCGGCACCGTGGTGGGCGCCGCGCTCATCGAGGTGATCCGCAACAGCCTGATCCTGCTCGGCGTCGATTCGTTCTGGCAGGGCACGGTGGTCGGATCGTTCATCATCGTCGCCGTGCTCTTCAACCGGCTCGGCGGAGACCGGCAGGCCGGTTGAAATGGCTTCGGTCGCCTCGGCCTTCATCGGGCCGACGCGACGAGGGCGGACGGGCAGCACGCGGACTGCCGGACGCAGATGTTCGCAAGCAACGCGAGGTTCCGCGGCAAGGCCGAAACCAAGCTCGAGGACGGGCCTTCCTCGCGCCTGATACAAAAAGTTGTGCGAGCAGACATGGGCGCCGCGAAACGGCGTCGAACAGGAGACGATGATGAACAAGCTATTGAAGTGTCTTGCCGTGGCCGGTGGACTCGCGATGCTGGCGTCCCCCGCTTTCTCCGCGGACAAGACCCTGGCGCTGGTCGTGAAGGGGCTCGACAACCCCTACTTCGACCTCATGCATCAGGGTTGCGACCGGGCCAACAAGGAGCTCAACAAGCAGGGCTACACCTGCTACTACACCGGCCCCGCGACGGCCGCCGATGAAAGCGCGGAAGTGCAGATCATCGACGACCTGCTGACGAAGGGCGTCTCGGCTATCGCGATCTCGCCTTCGAACGCACCGGCCGTGGCCGAGGTGATCCGCCGCCGCAACACGAAGATCCCGATCATCACCGCGGACGCCGACCTGCTGCCGAAAGACCAGTCGCTGCGCAAGAGCTACGTCGGCACGGATAACTACGAACTGGGCGTGAAGCTCGGCGAACAGCTGAAGCAACTGATGCCGAAGGGCGGCAACATCTGTCTCGTGATGGGCAACCCCGCGGCCGAGAACATCAACCAGCGCGCTCAGGGCACGCGCGATGCGCTGTCGGGCAAGAAAGGCATTACGAAGCTCGCGGGCGAGAACGGCTGGAAGGAAATCAGCGCCTGCCCGCTTTACGTGAACGACGACGCGGCGAAAGCGAACCAGATGATGCAGGACACGCTGACCGCCAATTCGACCGGCCTCGACGCGTTCGTGCTGGAAGGCGGCTGGCCGCTGTTCGCGCCGCAGGCGTATTCGCAGGTCGTCGCGCCGATCATGGACAAGATCCAGAGCGGCAAGTTCGTGATCGTGTCGGCGGATACGCTCGGACCGGAAATGCAGGCACTGAAGGACCACAAGGTCAACGTGCTGGTCGGACAGCGGCCGGAGGAAATGGGCTATCAGGCCGCGATGGTGATGCGTGATCTTGCCGAAGGGAAAACGGTGAAGCCGATCGTGCATACCGGCCTCGACACCTGCACCTGGAAGAATGCCGACACCTGTCTCAAGCATTGAAATCGAGGCGCGGGTCTTGCTGCATCGCTCTGCGTGACGAGCGATGCGGTGGCCAGCGTGATCGCGCTGGCCGCTGCCTGCTGTTCCGGTAATATCGGAACCACCGATGAATAACCTTCCCTGCACGGTATGGCTGACGGGCCTGAGCGCTGCGGGCAAAACAACGCTCGCTGACGCGCTCGCGGCCGCGTTCGCCGAACAACACGTGAACTGCGACGTGCTGGATGGCGACGCGGTACGGCAGACGCTGTGCCGCGATCTGGGCTTCTCGCCGCAGGACCGCAGCGAAAACGTCCGCCGCGTCGCGGTGCGCTGCCGCGAACTCAACGACACCGGCATCGTCGCGATCGCCGCGCTGGTCTCGCCCTATCGCGCCGATCGCGACATCGCGCGCCAGACGGTGGGCGAGCAACGGTTCGTCGAGGTCTATCTGTCTACGCCGCTCGCCGTGTGCGAAGCGCGCGATCCCAAAGGACTCTACCGGCGCGCCCGCGCCGGCGAACTCGCCAACCTGACGGGCATCGGCGATGTCTACGAAGCGCCGCTCGCACCCGAGCTGACGTTCGACACCAGCGTGGTCCCGACGAACGCATCGGTGGCCGCGATCATGCGGCTACTCGGAAGCCCGATGCCCGCCGCGGATTGAGCCGCGCCGGGAACACCCGAACTATCTATAACCTTCCAGGCATGCGAGTTCATGCGTGCTTTCGAGTTTTCTCGTCGTGCTTGCCAAAAATATAACTGCGCAGTAACATGCAATTCAATAACTCACCAGTTATACGTTAAAATGTCGGACATTCACGATACGCTCTTCCGTACCCTCGCCGACCCCACCCGTCGCGCGCTCTTCGAACGGCTATGCCGCGAAGGCGAGCAGACGGTCGGCGCGCTGACCGCTCAGGCGGGCGTGTCACAACCGGCGGTGTCGAAGCATCTCGGCGTGCTGAAGCAGGCCGGGCTGGTGCGCGATCGCCAGCAGGGCCGTCAAACGCATTACAGCGCGCAGCTCGGCGCGCTTGCGCCACTGATCGACTGGACGAGCCAGATGGCCAGCTTCTGGCAGAACCGGTTCGATCGTCTCGAAGACCTACTCAGAAGGATGGATCAATGAGCAAGCCCACGACCGAAACGCTCTCCGTCGTCGTCGAACGCGAGATTCCGCATGCGCCGGAAAAGATCTGGCGCGCACTCACGCAGCCGCATCTGATCGCGGAATGGCTGATGAAGAACGACTTCGCGCCCGTCGTCGACCATTCGTTCAAGCTGACCGCCGACTGGGGCGCGGTAGACTGCAAGGTGCTCGTCGTCGAGGCGCACAAAACGCTGTCGTACACGTGGGCGGCGTACGGTCTCGAGAGCGTCGTCACGTGGACGCTCACGGCTGCCGGCGCCGGCACGCATCTGCGCATGGAGCAGTCGGGCTTCCGGCCGGATCAGCAGCAGGCCTACCACGGCGCCCAGGCGGGATGGCAACGTTTCTTCGGCGAACTGGAGCAGGTCGTCGCGCGCATCGACTGACGCGGCTGCACTGCACACAACCTCAATCCGGCACACGGAGCGCCTATGACCATGAACCCTTCCGAACGAATCGACCAGATGATCGCCGAGCTCACCGACTGGCGCGGCAAGACCTTTGCGAGCATCCGCAAGGTCATGCTCGACGCCGACCCCGAGGTGATCGAGGAATGGAAGTGGATGGGCAGCCCCGTGTGGTCGCGCGACGGCATGATCGCGGTGGCAAACGCGCACAAGGGCAAGGTGAAAGTCACGTTCATGCATGGCGCGGGCATTCCGGATCCGGACCAGCTTTTCAACGACGGGCTCGACGGCAACGCTCGGCGCGCGATCGATTTCTTCGAAGGCGACAAGGTGGATGCGCACAAGCTGAAGCGTCTGGTGAAGGCCGCGATCGACTACAACCTCAGCCACCTGAAGAAGAACGCGACCGCGTCGACCCGTACCAAAACGGCGAAGAGCAAGGCAGCGTAGCGCGTGGCGGCGCGCGCAGCCCCATGTCCTGCGCGAGACCGCGATAACGGCTGCCCGATTCCGGCGCGCGCAATATCGACAGTCTGCTGGACCAGCAGATCCTGCCCGTGCTCTCACGCGAACTGCTGGTACGCGGCGCAGCATTGCAAAACACAGATAGTGAGACTCGCGTTCAACGACGAAGACGGCATCGGCGTGGCGTTCGACGACACACCCTCCGCGCTGAAGGCTAGGTCATGACGCACGCCGGACCGGGGCTGTTCGAACCGATCACGGGTCACTTCGCGGATGGATCGAACGTGAACGACTTCTCGCTTGAAGTCCAGACGTTCCTGTCGGTGCGCGACAACATCCAGCGCATTCTGAACAGCAGGCGCCACGCGCTCGCGCATTTGCCGGATTACGGGCTCGACGACCTGTCCGCCATTTACCGGCATCTGCCATCGTCGGCGCAGCGGCTGAAACATGGGATCGAGGCGACGCTGCTCGCGTACGAGCCGCGTCTGAAATGGATCGACATCGAGATCGACGCCACTCAGCCACGCATGCTGCTCCGCTTCGCGATGTCCTGCCATCTGCGCCGCGAAGGGCTCGTGCGTTTCTGGACCGACTTCACGCCCAACGGCAAGACGCGGCTAAGGATGCTGCAAAACGCGCTACGCCGCGACTGAACGCTTCACGCCGAACAGCATCGCGATGCCGCTCACAACGAGCAATGCTGACAGCAGATACACCGCGCCGTCGATGCTGCCTGTACTGGTTCGAATCATGCCGATCACCCACGGGCTCACGATGCCGCTCGTGATGCCGATGCTGCTGATGAGTGCGATGCCTGCCGCCGCCGCATCGCCGGACAGTTGCGTCGACGGCACCGCCCAGAAGATCGGCAGTGCCGCGAATATCAGCACGCACGCCATCGAAAGAAAGCCGAGCATCACGGCCAGATTGCCGACATGCAACGTCAACGCGCCGAATGCCAGCGCGCCGCCGATCGTGCAGAACGAAAAATGCCGGCGGCGTTCTTCGGTCTGGTCGGAATGCCGCGCAACCAGCATCAGCCCCACCGCACCGATCGCATTGGGCACGACCGAATACAGACTGATCGACATCACGTCGTGCACGCCGAAGTCGCGAATGATCAACGGCATCCAGAAATTGAGCGTGAGCGATGCGCACGTTAGCGAAAAATAGACGAATGCGAACAGATACACCTTCGGATCGAAGAGCGCCGCCGCAAGACCACGCCGCCCGTGTGTGGCGTGCTCACGTGCGTCGCTTCGGCACAGTCGCGTCAGCGTGAGCTTTTCGGTGTCGGTCAGCCAGCGGGCCTCGCGCGGCGTATCGACGAGACAGCCCAGTGCGACGGCTGCAAGCACGAGCGCGGGGATGCCTTCCAGCACGAACATCCATTGCCAGCCGTACAGCCCCAGCAAACCGGCCATGTCCTTCATGATCCAGCCGGAAAAGAGGCCGCCCAGCACGCCCGCTACCGCGACGCCGGCAAAGAAAATCGACATCACGGCTGCGCGGCGGTTGGCCGGGAACCAGTAGGTCACGTACAGCACGATGCCCGGAAAGAAGCCCGCCTCGAAGACGCCGAGCAGGAAGCGCAGCGCGTAGAACGACGGCGCGTTCGACACGAACATCATGCCCGTCGAGGCGAGCCCCCACAGCAGCATGATGCGCGCGAACGTCCTGCGCGCGCCGAACCTCGCGAGCAGCATGTTGCTCGGCACCTCGAACGCGACGTAGCCGACATAGAACGCGGCGGCGCCGAGGCCGTACATCGCGTCGCTGAAGCCCAGGTCGTGCTTCATCTGCAACTGCGCGAAACCGATGTTGATGCGGTCGAGAAACGACACGACGTAGCAGAGGAACAGGAACGGCACGATCCGCCACGCGACCTTGCGCAGCAGCGACCCTTCTTCGACCGACAGATCGACGTCAACGGCCTCGGCGGCCACGATGGGGGTAGGCATGTCTCACTCCAGGCCGTCAGGCTCAGGCATCAGGCTTTAGCTTCAGGGCGACCGCGAGCGAGGTTGCGGATGGCGTTGAAGCACCTCAGTCACGGCGACGATTTTTTGCCATTGTATAAATCATTAGCCATATGCAAATATTCGTTTACCCTGGGGTTGGGCCAACGACGTTGGTCTGACGAATAGGCGTCACCGCGCACGCAACGCCCACAGCGCATCCAGCACATGCTGGACGGCACGTTCGACCTGCCCCGCCCGATGCGCGATGCCCAGTTCTCGCCACAGCGCGGGCCGCAGCGGACGCATCACGACGCGCGCATCGGCGAGCGGCGTCGGCGCCTCGTGCGGCAGCAACGCGGCGCCATATCCAGCCGCGACGAGACTGCGAATCGCATCGTTGTAGTTGAGCTCGATCCGCGGCACCGGCTGGTAGCCGTCCGCCGCAAACCACTCCGCGGTCTGTCTCGACAGCCGCGTGCTCGCGTCGTTGAGAATCAGCGGACGGCCGGCAAGCCACTTCGGCGTGACGCGCGCAGGCGCCGCCCAGTCCGCGGGCAGGAACGCCATGACTGGGTCGCGCCGCCAGCGCTTGACCACGAGACCCGCGGCCGGCGGTTGCGGCAACGCAACCAGTCCCACGTCGAGCAGGCCATCCGCGATGCGCGCGAGCGTTTCCTGCGACGTCAGCACGGCGACCTGCACGTCGATGCCCGGGTGATCCCGGTTCAGCGCTTCGAGCGCGCGCGGCAGCAGATGCACGATCGCGCCGGTCGATGCGCCCAGCCGCACGCGACCGGCCAGCCCCTGAACCTGCCGCTCGATGTCGTCGAGCGTGCGTTCGGCGTCCGCCAGCAAACGACGCGCGCGTTCCACCAGGACCTCGCCGATCGCCGACGGACGCACGCTGCCGCGTTGCCGCGACAGCAACTGCGCCCCCACCCGGCTTTCGAGTTCCGCGATGTGCAAACTGACCGTGGGCGGCGCGAGGTGCAATGCGCGCGCCGCCTCGACGAACGAGCCGCGCTCGGCGATTGCCACCAGCGTGCGCAAACGATCCAGACTGATTTCCCGCATGACGCCCCCCTCGGTTCATAAAAACTGAATCTCAAAGTCATGAAATTCAACTTTACCGATTCTAGCGTCGCGCCGAACATAAGGGCTGCTTTCTCCCTTTATGGCAACGCACGTTTCCGAGGATCAGCGACATGAGCCACCCCGTTGTTTTCATCGATGGCGACCAGGGCACGACCGGGCTGCAGATTCACGAGCGCCTGCACGGCCGCGCCGATCTGCGCGTCTTTACGCTGCCGGCTAGCGACCGCAAGAACCCGCAGCGCCGTGCCGAAGCGATCAACGCATGCGATATCGCGATCCTGTGTCTGCCCGATGCGGCCGCGCGTGAAGCGGTGGAGGCGATCGGGAATCCCGCCGTCCGCGTGATCGACGCGAGCTCCGCGCATCGCACGGCGCTGGGCTGGACCTACGGATTTCCGGAGATGGCGGAGGGACAGGCGCGGTCGATCGCGAACGCGCGGCGCGTGACGAATCCGGGTTGCTATCCGACGGGCGCAATCGGCCTGCTCAGGCCGTTAATCGAGGCCGGGCTGGTGCCGCGCGACTACCCGTTTGCCATTCATGCGGTGTCGGGCTACTCAGGCGGTGGGCGGGCGCGGGTCGAAGAACACGAAGGGCCGAACGCAGCAAGTGCGCCGGCGTTTCAGGTGTACGGGCTGGAACTGCGGCACAAGCACACGCCGGAGATCCAGCACCATGCGGGGCTCGGCCAGCGTCCGTTTTTCCTGCCGGCGTACGGCGCGTTCCGGCAAGGCATCGTGCTGACCATTCCGCTGGAACTGCGTCTGTTGCAGACGGGCGTGAGCGCCGCGACACTGCAGACCTGCCTCGCGCGTCATTACGTGGATACGCGTCACGTGCAGGTGATGTCGCTCGATGAATCGCGCACGGCGGCGTGCCTCGATCCGCAAGCGTTGAATGGCACCAACGATCTCCGCCTGGGTGTGTTCGCCAGCGACGAGCATGGACAGGTGCTGCTTGCGGCGGTGTTCGACAACCTTGGTAAAGGTGCTTCAGGCGCGGCCGTGCAGAATCTCGATCTGATGCTGGAGCGGCTCTGACGAATTGACGCCAGGAGGTCCGTGCGCGGAACCGCAACGCGCACGGACCGTCATGCTTCAACGCGTGTCAGCGATCCCCAAACACCAGCGCCTGACGCGGCTGCGTCAGCATCGCGGGCTGCAGGATTTCATCGAGCTGCGCGCGCGTCAGCAAGCCCTTTTCGATCACGATTTCCGCCACGCCGCGACCGGACAGCAACGCTTCCTGCGCCACCTGCGTCGCGTTCACGTAGCCGATGTACGGATTGAGCGCGGTCACGATGCCGATCGAGTTCTCGACGAGCGAGCGCAGCCGCTCGCGATTCGCCGTGATGCCGTCCACGCACTTCGACGCGAGCGTCAGGCACCCCGCACGCAGATGCGCGACGCTCTTGAACAGGCTGTGCGCAATGATCGGCTCGAATGCATTCAGCTGCAGCTGGCCGGCTTCGGCCGCAAAGCTGACCGTCACGTCGTTGCCGATCACTTCGAACGCGATCTGGTTGACCACCTCGGGAATCACCGGGTTCACCTTGCCCGGCATGATGCTGGAGCCGGCCTGCACCGGCGGCAGGTTGATTTCGCCGAGACCCGCGCGCGGGCCGCTCGACAGCAGACGAAGGTCGTTGCAGGTCTTCGAGAGCTTCACCGCCACCCGCTTCAACACGCCCGAAAGCTGCACGAACGAGCCAACGTCCTGCGTCGCTTCGACGAGATTCGGCGACGTGGTGACCGGAATACCGGTCACCGCGGCAAGGTGCCGGCACGCGAGCGGTGCGTAGTCCGGCGACGTGTTGATGCCGGTTCCGATCGCCGTTGCGCCCAGGTTGATTTCGCAGATCAGCTTCGACGCTTCGCGCAGGCGCTCTTCGTCTTCGCCCAGCATCACCGCGAAGGTGCTGAACTCCTGGCCGAGCGTCATCGGCACGGCGTCCTGCAGCTGCGTGCGACCCATCTTGAGGTCGTCCTTGAACTCCTCCGCTTTGCGCTCGAACGAAGCGCGCAGCACGCCCATCGCGTCCACGAGCTGCGCGATGCCCATGTAGGTCGCGATTTTCAGCGCGGTCGGATAGACGTCGTTGGTGCTCTGGCCGAGGTTCACGTCTTCGTTCGGATGCAGTGTCGCGTAGTCGCCGCGCCGGCAGCCGAGATGCTCCAGCGCCAGGTTCGCGATCACCTCGTTCGCGTTCATGTTGGTCGACGTGCCCGCGCCGCCCTGGATCACGTCCACCACGAAATGTTCATGCGCGACGCCCGTGCGGATCTGACGGCATGCATGCACGATCGCCTTGGTCTTGCGCTCGTCGAGCAGCCCGAGTTCGCAGTTCGCGAGCGCGGCGGCTTCCTTCACGTAAGCGAGCGCGTTGACGAGATTCGGGTACGTCGAGATCGGCAGGCCGGTAATCGGGAAGTTGGTCAGCGCGCGCAGCGTGTGCACGCCATAGTAGGCTTCGTCGGGAACGGCGAGATCGCCGAGCAGATCGTGTTCGATGCGTGTGGTTGCGAGCATGGTGCTAGTCCTTTTAGCTTGGAATCCTGAATGAATTGATTTCTTGTCCGTGCGCGCGAACCAGCTTGTCCCCGGCAAAAACCGGGCTGGTCGGCCAGATCGATCAGGCCGTCGTCGCGTCAATACGAATAGTAGGGATTCCGCGGAAAAAGGGGATGCTATTGCAGCATCCTTTCATGCAATTTTTGCATAACGCCGGTTCTGGCTGCCGGAGCGGCAATCATGATGTCGCGCGTGGCCGCACACGCACGCTGCCGTGCGGCCACGCGTCCCTGCTGGCTAGTCCGCTGAACCGGATGAATTGCACCGGATGCGTCGAGTTGGATCGGAATACTTCCATTTCAACGGGGCAGCTTGCTTGTTGTATTGGCGAAT
>NZ_QQOA01000056.1 GCF_003443895.1 Paraburkholderia phosphatilytica | reverse complement strand
TCGCTCTTGTTCACGACGGAATAATCGATCGGCTCGACCAGCCCCGCCTTCTCCGCGGCGAACGCGAAATCGCCTTCCACGTCGACCACGTCCCAGTTCACATTGCCGCTGTCCACCATCGCCTTCAGCTTGCCGTAGTCGGTGGGGCCATCCATCATCACGTTGACGCCAGTCTGCTGCGTGAACGGCTGCGCCCAGTCCTTCTGCTGCGACGACTGCGTCGTGCCGCCCCAGCTGGTAAACACGATCGGGTCGGCGGCGTACGCGGCCGGCGCCGACGCCACGGTCGCCGCGCACACGGCGATCAGCGGCGCGATATACAGGGTCCATCTGCTGCTCATGTCTTCCTCCAGTTTGCTTGTGTGGTAACGGTACGGCTGTGGTCGGCCCGCGTCGTCGCTTCGGTCAGGTGAGTGGCGAGAAGCGCGCGGGCTTCATGATCTTGTTCTGCATCTCTTCCATCAGCGCCTGGATCTTTGGCGCGAATTCGATCCAGGCCGGGTCTTGTGCGAGCGCCGCGCGGCGGCGTTCGCGTTCGTCGAGACTCGGATACGCCCAGATGTGCACGATCTCGTTCAACGGGCCGATCTCCGAGAAGAAGTAGCCGATCAGATCGCCGAGATAGCGCTTCTGCAGCGCGATCCCTTCTTCCTCGACGAGCTTCAGGTAAGCGGGCACGGCGCCGGTCTTGATGCGATACGTGCGGATTTCGTAGAACATGCGGACTCCGGTTGGCTAAGGACGGGCGCGTCAGCGCATCACGAACGGATCGGCGATCGGTTCGTCGGAGGTGCGGATCCAGACGGACTTCGTGCGCGTGTAGTCGAGCACCGCGTCGAGCCCGCCTTCACGGCCGAGGCCGCTCAAGCCGTAGCCGCCGAACGGCACGATCGGCGACACCGCGCGATACGTGTTGACCCAGACGATGCCCGCGCGCAGCGCACGCGTGACGCGATGCGCGCGCGTGAGGCTGCGCGTGAAGACACCCGATGCGAGCCCGTAGCGGGTGTCGTTCGCGAGACGGATCGCGTCCGCTTCGGTATCGAACGTGACCACGCTCAGCACCGGTCCGAACAGCTCTTCGACGACGCTCGGCACCTGCGCATGCGGACAGTCGACGATGGTCGGCTCGAAGAAGAAGCCGCCCGCCGGCACGCCTTCGCGCGAACCGGCCTGCGGTACGCGGCCGCCGGTCACGACCTTGCCGCCCGCCTCGACGCTTGCTTGCAGCACGCGCTGAATATGTTCGAGCTGACGCTTCGTCGCGAGCGGACCCATTTCGGTGTCCACGTTCTGCGGATTGCCGATGCGGATCGTCGCGGCCTTCGCCACCAGCCGCTCGAGCAGCGCGGCGTGAATGCCACGCTGTACGACGAGGCGCGAACCCGCCACGCAGCTCTGCCCGGTCGCGGCGAAGATGCCGGCTACGACCGCATTTGCGGTGCTGTCGAGATCGGCGTCGTCGAACACGAGCACCGGCGACTTGCCGCCCAGTTCGAGCGACGTGGCCGCGAGGTTCTCGGCCGAATTACGCACCACGTGGCGCGCCGTTTCCGGCCCACCAGTGAACGCGATTTTCGACACGAGCGGATGGCTCGTCAGCGTGCGGCCGCAGTCCTGACCGAAGCCGGTCACGATGTTGACCACGCCCGCCGGAAAGCCGGCCTCATGCACGAGCCGCGCGAATTCGAGCAGCGGCGCGGGACCGTCTTCCGATGCCTTCAGCACCACCGTGCAACCGGCCGCGAGTGCGGGACCGAGTTTCACCGCGGAGAGGAACAGCTGCGAATTCCACGGCACGACGGCCGCCACCACGCCAACCGGTTCGCGGCGCAGCGTCACTTCCATATCGGGTTTATCGACCGGCAGCCACGCACCCTGGATCTTGTCGGCGACGCCCGCGTAGTAGCGGTAGTACTCGGCCACGTAGCCGATCTGGCTGCGCGTCTCGCGGATGATCTTGCCGGTATCCTGGGTTTCGAGCTGCGCGAGTTTCGGCGCATGCTCCGCGACGAGTTCGGCGAGCTTGTACAGCAGCTTGCCGCGCTGGCTCGCGGTGAGATTCGCCCACGCCGGGTCGAACAGCGCGCGATGCGCGGCCTGCACCGCGCGGTCGATGTCCGCCGCGCTCGCGGCCGGCATCGATGCCCACACCTCGCCGGTCGCGGGATCGACGCTGTCGAACGACGTACTGCCGTCTTCGAACGCGCCATCGATGTACTGCTGGAACCGCTGGACCATGTCAGCTACTCCGATTCGTTGCAGTTGCCATTGCTTGGGGTCTTCTGCCCCCCAGGCTCAACGCGCCGCGAACGCGGGCATCACGTCGGCGATGAACAGCTCGAGCGACTTGCGCTTGCGCTCGAAGCTCATATGGCTGTCGAGCCAGAAGCTGTACTGGTCGTAGCCGAGTTCCTCGTACTGCTTGAGGCGCGCGATCACGTCGGCGGGCTGGCCGATCACGAGGTTCTTGCGGATGTTGTCGGGCGAGTACTGCGGGAACATTTCGACGTCGGCATCCGTCAGCGGCTCGATGAAGCCTTGATCGATCGGGCGCTCGTTCTTGAACCACTTGCTGAAGTAGCGATAGAAGATCGCGAGATCTTCGACGGCGGCGTCCACTTCGGCGGCGTCCGCACCGACGAACGTGTGCATCAGCATCATCACCTGCGGGCGCGGCACTTCGGGGTGCGCCTTGCACGCCGCGTTGAAACGCTCCATCAGGCTGAACACTTCGGTATCGCCGGCAGCCAGCGACGTGACCTGCACGTTGCAGCCGTTCGCGACCGCGAACGCGTGCGAATTCGGATCGCGCGCGGCGAGCCACATCGGCGGCACCGGCTGCTGCACCGGACGCGGCACCGGCGTCGATTTCGGCCACGACCAGAATTCGCCTTCGTGCGCGTAGTCGCCTTCGAACAGCTTGCGCAGCGCGGGCACGAGTTCGCGCATCCGCGCGCCGGCGCCCATCGCATCGAGTCCGGGCAGCAGGCGCTCGTATTCGAACGAGTACGCGCCGCGCGCAATGCCGAGATCGAGCCGGCCGTTGCTCGCCACGTCGACCATGCCGGCTTCGCCGGCGAGCGCGATCGGATGCCAGAACGGCGCGATCACGGTGCCGGTGCCCAGGCGGATGCGCTCGGTCTTCGCGGCGAGATACGCGAGATTGACGAACGGGTTCGGCGCGATCGTGAACTCCATCGCATGGTGCTCGCCGATCCACGCGGTTTCGAAACCGCCGCGCTCGGCGATCTGCACGAGCTCGGTCAGCTGGTCGAACAGTTCGCGGTGCGTCGTGCTGGTGTCGTACCGCTCCATGTGCAGAAACAACGAAAACTTCATGGCGTTTCCTCTTCCCTGAATGGGTCGGCCGCGCGCGGCCGGAATCGATCGAAGACGGTCAGTGCGCGAGCGCGAGCGGCTGAACGGTGCCCGCCTCGTGATCGCCGATGTAGATGCCGAACGTGTCCTCGCTGCGCTCCTTCACGTAGCGCTGCAGCATCGAACGCACGGCGCTGTCGCGCACGTCGCTCGCTGCGATCTGGTCGAGCGGCACAAGACGCAGATGCGCCGGATGCTTCGCGGTGTCGTTCGCCGGGTCGCTCACCGATGCGCGGCCGCGGTAGTAGATCTGCACGCCCGCGCCCTGCGGCTGCGCGGGTTGTCCTGGGCTGTGCCCTTCGAAGACCGCGAACAGGAAGTCGAGATGCGCGGTGAGGCCGAGCGCGGCGAGCATGCCTTGCAGGCTGCCCGCATCGCTCGCGGGCTCGAGCCGCGCGGCACGCGGCAGTTGCAGACCCTCGGGCGTATCGAGCAGCACGATGCCCTGCGGCGTTTCGAGGATCGCGCCGACCTGCGCGCGCTGTCCGGCTGCGGCCAGCGCATCCTGCGACAGACTGAAGTTCACGTACGCGCCGCGGCAGTAGCCGAGCGGCGTTGCGCTGGTATGCAGGAAATCGACGACGCGGCCAATCAGGATGATGTGGTCGCCCGCATCGACCACTTCGTGCGTCGTGCAGTCGAAGCTCGCGGCGGCGGCCTCGATCACCGGCGCGCCCGTCGCGCGCGCCTGCCACGCGACCTGCGCGAACTTGTCGGCGGCCTTCGACGCGAACACGCCCGACACGGACTTCTGGTCTTCCGCGAGCACGCTCACGGCGAAATGCGTGGTCTGCGAAAACGTCGCGTAGCTCGATGCGGTCTTCGCGATGCACACGAGAACCAACGGCGGATCGAGCGACACCGACGTGAACGAGTTCGCGGTGAAGCCGCGCGGCGTGCCGTCGGCCTGGATCGTCGTGACCACCGTGACGCCGGTCACGAACGCGCCGAGCGCGCGGCGAAATCCCACGGGATCGAAAGGGGTTGCTTCGCTCATCTTGCCGCCTCCTGCCGGGATGCCCGCTGCGATTCGGGCACCGCGCGTTGCGCGTCGTTCAAAAAGGCCAGCAGACGTTCGTTGACGAGTGCGGGCTCGGTGACGTTCATCATGTGCCGTTCCTTCGCGATCACTTCGGCGCGGCCGAACGGCGCGACCGCGGCCATCGCGTGCGACATGTGCGGGCTCGAATTCGGATCGCATTCGCCGGTGAGGAACAGCGCCGGCACGGCGAGCTGCGCGAGACGGCCCACGTGCGCATCGTCCGAACTCGCGAACAGCTGATAGGTGCGCGCGTAGCCGACCGGATCGACCGAGACCAGCAGCGAGCGCACCGCGCGCGCCGCTTCGGTCAGATGCGCGGGAATCGGATCGCCGAACCAGCGCGCGAGCGTCGCATCGACACCTGCCACCGCGGAACTCGCATCGAGCGTCGCGGCGCGGTTCAACACCGCCGCGCGCTGCTCCGGCGTGCGGTCATACACCGCGTTCAGCGCGACCACGCTCAGCGTACGCGCCGGGTACGTCAGCGCGAATTCGAGCGCGACGAGCGCGCCCATCGAATGACCGATCACGTGCGCCGTGGTCAGATCGAGCGCATCGAGCAGTTTCGCGAGCTGCGCCGCGTATTCGCCGAGCGACGGCTGCGCGGAAGGCAGCGCGCTGCCGCCGTGGCCGAGCATGTCGTACACGACGACGCGGTAACGGTTCGTCAACGCTGCGATCTGCGGCGCCCACACGCTCTGGTTCATCCCGACGCCGTGAATCAGCACGACGGTTTCGGCCGGCTTGCCGGCGCTGGGCGTGTAGACGCTGTAGCAGGTGCCGGCTGCGATGCCACCGGCACTCGCCGAAGCGGACGCGAGTTCAGGCGTCATTGGCTTCCAGCTCCTTCAGATCCTGATACCGGTCGCCGATGCGGTGATGTGGACGGCCACCGATCGATGCGCCGAGCGCGATCACGATTTCATCGGGCGCCGGAGCATCGACGATCGAAAACTGCACGGTCAGGTAGTGCGAGCGCATACCTTCGTCGTGCTTGTGCATCAGCGGAATCGAGATCGGGCAGTTCGGGCCGCCGCGCACGTTGGTGAAAGCGAGGTAGCTCTTCGCGCCAACCGCCGTGCGGTACTTGTTGCCGAAGCGCAGCGTGTGGATCAGCGCGGACGCGTGCTCCACTTCGCCCGACGTGCCGACGATCGCGGCCTTGCCGTAGCCCTCGACCGCTTCGCCCGAACCGGCGATGCGCAGGATCTCGCCGGTCAGCAGTTCGCCGAGTTGCGGCGCGAGCGCGTGAATTTCGGGCTTCAGGTCTTCGACGAAACCGCGGCCTGCCCACGGATTACGCAGCACCGCGGCGGCGGCGAACAGCTTGAGCGGCTGAGCGGCAGGCTTGCCGCCTTCGATCAGCGTGTCTTCGATATACGTGACCACCTTGCGCACTTCCAGCTTCATATCAGCTCTCCTTGCGGGCGCGGCGAACGCCCAATGCCGTTCGATGAGATTATGGTATGCCATCTTATGGCACGCTTCGAGTGATCAATATTATGGAATACCATAATATGTCTGCGAATAGCAGCGCAGGGGCAGGCGTCAGGGAAATGAAAACGGGACCACGAACGGGTCCCGTAGAGAAAGCAACGGCTTAAGGCTGGAAGGCCCGAAGGCCGGGCCGCTCAGGCCTCTTTCGCCTGCTGTTCGGCGAGCACCGCGAGCGCGAGTTCGGACGTGCGGCGAATATGCGCGGACGACGCGGCCGCTGCCGCCTCGCCATCGCCCCGCTCGATCGCGTCGAGCAGCTTGTTCATCTCGCGGTTCGACTCGTCGCTGCGGCCGGGCGTCGCGATCGTCAGCGCGCGCAGCTGGTTGATGCGCGCGTTGAGCGAGCGCACCACCGTGAGCGTGACCGTCTTGCGCGCGCATTCGAACATCGCGTCGTAGAAGACTTCGGTCTGCTCGAGCACGCGCGCCAGATCGCGCTTCGCGAACGCGTCTTCGATCATCTTGCGGATCTTGCGCAGTTGCTTGACGAGCTCGGGCGTGGATTGCTCCGCGCACGCGCGCGCGGCATACGCTTCGAGCAGCCCGCGCAGTTCGTAGATTTCCTGCACCTGCTCAGGGTCGAGACGCGCGACGATCGGCCCCTGGTTCGCGACGATCTCGACGAGCCCTTCGGTCTCCAGATGACGCAGCACCTCGCGCACTACCGTACGGCTCACGCCGAGCTCGTCGCATAGCGTGCGTTCGACGAGCCGGTCGCCGGGACGGAAGTAGCCCTGCACGATCGCACCGCGGAGTTTTTCGAGCGTGAGTTCGCGCAGCGTCTTGGTGGTGCGCTCGATTTTCAGAATGGACATAGGTCGTCGCGGATCAGATGCCGAGGCGTAACTGCTCGCCTCGCGCAGGCTCCATGAATTTGGTATGCCATATTATGAACGATCGCGAGGCAAAACATGCAGCGCCGATGAATCCCTCCGCCGACTGCGTGCATCACGCGTCGCGCATCGAGTCAGTCATTCCTTACCTGATTTTCCGCCGCTCCTGACGGCAGATTCGCTACCCGCGAACTCTTTCCTGCCGTAAACATGGTCGGCAACGCCGCGAGTGGTGCTCGTCATTCGTTTCGATGCGCAAACGTTTGCGCATCGCGGACGCCACATCAGCTGTCATCCATCCACGGTTCATTCAGGGCAACGAACATGAGCGACACGAACAACAACAACGAATGGGATTCGGGCGTTTCGAGACGGAGCTTTCTCTACAGCCTCGGCGCGCTGGTGCTGTCGGCCTGCGGCGGCACCGCGGGTTCCGCGGACGCCGCGTCAAGCAGCACGAAGGCAAGCGCCAAAGCGGTATCGGATGCGCAAAGCGTGACGCTCGCACAGGTCGCGACGGGACAGACCGCGATCAGCACGAGCGGCGCGTTCGTGCACCCCGGCTTGCTGCACACCCAGGCCGACTTCGACCGGATGGCGCAGAAAGTCGCCGCGCAGGCGTCGCCCTGGTACGCCGACTGGAACGTGCTGATTAACAACAGCCACGCGAGCCTGTCGTACAAGGCGCGCCCCGCTGTCGAGATCGATCGCGGCGGCAGCGGCACGCAGAACTACCCGCAGCTCTACAACGACATCGCGGCAACCTACGCATGCGCGCTGCGCTGGAAGATCACCGGCGATACCGCTTACGCCGACAAGGCCGTGCAGATCATGAACGCGTGGTCGTCGACCTTGCAGCGGCTCGGCGGCGACTCGAACGTCGATCTGGCGGCAGGCATCTACGGCTACGAGTTCGCGAACGCCGGAGAGATCATGCGCGGTTACGCCGGCTGGGCATCGGCTGACTTCGCCGCGTTCCAGACGATGATGAGCGGCATCTTCTATCCGATCAACGTCGACTTCCTGAACCGGCACAACAACACGGACATCACGCACTACTGGGCCAACTGGGACCTGTGCAACATCGCATCGATGATGGCGATCGGCGTGCTGTGCGACGACCATTCGATGTTCGACGCCGCCGTGAACTACTTCCTCGACGGACCCGGCAACGGCGCGATCGCGCAGGCCGTGTACTACGTGCACCCGGGCAATCTCGGGCAGTGGCAGGAGACCGGCCGCGACCAGGGGCACAACACGCTCGGCATCACGCTCGGCGGCGCGATCTGCGAAATGGCGTGGAATCAGGGCATCGATCTGTACGGCTGGGACAACAACCGCTTTCTCGCTGGCGCCGAATACGTGGCGAAGGCGAATCTCGTGCAGGCCGACGGCACGTATCTGACGGTGCCGTATGTGACCTACACGAACGTCGACGTGTCGCAGACGGTCTTCTCGACGAATTCGCAGGGCACGATCCGGCCGTGCTGGGCGCTCGTCTACAACCACTACGTCAATCGCCGGGGACTCGCCGCGCCGTGGTCGACACAGTTCGCGCAGGCCGTTCAGCCCGAAGGCGGCGGCGGCAACTACGGTTCGACGAGCGGCGGCTACGATCAGCTCGGCTACGGCACGCTCACGTGCACGCGCGACGCCGCCACGCCCGCGAGCGCGCCGAGCGGACTCACCGCGTGGCCGGCCGCAGGACAGGTCGTGCTGTCGTGGTGGGGCGTCGCGAACGGCACGAGCTACAACGTGAAGCGCGCGGCCGCTTCGGGCGGTCCGTACACGACGATCGCGAGCGGTATCGCCGACCCGCTCACCTGCACCGATACGCCTGCGGCCGGCACCTGGTACTACGTGGTGAGCGCGCAGACATCGTCGGGCGAAACCGCGAATTCGGCGGAAGCGGTCGCGGTCACCACGGTGCAGCTGCACACGGACCTCGCGTTCGACGAATCGAGCGGCACGACCGCCGCGGACGCCACCGGCAACGGTCACACCGGCACGTTGAACGGCGGCGTCACGCATGTCGCGGGCAAGATCGGCAACGCGGTGTCGTTCGACGGCTCGACCGGTTACGTGAGCCTGCCGGACAGCATCGTCGCCGACGTATCGGATTTCACGATCGCCGCATGGGTCAACTGGAACGGCAACGGCGGCAAACCGTGGGCGCGCATCTTCGATTTCGGTTCGGGCACCGGGCGCTATCTGTTCCTCACGCCGAAGAATTCGAGCGGCGTGATGCGCTTCGCGATCACGACCAATGGCGGTCATGGCGAGCTCGGCATCAACGGCAATATCGCGCTGCCGACGGGACAATGGGCGCACGTCGCGGTCACGCTATCGGGAACGTCCGCGACGCTGTATCTGAACGGCGGAGTGATCGGCAGCGCCAGCAACGTGGTGTTCGCGCCATGGCGCGTGGGACCGACCGCGCAGAACTGGATCGGCCGTTCGCAGTATTCCGCCGACCCGTACTTCAGCGGCTCGATCGACGAGTTCCGCATCTATCGCGGCGCGTTGACTGCCGATCAGATCACCGCGTTGTATCAGGGGACTTGACGCGCCAGGTCAAACTTTCCCAACCAGATGAAAGCGCGACGCCGGATGCCACAGCTGCACCGACGTCGCGATCTGCTCGCCGACCCACGTGCGCCGCCACATCATCAGGCACGGTTCGCCGATTTCCATCGCCAGATGACGGCGCACGTACGCGTCAGGCTTTTGCGCGTAGATGCGGAACTCCGCGCGCTGGATCGGCGCGAGCCGCACCATGTAGTGGTTCGGCGTTTCCCGCGTGAAATCCTGCTGCAGATAGTCGGGAAACAGACGCGGGTTGACATAGCGATGCTCGTACTGGATCGGCTCGCCCTCTTCGCTGTGCACGATGCAAGAATGGAACACGTCACCCTTCGCAAGCCCGAGCGCTTCGACGGCCTGCGGATCGTCGCTGCGTTCGAGCTTCAGCACGTGCGCGGTATGGCGATGTCCGCGCGCCGCGATTTCGTCAGCGATGTTGCGCACTTCGAGCACGGTCGATTCGTACTGGCGCGGCGCGACGAAGGTGCCCGAGCCCTGCACGCGGGTGAGCACGCCATCGGACGTGAGCTCGCGCAACGCGCGCGACACCGTCATGCGCGCCACGCCGAATTCCTTGACCAGCTCGGTTTCGGATGGAATCACGTCGCCAGGCTTCCACGTGCCGTCGTTCACGCGCTCCAGCACGAAGCGCTTGATCTGCTCGTAAGCCGGCAGCACTTTGCGTGGCGGCGTGGCCTCCCGTACGTCTGTCGTCTCCGCGTGTGCGCTCATGTTCATCCTGTGTTCGATCTCGAAGGCCTCGACGGTCTCTGTGGTCGAGGCCCGGCGGAAATCTGCACCGCCGGCATCAACGTCCAAATGCTGCAAAGTGCGCTGCCGTCGACGCATCGTTCGCTGGTGCGGTCTGCGAAAGCGGCACTGCGGACAGCGGCGTTGCATGCGCAAGGCCATCCGCGCCTTCCTGCTGCGCGACCGGACCCGGCAAAGGCGGCGGCGCACCGTCGGCGATCATCCGGAATGCGAACGCCATATCGTTCGCGAGCGGCCGGTCGTCTCGATAGATCGGAAGCACGCTGCGTACCTTCGCGCGCAAGCTTTCCGTGTACGGCGCGCGCTCCAGCGCGGCTGGTTGCAGATCATACGCCTGGGTCGCGGCGAGCAATTCGATGCCGAGAATGCGCGCGCTGTTGTCGATGATTTCGAGCGCCTTGAGCGCGGCGGGCGTGGCGTGACACAGGTGATCTTCCTGCAGCCCCGACGTCACGCCGCCATCCAGGCTCGCGGGCGCGGCGATGCGCCGGTTCTGCGCGACGAGCGACGCGGCCGTGTACTGCGCGATCATGAAGCCCGAGCGCGTGCCGCCCGTTTCGGCGAGAAACGCGGGCAAGCCGCTCACCAGCGGATTCACGAGACGGTCCATACGGCGCTCGGCCATCGCGGCCACCTGCGCGATCGTCACGGCGATGCTGTCCATCGCGAGCGCGATCGATGCCCCGACCGCATGCGCCTGCGAATACACGCGCGGCGCGTCCAGCGTACCCGCGACGATCGGGTTGTCCGTGACCGACGCGAGCTCGCGATTCACCACTTCCGCCGTTGCCGCGAGCGCGTCGCGCGCGGCGCCGTGCACGTGCGGAATCGTGCGCATGCTGAGCGGGTCCTGCGTGCGTCGTCCGACCGACGCGGCAAGAATGCCACTGCCGGCCAGCGCCGCGCGCAGACGCGCACCGACCTGCATCAGCCCAGGCGACACGCGGAACGCGAGCGACTCCGCATCGAACGCATCGCATTGTCCGCGCAGATTTTCGAAGCTCATCGCCGCGACCGCATCGGCCCAGTCGAGCAGCCGCTCGGCACGCGCCAGCGCGAGCGCCGCGAGTCCCGTCACGCACGGCGTGCCGTTCACGAGGCTCAAGCCTTCCTTCGCTTCGAGCGACAACGGTTCGAGGCCGAGCCGCTGCAACGCTTCGGCGCCGCTCATGCGCTCGCCGTTGCAACGCACATGACCCGCGCCGATGCAGACGAGCGCGATGTGCGCCATATGACTCAGATAGCCGACCGAACCGAACGCCGGCACTTCCGGCAGATAATCCGCTTCGAGCAGCGCAGTCAGCGTCCGCACGACTTCGACGCGCACGCCCGAATGCCCGTGCGCGAAGTTGTTGATCGCCGCGGTGATGATCGCGCGCGTCTCTTCACGCCCCAGCGGCGCGCCGACGCCCACCGCGTGGCTCATCAGGATGTTGTGCGACAGATCGCGCTGCTCGGCCTGCGACACCACCACATCGCACAGCGCGCCGACGCCGGTATTCACGCCATAAGCGCGAATGCCGCGCGCGACGATCTGTTCGACCAGCGCGCGCGCCGCGGCAATGTTCGACTGCGCGTCGGCGGACAGCTCGAAGCGCGCGCCGGCAGCCACCGCCGCGACCTCGCGCCAGTCGAGCGGACGATGTGTACGGGTGACGGTCATGGCGGGGCTCATCGATGAAAGCGTGGTGGGTTCAGTGCGCGCTGCGATCCTGATGGCTCGACACGAACTGGCGGAAGCGCTCGGACTTCAGTTCGCCGAATACTTCGGCGGGCGTGCCGTCGCAATCCACGCGGCCTTCGTGCAGGAACATCACGCGGTTCGATACGTGGCGCGCGAAGCCCATCTCGTGCGTGACCACGAGCATCGTGCGGCCGTCGTCGGCGAGCGAGCGCATCACGCGCAGCACTTCGCCCACCAGTTCCGGATCGAGCGCCGACGTCGGTTCGTCGAACAGCATCACCTTCGGATCCATCGCGAGCGCGCGGGCAATCGCGACACGCTGCTGCTGGCCACCCGACAGGTGCGCAGGGTAGTGGCCGCGCTTTTCGGCGAGGCCCACTTTCGCGAGCAGCGCCTCGGCCTGTTCGACGGCTTCGGCGCGGCTGCGCTTAAGCACGCGGATCGGCCCTTCGATCACGTTGTCCAGCACCGTCATGTGCGACCACAGATTGAAGTTCTGGAACACCATGCCGAAGCGCGAGCGCATACGGTCCACCTGCCTGCGGTCCGCGGGATGCAGCTTCCCGTCGCTGCGGCGCTTCATCTTCATCTCTTCGCCCGCGAGCGAGACCGACCCGTCGTCGGGCGTCTCCAGCAGATTCAGGCAGCGCAGAAACGTGCTCTTGCCCGAGCCGCTCGCGCCGAGAATCGAAATGACGTCGCCTTCGTGCGCGTCGAGCGAGATGCCCTTCAGCACATGATGGTCGCCGAAGGACTTCTGGATGTTCCTGACCGACAGGGCGATGGGTGCGGATGCGTTCATGCGGGGTTCTCCGTGGATGGGCGGCCGGTCAGGATGCGGCGCGGCGGGCTTCGGCGGTGGCCGGCGTCTTCGTTGCCGGCACAGGCGCGGGACGCAGGTGACGCGACAGCCGCGTCTCGACGAAACCGAGCGCACGCACGATGGCGAAATTGAGGCACAGATAGATCAGCGCGGCGCACGCGAACACTTCCGTCGTGCGGTACGTCTGGTGAATGATCTGCTGCGCGACACCCGTCACTTCCCATACGGTGACGAGACTCGCGAGCGCGGTCGATTTGACGAGCAGCACGGCTTCGGTCGAATACGCGGGCAGCACGAGGCGCAGCGTGATCGGGCCGATCACGCGCCGCAGCAGCGCGAAGCCCGACAGGCCGATCGAATAGCCGGCTTCGATCTGCCCCGCCGGCACCGCCATCAGGCCGCCGCGAATGATTTCCGCGGTATAGCCGGCGGTACAGAATGCGAGCGACAGCACCGCGCACACATAGGGTTCGCGCAGCACCGGCCACAGGAAGCTGTCGCGGATCACGCCGAACTGCCCGAGCCCGTAGTAGATCAGGAACATCTGGATCAACAGCGGCGAGCCGCGGAACACCAGGATGTAGACGCGCGCGAAGCGGTTCGGCAGCCAGTACGGCGAGACGCGCATCGTGACGATCACGAGCGAGAGCAGTCCGCCCAGCACCAGCGATGCGAAGAACAGCGCGAGCGTGGTGGGGACGGCTGCCATCAGCTGGCGCAGCGTATCGAGTAGAAAGTCGAAATCGACGGGCATGGATCGGTCTCCTTGTGCGTGGCAAATGCGCGTGTCAGATACGCGTATCAGTTGCGCGCGAAATTGCGCTTGAACGAACGCCCGACCACCGCTTCCGCCTTGCCGAAGATCCGGTTCGAAATGCCCGTCATCACGAGGTACAGCACACCGCCGGCGATGAAGAAGCCGAAGTATTGATGGGTCGAACCCGCGGCCACCTGGCTCGTGCGCATCAGCTCGGCGAGCCCGGTGACCGAGATCAGCGCCGAGTCTTTGAGGCTCATCTGCCACACGTTGCCGATGCCCGGCAACGCGAAGCGGATCACCTGCGGAAGCAGGATGCGGCGCGCGGCGACGAAGGTCGACATGCCGATCGCGCGCGCGGCTTCGAGCTCGCCGCGCGACACCGCCAGCACCGCTGCGCGGTAAACCTCGGCCTGATACGAGCCGGAGATCATGCCGACCGCGAGCGCGCCGATCAAGAACGGCGGCACGCCGATAAAGCCGTCCGCGCCGAACCATTGACCGATCGTGGACACGAGCGTCGAGCCGCCGAAATAGAACAGATAGATCACGAGCAGTTCGGGCACGCCGCGAAAGACCGTCGTGTAGAGGTCGCCGATCACACGCAGGATACGCAGACGCGACAGCTTCGCCGCCGCGACGAGCGCGCCGAACACCGCACCGACGGCGAGCGCGGCGATCGTCAGCACGACCGTCATCAGTGCGCCCAGCAGCAGTGCGCTGCCCCATCCGTCCGGCCCGAAACCGAACATTTCGAAACTGGCCATTCGCCGCTCCTCGCTACGTTGCTCTGCGGTTCTACTGCTCGTTGCCACAGTTGCTGCTGTTGCTACCGCTACCGCGCTTACGTGATTCGCGGCAGCGGCGCCATCACTGTGTTGCGTACATTCAAGGCGCGACGTTGGTCTTGAACCACTTCTCCGACAGCTTCTTCACCGTGCCATCGGCGATGGCGGCGGTCAGCGCGGTGTCGAATTTCGCTTTCAGGTCGGCGTCCTGCTTGCGGAACGCGAGGCCTTCACCCGGGCCCCAGATCGGGCCGCCGATCTTCGGGCCGGCGATGAAGATCGATTTGTCCGTGGAGCTGGACAGGAAGTACGTTTCGTCATCGAACGACGCATCGATGCGGCCGTTCACCAGATCGAGATCACGCTCCTGGGCCGTCTTGTAGTCGCGGATCGTCGCGACGTCCTTGAAGCTGTCTTCGATGAACTTCGTGTAGACCGTGCCCGACTGGATGCCGATCGTGCGGCCTTTCAGCTGCTTGCGCAGCGCGTCCACCGTGGCCTGGTCGGTCTTCGGGTCGCCGGTCAGGTTGACGGCCGGCGCGCTGGGCGACGACTTCGGCAGCACTTTCGCGTTGGAGACCGCGAACGTGGCAGGCGTGGCCGCGTACGGATGCGAGAACGCGATGATCTTCTCGCGCTCCGGCGTAATCGAGATCACGTCCATCAATACGTCGAACTTGCCCGCCTGCAGGCCGGGAATCATGCCGTCCCAATCCTGCGCGACGAGATTGCACTGCAGCTGCGCGCGCGTGCACAGATTGGCGATCAGCTCGGGTTCGAAGCCGCCCAGCTTGCCGCCCGGCAGCGTGAGATTCCACGGCGCGTACGCGCCTTCCGTCGCGATCGTGACGGTCTTCCATTCCTTCGCCTGCGCGCCGCTGGCGAGCAATGCGCCCGCCAGCAGGGTGCCGATCCATACCTTCGCCAACATCGTGCACTTCAGCTTCATTCTCATACCCCTTCGAGTGGGAAACGGGCCGGCGAACCGCCGACGTGACAGTGATCTTGTATAGACAAGATTGCATACTCAAAAAGAAGCTGCAAGCGGAATTCGAAGGAAAGCGGCGATCCTGGGGTAATCCCTTGGATGGGGTGTCTGATGGGTTTCCGGGTTGCTTTCTTCCCGCTCTTAGCCCTGTTTTGTGGGGATTCCAGCGATTTGAGCGATCCCTGGCTGGCGTCGCTGGAGAGGCATTCACGCGTGATTCGACCGTGGTGAGGACGCTGATCGGCGCTTGCTTTGGCGTCGTAGTGTTATTGTCTAGCCAAGTTGGAGGGTCGTGCAGTTTAGCGGTATGGAGATCCGCCGCCTCGGCGGAGGTTCGCGCCAGATGGTTCGGTTTTCCCGAACCATCACTTCCAGATTCGCTGGTTTTTCCTGCGGCACCGGTACCCGAAACTGGGTGCTCGTCAACTACGCGGCCCGCGCCGCCCAAGGAACGTCACCATGCGAAGCTACCCCCGCAACAGCCCTGAAGCGGCCGCGCGCATCGTCGCGCTCGTGCTGATCGCCGACGGGCACGTCGGCCGCAGCGAAGAGCAGGCGCTCGAGAAACTGGACCTTCACCGCGAGCTCGGACTCGAACCCGCAGCGTTCGCGGCCGTCGTGCAGACGCTGTGCGAGGACCGCTCGATTGCGCACGCGCCCTCCGCGCCGATGGCCGGCCACATCGACCGCGTGACGCTCGACACGCTGCTCGCCGAAATCGACGACCCGGCGCTGCGCCACAAGACCATCCGCCTGTGTCTGGCCGTCGCGGCCGCGGACGACTATCTGGCCGACGGTGAAATCGCGACGCTCGCGGCCGTGCTGACCGCATGGACGCCGCCTTCGGGGTCTAGTGCAAATCGACCGCTCCGGGCTCAACCGCGCGCCGCGGCCACCACCTGCGATGCGAGCGCGTGATGCTGACCGCGCCGCGAGCGGATCGCGTGGATCTCGTCGGCCACGCCTTCCGCGCGGCCCAGCAGGCGCAGACCTCGTAGCAGCGCCAGGTCCTCGGCGCCCAGTTCCGCGAGCGGAAACACGCCGAGGCCGCGCGCCGCGAACACCGCCATCAGCGCGCTGTCTTCGAATTCGCCGGCAATGCGCGGACGGATACCCACCGACTCGAACCAGCGGTCGAGCCGCGCGCGCAGCGCGCCGTGCGCGGTGGGCAACAGTACCGGCAACTCCGCGAGACACGCGGGAAAGTGCTCGCGGGCCGACTTGCGTACCAGTTCGACTGGCCCGTACCAGTCCACCGGCGAAGCGACGAGCCGCTCGCTGACGAGCCGCAGATCCGCGTCGTGCGGCGCGGGCCGGCACGCGAGCACGAGATCGAGCCGATGCAGCGCGAGCTCCGACAGCAGTTCATCATGCTCTCCCTCGTGGCACAGCAATCGCAGCGACGGCGTGTCCAACACCGGCGCGAGCAGCGCGTGCGCGGCGAGCTTCGAGATGCCGTCCGACAGGCCGATCGCGAGGCGCGTGGCGCGCTCGCCTTCCGTATCGCGCATCTCGTCGAGCAAGGTCTCGCCGAGATGGAAGATCTGCTCCGCGCGGCTGTACGCCGCTTCGCCGGCTTCCGTCATCGTCACACCGCGTCCGGCCGGCTTCAGCAACTGCCGCCCGATCGACCGTTCCAGCTCGCGCACCTGCGCGCTGATGGTCTGCACCGCCATGTCGAGCCGGTCCGCCGCGCGCGCGAAGCCGCCTTCCTTCACGACAATCCAGAAATAGTAGAGATGGCGATAGTTGAGCATAGCTTTTTTCAGTTCGTAAAAACCGATATGTCGTTTCGATTATCGCTGATTTTTTCGAACCTCGAATTTGCCGATGATGACGCTGGACACGCAGTCTTCCTTCCCCGAACTTCATCAACAACACCCATGGACACGCTGCTCGCTCTCGTCACCGACCCGACCGCATGGGCCGCGCTCGTCACGCTCGTCGTGATGGAAATCGTACTCGGCATCGACAACCTGATGTTCATCGCGATCCTGAGCAAGAAGCTGCCGGAAGCGGAACGCGCCCGTACGCAGCGCATCGGCATCCTGCTCGCGCTCGTGCTGCGTCTGGGCCTACTCGGCACCGTCGCGTGGATCGCGCAGCTTACGCAACCGGCGTTCACGCTGTTCGGGCACGGTTTCTCGTGGCGCGACCTGATCCTGATCGGCGGCGGTCTGTTCCTCGTATGGAAGGCAACCAGTGAAATTCACCATCACGTCGTGCCGTCGGACGAAAGATCCGGTGCTGGCGGCACGGTTGCGCAGTTGACCGCATGGGCCGCGATCGGCCAGATCCTGATGCTCGACCTGGTGTTCTCGGTCGACAGCATCGTCACCGCGGTGGGCATGACCGAACACGTGCCGATCATGGTGATCGCCGTGATCGCCGCGGTCACGGCGATGCTGTTCGCCGCCGGGCCGCTCACGCGCTTCATCGACGGCAATCCGACCATCGTGATGCTGGCGTTGAGCTTCCTGCTGGTGATCGGCATGACGCTGATCGCCGATGGCTTCGGCTCGCACGTGCCGAAGGGCTACATCTACGCGGCGATGGCGTTCTCCGCGTTCGTCGAGGGCATGAACATGCTGGTGCGTCGCGCGCGGTCGAAGCAGCAGGAACACGTTGGCTGATGAATCGATCTGTTCGATTTCGACCGACACTGTACGGCACCACGCGACGCATGCCAAAGATAAGAGGAACCCGCGCGGTTCCTCGCCGTTCCTCACACCAGGCTCTTCTGAAAGCGTTCCATTCGTCCTGTATCGCGTATTCGATTCGCGACTGGCCGTCTCGCAACGCTGTACAGGTAGCGCCACAAGCCTGACGCACGCAGGCGTCGGGTCTTCGGGTTTACGTTCATTGGTATTCGCACTTCACCGTCGTTTTACTGGTTAGGAATGCATTCTTTCAATGCTCTTATCAATGCTTTGGGGGCGTGCATGTGGTGCGGTTCAACGCGTGCGGAGGTGTGTGATGGTGAAACTGGCGAGCGACGCAATCGAGGCACTGAAGGCAACGTTACGAGGTCGGATCTTTCAGCCGGATGGTGACGGGTATGACGAAGCGCGCAGTATCTGGAACGCAATGGTCGATCGCCGTCCGGCGCTGATCGTGCGCTGCGCGGGCGTTGCCGACGTGCGTGCCGCCCTGGCGTTCGCACGCGACCAGGGCCTGCCCCTCGCGATTCGCGGCGGCGGACACAACATCGCCGGCAGCGCGACCTGCGACGACGGGCTCGTCATCGATTTCACAGCGATGCGGTCCGTGCGGATCGATCCGGTCGCGCGCCGCGCGTATGTCGAACCAGGAGCCACGCTCGGCGACTTCGATCATGAAGCGCAGGCCTTCGGGCTCGCCACACCGCTCGGCATCAATTCGACGACGGGCGTCGCGGGTCTGACGCTCGGCGGCGGATTCGGCTGGCTCAGCCGGCGGTTTGGCATGTCGGTCGACAATCTGCTGTCGGCGGATGTCGTCACCGCGAGCGGCGAGCTGGTCCGCGCAAGCGCAGACTCGCATCAGGATCTGTTCTGGGCGATTCGCGGCGGCGGCGGCAACTTCGGCGTGGTGACGATGTTCGAGTTCCAGCTGCACCCGGTTGGACCGGAAGTGTTCGGCGGTCTCGTCGTCTATCCGTTCGAGCAGGCGATGGATGCGCTCAGGCAATACCGCGAAGCCGTCGATTCGATGCAGGAAGATCTGACGGTATGGTGCGTCGCGCGTCTCGCGCCGCCGCTGCCGTTCCTGCCGGCCGACGTGCATGGCAAGCCGGTCCTCGCGTTTGCGATCTGCTATACCGGCCCGATCGAAAACGGCCCCGTCGCGGTGGATGCCGTGCGCCGCTTCGGCACACCGTATGGCGAGCATGTGGGTCCGATGCCGTACGCGATGTGGCAACAGGCGTTCGATCCGCTGCTCACGCCGGGCGAGCGCAACTACTGGAAGTCGCACAATCTGGCCGCGCTGCCGGATGGTCTGCTGGACGCGCTCAGCTCGGCGATCAACCAGCTGCCGTCGCCGCAGTGCGAGATTTTCTTCGGGCAAGTCGGCGGCATGACGACGCGTGTCGCGCCCGATGCAACCGCGTACCCGAATCGCGACGCGAAATTCGTGATGAACGTGCACGGACGCTGGAGCGACGCCAACGACGACGCGGCCTGCGTCGCGTGGGCGCGCGCGTTCTTCGATGCATCGTCGCCGTTCGCACTCGGCAGCGTGTACGTGAACTTCCTCACGCAGGACGAAGCCGGCCGCGTGCGCGATGCGTACGGTCCGAACTACGAACGCCTGGTTGCGGTGAAGACGCGCTACGACCCGCACAACCTGTTCCGTCATAACCAGAACATTCAGCCGGTGGCGTAGCGGCAATACAGGTCGTGTCGGCTTAGTTCGAACGCCCGGCACGCAGGTCGACATTCAGCATCAGCTCTGTCCGGCCATCGCTGGATCGCACTGACAGCGCGCCGCCAAGCCGCGCGGCGCGCGTCTGCATGCTGCGCATGCCGGCGCCGCGGCTCGCGTCCGCGCTGGCTGGATCGAAGCCCACGCCGTTATCGACGATCGCGAGTACGAGCGAGCCGTCGGCATGACGCAGGTCGATCCGCACCTGCGTCGCCGCGCTGTGTTTGAGCACGTTCGTCAGACTCTCCTGCAATACGCGCAACACGTCGAGATTCTGCGCCGCCGTCAGACCGACGTGTTCCAGTCCCGCGACATGCCATTCGCAATCGATGCCGCGGCTTTCGAACAGCCGCGTCATCCGGTGTCGCAGCGGCGCGATGAGTTCGATCAACGCGTGTTCGCCGAGCTGATGGCTGGACGCGGTGTCGATGATCACACGCAGATCGTCGCGCAGCTCCTTCAGGATCGACAGCAGACGCTCGGGCGCGAGACTGTTCGGAGCGTGCTCGAGCATCGCGATGCTGCCGACGAGCGTACCGCCGAGACCGTCGTGCAGATCGTGCGCGAGGCTCAGACGTTCACCCAGCCGCGCGTTGACCACTTCGAGTTCGTGCTGCCGTTGCAACGTGCCGGCAAGATCCACGCGCGCCGCTTCCACGCGATCCTTGAGCTCGTCGTTGAAATGCTCGATACGGCGCACGTTCGCAACGAAGTGCCACGCCAGCACCAGCGCCATGCCCACCATCAGGAATTGCGACGTGAACGCCGTGTAGTAGTGGTTGTCGTGCAGCACGCTGAAGGCCGTCAGCAGATCGTGAATGCCCGCCGCGATGAAGATCACGATGCACACGGACAGGATGCGGTGATCGGTGCGCCGGCTCGTGGCCGACACCCACAGAAACACGAAACAGCTCGCAAAGAACACCAGCGCCGAGAGCGGGATCAGCACGATCCGCAGCGTCGGCAGTAGCGCCTGCGGTAGAACGGCCGGCGCCACGAAGGCGATCGCCACACTCAACCACAGCACACGTTCGACACGCGGCGCGCGGCGTTCGCAGAAGCGCAGCACGAACATCGAGAACAGCACACAGTACGCATGGAACATCGCTGCGTCGACCGCTTCCCAGACGTCGTTCGAAGCGAACGGCCACGGCGTCGTGACGATCTCGTTGACGGCCCAGCCCAGCCACATCAGCGACATCAAACCGAACCAGCCGTACGCCGTTTCCTTGCGGCGCATCGACCACAGCGCGAGGAAGAAGCAGCCGAGCGTCGTCGTCACCGCGAGGCTGAAGAGCTGCAGGTCGTGCCGTATCAGCTTCGCTTGCCGGTAGATCGGCCACACCACCTGCGGCGCGCCGATCGTCACCGGGCCGATGCCCGGCTGATACGCGGCGAGGCCCGACACGCGGATCAGCAACTTGTTCTCGCCTGTCTGCAGCTCGCGCGCGGAGATCACGCGGTACCACGGCGTATTCCACATCCGGCTGAGCGGCTCGACCAGATTCGGGTCGCGGCGCAACAGCACGCCGTTCAGATAGATCGCGCCGGCCATGTTCAGATAGTCGAGCGCAACGGCAACGGGCGCTGCCGTCGACGCCTGGTTCCAGGTGACGCGATACCAGACCACGCCGTCGAACCGCGGCCAGCGCGTCGTCCAGATATCTGGCAGCGTGACGGGCGTCCAGCCGGTGGCGGGCGGCGTCTGCGATTGCCAGCCGGCCGCGCGCGCCGCTTCGACCTGCACGCTGGCGATCGCATCCGCGAAGACGTCAGGCGTCGATACCGGCGCGGACCATGCCGCGCCGGCATGCAGCACGCAGAACAGCGAGATCAGGGCAACAAGCCATGCGAGCGCGCTTCGAATACCGCCTGCGTGCGCGAATTGACCGCGAGTTTCTTGTAGATATTCTTGATGTGACATTCCACCGTCAACCTGGACAAGGACAGCAGACTGGAGATCTCGCGGTTGGTGAGTCCTTTGCTGACGAGATTCAGGATCTCGATCTCGCGCGGGGTCAGCGGCGCGCGGGGCGCATCGTGGGTCGGTGCATTATTCGGTGCATTATTCGGTGCGTTAGTGGGTGAGTTGGTCGGTGCGTTGGTCGATGGCTTTGCGCCGGCCGTGCCGAGCAGTTCGAGAATGCGCTTCGCGACGAACGGATCGATCGGCGCGCCGCCGCGCAAGGCGCTGCGCACCGACAACGAAAGCTCGATGTCGTCGCGCTCTTTCAGCAGATAGCCGGTTGCTCCGGCCTGCAGCGCCGACACGATCACCTGCTCGCTGCTCCACGCGGAGACGACCAGCACGGGCAGCGCGGCATCGCGCTGATGCAGGTCGCGGATCAGATCGATGCCGTTGCCGTCCGGCAGCCCCACGTCGACCAGTGCGAGCGCGAACGGGTGGTCGTCGAACATCGCCTTCGCTTCGGCGATGCTGCCGGCGAACGACAGTGCGTCTTCGGTATAGCCGAGCGTGGTCAGGATCGCGCGCAGGCGCAGCTGCATCATCCGTTCGTCTTCGACGATGGCAACCGGGCCGGGTAGAACGGATTCCTGTGACGGCGAAAGAGGCTGTGACATCGCTCGATAACGAAGATTGGAAAGCCACCGCGCGCTGGCGGTCGCAAACTGTGAATCTCCGGATGATAGATCACAAGCGGCAAAGTGCGGGAATCGCACGATGCCAGCGGACAGGCATCGTGCGGAGTGCGCGGCGGTGATTTCGCCGCGCGCGGTGACTGCGTGCTTACATCTTGTTCGGCGTCGCCGCGCTCGTTTGCACGCCAACTGCCTGGGCCGGCGCTGCTTCGCCGGTGTACTTCAGCGACTGGATTTCCGCCTGCGCGTTCTCCGGGTAGTCCAGCGACGGCGCGATGTGGCCGACCAGAACGCCCATGCTGACCGCCGTACGCACGTACTTGGTCTCACCCGCGTTCAGGTTGAACGTGATGGATTTCGTGACTTCGGTCGTGGTGGCAACGGTGTAGCTGCCCGCGGGTTCGTCGACGTAGAAGAAGCCGCCCGGTTTCGAATGGCCGACCACCTTGTCGTTGAGTTTGATCTCCGGCTGGAGCATCGCGCCCACGAACGAATCCGTGCGAAGGAAGTAGATGCGTCCGTTATCCGGCGCGAGCGTCGGGATCGACGACGCGACATCTTTGTATTGCGGTCCCGAAGCCGCGCAGCCCGCCGCGAGCAGCGCTGCGCCACCGGCGAGCAGCAGGGTTCTGTAAAAGCTTTTCATGCAAGGTCTCCCACGGGTCAACGTCGACGGACGAATGACGGCCCGGCGTCCGGTCGACTCATTCCAGCCGGCATGTTGCCGGATGAACTCTCTAAAGTTTCTTCGAATTGGCACACACGGCCATTGCGTGCCTTTTCAGGAAGAGCTATCGGCAACGCTGTTGAAATCTTTAGAAATATTTTTGAATCCCGCGCTATGAAATCAATTGCATGACGCAAAAGAAGGCTTTAATTGGCTATTTGACGCGTTGATGGGTAAAGCGCGACATTTTCTGGAAATGTGCGTATTGGATATTGTGTGGCGCGCTATCGGCAAGAAACGGGCGCCCATGCTCTAATACACCAGACCTCGCTCTTACGGCGCATCGTATGAGCCGGGCCGGCCCGCCACGAATCCCACCTGGGTGATCCATTGCGCGTGGCGGGCCTCTTTCTTTTCAAGAGGCCATTCCTGACAATTATTTGCCGGCTTTCGCATCCGCCGCGCGACGTCGCGCGATCAGATCCGCCAGCTTTTGCTTCTGCTGCCCTTGCGCGTCGAAGTTATCCGCCTCCAGCCATTGCGCGTAAGCATCGCGCAAAGCCGGATATTCGCTGTCGATAACCGAATACCACGCCGTGTCGCGATTGCGTCCGCGCGTCACGATCGCCTGGCGAAAGACGCCTTCGAAGCTATAGCCGTAGCGCAGCGCGGCGTCGCGCGACGGCTGGTTCAGCGCGTCGCATTTCCATTCGAAGCGGCGATAGCCAAGGTTCTCGAACACGTATTGCATCAGCAGCGCCAGCGCTTCGGTCGCAATGCGCGTGCGCTTCAGACGCGGCGAATACGTGACGTGCCCCACTTCGATCACGCCGTTGGCCGCATCGATGCGCATCAGCGCGAGCGTGCCGACCGCCTTGCCTGTGGCCAGATCGATCACGGTGTGATGCATCGGGTCGGTGAGCGTTGCGGCTTTGCTCAGGTGTTCGCGGTAAGCCTCGAAGGTCGCGAACGGTCCTGACGACAGATAAGTCCAGTCGCGCCCGTCGGGTGCATCGCTATACGCTTCGTAAAGCTGCGCGGCGTGCCGTTCGACGTCGACGCGTTCGATCCGGCAATAGCGGCCTGCGAGCGGCTCGCGTCCAGGCAGCGTCGCCGCATGCCAGTCGGGCAGCGCGTCGCCGATGGGTTGCTGATATTCGTTCAACCGGGTTGCCACGTTGGTCTCCTTTGCCTGCTTTGCGCGGATTCAAGGTTTCAGGAAGCGGAAATCGCAGCCTTCGTCGGCTTGCAGGATTTCGCGCTCGTACAGTTGCGCGTAACCGCGCTTGGCGGTCACTTCGGCGCGTACCGGCAACGCCGCGCGGCGCCGCTCGAGTTCCGCTTCCGGCACGAGCAGCTCGAGCGTGCGATGCGCGACGCTCAGCCGAATGCGGTCGCCATTGCGCACGAGCGCGAGCGGCCCGCCGGACGCTGCATCCGGCGTGATGTGCAGCACGATCGTGCCATACGCGGTGCCGCTCATCCGTGCATCGGACATCCGCACCATGTCCTTCACGCCGGCACGCGCGAGCTTCGCCGGGATCGGCAGATAGCCCGCTTCGGGCATCGCGGCGTCGCTCGTCGGCCCCGCGTTCTGCAGCACGAGAAAGTCGTCGGCGGTGACGTCGAGGTCGTCGCTGTCGATCCGGTGCGCAAGGTCCTCCAGCGAAGCGAACACCACCGCGCGCCCTTCCTTCTCGAACAGATCCGGATTCGCGGCGGAGCGCTTCAGGATCGCGCCACGCGGCGCGAGATTGCCGAACAGCGCGACGAGGCCGCCGGTTTCGCGCACCGGCTCGGCGCGAGGCTTCACCACTGCGTGATCGACCCAGCTCACGTCGTGCAGACGGTCGCCGAGCGTTTCGCCGGTCACCGTGCGGCAGTCGAGATGCAGCAGATCCTTGATCTCGCGCAGGATCGCCGGCACGCCGCCCGCCGCGTACAGGTCCTCCATGTAGTGCTCGCCGGTCGGCTTCAGATTGACCAGCACCGGCGTGCTCTCGCTTAGCGCGTTCAGACGGTTTAGATCCACCTGGATACCGAGGCGCCCCGCGATCGCGGTCAAATGAATCACCGCGTTGGTCGAGCCACCGATCGCGAGCAGCACGCGCAACGCGTTCTCCACCGACTGCGCGGTGATGATCTCGCTTGGGCGGATCGGCTTGCCGATCAGATCGAACGCGATACGGCCCGTCTCTTCGGCAATGCGCAGGCGGTCCGCGTCGACGGCCGGGCACGCGGCGCTGTTCGCCGGCATCATGCCGAGCGTTTCGGCGATGATCGCCATCGTGCTCGCCGTGCCCATCACCGCGCAGGTTCCCGCAGTAGAAGCGAGACGCCGCTCGACCTTGTCGATCTCGTTCGCGTCGATCTCCTGCGCGCGGAATTTCGCCCAGAAGCGGCGGCAATCCGTGCATGCGCCCAGCCGTTCGCCGCGGTGACGGCTCGTCGACATCGGCCCTGCCACAAGCTGAATGGCGGGAATATCAGCCGAGGCCGCACCCATCAGCTGAGCGGGCACCGTCTTGTCGCAACCGCCGAGCAGCACGACGGAATCCATCGGTTGCGCGCGCGTCATTTCCTCGACGTCCATCGACATCAGGTTGCGGAATTTGAGGCTCGTCGGCGTGAGGAAGGTCTCGCCTAGCGAGATGGTCGGGAATTCGATCGGCAGGCCGCCCGCGGCAAGCACGCCGCGCTTGACTGCTTCGATCATCTCCGGGAAATGGCGGTGGCAGTTGTTGAAGCCGCTCGCCGAATGCGCGATGCCGACGATCGGGCGGTCGAGCATCTCGCGGCTATAGCCCATCGAACTCGCAAACGTGCGGCGCAGATACACGCTGAATTCGCGATCGCCGTAGTTCGTCAAACCCTTGGCAAAACCGACCGGCGCGGGTGCTTGCATGCTGCTGTCCTGCTTGCTCATGATGTGCTCATTGGTGTGATCACTGAGATGCTCACTGAGGACAAAGCTCGATGCTGCCGCTAGATTTCGATCGTGTAGTCCGCGCGGTCGCGCGTGGATTGAATCAGGCGCGCGTTGACGTCGTCGCTCGATGCGACCCATTGTTCCGCGGCTTCCGGCGAGCGGCCGAATTGCACGTGCCGCGCAATCAGACGCTCGCGGCGCAACGTATCGTCGACATCGACGAACCAGATCTCGTCGATCAACGCGCGAACGTGACGCCAATGGCCACGGTCGAGCAGCAGGTAGTTGCCTTCGGTGATCACGACCGGCGTGTCCGCGAACACCGGTATCGCGTTCGCGATCGGCTCTTCGATTTCGCGGCGAAACTGCGGCGCGTACACGATTTCATCCGGCGTCTGATCGCGCAGACGGCGCAGCAGCGCGACGTAGCCCGCGCTGTCGAACGTATCTTCCGCGCCTTTGCGATTGGCCCGGCCAAGCCGCGCAAGCTCGACATTCGCGAGATGATAGCCATCCATCGGCACGATCACGGATTGCCCCTGCAAGCGCTCGACGAGCGCTTCGGCGATCGTGGATTTACCCGCGCCGGGCGCACCGGTGAGCCCGATGATCACGCGGCCGCCATGCGCGATTTTTTCGCGGATCCGTTCCAGATGGGATTCGATGTTCATCTCTCGTGTCCAGTCATCGCCCGTCGCTTCGCGACATCTCAGGCATGATACTCGACGCTCGCGCGAATCCGCGTGCCGAATGCACGCGCGGCTATAATCGCGCTCGACTGTAGAGAGGAAAGTCCGACCTATGAAAAAGCTTACCGCCGTGGCGTTCTTCGCACTCGTGCTTGCCGGTTGCTCGTCAGCAGGAAAGAAGCAGCAACAGGCCGAAGAATTCGTCACCGACGAATCCAGCATCGCCGCCGCACAGCACAGCGCGATGGTCAATTGCGATGGGGCGCAGCAGTGCGACACCGCATGGGCGCTCACGAAGCAATACATCGCGAAGCATTCCGACATGCCCGTCACGCGCGCGGATAGAGATGGAATCGATACCGACGTGCCTGACGATTCGGGCAAGGTCGCGTTCTCGGCAACGCGCGTTGCGAACAGCAACGGCGCAACCTTGACGTTGTTCGCGCAGTGCCGCGGCATGTATGGTCCGGACAAGGCGAAGGGCTCGGACTACACCGAGTGCGCGAAGAAAATCATCAAGACGCAGGACGGCTACGTCGATTACCTCCGGGGGCACGCAACGGGTCAGTAAGCACGTTGCCCGCGCGAGCGCCCGGCTGTTTCTTTAGATTGAGCGTCAGGCGCTGAAGTCCGTCGATGCCGACAGCGGCCGCCACGTTTCCATTTCCTCGGCCACGTAGGCGTTTTTCGCGGCAATCGCGGCCAGCGTGTCCGTGCCGAGCGGCAGGCGCAACGGCGGCGTCGCGGCATCCACCAGCGTGATCATCGCAGCTGCAAGTTTGCTCGGGTCGCCAGGCTGGTTGTGATTCATTTCCATCGCCTTGCGACGAACGGCGCCCGCGGTCTCGTCATAGTCGCCGATCACATCGGGCGCCACCAGCAGCGACGAGGCATCCAGAAAGTCCGTGCGGAAATAGCCGGGCTCCACCACCGTCGCATGAATGCCGAGCGGCTTCAGTTCCGCATGCAACGCTTCCGTAATGCCTTCGACGGCGAATTTCGTCGACGAGTACACGCCAAATCCCGCCGCGGCCCGATAGCCGCCAATCGACGAAATGTTGATCACGTGACCCGAGCGATTGGCGCGCATCGTCGGCAATACGGCGCGCGTCACGTTGAGCAGGCCGAACACGTTCGTGTCGTACATGCGGCGCACGTCCTTGTCCGCGGATTCTTCCACCGCGCCCAGCAGGCCGAAGCCCGCGTTGTTGACCAGCACGTCGATGCGGCCGAATTTCTGCACGGCGGCTTCCACTGCCGCCTTCGCCTGCGCTTCGTCGGTCACGTCGAGCGCGACCGGCAGCAGCGCCGCCGATTCGCCGAGACGCTCGACGATCGCACGTGCGTTGCGTCCCGCGGCGACCACCGCGTTGCCGTTCGCGAGCGCCGCTTCGGCGATCAATGCGCCGATACCGCGCGACGCGCCCGTGATGAACCACACGCGTTTGAAGTTTCCGGACTGGGTGTTGGCCATGATGCTTCTCCTGCACGTCGTTGAGGGTGATGCCATGGTAGGAGTCGCGACTGGCATGCACTAGCCGTACATTGCTAGACTCATAATCAACTTTTATTTGCGAATTCGGAGCGGCGGCGATGAACGAAATTCGGGCTATCACCATTTTCGTGCGCGCCGCCACACTCGGCAGCCTGCGGCGTGCGGCGGTCGATCAGGGCATCTCGCCGCAGGCCGCGAGCCATGCGGTAATGCAGCTGGAAAAGGAGCTGGGCGTGCGGCTCTTTCATCGGACCACACGCAAGCTGACCTTGACCGAGGAAGGCGAGCGGCTGATCGGCAGCGTGCAGCCGGCGCTCGCGGTTCTGTCATCCGCGCTGCACGACGTGCGGCGCTCGAAGGAAGAAGTGGGCGGCATTCTGCGCGTGAGCGCGCCGCGCGCGTTCGGCTTGCCGGTGCTGTGGCCGTACTTCGAGGAATTCCAGCGGCTTTATCCCGACGTGCAGCTCGAAGTGCAGTTCGACGATCACTTCACCGATCTCGTGACCGAACGCGCGGACGTGGGGTTTCGCGGTGGGCCGCCACCTTCGGCGGGCTCGATTGCGCGCAGGCTCGTGCCGATCCAGCTGATCGTCTGTGCGTCGCCGGACTACATCGAGCGTCATGGTGCGCCGCGAAATATCGACGAGCTTGCAGCGCATCGCTGCACCGGATACCGGCGCGCGAATACGGGCAAGCTCGCGCAGTGGCAGTTCCAGGTGGGCGACGAGATCGTCTATCGCGACCTGCCCGCGGCGCTCTGCGTGAACGATACGGAGCTGGAAACACAGGCCGTGCTATCGGGTCTCGGCATCGGGCAGCTGGGCAGCTTCAACGCCACGCCGCACATTCGAAGCGGGCGGCTCGTGCCTTTGCTGACCGAGCACATCACCGAATACGGCTGGGTCTACGTCTACTATGCGCATCGAACGGAGCAGCCGCTGCGTGTGAAGACCTTTATCGCGTTCATGATCGAACGCATGGCGGACAACCGGAATTTCTTTCTCGATCCAGCGGAGCTTGCGGCGGCCCGCGCTTCGAGAACGGCGCGTGCGCGTGGCAAGAAGCGGGGCCTTGTGAAGTAGTTCGTGTGCTCAGCTTTCGGCAGCTGAATCGGTGGTGCCGAGCAGCAGATCGACATACTCCTGCGTAATGCGCTGCGCGGCCTTCGTGTTGATCGGGCCGCCCGTCAGCGCGCCTCGCAGCCACAAACCATCGATCAACGCGGCAAGCCCCGTTGCCGCGCGGCGCGCATCGGCGCGCGGCAACACTCTCGCGAACTCGGCGCATAGATTCGACTGCAGGCGCCGCGTGTTCACGCGTTGCAGGCGGCTCAACGCGGGCTCGTGCATGCTCTGCGCCCAGAAGGCGAGCCACGTTTTCATGACGGGCGCGTTGACCTGCGTGTCGTCGAAGTTGCCCGCGACGATCGCGCGCAGCCTGGCGCGCGGTTCATCGGGCGCCGCTGCGCGCCGGCGCGCCGTGGCATTCGACAGATCGCGCAGCACGTAGCGCATCGTGGTTTCGAGCAGGCCGCTCTTGTCGCCGAAATAGTGGCTGACGATGCCCACCGACAAACTGGCCCGCTGCGCGACCGACGCGATCGTCGTGCCCGGTAGACCGACTTCCTCGATCGAGCGTAAAGTTGCTGCTACGAGCTGCGTGCGCCGCTGTTCGCGCATTTCGACTTTGGGCATTGCCTCCACCGTGGCATGAGATCCGCACCGCTCGACCCTGAGATTCGAGCAGATTGAACGATCATTCAATCAAAACACCGATATTACGCCGCTTCCAGAAAATTGCATTGTCGCTTTTGAACAAGTGACCGTCGCAATTCCTCGCCCAGCCGGGGTTTTTTCTGGCAACCATTCACTTGTGGCACACGCGGTCCCTGCAAGGTGGTCGACCTCCAGTGGCAAGGGAGGCACCGTCATCGTTCTGTAAGCAGCCGGCTTCGTTCCTTGCACGCCTCATGGGCTCGTCACGCCCCATGTTAACCGGTGGACGGCCGCGAATACCTTGCGCGGCCCGAGCACGGTCGTCCATGGACACGATCCGGACATGCTTCATTTCGGTTTCCTGACTTAATTCCAGTCTTTCGATGCACCCGCGCCGCAATCTGGCGCACGTCGGTCAGTCGCACCCTTTACACAATAATCTGAGGAGAGTTTCATGAAACGACTCGCGATTTCCGCATGCGGCGTGCTGCTCGCCGCGAACCTGTGTTCCAGCGCGATGGCAGCGGACCCCGCCGCGTGCAAGAACGTACGCTTCGCCGACGTCGGCTGGACCGACATCGCGGCAACCACCGGCCTGGCCTCCAGCATCCTGAGCGGCCTCGGCTACACGCCGACCAAGACGATCGCGTCGGTGCCGATCACGTTTGCGGGTATCAAGAGCAAGCAGATCGACGTGTTCCTCGGCTACTGGTCGCCGACGATGGACCCGATCATCGCGCCGTTCACCAAGGCCAACGAGATCAAGGTGCTGACCACGCCGAACCTGACCGGCGCGAAGTACACGCTCGCGGTGCCCGACTACGAGTACAACGCGGGCCTCAAGACGTTCGCGGACATCGCGAAGTTCGCGGACAAGCTGAACGGCAAGATCTACGGCATCGAGCCGGGTAACGACGGCAATGCGCTGATCCAGAAGATGATCAGCGGCAACCAGTTCAATCTCGGCAAGTTCAAGCTTGTCGAATCGAGCGAAGCGGGCATGCTGGTGCAGGTGAACCGCGCGATCCGCGACAAGCAGTGGATCGTGTTCCTCGGCTGGGAACCGCACCCGATGAACGTGCAGATGAAGATCGACTATCTCGCCGGCGGCGACGATGTGTTCGGCCCGAACTACGGCGAAGCGAAGGTCTTCACGGCCGAACCGCCTGATTACGCGGCACGCTGCCCGAACGTCGCGAAGTTCGTGTCCAACCTGCAGTTCACGACCGCGATCGAAAACCACGTGATGGTGCCGATCATGGACAAGCAGGATCCGAACAAGGCGGCCAGCGACTGGCTCAAGGCCAATCCGCAGGTACTCGACAAGTGGCTGGCCGGCGTCACGACGGTGGACGGCAAGCCCGGCCTTCCCGCTGTGAAGGCGTATCTGGGTGCTCACTGACGCTACGTTGCCGCGCTTGCCCTCACGGATGCACGGCCGCGCGATCTTGATCGCACGGTCGCGGCATTCCAGCGGGCGGGCAGGCACGTAGAACATAGCGTCGATCCGTGCCGCGCTGCGCACATCGCATCGCGCACGCGTTGCCCCTGAGGCTTGCTGAGGCAGCCCGACGCCTGACTGACTGATTTCCCATCTGCAGACCGCTGGCCGATCCGTCGGCCATGGCGGAGTGTCGTCGCCGTTTTCACGACACGATTCTCCGCTGCTTCATCGCTTCACCTCAGTATTCCTAATTACATAAACTACGAGCGAGAAAACACAATGAAAGCAACCAGACTGGCGCTGGCAGCAGGACTAGCGTTCGCTTCGATCGGCGCGCATGCACAGAGCAGCGTGACGCTGTTCGGCGTGCTGGACGAAGGGATCAATTTCACCAACAACTCGGGCGGCAGCAGGGCCTGGCAGACGGCAAGCGTCGATCTGGCCACGAGCCGCTGGGGCCTGAAGGGATCGGAAGATCTGGGCGGCGGCCTGCATGCGATCTTCGACCTCGAAAGCGGCGTGGAGCTCGACAACGGCAGCGCCTACTATGACGGACGCCTGTTCGGCTATCAGTCGTTCGTGGGCCTGCAGTCGGATTCGATGGGCACGCTCACGTTCGGACGGCAGTTCGATACCGTCAGCGACACGATCGGCCTGATGACCGCAAACGGGAACTGGGCCGGCTACCTGTTCGCGCACCCGCTCGACAACGACAACACCGACGCGTCGTTCCATGCGAGCAATTCCGTCAAGTACACCACCCGCGACTACGGCGGCTTTTCCGCCACCGCCCTGTACGGCTTCAGCAATCAGGCCGGCGGCTTCGCGCAGAACCGCGTGTACGGCATCGGCGCGAAATACAGCTACAAGACGCTGTCGCTTGGCGCCGTCTACGAAGATCTGTCCGCGTCGGGCACGACGTCGCAAGGCGCGGTTGCGTCGGACGACTACGGCTTCGTCGCCGCGAACCAGAAAATTTACGGTGCGGCCGGCAGCTATGGCATCGGGCCCGCGGTGCTCTCCGTGGCTTACACGCACGTCGCGCTTCAGCAACCTACGTCATCGATCTATGTCGGCAACCTCGGTCTGAACGACGCGGGCCTGCGATTCGACAATATCGAGTTCAATGCGAAGTACAACATCACGCCGAGCCTCTTCGTCGGTGGAATGTACACGTACACGATCGCGCATCTGAAGGAGGATGGCAGCAGCTCGTCGGTGCACTGGAACCAGCTGGGGCTGATGGGTCAGTACTCGCTGTCGGCGCGTACCGCGCTCTACGCGCAGGTCGTGTATCAGAAGGCGAACGGCGGCGCCGAAGGTTCGGTGCTGGCGGACGCCTATATTCCGGGCTCAGCGGGCGTCTCGTCGAACTCGCATCAGGTCGTGGCGCGCGTCGGGATTACGCATTCGTTCTGATGTCGTGACATGGGCTCGATGCCGTCTGGTGGCCAGTCAATTTTTTACAAGCCCTGAAGCCTCGCTCTGCATACGATGCGTGCATGCGGGTGAAGTCCTTCATCCGCCAGGCTGAGGACAGGGCAATGAACGATGGTCGGCCAGACGGCGCTCGCGCGCCGTCGATGGGTTTTTCGAGCGACAACATCGCCGGCGCGTCGCCGGAGGTGATCGAAGCGATGGTGGCGAGCAGCGTCGGGCAGGCGGGTCCGTATGGAACGGACGATCTCACCGCGCGCGTCGAACGCAGGCTCTGCGAAATCTTCGAGCGCGAAGTCGACGTGTTTCTCGTGCCCACCGGCACCGCCGCCAACGCGCTGTGTCTAAGCACGATGACGCCGCCGTGGGGCAACATCTACTGCCATCCGGCCAGCCATATCAACAACGACGAGTGCGGCGCGCCCGCGTTCTTTTCGGATGGCGCGAAGCTCATCACCGTGGATGGACCGTCCGCGAAGATGGACCCCGCGAAGCTCCATCATGCGGCTCGTCTGAAAGTGGGCGACGTGCACACCACACAGCCATCGTGCGCCAGCATCACACAGGCCACCGAGGAAGGCGGCGTGTACTCGCTCGACGAAATCCGCGCGCTAGGCGACGTCTGCAAAGGCGCATCGATCAAGCTGCATATGGATGGCTCGCGCTTCGCCAATGCGCTGGTGTCGCTTGGCTGCTCGCCCGCGGAGATGACGTGGAAGGCAGGCGTGCATGCATTGTCGTTCGGCGCGACGAAGAACGGCGTGCTCGCCGCGGAGGCGATCGTGCTGTTCGATCGATCGCTTGCGGCTGAAATGGGTTATCGCCGCAAGCGCGCGGGCCATCTGTTTTCGAAGATGCGTTTCCTCTCGGCCCAGATCGATGCGTACCTGACCGGCGACCTGTGGTTGCGCAACGCGCGCCAGGCCAACGACGCCGCGCAGCGCCTGACTCAAGGTCTAGCGCGGCTGAGCGGCGTCGAAGTGCTCGGCGCACCGCAAGCGAATATCGTTTTCTGCCGGTTGCCAGCCGCGATGATCGAGACACTGCTGCACGCCGGATTCAGGTTCTATCACGACCGCTGGGGGCCTGGCGTGGTGCGCTTCGTGACCTCGTTCGCAACGACAACCGACGATGTCGACCACCTGCTCGCACACGCAACGCGAAGCGCGTCACAACAAGCCTAACTCACGGCGCCAAGCACCAGCAGATGCATCTGGCGCCGGTCCACGAAACCTAGCGTGCGGTACAGCGCGATGGCACCGTGATTCGATGTGAACACGTGCAGGAACGGCACTTCGTCGCGCGCGCTGATCGACGAAATCAGCAGCTTCATCAGGCCACCCGCATAGCCCCGGCCGCGAAACGCCGGGTCGACGCACACGGCGCTGATCTCGGTGAAGCCATCGAGCCGCATGCGTTCGCCCGCCATCGCCGCCAGCTTGCCCTCGCTGCGAATGCCGATGTAGTTGCCGAGTTCGATGGTGCGCGGGCCGAAAGGTCCGGGCTCCGTTGCGGCAGTGAGCGCCAGCATATCGGGCACGTCGTCGCTGCCGAGCGCGACGTGTGGGAGCTCAGGTTGTGCACCCGGCGCGCCTTGCCAGATCATTTGCAGCAATTCCCCGCGCCTGACGACGGAGCCCCACGACGGCGCTTCGACCGGTTCCGTCGTGACCAGCGCCAGCGGACCGTCCGCCTCGATCATCGTACGCAAAGTATCGAACGATTCCGGCGCTGAATCCGCCATGCCGGCGAAACGCGCGACGTCCGACGGATATCGCAGCACCCGTTCGTCGCCGAGCGCGAGGTGCTGCTGTTTGCTGGCCAGCGCGTTCCACACGACCTTGTCGAGCGGATGCGCGCCGCGCGCGTTCTGTTCTGCTTCCAACATCGTCATCTCCTGCAGCGTGACCACTGAATGCCGGTCAAGGCATTGGCAATGGTTCATCGATGATCATCTGGTTGAGGTAGTTCACCACTTCATGTTCGTTCGGCCCAGCGCTGTCACGCAGTTGCCGGCCCGCTTCGACCACGACTTCCGTGGTTGCCGATTCGAGCAGCGCCATCGTTTCCGCGATGAACGGTTCCAGCTGCATCGCGCGCGGATCGCCGCTCTTGAAGATCAGATCGGTGTCGACCCAGGGCGGCGCGATTTCCAGCACCCGCACGGAAGTATTGCGCAACGCGAAGCGTTGCGACAGCGAATACGAGTGAATCGCAGCCTTCGTGGCCGAGTACAGCGCCGCCATCGCTATCGGAATATAAGCGACCACCGAGCTGTTGTTGATGATGAACGCCTCCGGCTGCTGCTTCAGATGCTCGATCAACGCACCGCTGATCCGAATCGGACCGAGCATATTCGTGTCGATCAATTGCGCGGCCTGCGCGTCATCGAACGGGCGGGTGACGTCGTCGAACGGCATGATGCCCGCGTTGTTGATGACCACGTTCAGCGCCGGGTACGTTTCGATCAGATGCCGGCTGACGCTGGCAATCTGCGCCGGATCGCTCACATCGAGTTCGACCGCATCCATGCCGGGGTTCGCTTTCGTCACTTCGTCGAGCAATGCCTTGCGGCGGCCGCCGATAATGACCTTGTTGCCTCTGCTGTGGAACGCCTCCGCGAGGCCTCGGCCGATTCCCGACGTGCCGCCGGTGATGAAGATCGTGTTACCGCTGAGTTTCATGGTGTGGATTCCTTTGGAGAAGTGGCGTTACTGCTCGAAGACGTGCCGATGGGCTTTCACGAACTCGCTAACGGTTTGCGGCGACCGACCGGTGATCTCGCGGATCACGCCGTCCGTGCCGGCAAAGATGCCGTTCTGATAGTCGACTGCGATCGCCAGAAAATGCTGGATCAGGAATTCCGGCAAATCGTATTTCCGCAAATGCTCGCGGTAGGCTTCGAGCGTCGACGGGCGGTAAGCGATCTTGCGGCCCAGTACCTCGCCGACCTCGTCCGCGATCTCCTGCTGGTTCAGCTCGACGGGTCCGCACAATGGATAGGTCTTGCCGATATGCGCAGCCGGCTGCGCGAGCACCGCAGCGATCAGACGTGCCTGATCCGGCGCCGTAATGGGCGCGTGACGGCCGGCGCCGTATGGCAGCGTGATCGCGCTTTCGTGCACGATCGGATCGCGCATCCACGGAAAAATCAGCCACTCGGAGAAGAACGTGGGGCGAATGTGGACGGTCGGCACGCCGGACCAGTCGAGCACACGCTCCGCGATCCAGTGATCGCGCGCAGCATGGCTTTTCGAATCTTCGCGAGCGGAGATTTGCGACATCTCGACGACAACGTCGACTCTGGCACGCCGCGCGGCGTCGGCGAAATACGCAGTGGCCTGGATGTAACCAGGACGCACGGGATAGCACAGATACGCGCCCTGCACGCCGTCCAGCGCGCGAATCACGTCGTCATGCTCGAGGAGATCGCCCACCGCGACCTCGGCGCCCGCGCTTCGAAGTGCAGCGCTCCGTGCGTCTTCCCGATGCACCAGCGCACGCACCGCGTGTCCCGCTTCGAGCAGATACTGAACCGTATGGACGCCGGTCTTGCCCGTGGCGCCGGTGATAAGGACTTTGCGTTGCTGCATGGTGGACTCTCCGATCTGGTCGAACGATTCACGCTTAATTATGCATATGCACATATTGGCATCAACGAAGCACATCGACGCTCATGACTCGCGCCGCGCTAAAGCGCGTGCAGGTGTTTTCTGACGTGGTGCAGAACCGATGCCGAAGCGTCCGGTTCCGCGATGATCCGGGACAACGTGACGGCGCCGATCATGGCCGCGACGGCAAAAATCGCCTCGGACCGTGCCGCTTCCTTGCGCCGAGGTGCGATGCGACTGGCCAGCCTGTCTATCAGTTCGTCGAAGCCACGCGCGACCGCTTCCCGTGCTTCTTCGCCGGCACGCGCCAGCTCGCTGCCCATGCCGGCAAGCGGACAACCGGTTGCCGGTGTGTCCCGATGCGCGGTGGACAGGTAAGCGTCGACGATCGCCTTGAAGCTTTCCTTGCCGTCGGTTCCCTCTGCCGCTGCTTCAAGCGAACCGATGGTGGCAGTCAGCGCCGCTGCGCAAGCCTCCGCAGCGAGTTGATCCTTGGACTCGAAATGCCGGTAAAAGCCGCCATGCGACAGACCCGCTTCCGCCATCACATCCGCAAGGCCCGTTGCATGGATACCGTTTGCCCTGAATTCGCGAGCTGCGACTTCGACAATGCGCTGCCGCGTTTCCGCGGTTTCGGCTCTGGATTTCCTCATGACGGTCAGCGTTTCGTGTTGGCGTGATTTAGATGTTAGTAATCATCTAAATGAAAGTCAACCGTGGGATGCGCCAGCGCGAAGAATCGTGCAAGGAATCAAGAGCATTGGTCTAACACCTGTTCGACGCACGTGCCAATGTAGGGGGCTAGCTGCCAAAGGAGGGCAACATGCTGAACACACGCAAGCTTGGACGCGAAGGACTCGCCGTTTCAGAGATTGGGCTGGGCTGCATGGGGATGTCCTATGCGTACGGCACACCGGACGATACCGAATCGATCGCCACGATCCATCGGGCGATCGAACTGGGGTGCACATTCCTCGATACGGCGGAGGTTTATGGTCCGTTCGCCAACGAAGAACTGCTTGGGCGCGCGCTGAAAGGGCGTCGTCATGAGGTGACGATCGCGACCAAATTCGGCTTCAGGTTCGATAACGGGGTGCGTGGCCTGGACAGCCGCCCCGAACATATCAAGGAGGTGATCGACGCGTCGCTGAAGCGGTTGCAGACCGATCACATCGATCTGCTCTATCAGCACCGGGTGGATCCCGCGGTGCCGATCGAGGACGTGGCGGGCGCGGTCAAGGACGCGATCACCGCAGGCAAGGTACGCTATTTCGGCCTGTCCGAAGCCGGTGTCGATACCATCCGGCGCGCGCACGCCGTGCAACCCGTATCAGCGCTGCAAAGCGAGTATTCGCTTTTCGAGCGTGGCATTGAAGACAAGGTCTTGCCGGCGCTGCGTGAACTGGGTATCGGCTTCGTTCCCTATAGCCCGCTCGGTCGCGGCTTTCTGACCGGCACGGCTAAACGGGCGGAAGAGCTTCCCGCAGACGATTGGCGAGCCGCCAACGATCCGCGCATACAGGGGAGCAACTTCGATACGAACGTCAAGCTCGCCGATTTCGTCAAAGCACTGGCTAACGAAAGGTCGGTGACGCCTGGTCAGATTGCGCTCGCGTGGCTGCTGGCGCAGGGTGACGATCTGGTGCCGATTCCCGGCACCAAACGGCGCAAGTATCTGGAGGAAAACCTGGGCGCGGCTTCAATTCGCCTGACGCAGGCGGAACTGGATCGCATCCGCGCGTTCCTTGATGAGCATGAGACGGCCGGCACACGTTATCTGCCGGCCATGCTGTCTCATCTCGAGCGCTAGGGAATGTCTGCAAAAGTCCTGGCGTCGACGTACGGGTGGACTATCCTGGGAGATAGGAAAGTTTAAGGGGTTCTTCGATGACGCAACTTGG
>NZ_QQOA01000055.1 GCF_003443895.1 Paraburkholderia phosphatilytica | reverse complement strand
GGCGCCGAACAGCCAACCCGAGCCGATGATCGACCCGAGACCCGTCAACATCAGCGCGACCGGCCCGATGTTGCGTTGAATAGAACTTTTCACGTCGTCTCCTTCTAAATGGCGAACTCAACAACGTCGCTGCGTAGTTCTTTTATCGCTGCGACGTTGCGGTTGTCTCCCTCCAGGTGATAGCACCGCAGCGCAAGGTAAGGCAGTGCCCAGCCAGGCTTCGCTGCGGAGTGCGGATAGTCCTGTGAGGAGGCCTTGGGCGTCCAATGCCGATTGCGCATGGGGCCATACCGTTATGACATAACGGCAGGTGGAAGTAGACGAGACGGGAGATTCGGGGCGGCCGTCAGCGCAATCGCAGCGGCACGCCCTTCGCGTTTCCGTTCACGCGTGCGCGGCTTCGCGCCCAGCTCAAGCCGCGGTTTCGGCTTCGGCGAAAGCCCGCCCCGTGCCGCCAAGATATGCGTCACGCAACACGTCGGCACTGGACAGTTGCTGTGCGTCGCCCTCCGCGACCACCCGTCCGCTCTCCAGCACATAACCGTAATGCGCGTGCCGCAGCGCGACCATCGCGTTCTGTTCGGCCAGTAGCACGCTGAGGCCTTCGTCGCGATTCAGCGTCGCGACCACGTCGAATATCTCGTCGACGACAGCCGGCGCGAGTCCCATCGATGGTTCGTCGAGCAGGATCAGCGACGGCCGTGCGATCAACGCGCGGCCGAGCGCGACCATCTGCTGCTCGCCGCCCGACGTGTGTCCCGCGAGCGCGCGGCGCCGCTCCTTCAGGCGTGGGAAGATCGCATAGATGCGCTCCAGCTCGGCATCGAGTTCACTCCGTGCCGGCCTGCGCACGAACGCGCCGAGCCGCAGGTTGTCTTCCACCGTCAGATGCGCGAAACAGCGCCGCCCCTCCAGCACCTGCACGAGGCCGCGAGCGGCGAGCGTCCACGGATCCGCGCCGGTCACCGGCTCGCCCCGATAAACGATGCGGCCTGCGCTGAGTTCGCCGCGTTCGACGCGTAGCAGGTTCGAAATCGCCTTCAGCGTCGTCGTCTTGCCCGCGCCGTTACCACCCAGCAGCGCGACGATACCGCCCGCCGGAACCGTCAGCGATACGCCGCGCAGCGCCGGCACGAGCCCACCATAAGCCGCGTGGATCGCGTCGACCTCGAGAATCGACGCGGCACTCATGCGCCGGTGTCCTTGCTGCAGTCGCGCGGCGTGATGCCCTTCTCCTTCGCGTACGCATTCGCGGACTGCTCGATAATCGGCCGAAGCAGCGCGCGATCCGCCTGTACCCAGCCGCTCACCACCTTCCACTTCGTGCCGTCCCATTGCTGGAAGCGCACCGCGCCGCCGCCTTCGTGATCCGCGCACGACAGCTTCAGCGGCTGCACGAGCCCGTATGCGCCGAGCTGCTTCAGGCGCGCGTCGTCGAGATTCAGATGCTCGAAGCCCCAGCGCACCTGTTCGCCCGTCAGCGGCTTGTTGCCGAAGTGCGCCTGCGCGACGCGCACCGCCTCCACGTTGAGGATGCCGTTGACGACACCGAGGTTGTAGTACACCGTACCGAAGCGCGCCGGATCCTTCAGGTTGCCATTACCCGGCTTGATCACGTACTGGTCGATCGCCTGCAGCACCGGGAAGTCGGTGCCCGACGGATGCGTGGTGATCGAGATGAAACCCTTCGCCGCGTCGCCCGCGGGCCGCACGTCCTCTTCCGAATTGCTCCAGATGTTGCCGATGATGTGGTCGGCCGGGTAGCCCACTTTCTGCGCGGACTTCAGCGCCACCGGATTCATCACGCCCCAGCCGCGCAGGATCACCCAGTCCGGATTGATACGGTGAATCGTCAGCCACTGCGAGCCCTGCTCGTTGCCAGGGTGCGGCACCTCGATCTGCGTGAGTTCGAAGCCATACTTCTTCGAGAGAATGTCGAGCACCGGAATCGTCTCGCGTCCATACGGCGAACCGTGATAGAGCACGACGACCTTCTTGCCCTTCAGCGCGTTCAGTCCGCCCGACTGCCGGCCGATATAGTTGACGATCGCGGACACCTCGCTATACGGGTTCAGTTGAAGCGGGAACACGTACGGGAATACAGCGCCGTCCGTCGAATCGGTGCGGCCGTGGTTGATCGTGATGAGCGGCAGCTTGTCGGCCGTCGAACGGTCGATCGTCGCGTACGCGATGCCGACGGACAGCGGATTGGTCGCTGCCGCCGGCGCGCCGTTCAAGCCATGCTTGAGCCGCTCGTAGCATTCAACGCCCTTCTCGACCACGTATTCCGTTTCGCACTCGCTCCACGTCAGCTTGACGCCGTTCACGCCGCCGTCGCGCGCATTGATCAGCTGCAGATAGTCGATGAAGCCGCCGAAGAAGCCGCTGCCGCCCGCGGCATATGGGCCGACGCGATAACTCTGCAACGGGAAGTACTCTTCGCCTGCCGCATTTGCGTGCGGCGCTGAGCCGACTGCCAACGTGAGCCCGATGCCCACCGCCGCGAGCGCGTGAAAGAATCGCAAGCTGAAGCGACGTCGCCGGGAAGAAATGGTCTTTTCCATACCGTATGTAATCCTTATCTATCCAGATTCGAAAATTGATGTTTGAAGCGGTTTTTGGTTTGACTGTCAGTTAGAGCGCGATTGCTATCGCGTCGACCCAGCGCTCGCGCTGCTGGACCGCGACCGGGAGCGCAACAACACCGTCTGCACAAGTCGCGCGAGGCCATCCGGTTCGCGCACGAGAAATACGATGATCAGCGTGCCAAGCACGATCTTCTGCAGGTTCTGCAACTGTCCGGCTTCGATGCCGGCATGCGCGAACGCTCCAGCCGCGTTCGAGAGCAGGATCGGCAGCAGCACCATGAATGCAGCGCCGAGCAGATTGCCGACAACGCTGCCCATCCCGCCGATGATCACAATGAACAGCACCTGAAACGACAGATCGAGATCGAACCCGTGCGGCTCGACCGTGCCGAGGTAAGCGAACGCCCATAGCGCGCCCGCGATGCCGGTCACGAACGAACTCACTGCGAACGCAAGCAGACGCGAGCCCGCCACAGGAATGCCGATCACGCTCGCGGCCGTGTCCATGTCGCGCACGGCCATCCAGCGTCGCCCCAGTTCGCTGCGTACCACGCGCGCTGCGAATACGTACAGCAACGTGACCGTGCCGAGCGCGAACAGGTAGCGCGACGCGGGCGTGTCGATGGTCCAGTGACCGATCGCGAGACGCGGTGCGACCAGCACGCCGGAGGTATCGTCGTTCGAGAACCAGCTCACGCGCGTGAAGAGCCACTCCACGAAGAACTGCGCGGCGAGCGTCGAGACGATCAGATAGAAGCCCTTGATCCGAAGTGCGGTGATACCGAACAGCGCACCGGTCGCCCCCGCAACGAGCCCACCGCCCAGCAGCGCAATCGGCAACGGCAGCGCCGGAATACGCACAACGAGGTTGTAGGTCGCGTACGCACCCACCGCCATGAATGCGGCCGAACCGAGCGAAATCTGGCCGGCGTAGCCCGTGACGAGGTTGAGCCCGAGCGCTGCCGCGGACAGCACGAGAAACGGAATCAGCACCGCGCTCAGCCAGTATTCGCTCGCAAAGCGCGGTACGGCAACGAACAGGACCGCGGCAACGACGATCGCGCCAGCCACACGCAACGGATGCTGAAAGCCGGATGCAGACACCGGCGAACCAGGAGAAACCACAGGACGAGTCGACATGCGTCACCTCACACGCGTTCGACGGCGGGTTCGCCGAACAGCCCGACGGGACGCGCGAGCAGGCACAGCATCGCGAGCACGTACGGAAACCAGTTTTCGATACCGCCGCCCAGTGCAGTGCCCACGTACACTTCGGCGAGCTTCTCGGTACCACCCACCAGCAGCCCGCCGACGATCGCGCCGACGATCGAAGAAAAGCCACCGATGATCAGCACCGGCAGCGCCTTCAGCACGACCAGCGACAGCGAGAACTGCACGCCAAGCCGCGCGCCCCACAGCAGACCTGCGACGAGACTCGTGAAACCGGCGAGCGCCCACACCGTCGCCCAGATACGCGGCAGGCGCACGCCGATCGCGAGCGCGGCGAGCGGGTCGTCCGCCACCGCGCGTAGCGACAAACCGAAGCGCGTGGTTTTCGCGAGCAGCGCGAGCGCCGCGACCAGCACGCCAGCGGTTGCCGCCGCGAACAGATCGAACTGGCTGACCATCACGCCGGCGATCGCGAGCGGTTTGTCGTCGATGCCCAGATCGAGGCCGTGCACCTGCGCGCCCCACAGCAGTTGCGCCGCACCTTCGAGGATGTAGCTCAAGCCGAGCGTCGCCATGAACAGCACGATCGGCGCGCGGTTCACGAGCGGCCTCAACACCAGTTGCCCGACCGCGAGTGCGATCAGCACCAGCGCCGCGAGTGTGATCGCGAACGCGAGCCACGGCGCGATATGCCGTTCGACGAGACTCACGAACGTCAGCGCGCCGAACAGCACGAGCGCGCCGTGCGCGTAGTTGAACACGCCCGACGCCTTGTAGATCAGCACGAAGCCGATCGCGACGAGCGAATACATCACGCCGGCGAGCAAGCCGCCCACCAGCACTTCAAAAAAGAACTCCATCCGTTCAGTCCTCGTTTTGTGCTTCGCTCAATGACGTGTGCCGAGATACGCGGCGAGCACTGCGGGATCCGCGCGTACATCGTCAGGCGTTCCATCGGCGATCTTGCGGCCGTAGTCGAGCACCACCACGTGATCCGAGACGTCCATCACGACGCCGATGTCATGCTCGATCAGCACGATCGTCACGCCGAGCCGCGCGTTCGCATCGGCGATGAAACGCACCATCTCGCGTTTTTCCGCGGCGTTCATGCCGGCCATCGGTTCGTCAAGCAGCAGCAGTCGCGGCTCGGCCGCCAGCGCGCGAGCCAGCTCGACGCGCTTTTGCAGCCCATACGAGAGCGTGCCGACCGGCGTCGATCGATAGCGCGCGAGATCGAGCGCGTCGATCACGGCGTCCACCTGTTCGCGTTGCAGTGCATCGTCGCGTTTCGCCCGACCCACGCCGAAGGTCTGCTCGAGCCACGTGCTCCGCCGATGCAGGCTGCGCCCCGTCAGCACGTTGTCGAGCACGCTCATGCGGCGGAACAGCGCGATGTTCTGGAAGGTCCGCGCGATGCCCGCATGCGCGGTGCGATACGCATTCATGCGCCGGTACGCGTGCCCCGCGAAACGGACCGTTCCCTGCTGCGGCGCATACACGCCGTTGATCACGTTGAGCAGCGAGCTCTTGCCCGCGCCGTTCGGGCCGATCAGCGAGCAGATCGAACCTTGCGCGACGTCGAAGCTCAGGTCGGCGATCGCGCGCACGCCGTCGAACGACAGCGAGATGTGGTCGAGCGACAGCAGCGCGGGCGCGGGCAGACCCGTGCTCATGCCGGCTGCGCCGCACGTGCCGCTTCGAGCTCGCGCACGAGCGGCAGCACCTTCCTGCCGAAGTATTCGACCTCCTCGATGAAATGCAGAAAGCCGGCGAGCACGAGGTCGACGCCGATCGCTTTCAGTTCGACGATGCGCTCCGCGATCTGCTGCGGCGTGCCGATCAGGTTGGTCCGGAAGCCGTCGTTGTATTGCACGAGGTCCTCGAAGGTCGACTTCGCCCAGTTGCCCTCGCCTTCCGGCGAAGCCTGACCGGCCTGCTTCACCGCGCTGCCGAACGCGTTGACCGCCTCGACGTGCGCGTGACGGATGATGTCGTCGAGCACCGCCTTCGCTTCTTCCTCGGTGTCGCGCGCGATGATGAACGCGTTCACGCCGATCTTCACCGTGTGCTTGTTCTGCTTCGCCTTCGCCTGGATGTCGTCGATCTGCGCCTTCAGGTTCTCCGGCGTGTTGCCGTTCGTGAAGTACCAGTCCGACACGCTCGCCGCGTTGTCGCGCGCGGCGCGCGAGCTGCCGCCCTGGAAGATCTCCGGATGCGGCTTCTGCACCGGTTTCGGACTCAGCGTGTAGTCGTTGAAGCGGTAGAAGTCGCCCTTGAACGTGAAGCGGTCCTGCGTCCAGATGCCCTTGAGCGCGCGGATGAACTCGTTCGAGCGGCGGTAACGTTCATCGTGCTCGAGCCACGGTTCGCCAATCGCGGTGAATTCGTCCTTGAACCAGCCGCTCACCACGTTGATCGCCACGCGGCCGTTCGAGATATGGTCGATGGTCGCGAGCTGCTTCGCGACGACGGCCGGATTCCACGGGCCGGGCAGGATCGCGGCAAGCACTTTCAGCTTCGTCGTTGCGTGCAGCAATGCCTGGCTGAACGACACCGATTCGTGCTGATACTCGGCGCCGTAGCCGGCGGTGAAGCGGATCTGGCTCAGCGCATAGTCGAAGCCCGCGTCCTCGGCCGTGCGCGCGAGCTTCTGGTTGTACTCGAGGCTCCAGTCGGTGCGCTGCGCAATCGTGCTGACGACGAGCCCGCCGCTCACGTTCGGCACCCAGTAGGCGAATTTGACGGCATCGTCGCGGGAAACTGTGTCGGTCATCGAAATCCTCGTGATCGTGAAGGGCTATATCAAGGTGAAAAAAGACACGTCACGCGGCGGAAGCCTGCGCGACCTTGTGCTGAAGAGCCGAAGCGGACGACGCTTCGCGCGGTCGAACCCACGGCACCGCGCGCTCGATCGCAAGCGCGATCCGTTCGCGCAGCGCATCGCTGGCCGGCGCATGACCATCGAACTCGCGCTCGGACGCATAGACGCCGACGGGCCGCGTCAACGCCTGAAAAAAACTGAAGAGCGGACGCAGCTGAAGGTCGATCACAAGCGCATGACGGTCGCTGCCGCCGGTCGCGGCGAGCAGCACCGGCACGTCGATCAGCGCCTCGTGATGGACGAGATCGAACAGGTGCTTGAAGAGGCCCGTATACGACGCGCGATACACCGGGCTCGCCGCCACCAGCAGGTCCGCCGATTCGATCGCATCGAGATGCGCGCGCACGTCGTCGGGCACATGGCCGCGCGGTTCCGCCAGCGCGAGCCGCGGCGCGATTGCCGCGAGCTCGATCAGATGTGTGTCGGCCGGCAGTACGCGCGTGATGCCGTCGAGCAGTTGCTCCACCAACGCCAACGTGCGCGAGGGCCGCTGCAAGCTTCCTGACACCGCGACCACTTTCAGTCTCCTGCCCATCGATCGTGTTCCTCCGTTTCGTCCAGTCGATACTTCGCATTGCAGAACTATGCGAATACCATGCCAGACGGACACACGATCGATGCAGCGACGTGGCCCGCACCGCGTTCCACAGGCGACAAGGCAATCCGGTCAGGTGCGCGACGCATATCACGCATCGGCACATCCATATGCGCTGGATCGATGAACGCGGGTCAGCAGTTCCGCTGCGACGCTGCTGCGTGACGAGCAGTTCGGACGCAGCGCGCAACGTCCGCAACTCCGCTATAGCGCGCACATCGCTGCGCTCGCATCGCAAGTCAGGCAATCAAGCCACCGTCCGCACGCCGACACCGGCGCCATAGCAGCCAGCCGACTTTGTTTATCTGAACAAAATCGCTTCGACGCCGCTCGAGTTGTTCAGAATGTGCCGTTGCAGCCGCGCTTTTTCAGCCGGCTGCAACGTGCGCCGTCGCCCGAACGACGCATTCACTCCGTACCCCGTGTCCACTCATGACCCTGACCGTCGACTACGCACCGCCCCGCCGTTCAGGCACCTTGCCCGCCGAGGCGCCCCCGCTGATCACGCTGCCCGACGCACGCTCGCGGGTCGCGTCGATTCGCGCGACCGCGCAGGTGTTCGCCGATCCGCACTCGCTCGAACTGCTCGAACGCATCCGGCTGGTTGCGCCGAGCGACGCGAACGTGCTGATCGTCGGCGAAACGGGCACCGGCAAGGAACTGGTCGCGCGTCACGTGCATCAGTTGAGCCGTCGGCGCGACGCACCGTTCGTTGCGGTGAACTGCGGCGCGTTGCCGGAATCGCTCGCGGAGAGCGAGCTGTTCGGCCATGAGCGAGGCGCGTTCACGGGCGCAGTCAACGCGAGGCCCGGCTGGTTCGAGGCCGCGAACGGCGGCACGCTCTTTCTCGACGAGATCGGCGATCTGCCGCTGTCGATGCAGGTGAAGCTGCTGCGCGTGCTGCAGGAACGCGAGATCGTGCGGCTCGGCGCGCGCGCGGGCATCCCGATCGACGTGCGCGTGGTCGCCGCGACCAACGTGCATCTGCACGATGCAGTGAGCGCGGGCCACTTCCGCGAGGATCTGTACTATCGCCTGAACGTCGTGCATCTTGCCGTGCGGCCGCTGCGCGAACGGCCGGGCGATATCCTGCCGCTTGCGCGTCACTTCGTCGAAACCTACGGGCGCAGACTCGCGCGCGGCGCGACCGGCATCGACGACGCGGCGCAACGCAAGCTGCGCGAGCATGCCTGGCCCGGCAACATCCGCGAACTCGAAAACGCGATTCATCATGCGCTGCTCGTGTGCCGCGGCGACGTGGTGCGGGAAGCGGACCTGTACCTGTCGTCGTTCGACACGCAGCGCGTGCGCAACCTGCGGGACGTGCGGGACGAATCCGGCACCGCCCCGACATCGCAGCACGCATTCGAGCAGGCACTGCACGCGCTGTTCGACGACGGCGACGAGCGTCTCTTCGAACGCATCGAAGAGACGGTGATGCTCGCCGCGTTCGACTACTGCCATCGCAACCAGGTGCAGGCCGCGCGCCTGCTCGGCATCAGCCGCAACGTGCTGCGCGCGCGGCTGATCCGCGCGCGGGCGATCGACGCGCAGAAGTAACGAAGCCTCGCGCGCCATCGCGGTCAGCCCGCCGCGCCGGCGGAACGCACCGCGCCGATCTGCCACACGTACGGCGGCTCGGCGCGGTTGATCTCCCAGTCGCCGATGATGCGCTGCTTGTAGATCAGCGGATTGTGCGACGCCGCCGTCCGCACGTTGCGCCAGTGGCGATCGAGCAGCTTGCTGTCGCTGGTGCCCGACGCGCCGAGCGCGTTGAACAGATCGGTCGACGCGGCCAGCACCAGTTGCGCGACCACCACCTGCGCCTTCGCCGACTCCAGTTCAGCGTGCACGTTCGCGTCGTGCTCCGCCTGCGGGTCTGCAGCAAAGTGCGTGTCGTACGCGCGCTGCGCCGCTTCGGCCGCGCGCCACGCGGTGGCCTCCGCCGCATACACCCGCGCCGAGATTTCGCCGACTACCTGCTGCACCTGTGCATCGTCGCGCGCGGCGCCGGCATTGCCGTGGCTGTAGATGCGGTTGCGCCGGCGCACTTCGTCCGCGATATCGCGCACCACCGCGCGCCCGCTGCCCGCGATCACCGCGATCAGCACGAGCTGATAGAACGCGGTCTGGTATTTGAAGCGAGTCGAAAAGTCGATCACGTTTTCGTCCTCGACCACGGCGTTCTCGAAGATCGACGTGCCGCTGCCGGTGGTGCGCTGGCCGAAGCCGTCCCAGTCGTCGCTCTGCACGACGCCCGGCTGATGCGTGCTGACCGCCGCGATCACGTCGAGCCCGTCGTCACGGCGCGCATACACGTCGATCCAGTCCGCGAAGATACTGCCCGTGCTGTAGAACTTGCGGCCGTTGACGACCCAGCGGTCGGCGTCGCGCGACACGCGTGTGATCACGTCGCCGATCTTCACGTCGCCCACTTCGGTCCACGCATTGCCGACGAGGTCGCCCGCGACGAAGCGCTGCAGCCATACATCGCGCGCCGCACCCGGCGCGGCGTTGAGACGGTCCTCGACGAACGCGAAGTGGCCGCGCAGCGCCTGCGGCAACGCCGAATCGGCTTCCGCCAGTTCGATCAGCAGACGCACCAGTTGCGGCAGCGACGCGCCACCGCCGCCGTATTCGCGCGGCACGCGTACCGCGCCAAAGCCCGCGGACTTGAGCCACGCGATCGGTTCATAGGGCAGCGTGCGCGTGCGCTCGCGCTCGACGGCGCCCGCCGCGATACGCGCGAAGATCGGCCGCAAGCGTTCGGCGAGTGATTCGTAGTCGACGGATGCGGACGTGGAGAACGGTTCGGGTCGGGTGAGCTGGTTCATGTGCGGGACAGTGCCTGTGGAATGAAGGAACACGCAGAAAAAGGCGTGCGCCCTTCAAAGCACCGTCCGTGCCATTGTGTGCCGCTTGTGTGCCGCTTCGCTTTGCGGCCCGTGTGGGCTTGCTGCAAGTGGTCTGGAAGTGATCGCTGGTCGCGGCCAGACACCGATGGGCTCGCAACGATTCGTGCTGGTCCACACGCACGCATGCTGCCATGTTGCTGGCTGCGAAGCAGCGCGCAACCCATGCGCGGCTCAACGCATCGTCAGCACCGCCGCGCCGGAGACCTTGCCGTGGCGCAGATCGTCGAGCGCGCGATTCGCGTCTTTCAGCGCGTAGGCGGTCGCTTCGATGCGCAACGGCACGTCGCTCGCGGCGCTCATGAACGCCGCGCCATCGTCGCGCGTGAGATTCGCGACCGACACGATGCGCCGTTCGCCCCATAGCTGCCGATACGGAAACGACGGGATGTCGCTCATATGGATGCCGCCGCACACCACCGTGCCGCCCTTCACGACCGCTTCCAGCGCAGTGGGCACGAGCGCGCCGACGGGCGCGAAGATCAGCGCGGCGTCGAGCGGTTCCGGCGCGGTTTCGTCGCTGCCGCCCGCCCATACCGCGCCCAGCGAGCGCGCGAGCTGCTGCGCCTGTTCATCGCCGCGGCGGGTGAACGCGAACACGCGCCGCCCTTCGTGCGCCGCAATCTGCGCGACGATATGCGCCGCCGCGCCGAAACCGTAGAGGCCGACGTTGCGCGCATCGCTCGCCATCCGCAGCGTCCGGAAACCGATCAACCCCGCGCACAACAGCGGCGCCGCATGCAGATCGTCGTAGCGGTCAGGCAGATGCAGGCAGTAAGCGGCGCGCGCGACGGTTCGCTCCGCATAGCCGCCATCGAGCGTATAGCCGGTGAAGCCCGGCGCATCGCAGAGGTTTTCGCGGCCGCCGCGGCAATAGCGGCAGTGTCCGCAGGTCGCGCCGAGCCACGGCACGCCAACGCGATCGCCCACCTGAAATCCGTCGACGCCGTCGCCCAGCGCCGCCACCAGGCCGACGATCTCGTGGCCCGGTATCACCGGACGCTTCGGGTCGGCGAGCTCGCCGTCGACCACATGCAGATCCGTGCGGCACACACCGCACGCGTGCACGTCCACCAGCAGTTGACCCGGTCCGGGTCGCGGATCCGGGCACGCACGGCAGTCGAGTTCAGGACTCGCACCATCGAATACCATCGCCAGCATGGCACCTCCTTCGAGGCTTGCCGCGTCGCTGCATCGCCCTCAGTGATGACCGTACACCGAAGGCGCGCTACCCGATTCGCGCGCCAGATGGCGGCCGCGCAGCGGCACGGCGGACGCGGGCGGACGATGCCGCGCGAGGCTGTTGATGACCGCGGTATTGCGCCGGTCGTCCGCGCTCGCCTGTGCCTGTATCTGGGACTGCGCCTGCGCGCCCGACGCGGCGGGTGCGGACGACGCCACGGCGGCAGCGGATGCCGGTACGGACAACGCGGCCGTATCGGCGCTGTGTGAAAGGATTGCAGGCACCACCGCCCGCATCGACTGCCCGATGTTCAGATTATGCGTGGCGAGACGGTCGTACGCGCTCGCGACGATCATGCCGATCGCCGCCATCGTCATGAGCGAACCGACGAGCATGCTGAACCGCCTGCCGCGCTGCGGCGCGAGGCTTGCGGGTTGACGGCGCGACGACGCATCGGCGGCGCGCCGGCCAGCGGCGCCGGACCCGCCGCCGGGATGATGCCTGCTGGATGCGTGCATGGCGCTCCTGTTTTTTGCACCGAGAACGTGAACACAGCGAAGGAGCACACGGCGTGCCCGCTCTGTCTTGCTGTGGTCACAAACGGATTGCGGACCGACTGCGGACTCAGATTACCCCGATCGCCCGCACTCAAGTCAAGTCGGTCGGCCGCTGACCGGATCCTGCCGCGGTCCTTGCGATCCGATCAGGCCTCCAGAGCAATATCTGAAATGCCCTACGCGATTTTCAGTCGATCCTGACAAGGCGACTGCGCCGGTCGTGCCGCGCTTGCCTTAGTCTGACGTTTGATGCGCAACGCCCGTTCCGGGCACGCGCGACGCAACGACGACACCTATCAGCACATGGCGGCAACCTCCTCCGCCCGCTCGCGGAGCCGGAAGATACTCTTCGTCGGCGCCGGCGCGGGGCAATCTGTCTCGACGGTCGAACTTCTGCAGCAACTGGGCCTCGGCATCCGGCACGCGCCGGACCGTGCGTCGGCGCTACAGCACGCGCACGCCGCGCGGCCCGACCTCGTGATGATCGACGCCACCGACATTGGGCTCGACTGCGACGGCGTGCGTCGCGACTTCGAGGCCGACGCGAAGCTCGCCGGCGTGCCGGTGCTGCTGGTCGCGCATCCCGCCGCGATCGATCCCGACGCAAGCGAGCGCCAATGGCGCACGCTCGCGGAGAACCTGCCCGTTTCAATCATCCGCTACGACCTGGCCTGCCGGCCCACCTATCTGAGCGCGGCGTACGAGCAGCTCGCGGCAAACACCGCCGCCGATTCCGCCGGCACCGCGCCGCTCGTGCGCCCGGCGCTTTCGGCCGCGGACAGCACGCGCCTCGCGGCCAACGTGCGCGAGGTGCTGGCCTCGGGCGCGTCCGCCGAGTTCGAACTCAGCCCCGAAACCGATGGCGGCGCGAACTGGATCGCGGTCCGCATCGTTCCGGAATTCTGCCCGGCGGGACACGTGGTGAGCGCGCTCGTGATCGGCCAGGACATCTCCGCGCACCGGCAGATGGAGCAGGCATTGCGCGCGCTCGCGAACCGGCGCGAATCCGATCTCGAGGAAGAACGCCACCGCATTGCCCGCGAGCTGCACGACGAACTCGGCCAGCAGCTGGTCGGGCTGCGGATGAACGTCAACATGCTGCACATGCTGTCGGGCAAGAACGAAGTGCGCATGCACGAAGTGGCGGACACCATGCTCACGCTCGTCGACACGCTGATCCAGAGCACCCGCGACGTGTCCGCGTCGCTGCGGCCGACCATCCTCGACATGGGCCTGATTCCGGCGCTCGAATGGCTGACGTCGCGCTTCACGCGGCACACCGGCATCCGCTGCCAGCTGAAGGTCGACCAGATTGAAGCCGAGATGACCGCCGAGCAGGCCGTCGCGATCTTCCGCATCGCGCAGGAGTCGCTGACGAACGCCGCGACGCACTCGAAGGCCACCCGCATCAACGTCACGTTTCGCCGCGAGCCGGATGCGCTCGTCATCGAAATCAAGGACAACGGCACCGGCTTCGACGTGCAGAACGTCCGCAAGCCGAATGCGTTCGGTCTCGTCGGCATGCGCGAACGCGCGCTGGCAGCCGGCGGCGAAGCCGTAATCACCAGCACGCCGCGGCGCGGCACCGTCGTGCGGGCGCGCATTCCCGTCGCGCCCGGCGACCGCGGTTCGGCCTGAAGGGTCGAAACCGCGTTCAATACGCGGAAATACGGCTGAAATACGCGCGCCCCAGGCAACCCGCTACAATCGCGCAAGCCGCGACGCGTGGAGACGGGTCGCGCTCGCGAACCCCTACAACAACGACGACCATGACCAACACCCAGCAGTCCCGGAACACCGCGCGCAGAGCGGCCCGCGGCCGTTCGCACGAGTACCTGGCGTTCGCGCTCGGCGCGGAACATTACGCGATCGACATTCTCTGCGTGCAGGAAATCCGGGGCTACGGCAACGTCACGCACATCGCCAACGCACCGGCGCACATCAAGGGCATCGTGAACCTGCGCGGCACGATCGTGCCGATCCTCGACCTGCGCATCCGCTTCGGCCACGCGAACCCGACCTACAACGAACAGACCATCGTGATCGTGCTCAGCATTCTCGATCGCACGATCGGGCTCGTGGTCGACGCGGTGTCGGATGTGATCGAGATCGCAGCGGACGACATCATGCCCGCGCCGCAGTTCGGTTCGTCGGAACTCACCGCGCACATCGTGGGCGTCGCGACGCGCGACGAACGCATGATCATCGTGCTCGACATCGAGAAGGTGTTCTCCGACGACGACATCCAGCAGCTCGGCCTGATCGCGGCGGGCGGAACCGAGTGAGTTCCGCGGCCCGGTCCGGCGAGTCTGCCGCGCGCGGCCCGCTATACTGGCGCGATGAATACACAAGCGAAACCCCGCACCATCCTCACCGGCGACCGCACGACAGGTCCGCTGCATCTCGGCCACTACATCGGCTCGCTGCGCACCCGGGTCCAGCTGCAACATGAAGCGCGGCAGTTCCTGCTGCTTGCCGACACCCAGGCGCTGACCGACAACGTGGGGCGCCACCAGCGCGTCACGTCGAACGTGATCGAAGTCGCGATCGACTATCTCGCCGTGGGCATCGACCCTTCGAAGTCCACCATCTTCATCCAGTCGCAGGTGCCCGAGCTCGCCGAGCTGTCGCAATACCTGCTGAACCTCGTCACGGTGGCGCGCCTCGAACGCAATCCCACCATCAAGGAAGAGATCCGGCTGCGCGGTTTCGAGCGCGACATTCCGGCCGGCTTTCTGACCTATCCGGTGAGCCAGACCGCCGACATCACCGCGTTCAAGGCAACGCACGTTCCGGTCGGCGACGACCAGCTGCCGATGATCGAACAGACCAACGAGCTCGTGCGCCGCTTCAACAACACGGTCGAAGCGACGGTGCTGGTGGAATGCGAGGCCGTGCTGTCGCAGGTCACGCGTCTGCCCGGCATCGACGGCCGCGCGAAGATGAGCAAGTCGCTCGGCAACGCGATCGCGCTCGGCGCGACGCCGGACGAGATCACGAAGGCAGTGAAGGACATGTACACCGACCCGAACCATCTGCGCGTGAGCGACCCGGGCCAGGTGGAAGGCAACGTGGTGTTCGCGTTCCTCGACGCGTTCGAGCCGGATGTGGACAAGGTGAACGAACTCAAGGCGCACTACCGCCGCGGCGGCCTCGGCGACAGCGTCGTCAAACGCGTGCTGGACGAACAGCTGCAGGCGATCATCGAGCCGATCCGCGCGCGTCGCCGCGAACTGGAAAACGACCGCGGCGAAGTGCTGAACGTGCTGCGGCAAGGCACGATGCGCGCGCGGGAAGTGGCGGGCGCGACGGTGGCCGAGGTCAGGCGCGCGATGGGCCTGGTGTATTTCGAGGGGTGATGGATCGGGCGTACAACGATCCCGATCGCGAACCGGCGTTCAGTCACGAATCCGTTGCAAGGCGGAACGCACCTTCCATCTGCTGTTGTTCCCTGGCGGGAATCGCCAGAGCGTTCGCGAGCGTGGGCCACTGCGACACGACCTGACACTGGTTCGAGATGATGTCGCCGGCCTGTGCGACGGACACCCGGAAGTACGGCGCGACGGACCTTGCCAGCTCCAGGTCCATGTCGTTGTCCGTCTCGCTGATGTTGAGCTTGAGCCCGTGCGCATGCGGGACTGGATTCATGTCGAACGCCGGCGACAGCGCCCATCCGCGGCCCGGTTCCAGCAGGAAACCGTGATTGCGGAGATGGTCGTCGGTATTGGACACGAGCAGATTGAACACGATGCGCGACCATAACTCTTTCAGATGCGCATCGGTCGTTGCGCCGTCCGTCATCAGCACCTGGGCGATTTCCAGGTAGCTCACACCCGTCGACGCATCGTCGCCGTCGCGGTGGCCAGTCAGGTTCATCGCGGACGCGTAGTGTCGACGAAGACCGTCGGCTGTACGATCGAAGCGCTTGACGAGGAAGGTATGGTGCGCGCTTCCGAACCGGCGTACCAGCGCATCCGGCACCGAGAGCCCGCACGTCTTCGCCAGCGTGTAGACAACCATCTCCCACGCCCCCATGTCGACGTCATCCCGCACGCTTGGGAACTTGGCAATCCACAGGTGTCCCGCCGGATCCACCACGCTGGCCTTGGGCCTCGCTCCACCGAGGGAGCCGCCAGGAGCGATCAGCATGCGCAACCATTCGTCGGCTTCGCTCGCCGTGTTGTTCTCGTCGCGCTCCAGCGCGAGACTCGCAGCCTCGAGCGCGCGCAACTGCACGAACGGTGGATCGGCCAGATCGTGCTGATCGTCCAGAAACGGGCCTTCGTCATCCACCCGGAAGCGCAATGCACCGGCCCGGTATGCGTCGTGAACGCCGAGCAGATAGTCCGATTCGTAAAGCCGCGCCTTCGGGTCGACCCGCCCGGCACGCTGTGCCCGTTCGAGGCGACGACGCATCAGCACCCGCCCCCAGCGGTCCGGGCTTGCGTCGGCGAATGCGCCGAACGTCTCCTGTCCCGCCGGCGGATACTGTCGTCCCGCAAACCATCCCAGCCGTGGATCGAGCTTGAGTCCGGCCATGTCGGCACGCGCGAGCACGAGGCCATCGAATTCGAACTCGAAGATTTCGCGCGCGGCCACGCGACGCGCGTGCAGCCACCCTAGCCTTGCGGGCTGCCGAAGATGCGCCCAGTCGGCGTAGACGGCGATGCGCTCCGCGCTCATCGGCGTTCCGCCTTTTTCTTTGGCTTTGGAGCCTTGATCAGCGAACTCAGGTCACCGGTACTGACAAAGTCGCTGTCTGCCGCCCATTGTGCGGATTCGGATTCCTGCGGCTGCCGGGCTTCGGGAGGCTTGCGCGACCGCGGTACGACACGGCGCGACGCCGCCGCGCCGGCCCCCTGCTTCGATGCCGGGGCGCGTTGCATCAGTTCGGCATCCTGCAGATCCCTGCCTAGCGGATCGTCCTTCAACAGCAGATCGAACTGCGCGTCCACACCCAGAACCTGCATCACCGCAAGATAGGCGCCGATGGTCACGCCAGGGCCGCCATTCTCCAGGCTGCGAAGCGTGACGGGCGTCATGCCTGCCCGTTCGGCGACCTGCTTCGCCGTCAGACGACGACGCCGGCGCGCAAGGCGAATGCGCTCGCCGAACTGCCGCAGACGCAGTTCGGAAGCGGGGAGCAGCGCGGAGGTTCTCTGAGCCATGAGGATAATATTACATCCTTTTTTATGTAAAAAGGAAAGAATATTATTTTTTAAGGTATTAAATCTGGATACCCGCCGCGTCATAAAAAATGGGGCGGCCGCAGCATCACTGACGCCACGGCCGCCCCCCTTGCATCACGATCTCAACCTAGCGCCGCGCCGCGAGCCTCCGGATCACGTCGATAAACACATCGACTTCCTCGCACGTGTTGTAGAACGCGAGCGACGGCCGCACCGTCGCTTCGAGTCCGAAGCGACGCAGGATCGGCTGCGCGCAGTGATGTCCCGCGCGCACCGCGATGCCTTCCTGGTTCAGCGCCTGCCCCACCTCTTCCGTCGTGTAGCCCTTCAGCACGAACGACAGCACGCTCGCCTTGTCGCGCGCGGTGCCGACCGGCCGCACGCCCGGAACCGGCGTGAGCAGGCTCGTCGCATACGCGAGCAGATCGTGCTCGTAGCGCGCGATGTTTTCGATGCCGATGCGCATCACGTACTCCAGCGCGGCGGCGAGACCCACCGCATCCGCGATGTTGCCCGTGCCCGCTTCGAAACGGTTGGGCGGCGGCTGGAACACCGTGCGCTCGAAGGTCACGTCGGCGATCATATTGCCGCCGCCCTGCCACGGCGGCATGTCGTCGAGCACCTCGCGCTTGCCGTAGACCACGCCGATGCCGGTCGGCCCGAATATCTTGTGTCCGGAGAACACGAAGAAATCCGCGTCGAGCGACTGCACGTCCACCCGCATATGCGACACCGACTGCGCGCCGTCGACGAGCGCCCTCGCGCCGGCGCGATGCGCGATCGCGACGATGTCCGCGACCGGCACGACGGTGCCGAGCGCGTTCGACACCTGCGTGACCGCCACGATCTTCGTGCGGTCGTTCAGCAGCTTGCGGTATTCGTCGAGCAGCACCTGGCCCGAATCGTCGACGGGAATCACGCGCAGCTTCGCGCCCTTTCGCGACGCGAGCTGCTGCCACGGCACGATGTTCGCATGATGTTCGAGATGCGACACCACGATCTCGTCGCCTTCGCCCACGTTCTGCTCGCCCCAAGAATTCGCGATCAGGTTGATCGCTTCCGTGGTGCCGCGCACGAACACGATCTCGTCCGGCGACGATGCGCCGATGAAGCGCTGCACCGTCTCGCGCGCGTGTTCGTAGGCGTCCGTCGCGCGCCCGGCCAGTGCGTGCGCCGCGCGATGGATGTTCGAGTTCTCGTGCGCGTAGAAATACGCGAGCCGGTCGATCACGGCCTGCGGCTTGTGCGTCGTCGCGGCGTTGTCGAACCAGATCAGCGGCTTGCCGTTCACCCGCTCACTGAGGATCGGGAAATCGCGCCGCACCGCGTTGATGTCGAACGGCGGATGCGCGGACGCGAACGACGGCTCGCGTTTCGCTTCGCGCGGATGGGCGGCGGCGCGGGCATCGTCGAGCACGTAGAGCGAGCGCTGCCGCGCGGGCGTAGCTCCGGCACCGTCGGGGGTGAAGCGATGGAGCGGCAACAGCTCGCGCAGATCGCCTTCCGTTGGCAGCCCGAACGAACGCGGATCCGCCACGTTGCCCGCGAAGCCGCCGGGCACCGAGAGCGCGGGCGCGGTGTCGGGCATCTGACCACGCGTGTCCGCCAGAAAATAGTACGGCGGGACCGCCGCCTCGCGGCCTTGCGCACGCGCATCGTGCCCGGACGTCCGCACGCCGAGCGCGGCGCCGCCCACGCGCGGCTCGAGCGCGGGCGCGATCGTCACCACGTTGTCCGGCAGCCCGTTCTGCGCGGCCGCATGCGGCGCAAGCGCCGGCGCGCGGTTGCCGAGCGACAGGATATGCGTCGGCGCAGACGGCGCGAGATTGCCGCCCGGCACGCGGCCCTGCGGCAGCGAAGCGCCCGGCACGCCAGTGCCGAAGCCGCCCGGGCCCGCGAGCGGCGAACCTGCCGGCGCGGGGTTGCCGACCGACGCCAGAATCGGCGCCGCGGCAGGCAACGCCGACGGCACGCCGCCCACCGCGCCGCTGCCCGCGGCGACATCCGGCGCGACCGCGCGGCCCGGCGGCGCGCTGAAGAACTCGCTGGCGAGGCGCGCAAGTGCGGCCGGATCGGGCAGCCCCGCAGGCAGACCCGCAGGCAACACCGCGCCCGGCACGTCAGGCGACGTGCCTGCCACGGCGGGATTAGCGGTAGGTGTCTGCATAGTCATGGTACTTGCCGATCTCCACTTCATCGAGCACCGCGAGCGCGTCCGGCGAATGCACGGCGAGCGAACAGTACAGCGAGATCAGGTACGACGCGATTGCCTGATTGTTGATGCCCATGAAGCGAACCGACAGCCCCGGGCCCTGCTCGCCCGCCACACCCGGCTGATACAGGCCGACCACGCCCTGACGCTTGTCGCCGACGCGCAGCAGCAGGATCTTCGTCTTGCCGTCGGTAACCGGCACCTTGTCCGACGGAATCAGCGGAATGCCGCGCCACGTGATGAACTGCGAACCGAACAGGCTGACGGTGGGCGGCGGCACGCCGCGTCGCGTGCATTCGCGGCCGAACGCGGCGATCGCGAGCGGGTGCGTGAGAAAGAACGCGGGCTCTTTCCACACCTTCGTGAGGAGCTCGTCGAGATCGTCCGGCGTCGGCGCACCCGTCAGCGGAAGGAGCACTTGATCGTCCTCGACATTCGCAAGGAGTCCGTAATCCGGATTGTTGATCAGCTGGCTTTCCTGCAGTTCCTTGATCGTTTCGATCGTCAGGCGCAGCTGTTCCTTGATCTGGTCGTGCGGGCTGCTGTAGAGATCGGAGATTCGCGTATGCACGTCGAGCACGGTGCTGACCGCATTCAGGAAGTACTCGCGCGGCTGCTCTTCATACGGCACGAAGGTGCTCGGCAGCGTGGCTTCGTCTTCGCGCGCGGTGCAGGCGGCCCGCACCGCTTCCGGGTCCTTCACGCGGTTCAGCCGGTAGATGCCGGCTTCCACCGGCACCCACTGCAGCAGATGCGTGAGCCAGCGCGGCGTGATGGTGGAAAGCTGCGGAACGGTCTTGGTGGCGTTGGCTAGCTGGCGCGCTGCGTTATCGCCGAGTGCGGTCTGGCCGCTCACGATCGTGGACATGGACGGGACTCCGGTTCCTTAGAAAGAAAACAGCAATGCTTATGACGAAATGGAATTATCAGGACCGCCAGGCCACCGCTCAACATGCTATAGCCATCATTCGGAGCGGCATCGCGCGCTCGCGATCCTTGCTATGGATACGATCAGGGGTGAAGCGAAGCGTCGGACGCGTGCGAAGCTACCGCGGGCAGCAAGGTCGCGATCGGCACATTGAACGCGCGCGCGATCTTCTCGACCGTGACGATCGACGCGATCACGGTGCCCCGTTCGATCTCGCCGACGTACGAGCGGTTGAGTCCCGCGTGCTCCGCGAGCTGCTCCTGCGACCACGACTGGGCTTCGCGCAGCCCGCGCACGGTCGTGCCGAAGTGGCGAACCAGCGTGTTCATCGCAGCGCGTCGGCAATATCGGCGGTATCAGCGGCTTGCGCGAGCGGCGCGGTCGCGGAGCGCGTATCGTGCCGCGAGATCGCCTGCGTGACGTGCGCGCCGGGCGGCACGCTTTCCGTCAGCCACACATTGCCGCCGATCACCGCGCCGCGGCCCAGCGTAACGCGCCCGAGGATCGTCGCGCCTGCATAGATGACGACGTCGTCCTCGACGATCGGATGCCGCAGCAGGCCCTTTTCCAGATGTCCCGCCGCATCGCGCGGAAAGCGCTTCGCGCCGAGCGTGACCGCCTGGTAGACGCGCACGCGTTCGCCGATCATCGAAGTCGCGCCGATCACGACGCCCGTGCCGTGGTCGATGAAGAAGCCAGCGCCGATGGTCGCGCCGGGATGGATGTCGATGCCGGTCGCCGCATGCGCATGTTCGGACAGGATGCGGGCGAGCAGCGGCAAGCCGAGCCCGTGCAGTTCGTGCGCGATGCGGTAGTGGATCATCGCGAGTACGCCGGGGTAGCACAGCAGCACTTCGTCCACGCTGCCGGCCGCCGGATCGCCGTGAAACGCGGCGAGCACGTCGCTGTCCAGCACCGCGCGGATCGCGGGCAAACGCCCGGCGAACGCGTGGATCGCTTCGGCCGCCTGCGCATCGATGCTGACGGCATCGGGCGGCGCAAGGCGCGCCCTGTAGTGCAGTTCGAGCCTCGCCTGCGCGAGGAGCGCATGCAGCGCCGCATCGAGCGCGTGCCCGACGTAGAAGTCTTCGGTTTCCTGGCGCAGATCGAGCGGACCGAGCCGCATCGGGAACAGCACGCCTTTCAGCGTGTCGATCGCGTCGGCGAGCGCTTCGCGCGACGGCAGTTCGCGCCCGCCGGGCTCGAGCGAACGTTTCTGTTCTTCGCGCCAGCGCTGCCGCACGGTGTGCAGCTCGCCGACGATGGCGTCGATGTTGAAGACGGTCACGGCCCGCACTCCCCAAAGCGGTTGGGCGACACTTCTGTCAGCCGGATTTCGCGGCCGCGCCGCAAAGATCGGTTCGCCCCGCCAGCGGGCGGGGCGTCGTGGTCAGTCCTGAATCCACGGCAGGCCATGAAAGCGCCAGCCGTTGTGCGTGCCGCGCCGGCCGGCTTCGTCGAGGTCGCCCTCGAAGCCTTCGAGCATGTTGAACACGTTCGCGAAGCCCGCCCTGGCCGCCGCTTCCGCCGCCTGCGCGGAACGGTTGCCGCTGCGGCACAGCAGCACGATCGCGGCGTCCTTGCCCGCTTTCGCTTCCAGTTCGCGCACGAAACGCGGGTTGCGCGTGAAGCTCGTACCCGTCGCCCACGCCACGTGCAGCGTCTCCGGTACGTGGCCGACGAACTTGCGTTCTTCCGCGGTGCGCACGTCGACGAGCACGGCTTCACGGGCCGAATGCAGCGCCCACGCCGCTTGCGGCGTCACGCTGCCCGCGTACGGCAACCCGTTCGCCCGGCCGCTTTCGCGTGCCGCTTCCAGATCCGCATGCAGCGGCCTTTCCTGAACGTCCAGCGTCATTCGATGCCTCCATGAGTCGCGGCGGCAGCGTCTTCGCGCTGCTGCCTATAGCCATCACGACTCCACTATGAGATCGCCATGCGCCGATTCAAACCAATTAAAACTGCTATCCAAATGAGCAGCCGGATACGAAGGAATGCACGCTGCAATAGAGGGACATTGCGCCTATCTGCCCGTCAATCCAGTGCGACGTCCAGCGGCTGCGTTCGCGTCGTTGCGCGCGAGGTTCTGCTGGGTTCGCAACGCACCCGACGGCGCTGGACGCGCGCGCGTCCACCATGTCTCGGTGCAGACCAGCAGCACCGCGATGACGAACACGATCAGCGTCTTCGCGGGAGGCGAACTCGCGGACCACGGCTGCGCGCGTGACATGGACGTTGCCCGCTCAGCGACGCGCGAGCATCGCCAGCGCGCGATGCGCGTCGATCAAGCGGCCGTAGTCCGTCAGCGAGCCTTCGACGCGGCGCGTGACCGGAAAGGTGGCGACGGTGGTCAGTAGCTGCGTCGAGCCGTCGGCATCGTCCGGCGCGGGCGACGGCTCCTCTCGTGTCGAACAGAACGCCTGCTCGCGGCGCGCGTTGTAGCACGGCCGGAGCTTCCCTTCGGCGACGAGTTCGCGTAACGCCGAGTTCGACGCGTCGAGCGACGCGCCGTGCAGCCGTGCGAGATTCGAAGCGGTGTACGCGCGGCCAGCGCGCATGGTCAGAAGAAGGCTGGTGGCGAGTGGGCTCATGGCGGCAGCATCGATGGACCCGCGTCGTACTGCCCGCGGATCGTGATTTCGTTGCCCCTTGCGGGGGACTCTGCCGGCCAATCTAACAGCGATGACGCGCACTGCTAAGCAACGGTTTTTCATTTGGATATGCGGGCACGCCGCATACCCAAACCGCTACGCGGCGAACGCCCCCGCCTGATGCGCGACGAGCCGCGCGTACGCGCCTTGCCGGGCAATCAGCTCGTCGTGCCGTCCCGCTTCGATCACGCGGCCGTGCTCGATCACAAGGATCGCGTCCGCGTTGCGGATCGTCGAAAGCCGGTGCGCGATGATGATCGACGTGCGCTGCGTCATCAGTTCTTCCAGCGCGTCGCGGATCTGCTGTTCGCTGATCGTGTCGAGGTGCGAAGTCGCCTCGTCGAGGATGAGGATCGGCGCATCCTTCAGGAACGCGCGCGCGATCGCAACCCGCTGGCGCTGCCCGCCCGACAGCTGCACGCCGCGCTCGCCGACGCGGGTGGCGAGACCTTGCGGTAGTCGCGCAACGAAGTCGCCCAGCGCCGCGCGTTCGAGCGCGCGCATCACGTCCGTCGCCGATGCATCGCTGGCGGCGAGCCGGATGTTCGCTTCGAGCGTGTCGTTGAACAGATAGGTATCCTGTGCAACCAGCGCGATGTGCTGCCGCAGATCGTCGAGCCGCAAACGTCGCAGATCGACGCCGCCGAGCGTGATGCGGCCTTGCTGCGGATCCCAGAAACGCAGCAGCAGGCTCGCCACGGTCGACTTGCCCGCGCCGGACGCGCCGACCAGCGCGACCGTGCTGCCCTTCGGCACGTCGAAGCTGGCTTCGTCGATCGCGGGCACGCCGCGGCCGGGATACGTGAAGCTCGCGCGCTCGAAACGCACGGCCGGATTCGCCCGCACCGCGAGTTCGCCATCGACGACCGTCACCGGCTCCTTCTCCACCGCGCGCAGCCGGCGCGTCGATGCGATCGTGTCGGCAAGCTGGCGGGCCACCTGCGCGATTTCGCCGACCGGCATGAACGCCGCCACCGCGACCAGCACCAGCAGCGGCAGCGTCTCGTGCGCGAACCAGCCCTGCGCGCACAGCAGCGCGCCAAGCACCGCGACTGCAAGGCCGCCCAGGCCGCTCGCCAGCTCGAGCGCGGCGCCCTGCCGCGACAGGTCGTCGAGCAACCTCGCGCGGCGTTGCCGGTACGTTTCGACGTCAGCGACGAACGCCGCGCGGCGACGCTCGATGGCCTGAAACGCAATCAGCTCGGCAAGGCCCTGGATCGTCTCCGTCAGGTGCGCGCCGAGCAGGCCGAGCGCGTCGCGGGCGTCGCTGCCGAGGCGATCGATGTCCCGGCGTGCCAGCACAGGTGCGAGCCCCGCCCACAGCAGAAACGGCAGCAGCACGAGCGCGAGCGGCCATGCCACGGTTGCGAGCAGCACCAGCACACCGGCCGGTACCAGCACCGCGACGAACGCGGGCGCGAGCGTGTGCGCGTAGAAATACTCGACCGTCTCCACGTCCTGCGTCGCGAGCGCGACGAGATCGCCGGAGCGCCGGCGCAGCAGCCCCGCCGGCGCGAGACGTTCCAGCGTCGCGTACAGCGCAATGCGCATCTCCGCGAGGAGCCGATACGCCATGTCGTGCGCGAGCCACGATTCGAGCCAGTGCAGCACGGCCGCGAGTGGCGCCATGCACAGCAGCACCGCGACCAGCGCGGCGAACGGCCGCCCCGCCGAGACCGCGCCCACCGCCAGCGCGCCGATCATGCCCACGCCGATCATCCCGAGCACACGGCCGATGCCGCACAGCACGGTCCACGCGACCTGCCCTCGCCACGGCCGCACAAATCGCAGCAGCGTGCGCAGTGTTTCGGGCCAGCCGATGGCCGCGGCATCGTCGTTCAGCGGTTTGATTTCCGCACCCGACGACGCGTGCGCGGTAGCACCGGTAGCGGCTTCGCCGACGGCCGACTCCGCCACCGCGGCAAGCTGCGGCCCCATCAGCCGCCGGTACGGACCGTCACGCGCGATCAGCCTGGCATGCGTGCCTTCGTCGACCACGCGGCCATGATCCAGCACGAGGATGCGGTCGGCGCCGATCACGCTGGAGAGCCGATGCGCGAGGATCAGCGTCGTGCGGCCTTGCGTGAGCCGGTCGAGCGCCTGCTGGATCAACGCCTCGTTTTCGGCATCGACCGACGACAGCGCTTCGTCGAGCAGCAGGATCGGCGCGTCGCGCAGCAGCGCGCGAGCGATCGCGATGCGCTGGCGCTGGCCGCCCGACAACGTGAGCCCGCGCTCGCCGATGCGCGTGTCGTAGCCGTCGGGCAACGCGCAGATGAAGTCGTGCGCGTTGGCAGCGCGCGCGGCCGCGATCATCTCCGCATCGCTCGCGTCGGGCCGGCCGAGCCGCAGGTTGTCGGCGACGTTGCCGTCGAACAGCGTCGCGTCCTGCGCGACCACCGCGATCATCCCGCGCACCTGCGCGGCATCCAGCGCGCGAAGGTCATGGCCGCCGATGCGGATCGCGCCTGCCGTGACGTCGTGCTGCCGCAGCAGCAGCCGCACGATGGTCGACTTGCCCGCGCCGCTCGGACCGACGACAGCCACTGTCTCGCCCGCCCGGATCGTGAAGCTCAGGTCCGCATGCGCATCGGCGCGCCGGCCGGGGTACGCGAAGCTCACGCCATCGAACGCGATCTCGGCGCGCAGGTCCGCGACCTGAGGCGAGGCGCCCGCCGGCGCCTCGCCGCGCGCATCGAGCAACGCGTGAATCGCGGCCGCCGCGGACTGCCCGATCATCCCTTGATGCAGCACCGCGCGCAGGTCGCGCAGCGGCCGGAAAATCTCGCTGCCCGCCATCAGCACGATCAGCAGCGCTTCGAGGCTCATCTCGCCGTGACGCACCCGCCATGCGCCGACGGCGATCGCCGCAGCCGCGCCGAGGCCGGTGCCGAGATCGGTGAAGAAGCGCGTCAGCAGGCCGAGCGCGAGCACCCAGAAGGTGCTGCCGGACAATGCGCGAGCCTTGTCGGCGAGCTTCGCGCCGAATGCCGCGCTCTGACCGAAGGCTTTCAGCGTCGGCAGGCCCTGCACGGCGTCGAGGAATTCCTCGCCGAACGCCTTGAACGCGGCCGAACGCGCGAGCGCCGCGCGCCGGTCGGCCCGATGGATCAACTGCGGCAGCGCGAGCGTCACAAGCGCCGCGGCCAGCAGCACGGCCGCGGTCGGCACGTCCCACCACGCGAGCACCGCGAAGATCATCACCGGCGCGCACGCGGCGATCGCGACCTGCGGCAGATATGCACCAAAGAAGCTCTGCAGCTGCTCGACCCCATCGACGACGGCCAGCATCACGCCGCCCGTGCGCTCGCCGCTGAACCACGCGGGCCCGAGCGCCGCGATCCGGTCGAACAGCCGCGCGCGCAGTGCGGCCTGCACGCGGCCGGCGGTTCGTTGCGCGAGCACCGTGCGGCGATGTTCGAGCGCCGCGCGCACCAGCACGCACACGGCGGTCGCGGCGGCGGCCGTCGCGATGCTGCGCACGGGCGCGCCGGCAAACACCAGCGCCAGCACGCGGCCGAGAAACACGAAGCGCAGAATGCCGACGCCGAGCGCCAGCAGCCCGAGCGCAACCGCGACGCCCACCCGCCAGCGCAATCCCGCCATCATCGCCCACAGGCGTCTGTCGAAATACATGACCGCTTTCTCCTTGATCGTTCGCACGGTGCCTGGCGAATCAGAGGCTACGCGCGCCGGCTTTGCGCGGCAAAGGATGTTTTTTCACGGGGTGTTGAATAACCTACAATACCCCGCATGGCGACCCTTCCTCCCCTGAACGCGTTGCGCGCTTTCGAAGCCTCCGTCCGGCTCGGCGGGTTCGCGCGCGCGGCGGCGGAGCTGAACGTGTCGACCAGCGCGGTCAGCCATCAGATCCGTTCGCTCGAAGAAACACTCGGCGCGCGGCTGCTGGAACGCAGCACGGGCGTGGGCGGCATCCGCGTGACGCCCGCGGGCGCGCGCCTGCTGCCCGCCGTCAGCGACGCGCTGTCGCGTCTCGGCGATGCGTGCGCGGAGATCCGCGGCACGGCCACGCGGCTCACGGTGTCGGCCAATTCGCCGTTCTCGTCGATGTGGCTCGCGCGGCGGCTCGCCGAGTTCTCGTCGCTGCATCCCGATACGCCGCTGAACGCGGTCGTGATCGAGGGCGAACCCGATTTCGCGCGCGACGGCATCGATCTCGCGATCGTGCATGTGCCGCTGCGCCGGCTGAAACCCGACGACGACGTGCTGTTGCAGGAAAGCGTGTTTCCGGTGTGCAGCCCCGAGCTGTATCCGTTCGCGTCGCGCGCGGTGTGCCGCTGTCGCCTGTTGCAGGAGATGCACGAGAACAGCCCGGAGATCGACTGGCGCAACTGGGCCACGACGTTCGGTCTGCCCGACGACTTCGAGACGAAGATCGTCCGCTACAGCAGCTTCAGCCAGGTGATCGGCGCGGCGGTGGGCGGTGCGGGCATCGCGCTCGGCCGTGCGCCGCTGATCGACCCGGAGCTTGCGAGCGGCCGTCTCGTGCCGGTGTTCCCGGACCGCTCGCGCGCGGCGTCGTGGCGTTTCGTGCTGCGCCGCAATCCTGCCGGCCGGCACCGGCTGATCGATGCGCTGGCGACGTTCCTGCACGCCGAAGCGGGCACAGTGGAAACGTCCGCCGGAACGGCCGACGTGATGGCCCCCGTGATGCAGTCGCCGCGCAGCGTGCGCGACGTCTAGCCGCTCCGATCCTGTAGCCCCAACCCTGCCGGCATTCGAACGCTCACAACGCCATGCCGTCCGCGGCGACGCCCAGCCGCCGATGCAGCCGCCGCACCACCGCCGACATCGCCGTACCTACGCAGAAGTAGCACGCGCCGGCGAACAGGATCAGCTCGACAGTGGTGCCGTCTCGCGCACCGACGTTCGATGCGATCGTGAAGAAATCGCCGAGCCCGATCACGTAGACGAGCGACGTATCCTGAAACAGGATGATGGCCTGCGTCAGCAGCAGCGGCACCACCGCGCGCAACGCCTGCGGCAGCACGACGAGCAGCATGCCCTGCAGCGGCGTCATGCCGAGCGCGAGCGCGGCCTGGGTCTGCCCGCCCGGTACGCTGTTGATGCCCGCGCGAATGATCTCCGCGTAGTAGGCGGCCTCGAACAGCGAGAACGCGATCAATGCCGAGATTCGGCGGATATCGGTGCTCGCGGGAATATGCAGCCACGCCGTCAGCAGTTGCGGCACCACCAGAAAGAAGCCGAGCAGCACGACCAGCAGCGGCACCGCACGAAACGCGGTCACATAGCCGCGAGCGAGCGTGGCGAGCGGCCGCGAATGCGATAGCCGGCACAAGGTCAGCAGGACGCCGAGGCCGAAGCCCGCAACGAGCGCCACCGCCGTCACTTCCAGCGTGATGTGCAAGCCCTGGCTCAGTTCGGGCAGGTCCTTTGGAATCGCGGACCAGTCGAAGCGATACTGCATTAGCGCTTCCCTGCAGCCAGCGGCAGCCGGACCGATTGCTCGACACGCCGCCCGACGAACATGATGATGCCGGTCAGCAGCGCATAGCCCGCGACGATCGCGATGAACGACTCGTACGCCTGCGACGTGTAGTCGACCATCCGCTGCGCCTGCGCGGTGAGTTCGAGCACGCCGATCGTCGACGCAACCGCGGAGTTCTTGACGATGTTCACGAACTCCGACGTGAGCGGCGGCACGAGGTTGCGCGCCGCCACCGGCAGCAGCACGTAACCGTAGGTCTGGAACACGCCGAGCCCAAGCGACAGCGCCGCTGCCCGCTGTCCTGCCGGCAGTGCCTGCAGACCCGCGCGCACCTGCTCGCACACCCGCGCCGACGTGAACAGACCGAGGCAGATGACGGATGCGAGCGCGCCGGATTCCGCCGGCGGCAGATGCTTGATCGCCATACCGAGCTGTCGTGGCAGCAGTTCAGGCACCGCCCAGAACCACAGGAAGAACTGCACGATCAGCGGAATGTTACGAAACACCGCGACGTAAGCCGCCGACGTCCAGTGCAGCCATCGGCCGGGCAAGGTCCGCACGATCCCCATCGAGGTGCCCACCGTCAGCGCGATGATCCAGCCCGCGAGCGCGATGCCCACGGTCGTCTCCAGTCCGGCGACGATCCAGCCAAGGTACGTGACCGGCTCTCCGGTCGCGACGGGTTGCACGAAGACCGCCCAATCCCAGCGATAATTCATTCCTGCTCCACTTCAAGCGGTCACGCTTGCGCCGTGCTCAGCTGAGCGGCTTGTCGTCAGGAGACTTGAATAGCGCTTTCAGATCGTCGCTCTCCGGCAGATGCAGATTGAGCCCGTTCGGCGGAATCGCGCTGTCGAACCACTTTCTGTACAGCACATCGGCCTGCCCGGAGGTCTGCAGCCGCGCGACGGCGTCGTCGACGACCTGCCTGAAGTCCGGATCGTCCTTGCGGAACATGCATCCGTACGCTTCCTTCGACTGCGGCTTGCCGACGATCGCGTAGTCGTCCGGATCCGGCGATTTCGCGCGTTCGCCCGCGAGCATCGCGTCGTCGAGCATGAATGCGTCGGCGCGGCCCGTGGACAGCGCGAGGAACGATTCCGCCACGTCCTTCTGCGTGGTGATCGTCGCGCCGAGATGCTGCTCGTTGTTCAGCCGCTGCAGGATCTGCTCGGACGTCGAGCCGGCGTTGGTGACGACCGTGCGCCCTTTCAGATCGGCGAAGTCCTTGATGCCCGAGTCTTTCTTCGTCAGGAGACGCGTGCCGATCACGAAGATCGTGCTGGAAAACGCGGCCTGCTTCTGCCGCTCGGCGTTGTTCGTCGTGGTCGTGCATTCGATGTCGATCGTGCCGTTCTGCAGCAGCGGAATACGGTTCTGCGGCGTGATCGCGACGGTGCGCACCGCGAGGTTCGGCAGATTCAGCTTCTTGCGGATACCTTCGACGATCGCGAGCGCGACGTCCTGCGAGTAGCCGACCGGCTTCTGCTGCGCGTCGTAGTACGAGAACGGCACGACGGCCGGACGCACGCCGAGCACGACCGTGCCGCTTGCCTTGATCTTCTGCAGTGTGCCGGTGGTCTGCGCATGCGCGGCATGCGCTGCGATCAGCAGGGTCGCCAGCGCCAGCTGGAGCACATGTTGTCGAATTTTCATTGAGGGTCTCCAGGCGGGTACGGTTGCGCAGGCTTGAACCTGAGAAAGACACAATTCAGCGCTGCATGAGCCGGCGCATTTTTACCGACGCGCCGCGCATCGGCAACGATGCAAATCCGCTAACCATATGACCACGTCGAATAAGACGGTGCGACGCTGCAGCAGAGCCCGGCGCCGCTTCGCACGACATCCTGCGAAACGGAAAAGAAGCGCTGCGCGCGCTGTGAATATGACGCGCGCCGGCATATCGATCGAACGGAAAAGCGTTTGTCGGACGATGCAACGTTCACTAGCATCAGCGCATCTTCAACCTGTCGGACGTATCGCATGAACAAGAGAACATTGCTGGGAGCCGTGCTGGCCTCCATCGTGGTGGGCTGGGGTATCGCAGGCGCGCCGCTCGCGCTTGCCGCCGATCAGACCGTGCGCGTCGGCATCATGTCGGGCGAGGACGAGGACGTGTGGCGCGTCGTGTCCGCGAATGCCGCGAAGCACGGCATCACGGTCAAGGTGACGACCTTCTCCGACTACACGCAGCCGAACGAGGCGCTGTCCGAGCACGATCTCGATGCGAACTCGTTCCAGCACAAGCCGTATCTCGAGGCGCAGATCAAGGCGCGCGGCTACACGATCGTGCCGGTCGGCTTCACCTACGTGCAGCCGATCGGGCTCTACTCGCGCAAGGTGAAATCCGTCGCGGACCTGCCGCAGGGCGCGACCATCGGCGTGCCGAACGATCCGAGCAACGAGGGACGCTCGCTGTTGCTGCTGCAGGCGCAGGGGCTGATCGCGCTGCGTCCGGACGTCGGCCTGCTGCCCACCGCGCGCGACATCGCGAAGAACCCGAAGAACATCCACATCAAGGAACTCGACGCGGGCATCGTCGGCCGCGCGATCGACGACCTCGACGCGGCGGTCGTGAACACCGACTGGGCGATCAAGGCCGGCATCAGGATTCCTCAGGAACGGATCGCGCAGGAAAAGGTGACGGGCAACCCGTATCGCAACTTCATCGCGGTAAACGCGAAGGATGCGAACGCGCCGTGGGTGCATGCGCTCGTGGATAGTTACCAGCAGGCGAACGTCGCCGCGGAGATTCTGTCCGTGTATCACGGTGCGACGCTGCCGGCATGGAATGGGGCGCCGCAGCAGTAGGCGGAACTCCGCGTACTGCGCCAGCTAGTGAGGAAGGGGGAAGGTCTCCACAAGTGCTACAGGACAAAGCGGTCGTGGAAGCCCGACCGTCCGAGCCGGTACATCAGTCGTTCGAGCGCATAGCGCGTCAGCAATAGCTGGGAGTCGGTGCGTTCCGTACGGGACCGTTCGAGCAGGCGCGCGCGCACCGAAGCGCCCATGTTTCTTCGTGATTCATGTGCCATCCGCAATCAGTACCTCGACATAGGGCTTCATCGTCGCCCAGACCCGCGCCTCCTTTCCATATCGCCACAGCTGATCGATCGTGACGCTGCGCTGCCTCAGCCCTTCGCGCAGACCCTCGATCGCAACGTCGATACCCACCTTCGCCCGATAACGGAAGCAATCCACGATCGTTCGCGCCGGATCGGTGACCGCGACGTCGATACCGTCAATGCAATGCCGCTCGATACCCGCCGTGCGAGCCCACCCGGAGAAGCGCACGAACCGGGCAGGCGGGTACTGGATTGTCGGGCGCCAGGCGGTGCGGTCGATAGCTAGCCAGATGGCCGATGGCGTCTGCAGCGTCAGACCGTGGAATTGCAGCGCCGATATCAGGCTGACAATGCCCGCCGGTACAAGCGCGGACGCCTCGGCCAGCGCGTGCCGGGCGTCGACCGGCGCATCGGCCAGCTGATAAAGGCCCCGCGCAGGACGCACGACGACCTCGTCCCGGACCAGACGCGCGAGCGTCTCCGGTCCGATGCCATGAACGGCGAACTCCTTCAGCCGCATCAACGGGTGAATGCGGAGCAGTTCCAGCGTACGTGCTCTCTGCGTGTCGATCATGATGTCTGTGAAGTTTTCTCTGCTAATCTATCTTTTAGCCAATGTTTTATCACACTTTCACGCAGGACGGGATAACGTACGACGCCCCCCCGCCGCCGCCTCACCCCCGCCGCGCTTCGCGCAGCGCATCCCGCATCACGGCACCCGCCGCTTCGATATGCGCCTTCGTCAGGCGCTTCGCGGCGCGCCGGTCGCGCGCGAGCACCGCGTCGAGAATTGCGCGATGCTCGCCGAGCGAAGTCTGCTGATAGCGCTCGAGCTGCCACACGAGCCGCAGATAGCGGTCGGTCTTGCGCCAGATCGCCTCCAGCGTCTCCAGCAGATGCCGCTTGCCGCACGCCTGATAGATCGCGCGGTGAAACGCCCAGTTGTCGATCGACCAGTGCTCGACTTCGTGCGCGTTCTCGTCGCGTTCGAGAATCGCGCGGGCCGCGGCTTCGTCGTCCGCGCCGAATGCGTCGATCGCGGCGTCGAGCGCGAGCAGTTCGAGCGCGACCCGCATTTCCGTCAGTTCCGCGGCCTCGAACGTCGTCATCGCGGAAACGAACGCGCCGCGATTCGGCACGATCGTGACGAACCCGCTCGCCTGCAACTGCACGAACGCCTCCCGCACCGGGATATGGCTGGTGCCGAACTCCTTCGCGATCAGGTCCTGCCGCAGCTGCGTGCCCGGCACCCAGATGCCGTTCGCGATGCGCTCGCGCAGTCGCTCTGCAAGCGACAACGAGGACAGCTTGCCTTCTACGGATTTTTTCACTTTAATATATTAAAACAACCGTGGAGGCTTATGTGACGGTATCCAGATTGAGAAATATCCCCGGTATCGGCGTCGATCGGATGGGCGACGCCGCCGATTCGCTGCATGACGCAGCCATTCTACGGCTCGAGAATCTCGATACGGACCTGAGGCCGCCGCCGGAGGCGCTGGCGGACACGCACGCCGCGGTCGACGACGACGCGGCGAACAGCTACCTGCCCTTCACCGGCCAGGTCGCGCTGCGCGAGGCGGCGGCCGATCGGGTCGGCCGCGCCGCGGGCGTCGCGTACGATGCCGCGAGCGAATGCATCGTGTCCGCAGGCGGGCTCGCGGGCATTTTCAACGTGCTGCTGTCGATACTCGAACCCGGCGACGAGGTCGTGCTGACCGATCCCACCTACGCCGGGCTCATCAATCGCGTGCACCTCGCGGGCGGCGTGCCGAAGTTCGCGCGGCTCGAGCCGGGCGCCGACGGCTGGCGGCTCGACCTCGACAGTCTCGCTGCCGCGATCGGACCGCGCATCAAAGCACTCCTGATCATGTCGCCTTCGATGCCCGGCGGCTTCGTCGCGTCGCATGGCGAGTGGCGTGCGATCGCCGCGCATTGCGAGCGCCACGGCCTCTGGCTCGTGTATGACGCGGCGATGGAACGCATCCTGTTCGATGGACGCGAGGTCATTCACCCAGCCGGTCTGCCGGGCATGCGCGAACGCACCGTTACGGTCGGTGCGGTGTCGAAGGAGTACCGGATGATCGGCTGGCGCGTCGGCTGGATCGTCGGGCCTCAATCGATCATGCACGACGTGCGGCTCGTGAGCCTGTCGAACGTGGTGTGTCAGGTCGGCATCGCGATGCCGGGCGCCACGGCCGCGCTGACGGCGCGCGACGACGGCATCGCAGCGGCGGTAGCGGAATGGGAGCGCCGTCGCGATTTCCTGCTGGACGCGCTAGCCGACCTGCCGGTGATTCGCCCGCATGGCGGCTGGTCGATGCTCATCGATACGGGCAGCATTGGCCTCGAACCCGCGGAGGCGTCGAAGCTGCTGCTCGAACACGGCAAGGTCGCCGCCACGCCGATGACGAACTGGGGGCCGCAGGCGGATCGCTATCTGCGCTTCGTGTTCGCCAACGAATCCGTCGCGCGTCTGCATGACATTCGCGAACGCATCCGGCAGTCGTGGCGGTTATGACGGGCTCGCCAAGCCGCGGCATTTGCAGCGCCGCATGAGGGTTACTCCGATAGCGATGGGTCGTCGCCGCGAGACTAGACTTGAATGATCGCCATGACTCCGTCGATGGAGGTCATCATGCGTCGGACGATCTGCGCATCGCGCTGGCTGACGGCTGCGTTTTGGCTGTTGCTGAGCGCGGCAACGGCACCCGCCGCTCAACCGATACGGATCGAATCGGGCACGTACGGCGCGAATTGCGGTGCGCGTGCGGGCAACGTGACACAGGATCTGGCGGACCGATGCAACGCCCTCGCCACCTGCCGATATCCGGTTGCATCGCCAGTGGACTTCAGAGCGCGCAACGCGTGCGAAGCGGACCTCGTCGCGGAATGGTCGTGCGGCCCGGGCGAACGTCATCACGCGGTGGTTCGCGCGGCAACCGATGATGGCGGCACGCTGGTGCTGACCTGCGTGCCCTCTACCGGCGCTGGAAAATAGCGGGCCGGGCGCGGCGCATCACGCCGATGCGGGTATCGGTCTGTCGGCGGTCAGGTCCGTCAGCACGCCGTCCATCAGCATCGCCTGCAAGGTCGCCGCGAGTGCCAGCGACGCCGCCGTGCGATAACCGTTCTTCCTGCGCAGCAGTGCAACGGTACGCACCGGAAACGGCGGATCGAGATCGACGTAACCGAGCTCGCGATGCTCGCGCCGCATCGCATCGGGCAGCAGCGTCGCCACCGTACCGTCGCGCACGATCTTCAGCAGCGCGCTGATCGAATTGCCCTGCAGCACGATCGGCGGCTTGAGCCCATGCGCGTGGAAATAGCTGTCGGCGAAGTAGCGGGACACGAAGCCGCGCGTCAGCAACGCGAGCGGCAGCGTATCCAGTTCGGCCGCGGCGAGCGGTTTCGTGCGCGCCGCGAGCGGATGCGAGTCGCCCAGCACCAGCGTGAGACGCTCGGAGAATATCGGCGTGGTTTCGATCTCGTCCGAACGCACGTCGGCGAAGCCGATCGCAAGATCGATCTCGTCTGCTGCGAGCTGCGCCTCGATGTCTTCCAGCGACGCTTCCGTCAGCTCCACCTGGATGCGCGGATAGGTCTCGTGAAACTGCGCGATCAACGGCCCGATCAGGTATTCGGTGAAAGTCGGCGTATACGCGAGCCGCAAACGGCCCGCCGAAAGATCGCGCACGTCGTGCAGCGCGCGCTCGCCCGCTTCGAGATCGCGCAGCGCGCGGCGCGCGTGTTCGAGGTAGATGCGGCCGAAATCGGTGAGCGTCACCGCGCGGCCGCTGCGATCGAAAACCGGTCCGCCGAGTTCGCTTTCCAGCTGCCGGATCTGTTGCGACAGCGCCGGCTGCGACACGCGCATCGCGTCGGCGGCGCGCGTGAAATTGCGATGCTCGGCAACGGCAAGCAGGTAGCGGATCTGACGAAGCATCGCGGCGCACTCCATAAGCGTGGCTTATCGGGTCGATTCGAATCGTGTCTTGGACGGCGTCAACCGGCGTCGACATAATCGCTGGTACGACGTGTGCGTTGCGATCGATGCAATCGCACAGCGTCGAACGGGCAATTCCGTCGAATTGTATGTCGAATGCTGTTGACGCTGATTCGGGAGAACGTGCATGCCGTGGGTCTACGTAGCGATCGCTGCCACCTTCGTGCTGGGCATTGCCGCGACCTGTGCGTTCGCGTTGTGGCTGCCCGCCGAGGTGACCACCTGCAGCGAGCGCAACGGCCGTCACGCGTACATCGGTTCCGAAGAAGACCCTTCTCCCTGCCCGCCGGCCGGTTGGCCCGGCCGTGGACCATCGCGACATGCAGCCGGCAACCATGCGACCGGCACACCAGCCGCATGGCGCCCTCGCCTCGCGCGGCGGCGCCTTGCGCGACAGCTGGACTGGACCGCCGCGGCGCGCGACCCTGCATCGCGTTGAGCGCCTGAACAGGCGGCTCAACCCCAGCCGGTACAGCGCCAGTCAAACACCCCAGATGATGTCCGATTGCTGCCGGCTCGCTTCGCGCATCATGTCGAGCAGCGGCCACGCGCGCTGCGACAAACCGCTGCCGCTGTTACCGCGCTGCGATTCGCGCCCGAACTGCAGCGCGTCCAGCGCGACCTCCGCGTGTTCGTCTTCCCGGATCGCCGTTTCGAGGCGCGCGATCGCGTGCGGCAGATCTTCGTGAGTGATCACGCCGCGCGCGTCGAGCCGTTTGCCGACGAGCCCAAGCAGATATTGCGCGAGATCGCGCAGCATCACCACGTCCGGTGTGGCGGGAGAATGAAAAGTGACCATCATGATCGTTCCTCGCAAGTCTGGTTCCTGCCCGGCATCGTGGAAAGCATCATGCCATAGCATTCTCACCTCTATTTATATCATATCGTGATATATATGGGTGGATGCGGTCGAACGACGAACGCTGGATTGCCTCGCGGCTGATCAGTGAAGGTCCAGACGCGGGATCTCGAATTCGCCCGCCAGCGATTGCAGTTCGGCGCGGTGCAATTCCGCGAGCTTCGCGAGCATCCGCTCGCCCAGCTTCTGCAGATGCACTTCCACCTGGCGGCGATCGCTTTCGCTCGCTTTGCGGCGCACGAGGCCGAGCGCCTCGCAGCGCGTGACCAGCGCCACGACGCCGTGATGCTGTGCCTGCAGCCGTTCCGCGAGTTCACCCACGGTCGCCCATTCGCGCCCGGGATAGCCCTTGATGTGCAGCAGCAGCAGGTATTGCAGCGGCGTGATGCCCTCGTCCTGCGCGGCCTGCTCGGAAAAGCGCTCGAAGCAGCGCATCTGATAGCGAAACTCAGAGAGCTGCTCGAATTCGGCCTTGTTCGGCTCGCGTATCGAATCGTTCGATGATCGTTCTTTCATTGGCAACTCTGCGCTGCACACCTGTCGGCCCGACACGGGCAGATATACATGGGGTTCTTTCGCATCGGATCAGCTAAGGACTTCGAACAGCACGCCGCATGAAACGCGGTCGAGCAGCAACGCGTGATTCGATCCGTTCCACCAGCGCGAGAACACGCTGTGCGGATGATGGCCGATCACGATCAGGTCCGCCCGCAGCGACCTGGCATACGTCGCGATCTGGTCGACGGCGCTGCCCACCGCGCAATGCCCGGTCGCGGCAACGCCCCAGAAGCGCAGACGCTCGATGCCATCGTCGAGCGCCTTCTTTGCCGCCGCTTCGTCGAGATCGAAACCCAGCGACGACATCACACCGAACCCGACCGACCAGTACGACAGATCGAGCACCGACAGCAGGTGCGTTTCCGCATCCAGCTGGCGTGCCAGCATCGCGCCGCACCTCAGCGCCCGCATGCCTTCCGGTGACGCGTCGTAGCACAGCAGGATGCGGCCGAATGGAGCAAGCATGACTTTCGACGATCCTCAGCATCGACCGTTGAACCTCTTGCGTGCAAATGTATCACATTGTGATCTATAGTGTGTAGCGAAGGCTTTGGTTCCGTGGTTTTCGTGATCCGGCGGAACCGCTTGCCAGTGGCGCTTTCCCCTACCTGACGAGAGGACGCAACGTGACCGGCAACTCATCGAGAGGCGACTTCGCGGCGGACCCGCGGCTGTTGCGCATCACCGCGATCGCCGCGGCGAGCGGGATTCTCAGCACTGTCGCGGCAGACTTCCTACTGCACCTGATCCGCTTTTTCACCAACCTGTTTTTCTTCCAGATGTTCTCCTCCGAAAACCACTCGCCGTCCGGCAACACGCTGGGGTTATGGGTCATCGTCGCGCCTGTGGCGGGCGGGCTGATCGTCGGATTGATCGCTCGGTACGGCTCGGAGCAGATCCGCGGCCACGGCATTCCGGAAGCGATCGAAGCGATCCTGTTCGGCAAGAGCCGGATGTCGCCGAAAGTAGCGGTGCTGAAGCCGCTCGCATCGGCGATCGCGATCGGGAGCGGCGGCCCGTTCGGCGCGGAAGGGCCGATCATCATGACGGGCGGCGCGCTCGGTTCGCTGATCGCGCAAGGCTTCCATCTGACGAGCAGCGAGCGCAAGGCGCTGCTCGTCGCGGGTTCGGTCGCAGGGATGACCGCGGTGTTCGGCACGCCGGTGGCCGCGCTGCTGCTCGCGGTGGAATTGCTGCTGTTCGAACTGCGGCCGCGCAGCCTCCTGCCGTCGGCTATCGCGTGCGCGGTTGCCGGCTTCACGCGGCCGCTGCTGCTCGGCAGCGGCGCGCTGTTCCCGCTGCACACGGTGCCGCTCGATCCGCTCGGACTTGCATCGTGTGCGCTGGCCGGTCTGATCGCGGGCGGACTGTCGTGGGGATTGTCGACCCTGCTCTACGCAACCGAGGACGCGTTCGGCCGCCTGCCGTTCCACTGGATGTGGTGGCCCGCGCTCGGCGGCCTCGCGGTCGGCATCGGCGGCTATTTCGAGCCGCGCACGCTCGGCGTCGGCTACGACGTGATCGGCGATCTGCTCGCGAACCACATCGTCGCGACGGCGGTGCTCGCGATCGTGCTGGTGAAGGCCGTGATCTGGGTGATCGCGCTCGCGTCAGGCACGTCCGGCGGCGTGCTCGCGCCGCTGCTGATGATGGGCGCCGGCGTCGGTGCGCTGCTCGGCCCGGTGATGCCCGGCGGCGATCCCGCGATCTGGCCGCTGATCTTCATGTCGGCCGCGCTCGGCGGCATGATGCGCGCGCCGATCATGGCGACCGTGTTCGCGTTCGAACTTACCGGCGACGCGAACGCGCTGCTGCCGCTCCTGACCGCGGCGTCCGTTTCATACGGCTTCACGGTGCTGTTCATGCGCCGTTCGATCCTGACGGAAAAGATCGCGCGGCGCGGTTTTCACATCTACCGCGAGTATGGAATCGACCCGCTCGAACGCCATTACGTGGACGAAGTGATGACGCGCACGGTAAAGACCGTCGACGCCGGGCTTTCGGTCAGCGACGCGCTCGCGCAGCACTTCGGCCCGCAGCAGACGCACCGCGCGTACCCGGTGGTGCGCGACGGCGTGCTCACCGGCATCGTCGATCGCCAGATGCTCGTCGCCGCGGTCGAAACGGGACTCGCGAATCTGCCGATCAGCACACTGTGCGGCGATACGCGACCGGAAGTGGCAACGCCCGGGGAAACCTGCCGCCAGGTGGCGGCACGCCTCGCCGCGCTCGCGCTGGACCGCGTGCCCGTCGTCACGGATCTGGAGAGCTACCGGCTGGTCGGCATCGTGTCGCGGCACGATCTCGTGAAGCCGTCGCTGACGGTCTTCAACGAGGAGCGCGAACGCGAAACGTTCTGGCGCGTGTCGCTGTCGAGGAACCCGCGGGCACCGCTCACACGCGATCCGCCCGCGTCCCGATAAAGCCCGGAGACCTCAGCATAAGTCCCAATTGGGTGGGGATCCTCAGCCCTTCAATTAATATCATGTTGTGATATTATTAACGTATAGTGTCGATCGCAGGGAAGGCGAAATCATGATGTCATTTCATCGCGTGCTGCTCTGCTACGACGCGACCCGCGAAGGCCAGAAAGCGCTGCGCGAGGCCGCTGCGCTCGTCGAGCTGATCGGCTCGGAAACGCACGTGCTCTCCATCCTGAACGACGCCGCGTGGCTGCACGGTACCGACGTCACGGCCGCCGAACCGTTCGACACCGCGATGGAAGCCGCGCAGGCGCTGCTGAAGGAAGGTCTCGCAAAGCTCGAGGCGCGCGGCATTCACGCGACGGGCCACTTCGCCGTGGGCGATCCGATGGAGCGCATCCCCGCTTTTGCGAAAGAACTCGACGTGGACCTGCTCGTAGTCGGGCATCGGCACAGCAGTCCGCTTGCGCGATGGTGGGCCGGCAGGAACGACGGCCGTCTGCTGGACAAGGTCTCGTGCAGCGTCCTCGTGACGACCAGCACGAAAGCCGACGCAGCACCTGCACCTGCCTGACTTGCTGACTGAACGCCAGGCAGTACGGATCCCACTCCCGTTAATCCCTCACCACGCCAGCGCAGCTCGCGTCGCCATGGAAAACCAGCGCATCGATACCGTCATCGGCAACACTCCGCTCGTCGAACTGCTCCGACTGCCGGAGGCCACCGCCCGCGCGCGCAACAACGTCGTGCTGGCCAAGCTCGAAGGCAACAACCCGGCCGGTTCGGTCAAGGATCGCGCGGCGCTTTCGATGATCGTCGGCGCCGAACGGCGCGGAGCGATCCGCAGCGGCGATACGCTGATCGAAGCGACGAGCGGCAACACCGGCATCGCGCTCGCGATGGTGGCCGCGATGCGCGGCTACAGGATGGTGCTCGTGATGCCGGAAGACGTCTCCGTCGAACGGCGCCAGACGATGGCGGTGTACGGCGCCGAGATCGTCCTCACGCCGGCGCACGGCGGCATGGAATGCGCGCGCGACGCAGCCGCCAGGATGCAGCGCGAAGGCAGCGGCGTGATCCTCGACCAGTTCGCGAACCCCGACAATCCACGCGCGCACTACGAAGGCACCGGCCCCGAGATCTGGCGCCAGACCGAAGGGCGCATCACGCATTTCGTCTCGGCGATGGGCACGACGGGCACGATCATGGGCGTCAGCCGCTTTCTGAAGGAACAGAACGACCGTGTGCAGATCGTCGGTGCACAGCCCGAACCGGGCTCGCGCATTCCGGGCATCCGCAAATGGCCGGAAGCGTATCTGCCGGCGTTCTACGAAGCGTCGCGAATCGATCGTATCGAGCCGGTGAGCCAGGCTAATGCGGAAGCCACGGCGCGCCGGCTCGCAGCGGTGGAAGGCATTTTCTGCGGCATCTCGTCGGGCGGCGCGTGCTCGGTCGCGCTGCGGCTCGCGCAGGAACTCGACAACGCGACCATCGTGTTCGTGGTGTGCGACCGTGGCGACCGGTATCTGTCGACGGGCGTGTTTCCCGCCTGAACACGAACTCCCGCGCGCGTACCGTCAACTTCTTCTCAAGGTTCAAGCTGCCAGCGCAGCACCGGATAGCTGTAGCCCGCAGGCAGCGCCCACGCACCAGACGGACCGAAGTCCCATGTCGCGCTGTAGCTTTGCGTCTCGGCCATCTGCGCGCTCGTCAGCCCGCTCGCGGGCGATGCGGGCGTGCCGGTGCCCACTGAAGCGGGCGCGCCCGAGGTCGTCGTGTTCCAGTACACGTCCGTGGCGATGGTGCCTTCGTTCTCGCCGGCAATGCCGCCCGGCGGAATCGGCGTAGGCCCGGCAGGTCCAACCGGCGATGCGGTATACGACTGCTCGATCAGCCCGGAGTTGAGCCCGACGAGACCACCGCGCAGCATTTCGCCTGATACCGTGCCCGTCGAATACGACTGGTCGATCGTGCCTGTGTTGTTGCCCACGAGACCGCCGACCTCGCTATGCGAGCCGCCCGTCGCGTTGCCGAGCGCGTAGGACTGCACGATGGTGCCGTCGTTCTCGCCGACAAGGCCGCCCATCTCGCCCTGGCTGAACAGGTTCGCACCGCTCCACGAGCGTTCGATCGTGCCGCGGTTCACGCCGACGAGGCCGCCGAGCGACGTGCCGTCCTCCGCGTCCATTTCCACCGTGCCGGTGGTCCCGACCTTCGCGACCGTGCCGTCGTTCTCGCCGGCGAGCAGACCGACCGGACTCAGCGATGACGATGCAAAACCATCCGTAATATCGAAGTTGCGCACAACGCCCTGTGCACCGATGGTCGCGAAGAGACCGGTGTTTGCCGTCGTCGAATCGGTGACGGTATTGAACACGGAGAGCCCGCTGAGCACGTTGCCCATGCCGTCGAACTGACCGGTGAACGCCGTGCCGCTTGCGCCGCCGATCGGCGTGAACGCATTCGGCGGCCCGCTGAGATTGATGCTTCTGCCGAGCGCATAGTTGCCCGAAAGATTGTGGTTGATCGCGTTCAGGTCCGCGATCGAATTGACCAGCTGGTACGCGGTCACCTGCGTGACGAGCCCGCTGAACGGCGCGGTGCTCCACGCCGTGTTGCTGTCGATCGTGCCCACGGCATACGTGCCGTTCATGTCGTACATCGTCGACACAATGCCGGTGCTGCGCGACCAGTCGATGGTGCCGCCGTTGCCGACGCTGCCCGCGTTGTCGATGCCGGTCGCGTCCGCGCGCAGCGTGAGGTTCCCCGCACCGGTGTTCGCGATGGTCGTGCCCGGTGCGATCGAGATCGAGCGATACGCGTTGAGCGCGAGCGAAGACGCACCATTCCACCGAACGCTGGATTGCACGCCGATGTCGCCGCTCGCGCCGTTGGCGCCGGTGGTGTTCACCGCGATCGATGTGCCGTTCGAGAGGTTCGCGGCGAATGCATTGGCGGTCGGCGTATCGATCGTGAAAACGGGCGCGGTGAGATTCCACTGCGCCGCGCTCACCTGTACGTTGTCGACGCGGATGCTGTCCGCGTTCATGTCGACGGCGCCGCCGCTGCCATCCGCGTTGTGCGCGGCGATCGTCGCGCCGCGCGCGTCGATGCTGCCGCCTGTCGCGACGAGCCACACATGGCCGTCGCGCTTCGCGGTGCCGGTGGCGCGCAGCACGCTGTGATTGCCTGCGAGCGCGTAGACGTTGCCATCGGCCGCCTGCAGGCTGATCTGCGCGGCCTCGATCGTGCCCGCGTTGAGCACCTGGCCGCCGCTGCCCGCCTGCACCGCGACCTGCGCGCCGCCCCAATTGTCGGTAAGCAGAATCTGGCTGCCGGTCACCAGTTCGGCAGTACCGTTGAGCGCGTCGATGGTGCCGAGATTGCCGACCGCCCTGTTCGCGACGAGGAACACGTCGCCGCCGGCTGAGCTGATCTTGCCGAGGTTGACTACGACAGCCTTCGATGTACCGCTCAGACCGATCAGGTCGCTGCCCTGCATGAAGCGGGTGTTGTCCGTATCGAGCGTCGACGCGACGAAGCGGCCGCCCGTGGCAATCACGCCGCCCGGACCGACGAGCACGCCGTTCGGGTTGATCAGATACGCGCTGCCGGTGGCGCTAAGGGTGCCGGCGATCTGCGACATCGCATTGCCGGTGACGCGGTTCAGCGTCGCGCCGGAACCGTTGCTGATCGACACCGTGCGCCCCGCGCCGATCGAAAAACTGGTCCAGTCGATGATGCCGCGATTGCTGGACTGGCTGATGTTCAGATTCGGGCCGCTACGCGTGATGCTCCCTTCGCCGCCGACGAACTGACCGTTCTGCGGCAGAGGCGGCGCGGCCCATGAAACGGAGCAGGACATACCGAAGGCTAACGCAACCAGATCAACGATAAGTGGACGCCGGAATGACACGCCAACGCGACTGACAACGTGGGACGGGACGACCTTCAGGTCACCCAGACGGATATGCCGCATACCCACCTCCGATGCAGGTCCCCGTTCGATGTTTTCATTTTGCTTATCGAATGCCGCGGAAGCGGAGTCTAGGGAAGCGCTGATCAATGAGCCCGCCGCCGGTGATCCCGCGCATACGGCTCGCGATTTTTGAAACGGGAAGCCCGTCGAGACATATTTTGGGT
>NZ_QQOA01000054.1 GCF_003443895.1 Paraburkholderia phosphatilytica | reverse complement strand
TGAACACGACCCGCAAACCACCCGCGAACCGCGCCCAACCACACCTTCCCGCTTCCCCGCGCCCCGTTCCCGAAGCGCGAAAGACCGAGATTCTAGTCACTCAGCCCTTCACGCGCAAGCGGTATTTCGAACAAGCCGATCAGCGATGCCTGAAGGTCGGCTTGCGCTTCTCGACAAAGGCTGCCATCCCTTCCTTCTGATCCTCCGTCGCGAACAGCGAGTGGAACAGACGCCGTTCGAAATGCACGCCTTCCGCAAGCGTCGACTCGTATGCGCGGTTCACCGACTCCTTCACCATCATCACCGCGGGCAATGGAAATTCCGCAATCGTCGTAGCGGCAGCGACCGCCTCATCGATCAGCGAAGCTGCCGGAATCACGCGCGACACAAGCCCCGCGCGCTCGGCTTCTTCCGCATCCATGAAGCGAGCGGTCAGGCACATGTCCATCGCCTTCGCCTTCGATACCGCCCGCGGCAAACGCTGCGTCCCGCCCGCGCCCGGCATGATGCCGAGCTTGATCTCGGGCTGACCGAATTTCGCCGTATCGGCCGCGAAGATGATGTCGCACATCATCGCCAGCTCGCAGCCGCCGCCAAGCGCGAATCCCGCAACCGCCGCGATGATCGGCTTGCGGATCGAGCGCACCGTCTCCCAGTTGCGCGTAATGTAGTCGCCCTTGTAGACGTCCATATAGGTGTAGCTCGCCATCATCCCGATGTCCGCGCCCGCGGCGAACGCTTTCTCGCTGCCCGTCACGACGATCGCGCCGATCCCTTCATCAGCGTCGAATGCGCGCAGCGCGGCGCCGAGTTCGTCCATCAGCGCGTCGTTGAGTGCGTTCAGCGCCTTGGGACGATTCAGCGTCACCAGTCCCACCCGTCCGCGCGTCTCAACCAGAATGTTCTCGTAAGCCATGCACCCTCCTCGAAATGAAGACACGCGAAAACGCTTCGCGCTGCCGTATCAACAATGCTACCATTCACCAACCAACCGGTCGGTTAATTATTAGACCAGGTTCATCCCAACCGCTCAACTCGCCCATTGACCCATGACACATCCGCTATTCACGAAGCACGAAGCCACGCTGCACAAGGCGCTCGCCGCCATCGAGACCCGCGGCTACTGGAGCCCGTTCGCCGAAATGCCCAGTCCCAAAGTGTACGGGGAAACGGCGAACGCGGATGGGGAAGCAGCCTTCAAGGCGCACCTGAATCGCCCGTTCGAACTCGACCAGCCCGCAAGCGACGACACCGTCGGCAGCGAAACATCGCCGTTCGGGTTCGCGCTGGGCATCCGCTATCCGAAGTCGTCGCCGGACCAGTTGATTGCGGCTGCGGCCGTGGCTCAACGCGAATGGCGTGCCGCCGGTCCGCAGGCGTGGGCCGGCGTCAGTCTCGAGATCCTCTCGCGCATCAACCGCGCGAGCTTCGAGATCGGCTACAGCGTGATGCACACCACCGGCCAGGCGTTCATGATGGCCTTCCAGGCAGGCGGCCCGCACGCGCAGGACCGCGCGCTCGAAGCCATCGCCTACGCGTGGGACCAGTTGCGCCGCATTCCGGCCGACGCCCACTGGGAAAAGCCGCAAGGCAAGAACCCCGCACTCGCGATGCACAAGCGCTACACGATCGTGCCGCGGGGCACCGGCCTCGTGCTCGGCTGCTGCACGTTCCCGACGTGGAACGGCTATCCGGGCCTGTTCGCCGATCTCGCCACCGGCAACACGGCGATCGTCAAGCCGCACCCCGGCGCGATCCTGCCGCTGGCGATCACCGTGCGAATCGCGCGCGAGGTGCTGCGCGAAGCCGGCTTCGATCCCAACGTCGTCACGCTGCTCGCCACCGATCCGAACGACGGCGAACTCGTCCAGTCGCTCGCGCAGCGCCCGGAGATCAAGCTGATCGATTTCACCGGCAGCACGCAGAACGGCACCTGGCTCGAACGCAACGCGCATCAGGCACAGGTGTTCACCGAAAAGGCCGGCGTGAACCAGATCGTGATCCATTCCGCCGCCGACATCAAAGCGGTTGCCCGCAACATCGCGTTTTCGCTCACGCTCTATTCCGGCCAGATGTGCACCGCGCCGCAGAACATCTACGTGCCGCGCGACGGCATCCGCACGCCCGAAGGCACGCTCGCCTTCGACGACGTCGCACAGGCCATCGCCGGCGCAGTGCAGAAGCTCTCGAGCGACGCTGCTCGCGCAGTCGAGCTGCTCGGCGCAATCCAGAACGAAGGCGTTCTGAAGCGCATCGACGAAGCGCGTGGTCTCGGCCACGTACTCGCCGACAGCACGCAACTCGAACATCCGAACTTTGCGGACGCGCGCGTCCGCACGCCGCTCGTGCTGCAACTCGACGCGAACGAAGACCGCGCCCAGCTCACGCGCGAATGGTTCGGCCCGATCTCGTTCGTCATCGCAACCGACTCCACCGCGCAGTCGCTCGAACTCGCCGGTTCCATCGCCCGCGAGCATGGCGCGCTGACCCTGTCGGTCTACAGCACGGACGAAGCGGTGATCGAAGCGGCCCATGAAGCCGCGATCGAAGGCGGCGTCGCGCTGTCGATCAACCTGACGGGCGGTGTGTTCGTCAATCAGTCCGCCGCGTTCTCGGACTTCCACGGCACCGGCGCGAACCCTGCGGCCAACGCTGCGCTCGCGGACGCGGCCTTCGTCGCGAACCGCTTCCGCGTGGTTCAGAGCCGGGTTCATGTTGAGCCGAAAACGCAGCCTGCGGAAGTCGGCCAGAAGGCATAGACCATTCGGCCGAATGGATTCCCGATACGCGCCTCTCTAATATGAGTTCACCGGACCCGCTGCGAGTACGCCGGGTCCGGCAACTTCAGGACACACCATGACCGATGCCTTTATCTGCGATGCGATCCGCACCCCGTTCGGCCGCTACGGCGGCGCGCTGAAAGACGTCCGCGCCGACGACCTCGGCGCCGTGCCGATCAAGGCGCTCATGCAGCGCAATCCCGGCGTGGACTGGCGCGCGCTCGACGACGTGATCTACGGCTGCGCCAATCAGGCCGGCGAAGACAACCGCAACGTCGCGCGCATGTCGGCGCTGCTGGCCGGCTTGCCCACCGAAGCGCCCGGCGCCACCATCAACCGCCTGTGCGGCTCCGGCATGGACGCGGTCGGCACGGTTGCGCGCGCGATCAAGGCGGGCGAAGCGCGGCTGATGATCGCGGGCGGTGTCGAGAGCATGACGCGCGCGCCGTTCGTGATGGGCAAGGCGGCCACCGCCTTCTCCCGCCAGGCCGACATCTTCGACACGACGATCGGCTGGCGCTTCGTCAACCCGCTGATGAAGCAGCAACACGGCGTCGATTCGATGCCGGAAACGGCGGAAAACGTCGCGGTGGATTTCGCCATCAGCCGCGCCGATCAGGACGCGTTTGCGCTGCGCAGCCAGCAGAAAGCCGCGCGTGCGCAGCAGGACGGCACGCTCGCGCAGGAAATCGTGGCGGTTGAGATTCCGCAGCGCAAAGGCGACGCGATCCGCGTCACGCTCGACGAACATCCGCGCGAAACCTCGCTCGAAGCGCTCGGCAAGCTGAAGGGCGTTGTGCGCCCGGACGGCAGCGTGACCGCGGGCAATGCGTCGGGCGTCAACGACGGCGCCTGCGCACTGCTGCTCGCGAACCACGAAGCGGCGGAACAATACGGCCTGCGCCGCCGCGCCCGCGTGATCGGCATGGCGACGGCCGGCGTCGCGCCGCGCATCATGGGCATCGGCCCCGCGCCCGCCACCCAGAAGCTGCTGAAGCAGCTGAACATGTCGCTCGACCAGTTTGACGTGATCGAGCTGAACGAAGCGTTCGCGTCGCAAGGTCTTGCCGTGCTGCGCCAGCTCGGTTTGCGCGATGACGACCCGCGCGTGAACCCGAACGGCGGCGCGATCGCGCTCGGCCATCCGCTCGGCGCATCGGGCGCACGTCTGATCACGACCGCGCTGTATCAGCTCGAACGCGCGAATGGCCGCTACGCGCTGTGCACGATGTGCATCGGCGTGGGCCAGGGCATTGCGCTCGCAATCGAACGCGTTTGACCATGTAACACCGCGCGCAGAACGCAACGAGCGAAACCCGCGCAACGAAAGACACGCCACCGAGACAGAGAGGAGACAATCGATGTCGTACGAAGCGATCAACGTCACGATCGACGCCGCGAACCAGGTCGCGACGATCACGCTGAACCGGCCCGACAAGCTGAACAGCTTCACGCGCCAGATGCACGGCGAACTCGCCGCCGCGCTCGATGAAGTGGTAGCAGCTCACGCTCGCGCGCTCGTGCTCACCGGCGCCGGCCGCGGTTTCTGCGCAGGCCAGGATCTCGCCGACCTCGACTTCACGCCCGGCGCGATGACCGATCTCGGCGATCTGATCGGCGAGCACTTCAACCCGCTGATCCGCCGCATTCAGGCGCTGCCGTTTCCGGTCATCGCCGCGGTGAACGGCACAGCGGCAGGCGCCGGCGCAAACCTCGCGCTCGCCTGCGACCTCGTGCTCGCTGCGCGCTCCGCAAGCTTCATCCAGGCGTTCGTGAAGATCGGCCTCGTGCCGGATTCGGGCGGCACATGGTTCCTGCCGCAACGCGTCGGCATGGCGCGCGCGCTGGGCCTCGCGATGACCGGCGAGAAACTCGGCGCGGAAAAAGCGGAAACCTGGGGCCTCATCTGGCAAGCGGTGGATGACGAAGCGCTGCAATCCACCGCGCAGAACCTCGCCATCCAGCTCGCGAAGCAGCCCACGCGCGCGCTCGCCGCGATCAAGCAGGCGATGCGTCACGGGCTGTCCGCGACGCTCGACGAACAGCTCGATCTCGAACGCGACCTGCAGCGCGAGCTCGGCGCATCGCACGACTACGCGGAAGGTGTCCGGGCGTTCATCGAAAAACGCGCACCGCGCTTCGAGGGCCGCTGATATGTCGACGCAAACTCAACCGTCCCGCAAGACCGTGGCCGACATGACGCCCGACGAACTCGCGCGCGCCACCGCACAATCGATGTTCGACGCCGACGGATGCAGCCGCGCACATGGCTTCGAACTGCTCGACGTGCGCCCAGGCTACGCCAAAATGCGCGCCGTGGTGCGCGACGACTTTCTGAACGGCCATCAGATCTGTCACGGCGGCATGATCTTCATGCTCGCGGATTCGACCTTCGCGTTCGCGTGCAACTCGTACAACCTGAGCACCGTCGCGTCGGGCTGCTCGATCGAGTTTCTGCGCCCTGTCGAAAAGGGTGATGTGCTGACAGCGGAAGCCGTCGAGCAGACGCTGTCGGGCCGCACCGGGATCTACGACATACGCGTGAGCAACCGCGCGGATGAGACCGTCGCGATGTTCCGCGGCAAGTCCGCGCAGATTCGCGGCACCGTGATCCCAACCGATAGCGCCGCCGACGCCACCTGAACGCCACGCCGGCATCGCGAGCACACCATCGTTGCTGGATATAGAACGGGAGCAAGCGCTGAAGCGCCAATTCCCGTCGAACGCTTTGCATGGGACCAGAGTAAGCGCTAAAGCGCTAACTCTGGTCGACAAATGGAGACACCATGAACGCCCCGCTTCCGCTCGATCCGATCGAAACCGCGAGTCGCGACGAACTCGCCGCGCTCCAGCTCGAGCGCCTCAAATGGTCGCTCACGCACGCGTACGAGAACTCACCCGTCTACCGGCGCAAGTTCGACGAAGCGGGCGTTCATGCATCAGAACTGAAAACGCTCGCGGATATCTCGCGCTTCCCGTTCACAACGAAGCAGGACCTGCGCGACAACTATCCGTTCGGGATGTTCGCGGTGCCGCAAGACCAGATTTCGCGCATCCACGCGTCGTCCGGAACGACGGGCAAGCCGACGGTCGTCGGTTACACGGCGCGCGATCTCGACACGTGGGCCAATCTCGTCGCACGCTCGATTCGCGCCGCGGGCGCGCGGCGCGGCGACAAGGTGCACGTGAGCTACGGCTACGGCCTCTTCACGGGCGGACTCGGCGCGCACTACGGCGCGGAACGTGCGGGCCTCACCGTCATTCCGTTCGGCGGCGGGCAGACCGAGAAGCAGGTGCAGCTGATCCAGGACTTCCGGCCCGACATCATCATGGTGACGCCGAGCTACATGCTGTCGATCGCGGATGAACTCGAACGGCAAGGTGTCGATCCGGCGCACTGCTCGCTGCGCATCGGCATCTTCGGCGCCGAGCCGTGGACCAACGACATGCGCGCCGCGATCGAAAAGCGCATGGGCATCGACGCGGTCGACATTTATGGGCTCTCGGAAGTGATGGGGCCGGGCGTCGCGGCGGAATGCGTGGAAACCAAAGACGGTCCGACGATCTGGGAAGACCATTTCTACCCCGAGATCATCGATCCCGACACGGGCGAAGTGCTGCCCGAGGGTGAGCTCGGCGAACTGGTGTTCACGTCGCTGACGAAAGAAGCGCTGCCGATCATCCGTTACCGCACGCGCGACCTGACGCGTCTGTTGCCCGGCACCGCGCGCACGATGCGCCGCATGGAAAAGATCACGGGCCGCTCGGACGACATGATGATCATCCGCGGCGTGAACGTGTTCCCGACGCAGATCGAAGAACTGCTGCTGAAGCAGCACGCGCTCGCGCCGCATTATCAGATCGTGCTGACGAAGGAAGGGCCGCTCGACGTGATGACGCTGAACGTCGAGCCCTGCCCCGAAACCGCGCCGGACCAGCCGCTGCTGGAGACGCAACGCCAGGCGCTCGCCTATGACATCAAAGCGCTGATCGGCGTAACGGCAATCGTCAACGTGCTCGCGGTGAACGGCATCGAACGGTCGGTGGGCAAGGCGCGCCGCGTGATCGACCGGCGCGGCACGTAAAGCGAAGCAACCCGCAGCAAGCCGTCAGGAATTCGGCAACAGCAACCACATCCGGCCGGCCTGCTTCATCTTGCCGGCCAGATCGCCGGCTTCGTCGCCGAGACCCCAGAAGTAGTCGGCGCGCACGCCGCCGCGAATCGCGGTGCCGACGTCCTGCGCGAACACGAGACGGTTCATCGGCGTATTGGTGAGCGGCCTCGTGGTTTGCAGGAACACGACGCTGCCAAGCGGAATCGACGACGGATCGACTGCGATCGAACGTTCGGGCGTTAGCGGCACGCCGAGCGCGCCGATCGGACCATCAGCGCCGTCCATGCCGGTGGATTCGCCCGTCGGCATGTCGCGGAAGAACACGAAGCGCGGATTCGTATCGAGCAGCGCATCGACACGCCCCGGATTCGCGCGCGCCCATGCCTTGATGCCCTGCATCGTCGCCTGGGCCGGCGTGAGCTCGCCATGATCGAGCAGCCAGCGGCCGATCGACCGGTACGGCTGGTTGTTCGTGCCGCCGTAGCCGAGGCGCATCACGCTGCCGTCGTCCATGACGACGCGCCCGGAGCCCTGCACCTGCAGGAAGAACGCCTCGATCGGATCGTCGACCCACACCAATTCATTGCCGTTCAGCGCGCCGGACCGTTCGAGCTGCGCGCGCGCCGGCAGCGCCGAACCCGGACGGTACGCGCTCGGCCAGTGATAGAGCGGTACCTGATACTGTGCGTGACGCGTGCGCGAGCCATGCAGCAGCGGCTCGTAGTAGCCGGTGACGAGACCGTCGAGCGTACCGTCCGAATTGGCCAGCTGGAACGGCGTGAAGTACGTCTCGAAGAAGGTCCGGGCGGCTGCGGGGTCGAGGTCGTCGAGTTGCGCGGCCGCCGCGCACGGTCGCTGCCAGTTCGCCTGCCGCGCGAGCCGCGTGCAGTTCTGGCGCAGCGCGGCGGTCGCTCCGATCAATGAATCGTCCTGCCAGCCCGGCACCTGCTGCCACGCCACCTGGGTCAATCGCGCAGGCGCGAGGCTGCCTGAAATAGTGGGTGGGCCGGACGGCGCGACACTGGTCCGCACCACGTTGCCGCCGCCGCACGCCGCCAGGATCGCGGCCAGTGCGGCCGTCCCCGCCCATTGCAGAGCGCGCCGGGCAAACCGCATACAATGCTTGTTCTGAATGGAAACCGCCATGTTTGATCTGTTCGACGAATACCCGATGCTCATGTTTGCGCTGGAAGCGCTGATCGCGCTGTCCCTGCTCGTCTTTATCGTGTTCTGGACCGCGTCGGGCAAGAAGAAGGCGGCGAGGCAGCAAAGCGCCCGGACCACCCGCGCCGCAACCGACACTCCGCCGGACGCCACGTCGGGCAACCCGCGACAGGGCTGACAGACCTTCGCAGGGCTCGCGGGTTCAATGCAGCGTGCGCGGCATCTGCAGGATGAACTCGGGAACCGGCGCCTCGAAACGCTCGCCGTCCTCGGCAACGCAGAAATACGATCCCCGCATCGTACCAACCGGCGTCGCGATCACCGCCCAACTGGTGTATTCGAACTGCTCGGACGGCTTCAGGAGCGGCTGATGGCCGACCACGCCGAGGCCCTTCACTTCCTGCACGTGCTGCTCGCTGTCGGTGATGATCCAGTGGCGCGCGATCAGTTGCGCCGGCACCTGGCCCGTGTTGCGAATCGTCAGCGTGTAGGCAAACGCATACTGTCGGCGTTCCGCGTCCGACTCTTCGGGCAGGTAGCGCACCTGCGCCTGCACACTGAATTCGTACTGGCTCATCCTGATCCCGGTTCGATGAATAGCGGTGCAATGCTCGCCGCCGCAGGCGCCGAACGCGCGCTGGCAGAGGCTTTGCGATGGTTCCGCATTGTCCTTGATGGATCGCCCCGCCGCAACCTGGCAAACCCGGTGCGACGGACGGCCAAAGCATTCCGCCGCGCGGGCTACGGCCACGAGCCAGGCGTAAAATGGCGCTTTTCTGTCTGCCCTCCCATCCCCATGACGCAATTCCGCATCGCTCCGAGCATCCTGTCCGCCGATTTCTCGCGGCTTGGCGAAGAAGTCCGCAACGTCGTCGCAGCCGGCGCCGACTGGATCCACTTCGACGTGATGGACAACCACTACGTCCCGAACCTGACGATCGGCCCGATCGTCTGCGAGGCGCTTCGCCCGCACGTGCAGGTGCCGATCGACGTGCATCTGATGGTGCGTCCGGTCGACCGCATCGCGCCCGACTTCGCGAAGGCCGGCGCAAACTCGATCAGCTTTCACCCGGAAGCGTCCGATCACATCGACCGCACGCTGTCGCTGATCCGCGATCATGGCTGCAAGTCGGGCCTCGTGTTCAACCCGGCCACACCGCTTCACTATCTCGACTATGTGATGGACAAGGTTGACATCATCCTGATCATGTCGGTGAACCCAGGCTTCGGCGGGCAGTCGTTCATTCCGGAAGCGCTGCAGAAGCTGCGCGACGCGCGCGCGCGCATCGACGCGTACCGCGAGAAGACCGGCCGCGAAATCCACCTCGAAGTGGACGGCGGCGTGAAGGTCGACAACATCGCCGAAATCGCGGCGGCGGGTGCGGATACGTTCGTCGCGGGCTCGGCGATCTTCGGCAAGCCGGACTACCGCGCGATCATCGACGAGATGCGCGCCGAACTCGCGAAAGTCGGGCAAGCCCGATGAGCGGCGCCACATATCCGGCGCCGGTGCTGACCGGCCCGCGCATCGAGGCGGCCATCATCGACCTCGACGGCACGATGATCGACACCGCCGACGATTTCACCGCGGGCCTGAACGGCATGCTCGCGCAGCTCGACGCCGAAGAAACCTCGCGCGAGGAAGTGATCGGATACGTGGGCAAAGGCTCCGAGCACCTGGTCCGCAGCGTGCTCGCGCCGCGCTTCGACGCAGCCGTTGCGCAAACCCGCTTCGACGAAGCGCTCGCGATCTACCAGAACGAGTACGCGAAAATCAACGGATTACGCACGCGCCTCTATCCGGAGGTCGAAGCGGGGGTCGGGGCGATGCATCGCAACGGGGTCAAGCTCGCGTGCGTGACCAACAAGCCGCACCGGTTCGCCGTCGAGCTGCTGAAGCAGTACGGCCTCCACGACTACTTCGCGGTCGTGCTCGGCGGAGACAGCCTGCCGAAGAAGAAGCCCGACCCGCTGCCGATGCTCACCGCGTGCGAACGGCTCGGTGTCGCGCCAGCGGCAGCCGTCGCGATCGGCGACTCGGAAAACGACGCGTTCGCGGGCCGCGCGGCCGGCATGGCGACGCTCACCGTGCCGTACGGCTACAACCATGGACAATCTGTACAAACGATAAAATCGGATGGTATAGTTGCCTCGCTGCTGGAGGCCGCCAAGGTCATCGCGGCACACCAGTCACCAGCCTGAACATCCCTTCACCTTCATGTTTCTGAATAAAAAACGGAGTCTGAGCAGCATTGACCGGGGAGCATGGCCCTGGCGTCGCTGGTCGAACTAACCTCTACCTGAGGATCGCTGAAGCTCGTCTTCGGCTCGTTTTTTACTTCGCTGCGCTCACCGCGCGTTTTCCACCCAGGTCGTACCCGATTCGTCGCAAGATTGCCGTCGTTGAACGCCGCGTTGAGCTGCGTTCCGCGCACGGAGCGACGCGGTTGGTATCCTGTCACCGCACACTGCTCACGCATCGCGCCGAACCAACGCGACGCGCCTGCAGAGCGATGCGATGACGTGTGCCGCAACCGTCGGTGGAAACGAGCGCCGGTCGATCCAATAGAATGCAATGCCAGACCGGCAGCGCAGCGCCCCGCTTTGTCCTTCGCCGCTCACGACCGACCGGCACCGGACGCACGAACAGGATCGGAACATGACCGAACTCGAATTCCAGTCCCTCGCGAACGAGGGCTACAACCGCATCCCGATGATCGCCGAGGCGCTCGCCGATCTGGAAACGCCGCTGTCGCTGTACCTGAAGCTCGCGCAGCCCGAGCGCGGCGGCGCGAACTCGTTCCTGCTCGAGTCCGTGGTGGGCGGTGAGCGTTTCGGGCGCTACTCGTTCATCGGCCTGCCGGCACGCACGCTGATCCGGGCGCGCAACGGCGTGTCGGAAGTCGTGCGCGACGGCAAGGTCGTCGAGACGCACGAAGGCGATCCGCTCGCATTCATCGAACAGTTCCAGGCGCGTTTCAAGGTTGCGCAGCGTCCCGGTCTGCCGCGTTTCTGCGGTGGCCTGGCTGGCTACTTCGGCTACGACGCGGTGCGCTACATCGAGAAGAAACTCGCGAACTCCGCGCCGCCCGACGATCTCGGCCTGCCCGACATTCAGCTGCTGCTGACCGAAGAAGTGGCGGTGATCGACAATCTCGCCGGCAAGCTCTATCTGGTCGTGTATTCCGATCCGTCGCAGCCCGAAGCGTACACGCGCGTCAAACAGCGGCTGCGCGAACTGAAGCAGCGTCTGCGCACGACCGTGCAGCCGCCGGTCACGTCGGCAAGCGTGCGCACCGAGATCTTCCGCGAGTTCAAGAAAGACGATTACCTGTCCGCCGTGCGCAAAGCGAAGGAATACATCGCGGCCGGCGAACTGATGCAGGTTCAGGTCGGCCAGCGGCTGATCAAGCCGTACCGCGACAATCCGCTGTCGCTGTACCGCGCGCTGCGTTCGCTGAATCCGTCGCCGTACATGTACTACTACAACTTCGGCGAATTCCACGTGGTGGGCGCATCGCCGGAAATTCTGGTGCGCCAGGAGAAACGCGGCGAAGATCAGATCGTCACGATCCGTCCGCTCGCCGGCACGCGTCCGCGCGGCAACACGCCCGAGCGCGACGCCGAACTCGCCACCGAACTCCTGAACGACCCGAAGGAAATCGCCGAGCACGTGATGCTGATCGACCTCGCGCGCAACGACGTGGGCCGCATCGCGCAGATCGGTTCGGTTTCGGTGACGGACAAGATGATCATCGAAAAGTACTCGCACGTGCAGCACATCGTGAGTTCAGTGGAAGGCAAGCTGAAGCCCGGCATGACGAACTACGACGTGCTGCGCGCAACCTTTCCGGCGGGCACCTTGTCCGGTGCGCCGAAGGTGCGCGCAATGGAACTAATCGACGAACTGGAGCCGGTGAAGCGCGGCCTGTACGGCGGCGCGGTCGGCTATCTGTCGTTCACCGGCGAGATGGACCTGGCCATCGCGATCCGCACGGGCCTGATCCACAACGGCAATCTGTACGTGCAGGCGGCGGCGGGCGTGGTGGCGGACTCGGTACCCGAGTCCGAATGGCAGGAAACCGAAAACAAGGCGCGCGCGGTGCTGCGCGCAGCGGAACAGGTGCAGGACGGCCTCGACAGCGATTTCTGACCGGAGAACCACCATGCTGCTCATGATCGACAACTACGACTCGTTCACGTACAACCTGGTCCAGTACTTCGGCGAACTCGGCGAAGACGTGCGGACCTATCGCAACGATGAAATCACGCTCGACGACATCGCGAAGCTGAACCCCGAACGCATCTGCCTGTCGCCCGGGCCGAGCAATCCGCAGCATGCGGGCATCACGCTCGATGTGCTGCGCAAGTTCTCCGGCGAAATTCCGATTCTCGGCGTGTGTCTCGGCCACCAGGCGATCGGCGAGGCATTCGGCGGCCGCGTGGTGCGCGCGCAGACCATCATGCACGGCAAGGTCAGCCAGATCGAAACCGACTGCAAGGGCGTGTTCGCCGATCTGCCGAAGCACTTCACGATCACCCGCTATCACTCGCTCGCGATCGAACGCGACACGCTGCCCGACTGCCTCGAAGTGTCGGCGTGGACGGAAGACGGCGAGATCATGGGCGTGCGCCACAAGAAGCTGCCGGTGGAAGGCGTGCAGTTCCATCCGGAGTCGATCCTCTCGGAGCACGGTCACGCGCTGCTCGAGAACTTCGTCAAGCAATCGAAGCGCGTTGTCGCAGAGCGCACAGCATGAGCGCGGAGAACATCATGATCACGCCACAGGAAGCGCTGCAACGGACCATCGAGCACCGCGAGATCTTCCACGACGAAATGCTGCACCTGATGCGCCTCATCATGCGCGGCGATCTGTCGCCGGTGATGTCGGCCGCGATCATTACCGGCCTGCGCGTGAAGAAGGAAACCATCGGCGAGATCGCCGCGGCGGCCACCGTGATGCGCGAATTCGCGAAGCACGTGCACGTCGCGGATAACTCGAACTTCGTGGACATCGTCGGTACGGGCGGCGACGGCTCGCATACGTTCAACATCTCCACCGCGACGATGTTCGTAACGGCCGCGGCGGGTGCGAAGGTCGCGAAGCACGGCGGCCGCAGCGTATCGAGCAAGTCGGGCAGCGCCGATGTGCTCGAGGCGCTCGGCGTCAACATCGATCTGCAGCCGGAGCAGGTGGCCGCGTCGATCGAGGCGACCGGCATGGGCTTCATGTTCGCGCCGAACCATCATCCCGCGATGAAGAACATCGCGCCGGTGCGCCGTGAACTGGGCGTGCGGACCATCTTCAACATCCTCGGTCCGCTGACCAATCCCGCGGGCGCGCCGAACCAGCTGATGGGCGTGTTCCATCCGGACCTCGTCGGCATCCAGGTGCGCGTGATGCAGCGGCTCGGCGCGAAGCACGTGCTCGTCGTGTATGGCAAGGACGGCATGGACGAAGTGTCGCTCGGCGCGGCCACGCTCGTCGGCGAACTGCGCGACGGCGAAGTGCACGAGTACGAGATCCACCCGGAAGACTTCGGGCTGCAGATGGTGTCGAACCGTACGCTCAAGGTGGCGGATGCGACGGAATCGAAGGCCATCATGCTCGATGCGCTCGACAACAAGCCGGGCGTCGCGCGCGAAATCGTGACGCTGAACGCGGGAACGGCGCTCTACGCGGCGAACACCGTGCCGTCGATCGAGCAAGGCATCGAAGTGGCGCGCGAGGCCATCGCGAGCGGCCGGGCCCGCGCGAAGGTCGACGAGCTGGTGCGTTTCACCCAGCAATTCAAGGCGTAAATCAACGCATGAAAGCCGCCGTGCGTTGCGCGCGGCGACCGTGCAACACAGGAACATCATGAGCGACATTCTCGAACGCATCATCGCAGTCAAGCGCGAAGAAGTGCGCGTGGCGGAACAGAGCGCGCCGCTCGAAGAACTGCGTCTGGCGGCATCGGCGCAGGATCTGCGCGATTTCGTCGGCGCGCTGCGCGCGAAGCACGAACTCGGCGAAGCGGCCGTGATCGCCGAAGTGAAGAAGGCGAGCCCGTCGAAAGGCGTGCTGCGCGAGCACTTCGTGCCGGCGGATATCGCCCGTTCGTACTCGGAGCATGGCGCGGCCTGTCTGTCCGTGCTGACCGACGTGCAGTTCTTCCAGGGCAGCACGACGTACCTGAAAGAAGCGCGCGCGGCCTGCTCGCTGCCTGTGCTGCGCAAGGACTTCATCGTCGATCCGTACCAGATCGTCGAAGCCCGCGCGATGGGCGCCGACGCGATCCTGCTGATCGCCGCGGCACTCGATACGGCCCAGATGCAGGACTTCGAAGCGTTCGCGCATTCGCTCGGTCTTGCGGTGCTCGTCGAAGTGCACGACCGCGATGAGCTGCACGAAGCGCTGACGCTGAAGACACCGCTGATCGGCATCAACAACCGCAACCTGCGCACGTTCGAAACGTCGATCGACACGACGCTCGGCATGCTCGACGAGATCCCCGGCGACCGTATCGTGGTGACCGAATCGGGTATCCTCGCGCGCGGCGACGTCGAGCGCATGCGTGCGGCTCAGGTGAATACGTTCCTCGTCGGCGAGGCGTTCATGCGCGCGGACAATCCGGGCGCCGAACTCGCGAAGATGTTTTTCTGAGCTTTGCCGCATCGCTGCAAGGCACGATTCAATTGGAGCTGGAGCGATGGCGATCGAACGTGAAATCAAGCTGGCGTTGCCAGCCGATCAGCTAGACAACGCGACACACTGGTTCACGGCCCGCACGGGTCAGGCGGGTCACGCGATCCGTCTCGAGAACCGCTATTTCGACACGCCGCAGCTGACGCTCGCGCGCGCGAAAAGCGCATTGCGCGTTCGCCATACGCCGGATGGCTGGCTGCAGACCTACAAGACAGTGGGCAAAGCGACGTCCGGCCTGCACAACCGCCACGAGTGGGAACTGCCGGTAGCGGGCAATGCGCTCGAACTCGACGCACTGCTGGACGCCTGCGACGACCCACCCTCCGCGGACGCGCTCCGCGCCGCCGCAACGAATCTGATTCCACTCTTCAGCACCGATTTCACGCGCATGCTATGGCAAATGACTGTGGATGGCGCGCAGATCGAAGCGGCGATCGACCAGGGTGAAGTGCGCGCGGACGTGGATGGCGAAACGCGCCGCACGCCAATTCGCGAGATCGAGCTGGAACTGAAGTCGGGCGACGAAGCGGCGCTGCACACGCTGTCGAACGCCTTGATGGCCGAAGTTCACGGTCTGAAACCGGACGACGTGAGCAAGGCGCAGCGCGGCTATCGCCTGCGCGAAAACGTCGCGGAATGACACTCAACATGAATCCACCCCGCACCCGCGCGAAATCCAACTCGCAGGCTTCGCTGTTCGACGAGCCGCAACCGGCGCACGACGTCGTCACGACGCAAGCGCAAACGCCCTCGATGCCCGCCGGTGCGTCCACGCTCGATCAGCAGTTCGACGCGCTGCCGCCCGACTGGCACGCTCATCTGAAATCGTTCATCGATAGCGATGCGTATTCGTCGCTATGCGGTTTCGTCGACGGCGAGCGCGCAGCCGGCAAGACCGTCTATCCTGCCGACGTGTTTCGCGCGCTCCGCCTCACGTCGCCTGATAACGTGAAGGTCGTGATCCTTGGCCAGGATCCGTACCACGGCGAAGATCGCGGCACGCCGCAGGCGCATGGCCTCGCGTTCTCGGTGCCGCCGTCCGTACGGCCACCGCCTTCGCTGCGCAACATCTTCAAGGAAATCGCGAGCAGCTTCGGCTACGACACACCGCGTCACGGTTGTCTCGACGCATGGGCGAAACAAGGCGTGCTGCTGCTCAACACGGTGCTGACCGTCGAGCGCAACCAGGCGGCGAGCCACGCGAAACGCGGCTGGGAGCGCTGCACCGACACGCTGATCCACGAACTCGCGGTACGTCACGACGGCCTCGTGTTCATGTTGTGGGGCGCGCACGCGCAGGCGAAACGCGCGCTGCTCGAAGGCAAGTCGCACTATGTGCTCGAAGCGCCGCATCCGTCGCCGCTGTCCGCGCATCGCGGCTTTCTCGGCTGCCGGCATTTCGAGCTGGCGAATGAATTTCTCGCGCGACGCGGACGCGAGCCGATCGACTGGCGTCTGCCGGATGCCGCCGAGGTGCTGGCCTGACGCCTAACGCCTGATCAAGGCAAAACGCCGTGAAGCCTGAAGCCCCACGGCGTTTCGATCGAGCCGGCGCGCTACCTTCGCGCGCACCGTCGCTCTACTTGCTACACGACCTTCTCGCGCTTAGATCGCAGCGATCTGCTCACGCGCGGCGCTGATCGATGCGGATGCCACTTCAGCGCCCATGTTCAGGCCTTCCGCGTAGACGAACGTGACGTCCGTCATGCCGAGGAAACCGAGGAACGTGGTCAGGTACGACGTGTGGCTGTCGGCCGGCGTGCCAGAATACTTGCCGCCGCGCGCCGCGACGATATACACCTTCTTGCCCTTCACCAGACCTTCCGGGCCGTTCGCGGTGTAGCGGAACGTGATGCCGGCGCGCGCGATGAAATCGAAGTACGTCTTCAGTTGCGAGGACACGCCGAAGTTGTACATCGGCGCGCCGATCACGACGATGTCCGCGGCCTGGAGTTCGGCAATCAGCGCTTCGCTGCGCGCGGCGATCGCCTGCTGCTCCGCCGAGCGTTGATCGGCCGGCGTGAAGAACGCGCCGAGGATCGCGTCGTCAAGGTGCGGCAGCGGTTCGGATTGCAGGTCGCGGGTGACGAGCGTCGCGCCCGGATTCGATTGTTGCAGCTTCGAGACGAGTTCGTTGGCGAGCAGGGTGGACTGGGCGCCTTGCGAGCGGGCGGCCGAGTTGATCAGAAGAATCGAGGACATGGTTGGCTCCTTGAGAGGCAGTCTGGGGCGCAGTCAGGTACTGCGCGTTGGGAGCCATTGTGTGGATTCGCCCTCTGGCGAAAAAGTACCGCGACGGCGACGGATTGTTGCAGCGATAGAACAATCCGCTGGGCGGGGTGATCCGATGCGCCGCAATGTCATCACCGTCGCTGGGCGGCCGCGAGCGCGGCCGCCGCCGCGCCGCTCAAACTATTGAACCGCTCAGCCCGCGAGCCACGCGTCGCGGGCCTTGCGCGCGGCGGCTCGCGTATCGGTGATCGCGAACTTGTAACGCTGCACGTCCGGACCGTCGAGCTTCACCTGCGCGACCCGAAGCTCGTCGCGGCGGAATGCGTGAATCTCCACCTTGTCGCCGGGCAGATAGCGTGCGAGCAGCGCATCGAGATTCCCGCCGTTGATGCGCAGGCCGTCGAGCGCGATCAGCACATCGCCCGCGGAAAGCCCCGCCTTCTGCGCGGCGCTGCCTTCGTGCACCGCGGCGAGCGTGCAGTCGGCGCCGGCCCGCATGCGCGCACCCAGCGACGGCTTGCCGTTCGGATCGATGTCCGCCTTCAGCGATACGCCGAACGGCTCGAGCAAGGTTTCGAGCGGCAGATCCTTAGTACCGTGCACGCCGTCGGCGAAGAGCGCGGACAGATCCGCGCCGGTCGCTTCCGCAAACAGCGCCTCGACCTCGCCTTCCGCGATGCCGACCGGCTTGCCGCGATAGAAGTCCCGACCGAAGCGCTGCCACAACAGACGCATCACGTCGTCGAGCGACTTGCGGTTGCCGGTTTGCGCGCGGATCGTCAGATCGAACGCGAGCGCGACGAGCGAACCCTTCGTGTAGTAGCTGACGATCGCGTTCGCCGCGTTCTCGTCCTGCCGGTAATACTTCACCCACGCGTCGAACGAACTCTCGGCGACGGTCTGCTTCAGACGGCCGCTGCCGCGCAGCACGCCGCCCACCGTCTTGCCGAGCAGGCCGAAATAATCTTCCGTCGTGATGCGGCCGCTGCGCACAAGAATCAGATCGTCGTAATAGGACGTGAAGCCTTCGAACAGCCACAGCAGCGACGTGTAGTTTTCCTGCGTGAGGTCATACGGCGCGAACGTGGCCGGCTTGATGCGCTTCACGTTCCATGTGTGGAAGTACTCGTGGCTGCACAGGCCGAGGTAGGTTCGATAGCCTTCGGTCAATTGCGTGCGGCCCTGCACGGGCAGATCGGTGCGATTGCAGATCAGCGCTGTCGACGCGCGATGCTCGAGGCCACCGTAGCCATCGCTGACGGCAAGCGTCATGAACACATAGCGATCCACGGGCGCCTTCTTCGATTTCGGCTCGAAGAGCGCGATCTGCGCTTCGCAGATCTTCTTCAGGTCTGCCGCAAGCCGCTCCATGTCGAGCGACACGACGCGGCCGGAGATCACGATGTCGTGCGGCACGCCGTGCGCCTTGAAGGTGGCGAGCGCGAATTCGCCGAGCGTCACCGGATGATCGGCGAGTTCGTCGTAATCGCGGGCTTCATACAGCCCGAACCCGTAGCGCTTCGTGCCGCGCGCTTCGGGCAGCGCCGTCGCGACGCGCCAGCCGCGGAACTGCGCGCCCGCCGGCTTCTGGATGTCGACAATGCAGCGCGCGTCCTCGTGCCCCGCCACCGCGAGGAACACGCTCGTGCCGTTGAAGAAGCCCGTGGTGTCGTCGAGATGCGCGGCGCGCACCGACAGGTCCCACGCATACACCTCGTAGCGCAATGTCAGCGCGCCCTTCACCGGCGCCGCCTGCCACGACTGCTTGTCCGTCTTCGTCACGCGAACCTTGCGGCCCGCGTCGCTGAACGCGCGGAGCGTCACGATGTTGCGCGCGAACTCGCGGATCATGTAGCTGCCCGGAATCCACACCGGCAGCATGAAGCGCTGGCCGTCCGGATCCGGGTCCGCGACGGTCACGGTCACTTCGAACAGGTGGGCGGCGGTCTGTTTGGGAACGATGGTGTAGCGGATCGGCTTCATCGGCAATGTGTGGAGGCGGACGCGGAGTGGACGATGGCGGGTGGAACGGCGCGGCGGCGCAAGCGCGGAGAACCTGTGCCCGAATGAAACGAGAGGCGCACGCGGCGCCTCCAGATCCGTTCAGGCGACGCATCAGTGCGTCGCTTCGTTCATGGCCTTGTTGAGCTGGTCGCCCGACACGGCGCCCGGCAGACGGCGACCGTCGGCAAGGAACACCGTCGGCGTGCCGTCAACCTTCATCGCCTGGCCCAGCGCGAGATTGCTGTCGATCGCGGCGGTATTGCAGGTGCCGGCCGCCGTGGGCGCGTGACGGTCCAGCATCCACGATTCCCAGGCCTTCGCGCGATCCGGCGAGCACCAGATCGCCTTCGACTTCACCGTCGAATCCGGCGACAGCACCGGGTACAGGAAGGTGTAGACCGTCACGTTGTCCATCGTCTTCAACGTGTTTTCAAGCTGATGGCAGTACGGGCAGTTCGGATCGGAGAACACCGCGATCTTGCGGCTGCCGTCGCCCTTCACGACCTTCACCGCATTCGCGAACGGCAGGCTCGCGAAATCGATGCGGTTGATTTCGGTCATGCGCGCCTGCGTCAGGTTCTTGCGCGACTTCGCATCGACGATGTCGCCGATGAACAGATAGTCGCCATTCGCATCGCTATAGACGATCTCCGTGCCGAGATTCACCTCGTACAACCCAGGAATCGGCGACTTCGAGATGCTCTTGATGGTCGCATCGTCGCCGATGCGCGACTGCAGCGTGGCCTTGAGCTTGTCGGTGGTCTGGTCGGCCTTGGCGGAACAGCCCAATGCCGTGGCAGCGATCACCACAACGAGCGCGGCGAGACGGGAAAAGCGTTTCATGTCGTATTCCTGATGGTGCGTCCTGCCCGATCGCGATTCGCACAACGCCGGCGTATCTCGATCGGGCCGGCTGCGCGGCGAATACCGCGCAGCCTGGGTTGAGTCGGATCCGGATTCGCGTTCCGTGCCGCGAACCGCATGAGGTTTCGGGTTCCTGCTAGCCGAGCGCGGCGGTGACGAGCCAGCGCTTCAACAGCGGCTGCGCGCCGACGGCGGCCATGCCGACATTGCGCACCGCACGCGCGAGATGCCCGGGCACCGCAAAAAGGCGCTGCAGTCCGTCGGTCGCGACCGTCAGCGCGCGGATGTCTTCGCGGCGGGCGCGCTCGTAGCGGCGCAGCAACACCGCGTCGCCGAGATCGCGGAACGCTTCTTTCGCGGCGATCACTTCGGCGAGCGACGCGACGTCGCGCAGCCCGAGGTTCATGCCCTGCCCCGCGAGTGGATGGATCAGATGCGCCGCATCGCCGACCAGCGCCACCCGCGGCGCGATCAGCCGGTCCACCGTTTGCAGCGCGAGCGGAAATCCCTGCGCCGGCGTCACGCATTCGAGCTGGCCGAGCGTGCCGAGCGTCACGCGCTCAACCTCGGCCGCGAGCTGCTCCGGCGCGAGAGCGATCAGCTCCTGCGCATGCTCCGTGCGCGCGGACCACACGAGCGACACGTGACCGGCGGGCATCGGCAGCAGCGCGATGATCTCGCCGTCGCGAAACCACTGGTACGCAACTTCGCCATGCGGCTTTTCCGCCTTGAAGTTGGCGACCACTCCGGTCTGCCGGTAGTCGCGGCGCACCATCTTCGAACCGATCTGCGCGCGCACCCACGAATGCGCGCCATCCGCGCCGATGATCAGGTCGGCCGCGATTACCTTGCCGTCCGCGAGGCCGACCACGCCCGCGTCCGTCTTCACGTCGAGCGCCTGAGCGCGGGTGTCGAGCCACGTGAGATTCGGCTGGAAGCGCAGCGCGGAATCGAGCGCGCGTTCGACCACCGACGACTCGACGATCCACGCGAGCTGCGGCACGGACGCCTGGAATGCGGAGAAATGCAGTTCGGCATGCGCATCGCCATAGACGCGCATGTCATAGACGGGTGCAAGCCGCGATGCGTCGAGCGCCTGCCACACGCGCAGCCGTTCGAGCAGCGCCTGGGAACTCGACGACAGCGCATACACGCGCGCATCGAACGGCGCCGACGCCGGCAGCGGCGCACACGGGCTCGCGAGCAGCGCCACGCGAAGGCCGCCCAGCGTGAGCGCAAGCGCGGCCGTCTTGCCGACGAGGCCGCCGCCGATCACGGCGACATCGAATGTCTGAGGGTGTGCAGTCATCGTTGCATTATAGCTGTGGCGCGTTGCCGGGCATGGCGATGCGGCACCGCGGCGCAGCCCGTACAGGCGCCTGCGGACGGCATCCGGAACGCCCGGCCGGCGTCGCGCTGACGGCCAGGCACGAGGCGCGCCGCCCGGCCGCACGGCCAGACAGGGTTACAATTGCGGTTTTCCGTGACCGCTTCCCGTGCGCAGCCGCTCCCGTCGGCGCCCGCGGTCCCGCGCCGCCTCGCGGCGCGCGCCATCATCAGCTTGATAGAGACACTTCATGAGCCTCAAATGCGGCATCGTCGGCCTGCCTAACGTCGGCAAGTCCACCCTGTTCAACGCGCTGACCAAGGCGGGCATCGCCGCCGAAAACTACCCGTTCTGCACGATCGAGCCGAACGTCGGCATCGTCGAGGTGCCGGACGCGCGCCTGACGGCGCTTGCCGGAATCGTGAAGCCGGAGCGCATCGTGCCGGCGGTCGTGGAGTTCGTCGACATCGCGGGCCTCGTGGCCGGCGCGAGCAAGGGCGAAGGGCTCGGCAACCAGTTTCTCGCGAACATCCGCGAAACCGACGCGATCACGCACGTCGTGCGCTGCTTCGAAGACGACAACGTGATTCACGTCGCCGGCAAGGTCGACCCGCTGTCGGACATCGAGGTGATCAACACCGAACTCGCGCTCGCCGACCTCGGCACGGTCGAGAAGTCGCTCGCGCGGTATTCGAAAGCCGCGAAGTCGGGCAACGACAAGGAAGCGGCGAAACTCGTCGCGGTGCTGGAAAAGGTGCGAGCTCAACTCGACCAGGCAAAGGCGGTGCGCGCGCTGGATCTGTCGGACGAGGAAGAGGCGCTGTTGAAGCCCTTCTGCCTGATCACCGCGAAGCCGACGATGTACGTCGCGAACGTAAAGGAAGACGGCTTCGAGAACAACCCGCACCTGGACGCGATCCGCAAGTACGCGGAAGCGGAGAAGGCGCCGGTGGTCGCCGTGTGCGCGGCGATCGAAGCCGAGATCGCCGATCTCGCGGATGAAGACAAGGAAGTGTTCCTCGCCGACATGGGCATGGACGAGCCGGGCCTGAACCGCGTGATCCGCGCGGGTTTCAAGCTGCTCGGACTGCAGACCTACTTCACGGCGGGTGTGAAGGAAGTGCGTGCGTGGACGATTCACATCGGCGACACCGCGCCGCAGGCGGCGGGCGTGATCCACACGGACTTCGAGCGCGGCTTCATCCGCGCGCAGACCATCGGCTTCGACGACTACATCGCGTACAAGGGCGAACAGGGCGCGAAGGAAGCCGGCAAGATGCGCGCGGAAGGGAAGGAATACGTCGTGCACGACGGGGATGTGATGAATTTTCTGTTTAACGTGTGATGGGAAGTTCGTCCGTACGGGCGAACCAGCACAATCAAAGAAGCCCGCGACACACATTCGCGGGCTTTTTTGTATCCGGAGCGAACGCACCGGGAGTGGCGGTACTGCGAAAAATGTTAAATGCTCACCCGTTGCCCCATCAACCACAGTTATCCAAACCGAATGGGCGCATACCTCCACACCAGGGTATTCGCCAAGCATGAACTGTCACAGAACGTAAATACAATCGCGCAATTCATAACCAGCCCGTCATCCGCAAAGGAGACCAAACGATGGATTGCAAGCCCCTTTTCCGTTCGCTGTCGGTCGCGGCCGTTCTCGCGCTCGGCGTTGCGCAAAGCGCGCACGCCACCACGGAAATCCAGTTCTGGCATGCGATGGAAGCCGCCCTCGGCGAGCATCTGAACGACATCGCCAACGACTTCAACAAGTCCCAGAGCGACTACAAGATCGTGCCCGTTTTCAAGGGCACCTACGATCAGACGCTCGCAGCCGGCATCGCTGCCTACCGCAGCGGCAACGCCCCCGCGATCCTGCAGGTCTATGAAGTTGGCACCGCAACGATGATGCAGGCGAAGAAGGCCGTCCTGCCGGTCTCCGAACTGTTCAAGCAGACCGGCGTGCCGCTCGACGAAAAGGCCTTCGTGCCGACCATCGCGAGCTACTACAGCGACGCGAAGACGGGCGGTCTCGTGTCGATGCCGTTCAACAGCTCGACGCCGGTCCTGTACTACAACAAGGACGCCTTCAAGAAGGCTGGTCTCGATCCCGAGCAGCCGCCGCGCACGTGGGATGAACTCGAGGCCGACGCGAAGAAGCTGAAGGCATCGGGCATGTCGTGCGGCTATTCGTCGGGATGGCAGAGCTGGATCCAGCTCGAAAACTACAGCGCCTGGCACGGCGCGCCGTTCGCGACCGAAAACAACGGCTTCGACGGCCTCGACGCGCAGCTCGAATTCAACAAGCCGCTGCAGATCGCGCATATCCAGTTCCTGCAGAACATGGCGAAGGAAGGCACGTTCACGTATGTGGGCCGCAAGGATGAGCCGGTGTCGAAGTTCTACAGCGGCGAGTGCGGCATCATCACCAATTCGTCCGGCTCGCTCGCGACGATCAAGAAGTACGCGAAGTTCAACTTCGGCACCGGCATGATGCCGTACGACCAGAGCGTGAAGGGCGCGCCGCAGAACGCGATCATCGGCGGCGCGAGCCTGTGGGTGCTGTCCGGCAAGGACGAAAACACCTACAAGGGCGTCGCGAAGTTCCTCGCGTATCTGACCTCGCCGGCGGTCGCCGCGAAGTGGCATCAGGACACGGGCTACCTGCCGGTCACGACCGCTGCGTACCAGCTGACGCAGCAACAGGGCTTCTACGCGAAGAACCCGGGCAGCGAAACCGCGATCAAGCAGATGCTGAACAAGCCGCCTCTGCCGTTCACGAAGGGCCTGCGTCTTGGCAACATGCCGCAGATCCGTACCATCATCGACGAAGAGCTCGAGCAGGTGTGGGCGGACAAGAAGTCGCCGAAGGATGCGCTCGACTCGGCCGTAGCACGCGGCAACGAACTGCTGCGTCGCTTCCAGCAGCAAGGCAGCTAAGCATTCAAGCAGCACAACGCAGGCAGTTTGAATCCGCGCGCGCGGCGTGGCCAGAAGGCTGCGTCGCGCGTGCGCGCATCGCCTCATCAACCCAGGATAGTCTCGATGGACAAGCGTTCCCGCTTCGGCACCAGCGTCCTGCCCTACCTGCTCGTCGCGCCGCAACTCGCGATCACGGTGGTCTTCTTCCTGTGGCCCGCCGGCGTCGCGCTATGGCAGTCCACGCAGACCCAGGACGCATTCGGCACGTCGAGCGTGTTCGTCGGGCTCAAGAATTTCCAGCAGCTGTTCGCCGATCCACTGTACCTGTCGTCGTTCGAGACGACGATGATCTTCTGCGCGCTCGTCACCGTCAGCGGCCTCGTGATCTCGCTGCTGCTCGCAATGTGCGCCGACCGCGTGACGCGCGGCGCGAAAGCCTACCAGACGCTGCTGATCTGGCCGTACGCCGTCGCGCCGGCGATCGCGGCGGTGTTGTGGTCGTTTCTGTTTAACCCGAGCATCGGGCTCGTCACCTACGCACTCGCGAAGTACGGCATCGTCTGGAATCACGCGCTGAACGCGGGTCAGGCGATGTTCCTCGTGGTGCTCGCTTCGGTGTGGCAGCAGGTCAGCTACAACTTCCTGTTCTTCTATGCGGGCCTGCAGGCGATCCCGCGTTCGCTGATCGAAGCGGCCGCGATCGACGGCGCGGGTCCGCTGCGCCGCTTCTTCGGCATCGCGGTGCCGCTGCTGTCGCCGACCACCTTCTTCCTGCTCGTCGTCAATCTGGTCTACGCGTTCTTCGACACCTTCCCGGTGATCGATGCGGCAACGGGCGGCGGCCCCGCGCAATCCACCCGCACGCTGATCTACAAGATCTTCGCGGAAGGCTTCCAGGGGCTCGACATCGGCAGCTCGGGCGCGCAGTCAGTCGTGCTGATGCTGATCGTCGTCGGCCTGACAGTCGTGCAGTTCCGCTTCATCGAGCGAAGGGTGCAATACGCATGATCGAAAATCGCCGTGGTTTCGACCTCTTCTGCCACGCGACGCTGATCGTCGGCGTGCTGCTCGTCGTGTTCCCCGTGTACGTCGCGTTCTGCGCGGCGACGATGAACGCGCACGAAGTGTTCACGGTGCCGCTGTCGCTCGTGCCGAGCTCGCACCTGTTCGAAAACATCAAGACCGTCTGGACGCACGGCAGCGGCAACGCTGCCGCGCCCTTCGGCGACATGCTGCTGAACAGTCTCGTGATGGCGCTCGTGATCGCGATCGGCAAGATCGCCGTGTCGATGATCTCCGCGTACGCGATCGTGTTCTTCCGCTTTCCGTTCCGGCAGACGGCGTTCTGGCTGATCTTCGTCACGCTGATGCTGCCGGTGGAAGTGCGCATCTTCCCGACCGTGCAGGTGGTGGCGTCGATGCATCTGACCAACACGTATGCGGGCCTGACGCTGCCGCTGCTCGCATCGGCGACGGCGACGTTCCTGTTCCGCCAGTTCTTCCTGACGCTGCCCGACGAGCTGATGGAGGCCGCGCGCATCGACGGCGCGGGCGCACTGCGGTTCCTGTGGGACGTCGTGCTGCCGCTGTCGAAGACCAACATCGCGGCGCTCTTCGTGATCACCTTCATCTACGGCTGGAATCAATACCTGTGGCCGATCCTGATCACGAACGAGCAGTCGATGCTGACCGCCGTGGTGGGCATCAAGAGCATGATCGCGTCGGGCGACACCGCCACCGAATGGCATCTCGTGATGACCGCGACACTGCTCGCGATGCTGCCGCCGCTCGTCGTCGTGCTGACGATGCAGCGCTGGTTCGTGCGCGGCCTCGTCGACGCCGAGAAATGACCGAACAACCGACAAGCAAACGGCAAGAACCGATAACAGGGCACACGCGATGGCTGCACTCACCCTCAACAGCGTAAAGAAAACCTACGACGGCAAGCAGTTCGTGCTGCACGGCATCGACGTCGACGTGAAGGACGGCGAATTCGTCGTGATGGTCGGCCCGTCGGGCTGCGGCAAATCGACGTTGCTGCGGATGGTCGCCGGGCTCGAAAGCATCTCGGACGGCACGGTGTCGATCGACGGCAAGGTGGTCAACCAGCTCGAGCCGAAGGATCGCAACATCGCGATGGTGTTCCAGAATTACGCGCTCTATCCGCACATGACGGTCGCGCAGAACATGGGCTACGCGCTGAAGATCGCGGGCGTGGAGCGTACGGAAATCGAGCGGCGCGTGGCGGGCGCGGCGAAGATTCTCGAACTCGAGGCGCTGCTCGAACGCCGGCCGCGCGAGCTGTCGGGCGGGCAGCGCCAGCGTGTCGCGATGGGCCGCGCGATCGTCCGCGAACCGGCGGTGTTCCTGTTCGACGAACCGCTGTCGAATCTCGATGCGCGGCTGCGCGTGCAGATGCGCCTCGAAATCCAGCGGCTGCACGCGCGGCTCGCCACCACCAGCCTCTACGTGACGCACGACCAGATCGAAGCGATGACGCTCGCGCAGCGTGTGATCGTGATGAACCGCGGCCACGCCGAGCAGATCGGCGCGCCGACTGAAGTGTACGAGCGCCCCGCGACGGTGTTCGTCGCGAGCTTCATCGGCTCGCCGGGCATGAATCTGATCAAAGGCCGCATCGACGACCGCGGCTCCGCGTTCGTCGTCGCCGACGGCGGCCCGACCCTGCCGCTCGTCAGCGTGCCGTGCATCGGCCGCGAGGTCGCGGCGGGACGCGAGTGGATCCTGGGCATCCGCCCCGAACATCTGACGCCGGCAGCCGACGGCGGCGCGCACGCCGCGTCGTCGGCGACGCTCGTCGTCGATTCGTGCGAACTGCTCGGCGCCGACAATCTCGCGCACGGCCGCTGGGGCTCGCACGACGTGACGGCGCGGCTGCCTCACGCGCACCGTCCGGCGTCCGGCGAAGCGCTGACGGTGTCGCTGCCGGCGCGGCATCTGCACTTCTTCGATCCTGAAACGGGACGTCGCGCCAATTGAGATTGCAAAAACTCGCCTCGCTCGCCGCCGTCCTGCTGCTCGCCGGCAGCACGGCGTTCGCGTATCAGCCGGCTGGCCAGGCGCCCGACGGGGCCGACCTCAGCAACCATCACACGTACCAGAACCGCGACGGCGACACAGTGCACGCCCCCGCCCGCTCGCTGTCCGGCAAAGCCCCCGAAGGCGCCACGGCTGGTTGTCGTGACGGTACTTACAGCTTCAGCCGCCATCACAGCGGCACCTGCTCGCGCCACGGTGGCGTCGCGCAGTGGCTGTAGTGCGCCCAGGCAAACCGCGGCCCGATTCCTGCTCCCCTCCCCGCGTTGGCCGCGCGCCGCGCGCGAACGCCTTGTCCTGACGGCATAGGCGATCGCTGCGGCCCTGGCCCCGAAGTACAATGGCGATTCTCCCGCGCGCCGGCCCGCCGGCGCGCCCGGGACCCGTTCACCCTGCCGTCCGCCCTGCTTGTCTGGGCACGCGGCGTCAATGCCTGATACACACACATGGCCCAATACGTCTTCACCATGAACCGGGTCGGCAAGATCGTGCCGCCCAAACGCCAGATCCTGAAGGACATCTCGTTGTCGTTCTTTCCGGGCGCGAAGATCGGTCTGCTCGGCTTGAACGGTTCGGGCAAGTCCACGCTGATCAGGATCATGGCCGGCGTCGACAAGGACATCGAAGGCGAAGCCACGCCGATGCCGAACCTGAACATCGGCTATCTGCCGCAGGAGCCGCAGCTCGATCCGCAGAAGACCGTGCGCGAAGCAGTCGAGGAAGGCCTCGGCGAAGTGTTCGGCGCGCAGAAGAAGCTGGACGAAATCTATGCGGCGTACGCGGAGCCGGACGCCGACTTCGACGCGCTCGCGGCCGAACAGGCGAAGTACGAAGCGATCCTCGCCGCGAGCGATGGCGGCAGCCCCGAACAGCAGATCGAAGTGGCCGCGGACGCGCTGCGCCTGCCGCCGTGGGACGCGAAGATCGAGCACCTGTCGGGCGGCGAAAAGCGCCGCGTCGCGCTGTGCAAGCTGCTGCTCGAAAAGCCCGACATGCTGCTGCTGGATGAGCCAACCAACCACCTCGACGCGGAATCGGTCGAATGGCTCGAGCAGTTCCTCACGCGCTTTCCGGGCACCGTCGTCGCGGTCACCCACGATCGCTACTTCCTCGACAACGCGGCGGAGTGGATTCTCGAACTCGACCGCGGCCACGGCATTCCGTGGAAGGGCAACTACAGCAGCTGGCTCGACCAGAAGGAAGAGCGCCTGAAGCAGGAAGAGGCGTCGGAATCGGCGCGCCAGAAAGCGATCAAGAAGGAACTGGAGTGGGTGCGCCAGAACCCCAAGGGCCGTCAGGCGAAATCGAAGGCGCGTATCGCGCGCTTCGAGGAACTCAACAGCCAGGACTACCAGAAGCGCAACGAGACGCAGGAAATCTTCATTCCGGTCGGCGACCGTCTCGGTAACGAGGTGTTCGAGTTCAAGAACGTGAGCAAGTCGTACGGCGATCGCCTGCTGATCGACAACCTGAGCTTCAAGGTGCCGCCGGGCGCGATCGTCGGCATCATCGGGCCGAACGGCGCCGGTAAGTCCACGCTGTTCCGCATGCTGACGGGCCGCGAGCAGCCGGACTCGGGCGAAATCGCGGTCGGGCCGACGGTCAAGCTCGCGTACGTCGACCAGAGCCGCGATGCGCTCGACGGCTCGAAGACGGTGTTCGAAGAGATCTCGGGCGGCGCGGATGTGCTCACGGTCGGCAAGTACGAGACGCCGTCGCGCGCGTACATCGGCCGCTTCAACTTCAAGGGCGGCGACCAGCAGAAGGTGGTCGGCAACCTGTCGGGCGGCGAACGCGGCCGTTTGCATCTCGCGAAGACGCTGATCGCGGGCGGCAATCTGCTGCTGCTCGATGAACCGTCGAACGATCTGGACGTCGAAACGCTGCGGGCGCTCGAAGATGCGCTGCTCGAATTCGCCGGCTCCGTGATGGTGATTTCGCACGACCGCTGGTTCCTCGACCGGATCGCGACGCACATCCTCGCGTTCGAGGGCGATTCGCAGGTGACGTTCTTCGACGGCAACTACCAGGAATACGAAGCGGACAAACGCCAGCGTCTGGGCGAAGAGGCCGCACGACCGAAGCGCCTGCGCTACAAGCCGATCTCGCGGTAAGCATGCAGTCGTCACGACGCCGCGCGCAATCCCCACGACGCGCGCGGCGCTTCGGCAGTTCGACGCGCGACAGCGCATACGAGGAACGAGGCATGGCGATGTCGAAGGGCAAACGCATGGCCTTAGCCGCACTTGGCGGCGTCGTGCTGCTGGTCGTGCTCGCGCTGGTGGCGCTCTATGTCGCGCAGCGCGAGGTGAAGTCTCGCGTCGTGCAAGCGTTGGCGCCGATCGGCAGCGCGGAGCGCATCGACGTCGGACTGACCGAGGTCAAGCTCGTAAACGTGCAGCTGAAGGCGCCCGCCGACTGGCCCACGCCGTATTCGCTGCACGCCGACACGATCACGCTGGTCCCCGATCTGCGCGACCTGCTCGCGCGGCGCATGCACATACGCAGCGTCACGGTGCAGGGCTTCGATCTGCCGCTGGTGCGCTCAGCAGGCGGCCGCCTCGAAATTCTGCCGAACCTGCGCGACTCGCTAAAGCAGACAACGTCGGCGAGCGGCGGTCCGGGCGGCGGCCCGGAAATGCCGCGCGAGAAGCAGATCGACAGCGTCGTGTTCCAGCAGGGCGTGTTCAACTTCTACGACCGGTCCGTCAGCAACCCGCCGTATCACATCGCAGTGAAGAACGCGCAGGCCAAAGTCGGCCCGCTGCATCTGCCCGATCTCACCGATCCCACCAATCTCGACGTCACCGGTTCGATCGCCGGTCCGCAGCACACGGGTACGGTCTCGTTCTCCGGCTGGATCGTGATTTCCAGTAAGGACTCGCAGACCACGACCAACCTTCAGGGCGTCGACATCGCAACGCTCGATCCGTATCTGCTGAAAAAAACCGGCGCACACGCGCAGGTGAAGAGCGGCACGGTCGATCTGCACGTGACGTCGACGGTGCGCAACTATCAGCTTCACGCGCCGGGTACGGTGACGCTGCACAACCTGCAGCTCGACAGCAGCGGCAATCCGGTCGACACCTTCCTCTCCATCCCGACTCAGGCTATCGTCGCGGCGCTCAAGCATCACAACGGCGACATCACGCTGCACTTCGAGCTCGACGGCAACCTGCGCGATCCGAAGTTCTCCGTCAACGAAAGCCTGCTGACCAAGATCGGCGCAGGGCTCGCGGGCGCGCTCGGCGTGAGCGTGGAAGGCGTCGCGAACGGCGTCAACGACACGGTCAAAGGCCTCGGCAACGCGCTGAAGAATCTGCTCGGCAAGTAAATCGTCGTCCACGCCGGTTGCTTGACAACCGGTCGAATCAGGCAGAGCATTTGTCCATAATACGATCGATTGATCCATATTATGGACAGCGAGGAGATGTGATGCCCGCCCCCTCCAGCGGCGTCGACGCCATGACGCCCTATCAGCTTCCCAATCCGCCCGAAGCGCAGCGCGAAATCGTCGTCGAATCGGCCATCCCGCAGGACGAACGTCTATGGGTGCCGCAGGCGGAGAACGTGTGGTTCCGCCCGCTGTGCCTGAACGTGTCGACCGGTTACTGGATGAACCTGCTGCGCGTGCGCAAGTCCGGCGTGCTGAGCCGTCATCGCCATCCGCAGGCGGTGCACGGCCTGGTGCTCAAAGGGCGCTGGCGCTATCTGGAGCACGACTGGGTCGCGAACGAAGGCAGCTACGTGTTCGAGCCGCCCGGCGAGACGCACACGCTCTACGTGCCGGAAGACGTCGAGGAGATGATCACGTACTTCCAGGTGAACGGCGTCATGTACTACTGCGACCCGTACGGCAACTACACCGGCTACGAAGACGTGTTCACGAAGCTCGACATGTGCCGCGCCCATTACGAACGCGTGGGCCTCGGCGCGAGTTACGTCGACCAGTTCGTGCGATAGGCGGATCACCCAGGCATTACCGACGCTTCATCCAGGCAGTCACCACGCACCTTCCACAGACTCGTACGAGCATCGGAGGAGACATCATGCAGGAGAAGACACCACGCATCCGGCGCATCCAGTGGATCGCGCTCGTCATTCTGACGCTGGCCGGCATCGTCAACTATCTGGACCGCAGCACGCTGTCCATCGCCAATCATTCGGTGAGCGGCGAACTCGGTCTGTCCGCATCGCAGATGGGTCTGCTGTTGTCCGCGTTCTCGTTTTCCTATGCGTTCTCGCAGCTGCCGATGGGCGCGCTGCTCGACCGTTTCGGCGCGCGCGTGATGCTCGGCCTCGGCATGTTCGTGTGGTCGTGCGCGCAACTGTGCGGCGGGCTCGTGCGAACGCTGCCGCAGTTTCTCGTCGCGCGGATCGCGCTCGGCATCGGTGAAGCGCCGCAGTTTCCGGCTGGCGCAAAGGTGGTGAGCGAATGGTTCGCGCTGCGCGAACGGGGCCGGCCAACCGGCATCTTCACCACGTCGTCGACGATCGGCCCGGCGCTCGCGCCGCCGATCCTCACCGTGCTGCTGCTCTGGATCGGCTGGCGCGGCATGTTCGTCGTGATGGGCGTGCTCGGCATCGCGGTGGCCGTCGGCTGGTATCTCGTCTATCGCAATCGCGCCGAAATATCGCTCGCGCCTGACGAGGTCAAGCATCTGACCGAGGAAGAACCGCTCGCGCGGCTCGAACGCCGGATGACCTTCGCGGAATGGCGCGGCCTGTTCGCCTCGCCCACTACGTGGGGCATGATCTTCGGCTTCATGGGCGTGATCTACATGGTGTGGCTGTACCTCACGTGGCTGCCCGCGTATCTCGAACACGAACGGCATCTGACGATCGCGAAGACTGGCTGGATCGTGTCGATTCCGTATATCTTCGGCACGCTCGGCATGCTGTCGAGCGGCTTCATCGCGGATGGTCTGATGGCGAGCGGCATGGCGCGCATGCGCAGCCGCAAGTGGCCGATCTGCACGGGCCTGATCGGCGCCGCGGTATTCACGGTGCCCGCCGCCTACACGCCGAACCTCACGCTCGCGATCGTCTATCTGTCGCTCGCGATGTACTTCGTCAATCTCGCGAGCGGCGCCGCGTGGGCGCTCGTCAGCGTCGCCGCGCCCCGGCATCTCGTCGCGTCGCTCGGCAGCATCCAGAACTTCGGCGGCTATTTCGGCGGCTCGTTCGCGCCGTTCATCACGGGCGTGGTGGTCGACCGCACGCACTCATTCGTCAACGCGTTTCTGATCAGCGCCGGCGTGTCGTTCGCGGCGGCGCTCGTGTACATGTTCGTCGTTCGCGTGCCGATTGCGGAGACCGCCGATCGGGGCGCGTCCGTCGAACTCGCCTGACCTTTCATCGCAGGAAACAGCAAGCATCATGACGTTTCAACCGGATCTGTTCGCAGGCAAAACGGCCGTCGTCACTGGCGGCACGCAGGGAATCGGCGCGGGCATCGCGCGACAGCTCGCGGCGCTCGGCGCGCGCGTGATCGCAGCCGCGCTCTCGCCCACCGACGAGCAGCGCAGCACGCTCGCCGCGGAGAGCATCGAGGTCGCGCCGCTCGACGTCGCGTCGAGGGCGGACGTCGATGCGCTGTTCGCGTCGCTGACGTCGCTCGATGTGCTGGTCAACTGTGCGGGCGTGATCCGCCGCCAGCAGCAGGAGCTCGACCCCGATGTGTTCGCGCAGGTCGTCGACGTGAACCTGACCGGCACGATGCGCTGCTGCGCGGCCGCGCGACCGTTGCTGCGCGCGAGCGGCGGCGCGATCGTCAACACGGCATCGATGCTGAGCTTTTTCGGCGGTGGCCTCGTGCCCGGTTATAGCGCGAGCAAAGGCGGCGTCGCGCAACTGACGAAGTCGCTCGCGATCGCGTATGCGGCGGACCGGATTCGCGTAAACGCGGTCGCGCCGGGCTGGATCGCGACGCCACTCACGCAGGCGCTGAAGGACGACGACTCGCGCTCGCGGGCGATACTCGACCGCACGCCGCTCGGCCGTTGGGGCTCGCCCGACGACATAGGGCCCGCGGTCGCGTTTCTGTGTTCGCCGGCAGCATCGTTCATCACGGGCGTCGTGTTGCCCGTCGATGGCGGCTACCTCGTCGCGTGAGTCGCCGCATGAAAGTCATCGCTACCGACAGCGCGCTCGAAGCCGCCCGAGCCACCGGCACCGCCGCCTTCGCGAAGTTCATGACGGTGCTGCAGCTGATCGCCGATGCCGGGCAGGCGCCGAGCGTGCCGCAACTGGCAGTCGCGAGCGGCTTTCCGCGGCCAACTGTGTATCGGATCGTCGGTGCGTTGATCGCCGAAGGGTTGGTCGTGGAAAGCCAGCGTGGCGGCACGTTCGAACTGGGGCCGCGGCTGCTGACGCTCGCGAGCCGCAGCTGGGAACGCTCGGACTTGCGCGTTGCCGCAACCGATGCGTTGCAGGCGCTGCGCGACGCGACTCAGGAAACCGTGCACCTCGCGGTGCGCAGCGGCAGCGAGATGGTCTACATCGAGAAGCTGGAGAGTCCGCATGCGGTGCGGATGGCGTCGCGCATCGGCACGCGTGTCACGCTGTATTCGAGCTCGGTCGGCAAGGCGTGGCTCGCATCGCTCGACGTAACGGCGCGCGATGCATTGCTCGACAGCCTGACGCTCGCGCGCTTCACGCCGAACACGATCACCGACCGCGCGGCACTGCGCGCCGAACTCGATGCGACGCGCGAACGCGGCTACGCGGAAGACCGTGAGGAAAACGAAGCACAGATCTTTTGCTACGGCAGCGCGATTCCCGGCTCGGATGGATCACCGGTGGCGTGCATCAGTGTGAGCATTCCGCTGTTTCGCCGCAGCGACACGCCGCTCGACACCTATGTGGCGCCGCTGCGCGCGGCGTGTGCCGCGGTGGCCGAACGGCTCGGTCCGGCGCCGGCCCGCTAGGTCCGCAAGTTGTCTTAAACCGGCAGACCGAGTTCGCGCAGCCGGGCATCGGTCTGCGCATTGTCGACGTGATGGATGCCATGCCAGCCGAGCGACGTTGCGGCTTCGGCATTCTTCGGATTGTCGTCGATGAAGACGATCTCGTGCGGCTGCACGTCGGGCAGCGCCGCGTGGATGCGGCGGGTCATCTCGTCGTAGATCGCGCGGTCCGGCTTGATCAGGCCGACGCGGCCCGACACGACGATATCGCGGAAGCGCCGGAGGATCGGGAAGTTGTCCCACGCATACGGGAATGTCTCGGCCGACCAGTTCGTCAGACCGAACAGCGGCACGCCGGCCGCGTCGAGCTTTTCGAACGTCGCCACGCCGCCGTCCAGCAGTCCGCCGATCATCTCGTGCCAGCGCGAGTAGAACGCGCGGATCAGCGCTTCATGCTCAGGAAACCGCGCGACCAGCTGCTCCGTGCCTTCGGCGAGCGGCTGGCCGCCATCCTGACGCACCACCCAGTCCATCGTGCAGACGTTCGCGAGAAACCACTCGCGTTCGGTCTCGTCGGGAATCAGCTGACGGTACAGATGACGCGGATTCCAGTCGACGATCACGCCGCCAAAATCGAATACGACCGCCTTGATCGGCATGCGTGGGCTCCGTCGCGCGGGTCAGATGGGCTGCGTGCGCGTGTCGAGCCACGCCTTCGCATCGCCCGTCACATGCGGCGATACGCGGGTACGCACCATCTCGTGATACGCGTTGAGCCATGCGCGCTCGTCGTCGCGCAGCAGCGAAAGCTCGATGCAGCGCGTATCGATCGGGCACAGCGTGAGCGTCTCGAACTCGAGGAAGTCGCCGAATTCCGTCTTTTCGGCTTCGCGGTTCAACACGAGATTCTCGATCCGCACGCCCCAGCGACCCGGCCGGTAGATGCCCGGCTCGACCGACGTGATCATGCCCGACTCCATCGCCGTCCACGCTTCGGCCGCCGCAGCGTGCGCGATCACCTGCGGACCTTCGTGCACGTTCAGGAAATAGCCGACGCCGTGCCCCGTGCCATGGCCGTAGTCCATGCCCGCTTCCCAGATCGGCTGGCGCGCGATTGCGTCGAGCATCGGCGAACGGACGCCGCGCGGGAAATGCGCGCGCGACAACGCCATCATGCCCTTCAGCACCACCGTGAAGTCGCGACGCTGCTCGGCGCTGACGGTGCCGACCGGCACGACGCGCGTGATGTCGGTGGTGCCGCTCAGGTACTGGCCGCCCGAATCGATCAGCAGCAGACCGTTGCCTTCGATCGTCGCGTGGTCCGCAGGCGTGGCGCGGTAGTGCGGCATCGCGCCGTTCCCGTTGAAGCCGGCGATCGTCGCGAAGCTCAGCGTCACGAAGCCGGGGCGGCGCGCGCGGGCGGCGGTCAGTTTTTCGTCGATGGTGAGCTCGGTGATCGTCTCGCGGCCGAGTGCGCTTTCGAACCACGCGAAGAACTCGGCGAGCGCGGCGCCGTCCTGCTCCATCGTCGCGCGGACGTGCGCGGCCTCGGCCTCGGTCTTGCGCGACTTGAAGAACGTGCTCGGATTCACCGCCTCGACCACCTTCACACCCTGCGGCACCGACTGCAGCGAACCGAACGTGATGCGGCGCGGGTCGATCAGGAGCGTCGCACCGGCGGGCAGTGCGGCGAGCGCCGCGGCAGTTTTCGCATACGGCTCGACCTGCACGCCGTCGCGCGCCAGTGCATCGGCGAGATCCGCCGACACCTTGCCGTCCGTGACGAACAGCGACGCGTGTTCGAGTCCGATCAGCGCGTGCGCGAGGAACACCGGGTTGTAGTTGACGTCGGCGCCGCGCAGGTTGAAGAGCCACGCGAGATCGTCCAGCGTCGACACGAAGTGCCACTGCGCGCCCTTCTCGCGCATCTGCTGGCGAACTCGTTCGAGCTTGTCGGCGCGCGTCAGGTCGGCGTGCGGCGCGACGTGTTCGTACACCGTTTCCACCGGCAAGGTTGGGCGCTGCGGCCAGATCGTGTCGAGCAGATCGACGTCGGTGCGCAGCTTGACGCCGCGTGCGGTCAGCGCCGCATCGAGGGCGCGGGCGGCCGCGAGTCCCAGCACTGCGCCGTCGACGCCGACCGTGCCGCCGGACGGCACGTTCTCCGCGAGCCACTCGACGTGCGGCTGCGTCTGCTGGCCGCCCAGCATCTTCATCAGTTGCACGCCGGTGCCGGCGAGCTGCGCTTCGGCCTGGGTCCAGTAGCGGCTGTCCACCCAGAGGCCGGCGAACGTACCGGTCACGACCAGCGTGCCGACGGAGCCGGTGAAACCGGACAGCCACTGGCGCCCCTGCCAGCGGCCGGGCAGATATTCGGACAGGTGCGGATCGGCCGAGGGGATCAGGTACGCGGCGAGGCCCGCATCGGTCATCGCACGGCGCAGCAGCGCGAGACGCTCGGGAATGGTGGTGGGATCGGAAAGTCGGGCGTTCATGGTAGTAACCTGCAAGCAATCATCGACGGGACAGCAGGCCGACCGTCACGGCCACAAAGATCAGCGCAAGGCCGGCGCAGACCGGCCATTCGAGCGTATCGCCATCGTGGAAGAGGCCGGTCACGTTGCCGGCCATCGAGGCAAGCACCGCGCCCAGCACGCCGGCAAGGCCGCCGAGCCATGCACGGGCGCGACTCGTGCGGCGCAGCGGGTGCAGCCACCAGCCCGCCAGACCGATCGCCGCGCCCAGCACCACGATACCGAGCCAACCCATCAATCACGCCCCGCGCACAAATTCAGATTAGTCTCATGGGCGGGGGACGTATCGACAGCTAGCATTTTTATCTCATTAACAGATCGCAAGTCAGCACGGCGCTTTCCGCGTAGCGGTTGAGTTTAGGGGTCAGGGATAGCTTTAGGCAAGCAGACACTATCCTGTCATTATCCCGCGCCGGTCCCGCTGCCGCGCTCTTCATGCGAATCGCCCTTCTCGAGCCCGACCTCCGGCATGCGGAAATCGTCAACCGGCTGCTGTTCGCCGGCGGCCACGTCTGCCAGCACTTCACCTCCGCCGCTGCGCTTCTCACCTGCGCCCGCGCCGAAACCTTCGACCTTCTGATCACCGAAAACTGGGGCGGCGACCTGCCCGCCGACGAGGTAATCGCCCGCCTGCACCAGCTACTGCCGGGGCTGCCCGTCATCGTCATGCTGAGCGCACCTCGCGAAAGCGAGGTGGTGGCCTGCCTGCACGCCGGCGCCGACGACTGCGTCGCAAAGCCCGTACGCGGACCCGAAATGCTCGCGCGCGTGGACGCGATCCTGCGCCGCACCGGAATCCGCCGGCCGCGCAACCGCGCCCGCGATACCTTCGGCGAATACGCATTCGATCCGGTGCGATATTCGGTCACCTTTCGGGGCCGGACCGCGACACTTACACCGAAGGAATTCCGCTTCGCCCACCTGCTGTTCGCGAACCTGTCCCGCCCCGTGTCCCGCGCCCATATCCTGGAGACGGTCTGGGGGCGCCGCCGCGACATCCGGTCGCGCACGCTGGATACGCATGCGTCACGGGTCCTGAACAAGCTGGACCTGCGCCCGTAGCACGGCTACAGCCTGAAGCCGCTCTACGGCTACGGTTATCAGTTGAATCAGGTACTTGCGGACGACCCCGACATCGGTAAAGGCTGCGTCCCGGTATCAGTCGACCCGAATGAAAGACTGTCGGAACCGCTATAATATGGGGCTTAACGATAGCCCCACTTATGCATCTGCTCACGATCGGAATCAATCACCACACCGCGCCCGTCGCCTTGCGCGAACGCGTGGCGTTTCCGCTCGAACAGATCAAACCCGCGCTGGCCCTGTTCAAGGAGGCGTGGCAGTCGCGTACCGGCGCGCGGCCAACCCTCGAACGGGCCGCGCCTGAGGCGGCGATTCTCTCCACCTGCAACCGCACCGAGCTCTACTGCGCAACCGACGACCAAGCGGTGCGCGAAGCCGCGCTGCAGTGGCTGTCGAAGTACCACAACCTGCCGGTCGAGACACTCGCCCCCCACGTCTATGCGCTGCCGCAGTCCGAGGCGGTGCGCCATGCCTTCCGGGTCGCCTCCGGGCTCGATTCGATGGTGCTCGGCGAAACCCAGATCCTCGGCCAGATGAAGGATGCGGTCCGCACCGCGTCCGAAGCGGGCGCGCTCGGCACCTATCTGAACCAGCTGTTCCAGCGCACGTTCGCGGTTGCGAAAGAAGTGCGCGGCACGACGGAAATCGGCGCGCAGTCGGTTTCGATGGCGGCGGCCGCCGTGCGCCTCGCGCAGCGCATCTTCGACAAGATCGCGAACCAGCGGGTGCTCTTCATCGGCGCCGGCGAGATGATCGAGCTGTGCGCGACGCACTTCGCCGCGCAGCAGCCGCGCGAACTGGTCGTCGCGAACCGCACCGCCGAACGCGGCGCGCGGCTCGCGCAGCGCTTCAACGGTCACGCGATCCCGCTCGCCGATCTGCCCACGCGCATGCACGAGTTCGACATCATCGTGTCCTGCACGGCGTCCACGCTGCCGATCATCGGCCTGGGCGCCGTCGAGCGCGCGATCAAGGCGCGGCGTCACCGCCCGATCTTCATGGTCGACCTCGCGGTGCCGCGCGACATCGAGCCCGAAGTCGGTCAGCTTGAAGACGTGTTCCTGTACACCGTCGACGACCTCGGCGCGATCGTTCGCGAGGGCAATGCGTCGCGGCAGGCCGCGGTCGCGCAGGCCGAGGCGATCATCGAAACGCGCGTGCAGAACTTCATGCAGTGGCTCGACGCACGCAGCATCGTGCCGGTGATCCGCCACATGCACACCCAGGCCGATGCGCTGCGTCGCGCCGAAGTCGAACGCGCGCAGAAGATGCTCGCGCGCGGCGACGACCCCGCCGCCGTGCTCGAAGCCTTGTCGCAGGCGCTCACGAACAAGCTGATCCACGGCCCCACTCACGCGCTTAACAGCGCGAGCGGCAACGATCGCGACTCGCTCATCGAGCTGATGAGCGGCTTCTATCGCCACAACCATCCGTCGGACCGTTAGCGGCGCTCTGCCGCTTCGCGCTCCCGCGCCGACCGCTTCGCATCGTCCTTCGCAGCATTCCGGTCCGGCAGCGCACTTCCGGGTCCACACCCTGCTTCATTCGATCCAGCCGTTCTTTCCGGAATCCGTTTCCGCACACCGTCCGATGAAAACGAGCATGCAAAGCAAGCTCGACCAGCTCACCACCCGGCTGGCCGAACTGAACGATCTGTTGAGCCGCGGCGACGTCACCGCGAATCTCGACCAATACCGCAAGCTGACCCGCGAGCACGCGGAGCTTGGGCCGGTTGTCGAGCACTACGGCTTGTGGCGCCAGGCGCTGAACGACGAAGCGACCGCGCAGGAGCTGCTGTCGGACGCGTCGATGCGCGAGTTCGCCGAAGAGGAAGTACGCGGCGCACGCGACCGGATGGCGCAGCTCGAAACCGAACTGCAGAAGATGCTGCTGCCGAAAGACCCGAACGACGAGCGCAACATCTTCCTCGAAATTCGCGCGGGCACCGGCGGCGACGAATCCGCGCTGTTCGCCGGCGACCTGCTGCGCATGTACCTGCGCTATGCGGAGCGCAATCGCTGGCAGGTCGAGATGATGTCGGCGAGCGAATCGGATCTTGGCGGCTACAAGGAAGTGATCGTGCGGATCGCGGGCGAGGCGGCGTATTCGAAGCTCAAGTTCGAGTCCGGCGGCCATCGCGTGCAGCGTGTGCCGGCCACCGAAACGCAGGGTCGCATCCACACGTCGGCCTGCACCGTCGCGGTGATGCCGGAAGCCGACGAAATCGGCGAGGTCGAGATCAATCCGGCCGATCTGCGCATCGACACGTTCCGCGCGTCCGGCGCCGGCGGCCAGCACATCAACAAGACGGATTCGGCGGTGCGGGTCACGCACATGCCGACGGGGATCGTCGTCGAATGTCAGGACGACCGCTCGCAGCACAAGAACAAGGACCGTGCGCTGAAGGTGCTCGCGGCCCGCATCAAGGACAAGCAGTACCACGAGCAGCACGCGAAGGAAGCCGCGACCCGCAAGAGCCTGATCGGCTCGGGCGACCGCTCGGAACGCATTCGCACGTATAACTTCCCGCAGGGGCGGCTCACCGATCACCGGATCAATCTGACGCTGTACCGTCTCGAAGCGCTCATGGAAGGCGACCTCGACGAGCTGATCGCCGCGCTCGTCACCGAGCATCAGGCCGAGCTGCTCGCGTCGCTCGGCGATGCGGCGTGAGCGCTGTGGAGAGAACTGCTTGAGCATCAGCGTGGATACCGTCGACAGTCTGCTGCGCGCGTCGCCGTTGCCATCGCTCGAAGCGCGGATCCTGCTCGGACACGCGCTCGGCTGGCGCCGCACGGAGCTGATCACGCGCGCCGGTGAAGCGTTGCCCGCGGACGCGGTGACGAACTATCGGACGCTCGAAGCGCGGCGTGTGGCGGGCGAACCGGTCGCGCAGCTGATCGGCTCGCGCGAGTTTTTCGGCCTCGACTTCGAGGTCACGCCCGACGTGCTGATTCCCCGCCCTGAAACCGAACTGCTGGTCGAAACGGCGCTGGCCGCGCTCGATGGCATCGCACGCCCACGCGTGCTCGATCTCGGCACGGGGACCGGCGCGATCGCCGTCGCGATCGCCGCTGAACGGCCGGATGCGGACGTGACCGCCGTCGACCGTTCACCGCACGCACTCGCCGTCGCTGCGCGCAACGCGGCGAAGCTGCTCGACGCATCGCGCGCGGGCGGCCCGCTGCGCTGCATCGAAAGCAGCTGGTACGACGCGCTCGATGCCGCGACGACACCGCGCTTCCACGCGATCGTCAGCAACCCGCCGTACATCGCCCGCAACGACCCGCATCTCGACGAAGGCGACCTGCGCTTCGAACCGCGCGGCGCGCTGACTGACGAAGCGGACGGGCTGGATGCGATCCGCGCGATCGTCGCGGGCGCGTCCGGCTGGCTGCTGCCCGACGGCGTGCTGTGGCTCGAACACGGCTACGACCAGGCCGCCGCGGTGCGCGCGCTGCTCGAAGCCGCGGGCTTCAGCGAAGTGGAGTCGCTGCGCGACCTCGCGGGCATCGAGCGGATCAGCGGCGGCGTGCTGCGCGGGTGAGCGCGCGAGCCCACGCGCCGCACCGCCGTCAGCCCCACCGCACGAAATCCGCTATCATTTCAGCCTGTCTTCACCCTTTTCAGAAACCGCAAGGTCAGCCTCATGGACACGCAACAACGCATCCAGCAAATCGTCGACGAGAACCAGGTCGTCCTCTTCATGAAGGGCACTGCGCAATTTCCGATGTGCGGCTTCTCGGGTCGTGCGATCCAGATTCTGAAGGCCTGCGGCGTCGATGCGCCGAAGACCGTCAACGTGCTCGAAGACGACGCGATCCGCCAGGGCATCAAGGAATTCTCGAACTGGCCGACCATTCCGCAGCTCTACGTGAAGGGCGAGTTCGTCGGCGGCTCGGACATCATGATGGAGATGTACCAGTCGGGCGAGCTGCAACAGCTGTTCGCCGCGGCTTAAGCGCCGCTTCTTTCGCGACGCGCCGCCCGCCATGTCGCTTTCGCGTGCCGCGGCGCCTCGCCGGCTCGTCGTCGCCATCACCGGCGCGACGGGCGCCCTCTACGGCATCCGCCTTCTGCAGATGCTGCGCCGCGTCGGCGGCGTCGAATCGCATCTGCTGATCTCCAGCGCCGGCTGGCTCAATATCCAGCACGAGCTCCAGCTCACGAAAGACGAGGTGCATCCGCTTGCCGACGTCGTGCACTCGGTGCGCGATATCGGCGCGAGCATCGCATCGGGTTCGTTCGCGACGGCCGGCATGGTGATCGCGCCGTGCTCGATGAAAACGCTCGCGAGCGTTGCGCATGGCCTCTCCGACAACCTGATCACCCGCGCCGCCGACGTCACGCTGAAGGAGCGCCGCCGGCTCGTGCTGCTCGTGCGCGAGACGCCGTTCAACCTCGCGCATCTGCGCAACATGACCGCGGTGACCGAGATGGGCGGCGTGATCTTTCCGCCGCTGCCTGCGTTCTACCAGCGGCCGGCATCGATCGAGGAGATGGTCGATCACAGCGTCGCGCATGTGCTCGACCTGTTCTCGCTCGGCGAACCGCTCTCGCCGGCGTGGCCGGGGCTGCGCGGCTCCGTAGACGAATAGCCAGCCGTATAGCCGTCCAGTCGATTCCCAACCGGCACGAGACAATCAATTCCAGCGGCGCCGTTTATTTCTGACGGGTGCGCCCCTATTCTCTACGGCAACCTCACCTTTCGGGTCGCCTTGCCGGCGACCGCCGCCATGAACCGCTTACCGTCGTTGTACCTGTCGCACGGCTCGCCGACGCTGCCGATCGACCCCGCGTTGCCGTCGGCTGAATTCGCGACGCTGTCCAACGCGCTTCCGCGCCCCGACGCCATCCTGATGCTGTCCGCGCACTGGGGCACGCTCGCGCCCGTCGCGAGCACAGCCGAAACGCCGGAGACGATCCACGACTTCTACGGCTTCCCGCGCGCGCTCTACGAGATCGAATACCCGGCGCCGGGCGCACCGGACGTCGCGCGCCGCGCCGCGCAGGCGTTGCGCGACCACGGCATCGAATCCGCCACGCAGCCGTATGGTCTCGACCACGGCGCATGGGTGCCGATGCTGCTGATGTTCCCGCAGGCGGACGTGCCCGTCGCCCAGCTGTCGATCCAGCCGCGCATGGATCCGGCGCACCACTTCCGCGTCGGCCGTGCGCTGCGGGCGTTGCGCGACGAGGGCGTGATGGTGATCGGCTCCGGCCAGATCACCCACAATCTGCGCGCGGCGGATTTCTCGGCGCGGCGGGAGGATGCGGACCCGCGCGTCGACGAGTTCATCGAATGGTTCGAAACGCGTCTTGCCGCGCACGACATCGATGCCCTGCTCGACTACCGCCGCCAGGCGCCGCATGCAGCGTTGATGCACCCGACCGACGAGCACCTGCTGCCAGTCTTCTCCGCACTCGGCGCGGCGGACGACGACTACACGCTCGACATCCAGTCGCTCGGCACCTACCAGCGCGTGCTGGCGATGACGAACTACGTGTTCGGGACGGCGTAAGCGCCTGAGCGAAGGCGCCTTCGCAAGGACGACAGCCGAAAAAAAGCCCGTCGGACCGTTGGGGTCCGACGGGCTTTTTGCTTGCCTCCCGCGCCGCCGCTACGCACAGCCGCAGCGCGAGAAAACCGGTACAGCGTGATCAGGCGCCGATGCCTTCGAGAATTTCGTCGTGCGTCTCACGCTCATCGAGATACGACGAACGATACCCCGACTTCACGCCCCAGAAATAAAACACCAGCGACACCACGATCACCGTCAGCATGTCCCAGCCGTACGGAATCACGTCGTGGCCGCCGAACTGTTTGCTGCCGATCAGCGACAGCAGCGCCATGATCGGCAGGTACGCAACCAGCCACCACGCCGCCTTCATGTCCTGGTTGAAGCCCGTGAAGCCCACCTTCGCCTGGTAGTAGAAGAACACCGGCAGCGCCACGACCATCAGCAGGATGATCTCGCCCGTCAGCGGCCACTTCGCCCAGTACAGGATCAGCGATGCACACACGAACGCGAACGGCGCGATCACC
>NZ_QQOA01000053.1 GCF_003443895.1 Paraburkholderia phosphatilytica | reverse complement strand
AAGCTCAAGAGCGGCCAGAAGCGCAAATCGATCATCGTCGCATGTTGGAAACAAGCCGAGCTGTGGTGATGTCATGACTTACGTAAGTCTCAATAGAGCTGCTCGTCGAATCAGGGATTCAAACTCGGACCTGCGAATCACGATCCTGTTGTCCGCACAGAGGTTGCACAGAGCAGGTCAATTCCGGCCGTAACGGTAGCGCGCAACGTCGCGCGTTTATCGCCGGCCCGCGAACGCAATGCGAGCGAATGCAGGATCGCCGATGCGAGCCTCGCCAGCATCGCCGGGTCGGCGTCCGCACTGATTTCTCCATCCAGCTGCGCGCGGCGAAAGCGCGCTTCGAACGAACGATCGAACTCGCGCAGCCCTTCGGCGAGACGCGTGCGCACTTCGTCGTCGGTGACCGATTCGACAGCGGCTGTGCCGATCAGAAAGCATCCCTTCGATTCGCTCTCCGGCGGGTAGTACAGCGACAGCGCGAGATCGAACACGTGCTGCAACGCCTGCGGCAAGGGTCGATCGCCCGCGAGCGCGCGGTCCATGCCTTGACGGTTCACTTCGATGTAGCGATCGAGTGTGGACAGATACAGCGAACGCTTGTCGCCGAATGCGCCATACAGGCTCGGGCGGTTCATGCCAGTCGCGGCGCTCAGTTCGTCCAGCGACGTTGCGCTGTAGCCGTGCACCCAGAACGTGTCGCGCGCCTGATCGAGCGCTTCGTCTGCGTCGTAGGCGCGCGGGCGGCCGCGCGGCCGTTTCGGTTCTTCGGTAGTCACTGCTACCGGTCTGCGCGATTTTTGTACCATATCGGATAAAAAAATTGACGCTCTGGATTTGTGTGCAATATAGTACAAAAACACGCACACCTGAAGGAGACCCCGCATGGAACTGTACTTCTCGCCGCTCGCCTGTTCGCTCGCCACGCGTATCGCGCTGTATGAAGCGAACGCCGAGGCCACCTTCATTCAGGTGGATACGAAGCGCAAACGCGTGGAGGACGGCAGCGATTTTCTCGCGGTGAATCCGCTTGGCCAGGTGCCCGTGCTGCGCACCGATCATGGTGAACTGCTTATGGAGAATACGGCCGTGCTGCCGTACGTCGCGGACAGTTTTCCTGCCGCGAAGCTCGCGCCCGTCGGCGGCTTCGAACGCGCGCGGCTGCAGCAATGGCTTGGCTTCGTCAGCACCGAACTGCACAAGGCGATCTTCGTGCCGCTGCTCGACCCGCAGGCGTCGGACGACGTGAAGCACTACGCGCGCGACGAAGTGGAGCTGCGTCTTGCATTGCTGCACGCGCGCTTCGCGGAGCACGACTATCTGCTCGATGCATTTAGCGTGGCCGATGCGTACCTCACGGTGGTGCTGAACTGGGCGCGTTACGTGGGCATCGATCTGGCGCGCTGGCCTGCTGTCGCCGCGTACTACGAGCGCATCACCGCGCGCCCCGCGGTGGCTCGCGCGCTGCGTGAGGAGCTGGCGCTGTATCGCGCGGAGCAGGCGCAGCAACGGCAGTCGTGAGCGATGCAGTCTCGCGGGCGGAGCACGCAGCGAACTACGGACCGGCTGCGTTGCTGACCGCCGGTTTCGCTTGCTAGACTGCGGGCGCGTACCCGCGCATTCCGCGCGGCGCGCAACTGCTCCGGGAGACATCATGTCGGCCTACATGCTCCTCATCGTCGAAGATCCTGCCCAGCGTCCGGACCGCACGCCCGAACAGGGCCGCGCCGCGTATGCAGCCATGGCCGAATTTGCCCAGAGGCTGAAGGAGCGCGGCGTGCTGCGCGGCGTCGAATCGCTGGCGTCGTTGTCGAAGGGCGCGCGCGTACAGGTGCGCGACGGTGCGAAGCGCGTCGTCGACGGGCCGTTCGCCGAAGTGAAGGAGATGGTCGGCGGCTTTTTCCTGGTGGACGTGGACACGCAGCAGGAAGCGATCGATATCGCCGCGCAATGTCCGGCCGCGAACTGGGCTACCGTCGAGGTGCGCCGCGTCGCGCCCTGCTACGAGTAGTTCGCTTGATACCGCTCCAGGGTTTTCCCCTGGAAAGCGTCGCAATCTGTCGATCTCTCTACGGCTGGAACGTCGTGGAGACGAACGGGGCTCATCGGTGAAGCTCCGGTCCCAACCGCTACTGGAGAGATGCGATGCGATTCATGATCATGGTGCGTTCGAACGCCATTTCCGAATCGGGCGCGATGCCCGAAGAAAAGCTCATGGCCGCGATGACGGTCTATCACGAGGAACTGGCGAAGGCCGGCGTGCTGCTCGACGCAACGGGCCTGCATCCGAGCTCGAAGGGCTGGCGCGTGCATTACCGGAACGGCAAGGGCAGCGTGATCGACGGACCGTTCGCCGAGACTAAGGAGCTGATTGCCGGCTACACGCTGATCCAGGTGCGTTCGCGCGAAGAAGCGATCGAATGGACGCGCCGTTTTCCGGCGCCATTCGGCGAAGAGATGGAGTGTGAGATCGAAGTGCGTCAGCTGATGGAGCTGGACGAACTCGGGCCGAGCGAAGCCGTCGAGCGTTTCCGCAAGCTCGAAACGGGCCACACGCAAGGCCGCGCGTAGCGCGATGCCGGCGATGCGTCGTGACCCGATCTAGACCGCGAGGCGATTCGTCATGAGTCGGTCAGCGACGCATCAGGCCATCGAGGCGGTATGGCGGATCGAATCCGCGCGCGTGATCGCCTGCGTTGCGCGCATGACGCGCGACGTGGGCGTGGCCGAAGAACTCGCGCAGGATGCGCTCGTCGCCGCACTCGAAACCTGGCCTCACGCCGGCGTGCCCGACAATCCGGGAGCGTGGTTGATGACCACCGCGAAGAACCGCGCGCTCGACCGGCTGCGGCAGAACGCGCTGCACGCGCGCAAGCACGAAGAACTCGGCGCGGACCTCGATGCGCTGGAAGCGCACGTCGTGCCCGATTTCGTCGATGCGCTCGATGCCGCCCGTGCCGACGACATCGGCGACGATCTGCTGCGGCTCGTGTTCACCGCGTGCCATCCGGTGTTGTCGCGCGATGCGCGGGTCGCGCTCACGCTGCGCCTGCTCGGCGGTCTCACCACCGACGAAATTGCGCGCGCGTTCCTCGTACCGGAGCCGACCATCGCGCAGCGCATCGTGCGCGCGAAGCGCACGCTCACTGCCGCGCAGGTGCCGTTCGAAGTGCCGCAGGCGGACGCGCGTGCCGCGCGGCTCGCATCGGTGCTCGAAATGATCTATCTGGTGTTCAACGAAGGCTATTCCGCGACCGCCGGCGACGACTGGATGCGCCCCGCGCTATGCGAGGAAGCACTGCGTTTAGGCCGCATTCTCGCGAACCTGATGCCCGACGACGGTGAAGTGCACGGCCTCGTCGCGCTGATGGAGATACAGGCGTCGCGGATGCACGCGCGCATCGATGCGCAAGGCCGGCCGATCCTGCTCACCGATCAGGACCGGAGCCGCTGGGATCGTCTGCTGATTCGCCGCGGCCTTGCGGCGCTGGAGCGCGCACTGGCGCTCGGCGGCGGCGATAACGGACCGTATGTGTTGCAGGCCGCGCTGGCCGCATGTCATGCGCGTGCCGCCACAGCGGACGATACTGACTGGCAGCAGATCGTCGCGCTCTACGATGCGCTGGCGGACATCATGCCGTCGCCCGTCGTCGAGCTGAATCGCGCGGTCGCGGTGGGGATGGCGTTCGGTCCGGAAGCCGCGCTCGCGATCGTCGATGAATTGACGAACGGCGGCGCGCTCGCGAACTATCACTGGCTGCCGAGCGTGCGCGGCGATCTGTTGATGAAGCTCGGCCGTCATCGTGAAGCGCGCGCGGAATTCGAGCAGGCGGCCGCGTTGACGCGCAATGCGCGCGAGCAGGCGCTGTTGCTGGAGCGCGTGCAGGAAGCGGAGCGGGCGGCGAATCCGTCGTGACGTCGTGAATCGCCGCGCTAGCTGGCCGCTTGCCGACTCGCGCCGGTCAAGCGGCGAGCTTCGGCTGAAGCTCGTCGAGCGTGACGTGGCCTTTGAAGTTGGCGCTCGTCACCTGTTCGCCGGCTTCGATCGCGAGCGCGAACTGCACCGCCGGATCTTCGCGCAGCCGGTATTGATAGCGGTTCAGATGCGGAAATTCGCGCGCCACTTCGAACAGCATGTGATGCTCGATCCAGCGCCCGACGCCCGCGAAATACGCGTCGACGAGCGTGCGCTCCTCGCCGTCGAGCAGCCACGCGCGCTCTGCGAGCAGGCCATCGAGCCACGCGCAGTGACGCCGCACGTTGTCGCGGCCAAGCGTGCGCAGCTGTGCGCGCAGCAGCGTGCGCGTGCGCTCGTCGGGTTCGCGCAGACGGTTCGCGGTCCACAGCGGCTCGAATGCGCCGACGAAACCGGTATGCAGGAACGCAAGCATTTCGTTGAAACGGTCGTGTTCCGGCGCGCCTTGCCGGAAGCCGAGCCGCTTCGCGACGCCGCGCGCTGCGAGGTTCGACAGAATCGCGAAGCTTTCGGTCAGCACGCTGCCGTTGAGCAGCAGCGCCGGCGTTTTGCAGTGAGCGTTGAGTGTAGAGCCAGGATCGTTGCGGTCTTCGGGCGTGGGTTGCAGTCTATCGATACGGCACAGCCTGTACGGCAGACCGAGCCACTCCAGCGCGACGATCGAACCAAGCGAGCATCCCTGCGGGACGCCGTAAAACAGGACGGGTTCCATGACGGGTTCCTTGTGCGAACGTGCGGACTCGATCACGTACCACAACCGGCCCACGGAACCCAAGATAAACGCGAAAGAGGACACATTCCGCCCTAATGGAGCAGCATACTGGTCGAATGTCCCGACCGACCACCCGCGTGCTTGCCGTACTCGAACTGCTGCAGACGCATGGGCAGTTGAGCGGTAGCGAGCTTGCGCGGCGGCTCGATGTCGATGCGCGCACGTTGCGCCGCTACATCACCGCGCTCGAGGAACTCGGCATCCCAATCACGGCCGAGCGCGGACGCTATGGCGGCTACGCGCTGATTGCCGGCTATCGCCTGCCGCCGATGATGTTCAGCCAGCCGGAAGCGATGGCGGTCTCGATCGGACTCGTGGCGGCGCGGCGCATGGGGCTCGGCGATGCATCGGCAGCAGTGGCGAGCGCGCAGGCGAAGCTCGAACGCGTGATGCCCGCGCAACTCAAGCGCCAGGTGCGCGCGCTTAGCGAGAACGCGACGCTGCATGCTCCAAACGCCGCATCGCAAGGCAACCCCGAGTTGCTGATGATGCTCGCGTCGGCCACCCAGGCGCAACAGCGCGTGCGCTTCAACTATCACGACCTGCACGGCGACGCGACCCGCCGCGACGCGGACCCGTACGGCCTCGTGTACCGGAACGGCCGTTGGTACATGAGCGGCATGTGTCGTCTGCGCGACGCGCTGCGCACGTTCCGGCTCGATCGCATGGACAACATCGAAACGCTCGATACCACCTTCGAGCGGCCGGAAGGTTTTTCGGCGGACGGCTATCTGTCGCACAGCATCGCAACGTTGCGGCGCCGCTATACGGTGGAAGTGCGGCTGCACACCAGTTTGCAGCAGGCCATGCTCGAACTGCGCGAAGACATGGGGCTGCTTGCGCCGCTCGAAGACGGTCTGCGGCTGTCCGCGCATACCGATAGCCTGGAGTGGTTCGCGCGCGAGCTGGCGCGTCTGTCGTTCGGCTTCGAGATTCTGGAGCCGCTCGAATTGCGCGATGCCGTGCGCGAGTTCGCGACGCATCTGCTCAAACAGGTCGATCGATGATGCACGCGCTAAGGCACACGTTTAAGCACACGTTTAAGCACGCCTGTTCGATAAAGCTCTGACGAAAAGGGCACACCGCTTGCGAAGAGTGCGGACATAGCCCGCGCGCCGCCTCTAGCGGCACGCGACACAACGAACCGCAACCAGGGAGGTGCGCCATGCCTTATCTCATCGGATGGCTGCTCGGTGTTCCGCTCATCGTGCTGGTGATTCTGTATCTGATTTTCCACTAGCCGTTGCGTCACGCATCACGAACCCACCCGCTCATCGCGCGGCACTTGTACCACCGCTTTCGCCTGTGCGGACCTGCGCCGCGCGTTGAGCTTCTTTAGCCAGATCATCAGGCCCGTGACGCTGAGCGTCGCGACCATCACGCCCATGAAGCTGACGACGATGCGTCCCGGCAAACCGAACATGCGCCCGGAGTGCAGCGGGAATTGCGCCTGCAGGAAGATATCGCCGGCTGAGCCGCGGCCCGGAATGCCCGTGGAAATCAGCGCGCCTGTCGACGCGTTCCAGTAAGTCCACGCATTGCCGAGCGGCCCATCGCCATAGTCGCCGCCGGGACGGAAAAATCCCACGCCATACACATGCTGCTCAGGTTCGTAGAAGATCGCGCCCGGCGGCCGGCCGATGTGCCGCTCCCGGCCCACTTGCGTCGCGAGTTCGACGATGTGCTCGCGGCTCAGCGTAGCCGCGTTCGCGTCGACGCGTGGCTGCAGATCCACGTCCGTGAACGGCGTTTTCGAGAGCGTCGTGAACAGCGACAGCACGGGGCGCATCACCTGCGTCGGCAGGTTCAGCGAAATCGACGTGACCGCGATTACGATCAACAGGCCCCAGATCCATACGCCACCCGAGCGGTGCAGATCGAACGTCAGCGCATAGCCGCCGCGCTTCACGCGGAACGCAAACGACTTGCGCCACGCCCTCAGGCTCGGAAACGCGAGGCCGAGCGCGATCATGCTATCGAACAGCCACACGATCGACACGACGCCCAGCACCCACATGCCCGTTTCAAAGCCATTGCCGACCGCAGGCAGGTACAGCGTGTAGTGGAACAGGTAGAGGAACGGCATCAGGTTCAGCCGCGACAACGACGCCTTGCCCCAGTCGCGGCGACCTTGAATGTCGCCGGTAGCGGGATCGACGGCGACCTGGTTGTAGTCGACCTTATAAGGCGCGCGCGTGGCCGGATCGATGCGAGGCTCGACGCGAATCTGCAACGTATCGCCGGGCTGGATGCCGAGCGGCAGATACGTGACGCGAATGCGCGGGTCCGCCGCTTCCACGCGATTCGCCAGTTCGAGCGCGGACAGCGAGGGCGGCGGCGTATGCACGCGCGCGTGGAAGAAGCCGGGGTTCAGCGTGGCATCGAGTTCCTGATTCCACGCGATGATCGCGCCGGTGAGTCCGGACATGAACAGGAACAGCGCAATGCCGATGCCGAACCAGCGGTGCAGCTTGACGAAGAGCGGCCTCATATCGACATGGATGCGGACAGTCAAAAGCGGCCGGCTATATGTGAGTGCTTACTTACCGCTATCGCAAGACGCAGCGCCGACTGGGATGATGTGAACGATCAGATAATGACACTGATTCGCATTTGCAGATGGCGATTATACGGAAGTTTTCGATCGGCTTGCAAAGGCTGGGCTGAACGCGCGTCCGCGGTCAGCCGGGCGAGTGTCACCCCTCGATCGGCAGCCACAACTCGACGCCGCCCATCCCCGTGCGCGGATCGAAGCGTTCGCTGTAGCGCTCGAACACCGGCGCGTCGGCCGGACGATGGCCCGATTCGGGCAGCCAGCGGTTCCACACCGTATTCCACGTGCGGCGGATTTCGGAGATGTGCCGGTCGTGCGCGAACACCGCATAGCGATGCGACGGAATCCGCACACGCGCAAGTTCCGCCGGCAGCGCGGAGAAGTCGGACACTTCGACGCCGCAGACGTAGTCGAAATTGCCCGAGTCGTCCGAGTTGCAGCACACGCCGTAGGTGACCATGCCGACTTGTCCCGGCACGTGTCCGATCTGCGGGCCGAAGCGTTGCCATTGCGCGGGAATGCCCGCGCCGCTTTCGCAGGTATAGCGGCCGCTCAGGCCCGCGACCAGCAGCGGGCGAGTCTGTTCGAAGCGCGGCGGCGCCAGGTCGTCGATAAAAGTTTCGTTCATGTCGTTCGGCTCCACGAGTTCAAGCTGGTTGAGATGACCCCGCGCGCGCAGCGCGTCGGGCGTGAGCCCGAACTGTTCGCGAAACGCGCGCGTGAATGCCTCGTGAGAGCCGTAACCCGAATCCATCGCGACGGCCAGGATATCCGGCGCGCCGGCCGCGAGCCGCCTCGCCGCTTCGGTGAGACGCCGTGCGCGCACGTAGCGCATCACGGGCCGTCCCGTCGCCGCTTCGAAGGCTCGCGAAAGATGAAAGCGCGTCACGCACGCGCTACGCGCGATCTCGTCGAGCGTCAGCTCCGCCGCGTAACGGCTTTCGATGAACCACAACGCCTTCGCCACTGGATTCATGCCGGTCCCTCATGTCAGCACGATTGCAGCTTAGCGATCACACCGTGTGCACATTTGATCGCGATTGCGCATCGTCGGACTGCGTGGCCGCGTGCAGTCCGACGCGCAGCAGCAGCGCGCCGAGCAGCGCCGATACCGCAGCGAAAATCGCACCGACGAGGAACGCCGCGTGGTAGCCGCCGGTGAGCGCGTCGAGCGGGGACGCGTGCGTGACCAGCAGGCTATGGGTGCGCGCGTCCGCGAGACTTGCGAGCACCGCGAGGCCCACCGCACCGCCCATCATGAACGACGTGTTGACGACGCCCGATGCGAGCCCCGAGTCCGACGGCTCGACGTCGCTCATCGCGGCGAGCAGCACCGGATTGAACGCGATGCCCGCGCCGAAGCCGAGCAGCAGCATGCCGGGCAGCACGTGCAGCAGGAAGCTGCCGTCGCTGGGCGCCTGCGAGAACAGCGTGAGCCCGAGCGCCGCGGCGAGCAGACCGACCGCGAGCGGCGCGCGAATGCCGAAGCGCATCACGATTTTCGCAGACACGCCGAGCGACAGCACCGCCATGATCACGTTCGCGGGCAGGAACGCGAGGCCGACCTGCATCGGCCGGTAGCCGAGTACGCGCTGCAGATACAGCGCGGAGATGAAGAACCACGCGAACATCGCCGCGGCCCACAGCACGCCGACTATGTTCGCGACCGCGACGTTGCGCAGGCGGAACAGCGCGAGCGGCATCAACGGATGCCCGACGCGCGCTTCGATCGCGATGAACACGGCGAACAGCAGCGCCGCTGCGCCGAGCAGGCCGAGCGTCTGCGCGGACAGCCAGCCGGCGTGGTTACCATCGACGATTGCGTAGACGGCCAGCATCAGCGACACGGTGACGATCGTCGCGCCCGCGATGTCGAGCCGCTCGCCGTGCGCGGTGCCGCGGCCGGCGGGCAACAGCGCGACGCACATCGCATACACGGCGACGCCGATCGGCAGATTGACGAGAAAGATCCAGTGCCAGCTCAACAGGTTCGTCAGCAGGCCACCGAGCAGCACGCCGATGCTGCCACCGCCCGCGCAGACGAAGCCGTACACGCCCATTGCCTTCGCGCGTTCGGCGGGCTCGGTGAAGAGGTTCACGATCAGCGACAGCGACACGGCGGACACGACCGCGCCGCCCAGTCCCTGCACCGCGCGAGCGCATACCAGCAGCATCTGCGAGTTCGCGAGGCCGCACGCGAGCGATGCCGTCGTGAACAGCACGATGCCTGCCAGAAACAGCTTGCGGTGACCGTACAGGTCGCCGAGCCGACCGCCCAGCAGCAGGAAGCCGCCGAAGGTCAGCATGTACGCGTTCACGACCCACACGAGCGCGGTTTCCGAGAAGCCGAGATCCGCGGCGATGGACGGCAGCGCGACGTTGACGATCGTTGAATCGAGCACGATCATCAGCACGCCCAGGCAGAGCACGATCAACGCAAGCCAGCGCTTTTTGCCTTCGATGTTGTGAGTCACGGCACGATCTCCAGAATTCGCCTGCATAACGCGACAACCCGCGACAACTGTTAAGCCGCGATGCAGAGGCATGGCGGCGGCGTAATTGTCACATCGCTGAAGTGTGCAGCGTAGCACCGCGCGCGGCGGCGCGGCGCGCGATAACACGGTGGAACGCGCGGAAATGGCCGGCGGTTTCTACGCGCGGCCGTGTCGATCAGTGCAGCAGTTCGTACGGACCGCCGCGTTCCAGCGCGCGCTGATACGCGGGCCGCGCATGAATGCGCTCGTTAAATGCGGCGATGTGCGGATACTGTTTGCCCGCGCCGCCGCGCGCGCTTGCGGCTTCGAGCGGGAAGCTCATCTGGATGTCCGCGGCGCTGAATGCATCGCCGACGAACCAGCCGGTGGCACGCAGCGTTTCGTCGATATAGGTTAGATGCAGTGCGAGCTGTGGATCGATGAAGCTCGACTGCAACGTACCTGCGATCTTGCGCGCGATCGGCTTCGCGAAGAACGGCATGCGCGCATTGGCGATGCGCGACGCGACGAGCTTCAGCAGCAGCGGCGGCATCGCGGAGCCTTCCGCATAGTGCAGCCAGTACGTGTAGCGCAGTCGCTCCGGCGTGCCGGCAGGTGGCGCGAACTGCCCGTTGCCGTAGCGCTCCACCAGGTACTCGATGATCGCGCCGGATTCCGCGATCGTGTTGCTGCCATCGGTGATCACCGGCGATTTGCCGAGCGGATGCACCGCGCTCAGTTCCGGCGGCGCGAGCATCGTTTGCGGGTCGCGCTGGTAGCGCACGATCTCGTACGGCACGCCGAGTTCTTCGAGCAGCCACAGCACGCGCTGCGAGCGCGAGTTGTTCAGGTGATGGACGGTCAGCATGGGGCGCATGATGGGTGGTCGATGAACCGCCCATCATACGGGCCTTTCATTGCCACTTGCCGCCCATCAGCGCATTAGACGGGAGGCTCTCGTCCAGCAGCTTCTTCGCGCTCTCGATGCCCGCCACCGGCAAGCCCTTCGGATCGATCAGCCCGACCTGCACGAGCACCGACGCCTGGTCCCAATAGATGTGCTCGTTGTAGAGCTTGTCGCCGCGAAAGCAGACCACTGCGAGCATCGGCACCTCGAAATAGCGGCCGGTTGGCGCGACGCCTGGCAGCAGCCAGTCGACCTCGCAGGTATGCGTGCACGAGAAGATGAACTCGTCGACGATGCGGTCCGCGCCGATCGTGCGCGAGATCGGAATCAGCTTCGTATCCGGCGGATTCGAATGCACGAAGTGATTCGTGTAGAAGCGCTTGAGATTGTCGTAGCCGACGCCGCCGGTCATCGTCGGTACGTGGTTGACGTAGGGCTCGGCGATCATCGTCGGCATCACGGCTTCCACATCGCGCGTCGCGAACTCGTAGTGGCAGTGCGCTTCCCACAAGGCGTTGAGGTCGTAGACGGGGCCGAGCGTCTTGCGCAGCAGCGCGAGCGTGCGCGAGTAGGCCATCATCGACGAAGGCTTGTCGTAGCTCGGGCGCGACGGCGAGGCAAACGCGTGATCGGCGTCGGGGTACAGGTAGTGCTCGACATGCGGCCGCGCTTTCAATGCGGCAGCGATCTGCTCGCGTGCATCCGGCGTGCAATGCGAATCGCGGCCGGCGAAGTGCAGCATGATCGGGCAGCGTATTGCAGGTGCTTCGTCCAGATAGTGTTCGATGCCCACGCCGTAGTAGCTCACCGCGACATCCACATCCGTGCGCGCGGCCGCGAGAAACGCGAGCTTGCCGCCCAGGCAGTAGCCGATCGTGCCGATTTTGCCTGCATGCTCCGGCAGTAGCTGCATCGCGGCGATGGTGGCGGCGATGTCGTCCACCGCGCGATCGGTGTCGAGGCGCTGCAGAAAGTCGTACGCGTGCTTCAGGTCGTCTTCGCCGTAGCCGAATGCAACGCCCGGCTTGATGCGCCAGAACAGGTCCGGCACCAGCACGACATAACCTTCCTCGGCGTAGCGGTCCGCCATCGACTTCATGTAGCCGTTGACGCCGAAAATTTCCTGCAGCAGTACGAGGCCGGGGCCGGAGCCCTGCGCGGGCCGCGCGAGATAGGCCTGAAACTGGCCGCCATCGTGGGCGGTGACTTCAATGGTCGAACCGGGCATCGCTGTCTCCTTGCATCGAAAGAACCGACGGCAACATGGGACAGCGCGTCACCGTCAACCCAGTGCGCGCAACGCGAACCGCTTGAGCTTGCCGGTTTCGGTGCGAGGCAATGAGTCGGTGAAGACGATGGCGCGCGGGTATTTGTACGGCGCAACGGTATTCTTCACGAAATCCTGCAATTGCGCGACCAGCTCGTTATTGGCCGCAAAACCAGGGTGCAGCACCACATACGCCTTGACGATCTGGCCGCGCGTTTCATCCGGACTGCCGATCACCCCGCATTCGGCGACGGCAGGGTGCTGCATCAGCACGTCTTCCACCTCCGGACCCGAGATGTTGTAGCCGGCGGACACGATCATGTCGTCGGCGCGCGCCTGGTAGAACACGTAGCCGTCCGCATCGACGATCACGGCATCCCCCGGCAGGTTCCAGCCGTCGCGCACGAACTTGCGCTGGCGCTCGTCCGCGAGATAGCGGCAGCCGGTCGGGCCGCGCACCGCGAGTCTGCCCACTTCGCCCGGCGGCAGCGGACGCATGTCGTCGTCGACCGCGCACACCACGTAGCCCGGCACCGCGCGGCCGATCGCATGCGGCCGCACCTCGCCGTTCGCCGCCGCAATGAAGATGTGGATCAGCTCGGTGCCGCCGATGCCGTCGATCATCTCGATGCCCGTGGTATGCCGCCACAGCTCGCGCGTGGAATCGGGCAGCGCTTCGCCGGCCGAGACCGTCTGCCTGAGGCTCGACAGATCGTGCTGCGCGGCAAGCGGCGCCATCTGCCGGTAGAAGGTCGGCGCGGTGAACATGATCGTCGCGCGGAAATGCTCGACGGTGACCAGCAACAGTTCCGGCGTGAGCTTTTCGAGCAGCACCGTCGATGCGCCGGCGCGCAGCGGAAAGCACAGCAGCCCGCCAAGTCCGAAGGTGAATGCGAGCGGCGGCGTGCCGCAGAAAATGTCGCTAGCCGTTGGCTTCAGGATGTGGCGCGGAAACAGGTCGCACATCGCGAGCACGTCGCGGTGGAAGTGCATGCAGCCCTTCGGCGCGCCGGTCGTGCCGCTCGTGAATGCGATCAGGCAAACGTCGTCGCCCGCGGTATCGCACGCGGTGAATGCGGCGGATTTGCTCGCGGCGAGCCCTTCGAGCGAATCGGCGGCGGTTTCGTCGTGAAAGCGCAGCACCTGCGTGAGTTGCGGGCAATGCCATTCGCCCTGTGGATCGCGGCACCGTTCGAGTTCGTCGGCGAGCCGCGTATCGCACAGCGCGGCGGAAATCCGCGCCTTGTCGACGATCTGCTTGAGTTCCTTCGCGCGCAGCAACGGCATCGTCGGTACCACGACGAGCCCGGCCTTCAGCGACGCGAGGAACGCGACTGCCATCTGCAACGTATTCGGCCCGCGCAGCAGCACGCGATTGCCGGGCTCAAGGCCCATGTCGTCGACGAGCACGTGCGCGCTGCGATTGACCATCGCCAGCAGTTCGCGATACGTGGTGGCGTGCGGCTTGCCGTCGACGTCGGACCAGATCGCCGGACGCTCGCCCTGACCCGCCTCGATCGCGTGATCGAGCAATTCGGTCGCGCAGTTGAAGCGCGGCGGATACGCGACGTCGGGATTGTCGAGCAGCAGCACGGGCCATTCGTCCTGCGGCGGCAGGTTGTCGCGCGCGAAGGTGTCGACGTGAGCGGACGGTTCCATCATGGTCTCCCGAAGGAAAGACGATGCACTGCGAAGAGGGGGTGTGGACCTCAGTCCGGGATGACCGCGGTCGCTTCGATTTCGACCTTGGCGTCGTCTTCGATCAGCGCTACGACCTGCACCGCGCTCATCGCGATGTCGTAGTCGCCGATCAGCTCGCGAAACGCTGCGCCGATGTCGCGCAAGGCCGCGAGATATTCGCGCTTGTCGGTGACGTACCACGTCATCCGCACCAGATGCCTGGGTTCGCCGCCCGCTTCGCGCAGCACGGCGACGATATTGCGCAGCGCCTGCTCGGCCTGCTTCGCGAATTCGAGGCGCGTGAAGCGCGCCTGTTCGTCCCAGCCGATCTGGCCGGCGATGAACACCTGCGTGCCGCGTGTCGCGACACCGTTCGCATAGCCGCGCGGCTTGATCCAGCCTGCGGGCAGAAGGGCCTTTTTCATTGGCGGAACTCCGGTTCGGTGGGGTGCTGCGATTCGGCTTTGCTTTCGGCTTCGCTTTGAGGCGCGAAGCGGGCGAGCGCGGCTGCGATGTCGTCGGGGATATCGATCGACTGCCCGCTTTCCAGCGACGTCGTGACGAGCACCTGATGCGCGCGGAAACGCACTTCGTCGCCGCACCGGCCGACGATCGTGATGCGCAGCGAACGCTGCCCGATGCGGTCCACCGTCAGCGCGAGCGTGACGGTTTCGCCCATGCGGCTGGGCCGCGAAAACTCGCAGTCGAGCTTCACGATCGGCAGGCCGACGCGGCGCACCGAAATCATCTGCGCGTAGTCGATGCCGAGGCGCTCGGTGAACCAGTCTTCGACGAGCATGTTGGTCAGCACCAGGTACTGCGGGAAGTACACGATGCCGGCGGGGTCGCAATGCGCGAAGCGGATGCGGATCGGCCATTCGAAGGTCGCGCTCATCGTGACGTCTCCGCGGGTTGATTTGCCGTGTATGCCTTGATCAGATCCCGCCCGACAATCAGCTGCTGCACTTCGGTCGCGCCTTCGTAGATGCGCAGCGCGCGGATTTCGCGGTACAGCGTTTCGACCGCGCTGCCGCTTTGCACGCCCATGCCGCCCCATAGCTGCACGGCCGCATCGATCACCTGCTGCGCGCCTTCGCTCGCGTGCCACTTCGCAAGCGCCGCTTCGCGCGTGACGCTTACGCCCTGATCGCGCAGCCACGCGGCGCGATAGACGAGCAGCGCGCTGCTGTCGATCGTGAGCGCCATCTGCGCGAGCTTCGCCTGTGTCAGCTGGAAGTCGCCGAGCGTCTGGCCGAACATGCGGCGCGACGTGGCGCGCTCCAGGCCCTCGGCAAGCGCGCGGCGCGCAAAGCCGAGCGACGCGGCCGCCACCGACGTGCGGAAAATATCGAGCGTGCGCATCGCGAGCTTGAAGCCTTCGCCGGGCGCGCCGAGCATCTGGCTGCGTGGCACGCGCGCGCCGTTGAAGCGCAAACGCGCGAGTGGATGCGGCGCGATCACGTCGATCCGCTCGGCGATCTCGAAGCCCGGCGTGTCCGCATCCACGACGAACGCGCTGATGCCGCGCGCGCCTGGTGCTTCGCCGGTGCGCGCGAACACCACGTAAAAGTCCGCTATGCCGCCGTTCGAGATCCACGTTTTTTCGCCATCGAGCACGTACGCGTCGCCGTCTTCGCGGGCGGCGAGCGCCATCGCCGCGACGTCGGAACCGGCTTCGGGCTCGGACAGCGCGAACGCAGCGATCGCTTCGCCCGCTGCAACGCGTGGCAGATAGCGCGACTTCTGCTCATGCGTGCCGGCCAGCGAAATCGATCCGCTGCCGAGGCCTTGCATCGCGAGTGCGAAGTCGGCAAGACCCGAGTGCTTCGCGAGCGTTTCGCGCAGCAGACAGACCGCGCGCGTATCAATCGTGTCGCCGTGGCCGCCATACGCCTGACCACCGACGCCATAGCGCAGCCAGCGCGCTTCGCCGAGCGAGCGCACGAGCGCGCGGCACGTGGCATCGACCGCATCGCGGGTATCGTGCGGCGCGTGCGTATCGAGATGCGCGGCAGCCCACGCTTCGATACCGTTCGCCAATTCGCGGTGACGGTCTTCGAAGAAGGGCCACGCGAGCGCGTCGTGAGGATCCGGTGCAGATGTGCTCACGTCAGTTGCCCTCGAATTGCGGACGCTGCTTCGCGGCGAACGCACGATACGCGCGTTCGAAATCGCCCGTGCTCATGCAGATCGCCTGCGCCTGCGCTTCGGATTCGATCGCTTCGTCGACGCTCATGCTCCATTCCTGATGCAGCATTTTCTTCGTGATGCCGTGCGCGAACGTCGGTCCCGCGACCAGTTCGGCTGCAAGCGCGTGCGCCGCTTCGAGCAGTTCGGCGGGCTCGCACAGCCGGTTGTAGAAGCCCCACGTATGTCCTTCATCGCCGCTGGCCGCGCGGCCCGTGAGCAGCAGTTCGGTGGCTCGGCCCTGGCCGATGATGCGCGGCAGGATCGAGCACGCGCCCATATCGCAGCCGGCGAGACCGACGCGCGAGAACAGGAACGCGAGCTTGCTGCGCGCGGTGCCGAGGCGTAGATCAGAGGCCATCGCGAGAATCGCGCCCGCGCCGGCGCACACGCCATCCACGGCGGCGATCACCGGCTGCGGGCAATGGCGGATCGCTTTCACGAGGTCGCCCGTCATGCGCGTGAAGAGCAGCAGCTCGGGCATCGGCAGTTCGATGAGCGGCGCGATGATTTCGTGCACGTCGCCGCCGGAGCAGAAGTTGTCGCCGGCGCCGTGCAGCACGACGGCTTTCACGTCGGTTGCGTAGGCGAGCTGGCGGAACAGGTCGCGCAATTCCGCATACGACGCGAACGTGAGCGGGTTTTTGCGTTCCGGGCGATTCAGCGTAATGGTCGCGATGCGCGTAGCTGTGTCGAGCGACCAGCCGAAATGTTGCGGACGGTAGTCTGCGAGTGTGATGCGATTGCCGGCGAGCAACGCATCGACATGCGATGAAGTCATGGTGTTCTCTCTCTGTTCAATCGTCTTCGCGCAGGCTGTCGAGCAGGTGATGCTTCAGCTTGCCGAGCCGCTGGTGCATGCGGGTTTTGTCGTCGAGGCCGAGACCGCCGAACAGTTCGACGACCCATTGCTCGTGGGCCACCGCCATCCGATCGAACAGCGCGCGGCCTTCGCGCGTGAGGCGCACGGTGGTGGCGCGGCGATCGTTCGGATCGGTATCGCGCACCACGAGTCCTTCTTTTTCGAGCTGATCGGTGATGCCCGTCACGTTGCCGCCCGTGACCATCAACCGGCGCGACAGCTCGGTCATCTTCAGCCCTTCCGGGTTGCGTTCCAGCTGCGCCATCAGATCGAAACGCGGCAACGTGGTGTCGAATTCGTTGCGCAGACGCTTGCGCAGTTCGGCCTGCACGAGGTTCGTCGTGGTGAGCATGCGCAGCCACAGGCGCAGGCCCATATGGCTGTCGGCGCCGGTGCTCATTTCCATGTCGACGACGTTCTCCGCTGGCTTGGCGACGCCTTTGCGCGGGGCGGCTGCTTCGGCAGCAGAAGTCTTTTTCGTATTCACGATACGGCTCATAGGATCTCTCCGCCGGAAACGGAAATGGATTGACCGGTGATCGATGCGGACTCCGGCGCGCACAGCCATAGCACCGTATGCGCGACTTCGTCCGGTTCGATGAAACGGCGTTGCGGGTTCTGCCGCTGCAACGCTTCGCGCGCCTGTTGGTCGGAGCGCGACGTGGTCGCGGTGATGTTTGCGAGCGACGCATGCAGCAGTTCGGTTTCGGTGTAGCCTGGGCACACCGCATTCACGGTGATGCCCTTCGTCGCGACTTCGCGCGCGAGCGAACGCGTGAGACCGATCACGCCATGCTTCGCCGCACAGTACGCGGCCACATACGCATAACCTGTCTGCCCCGCGGTGCTTGCGACATTGACGATGCGACCGGTTTGCCGCTCGAGCATAGAAGGCAGCACGGCGCGCGTGCACAGAAACACGCCGGTCAGGTTGACGTCGAGCATGCGCTGCCACAACGCCATATCGGTCTGCGCGAACGGCGAGGATTGCGCCTGGCCCGCGTTGTTGATCAGGATGTCGATTTCGTCGTGCTGTTTGCGCGCTTCGTCGAACGCGACCGTGACCGCGTCTGCCTGCGTGACGTCGACGGCGATGCACTGCACGGTGTTGCGTCGTTCCGCGGTGAAGCGATCCCGCTGCGTGCGCAGTCTTTGCAGATCGCGGCCCATCAGCGTGACGCGCGCGCCGGCGTGCAGCAGCGACGCCGCGACAGCCGCACCGATGCCGCTGCCGCCGCCGGTCACCACAGCGTGCCGCCCCGCGAGAGAAGTGGCTTGCATGATCAGACGGGTCCTTCCGCGCGTTGCGCGCGCTCGCGCTCGAGATTGCGTTCGAGCTGGGTTTTGCCGGCGAAATACTGCTTCGGCCAGTTCACGTCGAAGTAGCCGATCTTCGCGGCCTCGTTCAGCGTCCACGATGGATTCGCAAGATGCGGACGCGCGACCGCGCAGAGGTCCGCGCGCCCCGCCGCGATGATGCTGTTGACGTGGTCCGCTTCGGAGATCGCGCCCACGGCGATCGTCGCGATGCCGGCCTCGTTGCGCACGCGGTCCGCGAATGGCGTCTGGAACATGCGGCCGTACACCGGCTTCTCATCCTTGCTGACCTGACCGGACGACACGTCGATCATGTCGGCGCCCGCGGCCTTGAATGCCTTCGCGATTTCGACTGCATCGTCGGGGGTGTTGCCGCCGTCCACCCAGTCGTGCGCTGAGATGCGCACCGAGATCGGTTTGTCTTCCGGCCACACGCGGCGGATCGCGCGGAACACCTGCAGCGGAAAACGCAGGCGGTTTTCAAGCAAACCGCCGTATTCGTCGCCGCGCTGGTTCGTGAGCGGCGACAGGAACGCCGACAGCAGATAGCCGTGCGCGCAGTGCAACTCCAGCCAGTCGAAGCCGGCTTCGTTGGCCATCTGCGTGGCGCCAACGAATTGTGCTTCGATGTCGCGCAGCTCGTTGTATGTCGCTTCGCGCGACACCTGGCTCACGCCGCGCAGATACTGCTGCGGCGACGCCGACACGATCGGCCAGTTACCGTCCGGCAGCGGCTGGTCGATGCCGTCCCAGCTCACGCGCGTCGATGCTTTTGCGCCCGCGTGGCCGAGCTGCATGCCGATCTTCGCGTCCGAATTCGCGTGTACGAAGTCGACGATGCGCTTCCACGCATTCAGATGCTCGGGCGCATACATGCCAGGGCAGCCCGGCGTGATGCGCGCATCCGGCGACACGCAGGTCATTTCGGTCATGACGAGCCCGGCGCCGCCCATCGCGCGCGCGCCGAGATGCATCAGGTGATAGTCGCCCGCCACGCCATCGACGGCGGAGTATTGCGCCATCGGCGACACCACCACGCGGTTTTTCAGCGTGACGCCGCGCAGTGCGAACGGCGTGAACATCGGCGGAATCGAATGGCGCTCGGCGGGGCGTGTCACGCCAGCGCGAGCCGCGAGCCAGTCTTCGAACGACGACAGATAGGTCGCGTCGCGTTCGCGCAGATTTTCGTGCGAGATGCGCTGCGAGCGCGTGAGCAGCGAGTATGCGAACTGCTCGGGCTCGAGCGCCGTGTAGCGGTCCACGTGCTCGAACCATTCGGTGGAATTGCGCGCCGCGTTCTGGATGCGCAGCACGTCGACGCTGCGCACGTCCGTGTAGTGCGCGAGCGCGGCGGGCAGATCACCGGGATGCGCGGACATGCTGTTCGCGAGTTCGATCGCGTCTTCGAGTGCGAGCTTGGTGCCGGAGCCGATCGAGAAATGCGCGGTGTGCGCGGCGTCGCCCATCAGCACAACCGGCGTACGCGTACCGTTTTCGTTATCGCGCCAGTGCACCCACTGTGCGTTGATCACGCGCGGAAAGCGGATCCATTGCGCGGAGCCGCGCAGATGGCTCGCATTCGACATCAGCGCGTGGCCGTCCAGATACTTCGCGAACAGGCGCTCGCAGAACGCGATGCCGTCTTCCTTGCTCATCTCGTCGAGACCGGCCGCTCGCCACACGTGCTCCGGCGTTTCGACGATGAACGTGGAGGTCTCGTCGTCGAAGCGGTACGCGTGGGCCTGGAACCAGCCCCATTCGGTTTTTTCGAACGCGAACGTGAAGGCGTCGAACAGCTTGCGCGTGCCGAGCCAGACGAAGCGGCACTGCCGCAGATCGATGTTGGGCTGATACGTGGCGGCGTACTTCTGGCGGATCGTGCTGTTCGCACCATCCGACGCGATGATGAGGTCCGCGTCATATGTGGCGTCGTCTATGGCCTGGGTTTCGAACACCAGCTTCACGCCCAGCGCTTCGCAACGCGCCTGCAGGATATTCAGCAGACGTTTGCGCCCGATGCCGCAAAAGCCGTGACCCGACGAGCGAATGCTGCGGCCGCGAAAGTGGATCTCTATGTCGTCCCAGTGATTGAACGCGTCGAGAATCTGTTCCGCGCTATGAGCGTCCGCAGCACGCAGATTGCCGAGCGTCTGGTCGGAGAACACGACGCCCCAGCCGAACGTGTCGTACGGGCGGTTCCGCTCGACCACCGTCACGTCGTGCGACGGATCGCGCAGCTTCATCAGCAGCGCAAAGTAGAGGCCAGCCGGACCTCCTCCCAGACAGACGATACGCATGGACCAGTCTCCGCTCGGATGCTGGGATTTAATTTAGTCTTCGATATTTTAAGTGTCAAGTAAATTTTAGGAGGAAGGCGGTGGGAAGACCGCGGAATTGATCCGAGAGAATAAAGTCAGTCATGAAAGAATAAAGTCCGTCATGGATTTTTCACCATGTGGACCGCACCTGAGATCACCTCGGGGATTCCTCAGTCGGGAATCCGGGTTGGGCGGCAGGCGGTTGTTCGCAGGAAATTAAAGCGCTCCCCGACCTCCTTTAGAAGCGCTCCCCAGCGGGGGTAAATTTCCCGCGAGCGCCTTTCTGGTATTGGCCAGGAGCGCTTTCTCCGTATCGTCGATTTTTGCCAAATTGTTGGCACAGTTACCCCTCTGCTGTGCACAGTTTCCCAGCGGGAATCCGTCGGGGAGCGCTTCTCTCCTACGCATAGAACTGCGTCGCGACGGAAGCCATGTAGTCTCCGTCGCGAAGGATTTAGCTGTTCGCACCAAATGAAAGCGTTCCGCGGAGGGAGTCAGAATCCCCGCGAAATCTTCCTGGATGGGGCGCGGAACGCTTTCACTGTGGCACTCCGATTTAGCAAAAAACCGGCGTCGCGACCCCTAGTGTAGAGAGCAATCGAGGAGAGTCGCTGCGGAACGCTTCTTCCCTCCTGGTATAGGCGCGCCGCGGCTCATGCTGCGGATTCCCCATGCGAAAGCCCTCGCGGCTTTCATTTCCCGTCGGAAATCGGCTGTGGAAGGCCGTGCATGGGAATTTCAAATTGCACGCCGGGGCAATCTACGTCGTCGGCGTAATCCAAGCGAACACCTCTTCCGGCCTCGGCACTCGATATCTGTCACGGACGAAATCACAGATTGATGCCGGCGGTCGACGAATGCCGCCGTGCATATCCAACGTGAACCGGATTGCTTCTTCGATTTGCGTGCGCGCTTGGTCGGAATCTTTGCAGCACTGTCCATACAGCTGGGATGACTTCTCGCAGCCGCAGTATTCGTCGTGCGTCAACTCGAGCATCCGTTCATATGGATAGCGAACTGATTGACGGCCCGGCCAGCGTCCGAATGTACTGAGATGCAGATGCCTGACGGCCCACAACGTGTAGAGGTCCAGCAGCAGGACCAGCGGACTCCATACGGTCCACGTACCGTCAGTTGGTTCAAACGCACATATAGAGCCGTCCGGGAAGTTGGTGTGCCGAGGCCCAATCCACTCATATCCGACAGCATCGGTGCCCCAAAAACCCCAGCCTCGAACGACACCACTCGCAAAGCGGATGCCGATAACGAACAACGCTTTATGCGAAAGCCCCGGCAGCAGCGAACTCTCGGCAACAGCCCACATGCCGTCGTCATCAAGCCAAGTTCGCGTGCCGGGGTAAGCCTGCGCTACTGCTTCTAGTTCACCGGCGAACTTGCGATGGAGCTCTGCGCGGACGAGCGGTGCGGCGGGATAGGACGCCCCGGGTCCGACGGGTGCCCGCGATGGTCGTGGGGGTGTCCCGTACCATGAGGGTGCTCGTGTTCGTGCTGCTGGTGATGATGGTGATGCTCCGGACGCTTGTTTTCGTGTTCGGGCATGATTGGACTCCTTGCCCAGGGTCGAGGGAGGAATGATGGGCCCCCCGGGCACAACGAGCCCACCATTCCTTACAACCGGATAGCACGCCGCATCGAGCAACTGTCCGATTCGACGCAATTCGTCCTGCACTTCGTCCTGCACTTCGTCCTGCATGTCATCCCTCCCAGGCAGACTGCCGAGGAAGGTGCGCAGAGCTCTTTGCGCACGCGCCTCACCAGTGGGCGTCCCACGGGGCACTGTGCTAAACTGAACTTGTCGACTTTAGCAAGTTCGGCCTTACTTTATCGCGATATTACAAACTCGTCAACTCAATCTTGGCATTTTCGACAAATGGAAGAAGATATCCGCAAGCTGTTTGCACAGCGTCTGCGTTATGTCCGAGAGGAAGTCCGCAAGTTGACCCAGGCCGAACTTGGTCGGCTCTGCAATCTGCCCGCAACTTCGATTTCGCATTTCGAAAAGGAGGATGGGACCCGCAAGCCTTCGTTCGACAATTTGCGTGCACTAGCCAAAGCTTTGGCCGTGACAACCGACTACCTCATGGGAAGAAGCGAAGATATGCTTGGAAGTACCGCTCTTGACGAGCAGTTGTATCGCGACGTGAAATCATTGAGTGACGCAGACAGGCAGATAGCGGAAACCTTGATAAAACAACTGGCGGAACGCAACCGCTCCTAGGAGCAATCGTGATTGAGAGCAAGCTACGAGACGCTGAACAAATCGCCGAAAAGCTCGTTAAAGACGAGGGGCTGAGCCTGCCAGTGGATGTGCTTTCACTGGCAGCCTCCAGGGAAATAACCGTCGTTGCGAAACCGGCTTCTGCCCAAGGCGTCTCCGGCATGCTCATCCGGTCGGGAGAGCAGTTCGCAATCGCCTATGCGACCCACATCAAGAGTGAAGGCTTTCAGCGATTCAGTGTCGCTCACGAACTCGGCCATTACTTCCTAGCGGGTCATCCGGAAGCAGTGTTCCGGAGCGGCGAAGTGCACGAGTCCCGTGCCGGCTTTGCGTCGTCTGACCGGTACGAACGCGAGGCGGACCACTTTGCGGCTGGCCTCTTGATGCCGAGTCATCTATTCGCGGCTGCGTCCGGTCGGTACTCTGACGGGTTGGAAGCTATTAAAGGACTGGCTGTCGAATGCAAGACTTCCTTGACGGCGTCCGCCATTCGGTACGCAGAGTTGTCCGAGGCGGCCGTAGCCATCATCATTAGCCGAGGCTCGAGCGTCGACTACTGCTTCGCATCGTCATCCATGAGAGGCTGCAAGGGGTACCGTCATCTGAAGAAAGATGGAACCGTGCCACGCGACAGCCTGACTCGCGGCTTCAACCAGAATTCGAAAAACGTCGAGTCTGCGATAGAGGACGGCGCCGATTCCGAGTTGAATATCTGGTTTCATGTGGATGATGAAATACCCGCACATGAGGAAGTCATCGGTTTGGGTGAATACGGCCGGACTCTCACGGTCATCACTGCAGATATTCCGGCTGATGATGACGAGCGCGACAGTGAGTGGAGTGGACCCCGCTTCCGCTAACGCACGCATCCGTTAGGCAGCGCGCCATCGTCTGACCGTCTCTCTCGCGTCCTGCGGGTATAGCGATGATTCCACCATCTCGCGCAAATCGCTAAAACTGGCTTCTCTGAGGCGCAGTTTTTCACAGTTCCCGCGCGGATGCGGACGACGACTGATGATGAGATAGCGTCAATCTGTCGCTCACTCTATGGCGCACTCGAGCTGGCCAATGGCCGAGATTCTCGGCGTATGGGTGCGCTTTCTCAAATTGCGCGTTCGCACCGGCTGAAAGTCCCTGACCAACAAGGCGGTCTTCCTCACCTATAGCATCCGTCTACAGATACAGCTCGCCCGTCAATTTCCCGTCGCCACACTGCCACCGTCCTGCTTTCGTCGACGAAGGCGCTCCTCGGCTGATTTGCAGGCCTTGCTCCGATGATTCGTCCGCGACATCCAACTTTGTTGATACCATTCCCGTTCAGCGAAAAATTCCCCCGTTGCCTTTGTAGCGCGTAACGGGCACGTCGACTGACGGGCGGAGCTTCCCTTGAGGTGAAATTGACCCGCTGCAACGGAGAGATTTGCGGTTGGAATCGATATGCAGTTTAGCCTCCATTGAGTGTTGAGTCGCGGGTTGTCCACGGGCGGGCGGCGGGTCGCCTATCACGACCACGACGCCGCCCGGCGGTGGGCAACCCGCAAGGCGGCACAGAGGTTTCTTTTGTGTGCGCGTCTTCGAATTCGAGTGGTGAACGATAGTCGAGGCTGCTGTGCAAGCGGCGTGTGTTGTACCAGGCTTCCAGGAACCAGAAGATGCGTTGCCTGGCCTGCTCATGGGTCGAGAAGTGTTCGCGATTGAGCAGTTCTGCCTCGAGCGTGCCGAAGAACGATTCGCACATCGCGTTGTCATAGCAGTCGCCTGCGGTGCCCATCGACGGCTGCACGCCCGCTTCACGGCAGCGCCGCCCGAAGGCAATGGACGTGTATTGACACCCCTGGTCGGAATGATGGATGACGCGCTCAGGGCGCCGCTGCGCGAGCGCCATGTCGAGTGCCCGCAGCATCAGCTCCGTGTACAGATGAGCGGACATGGCCCAGCCGACGATGCGTCGGCTGAATACGTCCAGCACCACGGCCAGATAGAGGAATCCCTCACCGGTTGGGATGTAGGTGGCGTCCGCCACCCACAGCACGTTCGCCGCGTCGGCACTGAAGTGCCGCTGCACCAGATCAGGCGCGCGCCGCGCACCGACACGCTGACGCGTCGTGGTCTTCCAGGGGCGGCGGCTTGCCCCGCATAGACCCGCCACACGCATCAGACGGGCGATGCGCTTGCGCCCGACGTGCACGCCCTCGCGCCCAAGCTGTATATGGATGCGTGGTGCGCCGTAGGTGCCGCGCGAACTCGCGTGTAGCGTGCGGATGCGCGAAAGCAACTGCGCATCGCAGCACGCTTGCTTCGACGGCTCGCGCTCGAGCCACGCGTAGTAGCCGCTGCTGGAGACCCGCAGCAGCCGCGCCATCGTGGCAATGGGCCAGCGGGCCCGATTCGCTCTCATGAATCCGTACCCTTCGGTGGTACGACCCCGGTCTCCCGAGCGAACCAGGCAGCCGCGTGAGAGAGGATGTCGCGCTCCATCTCGAGTTGGCGCACCTTACGACGCAGCCTCGTCAACTCCTGTCGCTCGGCCGTGGTCAACCCGTCACGACGTACGCCAGCGTCACGATCGGCCTGCGCCACCCAGTTGAGGATGCTTTGCGCCGTCGGCTCGAACTCGCGCGCCAATTCCTCTGGCGCTCGGCCTGCCTTCACCAGTTCCACCATCTGCGCCCGGAATTCCGCCGGGTACGGATTTCGATGCTTGCGCATGACGGCACCTCCTGATCAAAAGGATAGGTGTCCGTTTTTGCGGGTCAATTTCACAGACCTGAAGCACCTGCAACCGGACACTTCTTATTTCCACGTTCAAAGGCCCCGGGAAGACGGTGGGACCGGTATCGGCATCATGAAACGTGATGGCGATATCGCCAACTTCTATGGAGCGTCTGCTTTTTACGGAGATAACATGCAGCGGACAAAATCAACTTCGTCCGCTGGACAGGAAATGACTCGACGACTTCGAGAAGCGCGGCTCATCGCCGCTATCGCGTTGGCGCTCGGCGGGTTGACAGGCTCGCCCCACGCTTTTTCGCAGAGCAACAGCGCGGCAGGAGACCCGATCAAGATCGGGATCGTCAGCCCTCAGAGCGGCGCGAATTCGCGATATGGCGCGTTCGCGTGGAAGGGCGCCCAACTGGCCGCTGAAGAGATCAATGCAGCCGGCGGCGTGCTGGGCCGGAAAATCGTGCTGGTCAACGGCGACAGTCAGTGCGCGCCGTCCGAAGGGGTATCGGCCACGCAACGATTGATCCGGTTCGACCATGTGTCGATGATCATCGGCGACGTGTGCAGCTCCGTGACGCTCGCGATGCAGCCCGTCGTCGAATCGGCACATGTGATCCTGATGAACGCGGCGTCGTCGAATCCCGAGATCACCTATCGGGCCGGTGTCGGCGGATTCAAATGGACGTTCCGCAACTATCCGACCGACGAGTTGCGCGCCGCCATCGCACTGCAATACGCGGTGCAGGTCAAGCACTACCAGAAGTTCGCGGTCCTGTCGGTCGACTCCGACTACGGGCGCGGCGCCATTGCTTTCACGAAGAAATATCTGTCGCGCTACAAGGCGCAGATCCTGAGCGAAGACTACTACAAGGAAACCGAAACCGATTTTCGGCCGGTGCTCACGAAAATCAAGTATTCCGGTGCGCAGGCCATCATCATGTACGGTCAGGCCGACACCACGCCGATCATCGCGCGACAGATGAACGAGATGATGCTCGCAGGCAAGGTCGGTCTGGTCGGCAATGGAGAGTTCGCGAACCCAGTCACCATTGCCGCTGCGCCGAAGGTGATGGAAGGCGCCGTCGAAGTCGCCGCGTGGTTGCCGGAGTGGCGGAACCCGCGCAGCCGGAAATTCGTCAGCGACTACGAGCGCGCGTACGACGGCGAGGTGCCAAGCGTGCAGGCCTACTCGCCGTGGGAATCGCTGCACATGCTCGCACAGGCCGTTCAGGAAGCAGGCAGCGTGAACAATGACAGCATCCGTCTCGCGCTAACGAAAATCCGGTACAACAGCGTGATGGGCGAGGTAACGTTCGACGATCATCAACAGGCGGTCCTGCCGATGGTGCTCGTCGAGGACGAAGGCGGAAAGCCGGTGATCAAGGGCGCGATGTACTCGAAGGTCGACTACCCCCACCGCTGATTCATCTGTCGTCTCCGCTCTCCAGTTTCCTTCTTCTCCGACTGCACGATTCCTTGCTGCATTGCGTTCGAGCGACCCGTCGCGGTTCCGCTCGAAGGCAGCGGCACGCCGTGCTTTCCGAGTCGCGAGTTGCCCTATCACGAACCATTATGGCGGAAGCTGCATTACGTATTAGCCGGCCCTTATTGGTGTTGTACCTTTATTTCCAGTGCCTATTCTTGATCGACGGAGAAACTCTATGGGAAGGAAACCGCTGGCGAGCCGGCTGCGGAACGTAGTGTCCATCGCGGCATGTGCCGTCACGAGCCTGTTCATCGCAGCAACAGCGTCGGCGCAGGACAACGACGTGATCAAGATTGGCGTCGTGAGTCCGCAAAGCGGCGCCAACTCGCGCTACGGTGCGTACGCGTTGAAGGGCGCGACGCTAGCCGTCAACCAGATCAATGCCGCGGGTGGCGTGCTGGGCAAGAAGTTGCAACTGGTTCCCGGCGACAGTCAGTGCGTGCCCGCGGAAGGGGTGTCGGCGACGCAGCGGCTGATCCGCTTCGACAACGTGTCGATGATCATCGGCGACGTGTGCAGCTCCGTGACGCTCGCGATGCAGCCGGTGGTCGAGCAGGCCGGCGTGCTGCTGCTGAACGCGGCGTCGTCGAATCCGGAGATCACCTACAAGGCAGGCGTGGGCGGCTACAAGTGGACGTTTCGCAACTATCCCACCGACGAAGCTCGCGCGGCGGCCGCACTGGCCTATGCGACGAAGCGGGGCTATACGAAGTTCGCTGTGCTTTCGGTGGATACGGACTTCGGACGCGGCGCAATCAACTTCACCAAAAAGTACCTTCAGCAGGACCACGCGAGCATCGTAAGCGAGGACTACTACAAGGAAGCGGAGACGGATTTCCGTCCGGTGCTCAGCAAGATCCGCTATTCCGGCGCGCAGGCGATCCTGATGTACGGTCTGGCGGATACGACGCCGATCGTCGCGCGACAGATGCACGAGATGGGATTCGGCGGCAAGGTCAAGCTCGTCGGTAACGCCGAATTCACGACGCCCAGCACGATCGCGGCGGCGCCTGACGTGCTGAATGGTTCGATCGAGACCGTGGCTTGGCTGCCTTCATGGTCCGATCCGCGCAGCCTCAAGTTCGTGGCCGACTACAGGAAGGCCTACGATGGCGACACCCCCAACGTTCACGCCTATACGCACTGGGACACGGTGAACCTACTGGCGCAGGCGATCAGGAATGCGAACAGCACGAAGCCGGCCGACGTGCGCGCCGCGCTCGCCAAGATCCGGTATGACAGCGTGATGGGGCCGGTGACGTTCGACGACCATCAGCAGGCGATCGTGCCGATCGTGCTGCTGGAAGTGGATGACGGCAACGCCGTGGAAAAGGGCGTGCTGTCGTCGCGCGTCGACTATCAGGCGCACTGATACCGTTCTGGAGCATTCGGCTATGGGCAATTTTCTGCTGGAGCAGATCGTCAACGGCGTCGTCGCGGGGTCGGTCTACGCGCTGATCGCCGCCGGCATGACGATGATCTTTGGCGTGCTGCGCGCGATCAATTTCGCGCATGGCGAGTACTACATGATCGGCACGTTCGCGGCGTGGTACGTGATTTCGAAGCTGGGTATCGACTACGGCGCGTCGATCGTCATCGCGGTTGCGGTGAGCGCGCTGATCGCCGCGTTGATCGGACGCCTGGTCATGCAGCGGCTGGTGAACGCGCCGTTTCAATCGGGCGTGCTTGCGACCCTGGGTATCTCGCTGGTGCTGCAGAACGCCGTGATCCTCGCGTTCGGTGGCGGCTACAAGGTGTTTCCGGGCGGCTGGCTGGACCCGGTCGAATTCTTCGGCATCGGCATGGCGCAACAGCGGATCGTGCTGGTGGTGGCTTCGCTCGTGATGTTCGCGGGACTGGAATGGATGGTGCGCAGCACGCGGATGGGCAAGTCGATCCGCGCGGTGTCGCAGAACCCCGAGTGCTGCCAGGTCATCGGTATCGACGTCGAAAAGGTCGTGCGGCAAACCTTCATTCTGGGCACCGCACTGGCGGCATTCTCCGGCGCGCTCACCGGGCCGATCAACGTCAGCGTATATGGCGGCATGGGCGAGACGATCACGTTGAAGACCTTCGCCGTGATCGTGATGGGCGGGATGGGCAATGTGCGCGGAACGCTGTTCGCAGGCTGGATGCTCGGCATCGCGGAGAGTCTTGTGGCCGGATCGATCGGCCTCGAGTACCGCGACAGCGTTGGATTCATTGCGCTCCTTCTGATGCTGATGTTCCGGCCAATGGGGCTGTTCGCACCAAAAGCCCGGTTCTGATCGCTTCGACCGCAATCTCGCAACCGGACATCACGGCCGCCACCCGATCGAACCACGACGGGCCCAGCCACTCTTTGGAACCTTGAACATGTCTACCACCCTCGAGACGATGGCACCTGTGCCACGTCATCTGCCAGCCTTGCGCTGGGTTGGCGCGGTGACGGTGGTCGCCGCGCTGGCGGCCGCGCCGCTCGTGCTAGGCGGGTACTACCTGCACGCGCTCATCATCGCGATGATTTTCCTGCTGCCTGCGCACGGCCTGAATCTGATCCTCGGCTATACGGGCCTTCTGTCGCTGGCGCAGGGCGTGTTCTTCGGCATCGGCGCGTATGTGTCCGCGTTGCTGTCGCTGCATTTCGGCACGCCGTTCGTGCTCAATTTCGTAGCGAGCGGCGTGGTCGCCGGGCTGATCGCGTTGCCGATCGGCATTCCGGCGTTGCGGCTGCGAACCTATTCGTTCGTGATGTGCACGCTCGGCTTCGTCGTGATCGCGGAGACCGTCGCGAAGAACTGGATCAGCGTGACGCGCGGCGACATGGGGCTGGCGGGCGTGCCTTCGCCGTCGCTTCACATCGGCGGATTCGACCTGGTCGTCAGTTCGATTCCCGCGTACTACTACCTCGCGCTCGTGATCGCCATTCTTGCGACGCTCGCGTTCTACGCGCTCATCAAGTCGCCTGCCGGGAGCTGCATGGTGGCGATTCGCGACAACGAAATCCTGGCGGCATCGCTCGGCATACCGACCTGGGCGTACAAGCTGGTGGTCTTCATGCTGAGCGCGCTGTTCGCCGGCATGGGCGGAAGCCTGTATGCGCACTATATGACGGTGGTCAGCCCGCTGGTTTTCCAGATGTACTACTCGACGACGATTCTCGTCATCGTGCTCGGAGGCGGAGTGGGACGGGTACTGGGTGCGGTGATCGGCAGCATTCTGTTCGTCGCGCTGTCCGAAGCACTGCGGATCACGCCGGAACTGCGGATGATCATCTACGGCTTCGTGCTCCTCATGCTGGTCTTCGTCGTGCCGCATGGCGTCGCTCCGGTGTTGGATCGCGGTCTGGAACGGCTGGCCCGAATCCGCTTCGGCGCGCGCGGGGAGGACAGCCATGACCGTTGATCGCGAGGTACTCCTGAGTGTTGAAGGCTTGCGCAAGAAATACGGTGGTGTGCTCGCGCTGCGCGGCGTCGACTTCAAGATCCGGCGTGGAGAGGTGTGCGGGCTGATCGGACCGAACGGCTCCGGCAAGTCGACGCTGTTCGATTGCTGCACCGGTCTGCAGCGCAGCGACGGCGGCAAGGTCGTCATGAACGGCCACGACATCACGAAGTGGTCGATGAATCGCATCGTTCGCGAAGGGCGTCTGGTGCGCAGTTTCCAGAAGACCGTCGTCTTCCACAGTCTGAATGCGGAAGAGAACCTGGTGCTCGCGGGACAGATGGCGAGTTTCCCAGGAATCCTGTCGACGTTCTCGCTTGGCCCCGCCGCCCGGCGGCGCTTGCGCCGCCTGCGGGAACGGGCGGCCGAACTGATCGAAATCTCGGGACTGGAGCGGGTCGCGCGATTGCCTGCCGGGAACCTCTCAGGCGGTCAGCAGAAGCTGATCCAGTTCGCGTCGATGCTGATGCCGGAACCTGAACTGATTCTGCTCGACGAGCCGCTTGCCGGCATCAACCCGGTGCTGATCGAGAAAGTGATCGACAGCATTCGCGAAGCGAACCGTCGTTTTGGTGTGAGCTTCGTCGTGATCGAGCACAACACCGACGTGCTGATGGACCTGTCGCACAGGGTGATCGTGCTGCATCAGGGGACGAAGCTCGCCGACGGCGAACCGGAGGAGATCGTCCGGGATCCGCAGGTCATCGAGGCCTATCTGGGAGTGTGACGACGATGATGCTTGAAATCGAGGGGCTGCGTGCAGGGTATGGCCATCTGGAAATCCTGCAGGGCGTCGATCTGCGGGTCAAACAGGGCGAGTTCGTCACGTTGCTTGGGCCGAACGGCGCGGGCAAATCGACCTTGCTGAAAACCCTGTATGGCATGACGACCCACAAGGGCGGCGCGATCCGCTGGAAAGGCACCGAGCTGGCGGGCAAGCGCCCGCGCGCTTTCCTGTCTCAAGGCATCGCGTATGTGCCGCAAGGCCGCTGCAATTTTCCGCTGATGACGGTCGAGGAAAACCTGGAGATGGCGGCGTACACGGTACGCGATGCGAAAACCCAGGAAGAGCGCGAATACGTGTACGAGCTGTTTCCGGTCCTGCGCGAACGGCGGAATCAGTTCGCGGGAAATATGTCCGGCGGCGAGCAGCAGCTGCTGGAGATGGCGATGGCGGTACTGCGCCGCCCGGAAATCCTGCTGGTGGACGAACCTTCGGTCGGGCTTTCGCCGCAAGCCGTGACGCTCGTATTCAACGAACTCAAACGTCTGCACGAAGGGGGGCGAACCATCCTGCTGGTCGAGCAGAACACGCGCAAAGCGATGGAAACGGCCGAGCGCGCGGTGGTGCTCCGTCTGGGTAAGGTGATCTGGGACAGCCCGGTCGGCGAACTGAGTCAGGCGAAGCTCGGCGAGCTCTTCATGACAGGACAGGGCCATGACGGCCAGCGGACGGCCCAGCCGGCTGCCTGGGGACGCCTCGCGGACGGCGAACAGGCGGGTTGACGTCCATACCAACCGATTTTTCAGTGATGGCCCCGCGGGGCGACACGACATAGGGAACAGGAAAGATGAAGCTGGCATTCGATACGGGCGGTACGTTCACCGACTTCGCGATGGCGGACGAACAGGGCAACATTCTTCTGCACAAGGTGCTTAGTACGCCGGATGATCCGGCACGCGCCGTGCTGCAGGGCATCGACGAGCTGCTGGTGCGGGTGCGTGCCGGCGGCGAGGGCAAGGGCGCGCCGCAGGTGCTCGGCGCGACGACGGTCGTGACCAACGCGGTGCTGGAGCGAAAAGGCGTGGAAACCGCCTTCATCACGACCGACGGCTTCCAGGACATGCTCCGTATTCGCACGGAAGGGCGTTACGACCTGTACGACCTGAACATCCAGTATCCGGAACCGCTCGTTTCGCGCGATCTGTGCTTCGGCGCCGACGAGCGCGTGACGGCGGATGGTGTGATCGTGCGCTCGCTGAGCGAGTCCCAGGTGAAGGACATTGCCGTTCAGCTGCGTGACGCGGGCATCCGCTCGGTGGCGGTCTGCCTGCTGCATGCCTACAAATATCCGGAGCACGAGCAGCGCGTGCGCGATCTCTTCGCCAGCGTCGCGCCGGAGATCGCGGTGTCGCTGTCGTCGTCCGTCTGCCCCGAGGTTCGCGAGTTCGATCGCGCATCGACCACGGTGGCCAATGCGTACACACAGCCGCTGATGGTCCGTCACGTCGACCACCTCGAACGTGAGCTGTCGAAACGCGGCATCGAGCGGCAACTGCTGTGGATGACGTCGAGCGGTGGCGTCGTGCCGAGTTCGACCGCGGCGAGAGTGCCGGTGCGGCTGATCGAATCCGGTCCCGCCGCCGGTGCTGTGGCCGCTTCGGACTACGCCCGCACGGCGGGCGAGGAGAGCGTGCTGTCGTTTGACATGGGCGGTACGACCGCGAAGCTGTGCCTGATCCCGAATGGACAACCGATGATCGCCAATGAACTGGAAGTCGCCCGCTACGAGCGCTTCCGGAAGGGCAGCGGCTTTCCGCTGAAGATTCAGTCGATTCACATGATCGAGATCGGCGCGGGCGGTGGCAGCATCGCGTCGCGCAGTCAGCTGGGATTGCTGGCGGTCGGTCCGCGCAGCGCGGGCGCGGCGCCCGGACCCGCCTGTTACGGCCGGGGCGGCACCGAGCCGACCGTGACGGACGCCGACCTGCTGCTTGGCTACGTGGACGAGCACTCGTTCCTTGGCGGCGACTTCGCGCTCGACCGCGCGGCGGCGAAGGCCGCGATGTCGCGACTGGCCGATCGCCTCCAGATCACGGCGGACCGCTGCGCGTGGGGGATCCACGACATGGTCAACGAAAGCATGAGCAAGGCGGCGGCGATGCAGGCGACGGAAAGCGGCGTTGATCCGCGCGCGCTGCCGCTGATCGCGTTCGGCGGCGCAGGCCCGGTGCACGCGTATGGCGTCGCGCGCAAGCTCGGGATCGGCAAGGTCATCTGCCCGCTGGGTGCTGGCGTGACGTCGGCAATCGGCCTGCTGGGCGCGCCGGTGGCATCCGATCTCTCTGCGAGCCGTCCGCTCGCACTCGCGTCGTGGGATCCGGCGCTGATCCACGCGGTGCTCGATCCGCTCGTCGAACAGGGACGCGAAGTGGTGCTCGCGAGCGGCGTTGCGTCCGCGGACATCACGGCGACCTTTACCGTGGATATGCGGCACGTGGGCCAGGGCCACGAGATTTCGGTCGCGCTGCCGGAGCGGGACCTGGCATCCGACGGGTTCGTCGAGGAACTCCTCGCGCGATTCTTTGCGGCGTATGAAGCGCTGTACGGCCGCACGGTGGCGGGCTCGCCAGTGGAGGTCATTACGTGGCGCGTGCGCGTCAGCGGTCCGCGCAGCCACGTTACCGCTGGCCGCATCGGCGGTGCGGGTGCCGCAACGAAAGACCCGCTCAAAGGCACGCGCCCCGTGTACTTCGACGAACTCGGCACGTACGTCGACACGCCCGTGTACGACCACTACGCGCTAACGCAGGACCGCCAGATTCAGGGCCCCGCGATCATCGAGCAACGCGAGTCGACCGTCGTCGTCGGTCCGAGCGCGACGGCTTCGGTCGATGCACAGCAAAATCTGATCATGCTTCTCGCTTGAGGAAGGAATACGTCATGCCCATCCGCAACCCCGATTTCAACGACCCGATCACGCTGCAGGTGATGTGGGATCGCCTCGTCTTCATCGCCGACCAGGCGGACAGCGCGCTGGGTCGCACCGCCTTCTCGCCGATCGTGCGCGAAAACCACGACTACGTGACGGTGCTGCTCGACGCGAAAGGCCGAGCGCTGTCGCAGTGCACGTGGTCGATTCCGGTGTTCATCACGTCGCTGCCGATGGCGGCGCAGAACTACTTCCTCAAGGCGTTTCCGCCGGAGACGCTGGAGCCGGGCGACATCCTGGCCACCAACGATCCGATGATCGGCACGGGCCACCTGCCGGACCTCGTGATGCTCACGCCGATCTTCCGCAACGGGACCATCGTCGCGTACGCCGGCAGCATTGCGCATTTGCCCGACATTGGCGGACGGCCGCAGTCGCCGGATTCGACCGATATGTTCGAGGAAGGCATCCGCCTGCCGATCCTGAAGCTCTTCAAGGCCGGCAAACCCAATGAAGACGTGTTTGCGGTGCTGGAGGCGAGCGTGCGTCTGCCGCATGAAGTTCGCGGCGACATCCAGAGCATGGTCGCGGCGAACGACGTGATCAATCGCGAACTGACGCGCTTCATGGACGAATACGGTCTCGACGATCTCGAAGGCCTCGGCGCGGCGATCTATGGCCGCTCGGAGCGCTTCATGCGCCGCGCGATCGCCGCGCTGCCGAACGGCAAATACGGCGCGGAAGTGATGCTCGACGGCTTCGAGAGAGACGTGCACCTGACGGTCAGCGTCGAGATTCGCGACGAGTCGATTCACATCGACTACGACGGAACCTCGCCGGAAGTGGCACGCGGCATCAACGTGATGCCGCACTACCGCGTCGCGCACAGCGTGTATGCGTTGAAGTGCCTGCTCGACCCGGAGACGCCGAACAACGAAGGCTGCATGCTCCCGATCACCGACGAGGCGCCGGCGGGCTGCATCCTGAACCCCGGCCGCACGGCTGCGGGCAGCGCGCGCAATCTGATCGGCCACGTGATTCCGAGCCTCATCTTCCGCGCGCTTCAGGATGTGCTGCCGGAACGCGTGCAGGGCGATAGCGGCGGCGCGCCGATCTGGGGCGTCAATTGCCAGGGGCAACGCGAAGACGGCAGCGCGTACGGCAGCATCCAGAATTTCCACGGCGGCCAGGGCGGACGCGCGACGATGGACGGCAACGACACGCTCAGCTTCCCGTCGAACTGCAAGGTGACGCCGGTCGAAATGTACGAGATCGCCGTGCCGATCCTCACCGAGCGCAAGGAGCTGATTCCCGACTCGGGCGGCGCCGGCAAATATCGCGGCGGCCTGGGCCAGCGCGGCGTGCTGCGCAATCTCTCGACGCGCCCGATGAACATCTATCTGAGCACCGAACGCGTCAACCATCCGTGCTTCGGGGTGGTCGGCGGCCAGTCCGGTCGCGCCGGCGCGGTGCTGCTCGAAGGTCGGCCGGCCTTTCCGAAGGGGAAGATGGTGCTCGAGCCGGGACAGCAACTGGTGCTCGAAATGCCGGGCGGCGGCGGTTGGGGTAATCCAGGCGATCGACCGCACGAGCTGATCGAACGCGACCTGCGGGAGGGCCTGGTCACCGCGGCTGGCGCAAAGTCGGACTACGGCTACGCGAATCCGGTTACCGGCAGCGCGGGTACGTCCGGCAAGGTGCAATAAATGGGCGCGCTCGACAGACAGATTGCGATCGTCACGGGCGGCGGTTCGGGCATTGGCCGCTCGACCGCGCTACGACTCGCCGCCGAAGGTGCGCGGGTCGTGGTGGTCGGCCGGCGGCTGGATACGCTCGAAGCTGTAGCGCGCGAGATCGGTGCGGCCGGCGGTCAGGCATACGCTCGCCAGGTCGACCTGCAGAAGCGTGCCGAGATGATCGACATGGTGCGCTGGGTGGAAGCGGAGCTCGGCACCGTCGACATCCTCGTCAACAACGCGGGAGCGTCGAGCCGGGTCCGCAATATCCAGTGGATCGACGAAGCGGACTGGGACTCGACCGTGTCGGTGAATCTGACCGCGGTCTACGTGCTGATCCAGGCGGTGCTTCCGGGCATGCTGGCCCGCGGCGGCGGCACGGTGATCACCGTGTCTTCGCTCGCAGCGGTGCGCCCGAGCCTGCTCGGCGGTGCGCCCTATGGCGCCGCGAAAGCCGGCGTGCGCAACCTGATGACCTATCTGCACTCGACGTTCCGCAACAACCACATCCGCTCCACGACGATTTTGCCCGGCGAGGTCAACACGCCGATCATGGATACCCGCGTACGCCCGCCGAGCGCCGAGGAGCGCGCGGCGATGGTCAGTCCGGACGACGTCGCGCAGGCGGTGCTGCTGTGTTGCACGTTGCCGGCGCGAACCACGATCGAGGAACTCGTGATCAGCCCGACCTTGCAGCGCGACCAGGGACCGGACACGGAAATCAGCCGCTGGCTCGGCGCGCCCGATGGCGTTGCGCCCGCAAACGTACCAGGAAAGCAAGCATGAGCACAACGCTTAAGCAACGACTCGCGAACGGGCAGTCCGTTCTGATGGTGAACCCGAATCACGTTTCAGTGACGCTTGCCGAGAAGCTGACTCGCTCAGGCGTGGATTCGATCTTCGTCGACTGCGAACACGGTGCCGCTGGTTTCGACCAGCTTCAATTGATGGCAAAAGCGGCGCGCTTCGGCGGCGGCTATACGATCGTGCGTCCGCAGAGCCAGGATCGCTCGACCATTACGCGTTGCCTCAACTGCGGCGCCGATGGCGTGATGGTCCCGCTCGTGCATACCGCCGACAGCGCGCGCGAAGTCGTCGCCACGATCCGCTACGCGTGCCCTGACGACTTCGAGAACCGGCTGGTCGTCGTGATGATCGAGTCGACGCAGGCCGTGGAGAATCTCGACGAGATCCTGAAGGTGGAAGGGATCGATGTGTTCTTCGTCGGCCCCGGTGATCTGTCGCAATCGATGGGCTATTCGCCGAACGTTGCGCCCGGCGCGCGCCGTCCGCAGCCGGTGCTCGACCTGGTCGACCGCACGCTGGGCCGGATCCGTCAGGCGGGCAAGCATGCGGGCACGCTGGTGGTGAAGGAGAACGTCGAGCATCTGGTGAAGGCCGGCGCCCAGCTTCTGTACTACCACGCCGATCCTTTCGTGGCGGATGGCGTGAAGCTGATGCGCGGGTTGTCCGGGCAAGCGGTGTAGCAGTGGAACCGGCGGCCGCAACGCGGCCGCGTCAATCGATCAGCGCGCCCGCACGAGCGGGCGCGCTCACGCCAACGAAACGCTGCTCGGCAACGAGATCACCGACCAGCTGCGCAAGCGCGCCGCGCACTGCCTGTGCCGCTTCCGAGACCGGCAGGCTGTCCGACACGCAGAGCGAAACCGTCGCGCGCAGAGTCGGATCGATCAAACGGCGGGTGAGCGGCCGTTGGGTTTCAGAAAACGTGCTGGCCAGTGCCCACGGCAGAATGGTCGCGCCAAGCCCGGCCTCGATCGCATCGCGCAACGTCGCTTCCGATTCGATTTCCGCCGCGACGAGCGGTTTGATTCCAGCATCCGCGAACGACTTCTCGATCATCTGCCGCAGGAAATGTGTGCGGCCTGGCAGCAGCAGTTCGACGCTTTCCAGCGCCGTGAGCGGAATCGCGCCGTCGATGTCGGGCGGCAGATCCATGTGAGGCGGCGCGATCAGGAACAGTTCTTCTTCGAGGAGCGGCTGCAACACGACGCCTTTGATGGGCTGCGACGCGTAAATGATCGCCATGTCCATGCGACCGGTAATGACCATCTCGCTCAACACCAGACCGAAATTGTCGTTGAGGAACAGGTTGATGTCCGGATAGTCGCGTCTGATCGACTTGAGCAGCGGGATCGAGAGGATCGACGACGTGGTGCTGTACGTCGCAATGCCGACCCGCACATTGCCGGAAATCACGTTGGCCGATCGCGTGACGTCGATTTCTGCCTTGTCGAGCTGGTCGAGAATGGCGAGTGCGTGACGGTACAACTCTTTGCCCGCGTGAGTCGGCTGCACGCCGACGTTGGTCCGGATCAACAGCTTCTGCCCGAAGTGTTTCTCCAGCAGGCTGACGTGCTGACTCAGCGCGGGCTGCGCGATATGCAGGTGACTGGCCGCGCCCGACATGCTCTCCAGCTCGACCGCCGCGACGAAGCTTTTCAACAGCTTGAAGTTGATGGTCATGAATGCTGTTCCGTCGCTTTCCGATCGCATTGAACATCTTTGGAACCGGCGCACACATCGGAGTCCAGCGACAGGTTCGAGATCAGGTCGAGGAGAATCTGCTGGACCGCGACCGCCGGCTCCGAAAGCGGAAGATGGTCGGAGACGCAGATCGACAACGGCGCTTCTATTCTCGGCGCCACCAGGCGGCGCTGGATGCCGTCTCCCGCGTTCGCGATGATGCGGGCAGCCGAGTCCGGCAGGATCGTGGCGCCGATCCCCTCCCGGATCGCCGACGAAAGTGGGGATGCCGATTCGATCTCGGCCACGATTCGAGGCCTCACTCGCGCGATCGACAACGCGTCGTCGATATATTTGCGAAGGTAGTTATAAGGGCTCGGCAACATCAGATCGACATCCTGCAACATGGACATCGGGATGGGCCCCGCCGGCATGGCCATGTTGCGTGGCGTGACCAGAAACAGCTCTTCCCCTTTCAGACGCCGGAACGCGAGGCCATGCGACGCATGGTCGCCATAGAGCACAGCCATGTCCATGCGGCCATTGACGATCAGTTCGCTGAGCGTGGTACCGAAACTCTCGTTCAGGTAAAGCAGGATGCCGGGATGCTGCGCGCGCACCGTCTTCAGCAGCGGAAGCGACAGCGTCGATGCGGCGGTGCCTGGTGCGAGCCCGATGGAGACCTTGCCGACCAGCGAGTCGTCGCGCTTGTCCATGTCGCTGCGCGCCTGTTCGAGCTGACGGAGCACGATCTGCGCGTGACGGTACAGCGTGAGACCGGCCTCCGTGGGCGTCACGCCGCGTTTCGTGCGCGTGAGGAGCTGGTGCCGGAATTCGCCTTCCAGAATCATCAGTTGCTGGCTCAGGGCGGGCTGCGCAATATGAAGGATCTCGGAGGCCTGCGTCAGGCTGCCCAGATCGACGATCTTCACGAAATACTTCAAACGTCTGAGGTTCACGGCCTTCCGCCCTGCGATTCGCGCATGATTCGACAATCGATGCCGGGAATCGTAAGGCATGCGGCGTCAATTCGACATCCGGAAAAATAATGAGAATCGCGCGCTATGGCCGTCGCGCTCGCCAGTATCAGCGGAAGCGGCCTGGGTATAAGCGAATACGATTCCGCTAGAGCGAATCCATCTTTGTGCGAAGAATTTGGCACGCTTAACTTGCCTGGCATACCGTGCAGACAAGGAGCGTAGAGTGAGTTCATCCCGCATCGCGTCGCGGATGCAGCGCATCAAGACATCGCCGAGCAGCGCCGCGGCCGATCGTGCCGCGGAACTGCGCCGCCAGGGCCGCGCGATCGTCAACCTCGCCATTGGCGAGCCGGATTTTCCGACGCCACCGCACATCAGGCGGGCGGCGGCCGAGGCGGTGGAGCGCGGCGAGACCCGCTATACGCAGACGGCAGGAGCCATCGCCCTTCGGACCGCGATCGCCGAGAAGCTTGCGCAAGAGAACGATCTGCGCTTCGACCCGAAGCAGATCATCGTCACGTGCGGGGCGAAGCACGCGATCTTCAACGCGCTGGCGGTTTCGGTCGAGCCTGGCGACGAAGTCCTGATTCCCGCGCCGTACTGGGTTTCGTACCCGGATATGGTCGTGGCGTGCGAGGGTGTGCCGGTCATCATGGCGTGCGATGAGTCCGCCGGCTTCAAGGTCACACCGGACCTGCTCGAGTCCGCCATCACCGCTCGCACGCGTTGGCTGATCCTGAATTCGCCGAGCAATCCTACCGGGGCTTCGTACACGGCCAGTGAGTTGCGGGCCCTTGCGGACGTCCTGCTACGGCATCCCGACGTCCTCGTGCTGACTGACGACATCTACGAACACATCCGTTACGACGCCGAGGGCAATCCCCACATCGCGGCGATCGAGCCCGCGCTCCGCGACCGGACGGTCGTCGTGAACGGCGTATCGAAGACCTACGCGATGACGGGATGGCGGATCGGCTATGCGGCAGGTCCTTCCGACATCATCGCCGCGATGGACACGCTGCAATCGCAGTCGACCAGTTGCGCTTCGTCGGTCAGTCAGGCCGCTGCGCTTGCGGCGCTGCAGGGCGATCAGGGCAGCATCGCCGAAGCCGTACAGATCTACCGCAAGCGGCGAGACCGGGCAGTGGCGCTGTTGAACGCCATTCCGGGTCTGCGCTGCGCGGCGCCAGCCGGGGCCTTCTATCTGTTCGTCAACTGCGCGGGCGTGATCGGGAAGCGGATGCGGTCCGGCGAGGTGATCGGCAGCGACAGCGACTTCGTGCTCTATCTCATCGAAACCGCCGGCGTCGTGCTCGTCGCGGGATCGGCGTATGGCGTGTCGCCCTATTTCCGGATGTCGATCGCGACAGGCATCGACGTGATCGAAGAAGGCTGCAGAAAGATCGAAAGGGCGGTGAGCGAACTGGTGTGATGGGGTGCCTCGGGGCAACGCCGTACATCGGACGAGAGCAGGCGCCGGACGGGAGCGGATTCGAATCGTTCCTGTCCGGGAGAGCAAGTGCAATAGCGTGATTCATCCATGCATAGTCAGGGGAAAAAATGAAACAAAAATTATTAGTATTACTGATGTTTGGAGCCTTTTCGTCGATTGCTTCGGCGCAGTCCAGCGTCACGCTGTACGGTATTCTCGATGTCGGCATCCGGATGGATACCCATCAGACGGCGACCGGCGGCAAGCTTTACACGATGGGCAACGGCGGCGCGCTGTCGAGCGACCGCTGGGGCATGCTCGGCAGCGAGGATCTCGGCGGCGGAATGAAAGCGGTCTTCCAGCTCGAATCGGGATTTACGCCGAACACCGGCGCACTGCAACAAGCCACGCCGGCTGGTGCGACGCGCATCTTCGGCCGTACGGCATTCGTCGGCCTGTCGAGCCCGTACGGCACGGTGACCGTCGGTCGTCAATACGCGCTCATTCACGAGACGGTTGCGTCCAACGACGTGTTCAGTCTCGCCAACTACTCGCAGACCTTCGCGTTCCAGGCGGCGGGCGAGACCGCCGGAGCCCGGTTGGATAATTCAATCCGGTACACGTCTCCGCAGTTCGCCGGGATCACCTTGCGTGGCCAGTACACGCTCGGTGGCGTGGCAGGCGATTTCCACCATGCGTCTTCGCCGGAAGTCTCGTTCACCTACGCGAACGGCCCGCTTACGGTGAACGGCGCGTATGTCGTGGTCAACGACATCGGCGGCTTGACGCCCGCCACCTCGACGTACGGCAGCACGTACTACGGCATCACGATTCCGGACAGCACGCAGAAGGCGGCTGCCATCGGCGCGACGTACGCGTTCTCGAAGTTCAAGCTCTACGCCAACTATATCTACAGCCACGTCTGGCCCGCCGACTACAAGAACGATTCGTTCTCGGTGGCGGGCGACTATCTGGTGACGCCGAATATCGACATCAGGCTGCCGGTGTACGTCGACTTCATGCACCACGCCGGTACCAGCGGGACCCGCATCACGACGGGCCCGGTGGTCGATTATCTGTTCAGCAAGCGAACGGACGTCTACGCCGGGTTCGACTACAACCACTTCACGGGCGCGTGGACGACCCTGGCTTCGAACCCGAACTTTACGATGCCGATTCACGGCTACAACAGCGTGCTCGAAACGTTCGTTGGGTTGCGGCACCGGTTCTAAGGCAGGAACTCCGAGGGGAGGGTGGTGCGACTAAGGCGCCGTTGAGCGGCCCTGGAATTCAGGAATTCCAGGGCTGCTGCTTTTTATCGACGGCGCGCGCGTCGATGTCGGAACGGCATCGTCGAACGCCGATCAGGTGGGCGTCAACCAGTGCATCGCTGCGCGCAGCTGGTCGGCTTCGCAATCGGTGGCGGACAGGCTCAGGACGCCGGGCTCGCCCGCGGGCGATTCGAGCGTCGCGAACTGGTTGGCCACCAGCGTGGCGGGGAATGTGTGGTTGCTGCGGACGGAGACGCGCCTGTGCGCAGTCTGAAGATCGAGTTCAAGAAACACGATCTTCAGGCCCGGAATCATGGCTCTGAGTGCGGATCGATACGCAGTCTTCAGCGCGGAGCAAGAGAGCACGACGTTCGTGGTTTGCGATGCAGCCAGGGTACCGAGACGAATCAGCCAGGGCATACGATCGTCGTCATTCAGTGCGATGCCGCTGCGCATCTTGTCCTGGCTCGAAGCAGAGTGATGATCGTCGCCTTCGATGAAGACCGCCCCGAGTGCGGCGGAAAGGCTTGCCGCCAATGTCGATTTGCCGGATCCGGAGACGCCCATCACCAGTACCCTGATCGCTGACGCACCGCCGCCGGGTTCGCCGGGGCCTGTCATTTGGGCAAGTCCCATGATTGCAGGACCTCTGGATTCACAGGAGTGGGCGGCACCCGCGTGGGCGCGTTCGGTGCCAAAGCGGCGATCAGGTTGTCGGTGGCCAGCGACGCCATCGCGTGTCGCGTCGCCACGGACGCGCTGCCGATATGCGGGGTCAACACGACATTCGACGCATCGAGCAGATCGGGGTGAACGCGGGGTTCACCTTCGAACACGTCGAGACCGGCCGCCGCGATTCGGTGTTCGTTAAGCGCGAGCGCGAGCGCGGCATCGTCGACTACACCGCCGCGAGCGATGTTGACGAGCGTGGCCGTACGCTTCATCAACGCAAGCTCCCGCGTTGCTATGGCATGATGCGAACTCTTCGAGTACGGAACGACGATGACCAGGTGATCGCTTTCGCGCAGCAGCGTGTCTTTGTCGACGTAGTGCGCGCGATGGCTCGCTTCGACGTCGGGGGCGAGCCTCGAGCGGTTATGGTAGATCACGCGCATATCGAAGCCGAACGCGCCTCGGCGCGCAATCGCCTGGCCGATGCGCCCCATGCCGAGGATGCCGAGGGTCGTGTCGTGAATATCCGATCCGACGAACATGTCGTAACGTCCGGTGATCGTCCAGTCGCCGCGTCGAACGAAGTGCTCGGATTCGGTGATGCGGCGCGCGGTTGCCATCAACAGCGCGAATCCGAAGTCGGCCGTCGTATCCGTCAACACGTCGGGCGTATTGGTGACCAGAACCCGGCGAAGCGTGCAGGCTTCCACGTCGATGTTGTTGTAGCCAACGCCGATGTTGCAGACGGCGCGCAGTTGCGGACATGCATCGAGCAAGGTTCCATCGATGCGGTCGCTTCCGTGAACGACGGCGCCCGACCGGTTCTGCAGACGCTGGATGAGTTCGGGTTGGCTCCATATCGTATCGCTGGAGTTGTCGAGCACGTCGAAATGCTCGCGCAAGCGATCGGTGATACTCGGAAAGGTGGCGCGCGTGACGAGCACGGACTCCCGCATGATGGTTCTCCTGGATGCTTGTGTTGAGATGGCTGGCATGTCTATGCCGGCGGAGAAATGCGACTCTCGCGCGTAGCAGGCTACCGTCGGCTGTGCGGATCGGCCAAGACTGATTCGCTTTAGCCCGATAACGGATTTTTATGGCGTTGGCGGTTATCCAGGCCGCTTCAGGAGCGTGTGCCGATGCGTCGTGCGCGCGATAGATGACAGCCATAAGGGTTCGCTATTCCGTTAGAGGAATTAGGTCTTTGTGTTTCCCGCTTGCATCGACGTACGCTCGCGCTGGTTCATCAATGGAGGAACGCATGAAAATCGGCATCCCTGCCGAGACGCGGGCGAACGAAACCCGCGTCGCCGCGACGCCCGAGACGGTGAAGAAATACGTCGCCCAGGGCCACCGGGTGACGGTCCAGCAG
>NZ_QQOA01000052.1 GCF_003443895.1 Paraburkholderia phosphatilytica | reverse complement strand
ACCGCCAGCGCCGCCTGCTCCGCCTGCGCCGCCAGTGCCCGCGCCGCCCATGCCTGCGGTCGAGGTCGCCGCGCCGCCAGCGCCAGCGGTGGCCGTGCCAGCTGCACCGGTGCCCGTGCCTGCGCCGCCGGTGCCGGTGCCGGCGCCCGCGGTCGCGGTGGACGCGCCACCGGTGCCCGCGCCGCCAGTGCCGGTTGCCGTCGACGTGGCGGTTGCCGTGCCTGCGCCCGCCGTCGAGCTGCCGCTGTTGCCATGGGCATGCGTGCTCGACGAGCCGCCGCTGCCGTCGGCCCATGCTGCCGCCGCGCCGTAGCCGTCGCCGCCCACGCCAACCGAAGCCGACAGCGCGCCGCCGCCGGAACCGCGACCATAGCCGCCCGAGCCCGTGCCGTCGCCGCCGCTCGCGCCTGCCGAGCCGCCACTGCCAGCCGTCACAGTCGAGCGTCCGCCATTGCCGCCATCGCCGGAACCGCCTCTGCCGCCGTTTCCGCCGCTGCCGCCGCCTGCGAGCGCACTGCCGCCGTCGCCGCCGGAAGCACGTCCGCTGCTACCGCCAGCCGCCAGCGAACTGCCGCCCGAGCCGCCACGGCCCGACGCGCCGTCGCCACCTGCCGACAGCGCGCTGCCGCCTGAACCGCCGCGGCCGCTTGCGCCGCCGCCGCCCTTGCCACCAGCCGCACTGCCGGTATTCGCGGCACTGTTGCCGATGCCATAGACGCTGACGTTGCTGACGTAGCCGGACAGATTGCTCACGGCCACGACCTTCGTCGTGTTCCAGGCATCCTGCGCGACCGTCGCTCCTGCCGCGACTTCGTTCGCATTGCTACCCGTCGTACTGCTCTGCGTCGAGGTTGCGGTGGCGTTCAGCGTGTCGTTGCCATCGCCGCGCTGCTCGCATTTGGCCCCGTCGCTGCATGGATTGGCCAGGGCGTAGCCGCTGAAGCCCAATGCGAGCAAGGCGGCTGACGCCAATAGAGTTTTTCGCATGTGATCCTCCTGTACGTGGTGAGGTGCGGTTTGGCGACTACGCCAATCCGCCGCTGCAAGACGCATAGGCAATGCCATGTGAAGCATTCCCGATTAAAAAGGCAGTAGGCGCGATAAGAAATCAAACGTTAAATTTATTTGGCTTCCTGATCTTCGTTTTTCGTTTCTCCGCTGCAACACGCGCTTTTCGCCATTTTCTCACGACGAATCATGTGCATTCGCACAAACGTTTTATATTCATGGAGCTGCGCATCTTTTCCGAGAAACGGAATTGCCTTTGAAAAACGTTTCTTTTCTGTCGTGAGAAACCGCTTCGCGGTCTGCGAGAAAACCGGTCCGGCCTGCTCTTATTGCCTGATCAGCCTTATCTGGCAGGACTTCCATCGTTTTCCCCAGGATCTCCCGCATAGCGGGATATCGCTTTTTCGGCGCGCGTGAAACGTATCGTTTTCGAGAGATTCGACGATCACTTGTAATAAAAATCCGCCCGCCGCGAACCTGAATCAGCCCGTATAAATCGTTTAAAACATCGAAAAATCCAGCAGAATCGCGGCTACCGACGTGAGCATCGTTATGCACTGAGGTTGCAACATAATGTAACCGGCGCATTCGTCATTTTATTGACTTTACGAAGCGCGAATTTTTATGCACCGAAAAGCCATTTCACTAAAAATATCCAAGCATTGATCGTGCCATTTCTTTTATCGCAGCATTCGGTGAAGATTATTCGAGCATTTATTTCGAGCTGGATTCTAACCGTTCTATTTACCTGAATATTACGAATCGTGGTTAAAGCGGGAATACGCCGGCGATTTGGAACCGGCAGTATCGGCGCCGGGTGAACCATCGCCTGCAAGTGGATCGAGCGACGCGGTCCACGCGTGGATGCGCGCGGCGATCCAGGCCGCGTCGTCGTGCGGCAGATCGTGTCCTGCGGCGGGATGTTCGATGTGCGGCACGCGCCATGCGCGCGCAAGCTGCGCGGAGCACACCGGATCGACGAGCTGGTCGCCTCGCGACGACAACACGAGCACCGGATTCGACGGCGCCTCGCGCGCGGCGCGAAACGTCGCGGCCGCCCACAGCTGACGCAGCGCATTCGCGCGGCTCACCGGCGCCGACGTGCGGATCGCGGTCCATGCCGCGAGATCGGCGGCGAGCGGCGCGCGCTCGTTGCAGGTACGCGCGTGAACCAGCGCTTCGGCTGCGCCCGAGTTGCGCCACTGCGTGGCGATGCGCAGGAGGTCGGGCCATGCCGTGCGACGCAGCCGCTCCGGCGCGCGGCTGAACGGCCGCATGCTGGTGTTGATCAGCACGAGGCGCGCCACTTCGCCGGGGAAGTGCTGCGCCCACGCGGTCGCCACCATCCCGCCGAGCGACATCGCGAGCACACAGTATGGCCCGGTCGTGCCACGTCGCGCGAGTTCGTCGCGCAGCGCCGCGACCATGCCGGCGACGTGCAGCGGCGAACGCGCGCGCACCTGCTCGCCATTGCCGGGCAGATCGGGCATCAGCAACGCATCGTCGCGCGTCACGACCTCCGCCGCCCGCAGCGCGTCCGGCAACGCGCCCCAATGCCGCGCTTCGCGCGTGAGCCCACGCAGCAGGATCCAGGTGCTCATCGCGTACCGTTCCCGTACCAGTGATCGATCGCGCGCTCCTGCAGCAGATCGCGCCGCGAGCCCTGAGGCAGCCAGCGCTGCGACGAAAACGCTGCGCGCGTGAGGAAGTCGAGCAGGTTCGCGTGGCGACGCAGCACGCGCGCCGTGCGGTGCGCCTTCACCGGATTGAACATGCCTTGACGCGAGAACAGCTGCCGCGGGTTCTTCTTGATCCACAGCCACGAACCGAGTTCGAGCGTGACGGGCAGAAACGTGCTGTCCGACGGCGCGCGGTCGTACGCGCAATCCCACAGGTCGCCGTGCAGCAGGTATTGATGGCTTTGCGGCTCGAACGTGTAGCCGTGATGCGGATGCGCAAGCTCGAACATCGTCTTCAGCGCGTACATCTCCGCGAGGTGGCGCATCCGTCCGCGCGTGCGCGCGTACGGAAACCAGATGCTGTCGCCCCAGCCGTAACCCGAGTGGCAATCGAGCGCGACGCTGAACGGACGGCTCGCGAGCTCGTTCTCGACGACGTGCAGCAGCGCCACCGCTTCCGCCTCCATCGGCGCGCCGCGTCTACCGCGATACCACGGCAGCCACGCGCCGATCCGCTGCCCGCCTGCGAGCCACGGCACGTGCGCATCGGCATCCTGCGGCGCGTTGCGCATCAGGTCGACGCCGTTCGGATTCGCGCGGGTCGCGGCCCACATGCCGCCCGGATTCACGATCGGCACGAAGATCAGGCGCACGGATTGCAACTGGCGTACGAGCAGTTCGTCCCATTCGAGGCGCCCGAGCAGCGCGCGCATATAGTCGAGCACCAGCTGCGAGCCGATGCGCTCGAGGCCGTGAATGCCGCCGAAAAAGCCGATCGCGGGCGCGAGCGGATCGGTCGAGCCGATGCTCGCGGTGTACATCGAGAAGATCCGCCCTTCCACCTTCACGTCGCACGCGCTGCGAATTTCGAAGGTGGCGCTGCCGATGTCGAGAATTGCCTTCAGCTCGTCATATTCGGCAAAGCTGTCAGGAAGAAAACTCAGCGGCGCCATAGCCCCGGTTTCGCTCGAAGGTTGCGGCGCGTGCGCGCCTGAAACCGGCAATATAGCGAATCCGCGCGCACCGCTGCATGAACGCTGCGTTTTTCGCGCCAGGCTGTCACGGACGTGTCACATCACGCCGTGATACACACGGCCGCGCAGCGTCATTCATCCGATCAAATTCATATAGTCGTCTAGACGTCGCCACCTTCACTTAACCGTCATAGAGCCTTCCTAGAATGGGCGTCGATGTTCCGGTTCCCCGGACGACGTTTGATGGAAGACTTATGGACGCGATACGGATCGAACGCCTGAGCAAGACGTTCGCGAACGGCCGCAAGGCGCTCGACAACATCGACCTGCGCATCGAGCCGGGCGAGATGGTGGCGCTGATCGGCGCATCGGGCTCGGGTAAATCGACGCTGCTGCGGCACATTGCCGGCTTCTCCGTGTCCGACGCGCAGCCGTCGCAGATCGAGATCCTTGGTCGTCCTATCCAGCGCGACGGCCGCATTGCGCGCGAAGTGCGCAAGATCCGCCGCGACGTCGCGTTCGTGTTCCAGCAGTTCAATCTGGTCAACCGGCTTTCCGTCGAAACCAACGTGCTGCTCGGCTCGCTCGCGCGCCTGCCGCTGTGGCGCCGCCTCACCGGCCGTTTTCCGCTGATCGAGCGCGAACGCTCGCTGACCGCGCTCGACGAAGTGGGCATCGCGGGCCACGCGGCGGAACGCGCGGCGAACCTGTCCGGCGGCCAGCAGCAGCGCGCCGCGCTCGCCCGCGCGCTCGTGCAGCAGGCGCGCATCATCCTCGCCGACGAACCGATCGCGTCGCTCGATCCGGAATCGTCGCGCCGCGTGATGGACCTGCTGCGCACGCTCAATGTCGAGCATAAGCTCACCGTGCTCGTGTCGCTGCATCAGGTCGACTTCGCGATGGCGTACTGCCCGCGCACGATCGCGCTGCGCCAGGGAAAGGTGGTGTTCGACGGCTCGTCGAAGGCCCTGACCCCGGTGCTGCTGCGGCGCCTCTACGGCGACGACGCGCACGAACTGCTCGAGCCTTCCGCCGACGCGTCGCGCGACGCGGAATCCGCCGCACCGGCCGCTTTTCACCCGGCGTTCGCGCTGAAGACCGCGCGCTCCGCATGACGATCCCTACCGGCGTCCTTACTGGCGTGCGCAATCGACATCGGCACGTGTGTCGGGATCGATGCCGGCACGCCCAGGCTTTCACCGTTCACCCTGCTCTTCCAACTGGATCAACACGATGAAATCTCTCCGCTACCTGATCGCCGGCATCGCCGTGGCCGCGTCGTTCGCGAGCGTTGCCGCGCACGCCGAGGACCTGAACTTCGGCATCATCTCGACCGATTCGTCGGCCGTGCTGAAGTCGCGCTGGCAACCGCTGATCGACGATCTGAACAAGCAGACCGGCCTGCACGTCAACGCGTTCTTCGCGACCGACTACTCGGGCATCATCGAAGGCATGCGCTTCAACAAGGTGCAGATTGCGTATCTCGGCAACGCGTCGGCGATCCAGGCAGTCGATCGTTCGGATGGCGAGGTGTTCGCGCACGTCACCTATGCAAACGGCGACGCAGGTTACCGGTCGCTGCTGATCACCAACGTGAAGAGCCGCTTCAAGACGCTCGACGACGTGTTCAAGGACTCGAAAGACGTGACGCTCGGCTACGGCGATCCGAACTCGACGTCGGGCACGCTGGTGCCGGGCTACTTCCTGTTCGCGAAGCACGGCGTGCAGGTGAACACCGCGTTCAAGACCGTGATGCCGTCGAGCCACGAAGCGAACCTGCTGGCCGTCGTGAACAACGTGGTCGACGTCGCGACCAACAACTCGATCGAAATGAGCACGCTGCAGAAGGCGCATCCGGACAAGTTCGCGCAGGTGCGCGTGCTGTGGACGTCGGACCTGATTCCGTCCGATCCGCTGGTGTGGCGCAAGGACCTGCCGCAGGACACGAAGGACAAGCTGCGCAAGTTCTTCCTGAACTACGCGAAGACCGATCCGCACGAGAAGGCGGTGATGGCGAACATCACCGGCTATAGCGGTTTCGCGGCCGCGTCGGATGCGCAGCTGCAGCCGATCCGCGAGATCACGCTGTTCCAGCAGAAGCAGCAGATCCAGAACGACACGCACCTGTCCGACAGCGATCGCAAAGAGCAGATGGCCGCGGTCGATGCGAAGATCGCCGCGCTCAATACGCAGCCCGCGCAGTCGCAAAAGCAATGAATACCGCCGACCTGACGACGTCACGCGCGAGCCGCGCCGACTCGCTGCGCGCCGCGCGCGAAGCGCACGCGGCCGCGGACGGCGCGTCGCTCGCGCATCAGGCGGGCAAGCGCAGCTGGCTCTCCATCATGGGCTGGATCGTCGCGTTCGCCGTGCTCGGTATCGCGTGGCACGGCGCGGACATGCGCCCGCTCGACCTCGTGTCCGACTCGGGCAACATGGCGCAGTTCGTGCGCGATTTCTTCCCGCCGGACTTCACCGAGTGGCGCACGTACGTGCACGAGATGTACGTGACGTTGTCGGTCGCGGTATGGGGCACGCTGCTGTCCATCGTCTGCGCGGTGCCGTGCGGGCTGATGTCGGCGCACAACATGGCGCCGCAGTGGATCGTGCAGCCAGTGCGGCGCGCGATGGACGCATGCCGCGCGATCAACGAGATGGTGTTCGCGATGCTGTTCATCGTCGCGGTCGGTCTCGGGCCGTTCGCCGGCGTGCTCGCGCTGTGGGTGCACACCACCGGCGTGCTCGCGAAGCTGTTCGCCGAGGCCGTCGAGGCGATCGATCCGCGTCCCGCCGAAGGCGTGCGCGCGACCGGCGCGACGAGTCTCGACGAGATCGTCTACGGCGTGCTGCCGCAGGTGATGCCGCTGTGGATCTCGTACGCGCTGTACCGTTTCGAATCGAACGTGCGCTCTGCGATGGTGGTCGGCATGGTCGGCGCGGGCGGGATCGGCGTGGTGCTGTATGAGTCGATCCGCTCGTTCGCGTATGCGCAGACGGCCGCCGTGATGATCATGGTGATCGTCGTGGTCAGCGCGCTGGATCTCGCTTCGGCGAAGCTGCGCGAGCGGGTGATCTGAGCGCTTTGCTTCAAGCAAACGCCGGTAGCGTCGCATCGAGCGCGTCGGCGAGCATCTCGAACGCCGGCGCGATCTCCTCGTCCGGCACGCATGCGTAGCCGAGCAGCAGTCCCGACGGCGCCCGCGACGGCGCCGCGTAATACCCCGACAACGCGCGCACCACGATATCGCGCTCCAGCGCCGCGGCGGCCACCGCACGATCGTCCGCGCCTTCCGGCAACTGCATCACCAGATGCAGCCCCGCGTCGCCGCCGAGCGCCGCGAACGCGTCGCCATAACGGCGCGCGGCGGCGTCGAGCAGCAACTGACGGCGCTGGCCGTACAGCGCACGCATCCGTCGGATGTGCGACGTGAAATGCCCTTCCGCAATGAACTCCGCCAGCACGGCCTGCTGCAGCAGCTGCCCTTCGCGATAGAGCTCGGCGCTCGCGGTCGCGAAGCTTTCCGCGAGCGCTTCCGGCACGACGAGATAGCCGACCCGCAGCCCCGGAAACAGCGTCTTGCCGAAGCTGCCGACATAGATCACCTGCCCCGCCGTATCGAGCCCCTGCAGCGACGCGAGCGGCCGGCTGCCATAGCGGAACTCGCTGTCGTAATCGTCCTCGATGATCCAGCATTGATGCTGCCGCGCGTATTCGAGCAGCATCCGGCGCCGCGCGAGGCTCATCACCATGCCGAGCGGATACTGGTGCGATGGCGTGACGAGAATCAGCTTCGGCGGCGCCGCGAGTTCGTCGGGCGATGGCGCGATGCCTTCGCTGTCCACCGCGATCGGCCGCGATTCCAGGCCCGACACGTGCAGCACGCTGCGCACGCCCCAGTAGCACGGGTCCTCGGTCCAGATCACGTCGCCGGGGTCGGACAGCAGCCGCACCGCGAGGTCGACCGACTGATGGATGCCGGTGGTGATCACGATCTGCTCCGGCGTGCAGCGCACCGAACGCGACGTGCGCAGATAGTCGGCGAGCGCGTGCCTCAGCTGCGCGAGGCCGCCGCCGGGCGCATAGGTCAGGAGATCCAGCCGCGGCCGGCGCCAGTACTTGTTGTGCAGACGCGTCCAGATCCGCGACGGAAAGCGCGACACGTCCGGCACGCCCGGCATGAACGCGCCCCACTGGCGTTTCGAGAAGCCCGCGCCGGCCAGCAGCCGGGCGCCGCGGGCGGATAGCGCGCGGCGCGGCGTTGGCATCGCCGTGGGCGCAAGCGGCGCGGCAAGCGCACGACGATCCGTTGCCGTGACGGACTCGGATGCGCCGACGATCTCGTCCGGCGACGTATCCGCGACCGTCGTGCCCCGCCCGGTCGCCGACGTCACGTAGCCCTCCAGCGCGAGCTGCTCGTAGACCTGCGTCACGGTGTTGCGCGCAATGCCCAACTCCCCGGCCAGCAGGCGCGACGACGGCATCCGCGCGCCCGCCGGCAGCTCGCGCGACAGGATCGCCTGCTGCAGCAGCCGGTGCAGCTGGCGGTACAGCGGCTGCTCGCTGCCGCGGTCGAGCCGCTGCGCGAGCCAGTCGGACAATACGCTCGACCGCATGATTGGCTCCCTTCTTTTTATCGGATTGGCTCTAAAAGAAAGAGCCAAATCTGATTATAGTCATCGACAGAGGCTGCGCATCGCGCGGCCCGCCCTTTTTTCCAGACCGCGCCCACACCGCACCCAGCGCGCCGCCCGCCGCGCCACGAAGGAGACGACGATGACCGCCACCCATGCCACCCAAGCCACCAACGCCGCCCTGCACGACCGCAAGAACGCGGCGACGCCGCGCGGCGTCGGCGTGATGTGCGACTTCTACGCGGAACGCGCGCTGAACGCGGAGCTGTGGGACGTCGAGGGCCGCCGCTTCATCGACTTCGCGGCCGGCATCGCGGTCGTCAACACGGGTCACCGGCATCCGAAAGTGATCGCCGCGATCCGCGAACAGCTCGACCACTTCACGCACACGGCCTACCAGATCGTGCCGTACGCGTCGTACGTCGAGCTGGCCGAGAAGATCAACGAACGCGCGCCGGGAGACCATCCGAAGAAGACCGCGTTCTTCACGACCGGCGTCGAAGCCGTCGAAAACGCGATCAAGATCGCGCGCGCCGCAACCGGCCGTGCAGGCGTGATCGCGTTCACCGGCGGCTTCCACGGCCGCACGATGATGGGCATGGCGCTGACCGGCAAGGTCGCGCCGTACAAGCTCGGCTTCGGCCCGTTCCCCGGCGACGTGTTCCATGCGCCGTTCCCGAACCCGCTGCACGGCGTGACGACCGCGGACTCGCTGAAAGCGCTCGACCACCTGTTCAAGGCCGACATCGATCCGAAGCGCGTCGCCGCGATCATCTTCGAGCCGGTGCAGGGCGAAGGCGGCTTCAATCCGGCGCCCGCCGAGTTCGTCCGCGCGTTGCGGAAGCTGTGCAACGAGCACGGCATCCTGCTGATCGCCGACGAGGTGCAGACCGGCTTCGCGCGCACCGGCAAACTGTTCGCGATGCATCACTACGACGTGGTGCCCGACCTGATGACGATCGCAAAGAGCCTCGCGGGCGGGATGCCGCTGTCGGGCGTGGTCGGTCGCGCGGAGGTGATGGACGCGGCCGCGCCGGGCGGTCTCGGCGGCACCTACGCGGGCAATCCGCTCGCGGTGGCGGCCGCGCACGCGGTGCTCGATGTGATCGATGGCGAACAGCTGTGCGAGCGCGCGACGGCGCTCGGCGACCGGCTGAAAGCGAAGCTGCTGGAACTGCAGGGCATCGTGCCGCAGATCGCCGACGTGCGCGGCCCTGGCGCGATGGTCGCCGCCGAATTCTGCGAACCGGGCGCGGCACACACGCCGGATGCCGCGTTCGCGAAGCGCGTGCAGACGAAGGCGCTCGAACACGGTCTGCTGCTGCTCATCTGCGGCGTGCACTCGAATGTGATCCGCTTCCTGTTCCCGCTGACGATCGAGGACGCGGTGTTCGACGAAGCGCTCGCGATTCTCGAGGACGTACTGAAGGAAACGGTCGCCGTGACGGCTTGATATTGCCGCCCGCTGTTGCTGCTCGACGCCTGCGAACCACGAAAGAATCCGAAACCTGAACTCACGATCATGCCGACGCTCGACCTGAAAGACCCCACGCTGCTGCAAACGAAGTGCTACCTGAACGGCCAGTGGCAGTCCGCCGACAACGAACAGCAGTTCGACGTCGTCGATCCCGCCACCGGCAACGTGATCGCCCGCGTGCCGCAGATGGGTGCCGCCGAAACCCGCCGCGCGATCGAAGCGGCGAATGCCGCATGGCCCGCCTGGCGCGCGAAGACCGGCAAAGAGCGCGCCGCGATTCTGCGCGCGTGGCACGACCTGATGCTCGCGAACCTCGACGATCTCGCGCTGATCCTGACGACCGAGCAAGGCAAACCGCTCGCCGAATCGAAGGGCGAGATCCAGTACGCCGCGTCGTTCCTCGAATGGTTCGGCGAGGAAGCGAAGCGCGCGTATGGCGACACGATTCCGACCGTCGCGAACGACCGGCGCATCGTCGTCACGAAGGAGCCGGTCGGCGTCTGCGCGGCGATCACGCCGTGGAATTTCCCCGCCGCGATGATCACGCGCAAGGTCGGTCCGGCGCTCGCGGCAGGCTGCCCGATCGTCGTGAAGCCGGCGGAAGCGACGCCGCTTTCCGCGTTCGCGCTAGCCGTGCTCGCGGAACGCGCGGGCGTGCCGGCGGGCGTGTTCAGCGTGATCACCGGCGACCCGAAAGCGATCGGCAGCGAATTGACGGGCAATGCGCTCGTGCGCAAGCTGTCGTTCACCGGCTCGACGCCGGTGGGGTGTCTGTTGATGGCGCAGTGCGCGCCGACCGTGAAGAAAGTTTCGCTGGAGCTGGGCGGCAACGCGCCGTTCATCGTGTTCGACGATGCCGATCTCGACGAAGCGGTGGCCGGCGCGATCGCGTCGAAGTACCGCAACAGCGGCCAGACCTGCGTGTGCACGAACCGCTTCTACGTGCACGACCGTGTGTACGACGCGTTCGCCGCGAAGCTGCGCGACGCGGTGGCGTCACTGAAGGTGGGGCGCGGCACCGAGAGCGGCGTCACGCAGGGTCCGCTGATCAACGAGGCCGCGGTGCAAAAGGTGGAGGCACATATCGAGGACGCGCTTGCACACGGCGCGAAACTGCTGACGGGCGGCAAGCGCCACGCGCTCGGACATGGCTTCTTCGAACCGACGGTGCTCGCCGGCGTCACGCCCGACATGCAGGTGGCGCGCGAAGAGACCTTCGGACCGCTCGCGCCGCTGTTCCGCTTTGCCTCCGACGAAGAAGTAGTGAAGCTCGCGAACGATACCGAATTCGGGCTCGCCGCGTACTTCTACAGCCGCGACATCGGACGCATCTGGCGCGTGGCCGAAGCGCTCGAGTACGGGATGGTGGGCATCAATACCGGCTTGATCTCGAACGAAGTGGCGCCGTTCGGCGGCGTCAAGCAGTCGGGGCTCGGCCGCGAGGGCTCGCACTTCGGGATCGACGAGTATCTGGTGATCAAGTACATGTGCATGGGCGGGATTTGAGGGGGGTGGCCGGCCATGGTGCGTGGTCGCGCACATCCTGCTTCGAGAACGTCTTGCATTCGTCGGCGTTGCAGTAAAATATTGCCATCTTGATGGACCACTGACGCGCCACTAAACCTTTCCGGTTCGGCGCCGTCAAACATCCAGCCAACTGATGGAGCAAACCATGCCTCAAGTTCATGTGTCGGCCTTCTGGGACGCGGAAGCAGGCGTCTGGGTTGCCGAAAGCGACGACGTGCCTGGGCTTGTGACCGAGGCCGCTTCGATCGACGAACTCGTACACAAGCTTGAAGTTCTGATCCCGGAACTGCTGGACGAAAACGGCTACCCCGACGGTAGCGGTGAAGTGGCGTTCGAACTCAACGCGAAGCTCACCGGTACGGTGCACAGAATGGCTGCCTGAATGTCGGATTTCACCCCGCTAGTCAAAAGGATCCTTGAAGAGAACGGATGTCGATTCAAGCGTCGTGGAAAAGGTGATCACGACATCTGGCACAGTCCGCTTACCTGCAAGTCTTTCCCTGTCGATGCCAGCATCAAGTCGCGGCATACCGCGAACGCCATCATGAAACAGGCAGGCATCGACCATAAGTCCTAAACCCAGCTTCAGCTGGGTTTTTCGCTTCAACGGTGGAAGCACGAGGTCAACGTTTTCAAAGACGCGACGTAGCTGCTCCTGGAAGTCCTCACCGTTCTGATTGATCCTTGAACGTCTCACCTTCGGGTCGGCTCCAGGAAGTCCTCATCGAAGCTGGACTCCTGGAATTCCTCACCTTTCACCGCGCCGGCACGCGAACGGCACTGCGAGCGCAGCCCGCACCTTCGACATCGTCGCCGGTGAATCGACCAGCACCGCATCCAGACCCAGGCACGCGGCCTCGCGGTACGTCTTCTCGTCGTTGACCGCGAACGCGATCAGCGTCACGTTCGCGGCACGACGGAAGCACGCGACCGACGCGGGCGTCCATGTGTGCGCATCGAACGTCGAACGTCCCTCGCCGAGCGTGAAGCGCTCGACCACGTCGACCCTGCGCCCCAGCTCGAAACCGGCACGCGTGCCCGCGGCCGGCGCGTCGCAGCGACCGGTGAGCGCGACGCCGAAGAGGCGTTGCCGCGTCGCGTCGCGCGACTCGAACAGGCGAGCGCGCGGATAGCGGTCAAAGGCGGTCTGATACGCAGCCTCGGTGGAGTAGATCGACACGCGGTCCCACGCGTCCAGCCGGTCGAGCACCTGCGCGACCGCGTTCGCCTGCGGCTCCGCGGGTAACGCCTTCATATCCAGCACCACCGGCACGTTCGTGGGGATCTGCAGCAGCGCCTCTTCCAGCGTCGGAATGCCGACCGGTCGCGCGCGATACGGATAGCTGCCATCGCCCGACGTGCTCCGGAACTGCCAGCCCGCGTTCAGACGCGCGAGCTGCGCGGCGTTCTGCGCGGCAACGGGCCCGCTGCCATCAGTCAGCGCGGACAGATCGGCCGGACGGTACAGCACCGGAATGCCGTCACGGCTCAACTGCACGGTCAGCCAGATCGCATCCGCATGATTCGCGAGCGAGCCTTCGATCGCGACGAGCGTGTTCTCGGGGAAGTCGCCGGTGCCGCCGCGATGCGCGATCAGCGCGGGCAGCTTCGTGATGCTCGCGACATCGGGGCCCGTGTCCGGCAATCGATGCGTGCAGCACGCAGCCAGGCTCACCGCGACGGCGCCGAGCGCGAGTTTCGATCCTGTCAGCGTCCACGCGCTTTTCGGTTGCGATCGGTTCGATCCTTGTTCCATGAAGGTTTCTTCTCCCATGTCCGGTTTTGCTATCCGACTCGATCCGTGGCTGCGCGCAGGCATCGTTCGATTCGTCCGGGCCAGTGTCCGCGGCGCACAGACTTCCGCCGACACCCGAGCACGGTGCCCTGCAACGCAGAGTGCATCGCTGGCGGTGCTTCAAGGTGGTGTTTCCACACTGCCTGGTGCCTGGCCCCTGGTGCCTAGCCCCTGGTCTGGCTGGACGGCAACTCCCGCCGCAGCGCTCAACGGCGGTTCAGCTCCGCGATCTCGATCGCCTGCCGGCGCAACGCGTCACGCAACACCTCCGGCTCCAGCACGCGAACCTCAGCGCCAAACGTCAGCAACTGCCCCGCCGCAATATCCGGCGCTTCGACAGGCAACGTCACCTCGCACCAGCCGTTCGCGTCGAACGGGCCGATCTTCGCCTGCGCGGCCGCCGCCGCCCCGAGCCGGTCGAGCCGCTCGACACCCCGGCGCGTCACTTTCAGCGTCGCGTGCTGCTTCAGCAGCCCCCTCTCGAAGCGCGCGACGAGCCGCGTCCACTCGGCGGCCAGCTCGAACGGCCGGGGCCGCTCGAAGGTCTCGTCGAGCACTTCGAGCCGGCTCATGTTCGCGACCTTGTAGATCCGCGTCTGGGTGCGCGCCCGCGCGACGAGATACCAGTCCCCCGCCTTCAGCACGAGGCCGAGCGGATCGCAGCTGCGCGGACCGGCGACGTCCCAGCCCTGGTATTGCATCGCGACCCGCTTCTGGTCCCACACGGCGCTCGCGAGCAGCGGCAGATGCGGGGTCGGCGCTGGCCGCCGGTACCAGTCGACCGTATCGATATGCAGACGCGCGCCGATGCGCGACGTGTCCGCCGCGGTATCCGGCAGCGCCGCGACGAGCTTCAGCTGCGCGGTGCGCAGTTGCTCGGCAAGACCGAGATCGACGGCCGCGCCGGGCACGCCGGCGATCGACAGCGCCTCCGCCTCGGCGCGCGTCATGCCGGTGAGGTCCGTGCGATAGCCGTCGAGCAGCGCGAAACCGCCGCCGGGCCCCCGGTCGGCATAGACCGGCACGCCGGCCGCGCTCAACTGGTCGATGTCGCGGTACACGGTGCGCAGCGACACCTCGAATTCGTCGGCCAGCGCCTGCGCGGTGACACGACCGCGCACCTGCAGCAACAGCACGATCGACACCAGCCGGCTGGTTCGCATCGATATCGCCCCGAGAGTGAAATATCCTGACATCCGATGTCAGCTATTCCGGATTATAAAGACCGGTATCGTACTCACCTATCCAGGCTCACGAGGCTCATGACTACCGCTGCGACCACTTCTGTTTCATCGCATGGCCGGCTGACCGTGATGCAGGGCGCGGCGCTCTACATCGGCGCCGTGCTCGGCACCGGCGTGATCGCGTTGCCGGCGCTCGCCGCCGAGGCCGCCGGGCCTGCGTCGCTGCTCGCATGGCTCGGGCTCGTGATCCTGTCCGTTCCGCTCGCTGCCACCTTCGCCGCGCTCGGCGCGCGCTACCCCGATGCGGGCGGCGTGGCGACCTACGTGCGCAACGCGTTCGGCGCGAAGGCATCGGCGATCGTCGGCTGGTGCTTCTATTTCGCGGTACCGGCCGGCGCACCGGCCGCCGCGATGTTTGCCGGCGCCTACGTGGCTGCGGCGTTCGGCGGCGGCGCGCACACCGTGCTGCTGACGAGCTTTGGCCTGCTCGCCGTCGTGACGGCCGCCAATGCACTCGGCATCACGATCTCGGGACGCCTGCAACTGGTGCTCGCCGCGCTCCTCGTCACGCTGCTGCTCGCAGCCGTGATCGCTTCCGCGCCGCATGCGCGGGCGGCCAACCTGCATCCATTCGCGCCGCATGGCTGGTTCGCGATCGTGCCGGCCGCGGCGTTGCTCGTCTGGAGCTTTGCCGGCTGGGAGGCGATCACTCATCTGGCCGGCGAGTTTCGCCGCCCCGCGCACGATCTGCCGCTCGCGACCGGCATCGCGGTCGCGGTGGTCGGTGTGCTGTATCTCGCGGTGGCCACCGCGAACGTGCTCGTGCTCGGCCCCACCGCCGGGACCTCGAGCGCGCCGCTCGCGGAACTGCTCGCGCTCGGCATCGGCGGCAAGGTGCAGGTGCTCGCCGCGGCGGCCGCGCTGCTCCTGACGCTCGGCACGATGAACGCGTACTTCGCCGGCGCGGCCAAGCTCGGCGCCGCGCTCGGGCGCGACGGCGCGCTGCCGTCCTGGCTGGCTTCCGGCAGCCGCGCGGGCGACGTACCGCGGCACAGTCTCGCGGTGATCTCCGGACTGTCCGCGCTCAACATGACGGCTGTCGCGCTGGCGGGCGTCGGCCCGAAGCCGCTCGTGCTGCTGACCACCGGCTCCTTCGTCGCGGTCTATGCGCTGGGCACCGCCGCCGCGCTGAAGCTGCTGCCGCGCGGCAGCGCCGCGTCACGCTGCGCGATGTGCGCGCTCGTCGCCGTGGCCGCGCTGTGCGTCGCCACCGGCTGGTTCCTGCTGTGGCCGCTCGTGATGGCAGCCGGTGCGTTGCTGTATCTGCGGGTGCGTCACGGCGTCAGTGGTCAAGCCGCGTGATCTTCTGCGCCTGCGCGCCGATACCCGCCATCAGCCCTTGCTGGCCAAAGACGAACGCATAGACATCCGATCGCAGTGTCGTACTCGACATGTCTTTGCCGGTGCCCTTGTCGATGAACGTGACGGTCGGGCCCGTGCCGATCGACAGTCCATTCGACGTCTCCAGATAGTCGAGCGCCGACGGCTTCATCAGGAACGTCGCCTCCGAAAAGTTCTGCGCGCCGGCCTGAAGCCCATAGGACAGCGACGTCACGTTGTAGTAGCCAAGGACGGTGCCGTCCGCCTTGAACAGCACGCCGTCGCCACCCGAGGCGCCGATGACCAGCCCGCCTTTCAGCACGCTCGGAAAGACGAGAATGGCGGTCGCTTTCGGGGCGAGCTGCTTTGCCTGGGGTGAAGTCGTATAAAGCGAAGCGAGCGAGGCCCGCGCATCGGATACCAGCTGTGCGCGCGAATCGGTGGCGTTTGTTGCCACATTCGTGCACGCCGCCAGCAGTGCGATGAACGGAATCAAAATAATGCTGAACAAGCGATACGTTTTCACGCTGGATCTCCGTGATTGGTGTTGATACTGGCCACATTGGGTGCGAAGTTTTGCCGGATGCCGATGAACCTCAGCGTTGATCGAATGCACGTGCAACGACGCACTCATCCTCCGCAGATGCTCTAGTTCACCACCGCTGTCAATACACACCCGGCAACGAGCGTCGGCCGGTTCGTGCGGTGAGGAAAGAGCGTGCATTGACGCGGATTTGAACCGCCCCTGTCGCGCGTTTCGTGACGGCAGCCGATGCGCCGATCTATCCGCGGGCGCGCGGACGGCTCAGCGAGCCGCAATCGCTTCACTGCGCAATGCGCGGTAAGTGGTGGTGATCGAGCGCAGCTGAAATTCGTTGACAGGATGCACGCGCAACGACACACTCATCCTATGCAAACGCGCCTGTCCGTCACCGCCGTCAATACAAAACCCATGCACCGAGCCATCGCTGGCGGGTCATTGGGAGCGTGTCTGCGTTTGTAGCAAGCCAGGCAATTCGCGAAATTCTCAAGGCCCCGCCGGAAACGGTCGGGGCCTTTGCTTTTTCAGGGCATCGTCCGTCCGCCGGCTCATTTGGAGAGGAAGATGGACGAACCAGGTCAGCAGTTACCGCAATCGATACCCGGCAGCGTGGGGATGCGCGACGAGCAATCCACCGTCGTCGTGCACGTCACGGTACAGCCGGGCACGCTGCGCACGTGGCGCCTTTGCGCGGACGCCACGCTCCAGGTGCATGGCGCACGCATCTGGGTGACCCGCACGCAATCGCCGTATGACTTCTGGCTCGATTCGCATGCCGAACTGCGGCTGCGACGCGGCGAACGTATCTGGGTCAGCGTGGACGGCAACCACACCGCGCATATGTCGCTGACCTCCTACGTCAGGCACACCCGCGGCGCGTGGGCGAAGTGGCTCGGATGGCTGGCCGATATCGCGTTCGATCTGCTCGTACCGCGCCCACGGTGAACACGCTCCGCTCGGCATCAGGGCAACACTGCGTGCCACTGCATGCAAGCACTACTGCGCGGTATGGCCGAGCGGACTCACTTCAACCGCGGCAGCGGCGATGAACACGGCGTGCACTTCATCGCCCACCTTCGCGTCCTTCAGATCGACATGCTGGCCGATCTTCAGCGTCAGCGTGCGATACGGCCCACGCAGCGTGACGAGACGCTTCTCGTGGTCGATCTTCTGGACGGTTGCGAGCACCTCGACCTCGCGCACGGTGTCGAAGCCGTCGGCGGTCGGGACGCGTACCGTCGAATCGACGCGTTCACGCAAGTCCGCGTGCGCGGCGGACGGCTTGCCGGCGGCGACCAGCAATGCGTCCTTGTAGAGCACGTCGACCTGCTCGCCCACCTTCAGTTCGTTGAAACGCGTGACCTTCTGGCTGACCACGACGTCGACGAATTCGCCGTCCGCGTTGCGCAGCGTGAGCGTACGCGACGGCGCGTCGATGCCGACGATCTGCGCCTTCAGGTGAACGGGCTGCGCGTTCTCGAGCGCGACCGCGGCGGTCTTCGCCAGCTCGGTTTCGGACCACGCGGGATGCGCGGCGAGCAAGGCCAGCGTCAGCGGCACAGCAAACTTGATTGCCTTCATGGATCGACTTCTCCTGTTGTGCGTTGTTATTGAGGATGACTTGATACTATCCACGCACCTCATGGCCCACAACGCACGAAGTCAATTTATTACAAAGCCGCTCGCTGCCCGATCAAAAACACGGGTTAACAATAAAAAACCGGCTCCGCCGAATCGACGAAGCCGGTCCTCGAGAAACGCAATCAGCATAACCGCCGGCGGCCACGGTTCACGCGTGGCATCGCGCTAACGTGTTGTGGGCGCAACCAGATCGGAAAGATCAGACGCGCTCGATCGCGAGTGCAATCCCCTGCCCGACGCCGATGCACATCGTGCACAGCGCGAAGCGTCCGTTCGTGCGCTGCAGCTGGTACATCGCGGTCGTCACGAGCCGCGCGCCGCTCATGCCGAGCGGATGGCCGAGCGCGATCGCGCCGCCGTTTGGGTTGACGCGCGGATCGTCATCGGCCACGCCGAGCATGCGCAGCACCGCGAGACCCTGCGATGCGAACGCCTCGTTCAGCTCGATCACGTCGAACTGGTCGATCGTCATGTTCAGGCGTTCGAGCAGCTTCTTCGACGCCGGCGCCGGGCCGATGCCCATCACACGCGGCGCGACGCCCGCCGTCGCGACACCCAGCACGCGCGCTTTCGGCGTGAGGCCGAAGCGCTTCGCCGTCGCTTCGTTCGCGAGCAGCAGCGCGGCGGCGCCGTCGTTGACGCCCGACGCATTGCCCGCCGTCACGGTGCCGTCCGGACGCACCACGCCCTTCAGCTTCGCGAGCGCCTCGAGGCTGGTTTCGCGCGGATGCTCGTCCAGCGTCACGACGAGCGGATCGCCCTTCTTCTGCGGAATCGTCACCGCGACGATTTCCTGCGCGAGCGTGCCGTCCTTCTGCGCGCGCGCCGCCTTCTGCTGGCTGCGGACCGCGAACGCGTCCTGATCGGCGCGGCTCACCTCGTAGTCCTGCGCGACGTTTTCGCCGGTTTCCGGCATCGAATCGACACCGTACTGCGCCTTCATCAGCGGATTGACGAAGCGCCAGCCGATCGTCGTGTCGTAGATCGAGGCCTGCCGCGAGAACGCGGAGGTGGCCTTGTTCATCACGAACGGCGCGCGGCTCATGCTCTCCACGCCGCCCGCGATCATCAGCGTGCTCTCGCCCGACTTGATCGCGCGCGCGGCAATCCCGACCGCGTCCATGCCCGAGCCGCACAGCCGGTTTACCGTCGAACCCGGCACGGCCTGCGGCAACCCGGCAAGCAGCGACGACATGCGCGCGACGTTGCGGTTGTCTTCGCCGGCCTGGTTCGCACAGCCGTAGATCACGTCGTCGATGGCGGACCAGTCGACTTCCGGGTTGCGCTCCATCAGCGCCTTCAGCGGCACGGCGCCGAGGTCGTCGACGCGCACCGACGACAGTGCGCCGGCATAGCGGCCGATCGGCGTGCGGATTGCGTCGCACAGGAATGCTTCAGTCATGCGTGTCTCCAGTAATGGGCCGTGCGCGGCGCTTGATGCCATGCGGGCCGTGAGGATCAGAAGTGAGCGGAATTCGTCGTACGGTTCGATCGCTCACGCTGAAGATTCACGCGGCGCCGCAACCTCGAATGTTCTACATACGAACACATAGTCGTATATCGAACAATTTCGGCCATGATAGGGTCGACGGCGAAGCGATGTCAAGGTCGAACCCGGTCAGCCTGCAACCGGCCGGATCCCTTCATCCTCGATATAGCGGCGGATGATCTCCGCGAACGACGCATCCCCTTCGAGCCCGAGCGAACGCGCGCGCGTCGTATCCCACTGCGCCGGAAAGCTGCCGACGATGCGCGCGATCCGCTCGTCCGCGCGGAACTCGATGCGCGCCGCGACCGCGTCGCCGGCCACTTCGCGCAGCGCCGCCAGCATTTCGTCGACGCTCGCGGACACGCCCGGCAGGTTCACCGCCCGCTGCGTGCCGAGCACGTTGCTGTCGAGTTCGCAGCCGGCGATCAGGCAGTCGATCGCGCGCCGCGGTGACAGCAGCCAGATGCGCAGGTCGCGCGGCACCGGAATCACCGCGGTCTCGCCGTTCAGCGGCTCGCGCACGATGCCGCTCGCGAACGACGTCGTCGCCGCATTCGGGCGGCCGGGGCGCACGCTGATCGTCGGCAGCCTGAGCACGCGGCCATCGACGAAGCCGCGGCGCGTGTAGTCCGACAGCAGCAGTTCGGCGACCGCCTTCTGCGTGCCGTACGACGACTGCGGATTGAGCGCGGTATCGTCGCGCACCAGTTCGGGCATCACGCCGCCATAGACGGCGACCGAACTCGTGAACACGACGCGCGGCCGGTGTCCCAGCGCGCGGCAACGTTCGAGCAGCAGCCGCGACGCATCGAGATTGATGCGCATGCCGAGCTCGAACTCGGCTTCGGCCTGGCCGCTCACGATCGCGGCGAGGTGAAAGATCGCGGCGGTGTCGCGGTCGATCGCCGCATCGAGCACGGCGGGCTGCGCGATGTCGCCGGTCATGACCTTCACGCGCGCATCGCCTTCGAAGCCGGTTGCCGCCGCAACGTCGAGCAGCGCCAGTTCGTCGATCGGCTGCGCGCCGCCCTCCGCGACGGTCAGTTCGCCGCGCGACAGTAGCGCGCGGGCGAGCCGCGCGCCGAGAAAACCGGCGCCGCCGGTGATCAGCACCTTCATCGTGTCGTCTCCTTTTTATTTCGTTTTGAATTGCCGCGACCGCTGGCCGCGTCAGCGCGCCATCACAACAGCCACGGCCTCAACCATCCGAGCCCCGCCGACGTGCCCGCCTGCGGCCGGTATTCGCAGCCCACCCAGCCTTCGTAGCCGAGCGAATCGATCAGGTCCAGCAGATACGGATAGTTCAGCTCGCCGAGATCGGGCTCGTGCCGCTCCGGCACACCGGCGATCTGGATATGGCCGATGTTCGCGATATCGCGCCGCAGCTTCGTCGCGAGATCGCCCTCGACGATCTGGCAGTGATAGCAGTCGAACTGCACCTGCAGGTTCGGCGCGCCGAGTTCAGTACGGATCGTGTGCGCGTCGTCCTGGCGGTTCAGGAAATAGCCGGGCATGTCGCGCGGATTGATCGGCTCGATCAGCACCGTGATGCCATCCGCATGCGCGGCCTCGGCTGCAAACGCGAGATTGCGCAGATAGCAATCGCGATGCCGTTCGCGCGATGCATCCTTCGCGACGATGCCCGCCATCACGTGAAGCTTGCGGTTGCCGAGCACGCGCGCATAGGCCAGCGCGGCGTCGATGCCGCGGCGGAACTCGTCTTCGCGCCCGGGCAGCGCCGCGAGCCCGCGTTCGCCGCCGCTCCAGTCGCCGGGTGGCGCGTTGAAGAGCGCCTGCGTGAGTTGCGCGGCGTCGAGCTTCGCCTTGATGTCGGCCGCCGGGTAGTCGTAAGGGAACAGGAATTCGGCGCCCGTGAAGCCGTCGGCGGCTGCGGCAGCGAAGCGTTCGAGAAACGGGTGTTCGTTGTACATCAAGCTGAGATTCGCGGCGAAGCGTGGCATCGATCGTGCTCCTCGGTGCTGCGGGGTGCGTCTGGAAAAAGCGGCATCCGGCAGGGCTTGCGGGCATGCACCGCGAGGCCGCGTCGACGGTCGGTCCATCATACAAGCACGCCCGCGCCGCCGTCGCGAGCGTGGCATGAACGGTGGCGCCGAAGCTGACACGGAACGCGCCGAACCGGCCGCACCGTCCATGCGTTGCGGTTGGCGAAATCCGGCGCATAAGCTATCGTCACGGCTTTCCGGGCCCGCAAACCCGGACTCGCCATCCAGTCACGCATCCATGAACAAAGTGCCTTCGTCCTCGCCGGAACCGACCGCCGCCGACCCATCCGCCGACGCGCCGGAAAAACCCGGCGATTCGTACGTGCAGTCGTTCGCTCGCGGGCTCGCGGTGATCCGCGCGTTCAACGCGGACCGCCCCGAGCAGACGCTGACCGACGTCGCGAGCGTCACCGGCCTGACCCGCGCCGGCGCCCGCCGCATCCTGCTGACCTTGCAGACGCTCGGCTACGTCGAAGCCGACGGTCGCCTGTTCCGCCTCACGCCGAAGATTCTCGACCTCGGCTTCGCGTACCTGACGTCGATGCCGTTCTGGAATCTGGCCGAGCCGGTGATGGAAGAACTCGTCGGACAGGTGCACGAAAGCTGCTCGGCGGCGGTGCTCGACCGTACCGAGATCGTCTACGTGCTGCGCGTGCCGACGCACAAGATCATGACGATCAACCTGTCGATCGGCAGCCGCCTGCCCGCGTACTGCACGTCGATGGGCCGCGTGCTGCTGTCGGCGCTCGACGACGCGACGCTCGATGCGACGCTCGGCGCGTCGCCGATCTACGCGCACACGCCGCGCACGGTTACCGACCGCGACGCGCTGAAGAAAGTGATCGCGCAGGTGCGCGCGCAGGGCTGGGCGCTCGTCGACCAGGAACTCGAGGGCGGGCTGATCTCGCTGTCCGCGCCGATCCGCAACCGTTCGGGCCGCGTGATCGCGGCGATGAACATCAGCGGCAACGCGCAGCGCAACTCGGCGAAGCAGATGGTGAAGGAGTTTCTGCCGCCGCTGCAGCAGGCGGCGCAACGCGTGTCGGAGATGGTGGCGCGGCGCGGCTGAGGACGTTGCGCGTTACGACGGTTCGATGCGCAGCCGCGAGGGCTGCGCGTCACGACGTTTCACTGGGCGCGCCAGTCTTCGACGTGCATCACATGGCGCATTGCATCGCGCGTCGCGACGCTCAATCCACCGCACTATCCCGCGCGGTTTCGCGCAGCCTCGACACCGCGATCAGCGACAGCACCACGCACACCGCCACATAACCCGCCGGCGCGAGCGGATTGCCGGTCGCGCGGATCAGCCACGTCGCGATCAGCTGCGCGGTGCCGCCGAACACGCACACCGCGAGCGCATACGCGATCGAGATACCGGTTGCGCGGACGCGGCGCGGAAACGATTCGCACATCAGCGCGAACTCGGATGCCGAGCCCATCGAATAGAACAGCAGCATCAGCGCGGTCAGCGGCATCATCACCGCGATCGACGGGAACCGGTTGATCAGCGCGAACGACGGAAACAGCAGCAGCACCAGCACGCCGCGGCCAATCAGGATCGGCAGCTTGCGACGCCGCCAGCGGTCCGACAGCGCGCCGAACACCGGACACATCACCAGCACGACGCAGCCGGCCGCGACGCCCACCAGCATCGACAGCGACATCGGCAGGCCGAGCGTGTGGATCGCGTAGGTGGGCATGTAAAACGTCAGGATGTACGTCGACACGGTGCCGCCCATCACCGTCAGCGTGATCAGCAGCAGCGTGCGCACATGTTCGGTGAAGAGTTCGTGCAGCACGCCCTTGCCGGCGGCCAGATGCGCGTGCGACAACGCGCCGGCCGGTTCGTCGGCCAGCCGGCGGCGCAGGAAGACGCCGACCGGCGCGATCGCGAGGCCCATCACGAACGGCACGCGCCAGCCCCAGCTTTCGAGTTCGGGCTTCGTCAGCAGCAACGACAGCAGCGCCGCCACGCCCGAGCCCGTCAACGCGGCGGCACCCTGGGTGGCAAGCTGCCAGCTCGCGCGCAGACCGCGCCGTCCATGCTCGCCCTGCTCCAGCAGCGCGGAAGTGGCCGCGCCGAATTCCCCGCCCTGCGAAAAGCCCTGCACCAGCCGCGCGATCACGATCACGATCGGCGCCGCCATGCCGATCTGCGCGTAGGTCGGCACGATCGCGATCAGCCCCGTTGCGAACGCCATCAGCATGATGGTCAGATTGAGCGCTGCCTTGCGGCCGCGCCGGTCCGCATACACGCCGAGCAGCACGCTGCCGAGCGGCCGCGTGATGAAGCCCGCGGCGAAGGTGCCGATCGACAGCAGCAGTGACGTGGTCGAATCCGACGACGGAAAGAACAGCTTGCCGATCAGCACCGCGAAGAAGCCATACACGGTGAAGTCGAAGAACTCGAGCCAGTTGCCGATCACCGCCGCCGCGATGGCGCCGCGGCTCGGCTGGCTGACGGATGCGACGTCGTGCGTGGTGGCGCTCATGCGGAAGGCTCCAGACTGTGTGTGGTGTGGGCGACTTTTTTCTAACCGCGCTCGCCGTCTTGCTCACTGCCCCAGAAAGCGCTCCACGAGGCGCGTCCAGTACGCCGCGCCGATCGGCAGATTGCGGTCGTTGAAGTCGTAGCGCGGGTTGTGGACCATGCAGCCGTCCTCGCCGACACCATTGCCCAGCCGCAGGAAAGTGCCGGGGCGCTTCTGCAGCAGGAACGCGAAATCTTCGCTGCCCATCACGAAGTCGGCCTGCGGCACCACATTCGCGTCGCCCACCAGTTCGCGCGCGATCTCGATCGCGAACTGCGTCTCTTCGTCGGTGTTGATCAGCACCGGATATCCTTCGATGTACTCGACGTTCGCCGTCGCGCCGTAGCTCTCGGCCTGGCGTTGCGCGAGTTCGGTGATGCGCTTTTTCAGCAGCGCGCGCACGTCCGGGCTGAACGAGCGGATGCTCAGTTCGAGCGTCGCGGTGTTCGAGATCACGTTGTTCGCGGTCCCTGCGTGCATCGAGCCGATCGTGACGACGGCCGGTTGCGCGGGGTCCACGTTGCGCGACACCACCGTCTGCAGCGCCATCACGATGCTCGCCGCGACGACGACCGGGTCGACCGTCATCTGCGGCCGCGCCGCGTGACCGCCGACGCCTTCCACCGTGATCGTCGCCTTGTCCGCCGCCGACATGAACGCGCCCTTGCGGAACAGGAAGGTGCCGGGCTCCGCGCCCGGATGGTTGTGCAGGCCGAACACGGCGTCGCACGGAAAGCGCTCGAACAGGCCGTCGTCGATCATGCGCTGCGCGCCGCTGTCCACGCCATGCTCCTCGGCCGGCTGGAAATACAGGTGCACGGTGCCCGAGAAACGCCTGGTCGCGGCAAGGTGCTGCGCGGCGCCGAGCAGCATCGTCGTGTGGCCGTCGTGACCGCATGCATGCATCTTGCCGTGCACGCCGCTCGCGTACGGCAGGCCGGTCTGTTCGACGATCGGCAGCGCGTCCATGTCCGCGCGAATGCCGATGCGGCGCTTGCCGTCGCCGGCCTTCAACGTGCCGACCACGCCGGTGGTGCCTACGCCGCGCGTCACTTCCCAGCCCCACGATTCGAGCTTGCCGGCGACGAGCGCGGCGGTCTGCTGCTCTTCGTACGCGAGTTCGGGATGGTGATGGATCTGGTGGCGGATCTCGCGCAGCGAGGCTTCCGCGGGCATCAGATCGGCGACTTCGGCGAATCGGTTCGTGCTCATGCGACGGCTCCAAGAGGGTTCGCGCCGCGGATGCGCGGCAACTCGCGAGCACTATATCGGCGCCATAACGTTCGCCCAAGATGCGATTTTTTTCACCCTGATAAACTGCCTTTATCTCAGGATTAACCCGACATGAAGCTCCAGCAACTTCAGGCCTTTGTCGCTGCGGCGCACCACCGCAGCCTGCGCGCCGCCGCGCGCGAACTCGGCATCACGCAGCCGGCCGTCACGCATTCGATCCGCGAACTCGAAAGCACGCTGAATGCCGAACTGATGGTGCGCAGCGTGCGCGGCATCGAGCTGACCGCCTGCGGGCTCGCGCTGTTGCCGCGCGCCGAAGCGCTGCTCGGCGACATGCGCCGCACGGTCGAAGCGGTGGAACAGGTGAAGGGCGAACTGGCGGGCAAGGTGAGCGTGGGCACGATGCCGTCGATCGCGCTCACAGTGCTGCCGCGCGCGGTGTCCGCGTTTCGCGCGGACATGCCGCTCGTCAATCTGCATCTGGTGGAGACCACGGTGCCCGAGGCGCTCACGCAACTGCGCAACGGCACGCTCGATATCGCGGCGATGCATCAGGTTCAGGCGCTCGACGGCGATCTCGTGCAGACGCCGCTGTTTTCGAGCGAGTTCGTCGTCGTGATGCGCGAGCATCATCCGCTCGCGCGGGTTTCGAGTCTTTCGGAACTGCTCGACGCCGAGTGGATCGTCACCGTCGGCGCCGATCATTTTCCTCACAGCGTGATGATGGCGATGTTCACGCGTCACGGCCTGCCGGTGCCGAAGCGGATGCTGCGCGCACCGTCGTCGTTCGCGGTGACGCTCGGGCTCGTGTCGCAGACCGACGTGATCGGCTGCTTCACGCGGCCGCTCGCGACGATGGTCGCGCCGCTTGGCATTCGCATCGCGGGCATCGAAGAAGCACTGCCGACGTATGACCTCAGCATCCTGTCGCGTCGCGACCTGCTGCCGACGCCGGCCGTCGCTCAATTCGTCACGTGTCTGCGTGAAGCGGCGCGCGACCGGATGGGCGCGCGCGAAGATGTGGTTTATTGAAGCGAGTTCACTTCACTGAAGCATGTTCATTGAATGCGAGTTCACTGAACACACGTTCACTGAAGCGCGTTCAGTGCGGCATTGCCGCGCAGCCGTTCAATCGCCAGATCGAGAAACGCGCGCACCTTGCGGCTTGCATGCCTGCCCTCGCGATGCACCACATGTATCGGCAAGCGCGGTGGCTCGTAATCCGCGAGCACGATCTTCAGGCGTCCCGCTTCCAGTTGCTGCGCGACCTGATACGACAGCACCTGCGTGAGTCCGAAGCCCGATACGGCTGCCTCGATGGCCGAGTCGTTGGTGGTGGTCGCCATGCGCGAATGCAACTGGCCCGCGGTGCGCTGCGCGGTTGGACCGAAGCGCCATTCCGGCAGCGACGACCCGCCGCTCACCGAAATCAGCACGTGCCCGTCGAGGTCTTCAGGCCGCCGCGGCTCGCCATGCTGCTCGAGATACGCCGGCGACGCGCAGACCACGCGCCGCACGCTCGCCACCTGCACCGCCTGCATCGACGAATCCGCGAGTTCTCCGATCCGCACGCCGGCATCGATGCCCTCGTCGATCAGATTGACAATGCGGTCGAGGAACCAGCAGCGCACGTCGACTTCGTCATACATGCGCAGATATTCAGTGACGATCGGCGTCACGAAGATCTTGCCGAACAGCACCGACGCGGTGATGCTCAACAGCCCGCGCGGCACCTGCTGCGCACCGGCCACCGCGAGGTCGGCTTCCTCGAGGTCGCCGAGAATGCGGCGGCAGCTATCGGCGTAGCCTATGCCCGCGTCGGTCACCCGCACGATGCGGGTGGTGCGCGTGAGCAGGCGCACGCCGAGCGCATCTTCGAGATCGCTCACCATGCGCGTGACCACCGATGGCGACACCTGAAGCTTACGCGCCGCCGACGCGAAGCCGCCGGTATCGACCACCGACAGGAACGCGGTCATCGCCTGCAGACGGTCCATATCGAATCGGGATCTGCCGCACGACAGACCATGGGTGACGGATGGCGGAAGCATACAGCAGGGTGTCGAAAAGGCTCGTCGAGAATTGCAGGGCCTAGGTCCGGCAGCGGCGGCGCGTTGCGGCCACGCCGCGCGCCGCGTGCCGTGCTGCTTCGCGTCACACGTCGAGCACGAGCCGCGACGGCGTGCCGTCTTCCGACGCCGCGGGCACCGCGCAGCAGATCAGCGCTTCGCCTTCGCTGGCATGCGCGGTGGGTAGCTGATCCGGATACGCGACCGCGCCTTCCACGATCCGCGTGCGGCAGGTGCCGCAACTGCCGCTGCGGCAGCTGAACTCCGGCGCGAGACCCTGCGCTTCCGCGAGTTCCAGCAGCGTGCCGCTTGTCGGCGGCGTCCAGTGTGCTGTTTTCGCCGATCGCGCGAACGTCACCGGCACCGCTTCGGTCGCAGGTTGCTTTGCCGGCGCGGCGTGTTGCGTCGCTGCATCCGGCGTGCGCTTCAAGCCTGCCGGCCCGAACGCTTCGGCATGAATCCGCGCATCGGCGATATTGAGTCCGCGCAGGCCGTCGTAGAGCGACTGCATGAAGCCGCTCGGTCCGCACAGATAGAAGTCGTAGTCGTTGAACGGCAGCACTTCGCTCAGCATCGCCATATCCACGTGACCGTGCGCGTTGTAGTCGACGCCCGCCTTCGCGTCCGTCGTGTCGCTGAGCACATTGACCAGCGTCACCGCGCCGCCTGCCGCGCGCAGCAGCGCCTGCAGTTCTTCGTCGAACGCGCGCTCGGCTTTGGTGCGCGCCGCGTAGATGAACCACGTCGGGCGGATGCGGCGCTTGCGCAGCCCTTCGCTGACGAGGTCGCGCAGCATCGCGAGCATCGGCGTCACGCCGACGCCCGCGGCGAGCAGCACCGCAGGTCGTCGCGCATGCGCGTCGATCGAAAAATCGCCGGCCGGCGCGCGGGCTTCGAGCACGTCGCCCGTCTTCAGCACGTCATGCAGATAGCGGGATACGCGCCCTTCCCGCTTCACGCTGATCCGGTACAGGCCGTCGGATGGCGCAACGGAGAGCGTGTAAGTGCGCAGCGTCGGCTTGTCGTCGCCTGGCAGCGCGACCCGGATCGGCAGGTACTGGCCGGCCGCGTGACGCGACAGACCCGCGTTGTCCATCGGTTCCAGGTAGAACGAACGAATCGTGCTGCTTTCGTCGACGGTGCGCGCGATCCTGAACGGCCGCCACGCGTTCGCGAGCGCGGCCGCTTCCAGACGTCCGGCGGCCTCGGTCCAGTCGCCGGTCAGACGCACGTTCGGCGATGCGCCGTTCTCACGCGGCGTCCAGCGCAGCGGCAACGCATCGGGCCGATAGACCACGCGCGTCGGCGTGAAGCGCCACAGCCGCTCCGCGCCCTGGAACGCGGCGGTCTCGGGAGAATCGAGCAGCACTTCGGCGGTGCCCGTCAATTGCAGCAGATCGCCTGTCGCGTAGTCGACGAACACAAGGCCCGCACGCGAATTCGCGACGATATTGCCAAGCGTATTGAAGAACAGATTGCCCGCGAAATCCGGAATCGTGAACACGCCCTCGTCGTCGACGCGCACAAAACCTGTCTTGCCGCCGCGATGCGACACGTCCACCTGGCGGTGACCGTCTTCGCGATCCACATAGGTCGCGACGAAGAACGAGTCCGCGCGGGTCACGATCTCGCGCGTGCGTTCGTCGAGCCGATCGCCGATCTGCGGTGGGACATCGGTATGCGTCGACGGATCGCGCACGAAGCTCGCATCGCGCTGAAAAATGTACTGCGGGCAATTGCCGTAGCTATGCTCGACGAGCAGTTCGAAGCCGCCCGCATCACTCGTTGCATCGCGGCGCACCGTGCCGTTCAGCCGGTTGCGGCGACGCGTCGGCAGTTCGATGCCGAGCAACGCCATCGCCGCGCCGTCGTGCATGCCTGCATCGGCAGGGTCGGCGGCGTCGTGCGCGAGGTCGACGTGCAGCCGGTACGCATCCGGCGCATGCAGAAAACCGGGCCCATTCGCGCGCACCGTCGCCCACACGTCGCCCGCCGCATCGACCGCGCCCAGCACGACGAACGGCAACTGCGGATAGAACTTCCGGTGCTGCTCGATCAGGTGATCGCGCAGATTGCGCCGGCCCACCGCGTCCATCTGTTCGACCACGCCCGCCGCGCGTTGCATCGCCAGTTCGCCTGCGTGCCATGGCGATGGCCTGGCGGTGACGTCGACTTTAGATGCGACGGATGAGTCCATGATCGATGCTCCTTCCCGAAGCCTTGCAGACTAAACTACGCTGCGCGCAATCCCACAGACGACTGTGGGAACGGCACGAAGCCCGGCAACGCCTCCATGCGGGCAAGCCACGCCTTCACGTTGCGATACTGGCGAAGGTCGACATTGCCTTCCGGCGCGTTCGCGATGTAGCTGTACAGCGCGACATCGGCGATGGTCGGATGCGTTGCCGCGATCCATTCTCGGCCATCCAGTTCCGCTTCGATAAGAGCCAGGATCGCGTGCGCGCGGGCAATCACTTCATCCGCATTGAACGGCAGGCCGAATACGGTCACGAGCCGCGCGGCGCAGGGGCCGAATGCAATCTGCCCGGCCGCCACCGAAAGCCAGCGCTGCACCGCCGCGGCACCGGTCGGCGACTCGGGCAGCCAGTCGGTTCTCTGGAACTTCCGCGCGAGGTAGACGAGGATCGCGCACGAATCCGGCACCACCGTCTCGCCATCGACGAGCACCGGCACCTGACCGAAGCGATTCATCTGCAGAAATGCAGGCTGCTTGTGCTCGCCGGCGCGCAGGTCGACGGTCACGAGTTCATGCTCGACGCCGAGCAGCGACAGGAAAAGTTGGGCGCGATGCGAATGGCCCGACAGCGGCGCGTAATAGAGCTTCAACGGCTTCATGAGACGGACCCCTTTGGACTGGTTGTTCGTGGCAACTCACCATGAACTCCAGTCTAGGGACGCGCCGCGCGGAATTGAATCCGCCGGCGCGCGATTTCACTATTGCCGAAACGCGAATGATGCGGCCGGAGCGGCCTCGGGCGGGTGGCTGAAAGCGGCGCGCGCTACGCCGAAGCGCTGCGGCGCACGACCTCAACGAATGCGTGGCCCGCCACTTCGAGCGCGCCGCCGTTTTCGATGGTGGTCAGGCGTACGCCGTGGGGCAATTCGAACGGCGCCTGGCGCGCGAGCCGCGCCGCGACCTGCTCGGCAGATTCGCGGGCCCGTGCCGCGAGACGCGCCGCAAGCACGTGTTGCGGCGCATCGATGTGCACGACCTCGATGTCCGGATAGCGCGCGAGCGCCTGTGCCACATGCTGCCGCGAACCGTTGACGACCACTGTGCAGCCGCGCGCGATCCACGCATCGATCTCGATGCCGATGCCATAACGCAAGCGGTGACTCGACCATTCGAGCGCGAACAGGCCCAGCGCCGAACGCGCGTCGAATTCTTCCATGGTCAGCACCACATGGTTCTCGTGATGCCCAGCCGCGCGGGTGATGTAGCGATGCGCGAACAGCACCGGCTCGCCGATAACACGTTCGCGCGCGAACCCGAGCAGGCTGTCCTTGCCCGCACCCGACGGGCCCATCACGTAGATCAGTCGTCCTTTCATTGCGCTTGCGGCGTGGTTGAGGTGGACATCGTGCCGAACGGCAGGCGGCGCCACAGCACGAACGGCTCGCCGGGACCGGGTTCGACGAAGAGCGCCGCGCTATCCACGCGCAACGGCCCCAGCGCCGCTATCCGCTGCTGCCACCACCTCACCAGCACGTCGCGTGCCGATGCATCGTCGAGCGAATCGGACAGCGTCATGTGGAAGCGGAATTCGTCGAACACGTACGGGTAGCCCCATTCGATCAGGAGCGAGCGCTGGCGTTCGGTGAGCGGCGCCGCGAGCCGGCGTTCGAGATCGGTCTTCGAAGGCGTGGCCCGCAACGGATGCAGATCGCACAACGCAGTGGCGGCCAGCGCTCGCATCGACGCTTCGCCATCCGAATTATCTGGACGCACCGCGACGAAATTGCCGAGTTGCGCTACGTCGACGCCGAGTGCAAACGGCTGCTGCGCATGCGCCCATGCCGCCGCTGTCCGCACAACGATATCCGCATCGACACCATCGGCGAGACGGAACGGCGGCACCAGCGTGCCGTGCCAGCCATAGCGCCGCGGCGATTGCGTCAGCGCAGCGAGTTCGCGCGACAGTTCTTCCGGTTGAGGTTGCGGGCAATGTGCGCCGCTTTCGGCATTGCGCCCGAGCCATGCGGAACCGGCTTCCCACCATGCGCTCGACTCAGCCGGCGCGTAGTACAGCGCGAAACGCGCATTCGCGGACCACGCCGTCATACGTCGTGCTCCACCATCAGCTGCACGCGGTCGGCAGCGAAATGCGTGAAGCCGTATTTGATCGGCGTGCCGTCGAGATCGACGTCGACGTTTTCGACCCACAGCACCGGCTGCTGCCGGTTCAGGTTCAGGCGCCGCGACACTTCCGCATCGGGCAGCACGCTGCCGATGCGGCTCCACTTGCGCAGGTAGTCCGTCACGCCGAATTCGGCGAGCGCTTTCGTGACGCCGCCAGTGCGTTGCAGCACGTCCGGCAGATCGGTGAAACGCGCGGCGGGATACCAGCTGCGCGCGTAAGTGAGCGGGATGCCGTCCGAGTCGTGCATCGTCTCGATCCGGTAGACGAACGCGCCGGCCCGCAAACCCAGTGCTTTCGCAACCGACGGGTCGGCCTTCACGCGCGCCGCCGACAGCATCGTGCCGCCCGGCGCGTGATGTTGCTGGCGCAAGTTTTCGGTGAAGCGCGTGCGCCGGCCGATCTGGTAGTCGATCGCGCCGGGCTGCACGAACGTGCCCCGCCCCTGCTCGACGCTGACGAGACCCGATGCGGCGAGGCCGAGCATCGCGCGGCGCACGGTGTGACGGTTGACGTCGAAGCGCTTCGCAAGCTCGCCTTCGCTCGGCAGACGCCCGTCGGCTCCGAAGCCGCTCGCCGCGATCTCTGCCGCGAGAATCTGCTCGATCTGCCGCCATACGGCCACGCCGCCGCCGCGTTCGAGCGGCGCTGCGGGGTTCGCGCTATCGTTCGATGTCATGGTGCTGTCATTCCCTTCGTTTCAAATAGCCGTTTGTGCATTGTAGTTCGCGCGCCGTGATGGAAATATGAAATTGGCGCGCCATCGCAACACCGGACGATTGTATCTCTAAACGTCTAGACGTTTAGACGAATAGATGCTCCAATAGCGACTCGACAGCACCCTCGCTGCACGAATCCAGATGATGGGAAATCCGATGACCATTCCTTCCGATTCTTCCGCCGCCCCTGCTCCCTCGCTGCGCCGCACCTGGATGGCGGTGCTGTCGCGCACCCCGCGCGCCGAGCTCGAAGCCGCGCTGGATGCCGCGCTCGACGGCATCGACCCGCCCCGCTTCGACTGGCTGCGCCAGCCGGAAACCGGCCTTGCGATGGTCCGCGGCCGCGTCGGCGGCACCGGCAACGCGTTCAACCTCGGCGAGGCGACCGTCACGCGCGCCACGCTGCGTCTGCGCGATGCGCGGTCCACCAGCGCGCATGAAAACGCCGAGGCCGAGGCCGATGCGATCGTCGGCGTTGCCTGCCATCTGGGTCGCGACAAGCGTCGCGTCGAACTCGCGGCGTTCGCCGATGCGCTGCTGCAGATGCCCGAGCATCACGCGCGTCTGCAGGTGCAGCTGATCGAGCCGCTTGCCGCACGAATCGCCGAAGCGCGCAGCGCGCGCCGGCGGGATGCCGCGTCCACACGCGTCGAATTCTTCACGATGGTCAGAGGCGACTGATGAACCAGTCCACACCCATTGCACTTTCCGCGCTGAGCCCCGGCTTCGCCGATCCGGTTCACGACACCCAGGCGGTATTCCGCACGCTGCTCGATGCGCTCGCGCGTCCCGGCACGATTGGTATCGTCGAACGCGTGCTGCCGCGCGACCCTGCCGCCACCACACCGCGCACGAAAGCCGACCGCGCCACGCTCGCCACGCTGCTCGCGTTGTGCGACGGCTCGACACCCGTATGGCTCGCCACGCCCGACGCCGTGCTCGGCTCGACGCTGCGTTTGCATACGGGCGCACCGCTAGTCGACGATCCGCGCGATGCGGCGTTCGCCTACGTGCACGACGCACAGGCGCTGCCTACGCTCGAATGCTTTGCGATCGGAGAGCCGGAAACGCCGGAGCAGTCCGTAACGCTATTGATCCGCGTCGATTCGCTGACAGGCGGCGCGCCGGTCGTGCTGCGTGGACCGGGCATCGAGCGCACGCAGACCATCGCGCCCACAGGGTTGCCCAGCCGTTTCTGGCGCGAACGCGCTGAACTCGCGCCGCTCTTTCCGTGCGGCATCGACTGCTACCTCGTCTGCGGCGACGCGCTGATCGGCCTGCCGCGCACGACTCACGTGGAGTTCAACTGATGTACGTCGCCGTCAAAGGTGGAGAACGCGCGATCGAGGCATCGTGGCGGCTGCTCGACAAGGCACGCCGCGGCGACACGACGATCGCCGAACTGGGTGTCGCGCAGATCCGCGAGCAGTTGCGGCTCGCGGTTGCACGCGTGATGACCGAGGGTTCCGTGTACGACGAAGACCTCGCCGCGCTCGCGATCAAGCAGGCCGCGGGCGATCTCGTCGAAGCGATCTTCCTGCTGCGCGCGTACCGCACCACGCTGCCGCGCTTCGGCTATACGCAGCCGGTGGATTCGGAGGCGATGGTGGTGGAGCGCCGCATTTCCGCGACCTTCAAGGACGTGCCCGGCGGCCAGGTGCTGGGGCCGACCTACGATTACACGCAGCGTCTGCTCGATTTCGCGTTGCTCGCGGATGGCGACGACGATGCGTTACGCAGCGATGTCGCCGCAGCGGCACGCAAGATGGCGCAACCATCACAGCATGAGGCAATGCCGCGCGTCGTGTCGCTGCTCGACAAGGAAGGCCTGATCGAGCAGGAAGCGCCCGACGCCGACTTCACGGAGCCCGGCGACCTGTCGCGCGAACCGCTGTCGTTCCCCGCGGACCGTTCGACGCGCCTGCAGAACCTCGCGCGCGGCGACGAGGGCTTTCTGCTCGCGATGGGCTATGCGACGCAGCGCGGCTACGCGCACTCGCACCCGTTCGCGGGCGAGATCCGCTTCGGCAGCGTCGCGGTCGAGATGGAACTCGACGAGCTCGGCGAAGCAGTCGAGATCGGCGACATCGAGATCACCGAATGCCAGATGATCAACCAGTTCGCCGGCAGCAAGGACATCGCACCCACCTTCACGCAGGGCTACGGGCTCGCGTTCGGTCATTCGGAGCGCAAGGCGATGGCGATGGCGCTCGTCGATCGTGCGCTGCGGGCAGAAGAGCTTGGCGAATCGATCGGGTCGCCGACGCAGGACATCGAATTCATGCTGTCGCACAGCGACAACGTGGAAGCATCCGGCTTCGTGCAGCATCTGAAGCTGCCGCATTACGTCGACTTCCAGGCCGAGCTTGAACTGATCCGCAAGCTGCGCGCAAGGCACGCGGCTGACGGTGCGGCTGGGCATCACGGCGGCAGCAGCGACAGCAATGCAGACGATACCGGCGAACAGGAGCAGGCGGCATGAACGCACCCGACAGGCAATCGAACGTCGCGGCACACGATACGGTCGCGGGCTACAACTTCGCGTATCTCGACGAGCAGACCAAGCGCATGCTACGGCGCGCGCTGCTGAAAGCCGTCGCGGTGCCGGGCCATCAGGTGCCGTTCGCGTCGCGCGAAATGCCGCTGCCGTTCGGCTGGGGCACGGGCGGCATCCAGGTCACGGCGGCCATCATCGGCAGCGGCGACACGCTGAAGGTGATCGATCAGGGCTCCGATGAAACGACCAACGCCGTCAACATCCGCCGCTTCTTCGCGCGCACGGCCGGCGTCGCCACCACGCGCCGCACCGCCGAAGCGACGATCGTGCAGACGCGTCACCGCATTCCGGAAACGCCGCTCACGGACCGACAGATTCTCGTCTACCAGGTGCCGATGCCCGAGCCGCTGTTCCGGCTCGAGCCGCGCGTCACCGAATGCCGCAAGCTGCATGCGCTCGCCGACTACGGGCTCATCAGCGTGAAGCTGTACGAGGACATCGTGCATCACGGCAGCATCGCGACGACCTACGATTACCCCGTGATCGTCAACGGCCGCTACCTGACGTCGCCATCGCCGATCCCGAAGTTCGACAACCCGAAGATGCACATGAACCCCGCGCTGCAGCTGTTCGGCGCCGGCCGCGAGCGGCGCATCTATGCGATTCCGCCGTACACGCCGGTGCGAAGCCTCGATTTCGACGACCATCCTTTCGAAGTGCAGCGCTGGGAACATGCATGCGCGCTGTGCGGTTCGCGCGAAAGCTTCCTCGACGAGATGATCGTCGACGATGCGGGCAAACGGATGTTCGTCTGCTCGGACAGCGACTATTGCCACCAGCGCCGCGACGAACAGACCGCGCACGACACCACCGGAGACGACGCATGAGCACGCCGCACAGCATGCCGCTCCTGAGCGCCCGCGCGATCACGAAGCAGTATGGCGGCCGCAACGGCTGCACGAACGTGAGCTTCGATCTCTATCCCGGTGAAGTGCTGTGCATCGTCGGCGAATCGGGTTCGGGCAAGACGACGCTGCTGAACGCGCTGTCGCTGCGCACCGAATGCGATAGCGGCGAACTGCACTACACCAGCGCGAACGGCGACACGATCGATCTGCTCGCGCTGTCCGAGCCGCGCCGCCGGATGCTGATGCGCACCGAGTGGGGCTTCGTGCAGCAGAACCCGCGCGATGGTCTGCGCAACACGGTATCCGCGGGCGCGAACATCGGCGAGCCGCTGATGGCGGTCGGCGCGCGCCACTACGGCAATATCCGCGCGACCGCCACCGACTGGATGCAACGCGTCGAACTGGACCCGCTGCGCATCGACGAGCTGCCGCGCGCGTTTTCCGGCGGCATGCAGCAGCGGCTGCAGATCGCGCGCAATCTGGTGACGGGGCCGCGTCTCGTGTTCATGGACGAACCGACGGCGGGCCTCGACGTGTCGGTGCAGGCGCGCCTGCTCGACCTGCTGCGTTCGCTCACCACGTCGCTGCATCTGTCGGTGCTGATCGTCACGCACGATATCGGCGTCGCGCGGCTGCTCGCGCACCGGCTGATGGTGATGCAAGGCGGCGAAGTGGTCGAGGCGGGCCTCACCGATCAGGTGCTCGACGATCCGCAGCATCCGTACACGCAGACGCTGGTGTCGTCGGTGCTGCCGGTTTAACTCACTGTGATGGATCACGCGATGTCCTCTCTCTTCATCGACAACCCCGCGCTGATGCTGCATGCGCGCGATGTGAGCAAGACCTTCACGCTGCACGGCCAGGGCGGCGTGCGGATCGATGCGCTTCACGATGTATCACTCGACGTGGAACGCGGCGAATGCGTCGTGCTCGTCGGGCCGTCGGGCGCGGGCAAGAGCACGCTGCTGCGCTGCCTGTTCGGCAACTATCTGGCGAGCGCCGGCACCATCGCGCTGCGCGACGACGGCACCCCGCTTGGGCACCTGCCGCTCACCGGCGCCGAGCCGCGCGACGTGCTGCATCTGCGGCGCAGCGTGGTCGGCTACGTGAGCCAGTTCCTGCGCGTGATTCCGCGCGTGTCGACGCTTGCGCTGGTGGCCGAGCCGCTGGTTTCGCGCGGCGTGGACGAAACGGAAGCGAACCAGCGCGCGGCGGCGCTGCTCGAACGGCTGAACGTGCCCGCGCGCCTGTGGTCGCTCGCGCCAGCGACGTTTTCCGGCGGCGAGCAGCAGCGCGTGAACATCGCGCGCGGGCTGATTGCCGGCCATCCGGTGCTGCTGCTCGACGAGCCGACGGCGTCGCTCGATGCGGAAAACCGCGACGTGGTGGCGGATTTGATCATCGAAGCACGCGAGCGCGGCGCGGCGATCGTCGGCATCTTTCACGACGAGGACACGCGCGCGAAAGTCGCGACGCGCCGCTTCGAACTGAGCCCGCCGCTGCGGGCGGCACACCATGCTGAACCGACGCTGAACATTCACTGAGCATTCACTGAACGCGCACTGAAACGGCGATGAACGCCGTCGCGGTTCGCCGGTCAGAACGAGATAACCAACGGAGCCTGTCGATGTTGATCAAGAATGCCCGCGTCGTCACGCGGGACGAAGCATTCCTCGGCGTGGTGCGCGTGGAGGACGGCGTCATTCGCGACGTCGCGCCCGGATCGACGTCCGCGACCGTTGCCGAAGACTGGCATGGCGACTACCTGCTGCCCGGCCTGATCGAGCTGCATACCGACAACCTCGAAAAGCATCTCGCGCCGCGCCCCGGCGTGGTGTGGAATACGGACGCCGCGTTCGTGATCCACGACGCGCAGGTAGCGGCGGCCGGTATCACCACCGTGTTCGACGCGCTCGCGATCGGTTCGCGCGGCAACGTCGGGCTGCGCGGCCGCGAGCTGATGACGAAATGCGCCGCCACGCTCGAACGCATTGCGAGCCACGATCTGCTGCGTGCGGAGCACTTCCTGCATCTGCGCTGCGAGATCGCGACGTCGGACGTGGTCGAGATCTTCGACGACCTGAAGGATCATCCGCTGCTGCGGCTTGCGTCGGTGATGGATCACACGCCGGGGCAACGGCAGTGGCACGACCGCGAGCAATGGCGCAAGTATCAGGAGCGGCACGGCAAGTGGTCCGACGAGTTCGCAGCGGCAGCGCTCGCCGAGCTTGCGGAGGAGCAGGAGCGTTTCGCGGATACGCACCGGCGCGAGATCGTCGCGCGCTGCAAGGCGCGGTCGATTCCGGTCGCGAGCCATGACGACACGCTGGTCGAGCACGTCGAGCAGGCGGTGGCGGAAGGCATCGTGCTGTCGGAATTCCCGACCACGCACGCGGCCGCCCAGGCCGCGCACAGCCACGGTATCGCGACGATCATGGGCGCGCCGAACATCGTGCGCGGCGGTTCGCACTCGGGGAACGTGTCGGCGCTGGAGCTCGCGAAGCACGGCCTGCTCGACATTCTCTCGTCCGACTACGTGCCGTCGAGCCTGCTGACCGCCGCATTCGAACTCGTCAGCAAGGCCGGCTGGACCTTGCCGCACGCGGTGACGACGATCTCGTCGGCGCCCGCGCAGGCAGCCGGCCTGACCGACCGCGGGTCGATCCAGCCGGGACTGCGGGCCGACTTCGTGCGCGTGACGATGCTCGATGCGCTGCCCGTGCCGCGGGCAACGTGGCGGGCGGGGGTGCGGATCGTTTGAAATAACACGCTCGTTCGAATTCCACCGGGTGACCCACCTGGCTCGCAACGCGTTTCAGCCCGTTGGCCCCGGCGGGAATCGCCATTCCCGCCGCATGCCCTCCGCATCGAAAGCCTGACAATTCCCTTCACGAATCTCGCCAAGCGAGGCTGCATGCGCCTTCCAGGCCAGTGCACGGCCGTTCGCCATCCGGTGTTTCACTAGCCCCGTAATGTTTTTTTCTTGGTAAGCTTGGCGCGCGCTGCTGGCCGCCGGCCGGCAGACATCAACCAAACCCGGACCGAACAGACGGAAACCGGGTGTGTCGCGCGGCACCAACCCGCCTGCACGGCACCTTGAACCACTCCGAGGAGTACAACAGTGAAGAAACTGCTCGCGGCCCTGACGGTCGCCCTGATCGCCTCCGTATCCGTGGTCGCTCCGACCGTCGCTCAAGCCAAAGACTGGACGACCATCCGTTTCGGCGTCGACGCCAGCTACCCCCCGTTCGAGTCGAAGGGTTCGGATGGCAAGCTCGTGGGCTTCGACATCGACCTCGGCAATGAAATCTGCAAGCGCCTGAACGCCAAGTGCGTGTGGGTCGAAAACGACTTCGACGGCATGATCCCGGCCCTGAAGGCGAAGAAGTTCGACGGCGTGCTGTCGTCGATGTCGATGACGCCGGCTCGCGCGGAACAGATCGCGTTCTCGAGCAAGCTGTTCAACACGCCGACCCGCCTCGTCGCGAAGAAGGGTTCGACGATCCAGCCGACGCCGGCAGGCATGGCCGGCAAGACGGTCGGCGTCGAACAGGGCACGATCCAGGAAACCTACGCGAAGACCTACTGGGAGCCGAAGGGCGCGAAGGTCGTGTCGTACCAGAACCAGGACCAGGTCTACGCTGACCTGCTGTCGGGCCGCCTCGACGCATCGCTGCAGGACGCCGTCGAAGCCGAAATCGGCTTCCTGAAGACGCCGCGCGGCGCCGGCTTCGCTTTCGCGGGCAACGACATCGTCGACGAGAAGGTGCTCGGCAACGGCGCCGGTATCGGCCTGCGCAAGGAAGACACCGACCTGAAGGCGAAGATCGACAAGGCGATCGCTGACATCATCAAGGACGGCACGTACAAGAAGCTCGAGAAGAAGTACTTCGACTTCGACGTGTACGGCAGCTAAATCCAGCCGCGCGGCCCACGCCGCGCGTGTTGCGATGCTTGCCCGACGGGCTCCGCTTGCGGAGCCCGTTGTTTTTGCAACGCCGCATTCCACAATCCCAAGGCGCGCGCCGCAAGCACATCCGGGTCGTGCCGCGCGGGCGTTTCGGCTAAGATCGAACCCTTCGACGGCTCGCCGCCGTCCCGTTCCCCGTCGGCCAACGACAACACATCGAGACACGCAGCCGCAGCGCGCGGCCGCGTAACACGCCATGCAAACCCAGACCCATCCGCTGATTTCCCCCACCCTCGGCACGAGCCGCGCGATCACGAGCTTCCACTACGGCCAGCCCGGCGGCCAGAAGATCTACATCCAGTCGTCGCTGCATGCGGACGAACTGCCCGGCATGCTGGTGTCGTGGGCGCTACGCCGCAAGCTCGCCGCGCTCGAAGCCGCGGGCAAGATGCGCGGCGAAGTGATCGTCGTGCCGGTCGCGAATCCGATCGGCCTGAACCAGCAGATGCTCGGCCTGTTCGCGGGCCGCTTCGAACTGAACACCGCGCAGAACTTCAACCGCAATTTCCACGACCTCGCGGCGCTCGTGCTGCCCAGCATCGAGAGCAAGCTGACGGGCGACGAAGCGCACAACCGCAACGCGATCCGCGCGACGATGCGCGAAGCGCTCGACGCGATCGAACCGCGCACCGAACTCGAGGCGCAGCGTCTCGCGCTGCAGCGTCTGTCGTTCGACGCGGATGTCGTGCTCGATCTGCACTGCGACTGGGAAGCCGCGCTGCATCTCTACACGAACCCCGAGCTGTGGTCCGAGGTCGAGCCGCTCGCACGTTATCTGGATTCGAAGGCGTCGCTGCTCGCGCTAAACTCGATCGGCAATCCGTTCGACGAAATCCACAGCTTCTGCTGGTCCGACCTGCGCGCCCGCTTCGGCGAGCGTTTCCCGATTCCGAACGGGTCGATCTCGGTCACCATCGAACTGCGCAGCCAGCGCGACGTGTCGTACGAATTTGCCGAGCGCGACGCGCAAGGCATCATCGAATATCTGACCGCGCGCGGCGTGATCGACGGCACGGCCGCGCCGCTGCCGCCGCTCGCGTTCCCTGCCACGCCGCTCGCGGGCACCGAGCCGCTCGTCACGCCGATCAGCGGCGTGGTCGTGTATCGCACCCCGGTCGGCATTCACGTGGAAGCGGGCACCGCGATCGCCGACATCGTCGACCCATTGACGGACCACGTCGTCACGCTGAAGACGAGCGTGTCCGGCGTGCTGTACGCACGCCATCTGTCGCGCTTCGCCAACGCCGGAATGGAAATCGCGCGCGTGGCCGGCGCGAACCCGATCCGCACCGGGTCGTTGCTGTCCGCCTGACAAGCGCTGCCGTTTTAGCGTTCAACACGGATCGTGGTGTGCGCAACGCACCACGATCCGCTGCCTGTCACGCATCCGACACGCGCGCGAACCTCACCGCGCGCGCCTATACACCAGATCCGCGAACCGCGTGTGGCTACCGGCCTACACCGGTAATGACGAAGTCTTGCTGTCATAAACCTTTCGTTCCCCGACGATAAAGTTGCGGCCGTCGCCTGATCCCCCCGCAGAGGAGGACATCCGCGACAGCATCCCATCTATTCGGAGAATGCCTTGAAAAAGAAAGTCATCGCCACCGCTACGTCCGCGGTGCTCGCCACGTTCGCCGGCGCTGCACATGCACAGAGCAGCGTTACGCTGTACGGCCTGATCGACGCAGGTATCAGCTACGTCAACAACAGCAAGACCTCGACGGGCGCGAGCAGCCTGACGAAATTCGACGACGGCGTTGCCCAGGGCAGCCGTTGGGGCCTGCGCGGCGCTGAAGATCTCGGCGGCGGCCTGAAGGCGATCTTCGTGCTCGAAAGCGGCTTCAATACGGGCACCGGCGCCCTCGGCCAGGGCGGCGCGCTGTTTGGCCGCCAGGCATACGTCGGTCTGTCGAAAGACGCGGTCGGCACGCTGACCTTCGGTCGTCAATACACGTTCAACACGGACTTCCTCGGCAGCGCGTACTCGACCGGCGGCGAAACCGTCGCGGGCAACTACGCGTACCACGTGAACGACGTCGACCAGCTGACGTCGAGCCGCATCAACAACGCGGTGAAGTTCACGAGCGCGAATTTCGCGGGCTTCACGTTCGGCGCGTTGTACGGCTTCTCGAACGCCGCGGGCGCGTTCGCCGGTTCGCCGGGCACGGGCTCGACGGTCACGGGCGGCTCGTCGCGCGCGTGGAGCGCGGGCGCGAACTACGCGCAAGGTCCGATCGCCGCGGGCGTCGCCTACACGGACATCCGCTATCCGGGCCAGGCATCGCCGGCGTTCTCGACGGCGCTGTTCGGCCTCAGCACGGGTGCGACGGGCAGCCAGGTGCGCGACCTGCACTCGCTGGGCGTCGGTGGCCGTTATCTGTTCGGACCGGCAACCGTGTGGGCGCTGTGGACCAACACGCACATCGAGCCGACCGCCGGCGCGCAGACGACGTACAACGCGTATGAAATCGGCGGCAAGTATGCGATCACGCCGGCCTTCACGGGCTCGCTCGGCTACACGTACTCGAATGCGTCCGATTCGTTCAGCGCGCACTGGCACCAGATCGACGCGAGCGTCGACTACGCGCTCAGCAAGCGCACCGACGTGTACCTGCTCGGTATCTACGAGCGCGCGTCCGGCAAGGTGAAGGGCGTGCAGGTGCCGGCGCAGATCGGTTCGAGCACGAGCTACTTCAATACCTCGGGTAACGAAGACAACCAGCTCGCGTTCCGCATCGGTATCCGCCACAAGTTCTGATCGGGCAGCACCCGATTCGAAGAACGGGAAACGTCGTTCGCGGCGTTTCCCGTTTTTGTTTTTAGCTTGGTTTTTTTACTCAGACATCCTTCATATCAGATGCCCGCCTCGCGCGACGATGCGTCCGGCCGCCACGACGAGTTTCCGGACCGGACGCGCGACCACAGCCTCCGCAGGCGTTTGCGCATCGACGAGCACGAGATCCGCGCGATGGCCTGGCGACAGCCCGTAACCGGCAAAGCCGCAACCGCGCGCTGCGCTGTGCGTCACGCAGTCGAGGGCGATCTCGAGATCGACGTCGCGCCGGAAATCGTTGCGCAGGCCGATCAACATCGCGCGTTCGAGCATGTCGGGCGTGCCGTAAGGCGTCCACGTATCGCGAATCCCGTCATTGCCGCCGACGACCGTAACGCCCGCCGCGCGGCAAGCGGCAACCGACGGCACCGCGATCGACGCGGGCGCGGTCGTCACCAGCGCGACATCGAGTTCGGCCATGCGCGCGAGCAACGCATCGCGCTCGCGTTCCGCGAGATCGCCGAGGCAGAACCCGTGGCTGATGGCGACCTTGCCGTGCATCGTGAGCGCGGCGGTGCGCTGGAGAATCAGGTCGAGCGAATACGCGCCCATCGTCGAGCGCTCGTGCAGGTGAATGTCGAGACCGCAGCCATACTGCTCAGCGAGACCGAAGAGCAGATCGACCGCCGCCACCGCATCGCCTTCGATTGCGCATGGATCGAGCCCGCCGAGCAGATCGGCTCCAGCGCGCAGCGCATCGGCGAGCAGTGCATCGGTGCCCGGCCGCTTCAGCACGCCCGATTGCGGAAACGCAACGATCTGCAGCTCCATCTGCCCGCGCAACATCTCGCGTGTCGCGAGGACGCCATGCAGATGCCGCAAGCCGGCATCGGTGTCGATGTCGACATGCGTGCGCAGCCGCGTCGTACCCGCGGCAAGGAACGCACGCGCCAGCGCGAGCGATTGCGCGCCGGCGTCGTGGCCGCTCGTCGCCCGCCAGTGCCGCTCGTTTTCGATGCGGTCGATCAGGCGCGGTGCGACCGCGTTGCGATACCACGGCATGCCCCAGTGGGTCTTGTCCAGATGCGTGTGCCCTTCGACGAGACCGGGGAGCAGGAGCATGCCCGCGCCGTCTTCGACCTTTGAAACGTCCTTTGCGTCGATAGCCGGTGCGATACGGACGATACGGTCATCCTCGACGAGGACGTCCAGCGGGCAATCGGTGCCCTCGCCCGTGCGCACGTTGCGAATCAGCAGGCTGTTCATGTCGGGATACCGGTCGAGTCGATCGAATGACACTCGCGCACCGCAGCAGCGGCGAGCGATGACTATTTCGACATTGTGGCCGGTTTATCGCTGACCGTCGATGCAGGCAGAGCCGCGGTCCCCTTCGCATCGTAGTGTCCAACGACGAAGTCGACGAAACCCCTCACCACCCGCGGCAAATGGACCTGATTGACGTACAGCATCCAGACCGTCCATTCGCCCGAGCACAGCACCGCATCGGAAAGCAGCGAGCAAAGCACGCCATCCGACAGTTCGCGCTGGACGATCGACCGGGGAAGTCGCGCAATGCCAAGCCCCGCGCAGACGGCCTGTCTCACCACGAGCGGGCTCTGCATGTTCATGAACGGTTGAACCACGACACGCTGCGTTCCGTCGTTATCCTTGAAGTCCCAGTAGCGGCTCGGTGCATCTGACGCGACCAGGATGTCGTGCGACGAGAGATCGGTCGGGACACGGGGTGCACCCCGGCGCTTCAGATAGGCAGGGGTGGCAACGATCACATCGGTCGTTGTCGCGATGGGTTTGGAGATCAGCGTCGAGTCCCGCAGGCGGCGATCCGCGGAGAAGCAGACGTCGAAGCTGGAGGGGTTGATCGTCGACAGGTTGTCGAACACCGTGAGGTCATAGTCGATGCGTGGATGGTGAGACCGGTAATCCGCCAGCAGGTTGGGCAATTCGGTCGACGCGAACGACGCGGATGCAGCAATACGTAGCGAACCGGACGGATTGTGCGTCGCCTCCGCGACACACTCATCCATCTCTTCGAGCACACGCAAGAGGTCACGTGCGTGATCGAGATACCGCTTGCCGACGGGCGTGACCGATACGTGTCGGGTCGTGCGATTGACAAGCCGCACCCCTAGCCCTTGCTCGAGCGTAGTCAAGCTGCGGGTGACCACCGAACTGGAGACTCCAAGCTGCTTTGCCGCGTCGCCAAGATTCAGGGACTCTGCTACCGCAACAAACATCTGAATAGACGCAAGCTTGTTCATTTATTTTTAAATCGACATGCGTGGCTGCCGTAGGGAGGCAATACTTTTCAGAATACGTCCCTCAACCTTAGGGGACGCTTAGAGCATTGACTTCCTTCGCTCGACTAACCCCATAACGCGACTGCTTCTATACGAAAGCTTAAGGGAGGCTTAAATTTCTACCTGGACCCTAAATTGAGGAGAATGCAGCAAGACAGAATTGCTGCATTTTCCTTATTGCCTGCTTCGCAATAACAGAATCAAGGTCGAGTATCAAAACGCAGAATCAAGTACCGATAAGCATGCCTTAGCAATTCAGTATTGCTGATCCACATGTTTTAATCCGGGAGCCTAAAGGCGACAGGAAAGATTCCGTAAACGTTGGTAAGACGGGCGGCGCATGCCTTCCGTCACCTGGCGACTAACACAAAGTCGCGTATACGGAGAGACTTCATGCTTTCGATCAATAGCAATATCAGCTCGCTCGTCGCTCAAGAGAACCTGACTGGTTCGGGCAACGCGCTCTCGCAAGCGATCACGCGCCTTTCCTCGGGCAAGCGGATCAACAGCGCGGCGGACGACGCAGCTGGTCTCGCGATCTCGACGACCCTGCAAACGCAGATCAACGGTCTTAACCAGGGTGTGTCGAACGCGAACGACGGTACGTCGATCGTGCAGACGGCCAGCAGCGCG
>NZ_QQOA01000051.1 GCF_003443895.1 Paraburkholderia phosphatilytica | reverse complement strand
ATACGTGGAAGGTCTCGAAGCTGCCACCGCCGCCGGGTGGCGGCAAGGCCGATCGCAATCTCTACCGGATCTTCGCCGACCGCGCGGGCACGCTGTATATCGCCGCGGAGAAGGGCACCGTGCTGCGCTCGCGGGATCACGGCGCTAGCTGGGAGTACCGCGACACCGGCAACAAAGGCAGCCTGTGGACGGGCACCGCCGCGTCCGACGGTTCGCTGTACGTCGGTGGCCTGCTCGGCCATCTATATCGCAGCAGCGACGGTGGCGATAGCTGGACGGCGATCGACTCGGGCTCGAACGGGTCGATCACGGACCTCGTCGCGGCCGGCGATCAGGTGCTCGGCGTGGGCCTCGAAGGTTTCGTCATAACCGGCGCCTCGGGCGCGGCGCGATTCACCGCGAAAGAGCGGCTGGATCGCGCGTCGCTGACTGCGCTGATCGTGCCGGATGCCGGCGCGAGCGCAGCCAAAAGCGCAGCTAAAGGCGCAGGCACACCGATTCTGTTTTCGGAGGAGGGCATTCTCAAAGCCGAATGATCCCGCAGTCTGCGCATCTCATTTCCACTGACGCTTCCATTCCTGACCAGGTTTTCTCATGATTCGCGAATCATCCGCCCCCTATGCCGCGCTTTTGCTGCGTGTGAGCCTCGGCGTGCTCTTTATTGCTCACGCGTCGCTGAAGATTTTTGTCTTCACGATACCCGGCACCGTCGAATTCTTTGCGTCGCTCGGCTTGCCGGCCGCGCTCGCGTACGCGGTGATCGCGCTGGAACTGGTGGGCGGGATCGCATTGATCGCCGGCTGGCACGCGCGTTATTTCGCGATTCCGCTCGCGCTGGATCTAGCGGGCGCGATCGTCACGGTCCATGCGGCGAACGGCTGGCTCTTCACCAACAAGGACGGCGGCTGGGAATATCCGGCTTTCTGGCTCGTCGCGCTGATCGTCCTGTTCCTGCTGGGCGACGGCGCCTTCGCGCTCAAGCGCACACGCGCGCCCGCGTGATGAAGCCGCTGCGCTGCAGCGTGACGCGCTTCGATACCGACGACGTCGACGATCTCGCGTGCGGTCTGACGGTGTTCGAACAGCGCTTCGACCAGCTGACCGCCGGGCGTCTGAATGCACGCTTCGTCGAGGTGTCGTTCGGCGACGTGCAGGTGTATTGCGAAGCGACCCGCCAGTCGATTCACGAAGCCGGCCGGATCCGCGCGAATGCGCGCGGCTTCGCGATCGCCGCCGAAGTGGATGGGCGCGCGGTGTTCTGCGGCAGCCCGCTGGCAGGCGGTGAGCTGATGGTGCTGAACGCGGGCGACGAACTCGATTTCCGCACCGCGCGAACCATGCGCACGGTGGGGCTCGTGCTGCCGGTCGCGCGGCTTGACGAACTGCAGGCGGATGGCGTCGATGCGAACGCGCCGATCGCCGCGTGCTCCGGCATCGTCGGAGCGGAGCGCGCGGCAGTCGAACGGCTGCGCCGTTTGCTCGAAAACCTGCTTGACGTATTTGCTGGCTATCCCGCCGGCAAGCACGACGTGCGGGTTCCGCACGTCGTCACCGCGCACGCGGCGCTCGACGAACTCGACGGTGCGCTGAGCATGCTGACGCCGTGCGTTTCCGGTCCGGCCGCGAGTCGGCCGGTGTGGATCGCGCGGCGCCGCGTAGTCGATCGGGCGATGGCCTATATCCGCGCGAACGTCGCGGAGCCGGTCACGGTCGGCACGCTGTGCCGCGAGGTCAGCGTGTCGCGCCGCACGCTTCAATATTGTTTCGAAGACGTACTGGGCGTGACGCCGCTGTCGTATCTGAAAGCCGTCCGGCTGAACGGCGCGCGGCGCGCATTGAAGGCGCGGCGGGCAGGTTCAGGTTCGCCGGGCATCGGCGACATCGCCGCGCAGTGGGGGTTCTGGCATCCGTCGCACTTTCGTGAGGACTACCGCAGGATGTTCGGCGAACTGCCGTCGGTTACGCTGCGGCGTCATGCGACGCATGCGTGACGGCCGGCGCGTTATGCGTCGGCCCTCGCCAGGCGGCGAGGGCGGCGGGGTGCTCAGACTACCGCGAAATAGTGCTTCGTGAAGCGTTCGGTCAGAATCTCCCACGCGATCGGCGTGCCCTTCTCGATGAACCAGCTATCGCCGACATTGTAGTGGACGGCCTCGCCGGTGCGTTCGTCGCGCAGCACGCATTCGCCTTCGACCACGGTGGCCTGCTCGCTGAACGGATAGGTCATGTTGAACTTGCCCTTCGTGCACGCGAAGTAGCCGGCGCTGACGGGCGACGTGGGCGTGCCGTGGTGCACCTTGCCGAAAGCCTTCACTTCGCCTTCGACGATCGTCGAGCCGAGATCGGCAACGGTTCCCCATGCGTCGAGTTCCTGCGGAAACGTGCCCAGTTTGATGCTATGCATTGCGGTCGACTCCTATGGTCGGTTGCGGAGAGTGCGGGTGGTCGTGCGGGGTGAAGCGGCCGCGCGGCGTGTGGTGCATGCGGCGCAGGCTTCGACGCCTAGCGGCGGCCCTTCCAGAAGCCGCTCAACTGGTTCCATGCCTTGCCTGCGGTCGTCATCACGGCGCGCAACTGGTCCTTCGCAAAGATGTCGACGTGCGGCACCGAGCTCAGCAGGTCGTAGCGCGCGGAGCCCTCGGTCATGCCTTCAGCCAGCACCTTGCAGACGATATGGCTCGGCGTCACGCCGAAGCCCGCATACGCCTGCACGTAGAACACGTTCGGATGCTGCGGCAGCGAGCCGATCTGCGGGAACAGGTTCGCGCCGCAGCAGAGCGGGCCGCCCCATGCGAGATCGATATTGACGTCCTTCAGATACGGAAACACCTTCAGCATCAGGCTGCGGTTCCATGCCTTGAGATCGCCCGGGATATAGTCGAGGAGCGCGGTCGCGCTGCCGAACAGCAGGCGGTTCTCGTTGGTCACGCGGTAGTAGTCGATGATCGGCCGGATATCGCTATACGCGCCGCGGATCGGGCTGATGCGCTCGATCAGTTCGTCCGGCAGCGGTTCGGTGCACAGCTGGAACGCGTACGTATTGACCGTCTTCCGGTAGATCTGCGGTTCGAGCCCATTCAGAAAACCGTTGCAGGCCCACAGCATTTTCGGCGCGCGCACCGAGCCCATCGCCGTGCGTACCGTCACGCGGTCGCCGTACTCGACGTCGAGCACCGGACTGTTTTCGAAGATGCGCGCGCCGTGGCCTGCCAGCGCCTGCGCTTCGCCGAGCAGCAGGTTCAGCGAATGCACGTGCCCGCCGCCCATGTGCAGCAGCGCGCTGCCGTACACGTCCGAACCGACCACCTTCCGCACTTCCTGGCCGGTATAGAGCTGGATTTCCGTCTCCGGGTCGACCGCACGGAAGCTCGCTTCCCACTCGCGCAGCGTCTTTTCCTGGCGGCTGTTGAAGCCGAGATACGCGTAGCCGTTGCGGAAGTCCGCGTCGATGCCGTACTTGTCGATCCGGTCGCGGATGATGCTGGCGCCCAGGTTGCTGATGCGGAAGATTTCCTTGAGCCCGTCTTCGCCGACATGCTTCGCGATCGCGTCGAGATCGTGGCCGATGCCGGCCATGATCTGTCCGCCGTTGCGTCCGGTGCCGCCGTAGCCCAGATGCTTCGCTTCGAGCACGACGATGTTCCGGATGCCGTGTTCGGCGAGTTCGAGCGCCGTATTGATGCCGGAGAAGCCGCCGCCGATCACGACGACGTCGGCGTCGATATCTTCGCTGAGCGTCGGAAAGCGCAGATCGTATTTCTTCGTTGCCGCGTAATAGGTGAGGGAATCGAGCTTGGTGTTCATCTTGCGTGTGATCGAAAAGACGTGAACCCGGGTGTCGGCGCGAGCGCCGGTACCCGGACGGTCATACGGGAATCCGTGAGGAAACCTGAAGAAGCGCGCCTAGAGCTTCGAATTGCCGAGCTTGCTGAAGAGCACCGGGTTGCGCATGCGCAGCCGCCCGGCGAGCAGAAAGCCGATGATCGCGGCGACCGGCAGCGAGACGGTCAACGCATACGACAGCGTTTTGCTCGCACCGGTCAGCACCGAGAAGTTCGCGATCGCGAACAGCAGCACGGCGGTGAGCGCGATGCCCGACAGCAGCGGCAGTACGACCACGCGCAGCGCGCCTTCGTCCGCGCCGGCGTCGGCATGGCGGAAGTAGCGGATCACCGCGAACGATGTGAGCGCCATCAGCGCGATCACGCATAGCGTTGCGACGTTGGTGAGCCATGAGAACAGTGTGAGCACCGGATCGGAACCGGCGATCGCGAACAGCAGCACCACGACGGCGGCCAGCGCCGATTGCAGCAGCGAGCCGTTGTGCGGGCTCTGATGGGTCGGATGCGTGCGTCCGAGCGCCTTCGGCAGCAGCCCCTCGCGCCCGCTCGCGAAGAAGTAGCGCGCCGCCGAATTGTGGAATGCGAGCAGGCCCGCGTAGACGCTGGTGATGAACAGCACGCTCATCGCGAGCGTCAGGCTCCGGTTCGCGTAGTGGTCGGACAGCGAGTAGAGGAAGGTGGTCGGGTCCTGCAGGCCGGAGATGATCTTCACGATCGAATCGGCGCCCGCGCCGACCACCATGCACCAGACCGAGAACGCATAGAAGCCGCCGATCAGCAGAACCGACAGATACGTCGCGAGCGGAATCGTGCGGTGCGGGTTCTTCGCTTCCTCGCTGTAGATGGTGGTCGCCTCGAAACCGATGAACATCGCGAAGCAGAACAGCAGGCCGACCGCGGGCGTGCCGCTCAGCACCGCGTGCTGCGTGAACGGCACGAGCGTGGGGCCGGCCGCGCCGCCCACTTTCAGGATCGCGACGTCGAGCACGAGCACGACCAGATATTCGCCGATCACGAGAACGGACAGCACCTTCGCCGACAGGTCGATCTGCCGGTAACCGAACACCGCGATGCTTGCCATCGCGGCGAACGCGCAGACCCACCACGGCACGGCGATGCCGAGATGCTGCGCGAGAAAGCCGGACGCGACCGTGCCGAACATGCCGTAGAGCCCGATCTGCATCGTGTTGTAGCCGAGCAGCGCGAGGAGTGCCGCGGCGCCGCCGACGCCGCCCCCCAGTCCGCGCGCGGCGAACGCGTAGAAGCCGCCGGCATTCGTCACATAGCGCGCCATCGACGTATAGCCCGCGGAGAACGCGAGCAGGATCACGACGGTGGCGACGATCAGCGCGGGCGTGCCCGCACCGTTACCGAGCATGATGCCGATCGGCACGCCGCCCGCGATCGCGACGAGCGGACCGGCCGCGGAGATCACGAAGAAGATGATGAAGCCGAGTCCGAGCGCTTCGCGCCGCAATTCGTTGGACTTCTGCGCTTCGTTTGCGACAGTCATTTGTAAGACTCCTCGGTGTTTCCATCGACGCAGGTGAGGTCGCCGGTCACGCCGGTCCGGTCGCGCCGGACGCCGTGTGGCACGCGATCTGGAGCCCAGTTTATGAACGTCAAAAATGCGACAGATAGCCCAAATTGGCAATGCGTACGGCGGTTTTCAGGCCGAGGCCGGCAGGCTGTCCGCGAACGCGAGCGTCGGCACGTCGACGATCGTGGCGCCGCCATCCGCGACGACCACCGCGCCGTTCATCGCGCTCGCGTCGTCCGATGCGAGGAACGCGATCACCGACGCGATTTCGCCGGTGCTCGCAGCCCGGCCGAGCGGGACGTCGCGCGTGGCGAGCGCATACGCGTCGTCGAGCGTCGCGATGCCGCGCGCCGCCATCAGCGCACGCATTTCGTCGTCGGCCATTTCGGTGCGGACCCAGCCGGGACATAGCGCATTGCTGCGCACGCCGTGGCGACCGTAGTCGCGCGCGAGCGAGCGCGTGAGGCCGATCAGCGCATGTTTGACGGTGACGTAGCCCGCCGCGTCGGGGCCGGCCGCGAGACCCGCGATCGAGCTGACGACGACGATCGCGCCGCGGCGTTCGATCAGCATCGGCAACGCTTCGCGGGTGACGACGAACGCGGTGTCGAGGTTGACGCGGCATGCGCGGCGCCAGTCGTCGTCGCTGGTGTCGCCGAGCGCGCCGATGCCGAAGCCGCCCGCGTTGGCGATCACGACGTCGAGCCGGCCGTGACGTTCGGCGATTCGCGCGAGCGCCGCGCGAACCTGCAGCGGATCCGCCGCGTCGGCGGGCAGCGCGATCGCGCCGGTCGCGCTCGCCACCGCTTCGAGCGGCGCCGCGCGCCGGCCGAGCACATAGACGTGCGCGCCTTCGCGCGCGAGACGCGCTGCGGTCGCCGCGCCGATGCCGGTGCCGCCGCCCGTGACGAGTGCGACGCGGCCGTCGAAGCGCGGCGTCATTGCCGCACTGTCGTCGTGTTGAGCACGGTCGCGTACGCGCCGATCGGGAAATTGGCGAGCGTGCCGAAGTCGTTGCCCGCATAGCCGAAAATCTTGCCGGTCGTCTTGCGCGCGTCGAGATCGATCACGACGACGCCGAGCGTCGGCACGATCTTTTCGCGCCAGACGAACAGGTACAGGCCATCGCGAATCTTGCGGTAGTGGCAGCGATCCGCATCGGCCAGTCCCTGTTCGATGCCGGACACGCAGTGCCACGCATACATGCTGTCGTTCAGATACACGTGCTCGTAGCATTCGTGCGGGTTGTAGCGATACAGCACGCGTTTGCCGACGAGTTCGCGCGTGGCTTCGTGCACGGCGGACGTGCTGTCGAAGCGGCGGTCGATCGCGCCCGCCAGGATCTGCACGTCGACGCCGGTCAGCTCACGCTTCTGCCAGGCCAGCTCGACGGCCGGGATCGCGGCGCGCGCCGCGTCGGGCAGCGTGCCGATGACGGCGGTCGCGATGCCGCGCTGCAGATCGAGCACGAGACTCACGGACGTCGCGCGTGCCGACGATTTGACGAAGTCGACGAAATAGATGCCGTCGCGCGGCGAGCTGGCCCGATACGTGTCGGTGCCGGACTCGCTGGTGCCGGCGACCTGCCAGCGCAACGTCTCGCCGTCGACGAACGTGTGCGTGATCACGGCGCCGCCGAAGTCGATGTCGTACGCGTGGCCGGCGAGATCGGCGACGGGTGCGAGTGCGTTGCTCGAAACGGCGAAGCTCGTACCGAGGTCGCCGACGGAAATCCAGTTGGTTTCGTTCATGGAAAATCCCGTTGTGGGTGGGTTCGAAGGCGGACCGCGCCGGACGATGACGATGCGGCCGAAGACCGGCTCAGTGTGCTGGAACGCGTGCCGTGAACGGGAACCGGATTCGGCAAAGCAGAGGCAGGCGTGCGGCGCTCACACGAACGCAACCTCGGGAAAGCCCGAGCGCACCGCATAGCCGAAGTCGAGCACGGCTGCCGTGCCGTTGGCCGGCGCGCTGAGCGGCGACGCGAGGAACAGCACGTGACGGGCGACATCCTGCGGCGCGATCGCCGGGATGCCGGTGCCGTCGAAGCCGCGCGTTTCGAGGCCGAGATCGCGGCGCGACATCGGCGTATCGACGACGCTCGGACACACGCTGTTCACGCGTACCGCCGGGTGATCGACGCTCAAACCCTTCGCGAGCATCAACGCGGCCGCTTTCGACGCGCAGTAGGGCGTCATGCCCGCGCTCGCGAACAGGCTGCTGTCGGACGCGACGAGCACGATCGAACCTTGCGCGCCCGCTTCGAGATGCGGCAGTGCGTGCTTCGCGCACAGAAACACGCCGCGCACGTTGACGGCCATCACGCGGTCCCACTCGTCCTGCCCGACCTCCGTGACACGCCGGCCGACCGGGCCCGACACGCCGGCGCAGGCGATCAGCGTATCGATGCCGTGAAAGCGTTCGACGACCGCGTCGAACGCGGCCGCCACCGAGCGTTCGTCGCTGACGTCGGTGTAAAGGAAAAGCAGTCCGGCGTCGGCGTGTTCGCGCGCGAACCTCTGCCCAAGTTCGAAATCGGCATCGAGAACTGCGACGCGCGCGCCTTCGTGCAGCGCGGCCCGCGCGCACGCGTTGCCGATGCCCGATGCACCGCCCGTGACGACGACCACCTTGCCCGCCAATCCAAGATCCATATTCCGTTGTCCTTGATGAAGCCGCCGCCGGCCGATGCCGCTCCCATTTCCGAGCATGGACCCACCAGCGTGTTGCCAGGGAGCCGAGATCGGCAATCTGTCTGCAGGACATGCGCCTGGATGAATGCAGCGGGCACGGATCGAATCCTGATCAAAGCGCCGGCACCGCGCAAACCGGCGGCACGCGCGCGGCCCACGGCGCGGCCCGTTCGAGCTGCGCGGCGAGCGAGAACAGCAATGCTTCCGCGCCGAATGCGCCGGCAAAATGACTGCCGATCGGCAAGCCGCGCTCGTCCCAGTAGAACGGCACCGACATCGCCGGCTGACCGGTCGCGTTGAACCACGCGGTGAATGGCGAGAAGCGGTGCGAACGGTCGATGACCGCGTCGAGCGGCAGCGTCGCGTCGTCGATCGCGAGAGCGGCGGGCGGCAGCGGCGGGGTGGCGAGCGTCGGCGTCAGCAGCACGTCGTAGCGCTCCATCAGCCGGCCGAAGGTGCGGCCGAGCGCATGGATCCAGTCCACGGCGGCGGCATACTGCGCACCCGATACGCCGCCCTTGTCGCGCACGATGATGCGGGTGCGCGCCTCGATCTCGTCGTCGCGCACGGGCTCGCCGCGCTGCCTCGCGATGCCGTCGAGCAGTGCGCGGGTCTGCGCGCCGATGATCGTGAAGACCTGATCGTAGAACGCGTGCGAGTCGACCGGGCTCGCGAGCGGCTCGACGTGATGGCCGAGCGAGGTCAGCAGGGACACGGTATGCGCGAGCGCCGCCGCGCACGCCGGGTCTGTCGGCCACGGCGGCGCGCACTCGATCACGCCGATCCGCAGGCGTCCAGGCTCGCGCCGCGTCGCGGACAGAAACGTGTCGGCCTGATGCGGGGCCGCATACGGCGCGCCGATATCGGCACCGGCGGTCAGATCGAGCAGCGCCGCGCTGTCGCGCACCGAGCGTGTGATTGCGTGATTGATGCCCATGCCGGCCCAGCCTTCGCCGGCCATCGGTCCGATCGGCGTGCGGCCGCGGGTCGGCTTCAGGCCGAATACGCCGCAGCACGACGCGGGCACGCGCAGCGAACCGCCGCCGTCGTTGCCATGCGCGAACGGCAACGCGCGTGCGGCGACCAGGGCGGCCGCGGCGCCGCTCGAACCGCCCGCGGTCACTTCGGGATGCCACGGGTTGCGCGTGATGCCGAAGCGCGCCGACGACGTGCAGTACGACGTGCCGAATTCCGGCGACAGCGACGTGCCGAAGATCGGAATGCCCGCACGCCTTAACCGTGCGACCAGCTCGCCGTCGAAGTCGGGGCGGTACTCGCCGAACAGATGCGAGCCGTTCGCCATGCGCGCGCCGCGCACCGGCATGAAGAGGTCCTTGATCAGCGTGGGTACGCCGGCCAGCACGCTCTCACGGCCGATGATCGATGCCGCGGCCGCGCGCGCCGGCTCGTCGAGTCGCTCGGCGACCGCGTTCAACGCCGGATTGACCGCATCGACACTGGCGAGCGTGGCGGCCAGCAGTTCCGCGGGCGTCACTTCCTTGCCGCGTACGAGTTCGGCCAGCGCGATGCCGTCGTGTGTGGCAACGAGCGTTCGAAAGTCTTCCATGAGGGGTTCCGCGAGTTCGGGAAAAGGGGTGCTGCGCGTCACGTGGCGCGACGCGCGATCATGCAGGGTCATGCGTCGTTACGCGTCGTCGCGCAGGCGGAGCGCCGCCGGTATCCACAGCGCGGCGACCAGCGCCGCACCGATGGCGATCGCGACGATCGCGGGCCGCAGTCTGCCGAATGCGCCCATGCCCGCCAGCACGACGAGCGGGCTCGCGAACTGCCCGAGATAGAGCGCCGACGTAAAGCCGCCCAGGCCGCGGCCGCGCATCGACAGCGGCAGCTTGCGCATCAGCGGCAGGATCGCATTGGGGACCAGCAGCCCGCCGCCGAAGCCGTGGATCGTCACCGCGACCAGCACCGCGGTCACCGTATGCGCGTGAGCGAACAACGAGAGGCCCGTCGCAAGCAGCGCCAGCAGCACGACATTGACGAAGCGCCGGCCGATGCCATCGCGCAGCAGCGGCCATGCGATCGAGCCGCCGAGCGTCGCCAGCAGACCGACGCCCGACGCGATACCGATCATCGTCGACGACCGCTCGCCGATGTCGATCATCAACTGCGGCATTTGCACCGGCACGACGAACGAACCGATCATCCCGATGCAGACCAGCAGATAGCCGACCGCGAGCGTCGGAGCCAGCTTGCCGCCGGCCGGGGCTGCAGTGTCGTCAGCGGCTTGTGCGGTCTGCGGCGCGCGCAGCGGTTCCCAGAGCAGGGCGGCGATCGCGGGCACGAGCAGGACCGGCAGCAGATAGAGGTAGAACGGATAGCGCCACGAATGCTCGCCCGCCGCGCCGCCGATCACGAATAACGCGGTGCCGACGATGCCGATCGTCACGACCTGCCGGTTCACGTAGCGCACCCGCATGTCGCCTTGCCAGTAGTCGCCGATCAGCGTCGTGCAGCACGTCATCACGCACGCTTCGGCGGCGCCGAGCACGAGACGGCATGCGAGGATCGCGCCCAGGTCGTTGAGCAGCGCGGGCGCCGCGCCGACGATGCCGTACACCAGCGTGGCCAGCAACAGCAGCATCTTGCGGCCCACGCGGTCGGCGAGCCAGCCGGCGAGCGGCGCGCACAGCGCGATCGCGAGCGCGGGACCGGTGGCGACGAGCGGCACGAGGCCGGCCGCGGCGGGATTGGCCGGCACGAACTCGGCCGCGAGCTTCGGCAGGATCGGCGCGATCATCACCGCGCCCATGATCGTGAGGCTGCTGCCGAGCAGCAGGACGGCGCCCTGGCTGGCGCCGGGCTGCGGACGGCCGGCGGTTGCCAGCGCGCGAGGCGCCGTCGTGGTCGTAAGGGTTGCGCCGCTGGCGGCCGCGGGCGGGCATCTGCTGGTCTTCATCGTTCCGTTCCCCGTACTGTTGAGCGTGTGTACGGAGTCTAGGAACGTCGAAATATTGAGCGTTATCCGCTTTTGGTAATTATTGAGGAGGCCGCTTCAGTGTTTCCGACGGCAGTTCGCCGAACAACTGCCGGTAGTGGGTGGCGAACCGGCTGAGGTGCCAGAAGCCCCAGCGGAACGCGACGTCGCTGACGGACGCGGCGCCGTGCGAGTGACGCCGCAGCTCGCGCCGCACCGCATTCAGACGCAGCACGCGCAGGTAGTGCGCGGGGTGCGTGCCGAGGGTCTCCTCGAAGCAGTATTGCAGCTTGCGACGGCTCGTGCCGACCGCATGGCAGATATCGAGCACCGTGAACGGAACGTCGGGCTTCGCGATCACGAGCTCGCGCACCCGGGCCACGATGCGGTGGCGTGCCGTCCGGTCGAGCCTGACCGGATCCTGTGCATGCTCGACGATGTGCGCGAGTTCGAGCAGCACGGCATCGTGCAGCGCTTTGCGCATCTGAGGGTGGTCGAACGCTTCGCCGACGGTCTCCGCCGCGCCGAAACTCTCGAGCAGAAAGGTCTTCAGCGTGTCGTAGCGTGGGCCGCTCAGCGCAACCAGGCAGGCTGCTTCGGACAGTGGCAAAGCAGTATCGCCATCGTCCAGCGACGCGACGGCCCGCAGTGCGTCGCTGGATACCGTCAGAACCGCGACGTCATGTTGATCGGGTGTGCGAAGCTCGGGCAGCGACGTGCCGCTCGAAACCAGCAGCATCCGCTCCTGAAGCGGTGTGCCGGCACAGTAGCCTGCGCCGGCGGTCTCCAGCGGCACGCTGAACGACGTCGTGTGCTGCGAGGCGTCGCCGCGTTTGAGCAGCGCCCGGTTGACCCGTTCACGCAGCAACTGCACGCCATCGACGTGGATTTCATGGAGCATGCCGTGAAATGGCCCTGGAGAAAGCTGATCCAGATGGATTGACCAGCCGGTCATGCACCGCGCGTGTGCATCGACGTCGTCGCACTCGAAGCGCCGGTTGACCGGCGCTTCGTCAGGGCGGGCGTCGACGCATGCTGTGGCGGACGCCTGATACGGGAGGGAAGGGGCTTTCATCAGGACTCTGAAAGGCGGCGATTGTCGGCGTCCGTCATCGTTCAGGAAATCCATTTCGATGGCAATGGGCATTGTCCCGTGAACGAAGTGGCCGGGAAATCCCCTACCTTGCCGAAATCCGATAGTGCTCCGAGATTTGGCCTCCTACCGTTTGCCCATCGTGCAGATGGCGACAGCCGTTTTTCAGGTGAGAGCTCTCCGCTGCCGGTAAAGACCCATGCCAGGCGCAAGCCAGGTTACATGGCGGCAAACATGGCCCTGCGCCGCGGGGCTTTCGTAACGGAGTGGGTATGGACGCGAAATACCGGTCTGAAACAGCCAGCGACAGCGACGTCGGGCTGCTGCACAAGATGGGCTACGCCCAGGAGTTGTCCCGCCGGATGAGCGGCTTTTCGAACTTCGCGGTCTCGTTTTCGGTCATCTGCATCCTGTCCGGCGGCATTACGGCGTTCCAGATGGCCTTCTCGGCCGCGGGCGGCGCATCCGTCGGCCTCGGCTGGCCATTGGGCGCGCTGTTCGCACTCATCGTCGCTGTTTCGATGTCGCAGATTGCGTCCGCGTTTCCGACCGCCGGCGGCCTGTATCACTGGGGTGCCATTCTGGGCGGGAAGCAATGGGGGTGGCTGACCGCGTGGCTGAACCTGATCGGGCTGATCTTCGTGATCGCCGCGATCAACTTCGGCACCTACGATCCGTTCTTCAAGACGTCGATCGCGCCGATGTTCGGCGTCAATCCGGACAGTCTGACGTGGTGGCATCAAACGGCGTTCATCGCCCTCATCACCATTTCGCAGGCCTACCTCAACGCGCGTGGAATCAGGATCGCCAGCAAGATCACGGATCTGTCCGGCTATCTGATCTTCGTGGTCACTATCGTTCTGGTGGGCGCGCTGCTGGTGTTCTCGCCGGTCAGATTCGATGCGCACCGGCTCGTCACGTTCACGAACTTCACGGGTGTCGACGGAAGCGCGTGGCCGAAGCAGGCGACGCCGCTCGCATTCCTGTCGGGTCTGCTGCTCGTGACCTACACCATTACCGGGTTCGATGCATCGGCACACACCTCGGAAGAAACGCACGACGCCGCGCGTAATGTTCCGAAAGGCATCATCGGTTCAGTGTTCTGGTCGGCCGTGTTCGGCTACGTGATGGTGTGCGCGTTCGTGCTCGTCATGCCGGACCTGACCACCAGCATGAAGCAGGGCACCGGTTTCTTCGAAGCCATTCTCGCGCCCATTCCGAAGACGTTCCGCGTATGCCTCGAAATCGCGATGTTCTTCATCAACTACGTGTGCGGCCTGGCGGCCATCATGTCGACGTCGCGCATGATGTACGCGTTTGCGCGCGACGGCGGGCTGCCTGGCTCGAAGCTTCTTCGGAGCGTGAGCCCCACGCATCGCACGCCGGGACCGGCCATCTGGACCTGCGCGGTGCTCGCCATCGTGGCCACGCTGTACGGCGACGCCTTCTCGGTGCTGAGCGCGGGCAGCGCCGTGTTCCTGTTCATCTCGTATGCAATGCCGATCGGCTCCGGTCTGCTCGCGGAGGGACGCACGTGGACTGAAAAGGGGCCGTTCCAGCTTGGCATCTGGTCGAAGCCGTGCGCATTGCTCGCACTGCTTGGCGCCTGCGTGCTCGCCTATGTCGGCATCCAGCCGCCGAACGAGAAGGTGCTGTACGTGCTGGTCGGCTTCGTCGCTGCGCTGATGGTTATCTGGTACGGATTCGGCGTTCGCAAGACCTTCAAGGGCCCACCTGCGCTGAAGGCGGAGACCAATCTCGAGCGCATTCGCACCATCGAGGCCGCAGTCGATCAGTCGGTCTGAACGAAATTGAAATGAATCCGGCTCCCGGGGGAATGACCTCGGAGCCGGAACGGTTTGCACTCCAGAGAAGATTTTCGCGTAACCGACTCACGTGACACCCGGGAGATCGGGCGTCGCGTTTCACGCATTGACGCTCAAACGGCCGAGAAGCAGTTGTCGACGAAAAGATGGGTCCCGTTGACGAAGCTCGATTCGTCGGACGCGAGGAACAGCGCAGCGGATGCGACTTCCGACGGTTCACACAGGCGACCCTGCTGAATGGCGATCGCTTCCTCAGTGGCGTCCACGCCCATCGCCTGCAGATCCTTCAGTTCGCGGATGCCGTGTGGCGTACGGATGAAGCCCGGTGCCAGCGCGTTGCAGCGAATGCCTCGATCGCGGTACTCGACCGCGATCGCGCGGGCGAACATATGGCACGCGCCTTTGGTCGCGTCGTAGAGCACCTCGCCCGGCGTCGCGCACACTGCCGAAATCGAGGACGTGCAGATAATGCTGCCACGGCCTTTTTCGAGCATCTGCGGGAGCACGGCCTGGGTCATCAGGAACATGCTCTTGACGTTCACGCCCATCAGCCAGTCCCATTCCGTTTCATCGATGTCGAGGAACGGCTTCACGATCAGCGTGCCGGCGTGGTTGAAGAGGATGTCCGCGTTGCCGTATCGTTCCCGCGCCGCGTTCACCGCCCGCTGTACGTCGGCCTGCCGGGATACGTCGGCCCCGATACCGATAGCGTGGAGGCCGGCGTCGCGCAACTGTGACGCGAGCGTCTCCGCCGCATCGCCGTTGCGGTCGACGATCGCAACCCGGGCACCCTGCGCGGCGAACAGCTGTGAAGCCGCCGCGCCGCATCCGCCCGCGCCGCCGCTCACGATAGCAACCTTGCCCGCAAGACGGCCGTCAATCTTCGCATTCATACGTGTGTTCTCCAGGTGAGCTCGTCCGCATGGGACGACCAACCTGAAAATTGCGGCCGGCAGGACGTTCCCGCTATCGGATTTCGGCAAGCAAGGGTTTCCACGGTCCACAGCCGGGGCGGATTTTTGTGCGGTCGCGCTTCTCGGTACAATCGATTCGCCTGCTCACATCGATCACGACCGATGAGTCCACTTCCGCAACGGACCACCGAAGACGTTTCCGGCGGCACTTCGCGCGCTCGAAGTGTCGCGTTCAGCACGTATACCGATGTGGACGAATCGGCGCGCGCATTCGACGGCTGGGCCCTGAATTACACGCAGATCTCGGGCGGTCTCTTTCACGGCTCGTCGTCGCTGGTCTCCCTCGGCGGTATCCGCCTGCTGGTGGAGCATCTGGACAAGGTGATTCTCCAGCAGGGCGCTGTGCCGTCGGACCGGATCGCAGTTGCCGTGCCGCTCGAGCTGGAAGGGCACGCGAGGATGTGCGGCGAAAAGAGCGGATACGACAGCCTGCACGTCTTCTCGAGCCTGCCGCAATTCGAGTTCTACTCGCCGGACCGTCACGTGCTGGTGAACGTCGAAATCGAGCCGGATAGCCTGGCGTCGGAAGACATGCGGGGGCTCGCCGCATCGCTGCGTGCGAAAACCGTGGCGCCCGTGATCCCGATGGCAGCCGAAGTTGCGGACAGTCTGCGCAGCCTGCTCCGGCAGACGCTCGTCGCATTGGCCGGCGGGTGGCAAACGGGGCAGCCGGACACGCAGGATCGCATCGAGTTGCTGGAGCGCACCATCCTCTTTGCCATTTCTGAAGTCGTCTCGGTGGCGCCGGCCGGAACCGGCCGTGCGACCCGGCATTGGAGCGTCGTCAACGCCGTTCAGGCGCGCCTGCAGGATCCATCCACGTGTCCACTTTCGATTGCCGAACTCTGCGTGCAGCTCGACATCAGCCGCAGAACGCTTCAGTACGCGTTCCACGATGCCATCAACCTGAACCCGGCAGCGTACCTGCGAGCCGTCCGCCTGAACCATGTGCGGCGTGAGCTGAGGGCCGGCGAATCGGTCACGAACGCGGCGACCAAATGGGGATTCTGGCATTTCGGCAGTTTTGCCAACGACTACCGGACCATGTTCGGTGAGTTGCCGTCCGTCACCGCGAAGCGCAACGCTCGCAACAAGGTGTAGCGGCATTCCAGGCGCACAGCGCGGCCGCTAAGGCGCGGGCCGGAACCGGGCGCTGGTTGCGTTGCCAACCGTTAAACGAACGCTACATCGTCTTCCTGCATTACCGGAGGTAGGGCAAAGCGTGCAGAAAATGTAGCGGGATCGGTCAATTTGTCCTGATACGCTCGATTCCGCCGATCGATCGGTATGCAATGCCGTCGCGGCCGCCCGGATCCAGTCCATCCAGGCGAAAAGAAGGCACCTGGTTTTTTCGATGCTATCGGTACAGCGTGCCTCGGGAACGAGGACTGCCGGGAGAGGAGACGCCGCAATTCCATATCAACTAGATGATTAGGAATGCTGTTTAACAAAAACCAATATTCCTGTTTGGGATCTTTATCATGAGACATATCAAGCTGCTGGCCCCCGCATTGACGATTGCGCTCGCTACGCCTGCCTGGGCACAAAATACCGTGACGCTCTACGGGGTGATCGACGAAGGCATCGACTATACGAATAACGTAGGTGGCAGCAAGGTTTACGAACTGCAAAGCGGTTACGTGCAAGGCAGCCGTTTTGGTTTGAAGGGTGCTGAAGATCTCGGTGGTGGGCTCAAGGCGGTATTCCAGCTCGAGAACGGCTTCAACGTGAACAACGGCAAGCTCGGGCAGGGCGGACTGATGTTCGGCCGGCAGGCGTACGTCGGTCTTGCGCAGGACACGTACGGCACGGTGACGCTCGGCCGGCAATACGACTCGCTCGTCGACTATCTCGCGCAGACCACGTCGAACGGAAACTGGGCGGGCTATCTGTTCTCCCATCCGTACGATAACGACAACACGGACAACACGTTCCGCGTCAACAACACGGTCAAGTACACGAGCCCGACGCTGGCCGGCTTCCAGTTCGGCGGCACCTACAGCTTCAGCAACGACACGAACTTCGCGAACAACCGCCAGTACAGCCTCGGCGCGCAGTACACGAATGGCGGCCTGCTGCTGGCGGCGGCTTACCTGCAGGCGAACAATCCGTCCGCAACCTCCGGTGGCGCAATCAATAACGGTGGCGACGAGAACTTCGTCGCGAAGCGTCTGCGCGTGTTCGGCGCGGGTGTGAACTACACGTTCGGCGCCACCACGCTGGGCTTCGCCTACACCAACACGGACGTGACGCAACCGGTCAGTTCGGGCTATGTCGGCGCGATCACGCCGACCGGCGGTGCCACGCTGTCGTCGCTGAAGTTCAACAACTTCGAGCTCAACGCGAAGTACCAGTTCACGCCGGCGTTCTATGCCGGCGCGGCCTACACGTACACGCGGACGAGCTTCGATGCGTCGAGCGGCGATCTGCACCCGAACTACCAGTCGATCGGCCTGATGGCGGACTACAACCTGTCGAAGCGTACCGACGTCTACGCTCAGGGCGCCTACCAGCATGTGAGCGGCGACAAGACCGGCACCGTCCTCGACGATGCCTACGTTCCCGGTGCGGCGAATGTGTCGTCGACGGATTCGCAGTTCGTGTTCCGCGTCGCGCTGCGCCACAAGTTTTAAGCAGGATGCCCGGTCCACACGGTGTGGACCGGGAATGCAACGTGCCTGTTCGGGAGAGCAGCAGTGAAAAGTTTCGTGCATAGCATCAGGTTCAAGATCTTCGCGACGTTCGGCGCATCCGTGACGCTGCTGGTGATAGTCGGCATTTTCGGCGTGCTCGGCCTGTCGAGCGTGAACTCGAACATGCGCGATTCCTTCACGGGTAACACGGGGCCGATCGCAGACCTCTCCGACGTACGGTCGGCCCAGCTCGATATCCGCCTCCGGCTCCACCTGATCGAGATGTTTCGTGACGCGGGCCGGACGAAATCCGGCATCGAACAGATTCGTGCCGACCAGAAAGCCATGGACGCTGCGTGGAAGCACTACTACGCGAGCGGCGTGACCACCAGCAAGGAACGCACGATCGCCGGGCAGATTAAAAAGCTCTTGCCTCAATTCAACGATCTGACGGAGCAACTGATCACCGAACTCTCGGCAGGCAGCTATTTCGGCGCAATACCGATGGTGGACAGCCACGAGGAAATCGCCGGAGCGCTCGCAACGCTCGTTGATCAGGACGCCGCGCTGCATAAAGCACAGGCCGCGGTATTCGAAGCGGACAGCGATGTCACTTTCCATACCTTTCTGGTGATGTCGATCGCGCTGGTGGGCGTCGGTGTGCTCGCCGCCATCGGGCTGTCGCTCTATCTCTCGCATGTTGTGACCGCTCCGCTTGATCAGGCAGTGTGGGTCGCGAACCGGATCGCGGGCGGCACGTTGCGCAATCCGTTCGACGTGAAGATATCGCGGGACGAATTCGGCCAGCTGCTGCAGGCGTTGAAGAGCATGGATCAGCAATTGAGCGAGACCGTGAGCGACATCAAGGCAAGTGCGGAATCCGTCGATGTGACCGCGCGCGAGATATCCACGGGTAATCTGGATCTGTCGGCGCGAACGGAGGAGCAGGCGGCGTCGCTTGAAGAAACCGCCGCGAGCATGACGCAGTTGACCGAGACCGTGAGACAGAACGCCGACAATGCGCAGCAGGCCAGCGTCTATGCCGGGCGCGCCAGCGACATGGCCAGCACCGGTAACGGCGCGATGCAGGGGATGATGAAAACGATCGAAAGCATCAGCGGGAGCTCGACGAGAATCTCGGAGATCACGGGTGTGATCGAAGGCATCGCGTTCCAGACCAACATCCTTGCGCTCAATGCGGCAGTCGAGGCGGCGCGCGCGGGCGAGCAGGGGCGCGGTTTCGCGGTCGTCGCGAGCGAAGTGAGAAGCCTCGCGCAACGTTCCGCCACAGCCGCGAGAGAAATCAAGGAACTGCTGGAGTCTTCAGTGGCGACGATTCAGGTTGGCGTAACTCAAGCCGCCGAAGTGGGAAACATCATCGAGGAAGTGATGCGGTCGATCGGGCAGGTGTCGGGCATCGTGGTCGATATCGCGACGGCTTCGTCGGAACAGAGCCGCGGTATCGAGCAGATTCATCAGGCAGTCGTCCAGATGGACGAGGTCACGCAGCAGAACGCGGCGCTCGTGGAGCAGGCCGCAGCGGCCGCACAGTCGCTTCAGGACCAGACGGTGAATCTCAATCGGGCGGTCGCGGTGTTCAGGATTGCCGATGCGGCCGAGGTTCCGCGCGAAGGCTATCTCGTCAACTGAAAACGGGTGTTTTCGCAGGGGCAGGGTTGAGCAAGCCATGCCCCGCCCGATGTCTCATTCGCTGGACGACTCCGATCCGTCGTCGAGAATGAACACCGTTTTCGGATTGAGCGACATCGCGTTCGCGATGTCGTGCGCCACCTGCCGCTCGAAGGTATTGCGAAACAGGTCGAACAGGTTGGCCGGCAGGCTGCCCAGTTCGTTCTCGCGAAAGGCCAGGTAAAACGAACGATGCAGTTCAGCGGGCGCGCGCCCATAACGGGAGAACGCGGTGAGCGGAACGACGCGAATGTCAGGCAGATAATGGCGCGATTGCCACACGCAGAGCGGCGTCGTCAGCGCGAAACCGAGACCGGCGGCAACGAGGCTGAGTAAAGGATCGGTCGCGTCGAACTCGCAGGTTCGCTCGATATATTCTCCATGCGCGCTCAGATAGGCATCCACCTGCTGCCCGTTGATCGAGCGCGCGCTGTAGCGCACGAACTGCAGGTGTTTGCTCAATTCGGTGAGCGTCGTCAGCTGCTCGACTTCGAACGCTTTCGGCAGGACGAGAAAATACGGTTCGGTGAACAGCTTGAGCCGCCGGATCTCGGGTACGCGCGAATATCCGTTCATCGTGACTGTCACGTCGAGCTGACGCGCTTCGAGCTGCGCGTCGAGATTGGGCGTGATGCCGGACCACAAGCGGATCTGATGGGCCGATCCCGCTAGCGCGCGGGTGAGAATGGGACCGATCATCGCGGCGAACGAGTCGATCGCGCCGAGCCGCACGACAGTGCGTTTCGCGCGCGTGACGTTGCGTACGCTTTCGACCATCTGATCGACGTTGCGCAGCAGATCCGTCGCGTGTTCGAACAGACGGCGTCCCGCCGCGGTAGGGCGCGCGGGACGCGAAGCCCGATCGAGCAGCGTCGTGTCGAGCAGATTTTCGAGCGCCTTGATGCGTTGCGACACGCCGCCTTGCGAGATGCCGAGGCGGTCGGCCGCGTCGGACATCGAACCGGATTCGACGACGCAGACCCAGCTGATCAGCAAGTCCCAGTCTGGATAATGTTCTGCCGAAAGTGGTTCCATGCCGTGCGTTGCCCCCGAATATCCGCCAGTGATGTCACGACCCGATGGGCAAAGCGTATCAAAGTTTTCAGCCGGAAGGTGCCTGCAGCGCGCGTCGCGTGACGACAGCCAGCGCGCGCGCCTGATCACGCTGTTGCCGTTAGCGCCGCCCTTCGATCCGGTCGAGCACGCCGGTCAATGCATGTTGATACTGGGCGTAGCTGGCTTTGCCAAGCAGCTCGTGATGCAACTGCTCGTTGATGCCGCCAGGCGTCATCGACTGGTTCACCAGATCGTCGAACGGTGCATCGCTCGTTTTCGCGCCGTGTGCGAGCCCAAGCGAATACGCCGCGAGAAAGGCGCGTGCCTTGTCATAGGCGAGCCCCTGTGCGACGAGCCATTGCGCCTGGCTTTCGAGCACGGCATAAAAGCTCGCCATCGTCGCGGTTGCGGCGGACAGACAGTCGAACTGATGTTCGTTCTCCACTTCGACGGCCACACCTACCTGGTTGAACAGCGCACGCGCAACGTCGTCCTGCGGATAGAGCGTCGTGCTGCCGAGCGCATCGGCCACCGCGGGCAGCGGAATGGCGCGCACGATGTGCTGGACGCGATCGATCCGTTTTCTCAGTTCGTCCATCTTCATGCCGGCGACGAAGCTGATCACACGGTGCGCGGGCGAAAACTTCAGTTCGGCCAGGACGTCCTCCGCGATCTGCGGGCGGATCGCCAGACACACGACGTCCGATGCATCGAGCACGGCCTGGTTCGACTCGCACACATGGATACGTGCATCGAGCGCCGCGAGGCTCGCGGCGGTGTGCGCATTCCGGTTCGACAGCGCGATCGAATCGAAAGGCGCGCCCACACGCACCAGTCCGGTTACGATCGCTTGCGTGATGACGCCGGTACCTACAAATCCTAGTCGCATATCGTTTCTCTAGAGCGGCGCAGGGGCGAAAAGCCCGTTTTTCTGCGCCCGGTTTTAAAGGTGTTGAAGCACGCCGTTCATGACTGGGGCAACACGCGCCCAGGGTTCATCGTGTCGCGAGGGTCGAGCAGCGCCTTCACGGAATGCATCAGCGCGATCTCGACCGGATCCTTGTATATCGGCATTTCCGGCACGTGCAGCGAACCGATGCCGTGCTCGGCGCTAAAGGTGCCGCCCATCGCCGCCGAGATGTCGTACAGCAGATGGCTCAATTCGAGCTGCGTCTTTCTGCGATCGGGCAGCGCTGCCCAGTACGTGTGACTGAACATCGCGATGTAGTGCAGATTGCCGTCGCCCATATGGCCGACGACGACAGGCAACGCGTCGGGAAAGTGCTGCTGCAGCGCCTTGCCGGCCTGCTCGATGAACGCGGGAATGCAGTAGGTCGGCACGGCGATGTCGTGCGTAATGCCCATGCCTTCCCGCACGTTCGACTCGGTGATGCTGTGCCGGATTTTCCACAGGTCCGCGCGCTGCTGCTCGCTCGTCGCGACCACCGCGTCGCGAAGGATGCCATCCTCGAACGCGAAGCGCAGATATTCGGTCAGGCGGTCCGTCCATGCTTCGCTCGTCGCCGAACTCGCGGCCAGTTCGACCAGCACGATCCATTCGGGCGTCGCCTCGAACGGATTGCGCGTTTGCGCGGCGTGACGCAGCGAGATGTCGAACTCGCTCTTCGATATCAGTTCGAGGCCGACGAGTTCGCCGGGAAACTGCATCTGCAGCTTGATGCCTTCGTCGACCGCATCCTGCACGTGCGCGAAGCCGAGAATGGCCGTGGCGCGCGCGCGTGGCTTCGGAAACAGCTTCAGAGTGGCCGCGGTGATGATGCCGAGCGTCCCTTCCGCGCCGATGAACAGATGCTTGAGGTCGTAACCGCTATTGTTCTTGCGCAGCGTGCGCAGCCCGTTCCAGATGCGGCCATCGGGCAGCACCGCTTCGATGCCCAGCACGAGATCGCGCGTGTTGCCGAAGCGCACCACGTTCGTGCCGCCCGCATTGGTCGCGAGATTGCCGCCGATCTGACACGAGCCCTCCGCGCCGAGCGACAGCGGAAAGAGCCGGTCGACCTGGTCCGCCGCTGCCTGAATGTCGGCCAGGATGCAGCCGGCCTGCACCGTCATCGAGTTGTCCTGCGCGTTGACCTCGACGATGCGATTTATCTTCGCGAGGTTGAGCACGATGCTGCTGCCGCTTTCGTCCGGCACCGAGCCTCCGCACGTGCTCGTGTTGCCGCCTTGCGGGAATACCTTGATGCGATGCTCGTTGCAGAACGCGAGCACGTTCGATACGTCTTCGGTGCTGCGCGGAAACACGACGCATGCCGAGACGCCCGTATGGCGCTTTCTCCAGTCGATGAAATGCGGGGCCATGTCGTTCGCCGCGCTGGCCACGCTTGCCGCGCCGGCGATCGACTGCATCGCCGCGACGATTTCGTTCGCTTCCATATCTGTTCCGGTGGTGATGGATTCGATTGCGGCCGTCCTGTCCTGCGATGGGATGGCCGGAATCAGGACAGCGCCCATTCCTTGAAGCGCAGCGTCAGTTCGTCGTAGTGATCGCCCCAGTACGCGTCGTTGATGAGCAGGTTCGACTTGTTGTTCGGATCGGACAGCCATTTGCGAACGGCAGGGTCCATCATTGCTCGCGCGCTTTTGCTCGCGGGCGTATTGCCGTGCAGGTTCATCAACGCGGCCTGGCGGTCGGGGCGCAGCGCAAACTGCACGAACTTCATCGCGTCCTTCCGGTTCGGCGAGTTCTTCAGCACCACCAGATATTCGAGGCCTGTCAGCGTCTGCTTGAACGAGAAGTCGACCGGCTGGTTCGCTTCCTGCGCTTCCTTCACGCGCGTCGCGTACGTGTAGCTGAAATCGACCTGACCGGTTTCCACGAGCGTCACGGTCTGCGGCGTCTGCTCGACCCAGTTCGCGATAGATGGCTTCACGCGATCGAGCGCGCGGAACGCGCGGTCCACGTCGAGCGGATAGACCTTTTCGGGCGGCACGCCGTCCGCGAGCAGCGCGATTTCCAGCGTTTCGAACGCGCGGTTGCGCAACGTGCGCGGACCGGGAAAGCGCTTGAAGTCGAAGTAGTCCGCGAAGGTTTGCGGATGCTTGCCGTCGGGGAAGCGCTTGCCGTCCCAGCAGATGCCGCCGGTGAAGCCATAGAACGGCACCATCTCCTTGCGCACCGGCGCGATCAGGTCGGACGCATTGAAGAGCGCCGGATCGAGCGGTTCCCAGTAGCCGTTCTTCGCGCCGTTGAAGGCCATCGAACCCGGCGCATCGAACACGTCCCATTGCACGTTGTTCGTCATGACCTGCGCCTTCACCTTGGCGAGATCCGGCGTATCCACCAGCGTGACGTTCACGCCGAACTCTTTCTCGAACGGCTTCGCGAGCGCTTCCTCCACGCCCTTGCGATAGTTGCCGCCCCAGCTCACGACCGTGAGGTTTTCGGCGGCGAGCGCCTTGCGCGACGTGACGATCATTGGCGCGGCAAGCGCGCTGCCCGCGAGCGCCGATCCCGCGAGTTGCAGGAAGCGGCGCCTGTCCAGGCCGGTTGTGCGATTCGATGCCATGCTGATCTCCTCTTGTAGTGGTGAGCCGGGCCGCCCGTCAGACTCGCGCGGACTCTCGTTCGACGAATGCGGGCACGATCTGCTCGAGCCGTTGCCGCAGGGCGCTGGACGTGGGGAAGAGCGGCGGCAGCACGCCGCCGAAATCGAGGCCGGTGAGCGTCAGTGCGGTTTTCAGCGGCGCCGGGTTGGGCTCGGCAAAGACCGCATCGATCAGCGGGCGCAGCGTCGCATGCAGCGCGATCGATTCCTTCAGACGCCCGTCAAGCGCGAGATCGAGTATGCGCTTCCATTGACGCGGCACCAGGTTGGAACTGGAGATGATGCCGCCGACCGCACCCATCGCCACGTGCAGAGGTAGCACGTCTTCCTCGCCGCTCAGGATCGCCATCTTCGACGCCGACTGCTCCGCCACGCGCATCTGCTGCGCGAGATCGGGATTGCAGGCCTTCATACCGACCACGCGCGTCATCTCGGCCAGCCGGTTGACGGTGTTGTAATGCAGCGAAACGCCGGTGCGATACGGAATCTCGTACAGGATGATGTCGGCATCCACCTTGTCGGACAGATGCTTGTAGTAGTCGAGCACGCCTTCCTGGGTCGGGCGGTAGTAGTAGGGCGTGACGACCATCACCGCCTTCGCGCCGGCTTCGACGTAAGCCTGCGCGTTCTCGACCGCATCGTTGATGCCGGCCGAGATGATGCCGGGAATCACCGGGCAGCGGCCACCGACCGCTTCGAGCGTGCTCTCCACCACTGCGAGACGTTCGCGGAACGTCAACGAAATGTATTCGCCGGTTCCGCCGACCGGCACGATCGCGTCCGCCTGCGCGTCGATCAGCCGTTCGATCAGCTGGCGCAACACCGGCGCATTGAACTGACCTTTCGAATCGAAGGGGGTGGGGACCGACGTGAGAATGCCTGTGTACTTGTGACGGGTGCTCATGTGTGCCTCGATAAGTCGCTCGAAAGACGCTCCAGCTCAAAACGCCGGAGCGCGTTTGGCAAGACCGCGTTTAGCGAGACATTAGAGACATCAAAAAGCGTACCGGTACACCATCAACTTCGCTGAACGATTGTATTAGCCGGACTAAACCTTCGTGCGGAACCCGGCTGGAAAGGGGGGGCGTCGAGCCAGGCGCTGGGCGCCGGTTTTTTCGCTTGGTTAAGCCGCGCTAAAACTCAAGTTAAGGACGAACCGATCTTGCGCGAGTCAATTTTTTGACTTGCCTACGCTGCGCTCGGTGTCGGAACCAGGAAGACCCGGTTCCGGCCGCTGTCCATCGCCGCGTCAAGGTCGGATATGAGCGGCTCGATCCGTCAACTCTCCCAAGGTTCGTCCTTATGAAAAAGAAACTGATATTCCTGGCCAGTCTCGCCAGCGTGTCGACGCTCGCCCACGCGCAAAGCAGCGTCACGCTGTACGGACTGATCGACGTCGGCATGGTCTACGTGAACAATACGGGCGGTCACAGCCTGGCCGAGATGTCGAGCGGCAACATCAACGGCAGCCGCTGGGGGTTGAAGGGCAACGAGGACCTCGGTGGCGGCCTGCAGACGCTGTTCGTACTCGAGAGCGGCTACAGCCTCAACAACGGCAAGCTCGGCCAGGGCGGCGACCTGTTCGGCCGGCAAGTCTACGTGGGCCTCACGTCCACGTCGATCGGTACGGTCCTGATCGGCCGCCAGTACGACTCGATCACCGACTACCCCGGTCCGTTCGAAGCCGCCAACCAGTGGTCGCCGTATTTCGGCGCGCATCCGGGCGACCTGGACAACGTCAACGGCACCAACCGGATCAACAACACGATCAAGTTCAAGAGCCTCGACTACAGCGGCTTCACGTTCGGCGGCATGTACAGCCTGGGCGGCGTGGCCGGCCAGTACACGCGCAACCAGATCTACGCAGTGGGCGCGGCCTACAAGCAGGGACCGGTCGCACTCGGCGTGGCGTACGAAAACATTCGCGATCCGAACTATTCGCTGTACGGCAACAACGCGACGTCCAGCGCGACGGCGTCGAACGTAACGAACCGGATCTTCTCGGGCTACGCGTCGGCGCACACGCAGCAGATCATCGCGGCGGGCGGCGCTTATACGTTCGGCGCCGCGACCATCGGCGGAACGTACAGCTACACGCAATTCGGGAATCTCGGCACCGAGTCCGGCCTCGCGTCGACCAACGTCGGCCGTTCGGCGATGTTCAACAACGCCGAACTCAACTTCAAGTATCAGCTGACGCCTGCATTGCTGCTCGGCGCGGCGTACGACTACACGCGGGGTTTTGGCGTGCACCAGGCGACCTATAACCAGGGCGTGCTGGGCGCGGTGTACCTGCTGTCCAAGCGCACGGACCTGTATGCGGACGTGATGTACCAGCATGCGTCGGGCACCGACTCGACCGGCGGCCCGGCGGTGGCCGCGCTCAACGGCCTGACCGCATCGTCGACGCCGAACCAGATGCTGACGATCGTCGGCATGCGGCATCGGTTCTGACGTTTCCGACGAAAGCAGGCGGGGCTCGCACGAGCCCCGGTTCTCTAAAGGACATCGACATGTCAACGAGAAAACCCGTCGTGGCAACGCGACGCAAGCTTCTGCAGGCAGCAGGGTCCACGTTGTTGTCGGGCGTGCTGGGCGCGCCCATGCTCATGACTTCGCGCAAGGCGCGTGCTGCCGGCAACCTGGTGCTGGTGAGCTGGGGCGGCGCGTATCGCGACGGCGTCGAAAAGGAGCTGACGAAGCCCTTCGAAAAAGAGTTCGGCGTGCCGGTGACGATCGTCGATACACCGGATCTCGCGAAGGTCAAGGCGCAGGTCACGACGAACAACGTGCAATGGGACGTGTTCGATGCGGTCGGCCCGATGGCGATGACTGGCTCGAAGAACGGCTATTGGGAAGCGCTCGATCCGGCGATGACCGACACCCACGATCTGATCGCGCCGATGACGAAAGACGCGGTGCCGTTTTTCAGCTATACGGGCGGCATCTGCTGGGACAACAGCAAATTTCCGGCGGGCAAGCATCCCGAGACCTTCGCGGAACTGTGGGACGTGAAGCGATTCCCAGGCCATCGCGGCTTGCGCAACCGCGTCAGCGAAACGCTGGAAATGGCCTTGCTGGCCGACGGCGTGCCGCCCGGAAAAATGTATCCGCTCGACGTCGAGCGCGCATTCCGCTCGCTCGATCGCATCAAGCCTTACGTGTCGAACTGGATCGACCAGACGCCGCAGACGGTCGCGCTGGTCGAGACCGGCCAGATCGATTTCAGCTACACGTATTCGACGCGCGTGAAGGCCGCGCAGGATGCGGGCAAGCCGATGCAGTTTTCGTTCAGACAGAACATGCGCGGCCTGCAGTATCTGGTCGTGCTGAAAAATGCGCCCAACAAGGCCAACGCGATGAAGTTCGTGCAGTTTGCGTTGCGCCCCGACCGTCAGGCCGCGCTGATGAACATCCTGCTCAACACGCCGGCGCGCCGGTCCGCGTTGCCGATGATGCAGCCCGAAGCGCGCAGATGGCTCCCCGATCCGAACAACCAGGCGAGCGTGTTCAGCAACGACGCGTGGTGGGCGGACCACTACGACGAGCTCACGCTGCGTTTCAAGGAGTGGGTGCTGAGCTGAGCGCATCGCCGCGTTTCGCATCGCATGCTTCGACAGCATTAGCGCGGGCAAAGCTTTGATGAAGCGGCGCTCAAGGAACGCGGCGTCGAGTTACGGCGACGGATGATTTTGCAACACGGCGGTACGACGATAACGAACAGGAGATCGCAATGCGCATCGCGAGGATTATCGGCATCGGCTTGACGGCAGGACTGTGTATCGCGGGAACGGCAAAGGCGGAAACCCAGGCGGGACATCTGCGGATCGGCACGTCGCTGACGCAGATGCCCTGGGGATTCTTCGATCAGAACAGCAAGCCGACCGGCGTCGACGTCGCGATGTGCGGCGCGCTGGCGAAGCAGCTGGGCGACACGCCGGACTTCGTCAACCTCGACTTCAAGGGCTTGATTCCGGCGTTGCAGGCCGACCGCTTCGACGTGGTCTGCGCGGCGATGTACGTGACGCCCGAGCGTCAGAGCGTGATCCAGATGGTGCCTTACATCATGGCATCGCAAACGATCATCGCGCGGCAGAACGCGAAGCTCGCCTCCGCCAGCGACCTGTGCGGCCATTCCGCCAGCGTGCTGCAAGGCTCGGGCTCGATGAAGGTGCTGCAGGACGAAAGCGAAAAATGCAAGGCGGCCGGCAAGCCCGAGATCACGATTCAGGCCTTCGACACGCAGCCCGTGGCGCTCCGCGCGCTCGAAAACAGCAGCGTCGACGCGTTCATCGCCACCGATTCGCTGGTGTCGTACTTCATGAACCACAACAGCGGCTACAAGAAGATCGCGACCGGCATCAGCCCGATGCAGCTCGGCATCGGTATTCCGAAAGACAACGCGGCGCTGGCAGCCAAGGTGCGCAAGGGGCTCGAAGCGATGAAGGCCGACGGCACCTATCAATCGATTCTCAAGACGTGGGGCATCGAAAGCGCGGCGGTCAGCACGTTCTGATGCCGCCGCGTCGCATCGAATCCATCACTCTCAACGAAGCCAACAGGAGCAAAGGATGAAGCAGGAGCTGAAGGGCATTTTGAGCGCGATCCTGACGCCGTTTTCGCGGGACGGCAGCCAGATCGATGAAGCGGCCTATGTGAAGCTGATCGAATCGCAGATCGCGGCGGGCATTCACGGCGTGCTGCTGAGCGGCTCGACGGGCGAGCATCCGGCGCTGACCATTGCGGAGCGCAAGCGGCTCTTCGAGATCGGCGTGCAGACCGGCAAGGGCAAGACCGATCTCATCGCGCACGTGGGCTCGAACAACGTGCGCGACACGCTCGATCTGACGCGTCATGCGAAAGACGTCGGCGTCGATCAGATGCTGGTGGTCACGCCGTATTTCGATCGCCTGAAGTTCGCCGACGTGCAGCGCTTTCTCGGCAAGGTGGTGGAGATCGCTGGCGGCCCGATCATCTATTACGACACGCCGGGCATCACCGGGCTCGACATCACCGAAGCGCAGATGGTGACGCTGCGCCGTGAAGGCCTGGTGTCGGCGATCAAGGACAGCCCGGCCAACTACACGCGCACGATGCGCATGCTGAGCAATCCGGATGCGCCGACCGTGTTCGCCGGCTCCGACCCCGCGCTGCTCGCGGTGCTCGCGCACGGCGCGCCGGGCACCATCATCGGCGCATCGACCTTCGTGCCGGAGCTGTGCGTCGCGCTGTACGACGCGGTGTCGGTCAAACGAGATCTGCCAGCCGCGCTCGCGGTGTGGGCGAAGCTGTGGCCGATCATCGACTTCATGCTGCTCAACGGCTATGTCGCGCTTGCGAAGGCGGGATCGGCGCTGCGTGGACTGCCGCTCGGCGAGCCGCGCGAACCGATCGCTTCGTCGCCCGAAGCCTTGCGGCGCGAGCTGAAGGCGCTGCTGGATCGCGCGGAAGTGGGCCGGCTGGCGGGACTGTAAGGGGAGGCGGGTGATGACTGTCTGGGACTGGTCGGTTTTCCTTCACGATCTCGTCGAGCCCTCCATTCTCACGGGGCTCTGGACGACGATCTGGCTCACGCTCGTCACCCTGATGCTCGCGATCGTGCTCGGCACGATGATCGCGCTCATCGGTGGTGTGAACGGCCGCATCACCCGAAGCTTCTATCAGGGCTACGTCGCGTTCTTTCGCGCGACGCCGCTGCTGGTGCAACTCGTGTTTCTCTACAGCGCGTTGCCGCAGCTCGGCGTGCGGCTCTCGGTGCTGGAAGCCGCGGTGATCGGTCTGATGTTCTCCGAGAGCCCGTACGTTGCCGAGATCGTGCGCTCGTCGCTGTCCGCGGTGCCGGTCGCGCAATGGGAGGCCGCGCGCGCGGTCGGCATGCGGCCGGTCACGATCATGCGCGCGATCGTCTTTCCGCAGGCCTTGCGCATCGCGATACCGCCGCTTGGCAACGAGTTCGTGCGGCAGCTGAAGAACACGTCGCTGGTGTCGGTCATTTCGATGACCGAACTGTTCCGTGCCACGGACAATCTCACCCAGGCCAACTTCCGCGTGCTCGAAGCGCTGACGGTCGCGACGCTGTACTACCTCGCCGTGACGGCGATCTGGACGCTGCTGCAGGCGGCCTTCGAGCGGCGCAACTCGCGCTGGTTCGCGGATGCCCGGAAGCGTGCGTCGTCGATCAAAACCTCGCTAGCGGAGCAGCAATGAACAGCACGCATGGATCGACGGACCGCTTTCTGCGCGTGTCCGGCGTGGTCAAGCAGTACGGCGACTACACCGCGCTCCGATCGGTGTCGCTCGATGTCGCAAAGGGCAGCGCCGTTGCGCTGATCGGACCGAGCGGCTCGGGCAAGAGCACGCTGCTGCGCTGCGTGAACGCGCTCGAAGAGATTTCGTCGGGCACGATCGAGGTTGGCGATTTCGAGGTCGGCTACCGCACCGAAGGCAGGACGCGTCGCCGGCTGGGCGCATCCGCGCTCGCCGCGCAACGCGAACACGTGGGCATGGTGTTCCAGAGCTTCAACCTGTTTCCGCACATGACGGCGCTGGAAAACGTCACGTCCGGGCCGCGGCTCGTGCGCGGCGAGTCCGCGGAACGCGCGAAAAAGCGTGGCATGGAACTGCTCGAACGGGTTGGCCTCGGCAATCGCGCGGGCAATTTTCCGCGGCAATTGTCGGGCGGGCAGCAGCAGCGCGTGGCCATCGCACGCGCGCTCGCGATGGATCCGCAGATCATGCTGTTCGACGAGCCGACCTCCGCGCTCGATCCGGAGACCGTGCAGGAGGTGCTCAACGTGATTCGCGATGTGCGGGAGTCGGGCATGACGATGCTGATCGCGACGCACGAAATGGAGTTCGCGCGCCATGTGTCGGACACGACGATCTTCATGGAGGCCGGGCAGATCGTCGAACAGGGACCGTCGGGCGAAGTGCTGTTCGCGCCGCAGACGGAGCGCTGCCAGCGATTTCTGGCAGGCCTGACGGGCGCGCGGAACTGACCGGTCCGCTGTCGCGATGGCGGCGGTAACTGTCGTTGGGCCGCACGACAGGTCCGCGCAAAAAACTTAAGCGATGCTTATGTCGAACTCAACCGCTGCTGATCCTGCATCCGAGGGCCGACCGCCGCTGTAGTCTGCGAGGACGTGCGCGTCGCCTGGCGGCGCGCTTGCCCGGTCCGGTCCTGAAACGCAGGGCGGCAGCGCAAAACCGAGGAATTCCCGACATGCAGACTCCTGGCTATCGACCGATCGTCCGCGGCGATTCGCCCGTGCTGGTGATTACGCCGCACACCGGCACCGCCATCCCGACCGACCTGCTGCGTCATCCCGCATGGGTGCCCGTGCAGGGCCGCGTCGCCGATCCTGCCGGCATCCTGCTGCAGGAGTCCGCGCGGCGCGCGGGCGCAACGCTGGTGGCAGGGCACTACCACGCATGCGTGATCGACTTCAACGTGGCCGCCGACAACCGCTCGCTCACGCCGAGCCTGAGCCGTCAGGGCCTGTGCCGCACCCATACATCGCGCGGCGAGGCGCTCTACGAGCCGGGCGCCGAACTGAGCGCCGACGAGGTCGAAGCGCGCATCGGGCAATACTGGCAGCCGTTCCATGCGCGCGTCGGCGAAGAAATCGCGCGGCTGCGCGCGATCCACGAGCAGGTGGTGCTGCTCGTGTCGCATGCGAGTTTCTGGCTGTCGCCGTACCGGCTCCAGCATGGCGATCTCGACTGCAACATCGGCACGCATCGCGGCGAGGCGTGCGACCGCCGGCTCGTCTCGGCGCTGACCGACGCCGCGCGCGCGCAGGGGCGCTCGTGGGTGGTGAACGGCAAGATCGCGGACTGCTTCGCGGCGCAACACTACGGGCACCCGGACCAGGGCGTGCACGCGATCGAAGTGGAAGTGGCGGGCAGCTGGCGCAGCGACTGCATGGCGCGCGTCGGCGCGACGCCGGCGGACGACGAGACGGCCGCCGCGCGCACGGACGCATCGCCGCATGCGCCCTCTGATCCGACCTTCGACGCGGTGCTGGCCGCGCTCGATACGACGGTGCGGCAGCTGTCGCGCGCCTGGACGGTCTGAGCGGGCGGCTCGATCCGGCTGCTCGGCGAGCCTGACGAATGTCGCGCTGCGCGTGCCGCTGACACGGTACGCGTCTTGCTCTACCAGCGTGCGTCATCCGACACGGCCAACTGATCGACCGTGCTACATTCGGCTTTCCAACCTGCCGCCGAATATGAAAGACACTGCACCTGAACAGTTTCCCGACTGGGACCTGCTGGCGAGCTGGGTCGCCGTGGTGGAGGCCGGTTCGATCTCGGAGGCGGCCACCCGGCTCGCGATTTCGCAGGCGGGCGTGTCGCAGCGCATCAAGGTGCTGGAGACCATCCTCGACACGACGCTGCTCGATCGGGCCACACGTCCCGCGCGACCCACAGCCGCGGGTCAGCGTCTGTTCGAGCATGCCACCGTGCTGCTGCAGGGCGCGGGCCAGATGATGGAAAGCGTGCGCAACGTGACGCGCGCAAAGCGGGTGGTAGTGCGGCTCGGTTGCGTCGATTCGTTCGCGGCCACCATCGGCCCGATCGTGCTGCGCGCGCTGGCGGGCACGTCGCATCAGATCCGCCTGTGGTCCGGCATCACGCCCACGCTGGACGCGCAGCTCGAAGCGCGTCAGATCGATATCGCGGTGACCACGGCCAGCAAGTCGCAGGCGCCGGGCATCCGTCGCCAGAAGCTCTTTTCCGAGCCCTATCTGGTGGTCATGCCGCGCAGCTTCGAAGTGGACCGCTTCGGCTCGCTGACCGATCTCAGCCGCCATCTGCAACTGATCCGCTATAGCGCCCGCTCCACCATCGGCCAGCAGGTCGACGCGTATCTCGCCGCGAGCGCCGACAATGTGGAGCGCACCTATGAACTGGATGCGACCGATCCGATGCTGGCGCTGGTTGCGGCGGGACTCGGCTTCGCGCTCACCACGCCGCTGTGCCTGTGGCAGTCGCGGCATTTCGTGTCCGACGTGCGGGTGGTGCCGCTCTCCGCGTTCTCGAGGCACGGCCGGCCGTACGAGCCGCTCAGCCGCGCGTTCTATCTGGCGTTCCGCGAAAACGAACTGGGCCGTCTGCCTACCGATCTGTATGAAATGCTGCGACTCGCATTCGAGCGTCAGGTCGCGCGTGACATCGCGGCCGCACTCTCGCTGGAACTCGATGACATCCGTATCGCCGATGACGCGTAACGCTCCGGGTTTTTCCCCATTGGCGCAGCCCGCGCGCCATGCCGCGCCTCGTTCACGCGGCGCTCCATAACTGCCACCGATCCTATGCATAAGGACGCGTGAAGCAAGCGCCACTTTTTTTAGCGCCGACTACGCTCCATCCTGAACCCGGCCGGCCTGAGTCCGGCCTATGCCGCGTGTCGCGCGCGCCGGCCGGCCTTCCGTCCTACCGTTTCTTCAAGGAGCAGGAGTGAATTCCAGTCCAAACTTTCCGCTGCCCGCCAACGAACCCGAAGTGCATTTCGGCACGGGAACTGTCGCCGCCGCGCAACTGCAGGAAGCGCTGAATGCACGCGACGTAGTCGAGATTCCGACGGTGATCGGCGGCAAGCGTTACTTCTCGAACGACGTCGTCGAAGTGCGCGCACCGCACGACCAGTCGCGTCTGCTCGCACGCATTCACCGTCCGACCGAAGCGCAGATCGGCGAGGCGATCGCCAGTGCGAAGTCGGTGTCGCGCGACTGGGCGTCGCTGCCGTTCGCGAGCCGCGCGACCATCCTGCATCGCGCAGCGGACATCATTGCCACGCGTCAGCGCATGCGCATCAACGCGGCCACCGTGCTGGGCCAGAGCAAGACCATCGATCAGGCCGAGCCCGATGCGGCGTGCGAGCTGATCGACTTCCTGCGCTTCAACGCGTTCAACGCGCAGCGCGTGTATGCCGAGCAGCCGGCTTCGGTCGCGACCGCCGTCAACCGCACCGACTGGCGCCCGCTCGAAGGTTTCGTGTACGCAGTGTCGCCGTTCAACTTCACGGCGATCGGCGGCAACCTGACGACGGCCCCCGCGATCATGGGCAACACGGTGCTGTGGAAGCCGTCCGAGAAATCGGCGCTCGCGAACTGGATTTTCTACGAAGCGCTGGAAGAAGCGGGCCTGCCTGCGGGCGTGATCAACTTCGTGCCTGGCGAGGCCGAACTCACCACGCGTGCCGTGCTGAATTCGCCGGATCTGGCGGGCATTCACTTCACCGGTTCGTCGGCTGTGTTCCAGTCGCTGTGGAAGGGCGTCGCGTCGAAGGTGGACGCGTTCCGCACGATTCCGCGCCTGGTCGGCGAGACGGGCGGCAAGGACTTCGTGCTCGCGCACGCGTCGGCGCATCCGTCCGAAGTCGCGATCGCGCTGATTCGCGGTGCGTTCGAATATTGCGGGCAGAAATGCAGCGCCGCGTCGCGCGCGTACGTCCCGCGCAGCCTGTGGCCGGCGGTGCGCGACGAAATGGTCGCGCGTCTCGCGCAGTTGAAGGTCGGCGATCCGGCCGATCTCGGCAAGACCTTCATGGGCGCGGTGATCTCGCAGGCTTCGCACGCGAAGCTCACGGCCGTGCTGAACGCCGCGAAGGACGACAGCAAGGTGACCGTGGTGTCGGGCGGCAAAACATGGTCGGAGCCGGGCTTCTTCGTCGAGCCGACGGTGCTCGAAGTGTCCGATCCAAAACACGCGCTGATGAGCGAGGAACTGTTCGGGCCGGTGCTGTCGGTGTACGTCTACGCGGACAACGCGTGGACCGACACGCTTGCTTTGATCGATTCGACCAGCCCGTACGCGCTGACTGGTTCGATCTTCTGCACCGACCGCTTCGCGCTGCATGAAGCCGAGGCCGCGCTCGTGAACGCGGCGGGCAACCTGTATCTGAACGACAAGCCGACAGGCGCGATGATCGGCCAGCAACCGTTTGGCGGCGGCCGCGCGAGCGGCACCAACGACAAGGCGGGCTCGTATCTGAACCTGTTGCGCTGGGCATCGCCGCGCGTCGTGAAGGAGACGTATCTGCCGCCGCGAGAGTGGTCGTTCGGCGTTTGAGGTTGTAGCGCGACTTCGAGGGCGGGGCTTTACGGGTCTTTACGGGTCTTGAATTACCCGCCCTTATAAAGAGGCTAATCAAACGTGATGGAATGCAGTCCGTTTTTTTGGCTTCTTATCGTTGATCGAAACGGCGGCGTTGCAACGCCGCCACCCGATTCACCCTGAACTGACAAGAATCTCCGAGACGATGAGCACGAACCATCCGTACGCCGGAATCCTGACCGCGGTGCCGACGCCTTTCGATGCCGATAACCGCTTCAATCCCACGCCGCTCAAGCAGCACATCGCCAACCTGATCGCAGCGGGTGCGGACGGCATCGTAGCGCTCGGCGGCAGCGGCGAATACGTCGCGCTGACGCCCGACGAACGCCTGCGCGTGGTCGACACGGCGCTCGAAGCCGGCGCGGGCAAGCTGCCCGTCGTGCCGGGTGTGCTGCCGCCGGGCCTCGGCGACGCGATCGAAGCCGGCCGTGCATACGTGAAGGCAGGCGCGAAGGCGCTGATGGTCGTCACGCCGTACTACTACCGGCCGACCCAGCAGGGCATCGTCGATTACTACAAGCGCTTCTCCGATGCCGTGGACGCGGACATCATCCTGTACGAGATTCCGTACCGCACCGGCGTGTCGCTGCACTACGAAACCGTCGACAAACTCGCCGACCTGACGCGCGTGGTCGGCATCAAGGCGTGCAATCCCGATCTCGCACAGCAGATGCGCGCAGCCGAACTGGCGAAGTCGAAAATCGCGATCCTGACCGGCGAAGAAGACGTGCTGCCGCTGCACGTGGCGATGGGCGCGGTCGGCGCGATCATCGTCAGTAGCAACCTGATTCCGAAGCAGTGGGCGAAGGTGTTGCGCCTCGCGATGAACGGCCAGCTCGCCGAGGCCGTGGTGCTGCATGCGACGCTGCGTCCGCTGATCGACGCGATGTTCGCCGAGCCGAATCCGGCAGGCGTGAAGGCCGCGCTGCAATTGCGCGGCCTCGACTTCGGCGGTCTGCTGTCGCCGCTCGAAGCGGCGTCCGCGTCGCTGCGCGGCCGTCTGGCCGACGTTCTCCCGGCGCTCGTCGCGCGGGAATCCGAATAGACCACTGCCGATCACGACTGGGGCTCAGCCATGTCATCGAATCCGAAAACCGATCTGCCGCGTCGCCGCTTCCTGCAAGGCGCAGGCGCGACCCTGCTGTCCGGCGCGATCAGCGCGCCGATGATCATCACGTCCCGCAAGGCGATGGCTGCGAGCAACCTCGTGGTGGTGAGCTGGGGCGGCAACTATCACCAGGGCGTCGAAGAGGCGCTCGCCAAGCCGTTCGAAAAGGAATTCGGCGTGCACGTCACGCTGGTCGACACGCCGGATCTCGCGAAGGTCAAGGCGCAGGTGATGACCAACAACGTGCAGTGGGACGTGTTCGACGCCGTCGGCCCGATGGCGATGACCGGCTCGAAGAACGGCTACTGGGAACCGCTCGATCCGGCGCTCTTCAACACGAAGGACCTGATCGCGCCGATGACGAAGGAAGCCGTGCCGTTCTACGGCTTCACCGGCGGCATCTGCTGGGACAACAGCAGGTTCCCGGACGGCAAGCATCCGCAAACCTTCGCCGATTACTGGGACGTCAAGAAGTTTCCAGGCCATCGCACGCTGCGCAACCGCGCGAGCGAGACGCTCGAAATCGCGCTGCTCGCCGACGGCGTGCCGCCCGAGAAGCTGTACCCGCTCGACGTGGAACGCGCGTTCAAGGCGCTCGACCGCATCAAGCCGTACATCTCGAACTGGGTCGACCAGACGCCGCAGACAGTGACGCTCGTCGAAACCGGGCAGGTCGATTTCAGCTACACGTACTCGACCCGCGTGAAGGCCGCGCAGGACGCGAAAAAGCCGATCGACTTTTCGTTCAAGCAGAACATCGTCGGGCTCGAATATCTGGTCGTGCTGAAGAACGCGCCGAACAAGGCCAGCGCGATGAAGTTCGTTCAGTTCGCGATGCGCCCGGACCGTCAGGCCGCGCTGATGGAGTACCTGATCAACACGCCGGCGAGCCGTTCGGCGCTGACCATGCTGAAGCCGGAAACGCGCAAGTGGCTGTCGGATCCGAACAGCAAGATGAACGTGGTCAGCAACGACGCATGGTGGGCCGATCACTACGACGATCTGACGCTGCGTTTCAAGGAGTGGGTGCTCGGCTAGTCGCAGGGAAAGCGGCGCGTGTGCGACGCGCCGCGGTAGCAGGAAGGAGGAGGAGAGATGAAAGGACGCAACGACGGATTGCTGTATGTCGGGCCGGCGACCGTGTTTCTGTTTTTCGTGCTGTTCGTGCCGCTGGCCTATGTCGTGTACACAAGTTTCTGGACCGCGGACGGACCATCGCTTTCCGCCTACCGGCGGCTCTTCGGCAGCGCGCTGTTTCTGCGCACGCTGTGGTCCACGTTCGAGATCAGCATCAGCGCGGCGGTGGCGAGCATGCTGCTCGGCTATCCGATCGCGATGCATCTCGCGCGCCAGACACCCCGCAAGCGCGCGGTCTACATGGTGCTCGTGCTGGTGCCGTTCTGGACCAGCATCCTCGTGAAGAGCTACGCGTTCACCGTGCTGCTCGGCCGCGACGGTCTCGTGAATCAGGCGCTCTCCGCGCTGTTCCATACGCAGGTCCAGCTGCCGATGCTGTTCAACCGGTTTGGCGTGATCGTCGGCATGACGAACTATCTGATTCCGTTCATCGTGTTTCCGGTGCTGGCGAGCCTGCTCGCGATCGACCGCTCGCTCTATCTCGCCTCCGAGATCGCAGGCGCGAAACCGCCGCGCATCTTCTTCCAGATCACGTTGCCGCTGAGCCTGCCGGGCGTCGTCGCGGCCGGACTCAGCACGACGGTGATGTCGATGGGCTTCTTCGTGATTCCGGCGCTGCTCGGCGGCCGTAAGGACGCGATGATGTCGAACCTCGTCGACTTCTACACGCGCGAAGCGCTGGACTGGAACATGGCATCGGCGATCGGCGTGATCCTGCTCGGCATCGTGACGCTGGCCGCGCTCGGCGCCGACTGGTTCCAGAAACGCGACAGGCGGCGCGCTTTGGCCGCGCCCGCGAGCACGACGACGAAAGAAGGAGCGTTCGCATGACACCCTCCATGCAGATGTCCGCGCCCGCGAAAGGCGGCGTGGTGGTCGACCGCCTCACGCGCCGGTATGTGCGGCTGCGCAACGTGATCGCGTTCGCGGTGTACGCGTTCATTCTCGTGCCGACGCTGATCGTGATTCCGATTTCGTTCGGCGGCAGCGGCGAAATGACTTTCCCGCCGCGCGTGTGGACGCTCGAGCTGTATCACCAGCTGTTCACGTCGAGCAGCTGGGTCGGCACGATCCTGCAAAGCGTGAAGGTCGCGTCGATGACGACCGTGCTCGCGTCGCTGATCGGCGTGCCGGCGGCGTACGGTCTCGTGCGCTTCGAGTTTCCCGGCAAGCGGCTCGTGATGCTGCTCCTGATGAGCCCGATCCTCGTGCCGGTGATCGTCGTGTCGCTCGGGCTGTACCTGTATCTGTCGCGTCTGCATCTGGTCGGCACGACCGCGGGCCTCGTGATGAGCCACGTCGCCTACGTCACGCCATTCATGATGATGACGGTGATGGCCGGCGTGAAGAAGCTCGATCCCGCGCTCGAATTCGCGACCACCATCATGGGCGCGAAGCGCAGCACGATGTTCGTGAAGGTGGTGCTGCCGCAGCTGCGGCCGTCGATTTTCGCGGGCGCGCTGTTCGCGTTCCTCGTGTCGTTCGACGAAGTGGTGATCGCGTGGTTTCTCACGAGCCCGACCACCACGACGCTGCCCGTCAAGATGTACAGCAGCATCCAGTGGGACGTGTCGCCGGTGATCGCGGCGGTGTCCGCGCTGCTCACGGTGCTCTCGCTGGTTTTCTGCTCCGTCTCGGCGATGCTGCAGCCGGCCACACCCGAATCCTCACATTGAAGCCGGAGGTACCATGTCCCATGTACTGCTCGAAAAGGAAGGACGGCCTTCCGGTCTGGACGCGCGAAATGACGGGGACGCGCGCGCGGCGTCCGCTATCACGAACATGAAAGGCAACATGATTGCTTTCGAGGGCGTCGGCAAGACGTATGGCAATGCGGTCGCGCTGCACACGACCGATTTCACCGTGCGCGAAGGCGAGTTCCTGAGCCTGCTCGGGCCGAGCGGCTCGGGCAAGAGCACGATCCTGAACATCATCGCGGGCGCGATCGCGCCGACGAGCGGACGCATCCTGCTGAAAGGCCAGGACGTCTCGACCGTGCCGCCGCGCGAGCGTGGCCTCGGCATGGTGTTCCAGAACTATGCGCTGCTGCCGCATCTGAACGTGTTCGACAACGTCGCGTTTCCGCTGCGCATTCGCGGCCTCGGCAAGGCCGAGATCGCACAACGCGTGCGCAACGCGCTGGAACGCGTGGGCCTCACCGGCTACGAAGGGCGCAAGCCGCGCGAGATGTCGGGCGGCCAGCAGCAGCGCGTGGGCATCGCGCGCTGCATCGTGTATGCGCCGTCGGTGATCCTGATGGACGAGCCGCTCGGCGCGCTCGACAAGAAGTTGCGCGAGCAGCTGCAGGGCGAGATCAAGATGCTGCACAAGGATCTCGGCACGACGCTCGTGTACGTCACGCACGATCAGGAAGAGGCGCTGAACCTGTCCGACCGCGTGTGTCTGATGAACGGCGGGCGCATCGCGCAGATCGGCACGCCGGACGAGCTGTACTTCGAGCCGGTCAGCGAGTTCGTTGCGGATTTCGTCGGCGAATCGAATCTGATCGAAGGCACGGTGACGGCGGACGACACGGTCGCGACCGCCGACGGCCTTACGCTGGCGGTGCGCAGCACGCAGGGCCACGCGACGGGTACGCGCGTGAAGGTGCTGGTGCGCCCGGAAAAGATCGGCGTGCTCGACAGCGATGCCGCGCCCGCCGCCGCGCAACAGCGGAACACGTGCACCGGCACGGTTGCGCAAACCTCGTTTATCGGCGGCATGACGCGGATCGAACTGAAACGCGGGAACGGCGCGCCGCTGCTCGTGAAGACGATTTCGACCCGCGCCGCCGAGCGTTTGCCTGTCGGGCAGGCGATGACGGTCGCATGGTCGGCGAACGACAGCGTCGTGCTGAAGAACCAGGAATAACATGGAACAGCAATCCATCGTCGACGCGATGCGCGAACTCACGGGCGCGGCCAACGTCGTCACGGCTGCCGCCGACATGGCGCCGCATCTGATCGACTGGCGCAAGCGTCACACGGGGATCGCGGCGTGCGTGGTGTTTCCGCGCAGCGTCGAACACGTATCGGCCGTGCTCGCGTTCTGCAACGCGCACGGCATCAAGGTCTTTCCGCAAGGCGGCAACACGAGCGTGTGCGGCGGCTCGGTGCCGGACGCGAGCGGCAACAGCATCCTGCTGAACCTCGGCAAGATGAACCGTGTGCTGGACATCAACGCGCAGGACAACTCGATGACCGTCGAGGCGGGCTGCATCCTGGCGGACCTGCAACAGGCCGCGCTCGACGCCGACCGCATGTTTCCGCTCACGCTCGGCGCTGAAGGCTCGTGCCAGATCGGCGGCAATCTCGCGACCAACGCGGGCGGCACGAACGTGGTGCGCTTCGGCAATACGCGCGATCTCGTGCTCGGCCTGCAGGCGGTGCTGCCGGACGGCAAGGTGTGGAACGGCCTGCGCACGCTGCGCAAGAACAACAGCGGCTACGACCTGAAGAACCTGTTCGTCGGCGCGGAAGGCACGCTCGGCGTGATCACCGCGGCGTCGCTGAAACTCTTTCCGAAGCCGCGCGCGGTTGCGACCGCGTTGCTCGGTTTCGATACCGTCGATGCGGCAGTGCAGCTCGGCATCGAACTGCAGTCGGCGTTTCCCGGCGAACTCGTCGGGCTCGAACTGATCTCGCAAAGCGAATTCGAGATCTCGCTGCGGCATGCCGCCAACGCGCGCAATCCGTTCGAACGGACGCCCGCGTGGATGGTGCTGGTGGAACTGGCAGCATCGGCGGGCTCGAACGACGCGCTTGCCGATGCGCTGACCGCGGCGCTCGAAGCGCCTTTGGAGAACAGCACGATCGTCGACGCGGTGGTCGCATCGAGCGAGCAGCAGCGTCTCGACCTCTGGCACATCCGTCATCACGTGACGGAGGCCAACGGCCGCGAAGGCATGGGTCTCACGCACGACATCGCGGTGCCGATCTATCGCATTCCCGATTTCGTCGCGCAGGCGGGCGCCGCGCTCGCGGAACACTATCCGCAGGCGGTGCCGGTGATCGTCGGCCACATGGGCGACGGTAACCTGCATTACATCGCGATGTTCTCGCATGAGTACTGGGCGGGCGTGTCCGACAAGATGCGCATGCAGAGCAAGGTTAGCCATCTGCTGTACGACATCGCCGCGACGATGGGCGGCACGTTCAGCGCGGAGCACGGCATCGGCTCGCTGCACGTCGAGGAAATGTCGCTGTACAAGGACGCGCAGGAAGTGGCGATCATGCGTCAGGTGAAGGACCTGCTCGATCCGAACGACACGATGAACCCGGGCCGGGTGCTTCCGGCGCGCAACGCAACGCCGCCTTCGCACGCGTAACGGACCCACGATGCGCTGCTCGAATGTCGCGGACTATCGCGAAGCGGCCCGGTGCTTTCTGCCGGACTTCGCGTGGCAATACCTCGAAGGTGGTGCGGAAGACCAGCTCACGATGGCGGACAATCGCGCCGCGTTCCAGCGTATCGGCTTCACGCCGCGCGTGCTCGTCGACGTCGACGCGGTGGATACGCGTGTGATGTGGGGCACGACATCGGGAACGACGACGGCCGCGTGGCCGGCGGTGGTCGGGCCCACCGGACTCAACGGTCTGTACCGTCCACATGCGGAAGAAACGCTCGCGCGCGCTGCGCATGCGCGCGGCCTGCCGTTCGCGCTTTCGACCGCGTCGACGAGTCTGATCGAGGACGTGCGGCGCGCAACCGACGGCGAACTTTGGCTGCAGCTCTACGTGCAGCAGGATCGCCGCATCGCTGAAAACATGATGGCGCGCGCGCGTGCCAACGGCTTCACGACCTTGCTGTTGACGGTCGATACGCCCGTCACCGGTCAGCGCGATCACTACGCGCGCACCGGCTTCACGCTGCCGCTCAAATGGACGCCGCGTCTGCTATGGGACGTGGCCACCCATCCGCGCTGGGTCGCGGCGGTCGGTCGGCACGGCGTGCCGCAACTCGTGAACATTGCGAAGAGTGCAGGGCTCGGACGCGGCATTGAAGAGCAGGCCGCCGCGCTGAGCCGGCAGATGGACCGCTCGATCGCGTGGGCCGACCTTGCGTGGCTGCGCCGGCACTGGCCGGGCCGGCTGCTCGTCAAGGGCGTGCAGTCCGCGACGGATGCGCTGCATGCGTCGAAGCACGAAGTGGACGGGGTGGTGCTGTCGAACCACGGCGGCCGCCAGCTCGACGGCGCGCCAAGCGCAATGGACGTGCTCGCCGAAGCCGCACCGCTGGTGCGCCGCGATTTCGATCTCTTCATCGACGGCGGTGTGCGTCGTGGCAGTGACATCGTGAAAGCGGTTGCGCTTGGCGCGCGCGGCGTGCTGCTGGGTCGCGCACCGCTCTATGGGCTTGCCGGCGGCGGTCGCGCGGGCGTGGACCACGTGCTCGCGCTGCTCGAGAACGAACTGCAGATCTGCCTGCGGCTGCTCGGCTGCCCGCGCATCGATGCGCTCGATACGTCGTGGTTGCGCCGGCCGCAGGCAGCGCGAGCTTTGGAGGAAGTGGACGCGTGAAGAACGCAACGGCGCTCGGCCGGCGCGTTCTTCACGGCGGTTACAGCGCCTGCGTGATCTGCGGCACGGCTTCGAACAGATCGCCGACCAGACCGTAGTCGGCCACGCTGAAGATCGGTGCTTCGGCGTCCTTGTTGATCGCGACGATCACCTTCGAATCCTTCATGCCGGCCAGATGCTGGATCGCGCCCGAGATGCCCACGGCCATGTACAGTTGCGGCGCGACGATCTTGCCGGTCTGTCCGACCTGCCAGTCATTGGGCGCGAAGCCGGCGTCGACCGCCGCGCGCGACGCGCCGACCGCCGCGCCGAGCTTCTCTGCGAGCGGGTCGAGCAGCGCGAAGTTCTCCGCGCTGCCAAGGCCGCGTCCGCCGGAAACGACCACCCGTGCCGAGGTCAGCTCGGGCCGCTCGCTTACCGCGACCTCGCGGCGCACGAAGCGCACGCGCACCGTGGCGGGCACCGCGTCGAGCGTTTCGATGGCAGCATTGCCGCCCGTTGCAGGCGCGGCTTCGAATGCGGTGGTGCGGATGGTCGCGACCTTGACCGGATCGTCGCACTGCACGGTGGCGATCGCATTGCCCGCGTAGATCGGACGTTCGAACGTATCGGGGCCGTGAATTGCGATCGCATCTGAAATCTGCGACGCGTCGAGGTTCGCCGCGACGCGCGGCGCCACGTTCTTGCCTGCCGCTGTGGCCGGAAAGAGCAGATGCGTGTAGTGCTCCGCCAGCGCGGTCACCTGTGCGGCGATGTGCTCGGCCAGGCCATCCGCGAGATGCGGCGCATCGATCAGGATCACCTTGTCGACGCCTTCGATCGTGCTCGCGGCCTGCGCGACCGCTTGCGCGCCGCTACCGGCGACCAGCACGTGCACGCCGTTGTTCAGCAGCCGCGCGGCGGCGACGGTGTGCAGCGTCGCGGCCTTCAGTTGCGCGGCGTCATGTTCCGCAATGACGAGAGTGGTCATCAGATTACCTTCGCTTCGTGTTTCAGTCTGTCGATCAGTGCCGCAACGTCCGCCACCTGCACGCCGGCCTTGCGCGCCGCCGGTTCGACGATCTTGAGCGTCTTCAGGCGCGGCGCCGGATCGACGCCGAGATCGGCCGGGCTGAGCGTATCGACGGGCTTTTTCTTGGCCTTCATGATGTTGGGTAGCGTCACGTAGCGCGGTTCGTTCAGGCGCAGATCGGTCGTGACGATCGCGGGCAGTTGCAGTTCGATCACTTCGAGGCCGCCGTCCACTTCGCGCGTCACGGTCGCCTTGTCGCCGTCGATCTCGATCTGGCTCGCGAAGGTGGCCTGCGGCCAGTCGAGCAGCGCGGCGAGCAGCTGGCCGGTCTGGCCGGCGTCGCCGTCGATCGCCTGCTTGCCGAGAATCACCAGTTGCGGCGCTTCGCGTTCGACCGCCGCCTTCAGCAGTTTCGCGACCGCGAGCGGTTGCAGTTCGACGTCGGTCTGAATATGCAGCGCGCGGTCCGCGCCGATCGCGAGCGCAGTGCGCAGCGTCTCCACGCTTTGCGCCGGGCCGCAGGTCACGGCGATCACGTCGCTGGCTTTGCCGGCTTCCTTCAGGCGCGTCGCGGCCTCGACGGCGATCTCGTCGAACGGATTCATCGACATCTTGACGTTGGCGATATCGACGCCGCTCTGGTCCGCCTTGACGCGCACCTTCACGTTGTAGTCGACGACGCGTTTGACTGCTGCGAAGACTTTCATGCGTGTGTTCCTGTTCGGTTCCCTGATGCGGATGGAGCGGGGACGTGGGGCAACGCCCGGCACGCGTCAGGAGACGGCGCCGAGGCCATATTTGCCCGTCAGCAGCGCGCCGGTCGCGAAGCGCTCGATCGAATACGGTTCGAGCGAGACGTCGGTGGGCAGACCGAGCGCGGCCTGCGCGAGCACCTTGCCGACCGTCGGCGAAAGCTTGAAGCCGTGGCCCGAGAAGCCGTAGCCGACCACCAGCCCTTCGATGCCCGGCAGCGCGCCGAGCACGGGGTTCCAGTCGGGCGTGACGTCGTACACGCCGGTCCACGACGACGCGATGCCCGCCGTTTCGTAGGCGGGGAAACGCTGCGCGACCTGCGTGCCGACGTCGACGACGTAGTCCATCGGAATATCGCCCTGTTCGGGATCGGCGACGCTGAGCTTTTCGCCGACCACGCCTTCGCTGACGAGCATCTGGTTGCCGCCATAGCTGCGGTAATACAGCATGCCTTCCGACGCGAGGTCCTTGAAAACGGGCATCGCGAACGTGTACGGCGCTTCCGCGCATTCGAGGGCGAGCACCGCGTGACGTTCCGGCGCGACGGGCAGCGTCTTGCTGGTCCAGCCCGCGAGTTCCGGCGTCCAGATGTTCTGCGTGCTGATGACGGTGCCTGCGGCGAAATCGCCGATGCTGGTCGATACGCCGACCACCTTGCCGTTTTCCATCAGCAACTGGTTGACGGAGACGTTCTCGCGAATCGTCACGCCGCCGCGCCGTGCCGCGCGCGCGAAGCTGGTGGCGGTGAGATACGCGTCGGCGAAACCGGCTTCCGGCTCGTAGCCGATCAACGCGGCGTCGTCGAACCGCGCGATCGGCATCCGTTCGCGAGCCTGGGCGGTGTCGAGAATTTCCAGCGGAATGCCTTGCGCCTTCTGCTGGTCGAGCGACGCGCGCAGCGGCTCCAGCTTGTCGCCTTCGGCCGCGACGATCATGTAGCCGCATTTGACGAGACCGCACGACGCTTCGTCATCGCCGAGATAGGCGGCGAAGTCGTTGAATACCGACCACGATTTGTGGGCCAGTTCGACGTTTTCCTTCACCGAATAATGCGTGCGCAGAATGCCCGACGACTGCGCCGTCGTACCGGCGCCGATCGTCGCGCGGTCCAGCACCAGCACGCTTTTCGCGCCGAGCTTCGACAGGTGATACGCCACCGAGCTACCCACCACGCCCGCGCCGATCACGACCACATCATAGGTATTCACTGTTCCGCCTTCCTTGTTTTGCAGATCACCCCCGCATGTTGCATGGCCAGAACCGGCTGCCGGGCTATATAAGCGATTGCAATCTTTAGTAGAAGGCATGCTCAATCAAGCGCGGCGAGGGAAGAGCGGATTCATGAAGGTGTCAACCGCGTGTAAGGCTTGAATGCAGCATAAGCATTCGTGATAACGGCGGCGGGTGGCGCCGTGCGGGCTAGCATGCGGTTGTTGCGTTCATCCCAATCTGTCGACCATGAATCCTCCCACTCTGGCCGAACTGGCCGCCCAGTACGGCCCGCGCGAATCGATGGAGTACGACGTCGTGATCGTCGGCGGTGGCCCGGCGGGCCTCGCGGCCGCGATCCGCCTGAAGCAGCGCGCG
>NZ_QQOA01000050.1 GCF_003443895.1 Paraburkholderia phosphatilytica | reverse complement strand
AAGCTCAAGAGCGGCCAGAAGCGCAAATCGATCATCGTCGCATGTTGGAAACAAGCCGAGCTGTGGTGATGTCATGACTTACGTAAGTCTCAATAGCTGCTTTTCATCAAGCCATTTCGCAATCGCATCGTTCACGCGGTCCGGACATTCAAGCGGCAGCCAGTGACCACCTTCAATCGAAACGACGGTGAGATCGGCGCATGTTTTTCGCATGGGATCGCCTGACGCGCTACGCGTGATGTCGCAGATCGGATCCCAAAGTCCATTGAGAAAGAGCACGGGAAGCGTCAAGCGGCCCGCATTCGGCGCCGAGCGTGCAAATGCGATATTCGCTTCGTCATTCAGATACCACGCGATCGTTCCGCGAAATCCGCTCGACGTGAAACTGCGCACAAAGGTGTCGAAGTCGTGCTCGCTCATCATCGATTCGTCGCGCGGAATGTCTGGCGCACGATGCGCCGCACCGAAACGTCCGCCTTTGGCGCGCACGCTTGCTGTCGGTGACGGTTGACCGACTGCGTTCGGCGAACCGCGCCTGAAAATCGCGGCGAACGTTGCGCGAATGTCGGCTTCGAAATCTTTTGTGGCCTGATCGAACTGCTCGTTGTAGAACGCGTAGTAATCCCATTGCCCGAGCGGGAATGCATCGAGCGGGTAGAGCGCCCGGTCGACGAGCGGCACTATACTCGACAACGCGAAGCCATCCGGCAGATACGGGACCGAGATGTTCACAATGGCAAGGCAACGGTTTGCATGATGCGCGGCCAGGCTCGACACGACAGGACTGCCCCAATCGTGACCGACCCAGACAGCAGCATCCGCGCCAAGCGCGTCATGCAGCTCGATCATGTCGGCCACGATTTCGCACAGCGTGTAGGCGGTAGTGGAAGTGGGGATGGACGAGCGGCCATAGCCGCGCATATCGGGCGCGATGCATCGCCAGCCCGCATGCGAAAAGTACTGCATCTGGCGGCGCCACAGAATGCCAAGCTCGGGCCATCCGTGCACGAAGATCATCAGCGGACCATCCGCCGGACCGCATTCGATCCATGCCGTTTCGTGCCGTGGGCTACGGTTCACATGATGGACCAGGCTATCTGTGCTGGCGCTTGCTGGCATTGTCATCCGAGGCTCCCGCAATGACGATTCATGGAATCGATCAGGGTCGTGACATCCGATCCGGTAGATCGGCGCGAATTTCATCGCTTAAGCGTGCAGCGACTACGGAACGGCTGGCTATGCAGGTTCCTGCGACGAACGCACCATAAACGGCCCGTACGGTCGATTGCCGCCCTATGCGCAAGACCGTTCGAGCGTACATGTTCGACTACCGTATGCGCAACAAATATGAAAGCACTCAAGATCATCGGCGCCATCGTCGTGATATTCGTCGTCGCGTTTGCCGGCGTGTTCTGGCTGACGGGCGGCATCAGCGATGCGGCCACAGGCTTCTTTCAGACGGTCGCCAAAGACGGTGCCAAAGCAGCGTATGACAGCGCGTCGCCGGCATTCCGCAGTTCGGTCACGCCCGACGGCTTCGAGACGTTTGCAGCGGCGAACGGACTGTCCCGCTTCAAGTCGGCATCGTGGACGAACCGGCATGTCGAGGGCAACCAGGCGCGCCTCGTGGGTTCGATCACGCTCGATGACGGCAGCCCACGGCCCGCCACCGTCAACCTCGTCAAAGGAGACGATCGTGTGTGGCGGGTGCTGTCGGTCGATTTCGAGCAGGCAGGCGTGGCGACGTCGAGGCCGTCCAGCGATGCCGCGCCGCAGCAGGTTGCGCAAGCGAACGCGTCGAGCCCGCCAGCAGCCGAGCCGGTTGCAACCGCGCAGGCTCAGACGCCGGAGGGTATCGAGCATGTCGAGAGCGTGAACGGCGTGCCGCCGGGAACCTTCGAAAAAGTGCAGGCCTACTTGCGTCAGCCTTTACTCGCTTCAATGGCGCGCGAGCAGTTCGTGCGCGTGGAGCAAAGCCTGCCGGGTTACTGTCCTTCGATGAAGTGGCGCTCGTCGAATCTGCTGATCCTCAGAGGCCCGGTATTCGATACGAGCAGTGGGATTGCCGGCGGTACGTTCCGAGAGTCATGGACAGGGCAGGGATGTGGCGACGCGCATCCTGTGCTGAACCTGTGGACGGTCAGCGCGCCGAACCAGCCGCCGCATGTGTTCCAGAGCTATCCGGGATCGTCCATCGCCGATCCGCAGGTGCAGCGCGACCTGCTGCCGATCGCGCAGACCAGCGCCGCCGCGCGCGTGCCGTCGTGCGGGAATCTGGGCGTGGTCGACACGCATTTCGACACCTATGAGGGCGACCCGATACGCACGGTAAATGGACGGATGCAGCGGCCATGGCGAGAAGAGTGGTTGATGACTGGATGCTCGCACGCCGTCAAGATCGTCATGCATTTCGTGCCCGACGCGTCCGGCACATCGGGTGTTTCGCACCCGACGGATAGCGTTCTGTTGCAGTGAATAGGTTCTACATCTTTCGTTATCCAGATCAAATATGTCTAATAGCAAGAGTCCTGGAAAATCAAGCGCGGTGTGGGTAGTCGGCGGCATATTCGCGGCTATCGGCCTGGTGATGATGGCGGCTGCTGCTCGTCAGCTAGCGATTGACCCGATGCCGGAGACCGTGCCTGTCGCGTTTCTCGCGTTCGGCTGGGCGTCGTTTTCGATGGCGGTGTCAATCGCGATCGGTGCGATGTCGTCACGCTCGGTACTGCGCTCGGAGCGCACCGATACCGAGAGCGGCACAGTCACGCTTCACCAGCGGTCGCCAGACGGCATTCGCCCGTCGTTCACGCTAACCGGACCAGGCGCGACCGCCGAAGGGGAAGCCGTCATCCGGGTACAGACCCGCGCGCCCGCGCTGTTCCTGGGCGCGGCATGCGTTGCGCTGTTTTGCACGAGCATCGCGCTCGTGTTGCACGCCCGCGTGAGTCTTATCGGCGCAGGCATCGCGTTGCTGATCTGCTTCTATATGGCCAACTGGGCGAAAAACGCGTGGCCGCGCGCCGGGCAGGATCCCGCTTGAGCGTTCATTCGCAGTTCACGGTGAGATTGTCGATCATGTCTTTCGCTGTCGTTCCTGAACGCGTGTCGTTGACGAACACGCTGTGCCGTGTCGTGCTGCTTGCAGCTTGCGCAGCCACGTCGTTTGCAGCGCGTGCTGACGTGAAAACACCTGAGCAATACTGCAGGCAGGTTGGCAACGACGATACGCTGCGCGAGATCCCCGATTCGCTTGCGCCGAAGGTGCAAAAGCTGTTCGGCATCGACAGTGCCGACGACGCGAAGCTGGACGTTACGTCACGCTGCATGAACGGCAAGTTGATCGCCTGCAATTCCGGCGCGAATCTTCCGTGCGGCAAGGCGAACGTCAAACGCGTCAATCCGGCAGCGAACCAGTACTGCAATGCCCATCCGAACGACGACGTACCAGCCGGCATTGCCGGACACGATTCCGTCTATACGTGGCACTGTCACGGCATCAGCGCGCAAGCGGGCAGTGCGCAATGGCACGTCGACGCTCGCGGCTTTGTTTCGGAGGTGTGGAAGCCCGTGCCGTGACGCAGCGCCGTCTACGGCGATCACTGACTGGCAGGCTTGTTCGCCGCAGCCGCCTGGCTCGCAGCCTTCTGCTTTTTAGCCGCTTCGTGGTGACCGATCGCGCACCCGCCAGCGGCGCCCGCCACACCGTGTTTACCGGCCATATGACCCGCGACGCCGCCGACCGCGGCCCCTTTCAGACACCCAGCCGCTAGCGCCTGCGTGGAACCGGTCAGCGCGACCGCAGCGCTGAGCGCGAACAGAACGAATCCTTTTTTCATAGCGAAGCCTCCCGTGAAAACATCGAACATTGCGACTGAGCAGTGAAGCCGCAACGCGCATGCCCGGATGTCGACGTCACACATTTCCGCTTCACTGCATACCGCTCATTTCGTGTAACAGGAGCATTTTCTTAAGGTTGCCATAAGGCTTTATTAGCGCGATCTCGCCGCTAGAAACATGATGTTCGCTACGTTGCCCGTTCGAGCTACCTATCGTTACAGTCCTGACAATTCCTTAATCCATCAGCGGATAAACAACTCATAGAATCGGTCGTAAGGTGATACGTGAATTCGTTTTAAGGAGCGTCAGATGGAGCGCAAGATCGCCGGATTACTAGGCACACTGGCTGGACTCGCTACTGTGGGAAGCGCGGTGGGAAGCACGGACGCGCATGCCGCGGGCAATGCCGCGGCGACGTCGCAGGAACCGCTTGCCGTCAATTCCTATTCCGATCTGCTTCAACCCATTCCGAACGCGGTCGAGGCGTTGAAAGCCCATAACGCGGTACTGGACGAGCAGGCCCGCAATGCGCTGCCCGAGATGGAAGAGGTGCAATGGAACCGCGGGCGCGAACACCATCATCACCACCACCATCATCATCACGGCTATTACGCGCCGCGTGGCGAGTACTACTATCAGCCCCCGCCGCCGCCCGTGTACTACGAGCCGCGTCCGCCGGCCTACTACTATCACCACCATCACCACCACCACCATCATCATTACAACGGGGCGGTGGTCGTGCCGGGCATCGGCATACAGTTCGGGAATGACTAGTCGCGGGGTGACTAGTCGTTGTCCGCGCGGTCTCTTGCGCGAGCCGCGCCCAGAATGCGACGGTAGGTGCCGTCGAACACCGTGTTCGTGGACGAGGTCCACGTCGAGTCTTTGCCTAGCGTCTCGCGGCTGGCATGAATTCGCCGCGACTGCATTTCCCGCTCGGCGGCTTCCTCGGTCCCCATCGGTTCCAGCGCGAGGTCGGGCTCCGACGGCACCACGCACAGCTGCATGAACGGCTCGCCCGGACGGAACACATGAACGCCGTCTCCGGGCGGCGCCTTGAACACCACGAAATTGATCATCGGCCACCACGACGTGCGCAGGAGCGCCGGTACGGCGAGCGGTACGTCGTCCGTGTCGCTCAGATAGAAGCGCGGATGCGGTTCGGTGCGAACGGCGAAGCCCTCCGGCACTTTCAGATCGAGCAGAAGCTGATAGGTGTAGAAGCCTGCACCGAACGAGCGGAATGGCGGCCAGCTCACGCCGGTGTCCGGGTTGGGACCGAAGTCGCCATCGAATACGAATTCTCCATTTCGGCGCGACACGCGCACTTCGTGGTCGTATGGATAGAAGAGTTCGATGCCGTACTGCGCACCCTCGACGAAGGGCAGGCAATGCCAGCCCTGTTCATGCGAGCCGTCGCGCCGGGGCTCTTTCGTGCCGCCCCAGCCCGGCACCTCGACCTTGGTGCGACGAGGTGCGAGGCGCGGCAGGTGCAGCCGGTATTTGACGTTCAGCATGGCGGTTCCCTGTTCATGATCGAAGCATCGCCCCCCCACATCATAGCGAAGGTTCGCACAGGTTATTTGTGCGATGTCGATGGTCCTTAAGCTGCGCTTCAGTCTTTTAGTGCTGGAAATGAATGTCGAAACAATCATTGTCGAAACGCGCAATAAAGAACAGTACAACGAATGAGTCTGGATAAGCCTGACCTAAGGTTCGATACGTAAACTGGACTTGTCGTAACAGCCGCACGAAGCCAATGCGCTTCGCGTTGATGCGGCGATTTCAGTGTTAATGCCTTGGAGAAACGAGATGAACAAGAGTATCGCGATACTTGCGGCCGGTGTGATGCTGGCCGTGTCCGCATCGAGCTTTGCGCAGGTACAGAATGCTGCGCCCACACGTGCTGAAGTGAAGGCGCAGGTCGCAACGGCGGAGCAGGATGGCACGCTGCATTCGTCGAAGGTTCACTATCCGGAAACGACGCCCGAGGGCAGCGACAACGCAGGATTCGGCACGGCAACGAACGGTTCGTCGGATATCGGCTCGCCTGCCATGGGCCACTCGACCATCAATCACTCGATGACGAGCGGGCAGCCGGGCACGCTATTCGAGCACCACTAGGCGCATCCCGGTGTGCTAAACGCGTTCGGTGTTCTGCAATTGAAAGAGAGAATGCGACACCGGAATTTTTTTGAATACGACCGCATGTCACGGTACTCAAATGTAACGAGATGTGCGATCGACGCTTCAGCACGGGCGAACAGCCCATGCAGGCGAGATCGGCTGCATGCGATGGGTAGCCCTTCAGGCTGAAACCTGAATCCTTAAGAGAACCTTAAGGATGTCAGTCGATCTGCAATCGCTGACTTTCCCAACCGTTACAGCAGTGCGGACGGCCGTTCCTCGACGGTGCGACGTCGCACTGCATCTGCACGTCATCCCGAAGGTCTTCGTGCGAGCGTGAGAATACAAACGCTTACACACGTTCCAACGGTTGCGGGGCAAATTTGTGACACTCGTCGAACGCAGTGACGAAGTTCGCCGAAGTTCACATAACAACCGGGGATCGCAGCAGATCGATATGGAAAGTTTCGACTATCACATTCAAAGTTTATTGCTCGCTCACCTGTCGCACTATGTGCTGATCGGCAAGCTGATGATGCTCGTCAGCGGATTCGATGTATTCAAGGGACTGCTGCCCGTCGCGATTCTCTGGAGTCTCTGGTTCAGTCAGGAAGACCGGCAAAAACGTCGTGAACTGGTGATCGCCGCGCTGGCAAGCGGTCTGGTTTCTTTGCTGCTCGGGCGAGCGCTCGCGCACTATCTGCCGTTCCGCGTGCGCCCGATGTACGACCCGAACCTGCATCTGACTTTTCCGATGACCGGCGCATTGGGCGACAACCTGCGCTTCTGGAGTTCGTTCCCGAGCGACCACGCGATGATCTGGACGTCGATCGCGATCGGCATTCTGCTGATGTCGCGGCCATTGGGCATTCTGGCGCTGCTGCACTGCTTCCTGATCATCTGCCTGCCGCGCGTCTACCTCGGCCTGCACTATCCGACCGACATCCTGGCCGGCGCGTTGATCGGCATCGTGGTCACGTTGATCCTGACGCGTGAGCGTCCGCGAAAATGGTTCGCAGTACCGGTCATCCGGCTCACCGAATCGTATCCGGCGTGGGCTTACACCACCGCGTTCCTCGTGTGTTTCGAACTCGCCACGATGTTCAACGAGCCGCGCGAACTCATGCAGACCGTCATTCACGCGCTGTGATCGACGCTGCTTTAGACGCGAACAGCGACGCGAAGCGCGACGCAGTCACACACTAACGCGGTGCGCGCTTGCCCGAACGCCACCCAGACTCGCCGCCGGGAACGCGGTCGGCGCGTTCGTCACGCTTCTTATGATCGCCGGACAGCGCATGTTCGGCGATCTGCCAGTAGACGAGACCCGGCACGTAAAACAGCACGTCACGTATGCGCCGCGCGCCGGCGAGCGCGAGGCACGTCGGCGCATCGAGCCCCAGCATGCCGCCGATCAGCACGAAGCCGCCTTCCTGCACCCCGAGACCACCGGGTACCGCGAACGCGATGCTGCTCACGAGCTGGATCAGTGCTTCGATCACGAAGGCTTCCGCGAAGGTCGCGTCCACACCCAGCACGCGCAGTGCGATCCAGATCTCCAGCGCGAAGCCGAGACACTGCAGCGTCTGCCAGATGAACAGGTAACGCGCAACGACACCGGTCTGCCGCCAGATGAGTTTGACCGCCTGATCGATGCGGCCAGGCTGGCCGATGAGGTCGTACACCTTGCCGCTCGTGATGCGGTTGAACGCATGCGCGATGCGTTCGAACGGCCGCGCGTGCTGCACGACTGCGAACAGCAGCAGCACGGGTGTGAGTCCCGCGATCGACCAGACGAGTTGCCCGACGGTATGCGCGGTGCCCGAGCGCGTGTGTTCCAGCAGATAGCCGACTGCGACGAGCGCGTAAATCAGCTGGCTGATCAGTGTGAGCTGCATGTCGGCGACGAGACTCGCAACGGCGATCGGCGGGCGGACGCCGAGCGCGCCGAGCATCCGGAAGCTGACGATTTCACCGCCGATCCGCGCGACGGGCAGCATGCTGTTGATCGACTCGCGTATCCACACCAGCTTGAACATCGCCATCAGCGATGGGCGCTGCGCCTTGCGGATCAGCGTGCGCCAGTCCCACGCATTGGCGAGCATCGGCAGCACGTGCACGCCGGCGGACAGCAGGAGCCCCGCGCCGGCGGCGCGCAGCAAATGGAAAATGGTAGCGGGATGTTCGCGCCAGACGAGCCAGCACGCAATCGCGAGACCGCAAAGAGCAACCAGCCGGCCGACGTATTTCATCTGACCGCGTTTTCCTCGTCGGAGTGGTTCGGCATGAAGTCCGCCGTGGCGTGCATGCCCGTACCCGATGCGTCCTTGAAAACCGGCGTGAGCAGGCCGGCTGCATCCACGCGGAAATATCGGCCTCGCCAGATCACGCGCGAAGAGAAGAAGCTCGCCACGTAGATGCCGAACTGGATCAGATCGCAGGTGGGCAGACACCACAGCCCGCTGCGTCGCGCACCGGTCGCGCGATCGGCGCGCAGGATCAGCCACGCGCGAGCCAGCAGCGACACACCGGCCAGCGTCCATGCGTAAGGCGCGCCAGCCGACAATAGCACCGCGAGTATTGCAAGCGGAAGCGGATGCATCAGCACCGCGCCGAGGTGCCCGGACCGGTCCGCCGCGCGGATCGTGCGGCACCAGCGCAACTCGTGCTTGAGCAGGCTCGCGAGCGTATCTTCGACGCACGCGTGCTGGACGATGCTGGGCGGAATCGCGACGGTCGCGCCGGTTCGACGGACGGCCTCGCCGATCTCGAAGTCTTCCGCAAGGTGATGCGCGAACTGCGTGAGACCACCGATGCGCGACAGCATGTCGCGCGTCATCGCCACCGTCTGGCCGAAGCACGGCCGCGCGCGGCCCAGCGCGAGCCCGGTGATCACGCCGGGCAGGAAGTGATAGTTGATCGATGCGGCAGCGAAGCGCGGCCACACACCCGGCGCCGGCAGACCGCTATACACGCTCGTGACGAGTCCGACTCCAGGCTCCTGCAGGGCGCCGACGATATGCAGCAGATAGCGGCGATCGACGCAGACGTCGCTGTCCGCGAAGCACAGTACGTCGTGTTCCGCGTGCTCGAGCATGTTCACGAGATTGGCGATCTTGCGGTTGGGCCCGTAAAGCCTCGCATCGGCGACCACGCGAATCCGCGCCTGCGGGTAGCGTGCGCGCAGTGCTTCGACCGCGGCGAGCGCGGGGTCCGCGCTGTCATGTACGCCGAACAGATACTGGATGGGCCCGGGATAATCCTGCTCGACGAAACTCGCGAGATGTTCCGCGAGATTCCACTCGTCGCCGTGCAGCGGCTTGACGATCGTGACGCCGGGGTAGTGGCTGGGGGTAGCGGATCTGCGCGCGAAAAAACGTCCGATCAGCGCGCCGGCAAACAGCGTGTAGACGATTCCCAGGACTGCACACACCCCGAAGAGCACAGCAAACAGTTCAGGCAGCATGCGCAGCAGGTGCAACACGGTCATGGGGTCTCCGGGAGTCGTGACACGCCTCGTGCGCACTCGAACCGGCTGGCGCGCAAGGCAAACGCCGATATTGATCGGCTCCGATGTCAGTCATGCTACGGCGCGTCCCGCTCGAGCCGGTAACGCTTCGGCCCGTGCACTTCGAGACGCTTACGGAATCCATTCGATCGGGTTTCAGACCAGGCCCGAAATGAACCGGATCGAATGAAATCATGCAGTAGCTTAACTGATCGACTCCAGAAAGACATTCCTGAAGCACAAGCCGAAGCCTTTGCCGCTTCATGACGCGCAGGTGACGCGCACATGACCCGCAAGACGGATGCCGTGAAGGCACGCACTCGCCGGCCATCGAACTTCGCACGTCACACGCTTTCCGACGCGACGGGCAAGCCCTCCGCTTTCCAGCGCAGCATGCCGCCGGCCAGGTTGGCCACCCTTGCAAAGCCCGCCTTGCCGAGCAGCACGCTCGCCTGGGCCGAGCGGACGCCCGAGCGGCACACGGCCACCACCGGCCGCTCGCGGTCGAATTCGCCGAGCCGGTCCATCAGCTGCGACAGCGGCACGAGCTTCGCATCGGGCAGATGACCGAGCCGATCGATGAATTCCGGTGCTTCGCGCACGTCGACGATCTGTACCGACGCCGCCTGTTCCAGCAGCGCCATCGGCTCGATCTCCCAGACGCCGCTGAAGCGCAGCGTGAGCGGCGCCCAGTCGGGCGTTTCGGCGATCGGCGCGGCATTGTCAGGCTTGCCGCAGCGCAGGTTCGCCGGCACCGCGACGGCCATCTGCTTCGGGTGCGGCAGATTCAGGTTGTTCATGTAGCCGGCGAAGTCGCCGAGATCCACGTCGCCGCCCAGGCGCGGATTGAAGCGGCGCTCTTCGGCCACGCTCGTGACCGTGATGCCGCGATAGTCGTGCGCAGGATAGAGCAGGCAGCTGTCGGGCAGCGACAGGATCTGCTCGCGCACGGACGCGAACAGCTGTTCCGGACTGCCGCCCTGGAAATCGGTGCGGCCGCAGCCGCGAATCAGCAGGCTGTCGCCGGTGAACGCCATGCTGCCGTCGTCCAGCAGGTAGGTGAGGCAGCCGTTGGTGTGGCCGGGAGTCGCGCGCACTTCCAGATAGCGCGTGCCGAATGCGATGCGATCGCCATGTCGCAGCGGCCGGTCCACGCCGTCTGCGCCGGCTGCTTCGGCGAGCGCGATCTGGCTGCCGCAACGCTCGCGCAAACGCCAGGCGCCGGTCACGTGGTCGGCATGCACGTGGGTGTCGAGCGTGGCGCGCAGGCGCAGGCCCAGCTCCTGCAACAGCGCCATGTCGCGCGGCACGTGCTCGTAGACGGGATCGATCAGCACTGCCTCGCCGCTGCGGGCATCGCCGAGCAGGTACGTATAGGTGGACGACACGGGGTCGAACAGCTGGCGGAAGATCATCGCGGACCTCTTGTTGTAGCGCGCGTGCGCGGCGGTCCTTGCGGGCCGCCGCGTTTCCTGTATGTCAGCCCGGTTGCTTCGTGGTGCGCAGATACGGCTTGATGGTCTTGAAGCCGGGGAACAGCTTGTCGGCTTCGTCGTTGCTCACCGCGCCCGTGATGATCACGTCGTCGCCTTGCTTCCAGTTGACCGGCGTCGCGACCTTATGCTTCGCGGTCAGCTGCATCGAATCGAGCACGCGCAGGATTTCGTCGAAGTTGCGGCCGGTGGTCATCGGGTAGGTCAGCATCAGCTTGATCTGCTTGTCGGGACCGATGATGAACACCGAGCGCACGGTGGCGTTGGTGGCGGCGGTGCGTCCTTCGCTCGTGTCACCGGCCTCGGCGGGGAGCATGTTGTAGAGCTTCGCGACCGCGAGATCGGTGTCGCCGATCATCGGATATTTGACTGCGGCGCCCTGGGTTTCCTCGATGTCGGCCGCCCAGCGCGCGTGGTCTTCCACCGGGTCCACCGAGAGGCCGATCAGCTTCGCGTTGCGCTTCGTGAATTCCGGCTCGATCTTCGCCATGTAGCCGAGCTCGGTCGTGCAGACGGGCGTGAAATCTTTGGGATGCGAGAACAGGATGGCCCATTGATCGCCGATCCAGGTGTGGAAATCGATGGTGCCTTGCGTGGTGCGCGCGGTGAAATTGGGCGCGACGTCGTTGATTCGAAGTGACATGGTGCCTTCCTGTGATGTGATTGACCGAAGGGAGAGGCCCGAACAGGCCCGGCTGATGTTATGAACTGCGGTTATGAACTGCGCTTGCGAACTGCGATGGGAACGCTAGCGGGACCAACCACTGCTGAAGATGCGCTATGCGTCCGGCGGGCGAAGACGCTCGTCGGTACAGCATGATCGCGCAAATCGGTGGCGTTGGTTCGGCGGCGAACGAAATTCGTCAGCCACGCGGCCCGATCCTTGCTGCCGGCAGAAGCGTGTCGATTGCAACTTGTCAGGAGATTGCCATGCCGGATAACGAAACCAGCAAGCACGCGCCGCTGAAGGAGCGCACGCCCGAGGAACGTCACGCGATGCCCGACGGGCAGTCGCGCGTCGCGAAGGAAAGCAATCCACCGCGCTCGAACGTGCATCCCGAGCAGACTGCGGAAGTGCCGTACGGCACCGGCTCGCAACCCGAGCCACCGGGCGGCGGCGGGCGTCATTCGCAGCAGCGCAAACCGTGACCATCTGTCGCAGCCCGTCCTACAACACGACCTGCACGCCCAGTTCCACGACGTCGTCGCCGCCGAGTCCGTAGTACTCCGCGCTCGAGGTCGAATGGAACGACATCTCGCCGAACAGCGCCTCGCGCCAGCGCGGCATGCGGCCGTGCGAGCCGCCGCGCATCACCTCGTCGCGCGGCAGGAAGAAGGTGGTGTGGTCCGGATCGAAGCGCCAGTCGCCGAGATGGCCTTCGAGCATCGCGAGCAGCCGCGGCAGGTTCGGCCGCTCGACGAAGCCGTGCCGCGACACGATCTCGTAACAGCCTTCGCCGAGATCGCGCACTTCGATACGCGTGTGATCGTCGACGCGTGGTGCCGATTCCGAGCGGTTCGCGAAGAAGATCGACGTCTCGTGCAGCACGCGGTTGTGGCGCACGTTGCAGCGTAGCGCGGACGGCGTCATACCCGACATGTTGCCCGGATACACAGCGGTGCCCGGCACGCGCGCAGGGGGCTCGTCGCCATGCAGCGTCTCGCGCAGGAACGCATCGAGCGGCTGCGCGCGCGATGCGCGCAACGCGGCCAGTTCGCGGCCGCGATTCCACGTGGCCATCAGCACGAACAGCACGATGCCGACGGCGACCGGAAACCAGCCGCCCTGCGGAATCTTCAGCGAATTCGCGGCGACCAGCATCGCGTCGATCGCAATCAGCGGCACGCTGAGCGCAGCCACCGCGAGCCACGACCAGCCCCAGATATGCCGCGACAGACTCACCATCTGCACGGTCGTGATCAGCATCGTGAGGCCCACCGCGATGCCGTACGCGGACGTCAGCCGGTCCGAACTGCGGAACGTCAGCACGAGGAACAGCACTGCCGCGAACAGCACTGCGTTGACGGCGGGCACATACACCTGGCCGCGCTGCGCTTTCGACGTTTCAACCACACGCAGCCGCGGCAGAAAGCCGAGCTCGATCGCCTGGCTCGTCATCGAAAACGCGCCGGAAATCACCGCCTGCGACGCGATTACCGTTGCGAGCAGCGCGATGATGACGGTCGGTATCAGCGCCCATGACGGCGCCGCCAGGAAGAACGGTTGCTGCGACGATCCCGGCTGATACAGCAGCGTGGCCGCCTGCCCGAAGTACCCGACGACGATCGACGGAAACACGACGCACAGCCACGCGAGACGGATCGCGCGGCGCCCGAAGTGGCCGATGTCGGCGTACAGCGCTTCGGCGCCCGTCAGCGACAGGATCACGGCGCCGAGCACGATGAACGCAAGCGATGTGTGGTGCTGCGCAAGCGCGAAAGCCCACGCGGGCGACAGCGCGCGCAGCACTTCCGGATGCTGCACGATCCGATAGAGCCCGATTGCGGCGAGGTAGACGAACCACAGCAGCATCACCGGCCCGAACGCGCGGCCCACCACCGCGGTGCCGCGCCGCTGGAACAGGAACAGCCCGATCAGGATGGTGGCCGCGGCGGGCACGACGAACGGATCGAACTTCGTGCTGATCTGGCTCAGGCCCTCGACGGCGGACAGCACCGACACCGCCGGCGTGACCATCGAATCGCCGTAGAACATCGCGGCGCCGAAGAGCCCCGCCATCAGCAGCAGGCGCGGCACCGACTGGCCGTCCTTCTCGTAGCCGGAGCGCACCAGCGCCGTCAGCGCGACGATGCCGCCTTCGCCCTCGTTGTCGGCGCGCATCACGTAGCAGACGTACTTGCCCATCACGACGATCACGACGGCCCACACGATCATCGACAGCACGCCCATCACGGTCGTCACGTCCACCGAGCCGGCATCCACCACGCCTTGCCGCAATGCGTAGATCGGGCTGGTGCCGATGTCGCCGAATACGACGCCGAGCGCGCCGAGCATCAGTCCAGGCAACGCCTTGCTGCGTCCTCCCTGGTCCTGCTGCGGGTCGCGGTCAGCATCGTCGCGCAACTGTTCGGCGCGGCCGCTGTCGTGGCGTTCGTTTCCCGTGTGCTGCCGGTAACGGCCCGGTGCCGGGGTGGTCGGGCTGTTCGACTTCATCCGTACGAGCCTCCATGAACTGCGACGACGGTGTTCAAGCAAAGTGCATACCTCGCGATGGAGATGTCGGCGCGCACGGGCGCGGACACGAACGTCGGGCGCGCTTTATGCGGACCATTGAATGTCACGGACACCACGGGGGAAACGCGATGCGCGAACCTGCAACAGGAAAATCCGCACACGGCGCGGGCAGTGCAATGAATGCGGACAAACACGGCAACGAGGTCTTCATGCTGCCGCCGTCCGACTGGGTGCCGAACAACCGCAAGCTACCGGTCGTGCTGTATCGCAACGTGCTGCAAGGCGACGACGAACGGCTGATCGACGGCTTCGAGGCGATGTTCGAGCGCAACCGCTGGCCGGTGCAATGGCGCGACGGCATCTTCGACTATCACCACTTTCATTCGACGGCACATGAAGTGCTCGGCGTCGTGTCCGGTTCGGCGGAGGTCATCCTGGGCGGCCCAGGCGGGCGCGTCGTGCATCTCCATGCTGGCGACGTCGTATTGTTGCCGGCGGGCACCGGACATTGCCTGCAGTCGTTCACGGGGCGTTTTCGCGTGGTGGGCGGGTATCCGGAAGGGCAGCAATGGGACATCCGGCGCGACGCGCTGACGCCCGCAGAGGTGCAGCAGATGGAAGCCCTGCCGTTTCCGGCGAGTGACCCGGTGCACGGGGCGGCGGGACCCGTCCCCGAGCACTGGCTTCACGCCGCGTGAATGACGTACAAAGCGCGACGTACACAGCGAAGTGCGCCGTGAGCGCGGGTGCGCGGGCGTTCGCGCGGAACGCCGCGGCCGCGCGCCTAGGCAGCACCATCAGCCTTCCCGATACGCCGCCATCACGAGCCACAGGTCGCGGCTACCGTCGTCCACTTCGGCGGCTAGCGCGAAATCGTCCGACGGACGGCAGCGCTCTTCCAGCGCGTGCCGTGCCGCTTCGGCGTCGTCGAAGGTCTCGTCCGTCAGCTTGCGCACCTCGCGGCGGTCGCGAAACATGGTCTCGCTGGACCGGTAGACCAGCGGTTCGTGCCGCCATTGCTCGAAACATCGGGCGACATGATCGAAGTCGCCACCGCAGACATTCACCTGAAAATGCATCTTTTCCATGACCGTTCTCCCCGTTCCGCGGTCCGGCGTGACGCTCGGTCCGCCGCGCGGAGCTTCATCGCTATGCATCGATACCTTCTATGCAGCACATGCCATACCGTTGCGCGAAAGATCGCGCCCGATCACCGGCTTTTTTGCTATGGGCCGCCGACGGCAGCGGGTCGCGCGGAACGCGATGTGCTTGCGGCGAACGCAATCGTGAAGCCGCTTCGCGGGCGCGGAGCGGCGCATATGTCACCGCAATGACTTGCGTCAAAGCGATGATCGAACGAAGGAAATAGCATGTTCGCAGTCGAGAGCGACATGTCAACACTGCGGTGAACCGCGCCGCGGCGCAACCCTTAACGGCATGCGTGCGGTTCGAATCGATAAGGAGCAGCGAGATGGCCGAAGTGACCAGCGACACCGCCCTGACGTCCGACGTTCTCCGCGACATGGACCGCTACTGGCGCGCCAGCAACTACATGGCCGCCGCGATGATCTACCTGCGCGATAACCCGCTGCTGCGCGAGCCGCTGCAGCCTGGGCATCTGAAGAACCGCCTGCTCGGCCATTGGGGTTCCGATCCGGGCCAGAACTTCCTGCTCGTGCATCTGAACCGCGCGATCAAGGCGCGCGATCTCGACATGATCTACCTCGCAGGTCCTGGGCATGGCGCGCCGGCTTCGCTCGCGCACTGCTATCTGTCCGGCCATTATTCCGAGGTGTATCCGGACTGCGCACAGAGCGTGGACGGCATGCGGCGCTTCTTCCGGCGCTTCTCGTTTCCGGGCGGTATCGGTTCGCACTGCACGCCGGAAACGCCCGGCTCGATCCACGAGGGCGGCGAACTCGGTTACAGCCTGTCGCACGGTTATGGCGCGGCGTTCGACAACCCCGACCTGACCGTCGTCGTGATGATCGGCGATGGAGAAGCGGAGACGGGACCGCTTGCCACGTCGTGGCATTCGAACAAATTCCTGAACCCGGTTCGCGATGGCGCGGTACTGCCGGTGCTGCATCTGAACGGCTACAAGATCGCGAATCCGACGATTCTCGCGCGCATCCCGCATGAAGAGCTCGAAGCGCTGCTGACGGGTTATGGCCATCGCCCGTACTTCGTCGAAGGCGACGAGCCGGAAACGATGCATCGGAAGATGGCGGAGACGCTCGACCGCTGTCTCGACGAAATCCGCGCGATCCAGCGCCACGCGCGCGAGACGGGCGATACGACACGCCCGCGCTGGCCGATGATCGTGCTGCGCACGCCGAAGGGCTGGACGGGGCCGCGCGAAGTGCATGGCCACCAGGTGGAAGGGAGCTGGCGCGCGCATCAGGTGCCGATTGCCGATCCGTCGACGGACAAAAAGAGCCTCGCGCTCGTCGAAAGCTGGCTGCGCAGCTACGAGCCCGACACGCTGTTCGACGAGGAAGGCGTGCTGATTCCCGAACTGCGCGCACTGGCGCCGGAAGGCACGCGGCGCATCAGCGCGAATCCGCATGCGAACGGCGGCGTGCTGTGCCGCGCGCTCGAAATGCCGGACTTTCGCGCGTTCGGCGTGGAGACGCGCAAGCCTGCCGCCGAATACTCGTCGCCGACCGAAGCGCTCGGCCAGTTCCTGCGCGAGGTGATGCGGCAGAACATGCACAACTTCCGCGTGTTCGGTCCCGACGAAACCGCGAGCAACAAACTCACGGCGATCTACGAAGCGTCGGGCAAGACATGGCTTGCGCAATACGAGCCCAGCGACGCAGACGGCGGCGCGCTCGCGCCGGATGGCCGCGTGATGGAAATGCTCAGCGAGCACACGCTGGAAGGCTGGCTCGAAGGCTATCTGCTGACCGGGCGTCACGGTTTCTTCGCGACGTATGAAGCGTTCGTGCACGTGATCGACTCGATGTTCAACCAGCACGCGAAGTGGCTGGAGAAATCGAAGCGCGATCTCGACTGGCGCGCGCCGGTGCCGTCGCTGAACCTGCTGATCACGTCGCTGGTGTGGCGACAGGATCACAACGGCTTCACGCATCAGGACCCGGGCTTTCTCGATGTGGTGACGAACAAGAGCCCGGACGTGGTGCGCATCTATCTGCCGCCCGATGCGAACTGCCTGCTGAGCGTGGCCGATCATTGCCTGCGTTCGCGCGACTACGTGAACGTGATCGTGTCGGACAAGCAGCCGCATCTGCAATACCTCGACGTGGACGCGGCCGTGACCCATTGCACGAAAGGCATCGGCATCTGGGACTGGGCGTCGACCGATCAGGGCGCGGAGCCCGACGTCGTGATCGCAAGCGCTGGCGACATCGCGACGATGGAGGCGCTGGCCGCCGTCGAAATCCTGAAGCACCACTTCCCCGCGCTGAAGATCCGCTTCGTCAACGTGGTCGATCTGTTCCGGCTGATGCCGGATCGCGATCATCCGCATGGGCTGTCGGACCGAGATTTCGATTCCCTCTTCACGCATGACAAGCCGGTGATCTTCAACTTCCACTCGTATGCGTCGCTCGTGCACAAGCTCACGTATCGCCGCGCGAATCACGAGAACATGCACGTGCATGGCTATCACGAGAAGGGCAACATCAATACGCCGCTCGAGCTCGCGATCATCAACCAGGTGGACCGCTTCTCGCTCGCGATCGATGCGATCGACCGCGTGCCGAAGCTGCGCGGCGTCGGCGATCACACGAAGGAATGGCTGCGCGGCCAGATCATCGAGCATCTCGCGTACGCGCACAGCGAGGGCATCGATCAGCAAGCGATCCGCGGCTGGACATGGCAATCATGAGCGCGGTGTCTTCGGCGGGCTCCGCGGGTTCGACTTCCTCGCGCCGTACCGTGCTGGCGTTGAACAGCGGTTCGTCGTCGCTGAAGTTCGCGCTGTACGACACCGCGAGCGACGACCTGCCGTTGCTGCTGGAAGGCAGCGCGGACGGCATCGGTCACGATAGCGGCAGCTTCACGATGCATTCCGCCGACGGCACGATCGACCTGCACGACGACGGTATCTTCGAATCGCAGACGGATGCGTTGCAGCGTTTCGCGGATGCGCTGAAGGAACACGACTGGGCATCGCCTGCGATGGTCGGTCATCGGCTCGTGCACGGCGGACCGCATCTGCGCCGGCATCAGCTGCTGACCGATGCCGTGCGCGAACAGCTCGAAGCGGCGGTGCATTTCGCGCCGCTGCACATTCCGCCGGCGCTCGCGTTGATCGACGAGGCGACGCGCCGTTTCGCCGGCGCGCGCCAGGCGGTCTGCTTCGATACGGCCTTTCACGAAACGCTGCCGCCGCAGGCTTCGCATCTGCCGCTGCCGAAGCGTTACGCGGAGGCGGGCGTGATTCGCTACGGTTTTCACGGGCTGTCGTACGAATCGATCGTGCGGCGCTTAGGTCATCCGATGCCGGCGCGCGCGGTGTTCGCGCATCTCGGCAATGGGTCGAGCGTGTGCGCGGTGCGCGATGGGCTGTCGGTGGATACGTCGATGGGCATGACGCCGACCGGCGGCGTGCCGATGGGGACGCGCAGCGGCGATCTCGATCCCGGCGTGCTGCTGCATCTGATGCGCACCGAACGTCTCGACGCGGATGCGCTTGAAACGCTGCTGAATCATGAGAGCGGCCTGGCGGGTTACTCGGGCGGCGAAAGCGACATGCGCGCGCTGGTCAAGCGCGCGGGGGCAGGGGATGCCGACGCCGCGCTCGCGATCAACGCCTATACGACCGCGGTGCGCAAGACGATCGGGGGCTATGCGGCGCTGCTGGGTGGCATCGATCTGCTGGTGTTCACGGGCGGTATCGGCGAGCACAGTCTAGAGGTGCGTCGCGCGGTGTGCGATGGCCTCGCGTTCTGCGGCATCGGGCTCGATGATCCCGCCGGCCGGGTGCGCGTGCTCGTGAGCGAAGAAGAACGGCAGATCGCGATGATCTGCCGCGGGCTGCTTAACACGATTGCATGAGCACGATCACATGAGCGCTATTGCTTGAGCGCTATTGCTTGAGCGCGCCGCTGATCCAGCGTTCTTCGGACGCCATCAGATGCGCGCGAATCGCGGTCTGCGCGGCGATCGGGTCGGCGGCCTGCAGCGCCTTGACCACTTCCGTATGCTCACGCACGGCCGCGGACCACGTCTCCGGGCCCTCCGTGTGACCGCGCATCGCGGTCGCGATCGGATCGTGCCGGCTGTCGTACAACTCGCCGACGAAGCGGGTCAGCACCGAATTACCCGCGGTCTCCGCGATCAGCAGATGGAACTGGCGGTCCGCATCGACCGGCGACTTGCCGGCCGCGGCGAGCCGCCCCATGCGTTCGACGCAGCGCTGCAGCTTGTCGAGCGTCGCGCCCGTCATGCGCGCGGCGGCCATCACGATCAGCGCGCCTTCGATTGCCGCGCGCGCCTGCATCAGTTCGGACGGGCTTTCGCCCAGCGCGGCGAGCTCGGTGTCGTTGTCGCTGCCTGTGCCGTCGTCGCGAACGTAGACGCCCGAGCCCATGCGGATTTCCACCCGCCCGCCGATCTCCAGCGCAATCAGCGCTTCGCGCAATGAAGGCCGCGACACGCCGAGGCGTTGCGCGAGTTCGCGCTCCGGCGGCAGGCGCGCACCGGTCGGGAATTCGCCCTGACGGATCAGCGCGAGAATCTGCGCGGCGACGGCCTGATACAGCCGCTTGGGTTCTGTCGATTTCATGGTCGATGCCTAGGTGGCGCGTGGGGCTGAAGGCCAGACCGGTTCGGCGCGGACTCTAGCATAAGTGATCGCACTGGCTTGACCAATTTTCAGAATAAACTTATTTTTCAATCTGGTCAGGCCAGACGTCAACTGCTATGAAAACCGCGCTATGAAAACCGTTATCTGCGAACAACCCGGCAAACTCACCGTCGCGGAGCGGCCGGCGCCCGAAGCCGGCCCGGACGACGTGCTGATCCGCGTGAAGCGCGTGGGCGTGTGCGGCACGGATCTGCACATCTTCACGGGCAATCAGCCGTATCTCGCGTATCCGCGCGTGATGGGGCACGAGCTGTCCGGCATCGTCGAAGCGGCGCCGCCCGGCGCGCGCGTGAGCGCGGGCGACCAGGTGTACGTGATGCCGTATCTGTCGTGCGGCCAGTGTGTGGCGTGCCGGGCCGGCAAGACGAACTGCTGCGCGAATATCCGCGTGCTCGGCGTGCATGCGGACGGCGGCATGGTCGAATATCTCGCGGTGCCGCAGGCATTCGTGTTCAAGGCGGAAGGCGTGACGCTCGAACAGGCCGCGATGCTCGAATTTCTTGCCATCGGCGCGCATGCGGTGTCACGCGCCGATGTCGCGAAGGGTCAGCGTGCGCTGGTGGTCGGTGCGGGGCCGATCGGCATGGCCGCGTTGATCTTCGCGAAGCTGCGCGGCGCGCAGGTTACGGTGCTCGATTCGCGCGACGATCGCCTCGCGGTCTGCGAGCGCGCGCTGGGCGCCGATTACACGGTCAAGCTCGACACGACGGAAGCGGCGCACGACGTCGACACGCTCGCGCGCGTGACCGACAACGAATTCTTCGACGTGGTGTTCGACGCGACCGGCAATGCGAAGGCGATGGAACGCGGCTTCCGCTTCGTCGCGCACGGCGGCAAATATGTGCTGATCTCGATTGTGAGCAGCACGATCACGTTCTCGGATCCGGAGTTCCACAAACGCGAAACCACGTTGCTCGCGAGCCGCAACGCAACCGTGGCCGACTTCGAAACGGTGCTCGCCGCGATGCGCGCGGGCAAGATTCCGACGGATGCGCTGAACACGCATACGCTTGCGCTGGAGAACCTTCCGGACGATTTCCTGAAGCTGCTGGATGCAAGCGCCGGCGTCATCAAGGCGCTCGTCACCTGCTAGGTCTTATTTGTATTTCCGCTTGATCCCGCTTGATTTCGCTTGTTCCTGCTTTCGAGGTGATCCCATGCAGAACCCCAACACAACCGGCGCGGCGCATGTCGTGATCCGTCTGCATCCGAAAGACGACGTCGTCATCGCGACGCGTCAGCTGCTGCCCGGCACGCGCATCGATTCGGAGGATCTCGTGGTGGCGGGCATGATTCCGCCCGGCCACAAGGTCGCGACGCGCGCAATCGCGGCGGGTGAGCCGGTGAAGCGCTACAACCAGATCATCGGCGTCGCGCGCGAAGCGATCACGCGTGGGCAGCATGTGCACACGCACAACCTGGGCATGGCCGAGTTCGCGCGCGAACATGAATTCGGCGTCGATCTGCACACCACCGCGGCGGTCGCGGAGCCCGCGCATTTCATGGGCTATCGCCGCGCGGACGGCCGCGTCGCGACGCGCAATTTCATCGGTATCCTGACGAGCGTCAACTGCTCAGCGACGGTGGCGCGCTCGATCGCGGATCACTTCCGGCGCGACGTGCATCCGGAAGAACTCGCCGACTTCCCGAACGTTGACGGCGTGATCGCGCTCACGCACGGTCTGGGTTGCGGCATCGATTCGCAGGGCGAGGGCATCACGATCCTGCGGCGCACGCTGGCGGGCTACGCCGATCATCCGAACTTCGCGTCGGTGCTGTTCGTGGGTCTCGGCTGCGAGACCAACCAGATCGGCGGCGTGCTCGAATCGGGCGGCGTGCAGCATGGCAACGCGCAACTGCGCAGCTTCACGATCCAGGAAAGCGGCGGCACGAAGAAGACGGTGGAACGCGGCATCGCGGTGGTGCGCGAGATGCTGGTTGACGCGAACCGCTCGGCGCGTGAGCGCGTGCCGGCCTCGCACCTGATGGTCGGCCTGCAATGCGGCGGCTCGGACGGCTACTCGGGCATCTCGGCGAACCCGGCGCTCGGCGCGGCGGTGGACCGCCTGGTGCAGCACGGCGGTACCGCGATCCTGTCGGAGACGCCAGAGGTGTACGGCGCCGAACATCTGCTGACGCGCCGCGCGGTGAGTCGTGAAGTGGGCGAGAAGCTGCTCGCGCGCATCGCGTGGTGGCAGGACTACTGCCAGCGCAACGGCGCGGCGATGGACAACAATCCGTCGGCGGGCAACAAGGTGGGCGGCCTCACGACGATTCTCGAGAAGTCGCTCGGCGCGGTCGCGAAGGGCGGCACGACGAATCTCGTCGACGTGTACGAGTACGCCGAACCGATCCGCGCGAAGGGCTTCGTGTTCATGGATTCGCCCGGCTACGATCCGATGTCGGCGACAGGGCAGGTCGCATCCGGCGCGAACCTGATCTGCTTCACGACGGGGCGCGGCTCCGCATATGGCTGCGCGCCGTCGCCTTCGCTGAAGCTCGCCACCAACACGGCGCTCTGGATGCGCCAGGAAGACGATATCGACATCAACTGCGGCGGCGTGATCGACGGCAGCGCGTCGATCGATCAGCTCGGCGCGGAGATCTTCCAGATGATGCTCGACTGCGCATCCGGCACGCGCTCGAAGAGCGAACTGCACGGCTACGGGCAGAGCGAGTTCGTGCCGTGGCAGGTGGGCGTGGTGACCTGAGCCGCGGCTTCAGGGCGTGCTTCTTCAAGACCTCACTTCGTGGACGGCCTCGCCGCGCCGCGCACGCCCACATACAGCGAATACAGCGACGTGCTCGCGGCAATGAACAGCCGGTTGCGGTTCGGGCCGCCGAATACGAGGTTCGCCACCGTCTCCGGCACGAGAATCTTGCCGAGCAGCGTGCCGTCGGGCGCATAGCAGTGGATGCCATCCGCGGCGCTCGTCCACACGTTGCCGTGTTCGTCCAGGCGCATGCCGTCCGGCACGCCGGGCAATACGTCCTTGAAAACGCGCGAATTGCGCAGCTTGCCGCTGCTGTCCACATCGAACACGCGGATGTGACGCGGGCCGTTGTCGATATGCGAGGCGCCCGAATCGGCGACGTAGAGCTGCGTTTCGTCCGGAGAGAACGCGAGGCCGTTGGGCTTCGCGAAGTCGTCGGCGACGCATTCGACCTTGCCGTCCGCCGGCGACACGCGATACACGTTGCAGCGGCCCACCTCGCTCGGCGCGCGATAGCCTTCGTAGTCGCTCAGGATGCCGTAGTCGGGATCGGTGAACCAGATCGAGCCGTCCGAATGCACGACGACGTCATTCGGCGAATTGAGCCGGTGCCCTTCGAAACGATCGGTGATTGCGGTGATGCTGCCGTCGTGCTCGGTGCGCGTGACGCGGCGTGTGCCGTGCTCGCAGGTGACGAGCCGGCATTCGCGGTCGAGCGTATTGCCGTTGCTGAAGTTCGCGTTTGCGCGGAACACGCCCACGCCGACGTCCGGCACCCAGCGCATCATCCGGTTGTTCGGAATGTCGCTCCATGCGAGGAAGTTCGCGGCTGGAAACCACACCGGCCCTTCGGACCACCGGCAGCCACCGGCGAGCTTCTCCATGAAGGCATTCGGTTGCAGCAGCGCGCGGAAACGCGCGTCGTGGATTTCGTATTCGTTCGGGTTCATGGGCGTGTTGGCCAGGAAGATTCGAGCAGTCGATTACACGGAAAATCCGTCGGGCGTCTCATGAGCAGGCATCATCCTTTCGCCAGCAGATTTTGCCGCTTCGCAAGCCCCAGCCGCGTGAGGCGATATTTCTGGAGTCGGCTGGTTGGTTTTTCCGGAACGGTCATCTCGATCAGGCCCAATTCCAGAGCGGGCGCAAGGTAGCTTTTCCGGAAGTGGTCGGGGTCGCTTAGTCGTAGCTGCTGCTGGATTTCGACGCGGCTCTGTTCATCGGCCATCGAAAGCAGCAACCTCGTGACTTCCGGGGTGACTTCCGGGGTGACTTCCGGGGTGACTTCCGGGGTGACTTCCGGGGTGACTTCCGGGGTGACTTCCGGGGTGACTTCCGGGGTGACTTCAGGGGTGTTCTTCGGGGCGAGGAACGTAAGGGTGACGCCGCCCGTCGGATCCGACTCCCATCGGGGCGGCGGCAGATTGGCCAGACGGCAGGCCTCCTGAATCACCACGCTCCCGCGCCCCAGCTTTTCCATGTAGCCCTGAAGGTAGAGCGCATGGGCGATGTCCGGGTTGCGGAGCACCGAAATATGTCCTTCGTGCAGTTTTGCTTCGTCCATGCCGGGAGGAAATCCGCCGGAATTCCAGATCTGCAGTCTCTCGCTCGAGATTTCGACCTTGATGCCGCCGGCGAAGTTGCTGTAGTCGCGATGTGCAAACGCATTGACGATCGCCTCGCGGATCGCGCGTTCGGGGTAAAGCGATTTGTCCTCTCTCTGATTGCTCGAAGTCGGGAACACGGCGCGCTGCGGCGTGTTTCGAACGACGAACGCATAGAGTTGCTCGATGACGTCCGTCATCGGCCCTTCGAGGTGCTGCAGGTCCTCATATTCGTCCGATGCTTTCTGCCGAAAGCAGACGGCACGTACTCTGGCTTGGGGATGTCGGCGCGCAGGGTCGATCGATAGAAGAACGTCGGCCGCGTTCGTGAAACGTCCATATCTGGCCAACGACAGCAACTGCAGTTGATGCATGAGGTCCTGCGGGACCTGTCTTACCTGGACCGGAATGCGCTTTGCAGTCAAAAGTCTCCCGCATGCAACCGGAGAAAGATTGTCTGGTTCGAGCTCAGGCGAAAACCGGCGTTCCCAACGTTCCGGCTCAATCTGTTTTCTCAGCACCATGTCGCGGATGGTATTGACGTCCGCCTTGCGTGTAACCTCGCTGTCCCGCGTGAAAATGTCATCCCGATACGCGTACGGTATGTCCTTGCCCGCAGGCACCTCGACGACCAGGATTTTCTTTTGCCCGATCTCCTGAATATCGACCGAGAACAATACCGGCGGCTGTATGCCGGCCTTGAGTGCACCGTCGAGGTTGAGCGCGCTCTCTTCGGCCTGCTCGATGCCGAGCACTTCGCCGTCGTCTTCCACGCCGCAAACGAGATAACCGCCGCGCGAATTGAGAAACGCGCAGACTATCGGGCCACAGGAATCGGGTGTCGGCGTTGCCTTGAACTCGACTGTCTGGCCTTCACCCAAGGTCAGCAGCCTTTTGACTTCCGAAAGCGATTTACTCATTCCGACCTCGGATGCGCGACTCCATCTGGCTGCTGTTGGCGAAGGCTTCGTGCAGGCGCCGCTCGACATCCTGATAACGCGAAAACTGGGCGACGACGAACAGGTTGGCATCCTCGTCGCGGTCGAATTTCTGGACCCAGTTTCCCTGGCGCTCGTCCAATGGCAGTTGCTCCATGGTTGCGTCCTCATACATGTCGATAATGCGCAGGTCGCTGATGGACGTGGACCTCGGTTTCAACTTCAATGTCTGCCTTGCCGACCGGTCGCGATAATTCAGGTCCATCAGCAGGCGGCGAGCAAATACGACGTGATCGTGCGCGAGGAACCAGCGGGGCTTGTTCAGTTCGATCGCCTTGACCATTTCCTGGTGGGTGATCGACAGGTCCGATTCATTGATGCCGCTGCCGTACTGCGGCGTAATGATGCCGAGGAACAGATCGCATTGTTCGACCGCCGCGAGACAGGAGCCGAACGCTGACTCCGAAGAAGAAACTGGAACGGTTCCCTTGTGGGACATCCAGACCTCGTACCCGAACGAGGTGAGTAGCGCGTAGACGCGATCAAGCAGTTCCTCGACTCCATATACGGTCGATGACACCATCAGTTTCAGCTTTTCACTCATGCGACACCAAACCAGTTTCGAGCTTCGGTACCGAGCGGGTTTTCGTATCGTGTGTTGCCTTTCACGACGATCGGGACCCCGCTCATTGAAGACAGCGGCAAACCAACACGGATTGCACGCCGTTACCGGATGGTGCATACATGCGTCACTAATTTTAACCTGAAGCCCGCGGGCTGGATGGGACATCGACGAAGGCGGCTTCAGCCTCGCTTACTTCACCGCCGCCACCTCTTCGATTTCTCCCGCCACAGGCACGTTGCCCGACGGGCTCATCATGCGCGGCTGCAGCAACAGCGCGACGAGCCCCGTCCAGCCGGTCTGATGCGATGCGCCGACGCCGCGCCCGTTGTCGCCATGGAAATACTCATGGAACAGCACCAGATCGCGGCAGCGCGGGTCCGCCTGCAATAGCGGATACGCGCCCATCACCGGCCGCTCGTTGTTGCGGTCGAGCAGGAACAGCGTGGTGACGCGGCGCGCGAGTTCGTCGCCTATCTGCTGAAGCGTCAGCTTTTTGCCGGAGCCGGTTGGATACTCGACGAGAAAATCGTCGCCGTAATAGCGGTGAAACTCGTAGACCGACTCGATCAGCAGGTAGTTGACCGGCATCCAGATCGGGCCGCGCCAGTTCGAATTGCCGCCGAACACGCGCGAGTCCGATTCTGCTGGCAGGTATTGCACGCCGAAACTGCAGCCGTTGTAGCGATACACGAACGGCTCGTCGAGATGCTTGCGCGACAGCGCGCGCACGCCGTGCTCCGACAGAAATTCGCTTTCGTCGAGCACGCGCCTGAGCAGCGCTTTCATCCGGTGTCCGCGCAGCAGCGACAGCAACAGCGCATTGCCCTTGCCGGGTTCGTTCCAGCGCGACACCAGCCGCGCGAGATCGGGCCGGTGACTCAGGAACCAGACGAGGCGATCGCGCAAGCCAGGCAGGTTGCCGTGCACGTGCTCTTCCAGCACGCGCACCGCGAAGAGCGGAATCAGCCCGACGATCGAGCGCATCCTGAGCGGCGTGCTGGTGCCGTCGGGCAGCCGCAGCTTGTCGTAGAAAAACTCGTCCACGCTATCCCACAGGCCCGTGTCGCAGCCGTCGTCGCAACTCACCGCGCCTGCGATGTACAGGAAGTGCTCGAAGAACTTCACGCCGATATCGACGAATACCTGGTTCGCGAATGCGAGTTCGAGCGCCATCCGCATCAGGTCGAGCGCATACGCGGCCATCCAAGCAGTGCCGTCCGCCTGATCGATGTGGCCGCCGGTGGGCAGCGGCGACGAACGGTCGAAGATGCCGACGTTGTCGAGACCGAGAAAGCCGCCCTGGAAAATGTTGTGGCCGTCGGCGTCCTTGCGGTTCACCCACCACGAGAAATTCAGCAGCAGCTTGTGAAATACGAGTTCGAGGAAGTCGCGGTCGGGCTTGCCGGTGATCGAGCGGTCGATCTCGTACACGCGCCACGTGGCCCACGCATGCACAGGAGGATTCGCGTCGCCGAATGCCCATTCGTACGCGGGCAGCTGGCCGTTCGGATGCTGATAGCGGTCTTTCACGAGCAGCAGCAGCTGTTTCTTCGCGAACGCCGGGTCGATCAGCGCGAACGCGACGGCCTGGAACGCGAGGTCCCACGATGCGTACCACGGGTACTCCCATTTGTCCGGCATCGACAGGATGTCTGCGTTGCACAGATGTTGCCAGTCGGTGTTGCGGCCGCGCAGCCGGTCAGGGGATGGCATGGGCTGCAGCGGGTCGCCCGACAGCCAGCGGTGCACGTCGTACTGGTAGTACTGTTTCGACCACAACAGGCCCGCGAGCGCCTGGCGCTGCACGAGCCGCGCATCGGCGCCGTCGATGTCGCGCTGCAGCGCGTCGTAGAACTCGTCCGCTTCGGCGATGCGATGCGCGAACAGCGAATCGATATCGAGCGGCGTGTCGTCCGGCGCCGACTGTGGGCGCCAGCGGAACGTGATGACCGCCTTCCCGTACGCTTCGAGCTCGACATGCACGCGCGCCGCGGCCTTCGTGCCGGTGTCGCGCCGCACGGCGTTCGCGTCGCCGTGCACGACGTAGTCGTTGAAGCCGTCCTTGAACGGGCCTTCGCTGTCCATGCCGTACATCCGCTTCACGTTGGTATCGTTTTCGCAGAACAGCCACTCGACGGGCTGGCCGTCTTTCGTCGCGGCCGTCACGACGAGCGGGTCGTGGCCTTCGTTGTGCGCGACCAGATGCGGTTGCGGCGACTGCATCAGCGTGAGCGAAGGCTTTACCTTGACCGGCTTCCACGACCACGAATTGCGCGCCCAGATCTGCGGCAGCACGTCGAGCGATGCGATCTGCCCCGCGCGGTTCTCCACCGTCACGCGCATCACGATGTCTTCGGGCGTGTGCTTCGCGTATTCGACGGTCACGTCGAAATAGCGCTCGTCGTCGAACACGCCGGTATCGAGGATCTCGTATTCGGGCATGCCGGTGCCGCGCCGCGCGTTCTCGTCGATCAGGTCCTGGTACGGATACGCGGCCTGCGGGTACTTGTAGAGCATCCGCATGTACGAATGCGTCGGCGTGCCGTCCACATAGAAGTACAGCTCCTTCACGTCCTCGCCGTGATTGCCCTGCTCGTTCGTGAGACCGAACAGCCGCTCCTTGATGATCGGATCGTGGCCGTTCCACAGCGCGACTGAAAAGCACCAGCCGAGGTGCTCGTCGGAGAACCCGGCGATACCGTCTTCGCCCCAGCGGTACGCGCGCATCCGCGCATGGTCGTGCGGAAAGTAGTCCCACGCGGTGCCGTGCTCGCTGTAGTCCTCGCGCACCGTGCCCCACTGGCGCTCGCTCAGGTAGGGTCCCCAGCGTTGCCAGCGGGCGTAGTCAGGCGAGTGCAGGCGTTTGCCTTCGACGGTTTCCAGCAGGCCGCAGGCACGCTGAAGCATGAGGGTCCTCCTTGTCGGGCGGCGCGCGAGCGCGTCGGGAGCCACAATGCTAGCGCGGTTTACGGGTTGCCTGCGCGGCAATCTGCATGACGCGATGCGGTGCGCTAGCCGACGTCGCCGAGCAGTTTCCCGATCCGCAACAGTTCGCCGAGCGACCATGCCTGGAATGGCGTGCCGCCCGGCGTGTGCGGCGCGTCGCCGTCGGCGACTTCGGATAGATGATCGAGCCCGGCAGTGTCGAGATGCGCGAGCAATGGCGTGACGAAACGCGCGTGCGCTTCCGCGCGCTGCGCATCGCCGTTGCCGTTCACACGCAGCCACGCTTCGACGAACGGACCGATCAGCCACGGCCATACGGTGCCCTGATGATAGGCGCCGTCGCGCTCCATCACGCCGCCCTGATACCGGCCGCGATATGCACGGTCGGATGGCGCGAGCGTGCGCAGCCCGAGCGGTGTCAGCAGATTCGTTTCGACCTGCGCGAGCACCGCTCGCGCCGTATCGCCATCGACCAGCGCGAACGGCAGCCCGCCCACCGCGAAGATCTGGTTCGGCCGGATCGAACGATCGACGTTGCCTGCAGCGTGATCGGCGTCGATCACGTCGTAGAGCGCGCCTGTAGTCAGATCGACGAAACGCGCGGCGAACGACGCGCTCGCGCGTTCCGCGGGTTCGCGCCAGCGCGCGTCCCACTCGCTTGCGATCCGCAGCGCGTTGATCCACAGCGCCTGCACTTCGACCGGCTTGCCGACGCGCGGCGTCACGACCCAGTCGCCGGCCTTCGCGTCCATCCACGTGAGCTGCACGCCGGGTACGCCGGCCGAGAGCAGGCCATCCTGCGGATCCATTGCGATCTGGTAGCGCGTGCCGCGCGCATAGCCGTCGAGGATGGTGTCGACCGCGCTTCGCAGCATGCGTTGCGTTTCGGGCGGCACACTTGTAGCCGCGCAATAGTCATGTACAGCGATGACGAACCACAGCGATGCATCGACCGCGTTGTACTCGAGCGTGTCGCCGCTATCGGGAAAGCGGTTGGGCAGCATGCCTTCGGAGAGCGTTGCCGCCCATTCGAGCAGGATCGCGCCGGCGTCTTCGTAGCGGCCGCGCGCGAGCAGCAGGCCGCGCATCGCGATGAAGGTGTCGCGGCCCCAGTCGGTGAACCACGGAAAGCCCGCGAGAATCGTGCGGCCGTCGCCGCGCGATACCACGAAAGCATCCGCTGAGCGTTCAAGGCGCGACCCAAGCGACGCGCGCCGCAGTTCCTCGAAGCCCGCGAACAGCGCGGCGTGGACTGTGGCGTTGCCGCTCGCGTCCTGGCTGGCGTGTGAACCATCCGGCCGTTCCGCGCGCAACAGCAGCACCGCGTCGCCGCGCGCGAGATCGAAGACGAACACGCCGGGCGTTGCGAGGTCTTCGATGCAGTCGAGACCGCGCTCGCGTTCGCGCGGGTAGCAGAAGTTGCGGTACCAGTCGGGCGCGTGCGTATAGCTGCCATTCGACTGCGCGACGATGGCGGGGCGGTCGCCATACGGCTGCCAGCGCACCCGTTCGCCGTCCTGCTGCGCGGCAAAGCTGAACGCGTGATTCTCGTGGTGCAGCGCGTGATAGTCGCGGCCCGACAGCAGCGGTCGGACTTTCAGCGTCCACGCAGAGGGGGTATCGTTTGACGAGGACGCGGCGGATGTTCCTGACGGCGCCTCGAGACGCCAGCGCAGTACCGTCTCGCAGCTGGCTTTCGCGACGAACAGTTCCGCGACGAGCACCGCGTCGTCGCCGATGCGATAGCGCCACGTCGGCCACGGCGACGTATCGAAGCTTGCCAGCGCGCCGCTGGTGTCGGGGTAGAGCAGGTCGGGCGCATAGCGCTGCATCGTCAGCGGAATGCGTGTGTCGCCGCGTTCGAGCCATGCTTCGACGCCGTTGACGAGCACCACGCGGCCCGCCGGCGGCTGCGTCGCCGCGAGCAGCAGCGCGTGATAGCGGCGCGTGCGCGCGGTGCCGACGGTGCCCGACGCGAAGCCGCCGAAGCCGTCCGCTTCGAGCCATTCGTCATCGAGGCGGGCGGCATCGAAGGGGCTGTCGAAATGCGTCATCGTGATGGCGGTTCGTGAAGTCGCGTTGGGCCGAGTGTAAAGGAAGTGAAGCGCACCGACGCGGCGTGAAGCAGCAAGGTGCGAGTACCAGGCGGGTGCGACGCTTGCTTGGGCGTTGACTCCGGACTCAGGTAACGCACGCACGCATGCGCGCCGCGCCGCAACATGACAAACAGGTTACGGCCCGGCATGCGCGCCGACCCGTGCCACGCGGCCCGACCGGACACAGGCAATACGCGGGCAGCAACCGCATCACGCGCAAAACCGATTGAACTGTCGCGGCGCAGTAGCGGTCATTTCATTATTGCGCCCTTTTTGCTGTGCATCTGCGGGCTTGAAGAGCCGTCCATTCACGTTGTCCTGATGCGAGCCGAACCCATGCCGACCACCTCCGACGCCACCAGCAACGCCAAGCCGGGTACCCCTCCAGCGCCCGCCGGCAAACATCCCGCACCGCCTTGTACGCTGGTGATCTTCGGCGCGGGCGGCGACCTCACGAAACGCCTGTTGATGCCCGCGCTGTATAACCTCGCGGTGGATGGCCTGCTCGATCCGAAGATGAGCATCATCGGCGTGAATCACGGCGAGCGCGACACCAACGAGTTTCGCGAGGACCTCGGCAACGCGCTCAAGCAGTTCGCGGCCGACAAGGCCAGCACCTTCCACACGTCGAAGCTCGACGAGGACGCGTGGAATTCGATCGCGCAGCGCCTCGAATACATGGCCGGCGACTTCGAGGACGACGGCACTTACCAGAAGCTCGCCGGCAAACTGAAGCAGGCGTCGAGCGGCAATGCGATCTTCTATCTCGCGGTGGGCTCGCGCTTCTTCGAGGTGATCGCCGACCACCTGGGCAGCACAGGGCTGTTGAACGAAGACGAGAGCAAGGGCTTCCGGCGCGTCGTCGTCGAAAAGCCGTTCGGCACGGATCTGGCATCGGCGCGCGAACTCAATGCCCATTTGCTGGGATACGCGCAGGAAAACCAGATCTACCGGATCGACCACTTCCTCGGCAAGGACACGGTGCAGAGCATTCTCGCGGTGCGTTTCGCGAACGCGCTATTCGAGCCGGTGTGGCGCCGCGAATATATCGACAGCGTGCAGATCACTGCGTCCGAAGTGATCGGCGTGGAGGGGCGCGGCGCGTTTTACGAGCAGACCGGCGCGTTCCGCGACATGCTGCCGAACCACCTGTTCCAGCTGATGAGCATGATCGCGATGGAGCCGCCAAATTCGTTCGATGCGGAAGCGGTGCGCGACAAGAAGGCGGACATCATCGACGCGATCAAGCCGCTCACGCCGGACGACGTGGTATTCGGCCAGTACGGCCAGGGGCCGGCGGGGCAGGCTTACCGCGCGGAGCCGAACGTCGCGCCCGATAGCAACACGGAAACCTATGCGGCGGCGCGCGTGCATCTCGACAACTGGCGCTGGGCCGGCGTGCCGTTCTATCTGCGTACTGGCAAGCGGCTCACGTCGCGCCGCACCGAGATCTCGGTGCAGTTGAAGCAGGTGCCGTTTCGCCTGTTCCGCGATACGCCGGTGGACGCGTTGACGCCGAACGTGCTGACGCTGCGCATCGACCCATCGCATGGCACAAGTTTCGATTTCAATGTGAAGGCGCCGGGACCGGTGATGCAGATCGGCGCGGTGAAGTCGTCGTTCGACTATGCGAATTTCTTTGCCGAGCGGCCCAACGTCGGCTATGAAACGCTGCTGTACGACTGCATGCTCGGCGACGAGACGCTGTTCCAGCGCGCGGACAGCATCGAGACGAGCTGGGCCGCGGTGGACGACGTGCTGCATCCGAAGGGTAGTGCGATGCCGGTGCATACGTATGCGGCCGGCAGCGCGGGCCCGCAGGCGGCGGACGATCTGCTCGCGCGCGACGGCCGGCGCTGGCGTCCGCTGACAGAAACGCCGGCGCAAGCCGACGATGGCAACGCAGGTAACGCAGGTAACGCGGAGACGAAGAGCAAGTCCTGAAGCGAGCGCATCGCGATCCGGCCGGTCGTCGATCATGCATGCCCGGCCATCCACGATGTTTTCTACCGACTTTTCCAGTGAAGGGGACCAGCGTGACGACCCGAAAGACAACAACGCAATCGCCTGCCCGCAAGAGCGCGCCGCGCAAGACCGCGGCACGCAAGACGACGCTGCACAAGAGCGCGGCCGTGAAGACTGCCGCGAGTGCGGGCAAAGGGCAACGCAAAAGCGCCGCGAACACAGCGCTCGCGAACGAGCACATTCTCGCGATCGACGTGGGCGGCACCGGCCTGAAGGCGTCGATCATCGACGGACTAGGCGAGATGAAGACGGAGCGCGCGAGGGTCGACACGCCGCATCCGTGCACGCCGGACCAGCTCGTCGATGCGCTATACACGCTCGTCGAGCCGCTCGTGAAGCAGCTGCCGCCATCGAAGATATCGATCGGCTTTCCGGGCGTGGTGCGCGACAACCGCATCCTGACGGCGCCGCACTTCGGCGTCGAGGGCTGGCATGACATTGCGCTCGCCGATTCGCTCGCGAAGCGGCTGGGCGGTCTGCCGGTGCGGATGATCAACGACGCGGAAATGCAGGGCTTCGCCGCGATCGAAGGGCGTGGCCTCGAGTTCGTGCTGACGCTCGGCACCGGCGCGGGCACCGCGATGTTCCGCGACGGCGAGCTGATGCCGCACCTCGAACTCGCGCATCATCCGGTCAGCAAGAACCGCGCGTACGACGAATACATCGGCAACGAAGCGCGCGCGAAAGCGGGCAACAAGCGCTGGAACAAGCGGGTCGAAAAGATCATCGACATCCTGCATTCGCTCGTGAACTACGACAAGCTGTGGATCGGCGGCGGCAACGCGGCGCGCCTCACGTTCGAGCTGCCCGCGAACGTCGCGGTCGTGTCGAACGACGCCGGGATCGAAGGCGGCGCGAAGCTGTGGCATCCGCGTTCGGTGCGCGAGACCCGGCAACTGCCGGAATTCGCACGTCACGGCGCCAATGGCAAACGCGGCGGCTGATGGTCATGCCATTCGCAGGGCGCGCCGCGGCTTGCCTGTACCCTTGACCCTTTGCCCACTCACCGTGACAGGAGTTCGTGCAATGGCCATGCAGTCCGGCGCGGCGCGCTCGATGCCTCACCGATCGCTTTATCGTTTCTGGAGCCTGGTGCTCCGCTTCCTGTTGTGCGTGCTGTGCGGCGCGCTGTTCGGCGCATCGAGCGCGAATACGTACGCGGCCGTCGCCATTCCGGGCGTGCCCGCGGCACACGCCGCCCCTTCCACCGCAGCGCATGCGGCCGCGCCCGAAGCGGCGTCGAACACCATCACGCTGACGCCCGCGCAGGCGAAGCAGGCGCTCGACGTGCTGAACGACCCGCGCCGCCGCGCGCAGATCGAAGACACGTTGCGCGCGCTGGCCGTGGCGGGTGCGCTCGCTGCGCCGCCGCCCGCGGCGTCCGCACCCGCGGCAGCATCGGCGGCTGGTGCGCCGGCACCCGCGAGCGGCGCGGCCGCGTCGATCCGCAATGCGTTCACGGCGAACGGACTCGTGTCGCAGCTCGTGCGGCGCGGCGCGCAGTCTGTGCAGGGTGTCGGTACGGATCTGCGGCGCTCGATCGCGACGCTGCTCGATCTGTCGTCGGTGCGGGCCTGGTGGACCGTCAGGCTCGCGGACCCGCAGCAGCGCGCGGCGCTGCTGCAGCTGGCGGCCATCGTGATCGGCACGCTGCTGCCCGCGCTCGTGATCGAGTGGCTCGTGTGGCGGTCGCTGCGGCGCTTCCGTCTGGGCGTTGCGGCGCGCGGGATGGAAGGGCAGCCGGAAGAGGAGCATGACGCGCATACGGCGGCTGGCGCGACGCCTGCCGCTGCGCCTGCTTCTGCTTCTCCGCAAACGCCTGCGGAAGCCGAAGTGCAGGCGGAGAGAGATGCGGCCGCCGCCGCGGGAGCACCTCCGGCGGAAGCGCTTGCACCCGAAGCGCCCACGTCGATCACCGGCGTGCTCGCGAGTCACCTGAACTGGAGCGCTTCGGTCCATCACTGGACGCTGCTGCGCCGGTTGCCGTCCGCGCTGCTGTACACGCTGCTCGAAATCGTGCCGCTGGTCGCGTTCATCGCGGTGTCGGGGCTGCTCGCGTCGCTCCTCACTGACGACGGCACGGTGGCCGACAGCGTGCTCGGCTCGCTGATCGACGTCTACGTGTTCTGCCGCGCCGTCGCGATCGTCAGCGAGTTCTTCGTGGCGCCGGGTTGCCCGCGGCTGCGGCTCTTGCGCATGAGCGACCGCTCGGCGATGTTCCTGCAACGCTGGGTGCTCGCGATCGTCTGCATCTCGGGCGCGGGCGTCGCGTTCGCGAATGCCGCGCAGCCGATCGGGCTCAGCGACGCCGCCCATCTCGCGATCCTGAAGGCGGTGACGTTCATCGGACACCTGATGATCGCGATCATGATCCTGCAGTGCCGCCGGCCGGTCGCGGCGCGGCTGCGCGCGCGCAGCGGCGGCACCGGCGCGCTTGCGCTGTTCGGCAACTGGGTCGCGGACGTGTGGGCGGCGGTGGCGGCGTTCATCGTGATGGCGCTGTGGTTCGTATGGGCACTCGACGTGCGCAACGGCTACCGCACGCTGATCCATCTCGGCGGGCTCTCGCTCGTGATCCTGATCTTTGCGCGCGTGATCGCGATCGTCGCGTTCGGTGCGCTCGGTCGGCTGTTCCAGCAGGACGACCAGACGCCGCCGTCGATCGTCCGCAAGCGCGCCGCGCGCTACTACCCGATGCTGCGCCGTATCGTGTCCGCCGTGGTCACCGTCGTGACGCTCGTCGTGCTGCTCGAGGTGTGGGGCCTGCATATCTCGCAGGTGTTCGCGTCCGGCGCGGTCGGTCACCGGTTGCTGTCCGCGGTGGTGACCATCGTCGTCGCGGCGGCGGTCGCGCTGTTCATCTGGGAGGCGGTGAATGCGGCGGCGGAAAACAAGCTCGACGTGTGGACGACGGGCGGCGACTACGTGCGCGCCGCGCGCCTGCGCACGCTGCTGCCGATGCTGCGCACGGCGCTGTTCGTCGTGATCGCGTTGATCGTCGTGCTGACGGGGCTGTCGGAACTCGGCGTAAACACCGCGCCGCTGCTCGCGGGTGCGAGCATCTTCGGCGTGGCGCTGGGCTTCGGTTCGCAGAAGCTCGTGCAGGACTTCATCACCGGCATCTTCCTGCTGATGGAAAACGCGATGCAGGTCGGCGACTGGGTGACGCTCGCGGGCGTGTCGGGCACGGTCGAATATCTGTCGATCCGCACGGTGCGGCTGCGCGGCGGCGACGGCTCGCTGTACACGGTGCCGTTCAGTTCGGTGTCCACGGTGAACAACACGAATCGCGGCATCGGCAACGCGGCGGTGAAGGTGGTGATCGCATCTGGCCAGGACGTCGAGCTGGCGATCGCGACGCTGAAGGAGATCGGCGCGAGCCTGCGCGAGGACGATGCGTTCAAGGCCGGCATTCTCGCGGATTTCGCGTACTGGGGCGTCGATCAGGTGGACGGCGCGGGCGTGACGCTGGTCGGGCAGATCCAGTGCAAGGACAGCTCGCGCTGGGGCGTGCAGCGCGAATTCAACCGGCGCGTGTTCGTGCGCTTCGGCGAGCGCGGCATCCAGCTGCTCAACCCGCAGCGGAACAACGTGCTGATCGCGCCGGGCAGCAATGTGTCGCGGTTCGGGCGGGATGACGTGGAAGACGTCGAGGAACATGGCGACCGCGATGCGTCGCGCCGCAGGGGTGGCAGCGATGACGATGACGGCGGCAGTGAAAACGGCGATGGCAATGGCCGCGGCGGGAAGGGCGGCAAAAGCCGTGACGGCGATCGCGACCAGCCGCCGCCCGGGCGGCGTCCGAACTAGCACTGGTTGACGCGCGATATTGACCGCCGCTGTTGCGCCGTAGCCTCGGACGAAAGCGGCCGCCGCCGGGCCGCTTCCGCCCCGCCGGCTGGTCGTCTGCGGCCGATGTATCAGATATATTGAAAGGATCTATTCGAATTACGCGTTTTTCTTATGCCGCGGCGTGCGGCATAGTGACGCTTGGTTCAATTGCGTCCCTTCAATCCCATGAACATGCGGGCTGATTCGTCGATCTTCTTGCATCACGACCTGAGCTTTGCGACTGTCGCGTCGGGCGTCAGCCTGCCGTACGTCGAGTGCGGCGCGGGCGAGCCGCTGCTGTTCGTGCACGGGTCGCTGTGCGACTACCGCTACTGGGACGCGCAGATGCAGCCGCTCTCCGCGAGCTTTCGCTGCATCGCGCCGAGCCTGAGCCACTACTGGCCAGGCGTAGACGCCGGCATTCAGTCGGACTTCGGCTGGCGCACGCACGTCGACGAACTTGCCGATTTCATCGCCGCGCTCGATCTCGCACCGGTGCATCTGCTGGGCCACTCGCGCGGCGGCTGCATCGCGTTCCAGCTGGCGCGCACCTATCCGCGCCTGGTCCGCTCGCTGATCCTGGCCGATCCGGGCGGTCCGCTCGACAAGAGCACGGACAGCGCGAGCAGCGTGGCGACGCTGCCCCCCGCCACCAACGCGTTGCGCGCGAAGGTGGCCGCGCTCGTCGAAGCGGGTGAGGTGGAAGCTGGCCTTGAACTGTTCGTCGATTCCGTCAGCGTGCCGGGTGCGTGGAAGAAGAGCACCGCCAGCTTTCGCACGATGGCGATCGACAACGCGAGCACGCTTCCCAAGCAGCTGCGCGATCCGTTGCCCGCGTATTCGAAAGACGCCGCGGCCGACGTGAAGTGCCGCACGCTGGTGATCGACGGCCAGAAGAGCCCGCGCATGTTCCGCAACAACGTGGAGAGTCTCGCCGAGTGGATCTGGCTCGCTGAGCGCGACACTGTGGCGGGCGCGTCGCACGGCATGAACGTCGCGAGTCCGCGTGCGTTCAACGCGATGGTGCAGGCGTTTCTGGAGCGGTAAGCCTTAGCGTTCGCCCGCATCTTCAGGCCACCACGCCTCGCGCAGAGGGCGCGTTACGCCGCACTCTGTGCATGATCGGCTTTTCCAGCAGATGCCAGCTGACCGTACCGATGCTGGCCGCGCCGATCCAGGTGAGGATGCCGACGAGCACCACATTCATGTCCGGCCAATACCAGAGCAGCAGTTTGGTGATGGGCCACGCGTACAGATAGACGCCATACGAGATGTCGTTCTCGTTGTTGATCCTGCTGAAAACGGACTGCCCGCCAGGACGCGCGAACGCCAGTATCAGGTAGCCGCCAAATACGGCCACGCCCAGATTGACGATTGCCGGCTCGAACAGCGCGATGATGAGCCCTACCGAAAAGATCGCCACACGCTTCCGGTCGAAATGCAGACGGTCTCTGTAGAGCTGATACGTCGTTCCGCACAGAAATACGCCAATAAACCTTAGCATCGAGTGCGGATCGCCAATGGTGAGGTCGAAGACCTTGTCCCAAAGCGAGTGCGTCTGGATCTGCGCGGCAGCCTGAAGATCGAAAGGCTGATACTGCTCCGGAAAGATGCACGAGAGAACAAGCAGCGCAATTGCGGCAAGAGCCACGACGCGCTTCCGGTTCAACATACCCGCCAGCCCGAGCGCCAGGATCAGCAGGTAGCACTTGAACTCGTACGAGATGGTCCACATCGCATCGTTGAGTTCAGGGTAGTACGTTCCATGAAACGCGGTCTGCGAAGCCGGCATCTGCAATAGCAGGATTCTGGCTAGCACCATCAAAACGTGTTGCGGCGTGAACGCGACGTCACCGCCGCCCAATGGCGCCACGATGAGATCGCAGATCAGGTATGCCGCGATAAACGCCGGATAGATTCGCAGAATGCGCTTCTTGAGAAACGACGCGGGCGTTCGGCTTTTGAGGTAGCTCGCCGATATCAGATAGCCGCTGATGAAGAAAAAGCCGTCGACGGCAAGATCGCCGGACGAGATCGTGCCGAACAGCATGGTCAGGATTTCACGGTGACGGTTGCCGTCGCAGAGTTCAGGCGTATGCGCCAGGATGACAAGCGATGCAAATAACAGCCTGAGGAAGCCAAATGCGTTCTCGTGCGATTCAGGCTTGATCGGGCTCATTGTTTTTCCGGTGCCGGCATGCAGTCGCTAGACCTGCGGAGCACCAGAATAGTTGAGTCATCAACCAGCTACAAATCGGACCCGGGAACAGTGTGTGAGAGCGTACATTAGCAAAAAACGAAAACGCCTCACGCCTGCACGCACGCAGCAAGCGGCGCATTAATCGCGGCGGTCGAACGCAATCGCGTAAGGCGCCACCACGCCGGTAACAACGCACGCACCTCGGCGCGCAGAAAGCGGTCGTCGATCAGGAACACGACACCGCGATCCTGCTGCGTGCGGATCACGCGGCCCGCGGCCTGCACCACTTTCTGCAGGCCGGGAAACAGATACGTGTAGTCGTAGCCGTTGCCCGCGCCGAACAGCGCGTCCATCTTGATGCGCAGTTGCTCGTTGATCGGGTTCAGCTGCGGCAGCCCGAGTGTCGCGACGAACGCGCCGATCAGCCGCGAACCTGGCAGATCGATTCCTTCGCCAAACGAGCCGCCGAGTACCGCGAAGCCGATTCCGCAGCCATGCTCCTGAAAGCGCGCGACGAACGCGCGCTGTGCCGCTTCGTCCATCGCGCGCGACTGCTGCCACGTTGGAATCTGCGGGTGAGCGATCTGCAACTGTGCCGCGACCGCTTCGAGATATTCGAAGCTGCTGAAGAAGCACAGGTAGTTGCCTTCGTGCTTCGCGTACTGCCGCGCGACGAGTTCGACGATCGCATCGATCGAACGCTCGCGGTCGCGATAGCGCGTGGAGATGTGCGCGACCGCGTATGCATCGAGCTGTTCCGCGCTGAACGGCGAACCGATGTCGAGCTCGACGGTGTTGTCGGGCAGCCCGAACATGTCGCGATAGAAGTGCGCGGGCGTGAGCGTCGCGGAAAACAGCGCGACCGAATGCGCGGCGGCGAAGCGCGCACGCAGACCGCTCGCCGGCACGACGTTGCGCAGGCAGATCGAGGTGCGGCGTGCTTTAGCGTTCGACTTGCGCGGCGCGCCGCGCGTGACAGGCTCGTCGCCGATATCGAACAGCGAGTTTTTGTCGAAGCGCTCCGCCATGCGTACGAAATGGAGTGCGTCGAAGTAGAAGCGCTGCAAGGTGGAATCGAAGAGCTGCGGCTGATCGTTCGCGACTTCGCCGATCAGGCCCACCGCGTGTTCCATCGACGCGATCAGTTCCGCAGGCAGCGTATCGCTCGCGGCATACGGCGCGGGTTGTGCTTTTGCCAGCGCGTTCCACTGCCGGTTCACGCGCTGCAATGCCTGCTTCACGAAAGCGGGTGCGTTCTTGCGTACGTCGTCGAGCGCGCTGTGCTCGAGCGAGGCCGAGTACATCTTGCGGCCGCGTTCGAGCAGGTTGTGTGCTTCGTCGACGAGCACCGCGACACGCCACTCGTGATGCAGCGTCAGCGCATGAAGCATTGCGTAGACGTCGAAGTAGTAGTTGTAGTCGCCGACCACCACGTCGCTCCAGCGCGCCAGTTCCTGGCTCAGATAGTACGGACACACGCGGTGCGCGCGGGCGACGTCGCGCACCGCGTCGCGATCGAGCCTATGCAGTGCGAGGGCATCCGCGCGCGCGGCCGGCAGACGGTCGTAGAAGCCTTGCGCGAGCGGACACGATTCGCCGTGACACGCGCGGTCTGGATACTCGCAGGCCTTGTCGCGCGCAACCATCTCGACGACGCGTAACGGCAGCGGTTTAGCGTCGGGCGCTGCGAGCGCATCGAGGGTATCGAGCGCGAGACGCCGGCCCGAGGTTTTGGCGGTGAGGAAGAAGACCTTGTCGATCGCTTCGCCGGGGCACGCCTTCAGCAGCGGAAACAGCGTGCCGATCGTCTTGCCGATGCCGGTGGGCGCCTGTGCGAGCAGGCAACGCTTTTGTTTCGCGGCGCGATAGACCGCTTCGGCCAGTTCGCGCTGGCCGGGTCTAAAGGCGCCATGCACGAGCGTAAGCGCGGTGAGCGCCGCATCGCGCGCCGCGCGATGCGCGAGTTCCTGTTGCGCCCATGCAAGAAAGCGCGCGCATTGCGCGTTGAAGTGCTCGCGCAGTTCAGCGGCGCTCGCGCGTTCGGTGAGCACAGTTTCGCGGCCGCTCGCGACGTCGTAGTAGACGAGCGCGAGTTCGATGCCGTCGAGCGCATCGCGTTCGCACAGCAGCCAGCCGTACACGCGCACCTGCGCCCAATGCAGCGCGCGATGGTTCTCGCGCATCGCATCCAGATCGCCGCGATAGGTCTTGATCTCTTCGACGCGGTTCTGCTGCGCGTCGTAACCGTCCGCGCGGCCGCGCACCGTCAGTTCGCCGTAGCTTCCTGAGAGTGCGACTTCGGTGGCGTAGCTTGCGGGACGCCGCGCCGCTACCGTGCGATGGCCGGCCTGGCCTTCTTCCGCGGTTGGTGTGGGCGTAAAGCGCAGATCGAGATCGCCGCGTTTCGCGGTGAACTCGCACAGCGCGCGCACGGCGATCACATAGCTCATGCGAGGTTGCGCGCTGCGAGTTGCGCGTCCTGAACGTCCTGCTCGTCTTGTTCGTCCGCGGCGGCGTTCAGCCAGCGGACATGCAACACGCGCACCGGCAGATCGTGCAAGACGCAGTAGTCGAGCCAGCGGACCTGGTTGTCCTGCAGACGGTCGCCGGGGCCTTTGATTTCGATCAGTTCGTAGCGCTGTTGCGCGGGCCAGAAGCGGATCAGGTCCGGCAGGCCAGAGCGGTTCGCGCGCACGTCGAGCAGCAGACGCCGGAACCACAGCTTCAGGTGTGCGGCGGGCAGGCAATCGAGCGCGAGCTGCAACAGCTCGGGCGTCAGCATCTTCCACGCGACGAACGGCGATGCGATGCCGTGTTTCTGCGCGTACGTATCGAGTATCGACTGCCGGTAGGTGCCGCTGTCGAGTGCCTCGAAGCATGCGTCGAACCATGCAGTGCGGCGCGCGTGGAAGTCGTGCGCACTGAGGTCCGCGGGGCCGCGCTGGAACGGGTTGAAGAACGCGCCCTGCACCGGCGCGAAGATCGCGCGCCAGCACAGCAGGCCGAACAGCGAATTGATGAGACCGTTTTCGACGTAGAAGACCGGGGCATCTTCGCAGGTCAGGTGGTGAAGCGCCGCGTGTTCGACGCGCTCAGGCGGCGTGGGCTGCGGCAACGTGACGTCTTCCTGCACGATGGGCCGCTTTGCGTGGCGCCGCGCCATGCGTTGACCGAGCTTGCGCTGCAGGCGTTGCAGCGTGCGCTCGCCTTGCTGGTGCTCTTCGTCGTCGAGCGGTTCGGCGACGATTTGCGCGGCGAGTGCGAGGGCTTCGTCGAAGCGTTCGAGTGCTTCGAGCACGCGTACTTGGCGAAAGCGTGCGCCGGGGTGTTGTGAGCACGAGTAGACGTTGAGTGCGTCGTGCCAGCGGCTGCTTCGTTCGAGTGCCTGGCCGATGGCGTAGAGCAGCCTGGCGCGGCGAGCTTCGAGCCAGAGATTCGGCGTTGTGCAGTCTTCGACGGCGGTGAGGAGCGCGGCTAGCGGGGCTGGTTCATTCTCTTCGTTGCTTGCGTCGAAGCGTTCGAGCGCGTCGCGGCAGCCTTGCAGCGTGAGGTAGACGTCCACGTCGCCGCGGGTCTGGAATGCTCGCGCGGAATCGGGAAACGCGACGCTCTCATAGCGCACGATGCCAAGGTCCGCGACGACGAACTCCGACCAGTCCTGATACAGGTTGCCGAAGAACATCAACCGGAAACGATCGACTGCTGGGGCGATGCGCAGATGAAATACGCGGCTTGCGTCGCTTGGCAGCCATTGGCACCAGCTGCGTGGTTCTGGCTCGAGGCTCGTTAGCGTCACGTACAGGTCGATCTTGCGCGCGCCGCGAATCTGGCCGGCGGCGGCACTGACCGTGGATACGGTCTGCTGCAGTTCGGCCTTGCTCACTAGCGGGAACAGTTCGTCGTGAGCAAGCAGGGGATCGTCGTCGATCCAGCCGGCTGCGATGAGTTCACGCGCTGCTGCGAGCGGACAGCCGATTTCGTCGTACGCGAGGCGGTTCGTGCGGAAGTGCGGACCCTTGCGCATCAGCATCCGGACGAGCAGCGCCTGCGACGGCTCAGGCAACGCGCGAAAGACGGCGAGGAACTGGTGTTCGTCGTCGCCCAACACGTCGCGATAGCGCGCTTCGATCCAGTCGAGCGCGCGACGGAAATTGGCCAGATAGTAGAGCGGGTTGAGGGTGCGGTCCGGCGGCACGGTTTGCTTGAGCGGGCTGTATGTTTGTACAGGTATCGTAGCAGATTGGGGGAATGGGGATTTGCCTTATTCGGACGATCCTGGCGTTCGACCTGTCGGTTCCATCCACCCTTGCTGGCGCGCCCGTCCGATACCGGCAGTTTCGTACGACTCGCCACCTGCGTTCGCCTTTTATATTGGAGCGTGGCTGGAGGCGAGTATGGATGACTATGCGCCGAGCGTCTTGGTGGCAGTGCTGAACACAGACGGTGAGATTCGCGCTCATCGGGAACGCCTGAACTGGGTGGAGAGGATGTACTCGGAGGCGCACGCGAGTGACCGTGCGAAGCGGAAATCCGAGGAATGGATGCTGGAAATGAAGAAGGCGCAGCGCTGGCAGGAGGAGGCGACGTCGATCATGCGGCAGCTGACGCACCTCGTGAGCCATCGGCAGCTGTTGCTGCACTTGAGCGCGTGGTTGCGACACGTCACCTCAAGGCTTCCTGCTTCGCAATCAGGTCCTCGACGTAGAGAATCGCCACGAGGTGGTTGAGCACCCTGAAGTGGTCCCGAACGGACCGATGCATCAACGTGGTCCCCTCGATAATCGCTCGGGTTTCACGCAGCGTGAGTGTGGCGCCGTCGATCGCGTTCGAGTGGTATATCCAGTCAACGCGCTGGATTGTTCGTGCGCAGTCGCAGGTACCTTCGGTCTTTGCGGCTGAGGATCTCAGCACGGCCGTCTGTGCGTCGATGGTCTGCAGAAACTGATCAGGCATCCACGCCCCCGATTGTTCCGCTGGCGCCGATCTCGGTATGGCACTCCTAGTGCTCAGGATGCCCGCGATAGCAGCCGGTCAAGCCGAAGAGCGCAGTGAACTCGTACTGACAATCCTCGCACACATATTCCTGATGGACCGTCACGCTTCCGATCGCACAGGCACCCATGGTCACGTTCACCGACTCGCATGAAAGACACGTCGTCCGCAATTCGGCGAGAACCCGATTTCTCCATTCTTCTGTATCAAGCCTGACGGGCTCCACGACAATTCGCAATCTCTCTGGTAGCGGAATGCAGCAGGATTGGGTTTCACTTTCTCACATCGCTCTCTGCCTGCACCGGCCTCGTTCCAGCCAACCAGCGCTTCATCGATTTCGCCTGCGCCAAGTCTGGATGTGTTGCGCCTCATGACCTGTTCAGGCGCCGGCGCCGCTTCCGGCGCGAGGCGAATGGTGTGCAGAGTCCGTACGCTGAGCTCGGGAAGCTCTCGATCGCGCCTCGCGACCATCGTATGACGGTCCGGCGGACGCATGGATGCCCTTTCTTCTTCACGAGGCGCTCTCATCATGGCACGCGACATATCGTCAGGAAAGCGCAGTCCTTCGCCTCGACCAGCAGGGTGGCACTGTTTGCATGGACTCCACCAGATTTCGGCCGCTACGATGTGTTCGATAGGTGCCAACCTGGCGGATCTGTGGCCGGATAGATGTCCGGTGCGTGGTTCCGTATAATGAATTTACACTGCATCTGTTCGTGTCCAGGTGGGGTCATGTCATGGAAAAGCGAAATTCACTGAACAACGTTCTTCGATGTGCGACCAGTCGCAAGACCGATGCGGCTGCGTCACCGGAAAAAAAGAGCTCGCTGGAGGACGTTTTCCTGCGAGCGGCGAAACGGCAGGATCAGGTGCGTTCGCACGAGCTCGTCGAGAGCGGTGCCGAGACGCAGGAAGCCATGTTCTTCATACCGCCGGCCGTTGTCAGAGCGACCACATTCCGCCGGCGCACGGACGAGTTCTGATCGTGCCAGATATTGAAGCCCCGATTACTCCCGATCAGTTCGAGCGCGTGCTCTCCAGCGTGTCGAAATATGCGGTGCTGGTCGGGAGGCAGGCTTTAGCCGTCTGGATGGTTCACTACAAACTGGATCAGCAACTGGCCGTGCGTATTTCGGCGATTACGAGGGATGTGGATTTTCTCGGCAGCCGCGACGACGTGACGGCGATCGCGAAAACAGTTCAGGGCGTCGCGGAATTCCCGCCTCGTCGGGGATTAACTGCTCTCGTGGGCATGGTCAGGATCCCGGTCGGCGACGGAAAGTCGGCCAACGTTGACGTGATCCACCGCGTGGTTGGCCTGAAGGCGGAAGATGTTCGCCGCAGGGCGTTTGAGGCGACGAACGGCGCGCAGTCCTACATGGTGATGCATCCGCTCGACGTGCTCGCGAGCAGGGTAGAGAACCTCGCGACGCTTGCGAACAAGCAAAACGTCCAAAGCGTCCGGCAGGCAAACTACGCGGTGCAGGTCGCGCGCGAGTATGTGAGTGAGCTTGCGATCGGAGATGATGAACGATCGGCTCTGAAAGCGATCGAGCGCGTCGTCACCATCGCAAAAAGTTCAGCGGGTAGGAACATCGCTCGTCAGCACGACGTTGAAGGCGCGCGCATGCAATCCGGCCCGCTGGTCGCGTCACACGCGTAACTGGACACCGGTGGGTGCCGTGACGCTTAACCCCGAACGTGACTCAGTCGTTGAGATGGCGTCGATCGATGCGAATAAACAGCCATTGGCTGCATGAATGAGGCGACAACTAGTGCAACATCCCGTAAATAGATTGAATAAATAAATGCCTCGGCTATCATGGCGGGATGAGCCGAGGTCGCCATGCAACGCCAGTGAAGCTGGCAAATAGGGAACGACAGGAACTGTTAGCGCTGATCGAGCGGAAGACGGCGGCGCAACGAGATGTGATGCGGGCGCGCATCGCGTTGTGGGCCCACGAGGGCCACTCCAATACGGTGATCGCCCGTGAACTGGACGTCTCGGTGCAAACGGTCTGCCTGTGGCGCAAGCGCATTGCCCGGCAAGGACGGCGCGCGTCAAGGTAGTTGCCACCTCATTCATGCAGCCAAAGGCTGTTTATCTGCTTTGCGCGCCACCGTGGCGACAACCGAGTCGCGTTCCGG
>NZ_QQOA01000005.1 GCF_003443895.1 Paraburkholderia phosphatilytica | reverse complement strand
CCCAAAAATCGAGAGTAAACGACGCTTCGCCCTTTGTTTACAACCACTAACCTGCCCAAGTCCGCCAGTAAACGACTTCCTAATGCGATTGCCCTGAGTCAATACCTTCCGCTCCCGTTCGGAGCCCTGCATTATCCCTGTTCGCACTACGGGATTGCGAGCCCGCAAGCAAGAATTCCTTGCCTAAGCTGTAATAACGCTTGTCGTGTCAATTAACCCCGTCCTATAATCCTGCCTGGTCAATCATTGCTGTCGCATGAGAATCGCCATGGATCCGTCTTACACGCCGCCACCCGAAATCAGCGAGTATCAGCTCGGCGAAAGCGTCGGTTACCTGATCGCACGGGTGAAATCGATGGCGTCGAACATGGTCACGCAGCGTTCGATGGCTGAGCTCGGCATCACCAGTCAGCAGGGCAGCATCCTGTTCATGGTGGCGAGCGGCAAGTGCGTGCTTGCGGCCGAACTGGCCCGCGAGTACGGCATCGACGCGAGCGCGATCACACGCCTGATCGACCGGCTCGAAAAGCGCGGCCTGCTGACCCGGGTGCGCAGCAGCGAAGACCGGCGCGCCGTGCGTCTCGCGCTCACGCCGGAGGGCCAGCAGATTGCCGCGCGCATGCCGGCCATTTTCACCAGCGTGACCGACAGGCTGCTGTCTGGCTTCACGCCGGAGGAAGTCGGGTTCCTGAAAAGCATGCTGCGGCGGGTGCTCGTCAATAGCGGCGAGCAGCCGGGTTCCATGTGATGCGACACGCAACCGGCCGGCCTCATGGCGCAAAAATAGTTGCCATGACCAGTATCCAACTCACTTCCACTCATTCTCCAAGAGTCGAGCGATGACATCCCTTTCCCTGTCCGCGCCTTCCCGCCGGTCCGTCGCCGCCGCGATCATCGCGGCGTTCGCGGTCGCCGGATGCGCGAACTATTCCGGTATCAAGAGCGACAAGCAGATCGCGCCGGCGTCGCAGTTCGAGTCGGCGCAGAGTCTGCCGGCGCAGGGTGGCCAGTGGCCGTCGCTTGACTGGGCGAACCAGTTCGGCGATCCGCAGCTGCCCGCGCTGATCGCGGAGGCGCTCGAAGGCAACCCGACGATCGCGCAGGCGCAGGCGCGCATCGCGAAGGCGTCGTCGTACATCGAGACGTCGAAGTCGGCGCTCTACCCGAAGGTCAACGGCAGCTACTCGTGGACCCGCGAGCTGTATTCGTCGAACGCGCTCTACCCGCCTCCGTACGGCGGCACCTGGTATAGCGAGAACAACGCACTCGCGAGCGCGTCGTGGGACCTCGACCTGTGGGGCAAGAACCGCCAGCGTCTCGGCCAGGCCGTGTCGCAGGAGAAGGCCGCCGAAGCCGACATGCAGCAGGCGCGCGTGACGCTCGCGGCCTCCGTCGCGCAGACGTACAACCAGCTCGCGCAGCTGTATGCGCTGCGCGACATCGCCCAGCGCGAGATCAAGAACCGCCAGACCATCGGCCAGATCACGAATGGCCGCGTGGTGGCGGGGCTCGATACGAACGTCGAGCGGCAGACGGCCAACGGCAACATCGCGACGAGCCAGGCGAACCTGAGCGAGCTCGACGGGCAGATCGAGACCACCCGCTACCAGCTCGCCGCGCTGCTCGGCAAGGGCCCGGACCGCGGCCTCAAGATCGCGGAGCCGGTGCTGAATCCGAGCGGCGCCGTCGCGCTGCCCGACAACCTGCCGGCGGATCTCGTATCGCGCCGTCCGGACCTGATCGCGGCGCGCTGGCAGGTCGAAGCCGAGACGCACGACATCAAGGAAGCGAAGGCCGAGTTTTTCCCCGACATCAACCTCGCGGCCGGCTTCGGCTTCGATGCGTTCGGCTGGGGCAAATTCCTGACATCGTCGAGCCGTAACATCCAGGCGGGCCCGGCGGTCCACCTGCCGATCTTCGACGCGGGCGCTTTGCGCGCGCAACTGAAGAGCCGCTACGCCGACTTCGACGCGGACGTCGCGAACTACAACCAGACGCTGATCGGCGCGCTGAACGACGTAGCAACCCAGGTCTCGTCGATCCGCTCGATCGACAACCAGATGGGCGACGCGCAGCGCGCGCTCGACGCGTCCACGCGCGCCTACCAGCTCGCCGTGATCCGTTACAAGGCGGGTCTGTCGCCGCAGCTGCAGGTGCTGACCGCGGACCAGAACCGCCTCGCGGCGGAGCAGACCGTGACGAACCTGAAGATGAACCGGCGCGGCATGCAAATCGGTCTCATCAAGGCGCTCGGCGGCGGCTTCGACGCGAATGCGGCGAACCTCGCGGTGCCCGCGGACCCGGACGCGCCGGCGGTCGGCAGCAACGGTGCGGCGGGCGCGAACACACCGGCGCAGGCATCGGGCAGCGCGGCCGCGAGCGCAGCGACGGGCGCCACGACGATCGCGAAGCAGGCATCCGACTGACGGACCGATGAACTAACGCAAGACCGCAAGCCGGTTCGCCGGCGCCGCAACCACACGCAAGGCGCCGCGACGAACCGACCGAATCGACGACAAGAGTCTGAGAGAACAGAGAACACGGAGCGCATTCATGAGCACCCCCCAACAACCGGCCAACCCGGCACCCGCCCCGCAGCCGGCCAGCAACAGCAAGCGCAAGGCGATGATGGCGCTGCTCGTCGTCGTGATCCTGATCGCGGCGATCGCGTATGGCCTGTACTACTTCCTCGTCGCGCGCTTTCATGAAAGCACCGACGACGCGTATGTGAACGGCAACGTCGTGCAGATCACGCCGCAGGTGACGGGCACCGTGATCGCGGTGAAGGCCGACGACACGCAGACGGTCAACGCCGGCGATCCGCTCGTCGTGCTGGATCCGGCCGACTCGCGCGTCGCGCTACAGCAGGCCGAGGCGAATCTCGCGCAGACCGTGCGCCAGGTGCGCGGCCTGTTCGCCGACGACAACCAGTACTCGGCGCAGGTCGACGTGCGCAAGGCCGATCTGTCGCGCGCGCAGGACGACCTGAAGCGCCGTATGCAGGTCGCGCAGACGGGCGCCGTGTCGCAGGAAGAAATCTCGCACGCACGCGACGCGGTGCGCAGCGCGCAGGCTGCGCTCGACGCCGCCCAGCAGCAGCTCGCATCGAACCGCGCGCTGACCGCGAACACGACGATCGCGAACCATCCGAACGTGCAGGCCGCCGCCGCGAAGGTCCGCGACGCGTACCTGAACAACGCGCGCAACACGCTGCCGGCGCCGGTCACGGGCTACGTCGCGAAGCGTTCGGTGCAGGTCGGCCAGCGCGTGTCGCCGGGCACGCCGCTGATGGCGATCGTGCCGCTCAACCAGCTGTGGATCGACGCGAACTTCAAGGAAGTGCAGCTCAATCACATGCGCATCGGCCAGCCGGTCACGCTGACGGCGGACGTCTACGGCTCGTCGGTCGTCTATCACGGCAAGGTGATCGGCTTCTCGGCCGGCACAGGCTCGGCGTTCTCGCTGCTGCCCGCGCAGAACGCGACGGGTAACTGGATCAAGGTCGTGCAGCGCCTGCCGGTGCGGATCGCTCTCGATCCGAAGGAACTGGAGCAGCACCCGCTGCGCATCGGCCTGTCGATGCAGGTCGACGTCGACGTGAAGGACGAGAACGGCGGTCAGCTCGGCAACGCGTCCAACACCGTCTACGAGACCAATGTGTTCCAGAAATACGGCGACGACGCCGATGCGGAAATTGCCCGCATCATCGCCGAGAACGCTGGCCAGAACGGCGGCGTGCAGAAATCGGCGGCGAACGCGGCTTCGAAGCAGATGTAAGCGGCGTCGCTGACCGCAATTCGTACTCAGGACTACATGGCTCAAGCTCAGTCTCCCGATCCGCATCCGCCGTTGCAGGGAGCGCAACTGGTGATCGGCACCATCGCGGTGTCGCTCGCCGTGTTCATGAACGTGCTCGACACGTCGATCGCGAACGTGTCGATCCCGGCGATCTCGGGCGACCTCGGCGTCTCGTCGGATCAGGGCACGTGGGTGATCACGTCGTTCGCGGTCGCCAACGCAATCTCGGTGCCGCTGACCGGCTGGCTCACCGACCGCATCGGCCAGGTGCGGCTCTTCATGGCGTCGATCGTGCTGTTCGTGATCTCGTCGTGGATGTGCGGCCTCGCGCCGTCGCTGCCGTTCCTGCTCGCGTCGCGCGTGCTGCAGGGCGCGGTCGCGGGTCCGATGATCCCGCTGTCGCAGACGCTGCTGCTCGCGAGCTATCCGCGCGCGAAGGCACCGATGGCGCTGTCGATGTGGGCGATGACCACGCTGATCGCGCCGGTCGCCGGCCCGATTCTCGGCGGCTGGATCTCGGACAACATCTCGTGGCCGTGGATCTTCTATGTGAACATCCCGGTCGGTTTCGTGTCGGCGATCGCGACGTGGGCGATCTTCCGTAACCGCGATTCCGTGATCCGCAAGCATCCGATCGACGGCGTCGGGCTCGCGCTCCTGATCACCTGGGTGGGTTCGCTGCAGGTGATGCTCGACAAGGGCAAGGACCTCGACTGGTTCTCGTCGACGACCGTCGTCGCGCTCGCGCTGACCGCGATCATCGCGTTCGCGTTCTTCGTCGTGTGGGAGCTGACGGCCGAACATCCGGTGGTCGACCTGTCGCTCTTCAGCAAGCGCAATTTCACGGGCGGCACGGTGGCGCTGTCGATCGGCTACGGGCTCTATTTCGGCAACCTCGTGCTGCTGCCGCTGTGGCTGCAGACCGACATCGGCTACACCGCGACCGCGGCCGGCATCGTGATGGCGCCGGTGGGTCTGTTCGCGATCCTGCTGTCGCCGCTCACCGGCAAGGCGCTTCCGCACACCGATCCGCGCTACATCGCGACCGCGTCGTTCCTGATCTTCGCGCTGATCTTCTGGATGCGCTCGCGCTATACGACGGGCGTCGACGAGAGCTCGCTGCTGCTGCCGACGCTGATCCAGGGCATCGGCATGGCGGGCTTCTTCATCCCGCTCGTGTCGATCACGCTGTCGGGTCTGCCGGGGCACCGGATTCCAGCCGCATCGGGTCTGTCGAACTTCGTGCGGATCATGTGCGGCGGCATCGGCACGTCGATCTTCGAAACGGCGTGGGACCATCGGACGATCATGCACCACGCACAGCTGAACGAAGTGGCGAACGCGTACAGCCCGGTGTTCAACCAGCAGATGGCGCAGATGCAGGCTGCCGGGCTGAGCCCGGAGCAGGCGCATGGACTCTTCAATTCGATGCTCACGCAACAGGCGGCGCAGCTCGGCGTGAACGACCTGTTCTATGTGTCCGCGGGGATTTTCGTCGCGCTGGTCGCGCTGATCTGGATCACGAAGCCCGAACGCGCGGGCGGAGATTCGGCAGCAGCGGCATCGGCCGCGCATTGAAGACGCGCACTGAAACTGAAAAAGGCGATGCCGCTTGCGTGCGGCATCGCCTTTTGTTTTGCGTCGATGCGCTTCGACTACTCTGAAGCCGCGCTCACCACGAGCCGCTCGGGCGCCAACACGCCCGCTCCCACTCGCGCCACACCCAGCAACCGCCCTTCCCCCGCATAGACGCGCACGCGGTCCGCATCGCGCGCGTCGCTGCCGATCGCGAGCGCGGACAGCGGCAAGCGCTGGCCATGCAGGAAGCGTCGTGTGGCTTCTTCATCGAGCCGCACCAGCGGAAACGTGGACAGCAGCGCATCGACCGGTTGCAGCCATGCGTCGCGCTGCGCTTCGCTCGCATCGGACAGCGCATCGAGCGTGACCGCGTGACCGAGCGTCAGCGCGCCGACGCTGGTGCGCCGCAACGCGACGAGATGCGCGCCGCAGTCGAGCGCCTCGCCAATGTCCTCGGCCAGCGTGCGCACGTAAGTGCCCTTGCTGCACGTAACGCGAAAGGTCGCGTCCGGCAGAGCGCACGCAATCAGTTCGAGCGCGTGGATCGTCACTGTGCGGCCCTCGCGTTCGACCGTCTGCCCTGCCCGCGCGTACTCGTACAGTGGCTTGCCGTCACGCTTCAACGCCGAATACATCGGCGGCACCTGCACGATTTCGCCGGTGAAGCGCGTGAGCGCCGCGCGCACGTCGGCCTCTTCGCAGCGCACTTCACGCGTGTCGATCGCTTCGCCTTCGGCATCGCCGGTGGTGGTGCGCACGCCGAGGCGCATCGTCGCTTCGTACGTCTTGTCGGCGTCGAGCAGGTCCTGCGAAAACTTGGTCGCTTCGCCGAAACACAGCGGCAGGAGACCCGACGCGAGCGGATCGAGCGTGCCGGTATGACCGGCCTTCTTCGCGAGATAGAGGCGCTTTGCGCGGATCAATGCGTCGTTGCTCGACAGACCGACGGGCTTGTCGAGCAGCAGCACGCCGTCGAGCGCGCGGCGGGGAATGCGGGGGCGCTGGGGTGGCTTGAGTGCAGTCATGGTGAAGCGAAGCGGCCTATTCTTCGTCGTCCTTCGCGCGATTCGCGTTGGCTTCGTCGATCAGGCGCGACATCTCGACCGCTTTCTCGATCGTCTTGTCGTAGTGGAAATGCAGCGTCGGCACCGTATGGATGTGCAGACGCTTGAACAGCAGGTTGTGCAGATGGCCGGCCGCATGGTTCAGCGCCGTCTGCGTTTGCTGCGGGTCGCCCGTCAGCGTCGTGAAGTAGACCTTCGCGTGCGCGTAGTCCGGCGTCAGCTCGACGCTCTGGATCGTGACGAGACCGATGCGCGGGTCCTTGACTTCGCGCGACACCAGTTCGGACAGATCGCGCTGGATCTGGTCCGCGATCTGTACGTTGCGATTGGGGGTAGTACGTTTTTTCGGCATGGTGAATCCGTGTGGGCACCCACATAAACAAAGGGCGGAGACGGGCCAGCGCCCGCTCCGCCCGTGAGCCCGTATGCGCGCGTTACAGCGTACGCGCGACTTCCGTGACTTCGAACACTTCGAACTGGTCGCCTTCGACGATGTCGCTGAAGTTCTTGATCGACATACCGCACTCGAAGCCCTGACGCACTTCCTTCACGTCGTCCTTGAAGCGCTTGAGCGAATCGAGCTCGCCGGTGTGGATCACCACGTTGTTGCGGATCACGCGTACCGACGACGTACGCTTCACGACGCCGTCCGTGACCATACAACCCGCGATCAGACCGACCTTCGGCACGCGGATCACCTGGCGCACCTCGACCATGCCCGTCACCGTCTCGCGCTTCTCCGGTGCCAGCATGCCGGACATCGCCGCCTTCACCTCATCCACTGCGTCGTAGATGATGTTGTAGTAGCGGATGTCGATGCCATTGGTCTCCGCCAGCTTGCGCGCCTGAGCGTCCGCACGCGTGTTGAAGCCGATGATGACCGCCTTCGATGCCGTCGCCAGGTTGACGTCCGACTCGCTGATCGCGCCGACCGCGCCGTGCACGATCTGCACACGCACTTCGTCGGTGGACAGCTTGAGGAGCGCCTGCACCAGCGCTTCCTGCGAGCCCTGCACGTCCGCCTTGACGATGAGCGGCAGGTATTGCACTTCGCCTTCGCCCATCTGTTCGAGCATGGTTTCGAGCTTCGCGGCCTGCTGCTTCGCGAGCTTGACGTCGCGGAACTTGCCCTGACGGAACAGCGCGATTTCGCGCGCCTTGCGCTCGTCCGGCAGCACGATCACTTCTTCGCCCGCGGCCGGCACTTCCGACAGACCCTGGATTTCGACCGGGATCGACGGACCCGCCGTTTTGGTCGGCTTGCCGGTTTCGTCGAGCATCGCACGCACGCGGCCGTAGGCGCTGCCCGCGAGCACGACGTCGCCGCGGTTCAGCGTACCCGACTGCACGAGCACGGTTGCGACCGGACCCTTACCCTTGTCGAGCTTCGCTTCGATCACGAGGCCCTTCGCCGGCGCTTCGACCGGTGCCGTCAGTTCCAGCACTTCGGCCTGCAGCAGCACGTTTTCGAGCAGATCGTCGATGCCTGCGCCGGTCTTCGCCGACACCGGCACAAACGGCGACTCGCCGCCGTACTCTTCCGGCACGACGCTTTCCGCGACGAGTTCCTGCTTCACGCGCTCCGGATTCGCATCCGGCTTGTCGATCTTGTTGATCGCGACCACGAGCGGCACGCCGCCCGCCTTCGCGTGGGCGATCGCTTCCTTCGTCTGCGGCATCACGCCGTCATCCGCCGCGACCACCAGAATCACGATGTCGGTCGCTTTCGCGCCGCGCGCACGCATGGCCGTGAACGCCTCGTGACCCGGCGTATCGAGGAACGTGATCACGCCGCGCGGCGTTTCCACGTGATACGCGCCGATGTGCTGCGTAATGCCGCCGGCCTCGCCCGCCGCAACCTTCGCGCGACGGATGTAGTCGAGCAGCGACGTCTTGCCGTGGTCGACGTGACCCATGACGGTGACGACCGGCGGACGCGGCAGTGCTTCCGCATCCGTCGCTTCGCCTTCGACCAGCATCGCTTCCGGATCGTCCAGCTTCGCCGCGACCGCGTGATGGCCCAGTTCCTCGACGACGATCATCGCCGTTTCCTGGTCCAGCATCTGGTTGATCGTGACCATCTGGCCGAGCTTCATCATGACCTTGATCACTTCCGATGCCTTCACGGACATCTTGTGAGCGAGGTCGGCAACCGTGATGGTTTCCGGCACGTGCACTTCACGCACGATCGGCTCGGACGGCGCCTGGAAGTTCGTCGCGTCCTGATGCTTGCCACGGCCCTTCGGACCGCCGCGCCAGCCGCGATCGACGCCGCCGCTCGAGTCGCCGCGCGTCTTGATGCCGCGGCGCTTCGCTGCGTCGTCCTGCCAGCCGCCCTTGCCGCCCGGCTTCTTGCGATCGCCGCCCGGCGCACCCGCCGACGGCTGCGCATTCGCGGCCGGAGCCGCTGCCGCCGCCGGCTTCTTCGCCGCCGGACGCGTGGCCGTCTGGCCTTCCGGACGCGCCGGCTTGTGCAGCGTGCCCTTCGCTTCGGCGGCCTTCGCGGCCTGCGGCTCGGCCGGCTTCGCGGCGACCGGTTCCGGCGCCTTCGCCTGAACGGCCTTGCGCGGCGTGCTCATCATCTCGCGGATCGCGCGCGCTTCGGCTTCCGCAGCGGCACGACGGCGCGCGATCTCGGCCTGTTCGGCCTTGGCCTTTTCCGATGCCTCGCGGGCAGCGTCTTCCGCCTTCTTCGCGGCCTCGCGCTGCGCGGCACGTTCCGCCGCTGCGCGCTGCTCGTCTTCCTGCTCCGTGGCACGCGACTGCGATTCCGCCGCCACCGCCTGCGCGGCGAGCTCGCGCGCGGCCGCCTCGGCAGCGGTACGCTTCTTCGCCGCTTCCTCTTCGGCGCGGCGGCGTTCGGCTTCCGCCGCTTCCTCGCGGGCGCGGCGCTCGGACTCTTCGCGCTCGAGGCGTTCCTGGCGCTCCTTCAGCTCCAGCGCCTGCTTCTCGAGCAGCTCGGCTTCACGGCGCGCTTCTTCCTCGCGGCGCTGCAGATCCGCATCGTCCGCGGTCTCTGCTGCGTTGGCGGCATGATTCGATGCGTCGTCGGTGGCTTCGTCGCGACGGACGAACGTGCGCTTCTTGCGCACCTCCACCTGAATGGTGCGAGCCTTGCCCGTTGCGTCGGACTGCTTGATTTCCGACGTGTGCCGGCGCGTCAGCGTGATCTTGCGCTTGTCCGCATCGGTCGAACCGTGGGCCTTGCGCAAGTGGTCGAGCAGGCGCGCCTTGTCCGTTTCGGACAGGGCATCGTCTTCGCTCGCTTTCTGCACGCCAGCCGCCTGCAGCTGCTCGAGCAGCACACCAGCAGGCATTTTCAGTTCCGCGGCAAATTGGGCTACGTTGTTACTCGCCATTCATTCCTCTTAATGCAAGGAGCGTTTCCTTGCGGTTAGCATCGGTTCATGCGGCCAGTGCCGCGTATGGATCAGTGGGTCATGGTCGTCAGGCTCATCTGTCACTGGAACCAGTGTTCACGTGCTTTCATGATCAATGCCTTCGCGGCATCGTCTTCCATTCCCGTCATTTCAGTCAGCTCGTCGACCGCCAGTTCCGCGAGTTCGTCGCGCGTCTGGATCTGGTGTTCGGCAAGCTTCGTGAGCAGGTCGGCATCCATGCCGTCGAGACTCTTCAGGTCGAGCGCGACACCCTCGACCTTCTCTTCATTCGCGATCGCCATGGTCAGCAACGCATCGCGCGCGCGGTTACGCAGTTCGTGGACGGTGTCCTCGTCGAACGCTTCGATCTCGAGCATTTCGTTGAGCGGCACGTACGCGATCTCTTCGAGGCTCGTGAAACCTTCGTCGATCAGGATGTCCGCGACTTCCTCGTCGACATCGAGGCGCGCCATGAACAGGTCGCGCAGTACGCCGCGCTCCAGATTCTGCTTCTGCGCGGATTCGTCCGGCGTCATGATGTTGATCTGCCAGCCGGTGAGTTCGCTGGCAAGACGCACGTTCTGGCCACTGCGGCCGATCGCGACCGCCAGTTCGCCTTCGTCCACGACGACGTCCATCGAATGCTTCTCTTCATCGACGACGATCGACTGGACCGCTGCCGGCGCGAGCGCGCCGATCACGAACTGGGCGGGATCTTCCGACCATAGCACGATGTCGACGTTTTCGCCACCGAGCTCGTTGCGGACCGCCTGCACGCGCGAACCGCGAATGCCGACGCAGGTGCCGATCGGATCGATGCGCTTGTCGTAAGCGACGACGCCGATCTTCGCGCGTACGCCCGGGTCGCGGGCCGCCGCCTTGATCTCGAGCAGACCCTGCTCGATCTCGGGCACTTCCATCTCGAACAGCTTCATCAGGAATTCAGGCGCCGTGCGCGACAGCTCGATCTGCGGGCCGCGCGCCGTGCGGTCCACCTTGCCGATCCACGCGCGCACGCGGTCGCCAACGCGCAGGTTTTCCTTCGGGATCAACTGGTCACGACGTAGCAGCGCTTCGACGCGGCCCGACTCGACGATGAAGTTGCCCTTGTCGAGACGCTTGACCGTGCCGGTCATGATGCTTTCGCCGCGCTCGAGGAAGTCGTTGAGGATCTGCTCACGCTCGGCGTCGCGCACGCGCTGCAGGATGACCTGCTTCGCGGCCTGCGCACCGATGCGGCCGAATTCGATCGACGGCACCGGTTCTTCGATGAAGTCGTCGATCTGCGCGTCGGCCTTCTGCTCGCGCGCCTCGAACAACAGGATTTCCTGGTCCGGCTCCTGGAGCCCCGCTTCGTCCGGCACGACCTTCCAGCGGCGGAAGGTTTCATGCTCGCCGCTCTCGCGGTCGATATGGACGCGAATGTCCGCATCTTCATCGAAGAGTTTCTTGGAGGCTGAGGCGAGCGCCGCTTCGAGCGCGGCAAAAACCACGTCCTTGTCGACGTTCTTCTCGCGCGCCAGCGCATCCACCAGCATCAACACTTCGCGACTCATTGTTTGCGGCTCCTAAAGTCAACTTTCGGGACGAGGCGTGCCTTGTCGATATCTGCGAGCGTGAAATCCAGCATCACTGCGCCGTCCTTTCCTTCAAATTCCAGACCGATCGTCTCGCCTTGCGGAGCATGCACGATGCCCCGATACGACTTGCGACCGTCCAATGGCTTTTTCAACGTGATCACCGCCTCGCTGCCGGCGAAGCGTTCGAAGTCCGCCAGTTTCTTCAGCGGCCGGTCGAGACCAGGCGACGATACTTCGAGCCGTTCGTAGTCGATGTTCTCGACCGTGAGCACGTGCTGCAACTGACGTGTCACCTTCTCGCAGTCTTCGATGGCGATGCCGGCCGGCTGGTCGATGAAGATGGTCAGCATGCCGCGGCCGGTACGCTCGAGATCGACGAGCTCGTACCCGAGACCTGTGACTGTGGTTTCAATCAGTTCTGTCAGTTGCACCGTTACCCACTCCAGGATGTTCACGCGGCGCGCCCTGCGCGACCGCTGCCGATGGCTGCGCTGGTATCCGGCACCCGGGCTTTCGCCGGAGCGGCCCGGGACACTCGCTCCGGACCAGCAGTGCCACCGCAGTGCCGCCGCAGTGCCGCCGCAGTGCCGCGTTACCCAGCCAGCGTGTGCAGTGCCCGCGAGGCGCATGCTGCGTGCCGCATCCTTCAGGCACATCGGCCACTTGCCGCTTTTTTCCGCCTGTTTGCTATTCGCTTTCCGGCCACCCAACCAGCGGATGCGTGGCCCGGATGCAAAACCAATGAACAAAAAAAAATGGGCGAAACGCCCATCATCTTATTGCCGGTGGTCGATCCCGGGCACAGCAACTGCACGCCCAGCGACTTCAAGATTGTAGCCTTTTTCGGGCTTGAACGCAAACCACCGAAGCGTCCAAAGCCTCATCTGGCGGCACGTTCAGCACATATCGAACCTTGGCCGCGCACCACGGGCGCTCACACTGCACAGCGCCAGTCGCGATTGCCGGCGTCGCATCCACGCGAAGCCGGCACCGCGATCGTTGCGCGCTCACGCTTGCGCGCAACCGTAGCGTCTAGCGTCCGCGGCTGCGGTTGCGTTGCGCGCCACGCGCGTTGCCGCGATTGCCGGCATTCGCGTTCGCCTTCGGCGCGCGATTGCCGCCGCCGCCCGGCGCGCGGTTACCGTTCGCATCGCCGCCACCGGCAGCACGCGCGCGCCGCGGCGCCGGGGCGCGATTGCCGTCGACATCGCCGCCGCCACCACCGCTGCCGCCGCGCCGTCCGCCGCGCGCTTCACCGCCGCCCGCGCGACCGCCGCCGTGTCCAGTGCGGTTACTGTTGCCGCCGCCGAAGCCCGTGCCGAACCCACCACCCGCGGCCTGCGGGCCGCGACGGCCCTGGCCGCCGCGCTGCTGCTGGCCGCCGCCGAGCCCATGCGACATCAGCACCGGCTCACGGTTGATGAAGCCCATCGAGGTCTGCATCGGATCCGGCTGACGGCGCTCCTGCGCACCATTGCGACCGCCCTTCTCCTCGGTCGGCGCCTTCAGTCCCACCGACGACATCAGGCTGCGCACCTGGTTGTCCTCGAGCTCCTCCCAGCGACCGCGCTTCAGCCCGCGCGGCAGTGAAATCGGGCCGTGCCGCGTGCGGATCAGGCGGCTCACCATCAGGCCAACCGCTTCGAACATACGGCGAACCTCGCGATTGCGACCTTCCGCCAGCGCGACGTGATACCAGTGATTCGTGCCTTCGCCGCCGCCGTCGCGGATGCGCAGGAAGCTTGCGGGGCCGTCCTCGAGGTCGACGCCGTGCAGCAGCTTCTGCCGCATGCCTTCGGCAAGTTCGCCGACCACCCGCACCGCATACTCGCGCTCGACGCTGTAGCGTGGGTGCATGAAACGGTTCGCGAGGTCACCCGACGTGGTCAGCATCAGCAGACCCTCGGTATTGAAGTCGAGGCGGCCGACTGCGAGCCATTTGGCGGTCTTCATCGGCGGCAGCTTGTCGAACACCGACGGCCGGCCTTCGGGATCCGCGTGGCTCACGATCTCGCCCGTCGGCTTGTGATAGATCAGCACGCGCGGCGGCTTGCCCGGCAGCTTGCGCTTGATCGGCTTGCCATTAATGCGCACCTGGTCGGTCGGCATGATGCGCTGGCCGATGTGCGCCGGTTCGCCGTTGACCGACACGCGGCCGGCCACAATCAGCTCTTCCATCTCGCGCCGCGAGCCCATGCCCGCCTCGGCGAGCACCTTGTGCAGCTTCGGCGCGTCGTCGTCCGGCGCGAGCACGCGCTTCTGCGGCTGCTGACGGCCACGGCGCAGCATCGGCGCGCGCACGCCACCGCCCGCGCTGTTGTCGGCGTCGAACGCCGGCGACGTCACGTAGGCGAACAGGTCGTCCGGCGCCTCTTCCGCGGCCGGTGCGCCGCCTTGCGCAGCGCGCGCCGCGTTGCCGCGGCCGCTGCTCTTGTCGCCCTGCTTCTTGCCGCCGGCGGCGCGGTTCTGGTTCGCGTTCTGGCGCGGGCCCTTCGCGGTGCCCTGCTTGCGCGCCGGTCGCGGCGCGGGCGCCGGTGCAGCGGAAGCGCCCTCGGCAGGCGCATCGGCCGCGACTTCGCCCTCGCCCGGCTGGGCGGCCGGCGTGCCATCGCCTTCCTTTGCCTTTGCGCTGGCGCGGCGCCGCGCGATCAGGCTGCGCGGGCCACGGCGCAGGCCGCGGCGCGGCCGCTCCTCGCCTTCGCCTTCCGCGCCCGTTGCTGGACGCTCGCCGCCAGCGGTCTGCTGATGGCGGTTTTCGTCAGCCGTCGCGGCGGACAACGCGCGTTCGGCGTCGGACGAATCGGTGTCGTGGGTATGTGTCAAAACCACCTCGATGTCAGGTCGCGCGCGCCCATTGCGGGCGCGGCCAAAAGTCTTTACGTCTATGTCGGTCAGGCACTGCGCGACGCGGCTTCGTCGTCGGTCAGTTCGCCTTCGTCTTGCGCCGCTTCGCGGGCATCTTCGCTATCGTGATGAGCGGCATCACGCGCCGGTTCGGCGTCGTGCGCATGGCTCGTGCCACGAAGCCCGCCGGCCGTCGCTTCGGGCGACGCCGGATCGACCTGGGCGGTCCGATCGGCGTGCGCCGGATGTTCTTCGGGTGCTGCGTGTTCTACTGCTTCTTTCGTGTCGCCGGTCGTGGCGGATGCTTCGGCCTCGACGTGCAGGTCCGGCTGCTGCGGCTGTTCCGCTGCGCCTTCCGCTGCCGCGCCGGGCTCCGCTGGTTCGATCGCCGCGGCCTCGCCGGTTGCTTCTTCGTCCGTTGCTTCTTCGTGCGCTGCGACTGCTTCACGCGCCTCGGCCTCGCGCACGACCGCTGTCGACTCATCTGCAACCGGTGCATCGACATGGCCTGCGACGGACTCCGCAGATTCGCCACCCGCTTCCGGACCCGCCGCGCCGCCTTCAGCCTGCGCCGCTTCACCCTCGGCCTGCGCCTGCAGCACCGCTTCGACTTCCGCAAACTCGATCGAATGCTGGCCGAGCAACTCGGCATTCAGCTGCGCGGACGGATCGTCAAGCGGCGGCAACTCATCGAGCGCCTTCAGACCGAGATCGTCGAGAAACTGCTTCGTCGTCGCATACAGCGCCGGGCGTCCCGGCACGTCGCGATGACCGATCACCTCGATCCAGCCGCGATCCTCGAGCTGCTTCACCACCTGCGTGTTGACCGTTACGCCGCGAATCTCTTCGATATCGCCGCGCGTCACCGGCTGCCGGTACGCGATGATCGCGAGCGTTTCGAGCACCGCGCGCGAATACTTCGGCGGCTTTTCCGGATGCAGCCGGTCGAGGTACGTCCGCATTGCCGGCTTGCTCTGGAAACGCCAGCCCGACGCCAGTCCGACCAGCTCCACGCCACGGCCCGACCACTCCTGCCTCAGGTTTTCCAGCAACGTTCGGACCGTGTCAGCCGACACGCTGTCGGCGAAGAGCTTGCGCAGGTCGACGAGCTTCAATGGCTCCTGCGCGCAGATCAAGGCAGTCTCGAGGACGATCTTCGCCTCTTGAGTATTCATGCAGCCGAGTCAGAGCTAAGTTGTGGTCAAAGAACCGGATTGAACGGACGAAACAGACGCGAAACAGACGATTTGGAACTGAAGACGCGCTCGCCCGATTCTGATCGGTCATATTGATGGGAGCACGCGCCGGGGGCGGCGAAACAGGCATATCGGACAATCGGATCGAACCGTGAGCCGATGTAACGAACCTGAGCCCTGCCAGCCGGACGGAGCAGCGACATTCCGCGTGGGAACCGCTTGACTGAACGCCATCTTACGCAAAAACATCCGGTGCGTAAAGTCGGCGCCGAAAGATCACCGCCGCAAAGCCGGCCAAAGACGGGGCCACGACACCGGCGCCGTCACCCCCGGCTGCGCGCCTCCAGGAACCGGACAAGCCGCGCGACGCCCGCGTCGAGCCGGGCCGGATCGCACGCGTAGCACCAGCGCACGAAGCCCTCGCCTTCGGGGCCGAACGCCGCGCCGGGCGCCAGCCCGAGACCGGCGTCACGCACGAGCGACTTGCACAGCGCGAGGCTGTCCGTCGCGCCCGGTAGCGAGAAGAACAGGTACATCGCGCCGGCCGGCGGCTTCACGTCGACGCCGGGAACTGCGGCCAGCGCTGCGACAAGGTGATCGCGCGAGCGCCGCAGGTCGGTCACCAGTTCCTGCGTGAAACGCGCGCCGTCCTCGATCGCGACGATCCCCGCCTGCTGCACGAACGACGGCGAACACGACGTGTTGTACTCGATCAACTTGCCGAGATCGTCCATCAACGCGGGCGGCGCGACGATCCAGCCGAGCCGCCACCCGGTCATCAGCCAGGCCTTCGAGAACGAATTCACGCAGATCACGCGTTCGTCGCGCGCGGCCAGATCGAGGAACGACGGCGCGCAACCCGAGCCATCCGCGTAGTACAGACGCTCGTACACCTCGTCCGCGACGATCCAGATGCCGTGACGGCGACAGTGGTCGAGCACGGCGCGCTGCTCGTCGCAGCTCATCACCCAGCCGGTCGGGTTGTTCGGCGAATTGAGCATCAACAGACGCGTATCCGGCGTCAACGCGGCCAGCAGCCGGTCGAGATCGAGCGTCCAGCCGCGCGCGCCGTACGACAGCGCGACCGTTTCCACCTGCGCGCCGAGAATTTTCGGAATTTCGACGAGATTCGGCCACAACGGCGTGACGGCCACGACGCGGTCTCCCGCGCCGACGACGAGTTGCGCCGCCAGCATCAGCGCGTTGACGCCCGCGCTCGTGACGGCGACGTGCGCGGCCGACGTCTCGCCGTGCAGCGCGCTCACGTAACGCGCGAGCGCTTCGCGCAGCGGCGCGATGCCGAGGTTGTGGGTATAGAACGTCTCGCCCGAGGCCAGCGCCTTCGCCGCGGCGTCGCGGATGAACGCCGGCGTCACCCGGTCGGATTCGCCGAACCAGAACGGCAGCACGTCCGGCACGCCGAAGCCGGCGTTCGCGACTTCGCGGATCAGGGACGGCCGTAGCGCGCGCACGGCATCGCGCGCGTTCGGTACGGAGGGACGAAGCAGGACCGGATCGTTCATCGAGGCATCCACGACTGAAAACCAACACCAAAGGGTCAAAGAAAGTGGCCGACAGTTTAGCCTGCCAGCGGCTTCAAGCGCGTCGCGACGCGCATCGCCCGCCACCCGCTACCGCAGATCCTCCGCCCGCGCCGGCAGCTCCCGCACGAGCTCCCACACCGCCTGGGCCGCCGGCGACAGCGACCGGTCGCGCCGCCGCACCAGCTCGACGCTGCGCTCCGCGCGCGGCACGAGCGGGCGCGCCACGAGCGCCGCGCCCGCGGGCAGCGGCAGCGCGAGCCACGGCAGCACGCTGATGCCGACGCGCGCCTCGACGAGCCCGAAGACGGTCGCCGGATGGCCGAGCTCCTGCGCGACGGTCGCGCTCACCCGTTGCGCCTGCATCGCCGCGTCGATGATGGGCCGGCTGCCGGACGCGTAGTCGAGCATCACAAGCTGGCGGCCTTCGAGGTCCGTCCACGCGACCTCCTTCTGCCGCGCAAGCGGATCGTCGCTGCGCGCGACCACGCAGAACGAGTCCGTCATCAGCGGCTCGCTGATCAGGTCGTCGCCCGGCTGCGTGCCGATCACCACGCCGAAATCCGCTTCGCCGGACTTCACCTGGCGGATCACGTCGCTCTGCACGTCATCGCGCAGGCCCAGCGTCACGTACGGAAAGCGCTCGCCGCACTGCGCGACGACCTGCGGCATCAGCCGGCATGCGACCGTCGGGCTCGCCGCGACGATCACCCGCCCGCGCCGCTGCTCGCCGATCTCGCGAATCTCGCGCAGCGCGTCGTCGAGGTCCCCGAGCAGGCGCGACACGCTCGCGACAAGATTCGCGCCGACGTCCGTCAGCTGGACTTCGCGGGTCGTCCGGTCGATCAGCTTCAGGCCGATCTCCCCCTCCAGTTCGCGCACGCAGCGGCTCACCGCAGACTGCGTGAGTCCTATTTCGTCGCCCGCCCGGCTGAAGCTCTGCTGACGCGCGACCTCGATAAACACCCGCAACTGGCGCAGCGTCACATTCATCTCGTTCTCTCATCAATCGATGGATTTGATCGGTTTTTCTACCTCCAGCAGGTTATCACCGGACGCTGCGATTGTTTCGCCACGGTGCGGTCGATTGGCCCAAAAAGCACGCCAGGCGGGCCTCACTGCACAAGATTGGTGATTGTCCCGATTTGCTGACGGGGGGATTTGGATTCTTATACGGGCCTGGTTGACGCCCGTGTGTGCCTGCTGGCACGGGGCTCAGGAAGCTGGTTGTCAGATTGGCATACTTCCTGCATTACGGAGTGCACTGGGTCGGCACCGCGCGGATTCACTGCATACCGTCCGCCACGGCACGCCCGACCCGCCTGGCATTCGCGAAACCGAATGCATGAAGAGTGCGCGGCGCGGGGCAGCGCACCGGAGTTAGCTTCGCTGAGGTGAAACATGATGCTGTTCGACGATTTGAGAGATAACGAGTGGGCGCTGGTCGAAGCGTTGTTCTGCGCGGAACCCGCGCGCAGCGAACGACGCGGCCGGCCTCGCGTGGAAGCGCGCGCAGTTGTCAATGCGGTGCTGTGGGTCCTGTCGACGGGCGAAGGCTGGTCCAAGCTGCCCGGCCGCTACCCGTCGCCGCCGACGTGCCGCCGCCGCTTCGACGAGTGGCAGGCCGACGGCACGCTCGCCGAAATCGTGAAGCGACTGAGTTCCAGCGGACGCCAGATCTCGCTGCGCGGCCGCATCGGCGCCACTGCGGCGAAGCCGCCCGCGCCGCCGAGCCGTGACCGCCTGCGCGGCGCGTTCTGGACCAATCCGGAGTCCTGGCGCGCGCCGGTCAAGATGGCCTGACCGTCCCTCAGCATCCCTCGCAATCGGGCGCCCTCGCGGCGCCCGATGCGCATCCCGGGTCCGCAGCACGCACGGACCGTCGAGTCGTCCCCATCGCAACCTTCGCTGCAGCGCCGCACACAAACCCGGTATGCCGGGACCGACTGCGCAGGGTGCCCGATGCCTCACGCGCGCTCACGCTCGTCAGCGCTTGCGAAACATCTCGATACCTTTATTTACAGCGCCCTTTCGCGGTGCAGCGTAACGTTCGACTATGCGAACAAGCCCGATCAGCCTGGCTTGACGGGAGCCCCTATGAAACCGATGTCGATGCTCCTGGGCGGCATTCTGGTTTCGTCGATTGCACTGATGGCAGTCGCCCAGCAGAACAAACCTCACCTCAATCCTCACCCTCGTCTACCCGTGCCCACGGCTGCGCAGCCGGCAAGGGCGAACGCAGCGCGTGCGCAGCCTTTCCAGCCGCCGGCGCCGCGGGGCAACCTGCGGGGAGATATCGCGAGCAATGCGAGAGGCCTGTCTGAGCCTTCGCGCAACGATCCCGCGCCGCGCGGGCACTAGCTTCGTCGGGTTCGATGGGAAGCCGGCCATGTCAGGCGTCCGCGTAAACCATCGACCCGGGAACCACGCGCGATGATGTCAGTCTCAACCGTTGCCATAAGCACAGCGTGGCAGCAGTAATCCGGTACGCCCGTATCCTTGCGATACGGGCTTTTTTTCGCCCGCGGTTTTGTCCGCGTCGAGTGCGTCCGGAAAATGCTTACGGGATTTTTCGCGCATCGCCCCTCACCTCACTGCGCGAGAGGTGTGAGAACGGCGCTGGGCGACGGCGGATCAGGTTCGGGCTTCGAGCGCTGCCGCGCCGGTTTCCGCTGCAACGTAATCGTTCATCCGCAGCGCTTCCCAGCCGAGGGAGCGCTCGTCGCGAGCGAGCCGCGTGAACTCGGCGCGACCGCGTTCGGTGAGCACCGCAATATCGACAGGGGCATGAAATCCCGGCGCCGGCGCAACGGTACGCTGTCGCACCGTCTCCATCAGGCCAAGTGCCCGCAGATATTCGAACACGCCAGGACGCTTCGCCCATGGCACCTGGCGGTATTGGGCCCGCCGCAGTGCTTCAAATACCGCTTCGTTGGAATACGTGGTCATCTCACTTCTTTCTTAAAGTGTAGCCGTGACACATTCTCGCGCGACACAGGCTCGCGCCACACATCATGCACGGCTTGCGTGACAGACCCAGGTGAATGCGGCAAAAACTCGCTGCCGCACGCTCGACCCGCATCAGCTCATCTTCCGGCCCCCGTACGAACGCCCGTGGTAGCGTTCTGTCCACACGCCACGGTAGCACCGCTAACGGTGTGACGTGTCATGTGAACTATCCCGAATTCCATACGTTACCGCATTTAAATTGGTTCTATTCACTTTATTGCTGCTTTTTTTTGCAGCTTTCTTGCTGTGGCGTGAAGCGCGGACCACCATCGCGCTAGGCGTCGCAATCCTGTTCTGGCTGCTCGCCTCGGGGTGGCTGACGATCCCCTTGCTGGCCATGGCACAGCACGGCGCCCGCTCGGTCGTGGACCCGGCGTTCGGCACGCATGCCGCGATCGTGCTGCTCGGCGGCGGTACCCGTTACGACGACGAAGGCCGGCTCGTTCCGAAGCCCGATCCGCTGGTCCGCATTGCGACCGTCGCCGACCTGTACGCGTCATGCCGCAGGATGGGCGGCGTGTGCACGGTGATCGTGACGGGCGGCAATCCGCAGCATCACGAAGCGACCGAAGCCGACAACTACCTGCCCTGGCTGCTGCGGCGCGGCGTGCCACGCAGCGACATCGTGCTCGACAACCGTGCGCTCACCACCTATGAAAACGGTCACAACGTCGCCGCGATTCTCGGCGCGCGCCATGACGACGAGGTGATCCTCGTCACGTCGGCGTACCACATGCGGCGCGCGCTGCTCGACTTCGACCGCTTCGGCATCCACCCCCAACCCGTCGTCTCCAATTACCGTCATGCCGAGCCGGGCATCCTGCCGCGCGTCGCGAATCTGGAGGATGCCGAAATCTCACTGCATGAGCTCGTCGGACTCGCGCAGTTTCGCGTGTACCGGATGCTCGGGTGGTTCTGATGTCATGCATCGCGCAAAAACCGTAGCAATCCTGTTCAACGCAGTGCGGGACCGCTACCATCGTCCGGCGTCACCGTTTTTCAAAATGTGTGCATTCGAGAAGATTCAAAACACGGCCGATAACCGGAAAATGTCATCAGGAAACGGTAAAACACGCCTTGCATTTTCCTCAGCGTGCAGCGAAAAGCCTGACCATGCCCGTCTGGCGCGCGATTCGCGGAACGTAACAGAATGTAACCATATGTGAAAGCTGTTACGAACAAACGACTGGAGCAGATATTGCTGGCTAGAATGCAGTGTCTTCACAGTTGGACCGGCAAGACTCGGGTCCTCGGGTCCATTAACCACTCTACGGAGGCAGCAATGAAGAAAGCGTCCCTGGCACTTCTGGTTTCGCTCACGGCTCTGACCGGCGCGGCCTATGCCCAAACCGACGAAGGCGGCGTCACGATGAGCACCGATCCCGCCAAGGCGGCCGATGTCGAACAGCGCGCCCAGGCTCTCCAGTCGCAGCAGTCGTCGATGGAGAACATGCCGATGCAGCATCACGAGCATCACCCGATGAAGCACAAGGCCCACAAGATGATGAAGAAGGCGGCCCCGGCCGACGCAGCGAGCCAGTAAGCCGCGGCGTTACTGCCGCGGCCGCATCATCGCCCGGCTTGTCACAAAACACCCTGCCCGCGCATTGCGCCGGCAGGGTGTTTCGTTTGGCGCGGCTGCGCGCGCGTTCATCGCTCCATGACGCGCGACGCACGTACGGCCTATGCTTCGAACGAAGCGACGACGGTATGCTAAAGTCGCGCACCGCGATCGAATCACCCCTAACGTGCGCCCCAGGGTGCGGAGGACAGCATGAGCAACATCCAGCTTGACATCGAGTGGACGGAAGCAGCATCACGCAAGATCGAGAAACTGATGCCGCGTGGCAACCAGGACGCCTATCTCGCGCTGCCGCCCGTCGAATGCCTGCCGATGGAAGGCGATGTGCTGTTCCTCGGGCCGGCCGGCAAGCAGCAACCGTTCATCGTCGCGGAGCGGCAGTACCACCACGAAGGCGACGCGGACTGGACCATCATCCTGATTCTCGACGTGCCGCACGAAACGCACTGAACGCCGCACCAGCCGCACCTGCCTGCAAAGGCCACGCCTTACTTCAGCTTCGTCAGCACGCGAATCTCGCCGTGCTCGATCCAGTCGGCCACCTGCTCCCGATACGCCGCGATATGCGCCGACTTCGCATGCACCGCCAGCGCCTCCTCGCTTTCCCAGCGTTCGACGAATACGAAGCGGCGCGGCTCGCGCAGATCGCGATGCAGGTCGTACTGCAATGCGCCCGCCTCGTTACGGGTGGGTTCGACAATCCCTTCCAGTGCCTCGCGCAATGCTTCCTCGTGTCCAGGCTTTGCCACCGAGATGGCGACCACGGCAACTTCCGACGCGACCTCCGACATACAGCTTCTCCTCGAATCGAAACGCGAATTCGCAGCATACCTGCGAAGCCGCGAACGCAACGCCTGGCCGAACAGCCAACGCGAAGCGGGAAAGAATTGGCAAGCGGGCAACGGCCGCGGACGTGGTTCGATGGCGTGATTGTTGCGCGTTCAAATGAACTGACGTTCAACGCGCCCGCCGCATGCACGGGGGCGGCGCAAGCCGGTACGCTTCGCTGCACGGCCCGCACCGCGATGGCGCGCTGCAAACGCGCGCCGTCTGTGATAACCCGTACATTCATACCTTGCGCGAACTGCTAGACTCGATTCAAGAACAATCTGCCGATGAATCGCGCGTACCGGGCCTCGCCGGAATTCGCGATATGCACGGCGCCCCCTGTCCAGCCATCGCGCTACCGCTGCCACGCGCGCCAGCTGCCCGCGCATCACGCGCTGCCCCGCCACTGTCGCCGCCGCCATGTCGATCGTCGACGAATTGACGCTGACGCTACCCGGCCTCCTCGCGCACCTCGTTCGCGATGCCTGCGGCTGGTCCGCGAACTGGCGTGCAATCACGATGCATAGCGCTTTCCAGCCGGTGCTGTCGATCACGCATCAGCGCGTGGTCGGCTATGAAGCGTTGCTGCGAGCGCACGACTCGACCGGCGTGCCGGTGTCGCCCGATGCGCTCTTCGGCGCCGCGCAATCGTCGGTGGATGCGCGCGCGCTCGATCGCCTCGCGCGTTGTCTGCACGTCGCGAACTTCGTCGACCAGCACGTCGACACGTCATGGCTCTTTCTCAATGCGCGCCCGCAGGTGTTCGAGACCGGCTGGCCGAACCGCAGCTTCATCGACGAACTGTCCGCGCACTTCGGCCTTGCGCATGAGCGCATCGTGATCGAAGTGCTCGAGCAGCCGGCCGACGACGAACTCGCCGTCGCGACGATGCTCGCCACCACCGAGCCGCGCGACTTTCTGATCGCGATCGACGACTTTGGAACCGGTCTCTCGAACTTCGACCGGGTCTGGCGTTTCCGGCCCGACATCGTGAAGATCGACCGCTCGCTGGTGGCGCGCGCGGCGAGCAACGCAAACGACGAAGCGCTCTTCGGCCACCTCGTCGGCATGCTGCACGAAGCGGGCACGATGGTGCTGGCCGAAGGCGTCGAAACCGACGAAGAGATGATGGTGCTGATGCAGGCCGATGTGGACTTCGTGCAGGGCTTCTGGCTCGGCAAGCCGCAGTCTTCCGTCGAGGCGGCCGCGGCGCCGATCCCCGAGCTCATTCATTCGATGTGGGAAAAGTTCGCGGACTATCAGCGCACCCATGCCCGCACGCATCGGCCGGGCTTCGCTCCGCTCGCCGAGGCCGCGCTGGCTGGCGCGCAGGTGTTCGCCGCGACCGGCGACCTCGCGCTCGCGGCCGAGCCGGTGTTCCAGATCGGCGATGCGCGACGCGTGTTCGTGACGAACAGCCACGGCGAACAGACCTTGCCGTCGCTCGCCGCGCCGTGGGTCGGGCCGCCATCGCCGCGCCTCGCGCCGCTCTATCCGGACTCGCACAGCAACTGGTCGCGGCGCACCTACTTCAAGCACGCGCTCGCGGCGCCGGGTCGCGTCGCGATGATGGGCCCGCACTATTCGCTGACCGACGGCGACGGCTGCTATACGGCGGCCGTCGCCGTGGAGCGCGATGGCGAACGCTACGTGTTCTGCGCCGAGTTCATGCCGGACCCGGCAAAGAGCGGACCGCGTTGAATTTGGCTTGCGGCGCAGGCTGCGCTATCGCATGATCGATCGCGCGCGGTGATCGATCATGTAGATCTGCATCGTTATCCTTAATAATCAGACTGAATTGGCGAAATCTTGTTTCGAGCGCGAAAATCCGCGTAACCCCGCCTAATCTTCCACCCGCCGCCTGCCTTCCTTCACATCGCCGCGCCGCGATTTCGCATCGAGCCGCCGCAGCTTCGATGCGCGCGTGGGACGTGTCGCCACGCGCGCTTTCCGCGTGACGCTCACACTGTCGATCAGTTCGTCGAGCCGCGCAATGGCAGCCGCCCGGTTCATTTCCTGGGTGCGATGCTCCTGCGCCTTGATCACGACGACGCCGTCGCGTGTCAGCCGATGATCCGACAGCGCGAGCAGTCGCATCTTGAGCACGTCGGGCAGCGACGACGCACGCACATCGAAGCGCAGATGGATCGCGCTCGACACCTTGTTGACGTTCTGCCCGCCCGCGCCCTGCGCCCGGACGGCGGTCAGCTCGATTTCGTTCGGCGGAATCGGATAGCGGGAGGTCATGATCGTCAGCGGGATGGGTGGCGTGCAAGTGTGACACAGCGCGGGGATCCGCGCTGTCGCGCTTTCCGTCAATGGAGCGTGCGCGGGCTCGAGCATCGACGTCCGCGCACGCAAGCCGCAGTTCACGTCTGGTTTCCGGCGCTTCGTCGCATCGCGTTTGCGCGAAGCCCTGTCGCGCGTCCATACTGCGCTCTTTCCACGCTTTTCCATTCACCGGCCCGGCATGAAACTGCGTCCCGCATTCGCGCTCGAACTCGTCTTCAACCTGCTGCTGCCGTGGCTCGTCTACCGGCTCGCCGCGCCGTACTTCGGCGATACCGGCGGCCTGATCGCTTCCGCGGCGCCGCCGATCGTCTGGAGCGCGATCGAACTCGCGCGCACGCGCCGCATCGATGCGCTCAGCGTGATGGTCGTGGCGGGCATCGCGTTATCGGTTGGCGCGATGGCGCTGGGCGGCAGCCCCCGCATGCTGCTGATGCGGGAATCGCTCGTGTCCGGCGCGGTCGGCGTGGTGTTCCTCGCGTCGCTCGCAACCCGACGCCCGCTGATCTTCTGGCTCGCGCGCGCCACGGTTGCACGCGAAGCCGCCGACGGCGCCGAGCGCATCGAGCGTCTCTACCGCGAAAGACCCGCGCTCGCCGCGGCATTCCGGACGATGACCGCGATCTGGGGCCTCGGGCTCACCGGCGAAACGGCACTGCGCGCATGGATGGCGTGGACCTGGCCGATCGAGCGCTTTCTCGTGGTGTCGCCGTTCATCGGCTATGGCGTGTACGGCGCCCTCACGCTGTGGACGTTTCTCTACCGCAAGACGATGCACGCCCGCGTCGACACGATCCGCAATCAACGCGAACCCGCTCGATAGCAGCACGATAGCAGCGCGTCCGGGCCGGCGAAAGCCGGCCGAACGGACGAGGTCTGAACGCACGGAAAATCAGTTAGACTCGTCGGCACCGAGTCGAGCCGACTCATCGGTTCCGCCGTTCTTACAAGCTGTCACGTTCTGACTGTCGATGCGCTATTCGATCGAAATCAAGAAGTTCCTTTACAGCCAGTACTTCTACGGCGGCCTGCGGATAGCAGTGGGCATATCGCTGCCGGCCATCCTGTGCCTCGTCGTGTTTCACGACCGCGATCTCGGCTTCACGATCGCAACCGGCGCGCTCGGCGCATGCGTCGTCGACATGCCAGGGCCGCTCAAGTACAAGCACAACGAAATGCTGGCGTGCAGCGTGATCGGCTTCCTGTCGGCGCTCGCCACCGGTCTCGCCACGGTCAATCCGGTTGCGCTGTGGTGCACGGTCGTGCCGCTCACGTTCGTGCTGTCGCTGATCGTCATGTACGGCAACCGCTGGCCGCAGATCAGCTTCGCGACGCTGTTCATGATGATCATGACGCTCGAAGACCGCTTCACGCCGATGCAGGCGCTCGTGAACGCGGCATGGATCCTCGCGGGCGGTCTCTGGTACACGTACTGGGCCACCTTCGTGAGCCGCTGGCAGATCCACCGGATCGAGCAGCAGACGCTCGCGGAAAGCGCGTTCGCGTGCGCCGACTATCTGCTCGCGCGCGCGCAGTTCTACGACATCGACTCCGACCTCGACGAGTGCTATCGCAATCTCGTGGCCGCGCAGATCGCGGCGGTCGAGCGCCAGGACGCAGCGCGCGACATCGTGCTGCGCAACCTGCCGAAGCTGAAGAGCGGCAAGCTCGAACCACGCCGCACGATGCTGTACAACCTCTTCATCAACACGGTCGACCTGCACGAACTGTTCGTCGGCGCGCACGTCGACTATCCGCTCGTGCGCAGCGCGTTCGGCGGCTCCGACCTGATGCTGTTCTGTCGCGACCTGATCCGCAAGGCCGCGGCGGATCTCGAGGACATCGGCCTCGCGGTGCTGCAGAACCAGCCGCCGCGCGCGCGCATCAGCACGAAGGCCGAGCTGCGCGCGATCGAATATGAGATCGAGCTGATGCGCAAGCACGATCTGCCGAAGAAGAACCCCGAAGCGTATGCGGCGGTGTCCGCGTCGTTTCGCCGGCTCTGGAGCGCAACGCGGCTGATCGAGCGAATGCGCAAAAGCCTGTCGAGCGAAACCGCCGCAACCGAAGTCGAACTGCGCATCGACCAGACGCTGTCGCGCTTCGTGTCGAGCCGGCGGGTGCCGTTCCGGCAGATCTTCTCGAACCTCACGATGGCGTCGCCGAGCTTTCGTCACGCGCTGCGCGTGACGATCGCGGTCGCGGTCGGCTTCTGGCTCGGACGGCTCCTGCCGCTCACCAACGCGTACTGGATCGTGATGACGAGCGTCATCATCCTGAAGCCCGGCTATTCGCTGACGAAGCAGCGCAACGCGCAGCGGATCATCGGTACGCTGATTGGCTGCGGCGCCAGCATCGCGATGATCCTGACCATCAAGGAGCCGCATGTGCTGATGGTCGTGATGTTCGCGTCGATGGTGATGAGCTACAGCCTGCTGCTCTTCAACTATGCGGCGAGCGTCGTGTTCACGTCGTCGTACGTGCTGCTGATGTTCCATCTGCTCGCGCCGGGCAGCCTCAGGATCATCGGCGAGCGCGCGATCGACACGGTCGTCGGCTGCGCGATCGCGATCGCGGCGAGCCATCTGTTCCCGTACTGGGAGTACCGGCTGATGGGCAAGCTCGTCAACAACCTCATCGGCGCAATGCGTCAGTTCCTCGAGGCGAGCTGGTGGTGGCACGGCAAGCCCGCGACGGCCGGCATCGCCGCGGAGACGGTCACGGAGACCGGCGCGTTCGCAGCGGGCTCCGCGATGGCCGATGCGGACGTGGGTGCGGACGCAACGGCTGCGAAAGAGCCCGCGCTCGCGGGCGCCGCGGCGGCCGACCCGGGTATCGCGGCTATGACGTCAGGGCCATCGCGAACCACCGGAGATGCGGCACCCGGCGCGCCGCAATACCCGAATGAACGCGCATCGCCAGGCGCCGCCCAGATCGCGTCGACGTCCGGCGGCAACGCCATCCCCACCGCGCCCGCGCGAACGGCATCGTCCGCCACGCCCGCCGCGGCGGCCGCCGCGAACGCGCTGGAACGCGACTACCGCTATCGCCTTGCGCGCAAGAACGTGCACGTTGCATTCGCCAATCTGGGCCAGGCGTTCCAGCGGATGATGGTCGAGCCGAAGTCGGTGCAGAAGTTCGTGCCGGAGCTGAACGATCTGCTCGTGCGCAGCCACGTGCTCGCGTCGCAGATCACCGCGGTCGCGCCGCTATTGCGCAGCACCGCGCATCAGGATGGCGCTTCGCCGCAGCCGCTGCAGCGCGCGCTCGCGCTGGTGCGCGACAACCTCACCGAAGCCGCGCGCGGCACGGCCCCGCCTGCCGATCAGAGCGAGATCACGAAGAACATGGTGCGGGAGCTCGACAGCATGGTGATCGATGCCGAAGGCGACGAAGCGCAGACGCCCGAAGCCGTGCACGACCTGAAGCTGCTCGCGCATCAAGGCAAGCAGATGCTCGCGGCGTCGTTCCAGATCCGCAAGGACGCAAGCGTGATCAGGCTGCCGGAAGCGCAGGCGTATCTGTAGCTGGAGCTGTGGCGCCCGGTATCGCTATTGCGAGGCTGCCGTCGCGGAGCTGGCCGCGGTGACGGCCGCCGCAGCCGCCGACGCCGCGCTGGACGGCGGATTCTCGCGATCATATTCGCGCTTCTCGGTGATCGCGTTGTAGAACAGCGTGAAGATCACGAGCAGCACGACGACCACGATCATCACGGCGACGTAGAAAGTCGGGTTCTTTTTCTTGCGCGGATCGTTCATGTGACGTGCTCGGCTGCGGGTGGCGAGGAAAGAGAAGCGGCATTCTACGACGATTCGACTTGCAGACGCCTTGCGGTTGCCGCTCGTGGGCATGCCCCGACCACGCAGCATGCAACGGTCCATCCCGACGCTATTGCTTCACATCGCCACCCCCGGCACGTTCAGCCGCTCGATGCAACCGCCGCAGGCCGCACCGGCAGCGCGGTGGAGTACTTTATCTGTTCCATCGCGAAACTGGAGCTGACGTCGTAAAGCGGCACCGAGCGGATCAGTTGCTTGTAGACGCGATCGTAGTCGTCGATATCGGACACCACCACGCGCAGCAGATAGTCGGTCTCGCCGCTCATCCGGTACACCTCGACCACCTCCGGAATATCCTGCACCGCGCGCGTAAACGTGGCGGCCCACGCCTCGGTGTGCTGGTTCGTGCGCACCGCGACGAACACCGTGGTGCCCACGCCAAGCTTGCGCGGATCGCATAGCGCAACCTGCGCGCGGATCACGCCCGTTTCCTTGAGCCGTTGCACCCGCTTCCAGCATGGCGTCTGCGAAAGATTGACGCGTTGCGCGAGTTCCGCGACCGGCATCGTCGCATCCGCCTGAAGCAGCTCCAGCAACTTCCGATCGATGATGTCCATTCCCATCGTCGCACCTGTATAGAAAATTATTCTACTTATGCGTGACCTCGGGGAATTATATGAAAACTCTTTCTCCGCGCAAACCGGTATAAATATCCAGATCGAAATCGCGTCACTGCAATGAGAACAACATGAGCCAAACCGCCTTCCAGCTTGCCTCCAGCCCGTCCAGCTTCAGCGTCGAACACGCCGTCCGTCTCGTCCCTCCGGTGGACTCCGGTTCCGCGAACGAACCGGCCCCGGCGCCCGTCTTCACGGCGACGGGGGCCGCGGTCGCATCGCTGTGCGCCGCGCTGGATGCCGCCTTCGATGTCTGCCCGGACTGCGACGATCCGTCGCGCCACGCGGACTTCGCGCGTCGCGTGCGCGCGGCACTCGCCGAGGCGGCCGCCACGCCCGATCTGCTGACTCCGGCGCAGCGCGAAGGCGCGCCCACCACCTACCGGCGCCATCTGCTCGCGGCGGACCCGCAAGGCCGCTACGCGATCGCGGCCCTCGTCTGGATGCCGGGCCACGCGAGCCCCGTGCACGCGCACCACACGTGGTGCGGCTACGCGGTGCTCGACGGCACGCTGACCGAATCTGTCTATCAGTGGAATGACGCGGAAGGCTGCGCGAGCGAAACGCGTCAGCACCCTCGCGCGGCCGGCGCGGTGTCGTTCACGCGCGCCGGGCATGCGGGCATTCATCGCCTGTTGAACACGTCAGGCGCGCCTGCGGTGTCGATCCATCTTTACGGCGTGGCTGGCGAACACATCTCGACGCACGTGAACGACCTCGTCAACGTGGTCGCGGCGCCGGCCGATGCGACGCTCGCCGCTGCTTGAGCGGCCAACTGAGCGTTCGCCCTAAAAAACACTAGCCTCCCTCGCCGGCGGTTGGAATCTGCGGCGCGATCGGAGCGGGTCCGGTCGACGGCGGCGCCGGCCGAGATTCGTGCGACACATCGCGCGCCGGCGCCACCCTCGCCTCATGCGACGCGCCTCTCGCCGGCCCCGCCGAACCCGACATCGCCGCCTGCGGCTCGACGATCAGGCCTGCCTCCTCTGCTTCGTCGTGCTCGTCCTTTCTCGACGTGTACACGCGCATCTGCGGCACCGGAATCTCGATGCCCGCCTCGTCCATCTTGCGCTTCAACTGCAGATTGAATGCGCGCGCAACGCTCCACTGCTTGAGAGGCCGCGTCTTGATCTGCCCTTTCACGACCATCCAGTTCGGATCGAAACGGTCGAGACCCCACACTTCGACCGGCCCCAGCATCTCGCGGCGGTAGCGGAAGTCCGCCATCAGTTCCGCGCCGACTTCGCGGATCAGCTGCGTCACCTCGTCCACTTCCGCTGAGAACGGCATCCGCACCTCGAACACCGCGTACGCGAAATCGCGCGACAGGTTCTTCACGATCTTGATCTGCGAGAACGGGATCGCGTGAATCGCGCCCTGCCCGTCGCGCAGCCGCACTGTGCGGATCGACAGATGTTCGACGGTGCCCGCATGGCCGCCGTCGATGTCGATCCAGTCGCCGACCGAAATCGTGTCTTCGATGATGATGAAGAGCCCGGTGATCAGGTCGGTGACGAGCGACTGCGCGCCGAAGCCGATCGCGAGACCGATCACGCCCGCGCCGGCCAGCAGCGGCGTCACGTTGATGCCGAGATTCGCCGCCGTGACGATGCCGCCCACCGTCAGGATCGACACCAGCATCGCGTTGCGCACGAGCGGCAGCATGGTGCGCGCGCGCGTGCTCGGCGCCTTGCTGCGCGGCCCGCTCGGATTCATCGCCTCGAGGATCGCGGTGTCGATCAGGATCCACAGCAGCCAGCACAGGAACACCGTTGCGACGATCGCCGACATCGCGTGCGCAATGCCGCGCGCGGTCACGCTTTCCTCGACGATCGCCGCGAGCGACACATTCCACAGGCGAGACGAGAACTCGAAGAACGCGAGCCAGATGAACAGCGTCAGCAAGGTGCCGGCGAACTGCAGCAGCCGCGACAGATACGGCGAGCGGCGCAGCCAGCGGCGGCCCGCGCGCGGCCGCGTCACGCGCAGCACGACCGCGCTCAGAAAAAACGCCAGCACGAGCATCAACGCGGTGACGACGGAAATCTGCAGCACGTTTTCGCTGGTGCTCAGACCCGCCACCGTCGCGATCACCGATGCCGCCGCGAGCAGCAGAATCGGCAGATGCCACAGCGACGCGAGCACGTCGAACGCTTCGGTCGCGACCCGGTGGCTAGTGCGCTTGTCGTACGATCGATCGCGGATCAGGTGCGCGACCGGCCGGCGAAACCCCAGCGCGAAATAGCCGGTCAGTACCGCGGCCGTCATGTTCGCGACCGTCGAGATCAGCGCCGCGAGATTGGTGCCGATCTGATGCGCGACGTCGTAGTTCACGGCTGCATCGCCAAGCGCGCTGCAGATGCCGATCACCCACAGCAGGCGGCGCGCGTGCATCAGCAGCAGGTGCACCGCGACGCGACGGTGGCCGGCGCCGAACAACGAGAACATGATCAGGCAGATCGACGAAAACACCGCGCCCGCGACGATCGCGTAGGCGATCACCATCGCGAGCGTGCGGCCGAGCGACTCGGGCATCGAGCGCGCGAACAGCAATGCCGCGACGAACGCGACGATCCACGGACCAACACGGCGCAGCGCGAACACCAGCAGATCCGGCGTGGTGGGATTCGGCGTGAGCCGTTCGACGATGCCGTAGCGCCGATGAAGCCGGTGCTGCACGTAGATCAGCACCCACGAGCACGCGCCCCAGCCGGCCAGCATCGCGAACATGTCGAGTGCGATCTTGCCGAGCGATTCCGGGCCCTGACTCGCGACGATCGTGTACAGCTCGTTGCCGGCGGCGTTGAAGCGACCCGCCCAGTAATGCGTCGGCGAGCGGCTGGTGCTGACGTCGGTTTCCATCGAAGCGATGCCGGCCGCGATCGCGCCGAGGAGACCCGGGTTCGGCGCGGGCGGCGGCGCGGGACCGACGGTCTTCGTCGCATCGCGCAGCTTCTTCAGCTGGGTGACGAGCGCGGTGCGCTGGCGTTCGTTGTCGAGCGTGGTGATGACGTTGTCGAGCGAGCGCGTGAGCTCGGCCTGGCTTGCGGGCGACGGCGCGGACGCCGCATCCGCCGCGGACGCGCCGGACGCCGGCGCCGTGTTCACGGTCGCGCTGTTGATGAGGCTCTGCAACGCCGGCAGCACGGGCGTGGCAGCGGGGCCCGCGGCGCGCGCGGCGGGCGTGCCGAACACCATTGCGAGCAACGCGCCGACGAACAGCGCGCACAGCTGGGCGCGAAGTCTCGCGCCAAAATCAGGGATACGGCGTCCTCGGCATGACTTCATGGTGATCTGTGGCAATCCTTACATCCGGCAACACGCCAGTTTAGCCGCAGTCGGGATCGCGGCGGGCGCGGGAGCGTAACCGAATGTTAGGACGGCGCGCGCAAAAGCGCTGGCGGCAGGGCGCCATCACCAGTCATGGGCAGCCGCGGCGCCTGCACGCCGCACATCCGCCCCGGCGCGCGATCAACGTCTCCGGTCAGTACGCGACCGTCGCGATCTGGCGCACGAAGCGGCCCTGCTCGATCTCGTCAACGAATGCGACCGCGTAGTCTTCCGCCGAAATCCGGCTGTTGCCTTCCGCATCCGCGATCAGCGTATTCGCGCCAGTACGGAACGTGCCAGTGCGCTCGCCCGGCGCGATCAGCGCGGCGGGCGAGAAAAAGGTCCAGTCGAGATCGGCGACGGTGCGGTAGTAGCTGAACGCCGCGCGGTGCGCGAGCGCGACGGCCTTGTACGCATCCGGGAATCCTTCGGTGTCGACGAGCTGCCTGCCCGGCGCGACCTCCAGCGAACCCGCGCCGCCCACCACGACGAGCCGCTTCACGCCGGCTGCCTGTGTGCCTTCGACGAGTGCCTTCGTCACGGCTTCGACCGCGGCGACGTCGCCCGAACCCGGCCCGTAGGCACTCGCGACCACGTCATGACCGCGCACCGCGGCGGCGACGCCGGCTGCGTCGTGCAGATCGCCGCGCGCGGCATGCACGTTCGCGTGGCCCGCTTCGGCGCGCTCCGGATGGCGCGACAGCGCGGTGACCTGATGGCCGCGGCGCGCGGCTTCGGCAGCAATGCGCGAACCGATCATGCCGGTCGCGCCGAACAGTGCGATCTTGAGGGACTTGCTCATTGTGTGGCTCCTTGAGATTGATTATGTAACTACCATAGTTACATAAATACATGAAAAAAAAGCGACTGCCCCGGATGGACCGTCGCGTACCACTCAGAGACTGCTCACATACCACGCTAACCGCTGCGCGAGCGCCGTTTGCCGCGTTCCAGCGCGCGCTCCGCCTGCAGCACTTCGGCGGTCGCATCGGCGAGCGTGCGGCTCGCGAGCGACGCTTCCATCGCGCGCTGCGCATCGTCGATGATGCCGCGCAGCACGCCCTGGATATGGCGCCCAACCGTACACGCCGGATTCGGCTCCTCGCGGTGCATCGCAAACAGCTGCGGATCGTCCACCGCGCGGTACACGTCGAGCAGCGTGATGTCCTGCGGCTCGCGCGCCAGCAACGCGCCACCACCCGCGCCGAGCTGCGAGCTGGTCAGGCCCGCCGCCGCGAGCATCGTCAACAGCCGCCGCACGAGCGCCGGATTCGTGTTCACGCTGCCCGCGATGATCTCGGACGACAGCGGCACGCCCTCCTGCATCGACAGCAACGCAAGCACGTGCACCGCGAACGAAAACCGGCTACTGGTGTTCACGCCCTGCCCGCCTTCCGGTTAAGTGTAATCATGGTAGTAACATTTATCGACGCTGTCAAACGCCGTCGTTCCACTCAGCGCGCACGGCGGGCGCGCGCACCTGCATCGGTCGGCATCGGCTCGCTGGGGATACGCTCACTTGTCCATCTGCTTTTCGGCGTCGCTCTCGCCGCTCGCCGACGACGACGAAGCCGATCCGGAGGCCGACGCGGTCTGGTCGACGCCCCATTGCTGCAGCTTCTGCCCCGCCGTCTGCAGGCCCGCGCCCGCATCCGACGCCGCCCGGCCGAGCGCCGCCTGGGTCGCGCTCGCCGCCGTCTGCAGGTTGGCCTGCGCCTCGGACGCGAGCGAAGCGGGATTTATCGTGACGGACGGCTTCGACGCGGCGTCGAGGTTCTGCTGCGCGGTGTCGCGCTCGGTATCGACCTGCGCGCCGACGTAGCTCGCCGCCTCATCGGCCTTCTGCTGCACCTGCTGCGCGGCGTCGTCGACCTTGCTGGCGAACTGTCCCGCCGATGCGTCGTGCTTCTGGCACGCGGCGAGCGCGCCCAGCAGCGCCAGCGCATAGGCGCTGCGGCGCAGCGCGGGACGGAGGAAAACGGAATTCATGACGGGATGAAGCCGCCCGTGGACGGCTTTCGCTTGCGATAACGGCGTCATCATACGCCGCCGGGCCGGCGCGGCGCCGGTTTGCCGGCCGTGTGACACGACATGGCGTGGCGGCGCGGTCCGCCGTCTCGCGCGGGATCACGCCACCCCGGCCGCGCAGCCATCTTGATGCGGCCGGGGTCGCGGTTCTGTCAAATGCGCTGGGGTAGACTGGACGGCCGTCCGTTGTAGTCCACTCTCTCGACTGGAGGCACGCGATGTCAGCACGCAAGATCCTGTTTCTGACCGGCGATTTCGCCGAGGATTACGAAACGATGGTGCCGTTTCAGGCGCTACAGGCAGTCGGCCACGTCGTCGACGCCGTCTGCCCCGGCAAGCATGCCGGCGAGCGCATCAAGACCGCGATCCACGACTTCGAAGGGGATCAGACCTATACGGAGAAGCCGGGCCACCAGTTCACACTGAACGCGTCGTTCGACGACGTGGTGCCCGGGCAGTACGACGCGCTCGCGATCGCCGGCGGCCGCGCGCCCGAGTATCTGCGGCTCAATCCGAAAGTGATCGACATCGTGCGTGCGTTCGCCGCGGCGCAGAAGCCGATTGCTGCGATCTGCCATGCGGCGCAGCTGCTCGCCGCCGCCGATGTGATCCGCGGCCGGCGCATTTCGGCTTACCCGGCATGCGCGCCCGAAGTGAAGCTCGCGGGCGGCGAATATGCGGACATCCCCGTCGATGCCGCGATCACCGACGCGAACTTCGTCACCGCGCCCGCGTGGCCTGCGCATCCCGAATGGCTACGGCAGTTCCTCGTGCTGCTTGGCACGCGGATCGAGCTCTAGCCGGTCTGCGGCGGCCGTCTGCGGGCGGCCGCCGCGCCCCGGCCATGTTGCCGGGAATCAGGAATTGTCCGATCCCCAGTCGTTCCCTGTTTTCCTGCAGTGCGCTGTTTCCCGCAAGAAGCAACGCCATGAGCCTGACCGACTGGATCGTCGTTCTCGCGATCACCCAGTTGTCGATCGCATCCTTCACTACCCGTTCTCCCCTCCACTGCTCGCCCGTGAACCGCGCACGCCGCGTCGCCGGTGTACGCATGCTCGTGCAGGCCGTCGTCGCGGTCTGGGCAAGCCTGATCATCGTCGGTCGCGATCCGTTGTACGCACAAGGCTTTCTGGCGGCGCACCTCACCCCGCACACGCTCATCATCGCGGCATTCGCGCTGATGCTGTGCGGCGTGTGGTGGACGTTTCGCGCAAGCCGCCTGATGAAACCGCGGCGCATTTTCGGGTAACGCGAGACGCCGGTTCGTTACGAGCCGCAAGCGACCTGTCCGCCGCGAAAGGTCCGCTGAAACGTCCGCTGAAACGTCCGCTGAAACGTCCGCTGAAACGTCCGCCCCAAGGCCCCGTCACCCGCGGCCATTTACGCGCCGCCCACGCCCACTTCCTGCATCTGCCGCGCGCCCAGGTTGATCTCGGCCACGCTTTCCCGCGCCGCCCGCTCACGCGAAACGGACGCTTCCGGCAGCGACAGATAGAACGTCGTCCCGACCCCTTCGGTCGATTCGGCCCACACGCGGCCGCCATGCCGCTCGACCATCCGCCGCACCAGCGCGAGCCCGACCCCTTCGCCCGCCGCGACGTTGCCGTGCAGCCGCTGGAACGCGCTGAAGAGCCGCGGCAGCGCCATCGCCGGAATGCCGAGACCGTTGTCCCGGATGTAGAAGATCCGCAGCGAATGCACGCCGGGCGGCGGCGGCGTGGTGCCGATCTCGATCCGTCCTTCGCGCGCCGGGTTCAGATAGTTGACCGCGTTGCCGATCAGGTTTGCGAAGATCTGTTCGAGCGCGGTCGGGTCGCCCCATACCGCCGGCAGTTCGCCCTGCACCACCTGCGCGCCGCGCGCGCGGATCGACACCTGCATCGCATCGACCACGCGCTGCACGATGTCGCGCACATCGACTTCCTGGTGCCGGTATTCGACGCGGCCGACGCGCGACAGACGCAGCAACGCGTCGATGATGTGCGACGCGCGCAGCACGGCGGTCTGCAGATAGTGGAGCGCCTCGCCGATGTCCTCGTCGATCAGCCGGTCGATGTGCTCGCGTTCGTCGCCCGGTAGCGAGGATTCGCGCACCGCCTCGCGCAGGTCGTCGCACGCGTGAATCAGCTCTTTCGAGAAGCCCTGCAGATTGACGAGCGGCGAGCGCAGGTCATGCGACACGCTGTAGATGAAGGTTTCGTTTTCCTGAGTCTGCTGCCGCAGCGTCTCGTTCGTGCGCGCGAGTTCGTCGGCGCGGCGCGCGAGATCGGCGCGAAACCGTACCTGCAGGCGCTCCGCCTCGAGGAGGCGCCGGCTCGTGTCGTGCAGCATCAGGTCGAGTTGCGCGATTTCGTCGTCGCCGGCGACGATCGGGGCGAGCGGTTCGTTGCTCGCGAGCCGGCCCGCGTTGTCGGAGAGCAGCGCGAGCCGGCCGCGCAGTCCGCGCGTGACCATGCCGACCGCAATCGCGACGAGCGCGATCGAGCCGAGCGCCGCCGCGACCGCGAGCCACTGCTGGCGCTCCTGCGCCGCGGCGGCGTCGTTCGCGCGAAGGGTGGCGAGCCGCTGCTCCTCGGTCTGGAACGCGGCGACCTGCATCCGGAAGCGATCGAGTACGTCGATCTTCTGCAGGTCGCGGAAGCGGTCGATCACGTCCTGTCTGCGCCCGGAGCGCAGCAGGTCTTCCACCCGGTCGGACCACTGGCGGTACACCTGCACCGCCTGACGGATCTGCACCGCGCGCTCGACCTGCGCCGGGTTGTCCGACACGAGTTCGGCGAGCGAGTCGATGCGCCGGTCGGTGTCCATCCACAGCGTGACGGGCGTGGAGAAACCGGTGTCGTTCGCGATCACCGCGCCGCGCAGACGCACCGACTCCCGCAGCACCGGCTCGAGGATGCCCGCGGTCTGGCGCTGCATGTCTTCACTGTGCAATGCCCAGCGCCCCGCTTCCTCGACGTCGGCTTGCGCCTTGACGAGCCCCGTGAGCAACGCGATCTCGAACACGGCGGGAATCGCAATCAGCAGCAAACCTTTGGTGGTCAGTCTCATGCGCGTTCGAGAGTGAGTGTCCCGCCAATTATGTCGGCTTTACCGCCAATGACAAAGCGCCGCGTCCAGATCCCCAGCATTGGACACGCACCGCGCCCGAGACTTATGCGCGGCAGATCCGACGCCGCGCGATTCGACGAAAGCCAATCGAAAACATCGCGCCGCCGCCGGCCCGACCTTCCGGGCGCGAGCAATGGTAGACTGCGCGCCGGAGATGGCATTCTCCATTAACCGCCCTCGTGGCTGATGATGCCTGCTCGCCCGGCTTTCTGCGGGAGCGGCGTCGCTCGTCTGCAGACCGGCCTGCCCACACTGAACAACAAACCGTCAGGCCTACCATCATGTTTCCCTCGATTCTCGCCGTCGGCATCGGCGGCGCACTCGGCTCGCTCTTGCGCTGGGTGCTCGGCATCCGCCTCAACAGCCTGTTCCCCTCGCTGCCCCTCGGCACGTTCGCGGCCAACGTGATCGCCGGCTACATCATCGGTGTCGCGATCGGCTACTTCGCGCGCCAGCCGAACGTCGCGCCCGAGTGGCGGCTCTTCGTGATCACGGGGCTGATGGGCGGGTTGTCGACCTTCTCGACCTTCTCCGCCGAAGTCGTCAACCATCTGCAGGAAGGCCGGCTCGGCTGGGCGGCGGGTGAAATCGCGATCCACGTGTCCGCGTCGGTTGTGATGACGATCCTCGGACTCGGCACGGTGGCGATGCTGTCGCGCTGACGGTGGAGGGCGCTCGCGCGGCGTACGGCGTGCCACGGCGTGGTGCGCCAGGCAAGCGCCGTGGCCCGCACGGCCGTGCGCTCCGGATGTCGTCTGGATAACTAAATGTGCCGCGCCGCAACCGCAGCGGCACGGTACGGACCGCTGCCTTCGTACCCGCTCGCGGCCGGCGCAGCCCGGGCGCTCAAATGCTCCCTCAGCGCCCTCTCAATGCCCTCTCAGTGGCCTGTTGCGCCGCCGCAGGTCCGCAGGTCGCCGCACGGGCTCAGTGCGCGCCGCCCTTCCTGCGACTGCGTCGCCGGCTGGCCGCCGTACGATTCGACGGCCGCGCCCGCACCGGGCGCCGCGATCCCGGCCTTCGCGGGGACGATCTGAAACGGGAAATCGGCGCCTGCCTGTGCCGATTCATCCGCGTTCTGCATCATCTTCGCGTGCCCCGGGGGCTGGAAGCCTTGCGCCTGCGCACCCGACCCCACGAACCCTGCCGCTACTGCCGCCGCGACACATGCCGCGCGCAGCATTAAATTCGCATTCATTGCCGCACTCCTTCGAGCCGGACGCGATGTCTGGCAGCCGGCCCGCCTGACCTATTTCCGTGCCGCGACGCTTGTGCCGCGCCGTCGGCACCTCCTCCGTACCGGAGTTATATGCCACCCGCGGGTGCGATCAAAGGACGGAACTGCCGGGACGCGGCGCGTTCGCAACACCGGTTCGGCCGCCGGATGAGATCCAGACTGCTGCATTGCACGACTACGAAGACCGGCTCACGCCAGCTTGCCGCTCAACTCAGGCACAACGGCGAACAGATCCCCCACGAGCCCGTAGTCAGCGACCGAGAAAATCGGCGCCTCCGGATCCTTGTTGATCGCGACGATGACCTTCGAACCCTTCATCCCCGCCAGATGTTGGACCGCGCCGGAAACGCCGACGGCGATATACAGCTCCGGCGCGACGATCTTGCCGGTCTGCCCGACCTGGCAGTCGCCGGGCGCATAGCCCTCGTCGACCGCTGCGCGCGAAGCGCCCAACGCCGCGTCGAGCCGTTCCGCGAGCGGCGCCAGCAGTGCGGCGAACTGGTCCTTGCTGGCGAGCCCGCGCCCGCCGGCCACCACCACACGCGCGCTCAGCAGATCGGGATGTTCGTGCGACGCGGATTCGCGCGCGATCACGGTAGCGTCCGGATTCTCCGCGGATGCGTCGATGCGCTCGACCGGCGCGCGGCCGTCGCCGTTTCGCGTCGCCTCGAAGGTGGTGGTGCGCACCGTGACGATCCTGACCGGCTCGTCGCATTGCACAGTCGCGACGATGCTGCCGGCGTACATGAGCCTGTCGAACGTAGCGGGTCCATGCACGGCGACGACGTCACTCACCTGCGCGACGTCCAGACGCGCGGCGACACGCGGCGCCACGTTCTTGCCGAAACTCGTCGCCGGAAACAACATGTGCGAACAGGTTCGCGCGATCCCGCAGAGCAACGGCTCGAGGCTTTCCGCCGTCGGCGCGGCCAGATGCGGAGCCTCGGCAACGAGCACCTTGCGCACGCCGACGATCGCGGCCGCCTCCGCCGCGACGGCTTCGGCCTGCCAGCCCGCGACCAGCACCTGGACGTCGTCGCCGAGTTGCAGCGCGGCCGTGATCGTGGTGCGGGTCGACGTCTTCAGCGACGCGTTGTCGTGCTCGGCGACGACGAGAATGGACATGATGCTGGCCTCGTTCAGATGACTTTCGCTTCGTGCTTCAGGCGCTCGATCAGCGTATCGACATCCGGCACGCGGATGCCCGGCGCGCGCGCGGGCAGCTCGCTCACCCGCAGCAGCTTCAGACGGGGCGACACGTCGACGCCGAGTTCGCTCGCATCGAGCGTCGCGATGGGTTTTTTCTTCGCCTTCATGATGCCCGGCAGCGTCACGTAGCGCGGCTCGTTCAGACGCAGATCGGCGGTCACGACGGCGGGCAACGCGACCGACACCGTTTCCGTGCCGCCATCCACCTCGCGGCTGACCGTCGCGCGCCCGCCGGTCAGTGCGAGCTTCGCCGCAAAGGTCGCCTGCGGCCAGCCTGACAGCGCCGCGAGCATCTGCCCGGTCTGGTTCGCGTCGTCATCGATCGCCTGCTTGCCGAGCAGCACGAGTTGCGGCGCTTCGCGTTCGCACACCGCCCGCAGCAACTTCGCCACCGCGAGCGGTTCGGGCGGCGCCGCGCACTGGATCAGCAGGCCGCGATCGGCGCCGATCGCCATCGCCGCGCGCAGCGTCTCCTCGCTTGCTCGGCCGCCACAGGTCACCGCCACCACCTCGTCCGCGTGCCCCGCTTCCTTGAGACGCACCGCCTCCTCGACGGCGATCTCGTCGAACGGGTTCATGGACATCTTGACGTTCGCGGTGTCGACGCCGCTCTCGTCCGCCTTCGCCCGCACCTGCACGTTCGGGTCGACGACCCGCTTCACTGCCACCAGGATTTTCATCGTCTGCTCGTCAGGAAGTTGAGTCGCAGTGCGTGTCGTGCGCGGGCGGCCCGGGCACGCACGCATCATGCAGACCGCGCAGATAGGCCCATGGATAGATGCCGCGGTCGTGGCCATCGGAAAACGCCAGCTGGAGACCGTATTCGCCCGCCGCGTGCACGGCTTGCAGCGTCGCGTCGCCGGGCGGGCGACGTTGCGCGCGCCGCGCCGCTTCGCAGCCGCTGCACGGACAGTGCTCGCGCAACCCGGCCGCCGACAGCTGCTGCGTGACGCCGTCGCGCCAGCGGATCTCCAGCCGCTGGCTCGCCGCGTGCAGCACGACACCCGCAGGCCACAGGCCCACCGCGGAATCCACCGTCGCGCCCGGCATCAGAACAGCTCCTCGACGCCGGCGGGACCGACATCCATCCCGATGCCCGCGAGACCCGCGGCGAGTTCGCCGCCCATCGCCTGCAGGCTTTCGGCGCGAATCAGGCTACGCAGCCGCTGAACCAGCGCGACGTATTCAGGCGATGCGGTGATTTCAGGCGTGCGCGGCCGCGGCAGGTTTACCGGCACGACACACTTGATACGCCCCGGCCGCGCGGTCATCACGTAGATGCGGTCCGACAGGAACACGGCTTCGTCGATGTCGTGCGTGATGAAGAGCACCGAGGTCCGCAACCGTTGCCACATGTTGGTCAGCACCTCCTGCATGACCGCGCGCGTCTGCGCATCGAGCGCGCCGAACGGCTCGTCCATCAGCAGCACGCGTGGACTCGCGGCGAGCGCGCGCACGATGCCCACACGCTGCTTCATGCCGCCCGAAAGCTGATCCGGATAGTGATTCTCGAACGCGAGCAGACCCGCGATGCCGAGCAGACCGCGCGCGATCGTCTCGCGTTTCGACACCGGCATCCGCTTCATCCTGAGACCGAACTCGACGTTGCGCCGTACCGTCATCCATGGAAACAGCGAGTATTGCTGGAACACGACACCGCGTTCCGGGCCGGGCTTTTCGATCGCGGCGCCGTCGAGCGTCGCGGTACCTTCATCGAGTTTCGAAAAACCGGCCAGCACGTTGAGCACCGTCGATTTGCCACAGCCCGACGGGCCGATCACGGACACGAACTCGCCCGGCTCGATGGTCAGATCGACGCCGTCGATCGCGGTGAACGGCGTGCCGTCTGCCTGCTCAAACTGCAGGCGCGCGCGCCGCAGTTCGATGCGTCCGGATTGAACGAGCGTGTCCATCAGCGTCCCCTGCGGGTCGAGAATGCGCGCCATGGCATCACCATCGCGCCCGTGAAGCGGATCAGTCCGCTGCAGATCCAGCCGAGCAGGCCGATCGTCACCATCCCGACCACGATGTCGGGATAGCTGATCAGCGAGTAGGCTTCCCAGGTCGCGTAGCCGATGCCGAACTGCCCCGAGATCATCTCGGCCGCGATCAGCGACACCCATGCCACACCCATGCCGAGCGCGAGCCCGGTGAAGATATGCGGCAGCGCGCCCGGCAGCACGACGTGCCGGAACAGCGCGCCCTCCGATGCGCCGAGCGTGCTTGCCGCGCGCACCAGCACCTCGTCGATCGCCTGCACGCCTTCGACGGTATTAAGCAGGATCGGAAAGAACGCGCCAATGAACGTGATGAACACGATGCTGCTTTCGTTCGACGGCCACAGCATCACCGAGATCGGCACCCATGCGATGGCGGGGATCGGCCGCAGCGCTTCGAGCGCGGGAAAGCACAGCGCGCGGACCAGCCGGTAGCGGCCGATCAGCAGCCCGCCCGAGACGCCCAGCAGCGCCGCCACCCCGAAGCCAGCCAGGATGCGGCGCAGGCTGATCAGCACGTTGTCCGCGTAAGCCGACGTGCGGTTCATCTGGATGAACGCCTGCAACGCGTCGACGGGCGACGGGATATTCGCGAACCGCACGTACAGGTTCACCCGGTAGTGAGTGAGCAGGAACCACACGACGAGTACGGTCGACAGCGACACGAGCGAAAGCGCGCCCTCGGTCTTCCTGCGCCTCAGCACACGCAGCCAGCGTGCTCGCGGCGCCTGCGCGGCGACCGCGGTACCGGGCGCAACACCATCATCGGCGCGGCCACTTCGCGGCACCGTGCGCCGGCTGGCCTCCGCCGCGCTGCCTGCAAATGCTTGCAGGCCTTCATCCGTCTGAACAGGCATATCGGCTTTCATGTCACTTTCCCGCGCGCAACGTTGCAAGAATCTGCTCGTACGCCTCGACCTGGGCGCCATGCGCGGACGCATAGCGCTCGGCGTCGGCCTTGAGCAGGAAGGGCGTCACGTCCGGCACGCCGTCGGACGCGCCTGGCTTGACGACGTAGAAAGCCTTGTCGGCAAAGAGCTTGATGCCCAGGCTGTGATCCATCACGTAGGCGACGTCGATCTTCTGGTTCTTCTTCGTCATGTCGACCACGGCCGCCAGCGCGCAACCCGCGGAGCTGAACGGCACGATCGCGCCGCCTTCGATCCAGACCTGCGCGGAGCTGGCCGGGTCCGTCACCGGCCTGTGGCAGTACGGATCGGTGCCGGTCAAGCTGTAGTTCGCGAGCGACTTCTGCTGCGCGTCGTAATCGAGGTTCGCGTCCTTGAACGCGGTGCGCAGATAACGGTCGTCGATCCAGCCCGCGATATTGAAGTCCTTCACCCGGTTCAGCGACTTCAGCGTGTCGAGCGCGCTCTTCAGCGCCTCCATTTCGACCGGCTTGATCGTCGGATCGAGCGTGTGAATGCCGTCCGGGCCAAGGAAGATATAGGCGACCTCCTTGTTCACGTGCGTCCATTGCTCGACCATCGTGCTCGCCTGCTGCGGGTTCGCCCTCACCCACGCGTTCGCGTCGAGCAGCGCGCGAAGATAGGCCACCACCACTTCCGGATACTGCTGCGCGAAATCCTTTCTGACCACGACACCATGAAAGGTGGGCGATTTTGTTTCCACGCCGTCGAAGACCTTGCGCGCGAAGCCGCGGTACGGCAACAGTTCGGCGAACGGAACGAAGTCCGCATGCGCATCGATCTTCTTTTCCTGCAGATTGGTGGTGCCGACTTCGGGACTCTGGTTCGCGAGCGAAAAATAGTCGTCGCTCCAGCCATGCATGCGCATGGCCTTGAGCAGCATGCCGTGCGCCGCCGAGCCAAACGGCACGGACACCAGCTTGCCCTTCAGGTCCGCGAGCGAGTAATACGGCGACGCGCTGTTCACCACCACCCCGTTGCCCGCGCCATACGCGTTGTACCCAAGCACCGCAACGAGCTCGGTCTCGTTGCCCTGCAACTGCGCGCCGGTCGCGCCGTTCACGAGCAGCGGATAGTCGCCCATCATGCCGATCTGCAGCTTGCCGGCCATCATGCCGTTCGTGACCGGCGGCCCGGACGTGAAATTCTCCCAGTCGATCCGGTAGTCGATGTCCTTGTATTTGCCGTCGTGCGGCAGGTATTTCTCAAGCAGCTTCAGCTGCCGGATCACCGCGCCGCCGGTCACGGTGTTGGTCGTCGTATCCTGCGTGCCGATGCCGATCACGAGCGTCGTGTTCGCCTGCGCCGGCATGCACGCCGCCGCGAGCACGAGGCCCGCCGCGATGGCTGCGCATGGGCCGGCAAGTCCGCGGCCCGACAATCGCGCACCTGTCCAGAGTCGCGCGAGGCGACGAAAGCGTAGCGTCATCCAGATTCTCCCGCTTTGAAAGATGGGGACCAGCCTCTTGCGCCCGAGGCGTGTGTCACGTCCCCGGCTCCGGTTCGTCTCGCTCCATGCCATGCCGTACCACTGACGGGCAGCCGTCTGTCGCGGCTGTGATCGCGCCAGCCCTCAGCCGATGTCGCCGATCAGGCTCAGCTTGTCAGGGCGATCCGCCCACTTGTCCGCGTCCGGCAGCGCATCCTGCGCGCCTGAAATCACGGGCCATTCGCGTGCGTAGCGCGCGTTGATCGCGAGGAACGGCTGCTGGTCCGGACGCAGGTTGTCCGCATCGACGATCGCCTCGACCGGACATTCCGGCACGCACACGCCACAGTCGATGCACACGTCCGGGTCGATGACGAGAAAGCGATCGCCCTCATGGAAGCAGTCAACCGGACAGACGTCGACGCAGTCGGTGTACTTGCAGCGAATGCAGTTTTCGGTGACGACGTAAGTCATGCCTGCTCCCGCGAATGCAGATGGATGGAGGTCAGCGCCAGCTTCGAAAGCTTGCGCACGTCGGGGTCTGGATCGCCGCCCGCCGCCTCCAGAGCGGGAATGGCCGCCGGGTCGCCGATCTCGCCGAGCGCGATGACCGCCTCCTTGCGCAGGTTGCCCACGTCGTGCAGCAACTGCGCGGTGATCGGCGCGACCGCGCGGCTGGCCTTCAGGAGACCGAGGCTGCGCACCGCTTTCAGACGGACCTGCCAGAACGGATCGTCGAGCAGCGCGATCAGGTCGTCGACGGCGGGCCGCCCCTGCAGCTTGCCGATCGTCTGCGCGGCCTCTTCGCGCACCATCCACGCGTCGTCCTTCAGCGCCCGCATCAGCGCCGGCAGCACGCTCACCTGCTCCGCGTAGCCGAGCGCGCCGATCGCCGTGCGGCGCACTTCGCCGTCCGCATCGAACATCGCGGCGCGCGCGAGTTCGGCCACCGCCGCCGCGTGCTTCAAATAGCCGAGCACGCCCGCAGCCTCCTTGCGCACGCCGGCATCGTCGTGACCGAGCAGCCGCAGCGCCGGCTCGAGCGCGGCCGGCACGCGCAGCGCCCGCAGCGCCCGCAACGCGCGCGTCACGGTGTCGGCCGCGAGCGCGTCGAGATACGGCAGCAGATGGACGCCGCACGCGGCGGACTTGAGCTCGGCCAGCGTGTCGCCCGCGGCCGCGCGGACCGCCGGATCCTCATCGACGAGACAGGCGGCCAGCGCGGCGACGCTGTCGTCGTCCTCGTAGCCTTCGAGCGCCCGCGCGGCCTCGGCGCGCACCGACGCGTCGGCGTCGCGCAGCGCGTGCACGAGCAGCGGCGCGATGTCGTCTTCATCGGAGTACGGCAGTTCGAGGACCGCGAGCCGGCGCACGGTGGCGTCCGGATCGGCGAGCCGGGAAACGATTCCGCTCGGAGCGTTCATCGTGGCGCGCCTCCTAGCGGACGAGGTACGGAATGTTGACGTGCACGGCGCCGGTCGGGCAGTCCTGCTCGCAGGGCATGCAGTACCAGCATTCGTCGAACTTCATGAAGGCCTTGTTCTTCGACAGGTCGATCGCGAGCACGTCGAGCGGGCACACGTCGACACACACGGTGCAGCCCTTGTCTGCGATGCATTTGCTCTCGTCGACGACGACGGGGGCCTGGGTACGGTTCAGCGCGATGGTCATGGATTGACTCCAGGGGAATGCGGCGGTCTTCAGGCGGCTTCGGCCGGCAGGCTGACGCGCAGGCGTTGATAGGCTTCGCGCTCTTCGGCTTCGATCGGAATCACGAACGGATCGACCGGACGCTTGCGCACCGTGATGCCCGACTGCGCATCGAGCCGCAGCATCGAGTGGCAGAACCAGTCCGCGTCGTTGCGTTCGGGGTAGTCGGCGCGCAGGTGATAGAGGCCCCAGCGGCTCTCGGTGCGAAACAGCGATGCACGCGCCGCCATCTCGCCGCAGTCGCGAATCGTGAACGCCTCCATCGCGCGCATCAGCTCGTGCGGGTCCGCGGCGGACATGTGCTCCAGATCCTCGCGGATTTCATCCAGCCGCTGCAGGCCGATCTCCATCTTGCGGGTGATCTTCGGCGGCTGCAGGTAGTCGTTGACGATGCGGCGCGTCTTGTATTCGACCTGCCACGGCGTGAGCCCTTCGCTGCGCGCGAGCGGCGCGTGAATGCGCGCGCCCTCCCGCGCGACGAAATCGCGATCGACGGCGGGCAACGCGTGATCCGTGCAATATTCAGCCGCGTTGGCGCCGCAGACCTTGCCGTACACGAACGCGCCCAGCATGTAGTTGTGCGGCACGCTCGCGCAGTCGCCGGCCGCGAAGAGTCCCGGCACGGTGGTCGCGCCGTGTTCGTCGATGTAGATGCCCGATGCGCTGTGGCCGCTGCAGAAACCGATTTCGGAGATGTGCATCTCCACCATGTCGCGCCGGTAGTCGGTGTTGCGCCGCTCGTGAAAGCGTCCGCGGCTCGGCCGCTCGTTCGTGTGCAGGATGGTCTCGATTTCCGCGATGGTTTCTTCGGCGAGGTGATCGAGCTTCAGGAACACCGGGCCGCGGCCGCCTTCGAGCTCGTTGAAGAACTCGAGCATCATCTGTCCGCTCCAGTAGTCGCACTCGATGAAGCGCTCGCCTCGCGCGTTCGACGTGTACCCGCCGAACGGGCCCGTGACATACGCGCATGCCGGCCCGTTGTAGTCCTTGATCAACGGATTGATCTGGAAGCATTCGAGATTCGCGAGCTCGGCGCCCGCATGCAGCGCCATCGCGTGGCCGTCGCCGCAGTTGGTCGGGTTCTCGTAGGTGCCGAACAGATAGCCCGAGGCGGGCAGCCCGAGCCGCCCCGCCGCGCCCGTGCACAGCACCACCGCCTTCGCGCGGATCACGTAGAGATCCGCCGTGCGGCAATCGAAGCCCATGATGCCCGCCACCGCGCCGTCCGGTCCCGTCAACACGCGCGTGACCACCACGCGATTGGTGATCTCGACGCGCGCGCGCTTCATCTGCCGGTACAGCACGCGCTTCATGTGATGCCCTTCGGGCATCGGCAGCACATACGCGCCCATGTGGTGGACCTTGCGAACCGCGAAGTCGCCGGTCTCGTCCTTCTCGAACTTGACGCCCCAGCGGTCGAGTTCCTGGATCATGTCGAAGCTCATCTGCGCGTACTTGAGGATCGCGCGCTGATCGACGATGCCGTCGTTCGCGACGGTGATTTCCTTGGTGTACTGCTCGGGGGTGGCGTGGCCCGGAATCACCGCGTTGTTCAGCCCGTCCATGCCCATCGAGATCGCGCCACTGCGCTTCACGTTGGCCTTGTCGATCACGAGCACGCGCAATGCGGGGTTCGCCTCTTTCGCCTTGACGGCAGCCATCGGACCGCCGGTTCCGCCGCCGACGACGATGAGGTCATATTCGAGTTCGTGGGTCTGCATGGTTTTTGTCCTGTCGTGTTTCCGCTTTGCACGCGCTGCCTTCGCTGCGGCCAACGTTTCTAGTACATGTATTTACATGTGCTGCAATTCATGTGCCAATCGCACCGAAGCTCGCTGGCGCGGACTGCAGCCACTGATGCCGGGTCCGGCTTGCCGCGATCCGGTGCGTCGCCGCGCCAACCTTGCGCAGCGCCGGCACCTCGAAGTCGCACTACCAGTAGTTCTCGACCGCGAGGTGTCCGGGCTTGCCGCGCTTGCTGACGGTGAAGCCCTTGACCGTGAACTGCCTGCGCAGGTCCTCGACCATGTCGGGGTTGCCGCACAGCATGATGCGCGAGCGGTCGTGGTCAAAACGCGTGCCGGCGAACTGCTCCAGCTCGCCGGTATCGACGAGCTCGGTGATCCGTTTGCCGAGCGCGCCGCGCACCGGCACGCGCGTGACGACGGGTACGTAGGTGAGCTTGCGCGCCGCGTATTCGCCGAAATACTCGTGTTGCCCGAGCGCTTCGATGAGCGGCCGGTAAGCCAGTTCGCCCGGCTCGCGCACGCTGTGCACCAGCACCACGCGTTCATAGTCCTCCCACGTCTTGACGTCATAGAGAATCGACACGAACGGCGCGAGCCCGGTCCCCGACGACAGCAGCCACAGATCCTTGCCGCATTCGAAGCGGTCGGTCGTCAGGAAGCCGTAGTTGGTACGCTCGAGATATAGCGGGTCGCCTACTGCGAGCCGCGACAGCTCGCTCGTAAACTCGCCGCCGGGCACCACGATCGAGAAGAATTCCAGATGCTCGTCATACGGCGCGGAGACAATCGAATAGGCGCGCCACACCACCGGGACCGAGCTGTCCCCGGTCTTGTCGACGCCGAGCCGCGCGAACTGGCCGGCAACGAACCGGTATTGCGGCGGACGGGTCGTGCGGATCGAAAACAGTTTGTCGGGCACCCAAGTATGGATATGGGTGATGGTTTCGACCGTGTACTTGTCGCTGTCGGGCATCGTGGTCCTCATCCTCAAAAAGGGCTGACTGAAGTACCTGTTATAACCTGTACTATGCACGCTCTGTGCCAGTCATGACGATGCGCCGGAAAGCCTTGTCGCAGGGGGATTGATGAGGACCGCTGGAAGGGTCGGCGCGATGCGGCCGGCGCCTTGCTGGTGCGCGCGGCACCGGCGCGGCGCATCCGTTCCCGATCGGCGGGCGCGTAGGCGGCACGAGGGAGTTGAGTCAGCGCAGCGGGAGAATGCGCACGCGAGCCGCGCGCGTCAGGAGATCTACGTGGTGCGATGCCGCTCGAGACGCAACGTGTAATGCAGATAGTCCGTGCGGACGAACAGATATTCGAAGTCGACCGGCTCGTTCTGATCGTTGTGAGTGAGCCGCTCGATCTTGAGCAGCGGATCGTCGCCGTCCATTTCGAGAATCTGCCGCGTCGTTTCGTCGGGGGCGATCGCGGCGATGTCGAGGTCGGCGAAGCGCAGCCGGATGTTCAGGTCGTCCTCGAGAATCGAGAAGATGTCGCGGCTCGCGAGCGCTTCGGTGCCGCGCAGAAACTCGCCGATCTCGACCGACAGATAGCTGATGTCGAGCGATACCGGCCGGTCGTCGAGATAGCGAACGCGGCAGATCTCCGTTACGTAACTGCCGGTTTCCACGCCGAGCCTTTGCGCGACTGCCTCGTTGCAGCGGATCACCGTATGCGACAGCACCCGGTTGGTCGTGCCGCGCCCCTGCCGTTCCATCGCCTCGGCGAAGCCTTCGAGCCGGTTGATGTCCTGCGTCACGTTCGGCGCTCCGACGAAGGTGCCCTTGCCCGGCACCTTGAACACGAGCCCATCGGATTGCAGTTGCGCGAGCGCCTGGCGCACCGTGATGCGGCTCACGCTGAAGCGCTTCATCAACGCGCTTTCCGGCGGCAACTGCGCACCCGGCTTCAGCGCCTGCCGGCCAATCTCGAGGCGCAACGCCTCACGGATCTGCGAGTAGAGCGGCACGGACGAGTCGGCCTTCAATGCGGGCAGTTTCTTGACTTTCATGAGTATCGAAGATGGCGAGGCGGGCTCGTGCCGCAGGTCGGACCTTGTCTCATGATATAGCAACTAAAAGCGGGGCTAGCCCGCAAGGTGCGCCAGCGCGTCATGGCAGTCCCTGCCCCGGATCTCGCCTCCTCAACCTGTTATAACATGTTATATTACGTACAAGACAATGACGCCGCCGCGTGCCGGACACGTGAGGCGTCGCGCTTTCCCGCAGCGTTGTGCAACCTCCTGGGACACCCACCGCCGATCCAATGAACTTCGACATCACTTTCTGGCTATTCTGCGTCGGACTTGGCGCGAGCGCGGTGGGCGGCATGCTGGGTATGGCGAGCGGCCTGTTCATCGTGCCCGCGCTGACTACGCTGTTTCACTTCGGCATGCACACGGCGATCGGCGCGAGCATCGTTTCCGTCATTGCCTGTTCGTGCGGCGGCGCGGCGGGCTTCCTGCGCGGGGGGCTGACCAATGTTCGCCTCGCCGTGGTGCTGGAGACGGGCACGACGCTCGGTGCGCTGACCGGCGTGCTGGTGGCCGGCGTGATTCCCGTCGCCGCGCTCGACTTCCTGTTCGCCGCGGTGCTGCTGATCTCCGCATGGCAGATGTTCGTGCGACGCGAGGACCCGGTGGACACGCGCTCGTCTCCCGCCGCGAGGAGCCTCGCCAGCGCGCTTGGGCTGAACGCGAGCTATCCGGACGCGCGCCTGCGTCGCGAAATCAGCTATGAAGTGCACCGCGTGCCGGCCGGCCTGCTGCTGATGTACGTCGCCGGTCTCGTGTCGGCGCTGCTCGGCATCGGCAGCGGCATTCTCAAGATTCCCGCGATGGACAACGCGCTGCGGCTGCCGATCAAGGTCTCGACCGCGACGTCGAATTTCATGATCGGTGTGACGGCCGCAGCGAGCGCCTGCGCGTATTTCGTGCGCGGAGAGATCGTGACCGCGGTCGCGGGACCGGTCGCACTGGGCTCGGTCGTGGGGGCGGTACTCGGCGCGCAGGTGCTGATGAAGGTACCGGCGGCGCAGTTGCGGCTGCTGTTCCTCACCGTACTCGTGTGTGTCGCGTGTCAGATGTCGTTCCAGGGTCTCGGCATCCATCCGCTCGATCATCTATCGGGACATCCGTTCCAATGACCACCATCGCATCCGGACCGGCGCCGCTCGAACGCCTGCTCGCCATGTTTCTTCAGTGTGGCACGTGGCTCGCGTGCGCGATGATCTGTGCCGGCATCGTTTCGGCCGCCGACGTGCATGCGGCCGTGTCTGGCGCCACTATGCTGACCGCTGGTGTCGCGTTGTTCATTCTGCTGCCGGTGTTGCGTCTGCTGTTGATGCTCGCGGTATTCATGCGGCGGCGCGACTACCGTTATGTCGCAATCGCCGCCGCGGTGTTGTCCATCGTTGCCGCGGGCGCGCTGCTTGGCGTTCGTCTGGGTCCGCTCGCAGGTTGACTGTTCAGGACTTCTGACGTCGTCTTTGCACCGCGCGACCGGAGGGCGTCGGCTGCCCCCCGTCATTGCATGACACGCTAGTGGCCGGATGCCAGCACACTCGCAATCACGCCCGTGGTGACGGCTGCCAGCACGTAATCGCCATTCACGCCCACCCAGTGGTAACCATGTGGCGGCGCCGACAAGCCATGACCGCGCCAGTCGTCGACCACGTAATTCCTGTCGCGGTATTCAGTCGGCAACCGGTCGCCTTTGTGCCAGTCTTCGTGGGGAAGCGGACCGCCCGGACGATCGACCGGCGCATCGTGCGGCGGTCCACGCCTGTCGACGCCTCGATGATCCGGACGCGGCTGCTGCTGCGCATGGACGGGTGCCGACACGGCAACCAGGGCAGCCAGAACAAGTGGCGTAATCGATTTCAGGTTCATGTGCGAAGGCCTCACAGGAAATGAACGGATGCGGAACCCGGCTGGACAGCTTTGCCGGTTCCCGTCGGCAATATAGCAGCCCGCCCTTCGACGCAGCTGCCAAACCGCCCGGCGCATCCCGCAGCATGCGGCCGGGATACACGCGATGTCCCGTCCGCCGCGTCCGCTGTGCATCACGTCACGAACGGCAACTTGCTATCCCGTGCCGCCGCCAGCATCGACAGCGTAATCTTGCGCACCTCGAGCTTGCTCTGCGTGATATGCGCGCGTAGCAGAATGATCGCCTCGGCGAGCTTGCCACGGTCGATCAGATTGAGGATGGTCGAATGCTCTTCGTAGGTTGCGCTCGTGCGGTGCGGCTTCAGAAAATCCAGACGCCGCACGATGCGGATGCGTTCGGTCACCTCGTTGTGAACCCGCAGCATCTCGTCGTTGCCGGTCGCGGCCACGAGGCCGCGATGGAAATTCTCGTCCATGCCGAACATCACGACGGGGTCGCTTTCGCGCAGCTCCGGCGCGACGCACCAGACCACTTTCAGCGCCTCGATCGCCGGATGCGGCGGAGGTGTACTGCCGAGGCGCTCGATCGACGCCACCTCCAGCACGATCCGCAGGTCGTAGAGCTGATCGAGCTGGCCGAAATTGATGTCGGACACCTTCCAGCCGCGCCGGAAGCCGACTTCGAGATGCCCCTCGCGCAACAGACGGAACAGCGCATCGCGCATCGGCGTGCGCGACACGCCGTAGTACTGCGCGATGTCGGTTTCGGAAAATCGGTCGCCCGGAAACAGACGGAAGTTGAAGATGTCCTGCTTGAGCAGCTGGTACACCTGTTCCGCAAGCGGATTCGCGTTGTAGACCGTCTTCGTTGCGACTTCGTCGGGCGTATCGTCCATTGGCCTTGTGGGTTGAGTCCTTGTCTCCGGCGAGACGGATGACCGCCTCATTATCGCTGCTTCAGCGCGTATCGATAAGACTCACGTGCGCCGCGACGACGATCCATCCGCCAAACAGCGCGGGATCGCCGAGCCGCGCCCACGTCTGCATCTGACGGCCCGTGAGCGGCGTCGCGTCGCTCGTGAATTCCGTGCTGACCGTCGCGAAGTCGGTGCCGAACGTCGTGACGACCGTACGATGCAGCCGCCGGCTCTTCGGCACCGGCTCGCAGGTATCGCGCCACTGCCAGATCGCCGCGCCGCCATGCTGGATCTCGGCAATGCCGTAGCGCACGGTTTCCGGTGCGCTCCAGAAGAGCGCGTTCATCAGCGCGGTATCGTTGTCGACCAGCGCCCGCTCGTACGCGTCGAATGCCGCCGCCACTTCGGCGACGATCTGCTGCCGGTTCACGTCGATCGTCACGCGCGGCCCCCCGGCAGATCGGCCAGCGTTGCCGTCCAGCCGACGATGCCGCCCTGCGAGCGGATCATCTCGACGGTCGCGGCCTTGAATGCCGGAATGTAGCTCGCGGTCGCATCTTCGACCAGCAGGCACACGTAGCCTCGGTCGTTCGCCTCGCGCATCGTCGTCTGCACGCAGACCTCGGTCGTCACGCCCGCGAACACGAGGTGCGTGACCCCGCGCAGCGCCAGCTCCTCGCCGAGGCGCGTCGCGTAGAACGCGCCCTTGCCCGGCTTGTCGATCACGAGTTCGCCTTCGATGGGCGCAAGCGCTTCGACGATCGCATTGCCGGGCTCGCCGCGCACGAGGATGCGCCCCATCGGCCCCGCGTCGCCGATGCGGGCATTGGGCTCGCCGCGCAGCCGCTTCGCCGGCGGGCAGTCCGACAGATCGGCCGCGTGCGATTCGCGCGTATGCACGACGTGCCAGCGCTGGTCGCGCGCAAAGCTGAGCAGGCGCGCGACATCCGGCACGATGCCGGCGAGCAGCGACACGTCGTTGCCGAGCGCTTCGCCGAATCCGCCAGGCTCGATGAAGTCGCGCTGCATGTCGATCACGACGAGCGCGGTGTGGCGCGGATCGAACGCGAACGGCGACGGCTTCGCGCGTGCAATGGTGGCAACACTCATTCCGTGGTCCTTGTAGTCGTCTGGACGCGGCAATGCCACGCCCGGTTCCCCCGTTCGTCCATCGGCATCCATCATGCGCCTGCCAGCGCGGCCGGCACCACCGCATGCTGATCGCCCGGCTCGCCATGTCCCGCCATATGCCGCCCGAGCACAACGCGATCCGCGGATAGCGCAGGCGTCTCGAACACGAAGCGTCCCTCGACGATCACGACGATCCGGTCCGCGAGTTCGAGCAGCTCGTCGAGATCCTCGCTCACGAGCAGCACCGCCGCGCCCGCATCGCGCGCGGCGAGAATGCGCGTATGGATGTCGGCGACGGACGCGAAATCGAGGCCGAACACCGGATTCGCGACGATCAGCACGTCCACGGCCTGACCGAGTTCGCGCGCGAGCACGGCGCGCTGCACGTTACCGCCCGAGAGCGTGCCGATCGCGCGCTCAGGGACGGGAGGCCGGACGTTGAACTCGTCGATCAGATGCGTCGCGCGCTCGCGCAGTGCGCGGCGATCGAGCCGCCAGCCGCCGCGACGCACCGGCGCACGGTCAAAGTTGCGCAGCGCAAGATTCTCCGCGACCGTCATGCCCGCTACGCACGCATTGCGCAGCGGCTCTTCCGGCAACGCGAACAGGCGTAACCGGGTCATCTCTGCACGCGTTGCGCGGTAGGGCTCGCCCTTCACGCGCATCTCGCCGGACTGCGCGCGGCGCTGCCCGACGAGCGCCTCGATCAGCTCCTTCTGCCCATTGCCGGACACGCCCGCGAGGCCGAGAATTTCACCGCCCCGCACGGCAAGCGACGCATCGCGCACGGCCGGATGCCCGCGATCGTCGACGACCGACAGCTTCGTCAGCTCCAGACGCACCGGCGCATCGTCGGCGAGCGGCCGGCGCGCGGGCCGCACGTTGTCAATGCCGGCCGACGCGCGCGCATCGAAGGCGGCGTCGCTGCCCATCATCCACGCGGCAAGCCGGTCGCGGTCGGTCTGCGCGACCGCGCAGGAGCCGACGAAGCGCCCCTTGCGCAGCACGGTCACGTCGTCCGCATACGCCATCACCTCGCGAAACTTGTGCGTGATCATCAGCACCGTCAGCTCGCCGCGCGACGTGAGTTCGCGCATCAGGCAGAGCACTTCGTCCGCTTCCTGCGGCGTCAGCACGGAGGTCGGTTCGTCGAGAATCAGGAAACGCTGGCGCAGGTAGAGCTGCCTCAGGATTTCGAGCTTCTGCTTTTCACCCGCGGCGAGTCCCGACACCGGCGCGTCGAGCGGCAGCCGGAACGGCATGCTGCGCATGAACGCGTCCAGCGCCGCACGCTCGGTGGCCCAGTCGATCTTCCACGGCAGACTGCCGCGCGCGAGCAGCAGGTTCTCTTCGACCGAAAGACCCGCCGCCAGTGTGAAGTGCTGGTACACCATGCCAATGCCGAGCGCCTGCGCATCGCGCGGCGACGCAATCTGCACCTGCCGGCCATCGGCGACGATCTCGCCGCTATCGAGCACGCCATAGCCGACGAGGCCCTTCACGAGCGTGCTCTTGCCCGCGCCGTTCTCGCCGAGAAGCGCGTGAACGGTGCCCGCGGCGACTTTCAGCGACACGTCGTCGAGCGCGCGAAACGCGCCGAACGATTTGCGCGCGCCGATCACTTCGATGCCGAGCGCATGCCGTGCGTTTGCGTTCGGCATGATCAACGCCCCAGCGCCGCGAGCAGCGCGCCGGAATCCGACACGGTGCCGAACACGCCGCCCTGCATCAGGATCATGTTCAACGCGGCGTCGTGGTTGCCCTTGTCGGTGGCGCCGCAGCAGTCGGCGAGCACGGTGCATTCGAAGCCGCGGTCGTTCGCCTCGCGCATCGTCGTGTGGACGCACACGTCGGTCGTGATGCCGGTCAGCACGAGATTCGCGATACCCCGCGTGCGCAGGATCAGTTCGAGATCGGTCGCGCAGAACGAGCCCTTGCCCGGTTTATCGATGACGATCTCGCCGGGATGCGGCGCGAGTTCGTCGATGATTTCCCAGCCGGGCTCGCCGCGCACCAGGATCTTGCCGCACGGGCCGTTGTCGCCGATACCGATGCCGCCGGTGCCTGCCTGGCGGCTACGCCAGCGTTTGTTCGCGGGCAGGTCCGACAGATCGGGACGATGGCCTTCGCGCGTATGGATGATCGTAAAGCCCTGCTCGCGCATCAACGTAAGCACACTGCGGATCGGCCCGATCGGCGCGCGTGTCAGCGACAGGTCGTAGCCCATCTTGTCGACGTAGCCGCCGATGCCGCAGAAGTCCGTCTGCATGTCGATGATGACGAGCGCCGTATTGTCGGGACGCAGCGCGCCGTCATAAGGCCACGGATACGGACGGGCGTCGATGAAGCGGGTCATGGTCGGTTCTCCGGAACGTGTCGAATCGGAACGCGCCGGCGCATGGCCGCGCTGCGCGTCAAGGGGTCCATGCATCAGCGGGTCAGGCTGAGCTCGCCAGGTGCACCCGCGAGCGTGCGATCCGGCCGGCAGTTGACGATCATGATCGCGAGCGTCAGCACGTACGGCGCGGCGTTGAACAGGTAGTAGCCGCTCGTCACGCCGACCGCCTGCAATGCGGGGCCGAGCGCGCCGGCCGCGCCGAACAGCAGCGCCGCCCACAGGCAGCGCAGCGGGTGCCAGCGCGCGAAGATCACGAGCGCCACCGCCATCAGCCCCTGGCCGCTCGACAGCCCTTCGTTCCAGCTGCCCGGATAGACCAGCGACAGATAAGCACCGCCGATGCCGGCCAGCAAGCCCCCCGCGGCGGTGGCGATCACGCGCACCCTGGTGACCGGATAGCCCATTGCCCGCGCGCTCCCGGCGTTCTCGCCGACGAGGCGCAGCGTCATCCCCCAGCGGGTCGAACGCAAGCCCCACTGCAACGCAAAGGAGAGCACGACGCCGAGCGCGAACAGCGGGTTGACGTGCAGCGCGTTGTGCAGTTGCGGCGACGCAGCCCAGCCGCCGAGGTCGAGCGACGACAGCATCGGCGCCTGCGGCTCGATGAACGGCTTGCCAAGATAGAACGCGATGCCGGTGCCGAACAGCATCAGTGCGATTCCAAACGCGATGTCGGAGACACGCGGCAACGAGCAGACGAGCCCATGCAGGCAACCGAGCACGAGCCCGACCGCCGCGGCCGCGACGACCCCCGCCCACGCCGAGCCGGACAGATACGCGCCCGCGTAGCCGCTCATCGCGCCCGACACGAGAATACCTTCGAGCCCGAGATTGACGCGCCCACCCTTCTCGGTCAGACACTCGCCGAGGCTCACGAACAGGTACGGCGTGCTCACGCGGATCGCGCCGGCGAACAGCGACAGCAGCAGTACAGCGACCGTCGAATGAAGATCAGGCATGAGTGCGCTCCAGTTGAACGGTGCTATCCGCTAGCGCCGCAGCCTGCAATCCGACGCGCCACGCGACGATGCGGCCGCCGAGCGCCTCCCACGCGAGCAGATTCGCGAACAGCAGCCCCTGCAGCACCAGCGTCGTCGCGTCGGGCAGATCGAGCCGCCGCTGCAGCAGACTGCCGCTCGCTTCGATGCCGCCGATCATCAGCGCGCAGACGACGATTGCAAGCGGGTTCTGGCGCGCCGCGAACGCGACGAGGATGCCCGCGTAGCCATAGCCCGCGAGCAGCGAAGCGTTCGCGCTGCCCTGTACTGCGGCCACTTCGAACATGCCCGCCAGTCCCGCCGCGGCGCCGCCGAGCACGCATGCGGTCAATGCGAGCGAGCTCACCGGCAGACCCACGAGCCGCGCCGCGCGGTTGTTGCCACCCGCGACGCGCAGCGCGAAACCCTTCGTGCTGTGCCTGACGAAAACCCACGCGGCCACGCACGCGACGAGCCCCCAGAACAGTCCCCAGTGCACGTCGAGACCCGGCAGCGAACCGATCGACATCGCATCGGGCAGCGGCAACGTCGACGGTTTGTTGAGGCTCGCGGGGTCGCGCAGCGGTCCTTCGACCAGCTGCTTGAACAGCGCAATCGCGATGTACGACATCAGCAGGCTGCTGATCGTCTCGTTGACGCCGCGCCATTGGCGCATCGCGCCGACGGCACCGATCCACACACCACCCGCGGCCATGCCGGCAAGCGCCATCAGCGGCGTCGCGACGAACCATGGCGTGACATGCGGAATCGCCTGCGGGACCACCGCTGCCGCGAGGCCCCCGAGCGCGAGCGCACCTTCTCCTCCGATCACGATCAGGCCGACCTGCGCGGGCAATGCGACGCAGAGCGCCGTCAGCATCAGCGGCGCCGCGCGCAGCAGCGTGCTCTGCCACGCGAACGACGAACCGAACGCGCCTTGCGCGATCAGCGCGATCGCATCGAGTGCCGGCTGCCCCTGCACGAGCAGGAACAGCGAAAACAGCAGCAGCGTGCCGACCAGCGCGCACAGCGTCGGCAACGCCGGCAGCACGGCGAGCAACAGCCGCGCGATGCCGGCAGGCAGCGTGCCGCGCAACGAAGCAATGGTGCGCATCGCAACTCCTCGCAAGTCAGGGTTCATCCCGCGCCAGCGGCGCACGGCGCACCGGTCAGATCTGGCCGACGACGCCCGCCACCAGGTAGTTCATGCTTTCGAGCGTGATGTCGGTCTGCGCGTAGCTGGTGCCCGCGGGGATCGCCGCGCCGCCCTGGTTGTTCTTCATCGGCCCCTTGAAGATCACGTAGTCGCCAGCGATCATCTTCGACTTGATCGCATCGGCATTCGTCTTCGCGTCCGGTGTAACCTTCGTGCCGTAAGGCGACATCTTCACGAAGCCTTCCTTCAGGCCGCCGCGCAGGATGTTCGGCGCGGCGGCACCGGTCTGCGCCGACGCGACGAGCGCCTTGTATGGCGTCGCCCAATCCCATTCGGCGCCGGTCAGATAGCCCTTCGGCGCGAGCGCCGCCTGGCTCGCGTGATAACCGCAGCTCATCGCGCCGCGCTTCTCGGCGGTTTCGATCACGACCTTCGGTCCATCGACGTGACAGGTGAGCACGTCGCAGCCCTGATCGACGAGACTGTTCGCCGCCTCGGCTTCTTTCACGGGCATCGACCAGTCGCCGGTAAAGATCACGTGCGTCGTGATCGACGGATCGACCGACTGCGCGCCGAGCGTGAACGCGTTGATGTTGCGCAGCACCTGCGGGATCGGCTTCGCAGCGACGAAGCCGAGCTTCTTCGTCCTGCTTGCGTGGCCGGCCACGACGCCGTTCAGGTACTGGCATTCGTCGATGTAGCCGAAGTAGCTTGTGATGTTCGCGGGTTCGCCACTCTTCCACAGGCCGCCGCAATGCGCGAAGCGGACCTTCGGGTATTTCGCGGCCATCTTGAGCACGTGCGGATCGAAGTAGCCGAACGACGTCGCGAAGATGAGCGTCGCGCCGTCCTGCTCGATCATCGCTTCCATCGTCTTCTGCACGGCGACCGTCTCGGGCACGTTCTCTTCCTCGACGACCTTCACGTTCGGCAGCTTCCTGATCACCGCGGCGGCCTGAGCCTGCGCCTGGTTGTAACCGAAGTCGCCACGCGAGCCGACGTAGATCACCCCGACAGTCAGATTGCCGGCAGCGAACACGCTTTCGAACGGCAACAGGCTGCCCAGCGCGAAAGCCCCGGCACCTTTAATGAAATCGCGGCGGTTGGTCATGATATGGATTCCTTATGTTGAGCGTACGGAGTTCAGTGCCCGGGACCGGACGCTGCCGGTGCCTGACTGTGCAGATAGCCTCGCCAGCCGCCGAACGGCGTGATGTCGAGCGCGCCGCTCGCCAGCGCAACGGCCGCGGGCTCGCAGATGAAGCCTTTGACACTGCGACCATCCGCAGTCTGGAGCGTGCCGATGCCGAGGGGTACGGGCACGGCGGCAACGAACGCACCGAAGCTGCGCAGCGGTAGTTCCCACAGTTCGATTTCGATCGCGCGGGCGCCTGGGTCCACATCGGGTACGTGTACAAGGCCCGGCTTGGGTGGCGTCGTGCCCGCCAGCGCGAACAGCCGGTAGTGGGGAGTCGTCGTGGTCGTTTCGACGAAACGCGCGCCCGCTTCGAGCAGTTGCCAGTTGAGCGGTTCGCCGCGCAGATGCGCGCCAACCACGGCGAGCGTGACAGTCGGTTCATCGAACGGCAGCGGGCGCGCTGCGATCAGCGCGGCGTCTTGCGCGTGCGCGCCCGCGCGCTCATCGACCAGCGCCTGAACGCGCGCACCCAGCACCGCGAGCCGGTGGTCCGCTCCGGCGGGCGCGATCAGCGTGACGCCGGCGGGCAACCCGTCGGCACGCCGCAGGCACGGTACCGCGAGCGCGCACAGATCCAGCAGATTGACGAAGTTCGTGTAGACGCCGAGCTGGCTGTTGCGTGCGATCGGCTCGGCCTGCACGTCGGCGATCGACGGGTGCGTTGGTGTGGTCGGCACGATCAGCACGTCGATCGTGTCGAACAGCCTGTCGGCCTCGCGCTTGAGCCGCATCAATTCATACTGGCCGTTGAACGCATCGACGGCGCTGAAGGCATCCGCCTTGCCGATCACCGCGGCAACGACCGGATCGATGTCGCCGCGATGGTCGTCGAAGAATGCGCCGAGAGCGGCGCGCCGTTCCGCGACCCACGGTCCATCGTATAGCAGCGAGGCGACGCGCTTCAGTGGCTCGAAGACGATCTTCGCCGGTACGAGATCGAGGCGTGACGACATCGTGTCGAGCGTCGCGGCGAAGGCCGCGGCGGCCGTTGCGTCGCCGAAGAATTCGAGCTCATCGGGAATCGCAATACGCAAAGGACCGTGCGGAATGCCCAGCGGCGGCACACGCCGCGCATAGCCATCCGCCGCATCGAACGCGGCCATCTGCTCGAGCACGCACCATGCGTCGGCCACGTCGTGTGCGAAGATCGAGATGCAATCCAGGCTCCGGCACGCCGGCACTACGCCTCGCTTGCTGACGAGACCGAGCGTCGGTTTGAGCCCGACGAGTTCGTTGAAGCCCGCGGGCACGCGGCCCGAACCGGCTGTGTCAGTGCCGAGCGAAAACGCGACGAGACCCGCCGCGACCGCGACCGCGGACCCTGAACTGGAGCCACCGGACACGAGCGCGTCGTGCGCGACCTGGCGCACCGCTCCATACGGCGAGCGGGTGCCCACGAGGCCGGTCGCAAACTGATCGAGATTGGTTTTGCCAACGAGGATTGCCCCCGCCCGCAACAGGCGCTGCACCGCGAACGCGGACTCGCGTGGCGTATAGGCGAACGGTGGGCAGGCCGCGGTCGTCGGCATGCCGGCAACGTCGATGTTGTCCTTGACCGCGAACGGCACACCGTAAAGCGGCAGATGCTGCCGCCATGCCGGACCGTGCCGCTCACGTTGCGCGTCAAGTTCGGCCGCGCGCGCCAGCAAGGCGTCCGCCGGCACGCGTGAGATCCAGGCTTCCGGGCGGTCGCTCGCATCGATCCGCTGCACGATGGCGTCGACGACTGCGCGCGGAGTCAGCGCGCCACGCGCGTACTGTTCCAGCAGCGGAAGAACCCTCAGGATGAGATCGGTGCCCATGCGCTCAATCTTGAATACAAGTTGATATCCAAGAGGCACGTTCCATGCCGGCCCGCTGCCTGTCGCGCGGAGAGCCTTCTCGCACAAGGCGCTGCGGGACGGCGCGCAGCCGCTGACAGGATCGCCGCGCGCCCCAAAGTGAGCCACCGATCGCATTGCGCGAGTGCGCCGCTCCCGGGTTCAGTGCATGGCCGAACCGGCGGAAATTGCTAACGCCGGTTTCAGGATGAGCAGCTCACAAACAAACCGTATGGTCTGTTTTTTCACGCTAAACCTTTTTCACGCTAAACCGATACCACGCTTCATTCTCGTATCCCGACCAGGCCCGCTTGCCCTTAAATCAATCGTCAGCACAGCCTCCTCACCGGAATTTCACATGCCCAGACCGGATCACGCACGGTTCGCCATGCTCGCGCTCCCCTGCGCAGCGCTCGCCGTACAGGCGATTGCGGGCCGCGGGCCAGTCGTTACAATCAGCTTTCTGGGTCGTTCGACCTTGCTAACGATAAGATCACCGTCATGCGTGAGCCCGACGGGCCCGCAGCTTCCGTAGTGACATAGGTAGCGCTACTCGCGTTTTTCCGTCACCCACTCACACGGGAATCTGGCAACGCTCAAGTTACTTTCCTCGCAGGCTTGGAAGCGTTATAGCCCGCCCATCGCCCATCGTCCTGCAGCAACTTGAACAAACGCTCACGCTGCCGGTCCGAGAGCGGGCTAGGACCGCGCAGCGTCGTATATGCCAGACCGCTGTCGTGCGCGGTTGTCCATCCGTTGCACTGACGCCGCATCAGTGATGACAAGGCACGAACACTCCAACGTGTCCAGGAGAGCCAGGCGGTTCACTCATCAACCGCCCGAACTCGATGTGTCCGCCTGGCCACGGTCGTTCATCGCGTGCGCGATGCAGCAGCGCGCCAGCACGTCGGTTGGATCGACCAGGTGCACGTGCCTGCCGTTTGCATCTGTAAAATCCGGGACCGGCAGCAGTATCGGCAATTCAGTGCACCCAAGCACAATCACTTCGACGCCTTCGGTCATCAGGCCTTCGACGGCCGCCGAAATGTCCTCCACGCACTGCCCCGTGCTGAAACCGGACTTGACGCCGTATTTGCCATAGATCGCCTCCATGACCCGCGCCTGCAGCACAGGCCCGGGCGCCACCTGGCGCAGGCCCTGCTGCTCAAGCGCTTTACGGTAAACGCCGCTATCGATCGTCCCGGAGGTCGCCAGCACGCCGATGTCGTGCACCTTGGGAAACGTCTCGCGCAGATAGCTTGCCGTAACGGTCAGCATATTCACGATCGGTATCCTTAGATACGGCTGGATCCGTTCGACGAATGCGTGCGCGGTGTTGCAGGGGATGGCGATGATGTCCGCGTCCCCGTCTTCCAGTTTCCTGCACGTGGCATAGAGCGAAATCGTCGGGTCCGCGCCATCGCCAATCAGGTTCTCCGTGCGGTCCGGAATCTGCGGATTCTGTTCGACCAGCAGCTTGATGTGATCCTGATCGCGCGAGGCCGGCGTGCCGGCGACGATCTTGTGCAGGAAGTCGACGGTGGCCGCTGGCCCCACGCCGCCTACCACGCCAACCTTGAACACCGGCGAGCGGCACTCGAACCGGCCGGAAACAGCGTACTGCGCGTACGCCAGGTTGGAGTCGACGAACGGCACATCGATCGGGCCGATTTCATCCGCCACCAGCGCGATTTCCGTCATACCCGGTACGATCAGCTGTACGCCCTGTTCGACGAGATCCTCACACGCCACGCGCAGCAGTTCGACCGGGCGGCCGCGCAGATTGCCGCGCTTGATGCCATCAACGCCATAGATCGCCTCCGTGACGACGTCGATGCCGTCCTGCAACCGGGGATGCACCACATCGAACCGCGGTGACGCGAAGTAGCGCTCGAAGAGCCCCTTCTCCTGCGTGGTGTCCGATGCGAGTACCCCGATGCGCATCGCGTCGGGAAACCTCCTCTGGACGTAATCGCGCACCGCCTCGACGATGTCCACGATCTGCAGCGCGGTATTGGCCTTCAGTTCGTCGATGAACGTGTGACTGAGAAAGCATGGCAGCACGACCGTCGTCACGCCGCGTTTTTCGAAATCGCGGATCATGTCGAACACGTAGAGCTTGCGCTCCGTCGTCGCAGCGCTGGTGGCGTCCGAGCCTTTGAACGGATACTGCTCGAAAATCACATCGGCGTTTCCGGCTTCCGACGCTGCGGTAAGCGCCTTCATGAGCTTGAAGAACACGTCGGCGCTCGCGAGCGGCCCCAACCCGCCGACAACGCCATATCTGCGACCGCCCGCTACCGGACCCGTGCTCATCGCGTTTCGACAGCCGGTTGATCGAACGCAACATCGCGCTTCGTGGGTTCACGCACGCCCTCCCACTTCGCGACGACGGCCGTGGCGACACTGTTGCCGATCACGTTGGTCATCGTGCGTCCCATGTCGAGAATCTGGTCGATTGCGAGCACCATCGCAACGCCCGCCGCCGGCAGATGAAACATCGGCGCCACCGCGGCGACAACCACCACCGACCCGCGCGGCACGCTCGCCATGCCCTTGCTGCTCAGCATCAGGATCAACAGCATCGCGATCTGCTGCGATAACGGCATCTGCACGCCAAAGGCCTGGGCGATGAAGATCGCGGCGAACGCCTGATACATCATCGAGCCGTCCAGATTGAACGCGTAACCGAGCGGCAGCGTGAAGCCGACCACCTTCCTGTCGACGCCGAACTGTTCGAGCCGCTCGGTCAGACGCGGATAAGCGGCCTCGCTGCTCGCGGTCGAAAATGCGATCAGCGCCGGCTCGCGCACCGCCTTCAGCAGCGATCCGACGCGCCGCCCAAGGAACACGTAGCCCACGCCGATCAGGATCGCCCACAGAATCAGCAGCCCCAGATAGAACGAGCCGATCAGCTTGCCGTAGGTGTAGATCACGGCGAGTCCGCGCAGCGTGACTGCCGAAGCGATCGCGCCGAACACGCCGAACGGCGCGGCGCGCATCACGTAGCTGGTCAGGCGCAGCATCACTGGCACCATGCCGTCGATCGTCTGGACCACGATCGCGACGCGCGGGTCGCGTTTCAGCGCACTGAGCGCGAGGCCGAGGAAGATCGAGAACACCAGGATCTGCAGGATGTCGTTGCGCGCCATCGCGTCAAGGAGGCTCGTGGGAAACGCGTGCGTGATGACGTCCTTCGCGTTCAGCGCCGAGGTGTTGAGCCCCGTGCTGACTTCGGCAGCGCTGTCGGTCAGATGCAGACCCGCGCCCGGTTGCAGCACATTGGCCAGCATAAGGCCCAGACCCAGCGAGACGAGCGAAGCGCAGACGAACCAGCCGACCGACCTCAGACCGATGCGGCCTACGTCCTGCCCGCTCTCCATGCCGGCCAGTCCCGATACGAGCGTGGCGAACACCAGCGGCGCGATGATCATCTTGATCAGCCGCAGAAAGATGTCGGTCACGATGGAAAAATAGCCCGCGGTGGCGGTGAGCGTAGCCGGGTCCGCGATGCGCGTGTGGCAGATGAAACCAGCGATGACGCCGAGTATCATCCCGGCCGCGATGCTCAGGGTGAGTCGATTTTTCATGTTTATCCGTCCTTGGGTCGCCTCGGGAAAATAGCGGGCGCGGCATTCGGAGAACGTCGCGACCACCTTGAGGACGGATGGTAGAAGCGGCAAAAAAGCTGGCAATGCGGCTATGTCATGCGGCTATGCGAATCTCGCATAGCGCGTGAAAACCCTATCCGAGCGTCGCGGAGCCGGCGCGCAGGTGCTGCCAGAGCGTCTCCATGAAGTCGCTCCGGTTCGACGAATCCCGATAGACGCGCAGTTCCACCTGCAGATTCCACACTGCGGGGCCGGCCGGCACGAGTTCGCCGGCGGCAAGCTCCGTCGCAATCGTGCTGCGCGGCAGCCAGGCGACACCCTCGCCTTCCAGCACGAGCCGTTTGAGCACCTCGGCCATGTCGGATTCGAAATGAAGCCGCAGCGCGGGCGCATCAGCGGAGCGGCCGAGCAGCAGTGCGAGGCAGCGCCCGAAGTAGCTCGTGTCCGTGTAGGAGATCAGCGGCAACGGCTGCTTCTTCGTACCGGGCAGCCGGAAAGCCGGCGCCGAGCGCTGGTTCGGCCGGCTGGCGGGCATCAAGGTGTCGATGCCGACGGTCACGTGCTCATAGCGCGCCGGATCGAGATGCAGAGGCAGTTCGGGATGGTGATACGCGAACATCAGCTCGCAGTTGCCGTTCACGAGCATCAGAATGGAGTCGTGCACGTTCGTCGGCATCACGCGGGTTCTTACCTCGCCGAAATGCGCGGAGAGCGCCTTCAGCCAACCCGGCAGAAAATTGAGTGCGATGGTGTGGCCCGCCGCGATCTGCAGGCTCTTGCCCGCGATCCGCTGTTCGGTGCGGATGATCGCGCGCGTGTCGAACAGCCGCTCCAGCACGCTTTCCGCCGCTTCGCGGAACAGCTGACCCGCTGCGGTCAGCACCGGCGGGAAGCTGCTGCGATCGATCAGTTCGGCGCCGACCCATTGCTCGAGCGACTGGATCCGGCGGCTGAAGCCGGACTGCGTGACGTTGCGAAACTCGGCGGCCCGGGAAAAGCTCTGATACTGCGCGAGGGCGATGAAATCCTCGATCCACTTGATTTCCATGGCTGATGTCAGGTCGCTTGGAGAAGACCTGATTCTACGCATGCGAAAACTCGATCAGGTCTCACCGAACGCAGCGTCCGTAATCTTCCTTCCAGCATCTGAAATCGATCCTGTCTGAGCGCCACCACGAAGTCGCTGGCGATCGAGTGCAACAAAGCTCCCCGGGATACCTGTCGCCTGCGATTCCTCAAAACGTTTCCCACGCTTCGTCTTTGCGTTGCGCGGAAGTCGAGGCGACGGGCACGCCCGAGCGCTGCGGCGCCACCTTTGTCGGCGTTCGCGGCGCCGTCAACTTGAGCGTCACTGTGCGCGGCTTGCTCCGAAGCGGGACCGTGCGCGTCGTGGCAGCAGAAACGAAGGATTCCTTATCGGCTGCGCCAGGAACCTTGAACACCGACACAGCTTCCTTCAGGTTGTGAGCCTGCTCCTCAAGTGATTGCGCGGCGGCGGCAGCTTCTTCGACGAGCGCGGCGTTCTGCTGGGTCACCTCGTCCATCTGCGAGACGGCCTGATTGACCTGCTCGATGCCGCGGCTCTGCTCTTCCGAAGCAGCGGCAATCTCGCCGACGATATCCGAGACCTGCTTGATCGCCTGCTTGACCTGCCCCATCGTCGCACCGACGTCGCCGGCCTGCTTCGCGCCGTCCTCGATGATCGCCACCGACGAGCCGATCAGTTCCTTGATCTCTTTGGCCGCCGCGGCCGAGCGCTGCGCGAGACTCCGCACTTCGCTCGCCACCACTGCGAAGCCGCGTCCCTGCTCTCCGGCGCGCGCGGCTTCCACCGCTGCGTTGAGCGCAAGAATGTTGGTCTGGAACGCGATGCCTTCGATCACGCCGGTGATCTCCGAGATCTTGCTCGAGCTGCCGCTGATCCGTTCGATCGTGCCGACCATGCCCTGCACGGCGTCGTTGCCGGTATCGGCAAGGTCGGTGGCGCGAGTGGCAAGCACATTGGCCTGCCGCGCATTGTCGGCGTTCTGTTTTACGGTCTCGGTGAGCTCAGTCATGCTGGCCGCCGTCTCTTCGAGCGAACTCGCCTGCTGCTCCGTGCGGGCCGACAGGTCGGTGTTGCCGGCGGCGATTTCCCGCGACGCGACCGTGACCGATTCGGTGCCCGTCTTGATTGCGCTGACCGTGTTGCAGAGTTGCCGGTCCATCTTCCCAAGCGCGTTCAGCAATTGTCCGGTTTCGTCGCGCGCGACACTCGCGACATCGTTGCCAAGCTTGCCGTCCGCGATGCAATTCGCCACACGCAGCGCGTCCCGCAGGGCCGCCATGATCGAGCTAACCACATACATGCCGAATCCGAGTGCTGCGGCGGCCACTATCGAGACGATCGCGATGGACAGATAGCGGATGCGGACCGCGGCATCCTCGTTAGCGCTCACGCGCGCCTGCGCCACTGCCTGCACATTGCGTTTCATGTCCGACAGGATGCCGAAGACCTGATTGGCGTTGTCTTTTACTTCGAGACGGTTGACCTCTGCTCCGCCTTTGATGTCGCCGGCCTCGATCCGTTCGACCTGGTGTTTCATGCCCGCCTGCATGCGGTGATAGGCGTTCTGCAGGTTCGCAATAGTCGCCGCCTGCGAGCTGTCGCCACTCGCCGCGAGCGAGCCAAGTGCCTTGTTCACGGCTGCAAACCGCTCTTCGTTTTCGCGCTTCCAATTGGCGATCGACGCTGGATCGCCGATCGCGATCATGCGAAGAATGTTGATGTCCGATCGCGTCAGCAAGCCGTCAATCTCCCCGATGGTCGTGGAGTCGTGGAAGTCCTGCTGAAACAGCGCAGCCGAACGGTCATCGGACTCGCCAAGCTTGGCGAGAAGAAACAGGCTCAGACCTATCATGGCCAGCACCGTAAGGACGATGACGGCGAGAAGCTTGTTGCGGACAGTCGGCTGCAAGATGAAACTCCTTCTTTCGTTGAATGCGTTCAGGCGAGCGTGCTCCAGCGCGTCGTGAGTCGAGCACCTGCGTCGCGATCAGTGTGGTTGTGCGGGCACGTCCGGTTCGCTGATGTGGGCATCTTCGTCAGCGAGTACCCCATGGATGTCCAGAAGCCTTCGACGTCGGCCGATCCCCCAAGCTGCCTGCTTCGATGCCTTGCAAACCGGCAAACCTGGTGTCGAGCCGCACGAGCAGGAATCGCGAAAATGTAATCGCAAACATACGAACCCGACTGTATCGTCAGATTCGTATGGAAAGCGAAAGACAGTCCGTTTATCGGTCGCTCACTGAGTCTCTGGAGTCGGTAACTGCTGATTTCACGGTAAGCAGTTCCTTAAATGATGTAGGCAGGACTCCCAGTGCACGCGCTGGAAAGCGTTGCCGCACGCCACTGTTTGCAGGAACGTTTTCTACGCAGGGGACGACGCTTTCGGCAGCGTTTGTCGCCATCTCTCACGGATATCGACAGGCCCACGCGGCCGCGACGTCACCACGCGATTCACATTGAGCGCCCCAGGCTACTGGCTCTGGTGGGTCAGTTCTGAACTGCATCGCAGCATCGCCGTCGCTTCGCTCTCGATCCTGAAGTCAAAGTGGAGCGGTACGATCGCGCGCGTCGATCGGCAACTGGCTGGACACGAATACCCGGCCCGTTTGCGATCGCCACATGACTATGGTGAAACCCCGGCGTTGCAAGATTCGCCTGGGTTTCCATGCGCGGTGACCGCACGCCCAATTCTTCATTACCAGCCGTGAAAGCGGCTCCATACAGTCGTTTCACCATCGGCGGATAACGCGTGATATTCCGGGAATTGCGCTCCCGTCGCACAGGCATGATTGGACAGGATGCGCAGCTTCGTTCCGGTCGGAAACCACGCCGCAGATCCGATCCCGCCGCGTCAGCGCAGGTAGCCGCGGGGCGGTATCGCTTCACGAGCAGCAGCACACGCTCGAACTGGCGCGTGCTCAGGTACGGCGAACCTGCATCGAACAGGCCGCCGCCAGGCAGATCGTCGTGTCCGCCCCTGAACAGCGGCGTGACAGCGCTCCCGCCTGTCCGACCTAGCTGACAGCAGACGGTGCCTGGCAGTCCATCGATCTGCCGATGCCCGATGCGTTCTGCACCGGCTCGGCGTTCTCTTCGCGCGTCGCGTGTGTCCATGCATTCGGTTGGGTCGGACGCGACGGCCGCGCAATCGCAGGATAGGCGCCCGATCCAGGTGCTTGATGCCCTGTTGGCAAGTTCCGGCTCCCTGGACTGCCGTGATCGCTGGGCTTCATTTGCATCAGCACCAGTAAGCGCACGAAAAAAAGGCGCCACGTTTCCGTGGCGCCTTAAAAAGTTCTAGCCATTCCGAGGGCCGTGCTAGAACCTGAGAGACGGCATTTCGAAACCCGCGGGTGGTGTTGCGAATAACGGGAGCAGGACTTCAATACTTTGACCGCTACGCAAATCGCGGCATTCGTGGCTTTCGATAGGGGATAATCGATTCGGCAATTATTGCCGAATATCCTTTGAAAAGCCTCGAAAGATGGACGAAACCCATTGTTTCGAAATTAGATTCCATTTTTTACGGTAATGCTGACTAAGTCAAGCAAAATCTAACCGGCTGGGCAGAAGTTCAGCGTTACATTCCGATACAATGAAACGCCAGATAAAAAAGAGCGCTCGTGCGGGGCTCCGAGACAGGTTCCGGCGCTGCTTTTGCGCCTGTGGCCTGGCCCGCCGTGCATCGAAACTGAAATAGCGTTTCAGAAAAATGAAATGAACGAGCCAACGAGTTCCGCTCGCGGGGCCGACCCGAGAGAGCAGCAGAAGGAAAAAGACGGCGCAAGCGACGAAGTTACCGCCCTCGCCCGTGGTCTGACGGTATTGCGGCGGGTCGCTGCCGCCGCCGCGCCGCTCAGCAATCGCGAGATCACGGAACTGACCGGCATTCCGAAACCCACCGTCTCGCGCATCACCTCAACGCTCGTCAACGCCGGCTTTCTGTTCCGGCTGCCGGACAGCGAACGGTTCGTGCTGACCGCCGCCGTGCTCGAACTGAGCAACGGCTTTCTGCGCAACTTCGACATTCGCGCGCGCTCGCGGCCGTTCCTGATCGAGCTCGCCGAGCGCACGTCGCTGTCGGTGCACCTCGCGGTGCGCGACCGGCTCGACATGGTCGTGATCGACGCGATCCGGCCGCGCTCCGCGGTGCTCGTGTCGCGGCTCGAAGTCGGCTCGCGGATGGACATGTGCCGCACGGCGGTCGGCCGCGCCTACCTGGGCGCGCTCGAGGCGCCCGAGCGCCAGCAGTTGCTCGCGGGCCTGCAGTCGGCAGCCGGGCACGACTGGGGGCACATCATCGCGCGGGTCAAGGAGTCGCTCGACGAAACGCGCACGCTGGGTTTCGCGATCGCAACCGGCGAATGGTACGACGGCCTCAACGCGATCGCGGCGGGCTTCACCGGTCCTTCGGGCGAGCGCTACGCCGTGAACTGCGGCGGCGCGGCGCATCAGTGTCCGCGCGACTGGCTGGTGAGCGACGCCGCGCCGGCGCTGCTCGAATGCATCGCGAAGATCGTTCGCGAGATCGGCGGCACACCGGCGCAACGCCTTCAGGAACGCCCCGGCGGTTGACGACCGGGTTGACCACCACCCACGCGCACGCAACCGGTGCGTCCGCAACCGGATCCACCGCAACCGCCTCCCCGCAAACGGATGCGTCACAGATCAGCGCAAGACGCGTACGGACGCGCCGCCAGAGCATGCCCGTCCCGGCCAACATCCGCATTACGGATGCCGCGAAACGAAACCCGACCGTAACGATCGTAATCTGTCGAAAAGATCGCCAACTGGACGCTCGCGTGCACCGGGACGTAGCATCATGCTTTCCGATCTCCCGACGTTGCTTGCATCGAGCTTTCGAAACCTCGCCGGGATGTCGGGCGCGTCAGCCTGCTTCAATCCAGTTTCACAGCGCCGCCGCGCGTCTCGCGTAGCATCGCGCGATGCGCGCGGTGTGCCTCACAGCACGATGACTTCGCGGCACCCAGTTCGCTGCGTTGTCTTCGTTGCATTGACTTTGTCGCACTGAATTCGTACTACGCCGCAGTGCCGCGCGGCGCGCAAACGCCACATAGGCCACACACGCCAACACCTCGCCAGACATCCGACCGAACCGATGGACGAACAACAACAGCATTCGGAACCAGCACGCACTCCCGCACCGGGCACACCGAAGCACGGCACGCCGAATGGCTCGCCGGCCCCGGGCAACCCGCCTCCTCCGCCCACCGGCCCGCGCAACGGCCACGGCCGCCTCATCGCGATCATCGTCGTCGTGCTGATCGCCGTCGTCGCGTTCCTGCTGTGGCGCCGGCACGAGGCGGCGGCAGGCAGCGGCGCGGGACGTCCGGCTGGCGCGAGCGGCGCCCATGCGGGCGGCGGGCGCGGCGGCCGGGGCGGCGGCGCATTCGCGAACCAGCCTCAGCCGGTGCAGGTCGCCACTGCCGCGCAAGGCGAGATGCCTGTCGTGCTGACTGCGCTCGGCACGGTCACGCCGCTCGCGAACGTCACGGTTCGCACGCAGCTGAGCGGCACGCTAATGAGCGTCGCGTTCAAGGAAGGCCAGATGGTGAAGGCCGGCGACGTGCTCGCGCAGATCGACCCGCGTCCGTACCAGATCTCGCTCGACAACGCGCAGGGCCAGCTCGCGCGCGACACCGCGCTGCTGCAGACCGCACGGCTCGACCTGAAACGCTACCAGGCGCTGCTCGCGCAGGATTCGATCGCGAGCCAGCAGGTGGATACCCAGGCGTCGCTCGTCAAGCAGTACGAAGGCACCGTGAAGTCGGACCAGGCGAATATCGACACCTACAAGCTCGACCTCACCTACGCGCGCATCACCGCGCCGGTGACAGGCCGCGTCGGCCTGCGCCAGGTCGATCCGGGCAACTACGTGACGCCGGGCGATACCAACGGCGTCGTCGTGATCACGCAGCTGCAGCCGATGAGCGTGATCTTCACGACCTCCGAGGACAACCTGCCGTCGATCATGAGCCAGCTGGCCGCCGGCGAAAAAATGTCCGTCACCGCGTACGACCGCGCGAACACCACGCCGCTCGATGCCGGCTACCTCGAAACGGTCGATAACCAGATCGACACCACCACCGGCACCGTCAAGCTGCGCGGCCTCTTCGACAACCGCAAGCTCGCGCTCTTCCCGAACCAGTTCGTCAACACGCGCCTGCTCGTGAGCGTCGTGAAGAACGCGGTGATCGTGCCGACCTCGGCGGTGCTGAACGGCTCGATGGGCCAGTACGTGTACGTCGTGAAGCCGGACAACACGGTCACCGTGAGGCAGATCAGGATCGGGCCGGTGGATGGTGAGCGCACCAGCATCGCGTCGGGCCTCGCGGCGGGCGAGAAAGTCGTCACCGATGGCTCCGACCGCCTGAAGGAAGGCGCGAAAGTCACGATCCCCGCCGAGCATCCGCAGGGCGCATCGGGTGCATCGAGTGCCGCTGCAGCTTCGGGTGCGTCGCACGCACACGGCGCATCGGGCGCGCATGGTCACCGCCGGCAGCACGCGGCATCGCAGGCAGACTGAGCGCGACCGGTAACGCATGAATCCTTCACAGCCCTTCATTCTTCGCCCCGTCGGCACCGCGCTGCTGATGGCGGCGATCATGCTGGTCGGCCTCGTCGCGCTGCGCTTCCTGCCGCTCTCCGCGCTGCCGGAAGTCGACTACCCGACCATCCAGGTGCAGACCTTCTATCCGGGCGCGAGTCCGGACGTGATGACGTCGTCGGTGACCGCGCCGCTCGAGCGGCAGTTCGGCCAGATGCCATCGTTGAACCAGATGTCGTCGCAGAGCTCGGCGGGCTCGTCGGTGATCACGCTGCAATTCAGCCTCGACCTGTCGCTCGACATCGCCGAGCAGGAAGTGCAGGCCGCGATCAACGCAGCGGGCAACCTGCTGCCGTCCGACCTGCCCGCGCCGCCGATCTACGCGAAGGTGAATCCGGCGGACGCGCCGATCATCACGCTCGCGATCACGTCGCAGACGCTGCCCTTGACCCAGGTTCAGGACCTCGCTGATACGCGGCTCGCGCAGAAGATCTCGCAGGTCGCGGGCGTCGGCCTCGTCAGCCTGTCGGGCGGCGAGCGCCCCGCGGTGCGGATCCAGGCGAATCCGCGCGCGCTCGCCTCGTACGGCCTCAATCTCGACGACCTGCGCACCACGATCTCGAACCTGAACGTGAACACGCCGAAGGGCAATTTCGACGGCCCGACGCGCGCGTACACGATCAACGCGAACGACCAGCTCACCGACGCCGACGCGTACAAGAGCGCCGTCGTCGCGTACAAGAACGGCCGGCCGGTGATGCTCACCGACGTCGCGAAGATCGTGCAGGGTGCCGAGAACACCAAGCTCGGCGCGTGGGTGGACGGCACGCCCGCAATCATCCTGAATGTGCAGCGGCAGCCGGGCGCGAACGTGATCCAGGTCGTGGACAGCATCAAGAAGCTGCTGCCGCAGCTGCAGGAAGCGCTGCCCACCGCGCTGAACGTCGAGGTGGTCACCGACCGCACGACGACGATCCGCGCGTCCGTGCGCGACGTGCAGTTCGAGCTCGCGATGTCGGTCGTGCTGGTGGTGCTGGTGATGTACCTGTTCCTCGCGAATGTCTACGCGACCATCATCCCGAGTCTCTCCGTGCCGCTGTCGCTGATCGGCACGCTCGCGGTGATGTACCTGTGCGGCTTCTCGCTCGACAATCTCTCGTTGATGGCGCTCACCATCGCGACCGGCTTCGTCGTCGACGACGCGATCGTAATGATCGAGAACATCGCGCGCTACGTCGAGGAAGGCGAATCGCCGCTCGAAGCCGCGCTGAAGGGATCGAAGCAGATCGGCTTCACGATCATCTCGCTGACGGTGTCGCTGATCGCAGTGCTGATTCCGCTGCTCTTCATGGGCGACGTGGTCGGCCGGCTGTTCCACGAGTTCGCGATCACGCTCGCGGTGACGATCGTGATTTCGGCGGTCGTGTCGCTGACGCTCGTGCCGATGATGTGCGCGAAGCTCCTGCGCCATACACCGCCGAAGGAGAGCCACCGCTTCGAGGCGCGCGCACACTCGGCGATCGACTGGATCATCGCGCGTTACGCGGTCGCGCTCACCTGGGTGCTGAACCGCCATCGCTCCACGCTGGTGGTCGCGCTGCTGACGCTCGTGCTGACCGGCGTGCTGTACGTGTTCATCCCGAAGGGCTTCTTCCCGGTGCAGGACACGGGCGTGATCCAGGCGATCACGCAGATGCCGCAGTCGGTATCGTACCAGTCGATGGCGGAGCGGCAGCAGGCGCTCGCCGCGGAAATCCTGAAGAACCCGAACGTGGACAGCCTCACGTCGTTCATCGGCGTGGACGGCACCAATATCACGCTGAACAGCGGCCGGATGCTGATCAACCTGAAGCCGCGAGACGATCGCGACGACACCGCGAGCGACGTGATCCGCCAGCTGCAGCGCTCCACCTCGCACATTGCGGGCGCGTCGCTGTACATGCAGCCGGTGCAGGACCTGACGATCGACTCCACCGTGAGCCCGACGCAGTACCAGTTCATGCTGACGTCGCCGAACATCGAGGAATTCTCGACGTGGGTGCCGAAGCTCGTCGAACGGCTGCAGCAGTCGCCCGAGCTCGCGGACGTCGCCACCGACCTGCAAAGCAACGGCCAGTCGGTGTTCATCAACATCGACCGCGCCACCGCGTCGCGCTACGGCATCACGCCGGCCACCGTCGACAACGCGCTGTACGACGCGTTCGGCCAGCGCATCATCTCGACGATCTTCACGCAGTCGAACCAGTACCGCGTGATTCTCGAAGCCGACCAGAGCCTGCAGCACTACACCGACTCGCTGAACGCGATCTATCTGCCGTCGTCCACCTCCAGCGGCGGCCAGGTGCCGCTGTCCGCGATCGCGCGCTTCGAGGAACGCCCCGCGCCGCTGCTCGTCACGCACCTGAGCCAGTTCCCCGCCACCACCGTGTCGTTCAATCTCGCGCCGGGCTCGTCGCTTGGCGCCGCGGTGAAGGCGATCGACCAGGCGGAGAAGGACATCGGCCTGCCCGCGTCGTTCCAGACGCGCTTCCAGGGCGCGGCGCTCGCGTTCCAGGCGTCGCTCGCGAACGAGCTGTTCCTGATCCTCGCCGCGATCGTCACGATGTACATCGTGCTCGGCGTGCTGTACGAGAGCTTCGTGCACCCGATCACGATCCTGTCGACGCTGCCGTCGGCGGGCGTCGGCGCGCTGCTCGCGCTGCTCGTCACCGGGCACGACCTCGACATCATCGGCATCATCGGCATCGTGCTGCTGATCGGCATCGTGAAGAAGAACGCGATCATGATGATCGACTTCGCGCTCGAAGCCGAGCGCAACGAAGGCAAGCCGGCGCGCGAGGCGATCTACCAGGCGTGCCTCTTGCGCTTCCGGCCGATCCTGATGACGACGATGGCGGCGCTCCTCGGCGCGCTGCCGCTGATGCTCGGCTCCGGCGCGGGCTCGGAGCTGCGCCGCCCGCTCGGCATCGCGATCGCCGGCGGCCTGATCGTGAGCCAGCTGCTCACGCTCTTCACGACGCCCGTGATCTACCTCGGCTTCGATTCGCTCGCGCGCCGCGTGCGCGCGCGCTTCGGTCACGGCGATTCGGGCACGGATGGGACGGGTGGAACAAACCCGCCGCCCGCCACCGACACGAGGACGTAAGCGATGAACCTGTCGCGTCCGTTCATCTCGCGTCCCGTCGCCACCACGCTGCTCGCGATCGGCATCGCGCTCGCCGGCATCTTCGCGTTCACGAAGCTGCCGGTCGCGCCCCTGCCGCAGGTCGATTTTCCGACCATCTCGGTGCAGGCGAGCCTGCCTGGCGCGAGTCCTGAAACTGTCGCGACGAGCGTGGCGAGCCCGCTCGAACGGCACCTGGGCTCGATCGCCGACGTGACCGAGATGACCTCGCAGAGCTCGGTCGGCTCCGCGCGCATCACGCTGCAGTTCGGGCTGAACCGCGACATCGACGGCGCCGCGCGCGACGTGCAGGCCGCGATCAACGCGGCACGCGCCGACCTGCCCGCGAGCCTCAGGTCCAATCCGACCTATCACAAGGTCAACCCCGCCGATGCGCCGATCCTGATCCTCGCGCTCACGTCGCACACGCTCAGCGCCGGGCAGCTCTACGACAGCGCAGCGACCGTGCTGCAGCAGTCGCTGTCGCAGGTGGACGGCGTCGGCGAAGTCGACGTCAGCGGCTCGACCAACCCCGCCGTGCGCGTCGAGCTGGAGCCGCATGCCCTGTTCCACTACGGCATCGGCCTCGAGGACGTGCGCGCCGCGCTCGCGTCCGCCAACGCGAACAGCCCGAAAGGCTCGATCGAGTTCGGCGCGAACCGCGTGCAGATCTACACCAACGATCAGGCGTCGAAGGCGAGCCAGTACAAGGACCTGATCATCGCGTACCGCAACGGCGCGGCGGTGAAGCTGTCGGACGTCGGCGAGGTAGTCGATTCGGTCGAAGACCTGCGCAACCTCGGCCTCTTCAACGGCAAGCGCGCGGTGCTCGTGATCCTCTACCGGCAGCCGGGCGCGAACATCATCGATACGGTGGACCGCGTGCGCGCGATGCTGCCGCAGCTGAAGGCGTCGCTGCCCGCGGACGTCGACGTCGAACCCACGTCCGACCGCTCGACGACCATCCGGGCGTCGCTCTCCGACACCGAGCACACGCTGATGATCGCGGTCGCGCTCGTCGTGATGGTGGTGTTCCTGTTCCTGCGCAACTGGCGCGCGACGCTGATTCCGAGCGTTGCGGTGCCGATCTCGATCATCGGCACGTTCGCGGCGATGTACCTGATGGGCTTCTCGATCGACAACCTGTCGCTGATGGCGCTCACCATCGCGACCGGCTTCGTCGTCGACGACGCGATCGTCGTGCTCGAAAACATCACGCGCCACATCGAGGAAGGCATGCCGCGCATGCAGGCCGCGTTCCAGGGCGCGCGCGAAGTCGGCTTCACGGTGCTGTCGATCAGCGTGTCGCTCGTCGCCGTGTTTCTGCCGATCCTGTTGATGGGCGGCATCGTCGGGCGGCTGTTCCGCGAATTCGCGCTGACGCTGTCGCTCGCGATCGCGGTGTCGCTCGTCGTGTCGCTCACGCTCACGCCGATGATGTGCTCGCGCCTGCTGTTCGAGCCGCAGCAGCGGCGCCAGGAGGGCCGTTTCGGACAATGGCTCGAACACGGGTTCACGCGCATGCAGCGCTTCTATGAGCGCACGCTCGGCTGGTCGCTGCGCCATCCGCGCCTCGTGATGCTGATCCTCCTCGTCACGGTCGGCCTCAACGTGTGGCTCTACGTGATCGTGCCGAAGGGCTTCTTCCCGCAGCAGGACACCGGGCGCCTCGTGGGCGGCATCCAGGCGGACCAGAGCACGTCGTTCCAGGCGATGAAGGGCAAGTTCTCGGAGATGATGGCGATCGTCGGCCGCAATCCGGCAGTGGATAGCGTGGTGGGCTTCACCGGCGGCCGGCAGACCAACTCGGGCTTCATGTTCGTGTCGCTGAAGTCGAAGAAGGAACGCAAGGCCTCCGCCGACGAAGTGATCGCGCAGCTGCGCCCCGCCCTCTCCAACGTCGCGGGCGCGCGCACCTTCCTGCAGGCGGTGCAGGACATCCGTGTAGGCGGCCGTCAGAGCAATGCGCAATACCAGTTCACGCTGCTCTCCGACACCACCTCCGACCTCTACAAGTGGGGGCCGAAGCTGACCGAAGCGCTGCAGTCGCGGCCCGAGCTCGCGGACGTCAACTCCGACCAGCAGCAAGGTGGCCTCGAATCGATGGTCACGATCGACCGGCAAACGGCCGCCCGCCTGTCGATCACGCCATCGCAGATCGACAATACGCTGTACGACGCGTTCGGCCAGCGCCAGGTGTCGACGATCTACAACCCGCTGAACCAGTATCACGTCGTGATGGAAGTCGCGCCGAAGTACTGGCAGAGCCCGGACATCCTGAACGAAGTGTGGATCAGCACGTCGGGCGGCACCGCGAGCGGCGCGCAGACCACCAACGCCGCCGCCGGGACCGTGACGGCCGCCACCGCCGCCGCAACCAGCGCGAGCGCCAAAGCGGGCGGCACCGGCGGCACGTCGGCATCGAGCGCCGCGGCGATCGCGGCGGATTCTGCGCGCAACCAGGCGATCAACTCGATCGCGGCGAGCGGCAAGTCGAGCGCGTCGTCGGGATCCGCGGTGTCCATCGCGAAGGAGACGATGATCCCGCTCTCCGCGATCGCGAGCTTCGGGCCAGGCAACACGCCGCTGTCGGTCAATCACCAGAGCCAGTTCGTCGCGTCGACGATCTCGTTCAACCTGCCGCCGGGCAAGTCGCTCTCCGACGCCACCCAGGCTATCTACGAAACGATGGCGCAGATCGGCATGCCCGCGACGATCCACGGCAGTTTTCAGGGCACGGCGCAGGCGTTCCAGCAGTCGCTGTCGGACCAGCCGATCCTGATCCTCGCGGCGCTCGCCGCCGTCTATATCGTGCTCGGCATCCTGTACGAGAGCTACATCCACCCGCTGACCATTCTCTCGACATTGCCGTCCGCGGGCGTCGGCGCGCTGCTCGCGCTGCTGCTGTTCCAGACGGAGTTCAGCATCATCGCGCTGATCGGCGTGATCCTGCTGATCGGCATCGTGAAGAAGAACGCGATCATGATGGTTGACGTCGCGATCGATGCGTCGCGCAAGGGCATGTCTTCGTATGACGCGATTTTCCAGGCCTGCCTGCTGCGCTTCCGGCCGATCATGATGACCACCTGCGCGGCGCTACTCGGCGCGCTGCCGCTCGCGTTCGGCAATGGGGAAGGCGCGGAGCTGCGCGCGCCGCTCGGCATCTCGATCGTCGGCGGCCTGATCGTGAGCCAGATGCTCACGCTCTACACGACGCCGGTCGTCTATCTGTACATGGACCGGCTGCGCGTGCAGTGGGAACGCCGGCACCCGCGCGGCAAGCGCGGCACGGCCGTGGCGGAGTGACCCGGGCCAGGCGCGAAGCATCACAACACTGGCTGTATCGATGGGCGCTGACCTGACGGGCAGGCATTTCCTTTATGCGCGATCCGTACATCAGAAAAGATCGCTGCAGCAAGCGTGAATATTCCCGTCTGGCGGTCGTTCCAGCGCGATTGTCGCGCATCGAACCGGATCGCAAACTTTCGACCATTCCTGCCCAGTGCGGTCACGTTCGAACCTGCTCCGGTGACGGGAACGTTCAATCCGGCCGCTACAGCTTCTGCGCGACCGCGAGCGCGACGATGCGCGCCCAACGTTTCGCCTCGCGCTCGCCCGCGACCGGTATGTTCCACTGCGAATGCTTCGGGTCTTTGACGGTCATACGGACCGAACATGCATCGCCGCTACGTTCCGGCGTCGCGCCGTTGATGTCCGCGAAGATGTACGCGCCGTGTTCGCCCGCCACGGTGACGTCGCAGAGGCGTTTGTCGGCGGCGAATTTCAGCTCGCCCCACGGTCCGTGAAGACGATGCGTCCAGTCGCCGTCGCGCACGTTCGGCGCAACTTCGCGGCGCCGCTGCCACCAGCGCGCGAGCGCCGCGACGATCAGCAGCGCAACCACCACCGCCACGGCAATCGCGACGCCCTGGCCGAAATGCGCGGCGATCGCGTCGAACGCGACAACCGCGCCGTACCCAAGCCCGATCAGGACCAGCAGACCGACCAGAATCGGCATCCGTTTCTCCGTCGACAAAGACGAAGCCGCCGCGCCGCTCATGCGGCCCGGCGGCTCCCATTGTTCAGCGCGGCGTGCGTCGACGCCGCGCTCGGTGTGGCTTCCTCCGTGCAGCTTAAGGCTGCTTGTGGGTCGCGGCCCACTCCTTGACGGCCTTCATCGTGTTCTCAACGTGCCTGTCGGGCGCCATGTCCGTGTATTCGTAGAGGATCTTGCCGTCCGGCGCGATCACGTACGACACGCGGTTCGCCATCGAATCGCGCATCGGCATCGCGGCATCGTACGCCTTGATGATCGTCGCCTTCTCGTCCGCGGCCACCGGGAACTTGCTGCGGCACTCGCTAACCGAGAACTTCGTCAGCGTGTCGATGTTGTCGTGCGACACGCCGATCACGGTCGCGCCGTACTGCTTGTACTGATCGACGGCGTCGGCGAAATCATGCGCCTCGATTGTGCAGCCCTTCGTGAACGCGGCCGGGTAGAAATACAGCACGACCGGACCTTTCTTCAGCTCGTCGGCGAGCGAGTACGTGTACGTCTTCCCGCCGAGCGACGCCTGGGTCGTGAAGTCCGGCGCGGTATCGCCGGGCTTGAGCGTCGCCGACGCGTCCGGCGCCACCATCACGAGCGTCGCCGCCACGAGCGACGTCGCAATCAGGGTTCGCGTGAGCATTGGCTTCATTGCAACCTCGAATCATTGATGCACGCAGCGCGTGCAGAAGAGATGGCGCGCGAGCGCCGCATATCGATTGTGCCCGATCGCGCACGAAGGCGTACGCGAGCGGGGCGGCGCGGCGCTGCCGCTCAATCCGCCGCGTGCGCGCCGAACCACGCGGCCGCGGAAAGGCTCAGCTCCGCCAGCACCTCGGGCGTGAGCCCTTCGCGATGATCCGCGTGCTTGCCGTCGAGGCCCGCCACCGCGAGTGCCGCCACGGCGTCGCCGCGCTCGGCTGCCTGCGCAGCCTGCAACAGCGCGCCGAGCAGGCCCGCGCCATCGACGATCGCTTCGCGGATCGGCCGCGCCAGCTTCAGCTGGTCGATCACGTCCGCGAGGGTCGTGCCGAGCACGACGTGCACGAGCGAGAAGATACCGGTCATGAACGCGGCATCGGGCAACTCCTCGTCCCATGGCCGCAACCACCGTGCCGTCAGTTCCATGAAGCGCGAGCGGGTGCCGGCGAGCTGCACGAGCGGGTCCGATCGCCACGGCAGATTGCCGTCGGCGTAGAGCAGCAGTTGCGCCCAGCGCGCGATCTGCCGCGTGCCGGCCGCGATGATCGCTTCGCGCAGCGAACCGATGTTGCGCCCCAGCCCGAACGCGCTCGAATTGACGAGCCGCAGCAGCTGCACGACGAGACTCGGGTTGTGCTTCAGCTCCGCCTCAAGCTCTACGATGCCGGCATCGCGCGCCAGCAGCGCGAGCACACGCACCAGCGCCTGGCGCGACGCGCGGTTGCGCGGTGAGGTCAGCAGTTGCGGCCGCGCGAAGAAATACCCCTGGAACAGATCGAAGCCGAGGTCGCACGCGAGCTCGAACTCGTCGCGCGTCTCGATCTTCTCGGCGATCAGCGTCTTGCGGTGCTGTTTGACCGTCGCCGCGAGCTCCATCAGCCGGTCCTGCGGCGTCAGCACGAAATCGATCTTCACGAAGTCGACGTGCGGCAGCGCCGCAAGAAAGCCTGGCGTCAGCTCGCAGACGTCGTCGAGCGCGATCTGGAAGCCCGAGCGGCGCAGCTCCGCAAGCCGTTCGAGCACCGGCGCTTCCATCGACACCGTCTCGAGAATCTCGAGCACGAAGCGCGTCGGGTCCATCAGATGGACGATGTCGTCGAACAGCAGCGCACCGCCGATGTTCACGTAACCGCGGTGCTCGCCGAGCACCGTCGACACGCCGATGCCGCCGATCGTGCGGGCTACCACGTGCGCGGTCGCCTGGGAGTCGTCTTCGACGTTGGCGAAATTCTGCGCGTTGCTGCGAAACAGCAGCTCGTAGGCGGCGAGCGCCCCGTTGCGATCGAGGATCGGCTGGCGCCCCAGGTACGCGAAGCGCGGCTCCGCATACGCGAGACCGTCGCCCTCGGCAGGCGGCGCGCCGGCGTCCGGGCGGACGACGGCGGCTTGCGAAGCCTTGGCCTTCGAGGAGGACGACCTTGCCATGAACGAACCAGAGACGGGTGCGGGACGAAAGCGACCGGGCGGGACCGGGAAAAACCGGACGAAGCGGCACGGCCCGGGGCACGGCGTGCGTCGAAAACCTTACACAGGCTCTCCGCGGGTGCCGCGACACCGGACCGGTTGCGGTCCGAAGCCTTGATTGGCGCCACTGTAACTGGAAAAGAACGGCGATGGAAACGCTTGCAGTCATGCCATGCGTCATGCGTCGCTTTTTTGCGGCAGCGGCTAAAGATTTTGTTACAGGGGTCGTTATCTCGCTCTGATGGGCGGTCTCTTTCCCCCCGGACACGGCCGAACCGGGGGATCAGCGCTGCCGCCAGCAGACGAATACGGAATGCCAGTGAACATGGATGCAGATACGATCAGCGCGCCTCGCCGCAGTCCCCTGCGCACGGTCTTCGGCCGCCTGTGGGGCTTGAGCCGGCGCGATGTCGATGCCACACCCGAAGCGCTGCCGGACGACGCCGCCGCGGCGCCGTCGCGCTCCGTGCGCGCGGCGCTCGAGGAAACGGTCGGCGCCGTCGACTTCCTCGCGCACGTCGACGTCAACCTGCGCTTCCTGTACGTGTCCGACTCGAGTCTGCGCTTCATCGGTTACCACCGCGAGTACCTGCAGACGGTGACGCTGCACGAACTCGTCGCCCCGCACGACGTCGCGCGGCTCGACGCGCTGCTCGCGCGCGCGTCGATGACGGGCACCGTCGAGAAGGCAACGCTCGAAGTCGTCAAGTCGCTCACCTATCCGGTCGCGGTCGAGCTGCGGGTGGTGCGCAACACCCACGACGGCATCGACGGCTTCGCGATCGCCGGCTTCGACGTGTCGACCTGGCGCGCGAACGAGGCGCGCCTCACGCACGCGCTGCACCATGACCCGCTGACCGGCCTCACGAACCAGGCGTCGCTCGTCGACGCGCTGCTCGACGCCCAGCAGGTGGCCGACGGCATCGGCTCGCCCGCCGCGCTGCTGCTGATCGACCTCGACGACTACCAGCGCATCAACCGCGCGCTCGGCTACGACGCCGGCGACGAGATGCTGCGCGAAACCGCGAAGCGCCTGAAGACGATGGCGACCCAGGGCGAGACGATCGCCCGTACGGCGAGCGACGAGTTCGCGATCCTCGTGCCGGCGTCCGCGAGCCGCACCGACGCGGCCGCGAACGCCGAAGCGCTGGCGCGGCGCCTGCTGACCTCGATCCAGCAGCCGTACACCTACAAGGGCCAGCAGATCCACCTGTCCGCGAGCATCGGCATCGCGCTCTATCCGGATGCGCGCGAACCCGGCGCGCCGAGCGAGGACAGCCACCTGCTGCGCTGGGCCGACCACGCGGTCCTGCAGGCCAAGGCAAGCGGCGGCAACACCTACGCGTTCCACCAGCCCGACGACGACCCCGCCGACGCCGAACGCCTGAAGCTCGAGGCGGACCTGTACGACGGCGTGCGCAACGGCGAATTCTCGCTGCACTTCCAGCCGATCACGCACAGCACGTCGCACGGCGTGGTGGGCGTCGAGGCGCTGATCCGCTGGCACCATCCGGCGCACGGGCTCGTGCCGCCGTCGACCTTCATTCCGCTCGCCGAATCCGTCGGCCTCATCAACTACCTGGGCAACTGGGTGCTGAAGGCCGCGTGCATGCAGCTGATGCAGTGGGACGCGCAGGGCATCAGCCTGCGCTATATGGCGGTCAACGTGTCGCCGCAGCAGTTCCGCGACCCGCGTTTCAAGGACAACGTGCGCGATGCGATCACGCTGACGGGCGTCGATCCGCGCCGGCTCGTGTTCGAGATCACCGAGAGTCTGCTGATGCACGACCCGGCGCACGCGAAGGCGCTGCTCGAGGAACTGACGGCGCTCGGCATCCGCTTCGCGGTGGACGATTTTGGCACCGGCTATTCGAGTCTCGCTTATCTGCAACGTTTTCCGCTCGCGAAACTGAAGATTGACCGGAGTTTCGTCGAGAATCTGCTAACCTCCCGGAACGATCAGGCCATCGTCACGGCTGTTGTGGGTCTCGCGCAGACACTCGACCTCAGTCTCGTTGCGGAAGGTGTGGAAACAGAAGAGCAACGGACGATGCTGACGCAAATGGGTTGCGATCATATCCAGGGCTGGCTCGTCTGCAAGGCGCTGCCGTCCGACGAGCTCGCGCGCAGGTTCGCGTCGCGCTCGCTGCTGTTGCACGTCGAGCCGTGACGGGGGGCTCGCCCGTAACAGGTTCGGCCCGCCGGCGATGTACCGGCATGCAGTTCAATGGAACAGGTATGTATTTCTCGGGAATGAGATGGTAAAGGCTGCGCTGCTCGATACGCTCTGGACGAGAATGAGCGAGCGAGGCGACTTCCCCATGCTGGCGCAGTCGCTGCGCTCTACGGTCACGGCCATGAACAACGACGAGCTCGACTTCAGCGGGCTCGTGCAGATCGTGCTCTCCGACTTCGCGCTGACCCAGAAGGTGCTGCGTCTCGCGAACTCGGCGATGTACATGGCGTTCGGCGGCAACATCACGACCGTGTCGCGGGCGCTGATGGTGCTCGGTATGGACGCGGTCGGCCATCTCGTCGTCGGCCTGAAGATCGTCGACTACTTCCATCAGAGCGCGCCGCGCCGCATCGACGCGAAGCTCGAACTGAACCGCACGATCCTGTCCGGCGCCGTCGCGCGCAAGCTGACCCAGCAGGCCGATCGCCGCGCCGGCGAGGAAGCCGTGGTGTGCACGCTGATGCGCCAGGTGGGCAAGCTGCTCGTCGTGTTCTATCTGGACGCCGAGTGGGATCAGATCCGGCGTCTCGCCGAAACCGGCATGATCGAAAACGATGCGTGCGTCACGGTACTCGGCGTCACCTTCGAGGAAATCGGCAACGAGGCCGCGAACCGCTGGCGCCTGCCCGACGCGATCAAGGCCGGCATGGGCCAATACGATCCGCTCGGCGACCAGCCGCGCGAAGTGCAGTGGCTGCGTGCGATCACGAGCTACTCCACCGAAGTCGCCAACGCGCTGATGGAAAAAGGCACCGACGAGGAACGCGAAGCCGCCATCGCGAAGCTCGCCGACCACTACAGCCTCGCGCTCAACGCCGACCCCGAACAGCTCGTCAACATGAGCCTCGCGATTGCCCGCGAGGAAGCCGACAACGGCGTGATGCGCGAGATCACCGAACTGCGAGCGGACGCCGACGCGATGGCGCGCGTCGCACGCAGCCCCGAGGCACAGATTCGCGCGGGGGTTGCCGATCTGCGCGCGCTGCCGCCCGACAGCGCGCTCGCGCCGGCGCTGTCGATGGCGTCGGAAACGGTGCTCGGCAGCCTCGGCTTCACGCGCACGGTTGTGCTCGTCAAGCATCCGAGCGGCAAGTTCAAGGCAAAACTCGGCTTCGGTCCGGGCGTCGAGAGCGCGCTGCCCACCCTCAGCTTCAATGCCGCGTTCGAGCCGGACGTGTTCCATCTCGCGATCGCGAACTCGGTCGGCATCTTCATCGAGAACGCGCACGACCCGAAGATGCGCTCGCGCCTGCCGCTATGGTTCCGCCACGCGTTCGGCGACGCGCGCTCGTTCGTGCTGTTGCCCGTCACGCTGGAAGATCATTCGACGGTCGCGCTGCTGTACGGCGACTGGTCGAACGTGGAGCCGCGCAAGATCACGCAACCGGAGATGGCCGCCCTCAACGAGCTCGCTCGCGAACTGGGCCGCTTCTTCATGCACGCGCCGTCGGGAGCCCTCGAAACGCTGTGATCCGCCGCCGCACGTCACGCGGAGCGTTCCGCGTCACCGGCTGAACCGGCGTACCGATACCTTCGCCGTCGCGCTCGCCGCCCTTCCCCGCCGCTGCGCCATTCCCCTGCCGCCCCGCGGCCCCGCCAAAATCCTTACCCAGTCTTTCTTCACACCGAATCGTCGCCGCGTCGAACGCGATCGCGCCGGGTTGTCTCGTCGCGCGCCGCAGTGTTCGCCGCTTCGGTCGCGCAGCGTCCGCGCCGCTCAATCTTCGATGCGCTCGAGACCGTCCGCTTCCGCGTGACGGTCGGCGACGCCCGCCCACGCCGCCGCGGACAGCGCAAGCGACGCCAGCTCCGGCGACGTGAGCGGCGCGAGCTGCGAAGCCAGCGCGTCCACCGTCGCCCACTCGCCGCGCTCGAGCGCCTCGATTGCCGACAGCAGGCGGCCGAGCACGCCTTCGCGGCGCACAATCGCCGCGCGGATCGGCTTCGCGAGCGTCAGCACGTCGAGCGTCGATTCGAGGCCGCCGCCGAACACCGCGTCGACGAACGAGAACACGCCCGTCAGGAACGCGCCGTCGCGATCGTCGTGGCCGGCGTGCGGCAGCCGGGCCGCCGCGAGCTCGATGAAGCGCGCGCGGGTTGCAGCTAGCTGCAGCAGGGGATCCGCTTCGATCGCGACCTTGCGGCCGTCCGCGTAGAGCAGCAGTTGGGTCCAGCGCGCGATGCGGTTGGTGCCCGTCGCGTTGATCGCCTCGCGCAGCGTCGTGATGCTCCGCCCCGTCTCGAGACCGCTGGTCGCCGCGAGTTTCATCAGATGCATGACGAGCAGCGGATTCTGCTTCAGCTCGTCTTCGAGCTGGCTCACGGTCGGCTCCGACGCGAGCAGCTTCAGGAGCCGCAGCAGCGCCTGGCGCGGCGCGCTCGAGCGGCGTTTCGACGACGCCGTGGCCGTCGCGAAGAAGTACCCCTGGTAACGCTCGAAGCTCATCGCGAGCGCCGCGTCGAAGTCCTGCTGACGGTCAAGCCCGATCGCGACAAGTTGCTTGCCAGCCGGGCGCAGCGCGAACACGAGCTTCGGCAGAAGCCCCGGCTTCGCGCGCGGCACGTCGATCTTCACGGTCTGGCAATACGGCAGCAGGCGGCCGAAGGTGTCGTCGGCCTGCGTCACGTGATCGAGCGCGAAGCGATAGCGGCGGCCATGCAGGCTGACGAGACGCGCGATCAGATCCTGGTCCACCGCGATATCCGGCGGCAGTTCGAAGACGAAACGCTGCGGCGGGATCATCTCGATCGCGCCGCTGCATACGAACTCGCGCGTGACGTCGACTGAGGCCGGATGGCCGATCAGCGCGTCATGGAGACTTGCATCGCGGAGCCCGCGCACGAGCGGCGGCAGTGGCCGTGGCGCGAACTCCGTTTTCGCCGCACTCGCGGTCGAGGGTGACGCGGCATCGGGTGCCGTGGCAGGCAGCATGACCGGCGACACCGCGAGTTCGAAACCGCACAGCATCGCGTCCCGGTCGAGCACCGGCTGACGCGCGACATAGACGCGCGCGGCGTCCAGAACGCTCTCCCCCGTCGCGACCGGCACGTCGCCTGACGAGGGGGGCGTCCCCACCACAATCGTTGACATGTTGCTCCCCGCGAGACGCTCGTGACGTCTCGTTCTGGCCTGACCCGTAACCTCGATTTTTCCCTGACGCTTCGTTCCATGCGCATCGCATAGCGGCGTCCGGTGCGCGTGGATTTTAGCGCAGCGCGATGTGGGCAGGCAGGGGCATGACCGTCTTTTCTTGGCAAATTGTCGAAATTCTGCCCAACGAATCGGCATCGGATGTCCTGGCGACGGTTTGACTCCGGTCTGTCGCCAACTCGTGACTACAATGGGCTCGCTCCGCGCTGCCGCCCGCAGACCGTGCCCAGGCACCGGTCCCGTGCATGCGGTTCACGGCCGGTTCACAGCCCGCTCCAAAGCCCCGGTCACAACCTGCACCGGGGCCCGCGGATCCCCAGCCTGTTTGCTGCCCTTCCCGTCTGCTCTCTCGAAGGAAAACTCATGGATATCGATACCGTTCTGTCCACCGCGTTTGCGATGCCGATCACGGCGCCCGCGTTCCCGATGGGCCCGTACCGTTTCATCAATCGCGAGTTCCTGATCATCACGTACCGCACCGATCCCGTGAAGCTGCGCGCGGTCGTGCCGGAGCCGCTGCAGATCGGCGATCCGCTCGTTCACTACGAATTCATCCGGATGCCGGACTCCACCGGTTTCGGCGACTACACCGAGAGCGGCCAGGTGATCCCGGTCACGTACGAAGGCGTGGCAGGCGGCTACACGCTCGCGATGTACCTCGACGACCATCCGCCGATCGCGGGCGGCCGCGAACTGTGGGGCTTCCCGAAGAAACTCGCGAAGCCGGTGCTCGAGACGCACACCGACACGATCATCGGCACGCTCGACTTCGGTCCGGTGCGCGTCGCGACCGGCACGATGGGCTACAAGCACCGGGAGCTCGACCTCGCCGTGCAAAAGCAGCGTCTCGAAGCGCCGAACTTCCTGCTGAAGGTGATCCCGCACGTGGACGGCACGCCGCGCATCTGCGAACTGGTGCGCTACCACCTGAAGGACATCACGATGAAGGGCGCGTGGACCGGGCCCGCTTCGCTGGAACTCGCACCGCACGCGCTCGCGCCGGTCGCGGAACTGCCGGTGCTCGAGATCGTCGAGGCGCGGCACCTGATGGCGGACCTGACGCTCGGCCTCGGCGAAGTCGCGTTCGACTATCTGGAGAAGCGGAACCTGCGCTGAGTTTCAACCTGCCTGACCGGCCGCCGTGACCACGGCGGTCTCTTCCACACGCCTTCGCACCAGCCCGAATCGATGCCGCGGCACCGGGCCGCTTCACGGCCTTCTTCACGGCTTTCTTCGCGGCTTTCTTCGCGGCTTTCTCCGCTTCGAAACACATTCAAGTACGTAACGGCAGTCCCGACGAGGACTGCGGGAGGATCGAAAATTGACCAGGAAATATACCAAAAAAGAGATAAATTGCCAGAAGTGGGTGGTCGAACTGCTGCCTGAGGCTGAAGCGAGCTGCTCGCGCTGCCAGCCGACTTGCGTGCCCGGTTCGTCCATATCGCGGAGATGCCGGCGGACTTTGGTCCGCAGCAAGTCGGGATGCCTCATGTACGCCCGCTGCAGGGTAAGCTTTGGGAAATTCGCATGACCGGCCGCGACGGCATCGCGCGAGGCATCTACATGACGCGGACCGTGCAGCGCCTCGTCGTGCTGCACGTATTCGTGAAGAAAACGCAGAAGACACCGCTTCGAGCGATCGAAACGGCCTGCACCCGAATCAAGGAGGACTGAAATGACCAGTCTGGCAACGCTGAAAAAACGCCTGCTGGCCGACCCCGAGACCCGGGCCGAGTACGCAGCGCAAACGCCGGAATTCGCGCTTGCGCGCGAACTCATCGCCGCGCGGGTGCGAGCCGGTTTGACACAGGAGCAGGTGGCCGAGCGGATGAATACCGCGCAATCCACCATCGCGCGGATGGAGAGCGGCCGTACGCTGCCGTCCATCCGCACCTTGTCGCGCTATGCCGAGGCGACGGGAAGCCGCGCGGTGATCCGTCTCGAGGCCCTGAGGTAATTGAAGTAACCGGGCTTTCGCTAGAAGCGCCCACAACGGTCCCGTTGCATGAAGGTGCGCGCGGCGCCATCTCACGAAAGCGCCGCGTGCGTCTCCCCGGTCGTCTCCACCACCAGTAGCCCCGCGCGCAGCCCCGGCTTCACAGTCGGATTCGGAAACACGATGCGCTCTTCATCGTGGCGCACCGTGTAGCGATAGTCGCCATCGCGCGCAAGCAGCGTGTCTTTCGGGAACGGCGTGAAGTTCGCGACGTCGGCGGCAAGCAGCAGTTCGAACGCGTCGCTCTGCTTCGTGATCTGGTCGATTACGGTGAACACACGCGGCAGCTCGCCGCCGCGCGTCGCCCCATGTTCAGGTCTGCGACCGATCAACGCCCGCAGCGCTTCGTCCGCACCGGCGAAGCGCGCGAGATCGTTCTTGCCGAACGGCCGCACCTTTCCAAGTTCGAGCGTGCAGGCAAGCGCACCGCAGGTTTCCGCGGAGTAATGCGAGAACGTGCTGGCCTTCGTCGTATGCAGCAGCACCGCGGCAATGCGCGCATCGCGCAGCCACTCGAACATCTCCCGCGACAACGGCGCGCCGGTGTGCGGCAGCAACGCGAACTGCTCGAACATGGACGCACGGATCGCCGTGTGCATGTCGATGTGCCAGCGCGCGCCGCCAGCGGGCGCCGCGGCGAAGAACTGCCCGGCGAGCCGTTCGAGCGTCGCCGCACGGGGCGCTTCGTGACTCTGCGGCAACTGGAGATGCCGGCCGCTGAAGAGCCGGTTCAGATCATCGTCGAGATAGCGCCTGCCCGCGCGCATCGCATCGAGATTGCCGAGCACCACGAAGAGCCTGCACGCAAGCGGCAGCGTGCTGTTCGCGATGTCGCGCGCGACGAACGACAGCAGCTCGATCGGCGCGGTCTCGTCGCCGTGAATACCCGCCGATGCGAGCACGCTGCTTTGCCGGTCCACGCCATCGTGAGAAGCACACGGTTCGAACTGCATCACGCCGTGATCGAGCCATTGCCAGCGCACCGCGCCGTTCGCGCACAGACCTGACGCGGCATCGGCGGACGGGCGTGAACCCGCGAGCGAAAAGGCCAGAAAATCATCGAGCATCGCGGGCATCGTCATCGTTCGATCAGCGCTGGAAGTCGTACAGGGACCCGAGACGCAGGATCTGCGTGAGCTCGTCGAGCGCGGTGCGCGATTCTTCGAGCAGTTTCGGATCGGTCAGATCGCCCGGTGCGAGACGGTCGCGGTAGTGCTTTTCGATCCACGCGTCGAGCTTGCCAAAGAGCGCATCGTCGATCCACACACCAGGCGCGACGGCCGCGCGCTCCGTTTCATTCAGCACGACGCGCAGCCGCAGGCACGCGGGGCCGCCACCGTTCTTCATGCTCTCGCGCAGGTCGAACACCAGCACGTCGTCGATCGGACCACTCCCCGACTTCACGTCTTCCAGATACATCGCGACGCGCGGGTTCTCGCGGCACTCCTGCGGCACCACCAGCACCTGGCGGCCATCCGGGCGCGTCAGCAGCTGGCTGTTGAACAGATACGACGACACGGCATCGGCCACGCTCACCTCTGCGTCGCGCACCTCGATCACGTCGAACTGCGCGTTGAGCTTCGCGAGCTTACCGCGCAACTCGTCGTACACGCTGGTGCGGCCAACGAACGCAAGCTCGTGACAGAACAGCGTCTGCCGGTTGCCGACCGCGATCACGTCGTTGTGGAACACGCCGGCATCGATCACGTCGGGCGTCTGCTGCGCGTAAACCGTTGCGTCTTCTGCGAGCCCATGACGCTGCGCGACCGCGCGGCTCGCCTCGAACGTCTGCCGCGCCGGGTAGCGCTTCGGTTCCGGACCGCGGCGATACTCGCTCTTGCCGTACACGAAGAACTCCACGCCGCGCGCGCCATATTCGGCGCAGAAACGCGTATGGTTCGCCGCGCCCTCGTCGCCGAGCGCGGGCGTGCCGGGCAGCGCTTCGTGCACCTCGAAGCGAGCCGGGTCCGCGAAGATCGTGCGCAGCGTGCGGCGCGTCGCCTCGTGTTCGATCGCGCGATGCAGCTTGCTCGTCAGGTTCGCGGGCGTGAAGTGCACGCGGCCGTCGTGCGTATCCGCCGACGGGCTCACCGTCGCCGCGTTCGCGGTCCACATCGCCGATGCCGAACTCGCGGCAGCGAGCAGCTCGGGCGCATCGCGCGCCACCTTCGCGATCACCGTCGCTTCGTCGCCGGAAAAACCGAGCTCCCGCAACAGGCGCATCGACGGCCGCTCCTGCGGCGGCAACACGCCCTGATGGAAGCCGAGGTCGGCGAGCTGCTTCATCTTGCGCAGCCCCTGCTTCGCCGCCGCGCGCGGATTCGCGACCGACTTCTCGTTGTTCTGCGACGCGACGTTGCCGAACGACAGGCCCGCGTAGTTATGGGTCGGACCGACGAGTCCGTCGAAATTGGCTTCAGACGCTTGCATCGCGCTCATCCCTGCAAAACCTGGCTCTAGAAGTGAAGTCCCGGCGACACGCTGCCGGGCATCTGCAACTGCACGCTTTCCACCGACGCCATCGGATACGCGCAGTAGTCGGCCGCGTAGTACGCGCTCGGCCGGCCGTTGCCCGAGCGGCCCGGGCCGCCGAACGGCGCACCCGACGACGCACCGTTGGTCGGCCGGTTCCAGTTGACGATGCCCGCGCGGATCGTGCGATTGAAGCGCGACCACAGCGCTTCGTCGTCGGCGAGCAGCCCCGCCGAGAGGCCGTACGCGGTATCGTTCGCGCCGGCGAGCGCGGCGTCGAACGTGTCGTAGCGGACGATCTGCGCGAGCGGCCCGAAGTGCTCTTCGTCCGCAATACCCGTGACGCCCGTCACGTCCAGGATCGCGGGGCTCACGAAACCGAGCCGCGGGTCGCGCTGCTCCATCGCGAGAAGCGGCTTCGCGCCAAGCGCGATCAGTTCCGCTTGCGCCGCGACCAGACGCGTCGCCGCGCGCGCCGAGATCACCGCGCCCATGAACGGCTGCGGATCGTCGTTGTACACGCCGAACGCGATGCGCGACGTGACGTCGACAAGCCGTTCGACGAAGCGCGCGCCGAACGCATCGTTCGGCACGAAGATGCGGCGCGCGCAGGTGCAGCGCTGCCCCGCCGACAGATACGCGGACTGGATCGTGTGATGCACGGCTGCATCGAGATCCGCGACGTCCGCGACGACGAGCGGATTGTTGCCGCCCATCTCCAGCGCGAGCACGATCTCCGGCCGGCCACCGAACTGCCGGTGCAGCAGCGTGCCGGTATCCGAGCTGCCGGTGAAGAAGAGCCCATCGATCTGCCGATGGTTCGCGAGCGCGACGCCGGTGTCTTTCTCGCCCTGCACGAGATTCATCACACCCGCGGGCAGCCCCGCGTCGCGCCATACCTCGACGGTCGCGCGTGCGACGCCCGGCGCCAGTTCCGACGGCTTGAACACGACCGTATTGCCCGCGATCAGCGCCGGCACGATATGACCATTCGGCAGATGCCCCGGGAAGTTGTACGGGCCGAACACCGCGACCACGCCATGCGGCCGGTGGCGCAATACCGCGACGCCGTCCGCCATCGGCGTGCGCCGCTCGCCGGTGCGCTCGTCGTAGGCCTTGATCGAGATCTCGACCTTTGCCGCCATCGACGCGACCTCGGTGCGCGCCTCCCACAGCGGCTTGCCAGTCTCTCGGCCGATCGCATCCGCGAGCGCCTCCTTGCGTTCGTTGACGAGCGCCGCGAAGCGCCGCACGATCGCCGCGCGCTCGTCGGGTGTCAGCGCGGACCACGCGCCGAATGCGCGCCGTGCGCTGCGCACCGCGCGATCGACATCGTCAGCCGATGCGCTGTTGCCTTCCCACACCACCGTACCGGTGCCCGGATTGCGCGACGCGAATGCGGGGCCTGTGCCGGCCACCCATGCGCCATCGACGAAAAGTTCGCTCATGTTGATCCCTGTTTCTGTTTAGGCGCCTTCTGCGGCAGCACGCGCACGGGGTCGCCCGCCTTCACGCGCAGCGCCGCCGCTTCGCTCGCGGAGAGACAAAACACGCCGGCGTGCGGCGCGCCTGCCGCGAAGCCCACGCGAAAATCGTCGAGCGATGTGTTCGACACCAGCGAGCGTTCGCCGTCCACCGCCTGCCGCTGGGCATCCGCAACGATCCCGACCGGCACGACGACGCTCTCGCGCACCGTGCGCAGATCGGCGACGTGACATTCGAGCACCGGTCCCGCGTCGAAAATGTCGACGTGGTTCTCGTAGCGCAGGCCCTCCGTTTCGAGCATCTTGCGCGCGGGCAAGGTATCGCTGTGCGTGAGGCCGACCGCCCGCTGCGCGTCGTCCGGCAGCAGCTCGACGTACACCGGAAAACGCGGCATCAGCTCCGCGAGGAACGACTTGCGGCCGTGCGAGCTCAGATAGTCCGCCACGTTGAAGTCGATCTGGTAGAAGTGCGAACCGACCGCGCGCCAGAACGGCGACGTGCCGTCCGCATCGAAATGGCCGCGCAGTTCCGCGCAGATACGCTGCGGAAACCGCTCGCGGAACTGCGCGATGAACATGAAGCGCGAGCGCGACAGCAGACTGCCGACGCCCGCCGTGCGATAGCGCGGACTCAGGAACAGCGAGCACACCTCCGCGTAACCGGTCAGGTCGTGCGAGATGTTGAGCGCCCGCATCCGCGTCCAGATACCGAGGTCCTGGCTCGCGTGCACGACCGTCGACACGCGATAGTTGTAGAACGGCTGCTCGAGGCCCACTTCGGTTTCGATGCCGCAGACGCCGGCCACATCGCCCGTGGCGGTGTCTTCCATCACGAAGAAGTAACCGGCCTCGCGCGGCGCGGCATCGCCCGCCATCGTGCGCCGCGCGCGTGCGACACGCGCGGCGAGCGCATCGCGGTCCGGCTTGAAGGTGGTGAGGCCCGGGCCGGTTTCCCCAGCGAGCGCGACGAGCGCGTCCAGATCGCCGGTTTCCACTACGCGTACGACGATCATGATGTTTTTCCTTGCCTGGCGTGCGCGTGGTTCATTCCCGTTCTCCCGACATCTCGTCGCCATGCCGATGCAGCGGCACGCACCGTACGCTCTCGCCATCGACGACACCGAGCGCCGCGCGCACGTCGCGCGGCAGCGGCGCGTCCGGCTCACCTTCGCCGCGCGCGGGCAGCGATGCGATCACGCAGCGAAATCCGTCATTGCCGCCGCCGCTCGCAATCAGATGCGGCTCGCCCCGCGCGCCCGCCGACTCGCGCACCCTGCGGTTCTCGTTGTAGTGCACGCTCGCGCTGCGATCGACCTGCGCGGTCAGCACCGGACCCGCATCGAAGATATCGACGTAGCGATCGGTCTCGAAGCCCTCTTCCAGATGAATCTCGTACGCGAGCAGCGTGCGCGGATTCGGCTCGCCCAGCACGCGCTGCGCGGACTCCGGCAACAGCGGCACGTAGATCGGATAGCTCGGCATCACTTCCGCGATGAAGGTGTTGCTGCGCCCGCCCGATTTCACCTCGATATCGGCGAAATCGCGATTGAAGAACTTGCGGCCCACCGCTTCCCAGAACGGTGACACGCCCGCGTCGTCGGTCACGCCGAGCAGCAGCGAAAACACTTCCTGCGTGAAGCGCCGCCGGTTCGCGGCGATGTACATCATCCGCGCGCGCGAGATCAGATGCGCGGCCACATCGCCGCGCAGCGACGGGTCGATATAGAAGCCCGCGAGCCGGCTCTTGCCGGTGAGCTCGTGCGACATCGTCAGCGCGTGGATCTTGCGGTTCACGTGCAGCTCGCGCGATGCGTGAATCAGCGCGTCGTTGCGAAACGCGTAGAACGGCTCCGCGTAGCCAGCCGCCGCGACGATGCTCGCCGTGCCGAGCAGCTTGCCGCTCGCCGAGTCTTCGAGCACGAACAGGTAGAACTCCTCGCCCGGAAATTCGACTTCCGCGCGAAACGAGTCTTCCGACAGCGCGATGCGCGCCTCGAGCGCGCTCCGGTCGTGCGGCAGCGAATGCAGTACCGGTTGCGCGGTGCGCGCCATCTGCGCGAGCGCGTCGAGATCGGCGAGACGGCTGGGACGAACGAAGAGCATCAGGGCTCCTGAGTGAAAATGTGGCCCGCGCAGCGACTCGCACCACAGCGGCCTGCAAGCGGCACCGGTAGCATGACGAACTCCGCTGCCTGTACCTGGATGCCGTCAGCGCGCATCGGCCGTTGCGCCGACCACTTCCGCAATGGCCTCGCCGATGCGCCGGAAACCTTCGTTCAGGTCTTCGACCGGCATCACCAGCGAAGGCGCAAAACGCAGCACGTCCGGCCCCGCGATCAGCATCATCGCGCCGTGATTCGCCGCGGCCGTCAGGAAGTCTTTCGCGCGGCCTTTCCACGCTTCATTCAGTTCAGCGCCGATCAGCAGACCCTTGCCGCGAATGTCGCTGAACAGGCCGAAGCGCTCGTTCAATCCAGCAAGCTTCGCCTTCAGGAGTTCGCTGCGTTCGCGCACGCCGACGAGCAGTTGCGGATCACTGATCAGTTCAACCACCTTGTCAGCAATCGCCGCCGCGAGCGGATTACCGCCATACGTGGTGCCGTGCACGCCGACCTTGAAATGCGCGGCCAGTTCGTTCCTGGTCAGCATCGCGCCGATCGGGAAACCGTTGCCGAGCGCCTTCGCGGTGGTGAGGATGTCGGGCGTCACGCCCGTGTCCTGGTACGCGTAGAAGTGCCCCGTGCGGCCGACGCCCGTCTGCACTTCGTCGAAGATCAGCAGTGCGCCATGCTGGTCGCACAGCGCGCGCAAGCCGGCGAGGAACGCCGGCTCCGCCGGAATTACGCCGCCCTCGCCCTGAATCGGCTCGACAATCACCGCGCAGGTCTGCGCGCCAATGGTCGCTTTCGCCGCGGCGAGATCGTTGTACGGCAGATGAACGATGCCGGCCGGCACCGGGCCGAAGCCTTCCGAATACTTCGGCTGCCCGCCGACGCTGACCGTGAAGAACGTGCGGCCATGGAACGACTGCGTGAAAGACACGATCTGGTCCTTCTGCGCGCCATGACGGTCGAACGCGACGCGGCGCGCGAGCTTCAGCGCGGCCTCGTTCGCTTCCGCGCCCGAGTTCGCGAAGAACGCGCGGTCGGCGAAGGTCAGCGCTTCGAGCCGCTTCGCGAGGCGCAGCACCGGCTCGTTCGTGTAGCCGTTACCGATGTGCCAGAGCTTGCTGCCCTGCTCGTGCAGCACCTTCAGCAGTTCCGGATGCGCATGGCCGAGCGCCGTCACCGCGATGCCGCCCGCGAAGTCAATGTAGTCGCGGCCTTCCGTGTCCCATACGCGAGAACCCTCGCCTCGATCCGGCACGAAGCCCGCGGGGGCGAACACCGGCACCATCACGTCGTCGAAGGTCTTGCGCGTCACTGTCAGGTCGTTGGTCATGGCCAGTCCTCGTTGCGGTAATGCCACTAGTGTAGGAAACGTCCGGCGAATCGTCTTGCGCATACGCGACGCGTTCTATCGGGCTTGGCCGCGCACTCAGCGTTCCATGTCGTCGGGCCGCTCGATCAGCGCGGCCGGGCGCGGTTCAGCCGGGCTCGCGCGGCCGTCCGCCGGGCCGCCGTGCTGCTTTTCGATCCAGTTGCGGCGATCCTCGCGCGGCGTCACGCCAAAACGCTCACGATACGCGTTCGAAAAATGCGCCGCCGAAGAAAATCCGCACGCGAGGCTGATCTGCACCACCGACTTGCTCGTGCGCTGCAACTGCGTGCGCGCTTTCAGAAGCCGCAGCCCCAGGTAGTACTTCGACGGCATCGCGCCCAGGTACTGGCGAAACAGCCGCTCGAGCTGCCGGCGCGACATGCCGATCAGGTTCGCGATCTCGTCGGTAGTGAGCGGATCCTCGATGTTCGCTTCCATCAGCAACAGCGCGTCGTTCAGGCGCGGATGCCGCTCGCCGGGCGCAGTGACGAACGGAATGCGCTGGCGCTCCTCGCCCGCGCGCAGCGTGCCGGTGCCGAGCGCATCGGCGATCCGCTCCGCGAGTTCCTGGCCGTGTTCGCGCGCGATCATCGCGAGCATGAAATCGACCGTGGCCTGCCCGCCCGCGCAGGTCGCGCGATCGCGGTCGATCTCGAAGATCTGCTGCGTGACGATCGAGCGTTCAAACTGCTCGGCGAACTGCTGATAGGTTTCCCAGTTCACGCTCACGCGATAGCCGGACAGTTGCCCCGCCATCGCGAGCCACCACACGCCGTGATGAATGCCTGTGACGAGCGGCGTGCGCTGCCCGACGCGGGCGAGGCTCGCGAGAAACAGGCGATAGTCGGCGAACTGCTGGAACCGTTCGCTGACGACGATCAGCCAGTCGCACGCGATCACGTCGCCGAACGCGGCATCGGCGGGCCAATGCGCGCCGCCCGCGAGCGGCACCGGGCGGCCGTCCCATGAGCACACCTGCCAGCGGTACAGGAGGCGAGCGTCGATCTCGTTGGCAAGATTGAGCGCATCGACGATCGGCCCGACGCCCGACATCGACACCGGCGGCAACGCGACGATCGCCACCTGGGTAGTGCGGGGGGAGCCGGTCGCGCGCGCCATCGGTTCGGGGCTGGTTACTGAGTGCGGGTTTGCCGGCCTACTTGAGACTGCCCGACAGAAACTGCTTCAGGCGCTCGCTCTTCGGCGCGCCGAGCACCTCCGCGGGCGCGCCTTCTTCTTCGGTGCGGCCCTGGTGCAGGAACATCACGTGGTTCGACACGTTGCGCGCGAAACCCATTTCATGCGTGACGACGATCATCGTGCGGCCTTCTTCTGCGAGCTTCTGCATCACCTTCAGCACTTCGCCGACGAGTTCCGGGTCGAGCGCCGAGGTCGGCTCGTCGAACAGCATCACGTCGGGATGCATCGCGAGCGCGCGGGCAATCGCCACGCGCTGCTGCTGCCCGCCCGACAGATGCGCCGGATACTGCTTCTCGACGCGCGGCGCGAGGCCCACTTTCTCCAGGTATTCGCGCGCGCGGTCCTCCGCTTCCTTGCGCGGCACGCCGAGCACATGCAGCGGCGCTTCCATCACGTTCTCGAGCACGTTCATGTGCGCCCACAGGTTGAAGTGCTGGAACACCATCGCGAGCTTCGTGCGGATGCGCTGCAACTGCTTATGGTCCGCCACTTCAAGGTTGCCGCTCTTGTCCTGCTTCGTGCGCACGGCTTCGCCATCGACGACGATCTGCCCCGCGTTCGGCCGCTCGAGGAAGTTGATGCAGCGCAGGAATGTGCTCTTGCCCGAGCCACTCGCGCCGATGATGCTGATCACGTCGCCCTTGTTCGCGTTCAGCGACACACCCTTCAGCACTTCGTTGTCGCCGAAGCGTTTGTGGATGTCCTGGGCGACGAGCTTGCAGGCTTCGGTTTGCGTGGTGTGGAGCAAGGCGCTCTCCTCTTCGGTGAAACTGGCCGGATGACGGCAGGCGAAATACGACAATGCGAACGATACGGCGGGCAAAGCACGCGTCAATGCGTGCGGACCGCGAGATACGCGAGCCAGCGGCGCTCCGCGCGGCGGAACCCGGCGACGAGCGCGAACGACACCGCGCAGTAGATCAGCGCCGCGAGCCCGAACGATTCGAACGACGCGTAGGTGGCCGAATTCACGTCGCGGGCCACCTTCAGGATGTCGGGCACCGTCGCCGTGAACGCGACCGTGGTCGCATGCAGCATCAGGATCACCTCGTTACTGTACAACGGCAGCGCGCGTCGCAGCGCGGACGGTATCACAATGCGGCGGTACATCGTGAACGTGCTCATCCCGTATGCGCGCGCCGCTTCCACTTCGCCGTGCGTCGTCGCGCGGATCGCGCCCGCGAAAATCTCCGTCGTGTACGCGCAGGTGTTCAGCGCGAACGACAGCACCGCGCAATGAAAGCCGCTGCGAAAGAACGCGTCCAGCAGCGAATGCGAGCGCACGAAGTCGAGGCTGTAGAGGCCCGTGTAGATCAAGAGCAGCTGCACGTAGAGCGGCGTGCCGCGAAACACGTAGGTGTAGACGCGGACAGGCGTGGACAGCCAGCGCTTTTTCGACACGCGCGCGACTGCGAGCGGAATCGATACGCAAAAGCCGATGCCAACCGATGCGACGAGCAGCCACAGCGTGACCGCGAGACCCGATAGCCCCTGTCCATCCCAGAACAGGAACGCGCGCCAGTATTGCGTGATGATCTCGTTCATGGTCAAAGCTCCGCGTGCCGCACGCCGATCGAATAGCGGCGCTCCAGCCAGATCAGCACACCGTTCGATACGGTGGTGATCGCGAGATAGATCCCCGCGGCCACCAGGATGAAGAAGAACATGTTGAAGGTGCTCTTGCCCGCGTCCTGCGCGGCCTTCACGACGTCGGCGAGGCCGATGATCGACACCAGCGCCGTCGCCTTCACGAGCACCTGCCAGTTGTTGCCGATGCCCGGCAGCGCGAAGCGCATCATCTGCGGGAACATGATCCGCGCGAACACCCGCGCGCTGCTCATACCGTACGCGCTGCCCGCTTCGAGCTGGCCGCGCGGCACCGAGAGAAACGCACCGCGAAAGGTCTCGGTGAAGTACGCGCCGTAGATGAAGCCGAGCGTCAGCACGCCGGCGAGAAACGGGTCGATGTCGATCTGATCCCATCCCAGCAGGTCGGTGAAGTCGTTGAGCCAGATCTGGATGCTGTAGAACAGCAGCAGCATCAGCACGAGGTCGGGCACCGAGCGGATCAGCGTCGTATACGCGGTCGCGACCGAACGCAGCGGCCGGTGGCGCGACAGCTTCGCCGCGGCGCCGATCAGTCCGAGCGCCACCGCCACCGCGAGCGACAGCACCGACAGCTTGATGGTTTCGAGCGTTCCCGCCAGCAGGATGGGGCCAAAGCCGTAGAGCATCGCGCGCGTCTCCTTGTAGTGCGATCCGTGGGACCGATGAGGCCGGTGGATGAGGGATTGGCGCGGAGTCTCGCAGGCGAAAAAGATTTGCTCAAACCGCCGGGGGCGATCTTGCTGCAGCGCAAAAACGGCCTCAGGCGGCCGGGCGCAGGCGGTTCGTCGCCCTGCGGGACAGGGCTTGCCGCGGTTGAAAGCCGAATGAACGGGTGGTGCGGCCACCGGGATTTGGCAAGTTTCCGGTCGCTTTTTCGATAGATACGCGGCCTGTTGGCTTCACGCCAGCGTCAGGCCGTCTTTAAGTCGCCGTTACTTGATACCGAGTCGCGCCTTGATGGCCGGCAGCATCATCTGGACGGCCGCGCGGCCCTCGGCGATCGCGGGCGCCGCACGGTGGAAGTCGAAGATGCCCATGCCGCCCAGGCGCGGCTGGATCAGGATGTCGGCGGGTTCGCCGGCGAGGCGACTGCGCGTCAGGCGCACCTGCATGATGTCGATGCTTTGCGCGATCGAACTCAACAGCGACGGCACGCGCGCGGACGGCTCCGGCGGCGTCTTGATGTCACGCTCCTCGTAGCCTGGCGCCGGCTGCAGCCAGCGCGGATACGGCTTGCCGTTGCGGCGTAGCAGCAAGGTCGGCTCGCCCTCGCCTTCCAGTTCATCGGACCCATCCGGTTCCTCGCCGGTGGCAGCGGCGGGATCGAGTTCGGCGGCCACATGCGGGGCGGCGCGCGCAACCTCGTCGAGCTGCGCGCCTTCGAGCGCCGCGTCGAGCGACGGCGCGGAGAGCGGCGACGCCTGCGGCACCGGCACGGAATCGGACGGCAGCGCGCCGAAGTCGCGGCCGCTGAGGATGTCGTTGTTCAGGTCCACCGCGATCACGTAGTCGGCACGCATCCCCCGCGCGACCGACACCGGCACCGGATTGGACAGCCCGCCGTCGACGAGCCACACGCCGTCATGCCAGACCGGCGTGAAGATGCCAGGAATCGCGATCGACGCGCGCACCGCGTTGACGACGCTGCCGTCCTGCAGCCACAGCTCGCGGCCCGAGTCGAGCTCGGTGGCGACCGCCGCGAACGGCATCTTCAGATGCGCGATGTCGCAGCCGTTGAAGCGGTCCGCGAACACCTGGATCACCTTCTTGCCTCCGAGCAGTCCGCCGGACAGGCGCAGATCGAGCAGACGCACCACAGTCTGCCACGTGAGGCGCGAGACCCAGTCTTCGAGCCAGTCGAGGTCGCCGTTCGCATACACGGCGCCGACCAGCGCGCCGATCGACGTGCCGCAGACCACGTCGGGCTGGATACCCGCTTCGTGCAGCGCGCGGATCGCGCCAATATGCGCCCAGCCGCGCGCAGCGCCACCGCCGAGCACGAGGCCGATTCGGGGAGGACGCCGGCGTGTGACCATCTGCCCGCCTCCTAGCGACCGCGCAGGATATCCGAGCGCGACGTCGTGTAGACGCGGCCGTCGCGGTCGAAATGCACGTTGAAAAACGCCTCGGGCGTGACGCCGCCCTCCAGCCACTTCCAGCTCCACACCGTTTCCGGCTTAAGCGGAAAGACCGCAATCTGGCCGGGCTTGCCAAGCAGCTGCCGGACTTCGCCTTCGCTCATACCGATGTGGACCTTCGCGAAGTTCGCCGCGGTCAGTACCTGGGTGATGCCGGCAAGCGTGCCGTCGGCGGCGATGTCGACGAAGTACGTGGTGAGGCCTTGCGGGCCGCGCGGATATTCGAGGCGCTTCGAGCCGTCGTTGAAGCCGCGCACCGTTTCGGGCTCGCCCATCTGGTCGCGCACCTGCGCTTCAGTGGTGACGCCCGGCGTGAGGCCCTTCAGCAGCAGCACGTCGGGCTTGATCGCGTTGAAGAACGACTTGAGTTTTTGCACGGCCTGGCCGGCCTCCTGGTCATCGCAACCCGTGAGCGCGAGCGTCGCGGCCAGCACGGCGACGGCGCAGCCCGGCAGTGGAATACGGAAAGACATCGATCGAATGAATGCGCAACGCTGTGACGTTAATGACTTACAGCATAACGCGTTCGGCCCGGCGATGACGATAACGCAGGCCCGCAGCCGCTTCGCCGGCGCCGTTTCGCAATGGCCCGAGATGCGCCGCTTCAGGATTTCGCTTCAGGATTTCTTAAGCCAGGCTCCATGGCGCCATGTCCGTGAAAACCCATAATGGGACTCGCTCGCGCCAACGCAAAGGAGCATCGCATGTTCGATACGGACTTGTTCGAAGGTCAGGTGATCGTGATCAGCGGCGCGGCGGGCGGTATCGGTCAGGCGACCGCGCAACGGCTGCGACGCTGCGGCGCGATGCTGAGCCTCACGTCGCAGCATGCCGAGCGCCTCACGGGCATCGCGGAGAAGCTCGACGCGTTGCCGCTTGCCGCGGATCTGTCCCGCGTGCGCGAATGCCGCCGCGTGATCGACGCAACGCTGGAGCGCTACGGGCGCATCGATGCGCTCGTCAACTGCGCGGGCGTGTGGGTCCAGGGCGACAGCGAAGACGCGACCGAAGCCGACTGGGACCGCTGCATCGACCTCAACCTCAAGGGCACGTTCTTTCTGTGCGCGGCGGCTATTCCCGCGTTGAAGGCGAGCCGCGGGTCGATCGTCAACGTCGGCCTGGACGCTGGCGCGATCGGCACCGCTGGCAACGCGGGCTGCGCGATCTACTGCGCGAGCAAAGGCGGCGTCACGCTGATGAGCAAGGCGCTCGCGCTCGAACTCGCGCCGCACGGTGTGCGGGTCAACACGCTCTGCCCGTCGGAGATCGACAGCCCGATGCTGCGTCGCCACGCCGTGCAATACGACTCGGGCGATCCGGACGGTTACCTCAACGGCCTGCTGCGGCACTATCCGCAGCGCGGCAGCGCCCGTTTCATCGAGCCCGACGAAGTGGCGTGCTTCATCACGTTCCTGCTGACGAAAGCCGCGGCGCCGATCACGGGTGCGTTGCTCGGCGTGGATTTCGGCGTGAGCGCCGGCTATTGACCCAGCGACTGGACCCTGAGCTCCAGGAAGCCCGTGGCCGGATCGAGCTCGCGCGAAAAGCGATGTTCCGGCAGCAGCGCGAGCAGCAGTTCGGCCGTGGTGCGGACCGTGCAGCCGCGCGCCACATGCCCGCCAGATACCTGGCCGCGCGCGTCGGCCACCGACATGTGCAGATGCGCACCATCGGGCGACACGGAGCCGGCGAGCGTCAGGATTTCGAGGTCGCCGCGCAGTTCGGTTGGTGCATCGGCGCCCGCGAACCGCAGCTGGGCGACGCTAAGGCTGCCGATGCCTTGCAGCACGAACGCGGCATGCATTTTGTGCTCACTTGCGTGCCCGGTTTCGTGCTCCCGCAGCGCGTCTTCGATCGCAGTGCGCAGATCGTCGCCGGGAGACAGGCGTAGAGGACAGGTTTGGATCATCGCTCGTGACAGGGTTCGGGGTTGTTCGCGGTTGAATGTTCGCGCCGGATGAACTCGCAGCGTGCGCCAGCGCACACACGCGATCACATTACGCGATTCCTGCGTTGCTATGTGGTGTCGCCCATCGTACAGCGCCGCCCCGACATGCGATGTTCCGGTATCCGCGACGCCGGCTGGCAGGAACCCGCGCGCGGCACACATTCATTCGACATCTCACGGGGACCTTGCGCGATGCGGCGCTCACCATTTCAACGCTTCCGTTGCCTGCTGTTCGTGGCATCCATATTCTGCTGCGCGCTCGGCGCGCACAGCGCGCATGCCGCCCCTGCCGCCAGAATGGACGAGAAGAGCGGCGCCTATGTATCGGGCGGCTTCTACGAAGGCACGTTCAGCGACGGCACCACGTTCCAGATGAACCTGATGGTCGCGCCGCAGCTGCCGCATGGCGCGTCACCGCCGCCGAAGAGCGCGACGCTGCGCAGCGCGTACTGGGAGACGGAGCGCCCGCGCGAGACGACCGTCTGGATGGAGGCGTCGCAACAGGGCGACGAGATCGTCGCGCAGGTGCCGCCCGCAGCGAAGGGCAGCAAGGCCCAGGCAGTCAACGAGACGTTCGTCGGCCAGACGACGGACGACGGCGAAACGTTCACCGGCGTCTGGAACCGCAGCACCGGCGAACAGCGCAGCTTCTCGATGAAGCGGCGCTTTTCCTACGTGACCGAATATCACCGCTACGTCACGCTCGATGCGGTCGCGGCATTTGGCAGCCGGCCGACGGAAACGGTCGCGGTGCACCCGGAGACCGGGATCGCGGCGATCGACGACACGATGCCGTCCATCGTGAACAGCGCGGCTTCGACGCCTCCGATGGGCGGCGACGACACGGACACGCAGTCCATCGTGACGGTGGCCTGGGCGTCGCCGCGCATGCTCTTTCTCGCGCGGGAAGACTATCAGTACGGATTCGGCGCGCAGCACGGGAACGGCAGCGTGACGTTCGCACTCTACGACGTGCGCAACGATCGCGCGAAGGAACTGACGCTGAACGATTTCCTGCCGTCGGCGGATTGTGTGCAGCTCGTGTCGGACAAGGTGGTGGCCGCGCTCGTCGCAGATCATGCGTCGATGCCGGAAGCGGGCGCGCTGTCGACGAACAACCACAACCGCGTGCTCGGCAGCAACTACCTGGTGCTGCCGAATGGCATCGACTTCTACTTCGGCCAGAACTCGATGGGCAACGCCACCGAGATCCACGACGTGTTCGTGCCGAAGACGGACCTCGGCCGTTGCGGGCACGCGCTGCCGCGCTACAGGATCGTGACGGGTCCGCGCTATCTGCCGCCCACGGAACTGCCGGGCGACGTGCCGCAATCGCGGCCGCCGGTGGACCAGCTGCCGGCGGGGATGCAGTGAGCGTGTCGGACGAGAGCAATGGAGCACCCTCTGCACCTGCGGCCATAGTAGCCTCTAGAAGCTACTATGGCCGCCTGTTCATGGCGCGCTTGCGGTTCCCATGGTGATCAAAGCGGTATTGACTGGCGACCTGATCCAGTCGCGCAAGACTGACAATCCGGTTGCCTTCATCGACGCGATGAAGGCGGTGCTTCGCCAACTCGAAAAGCCATACAAGGTCAAAGCTGAGACGTTCCGTGGAGACGGCTTTCAGATCGTCCCGAAGCGAGCGAGCCAGGGGCTTCGATGCGCGGTCGCGCTCCGTGTTGATCTCATTGCGTCCAGCCCGCAGGGAGAGCGTTAGGACGCCCGGGTAGCCGTCGGCATCGGGCCGGCAGAAGCGAAGCAAAGTTATGGCGAAGCCTTTGTCCTGTCCGGTCAAGGACTGGACAGGACAAAGGCATGAAGCGATCGACTCTCGCGGTATTCACTCACGTCCCCCAATTGCAGGAACGTCTCGAACTGACAACGGATTTTGTCGCCGCGATCATCGACAGGTGGACGACCATCGAGGCGCAGACGTTTTACGTGCACCTGGTCGACAGCCTTGATCAACAGACCACGGCCGAGGCTTTGGGCAAGTCATGGGTCACGGTCAACAAGCCACTGCAGCGCGCTCAGGCGCGATTGCTGGACAACTATCTCACCCGTACAGAGCCATCAAGCAGCAGCAATCGGAAGCAGCCCGAAGAAACTGCTTTCCGCCATCTAGCCTCCAGCTATCCGACACGGCGTCACGCACTCAGATCACATAGAACCCATGCGTGCCGTCGCGCTCGAGCTGCGCGACGAGCGCCGCTTCCCACTCGAGATACGCGCTCATCGTTTCCCGCGAGCTGCACGTGCCTTCATACGGCCGCCGGTAGCGGTCGATGGTCGGCGACGCGAGCCGCGTCTCGCCATGTTCGAGCGGCAGCCCCGCATCGATCCATGCCTGCGTACCGCCCGCGAGCACCTGCACAGGCTTGCCGGTCAGCGCCGCGATCTCCGGCGCCGCGAAGCGCGCGAGCGCACTGCTGCCGCACGTCGCGACGTAGCGCTCGGCATCGGGAAACGCGCGCACCGCGTCCGCAAGCTGCGAGCGCAACGCGAACCACGCGCCCGGGATGTGACGCTTCGCATAGTTTACGCTCGACGTGAAATCGAGCAGCACCGTGCCCGGCTCTTTCAGCCGCGCCTGCAGTTCGGCGGGATCGATCTCGTCGGCGGCCGGCGGCGCGATCGCGTTGCGCACCGGCGGCATCGTGGTCTCGACCAGATCCGCGAGCGTCACGCCTTCCACCACATACACGTCGATGTTCATCTGCGCGAGCCACGACGCGGTCATGTTCGCGCGCACGCCGTCGTGGTCCGCGAGAATCACGCGCGCGCCGCGCACCGGCGCGAACGCATCGGTCTCCTGCACGAGTTGACCGCCCGGCGCGTTGCGAAACCCGGGGATGTGCCCCGCCGCATATTCCTCCGGCGTGCGCACGTCGAAGCGGTAGACCGTGCGGGTCGCCTCGTCGGCCCAGCGGCGCGCTTCGTCGCGCGTCGTGCGCCCCACGCGCGCGCGTTCCGCCACCTCGCGCGACTGCGCGGCGGCTTCGACACGCACCTTGTCGTCGAACTTCGGCTCGAAGCTGCGAGCCTCACCGTGCGCGAGCGTCTCGCCTGCAAGGAGCCAGCCCATCGTACCGTTGCGCAGCGCCGCAACCGGATTCGGCACGCCCGCGTTGATCAGCGACTGCGCGCCGATGATCGCGCGGGTGCGCGCGCCACTGCTGATCACGATCTGTGTGTCGGGATCGGGCACGAGCTGGCGCGCCCGCATCACAAGTTCGCCGCCCGGCACGCTGATGCTGCCGGGCACGCTCATGGTCTGGTATTCGTCGAAGCGTCGCGCGTCGAGCACGACGACCGTTGCGTCGCTGTCGAAGAACGCGCGCAGTTGCTTCGGGTCGAGCGACGGCGTATGACACCGCGCCTCGACGAACTCGCCGAACGCCTTGCTCGGCACATTGACGTCCTGGAACAGTTCGCCGCCGCCCGCAGCCCAGCCGCGCAGACCGCCATCGAGCAGCGCGACGTCGGTGTAGCCGAGTTCGGTGAGCTTCGTGAGCGCGCGCTTCGCGAGCCCTTCGCCGCCGTCGAATACGACGATCGGGACCGTGAGGCGCGGCAACCGTATGGGGGCTTCGAGTTCGAGCTTCGACAGCGGCAGGTTGGCAGCGAAAAGCGGGTGACTGTGTGCGTGCGGATCTTCTTCGCGTACGTCGATCAGTGCGATTTCGCGGCGCTGGAACAGCGCGCGCTGCACATCGCGAGGCGTGCGTCGGCTGACTTCGGTCATGAGGCGACGATCTCCTTCGATAGCGCGTGTCCACCGTCGAGCGGAGCAAGCCCCGTGCCCACTTGAGCCCGACTTCGGGTATCCCGCCGGGCCTTGTCCGGCGGTTCACGGCGAACCGCGTGTCGTTTGCTGGTGCAGCGTGCGGCAGGCGCTGGCCTCGCGATGGTGCATGCGCGCCGTGCATGCCCGAACGGCGCGCGACGCCCATCGACCAAACCGCGCAACGCTCCTCGAACATCGAGGATGCCGCGACGCATGTTGCTATTCTCGCGCTTTGGCGAGCCTGTGTGTGGAGTCCGTGCGACGCAATTGCGTAGGACGCGAACCGTCGGCATGCGAACGCCGGATACGCGAGCGTTCGAAACGCCTCACGACAGGTGCTGCCATCATGCTAGCGAGCACCCGCTCGGGACTGAAGCGATTTATCGTGCTTTGCAAATTCGTCACGCCGCACTGCAAAGGCTACGACAACCGAACGCGCGAGTGTGCGATGCCGGACGATGTCCCTGGCGCGGTTATGGCGATTGTCGCGACAGTTCAGTCGCTTCAGTCACGCACGCCGACGCGGTAGCGCGTCTCCTGACGATAGCGCTGACCCGACCGCAGCACGCAGGCTTCGCGCTCGGCGGCAGCGTCGAAATTGATCTGGTTCGGAAAGCCGCCCGCTTCGAGACAGAGGCCCGCGTACTGGCGCCCCGGACCGCCGCGCATCGGCGTGCCGCCCAGATGATTGCCGGTGTAGAACTGCAGGCCGCGCTGGTCGGTGAACACCGTCAGTTCGCGGCCGCTTGCCGGGTCGTACATGCTCGCGACTTCGCGAACAACTGCGCTATTGCCTGCCTCGTTGTCACGCAGCACGTAACAGTGATCGAACCCCGCCGCGAGCGTCAGCTGTGCATGCGGCCAGTCGAGCCGCGCGCCGATCGGCGCGCTCGCGCGAAAATCGAACGCGCTGCCGGTCACGTCCGCGCGACCGCACGGAATCAGCCCTTCGTTCACTTCGAGAAATGCGTCGGCATCGATCGTTGCGACATGGCCGCGAATGTCGTGCGCCGGGTCGCCCGTCAGATTGAAGTAGCCGTGGCTCGTCAGGTTCAGCGGCGTCGGCGCGTCGGTCAACGCGTCGTAGACGATCGCGAGTGTGCCGTCGTCGGCAAGCGTGTAGGTGACCTGCACCGTCAGGTTGCCCGGAAAGCCCGCTTCGCCTTCAGGCGATTCATGACGCAGCACGAGCGCGCCGCCTTCGTCGCCAGCAACGTGCACCTGCCACAGCGCGCGATGAAAACCCGCGTTGCCGCCATGCAGCAGATTGGGCCCCTCATTGCGGTCCACCGGATAGTCGACGCCATCCAGCGTGAAGCGCGCATTGCCGATGCGGTTCGCCCAGCGGCCGATCAACCCGCCCATGTAGGTGGTCGCGTCGAGATAGCCTTGCGGCGTGTCGTGACCGAGCAGGATGTCGGCAACCCGTCCGCTGCGATCGGGCGCATGCCACGACACAAGCGTCGCGCCCAGATCGCTGACCGTCACCTTCATGCCGTGCGCGTTGCGCAGCGTGTAAAGGCGCACGGGCTCGCCGCCGGGCAGCGTGCCCCACGGTTCGGAAGACAGGTGAGCAGGACTGATCATGTGGTCTCGGGTCTCGTGTTGATGATGGAAAACGCGGATTGAAAAACTAGCGTGCGCCGACGTCACGACCGGAAGACCCGGACACCGCGGATGAAGCCACCGCCTGCGCCTCCGCCTGTGCCTGGTATTCGCGCGGCGTGCAGTTCAGTTCGCGGCGAAACACCGCGTACATGTACTGCAGCGACGTGAAGCCGCAACGGATCGCGACCTCCGCGCCCGACACGCCGCCCTGCGCGAGCAGCGCCTTCGCCGCATCGAGCTTGTGGCGCAGGATCTCCTGATGCACGGTGCAGTGCAGTTCGCGGCGGAAATACTCTTCAAGCGACGAGCGCGACACGCCCACGTAATCCGCCACCTGCTCGGTGCGAATACCCTGGCACGCGTACTGGCGAATGAAGTGCCGCGCGCGCATGACATGTGGGCTTGACAGCGGCTCGTGGCGCGTCGATTCGAGCACGTTGATGCCAACGGGCGGCACCAGGATGCGCCGCCCCGGAAAACGCGCGCCGAGCAGCATGCGGTGCAGCAGATGCGCCGCCGTGCGGCCCATCTCTTCGGTGCCCTGGATCACGGACGACAGCGGAATGCGCGCGAGCGTGCGCGTCAGCGGATCGTTGTCGATGCCGATGATCGCGACCTGCTCGGGCACGGGAATGCCGGCGAGCACGCACGCCTGAAGCAGATGCCGCGCCCGCGCATCCGTCACCGCGATGATGCCCACAGGTTTGGGCAACGCCGCGAGCCAGGCGGTCAGCGCTTCGAGCGCGCGGTTCCACACCGGCGCGCTGGTGGGCAGCCCGCGAAAGATCTCAGCTGGCCGGTCCTCGTGCTCCGCGCGCCACAGTTTTGCGAACGCGAGTTCGCGCTCTTGCGCCCAGCGGTTCTCCGCGGCTTCGGGCAGGCTGTACAGCGCGACGTTCGGCAGCCCTGCGCCGAGCAGATGCGTGTACGCGAGCGAGACGAGCTTCGCGTTGTCCGTCGCGATGTACGGCACGCCTTCAGGATAGCCCGCATCGTCCTCGTACGACGAGCCGACCGCGACGACCGGCAGCCGGAAATCGCGCAGCGCGTCGCAGACCGCGGGGTCGTCGAAGTCGGCGATGATGCCGTCGCCGTCGAAATGCTCGATGCCGTCGAGCCGGCAGCGGAAGTCTTCCTCGAGAAACAGGTCCCATGCCACGCGGGTAGACTGCAGATAACCGCCGATGCCCGCGATGATCTCGCGGTCGTACACCTTGTTCGCGTTGAACAGCAGCGCGATCCGATGGGTCGGATGCGCTGCGTGCTGCGCAGGTTGCACGAAAGGTGCGGACTGAGGCCGGGATGGATTGGGTCGGGTCATCGCGATCGGTGTGTCATGTGTCATGTCACGGGCGCCAACAGCCGACCATTGTAGGCCGCGCGCAGCCTCGTCGCGACGCGCGCCGCGCGAACCGGCGATAAACGTCACGCCGGCTGGTAGATTTCACAATTGCCGCGTCGACGCGAACGCTGGCAGCATGACGGCACGCCGCGGGCGCAGCCACGCCCCGGCACGCGCTGCTGCACGCGCGTGCCGGCCGGTGCATGATGGACGCGTGGCGCGTGGCCCGAAGCGCCGCACCCGATGCCCGATCCACCCGCCGATACCAATGATCCGGAGACACGCCATGTCGATGTTCGAGCACATCCCGCCCGTTCGCTACGAAGGACCGCAGTCCGACAATCCGCTTGCGTACCGCTACTACGACCGCGAGAAGGAAGTGCTCGGCAAGACGATGGAAGAGCATCTGCGCATCGCCGTCTGCTACTGGCATTCGTTCGTGTGGCCCGGTGTCGACATGTTCGGCCATGGCACGTTCCACCGTCCGTGGCAGCAGCCCGGCGACGCGATGGAGCGCGCGCAGCAGAAGGCCGACGCCGCGTTCGAGCTGTTCACGCGTCTGGGCACCCCCTACTACACGTTCCACGACACCGACGTCGCGCCCGAAGGCAAGGACATCCGTCAGTACGTCGACAACGTCGCGCGGCTTACCGAGTATCTCGCGAGGAAGCAGCAGGACAGCGGCGTGAAGCTGCTGTGGGGCACCGCGAACCTGTTCTCGAATCCGCGCTATGCGGCGGGCGCCGCGACGAGCCCCGACCCCGAGGTGTTCGCGATGGCCGCGAACCAGGTGCGCCGTGCGCTCGACGCGACCCATCAGCTGGGCGGCGCGAACTACGTACTGTGGGGCGGCCGCGAAGGTTACGACACGCTGCTCAACACCGACCTCGCGCGCGAACGCGAACAGTTCGCGCGTTTCCTCAACATGGTCGTCGAGTACAAGCACAAGATCGGCTTCACGGGCACGCTGCTGATCGAACCGAAGCCGCAGGAGCCGACCAAGCACCAGTACGACTACGACGTCGCGACGGTGCACGGCTTTCTTACGCAATACGGCCTGCAGCATGAGATTCGCGTGAACATCGAGGCGAATCATGCGACGCTCGCGGGCCACTCGTTCCATCATGAAGTGGCGAACGCGTTCGCGCTCGGCATCTTCGGCAGCGTCGACGCGAACCGCGGCGACGCACAGAACGGCTGGGACACCGACCAGTTCCCGAACAGCGTCGAGGAGATGACGCTCGCGCTGTACGAGATCGTGCGGCATGGCGGCTTCTCGACGGGCGGCATGAACTTCGATGCGAAGGTGCGGCGCCAGAGCATCGACGCCGAGGATCTGCTGCACGGCCACGTCGGCGCGATCGACGTGCTCGCGCTCGCGCTGGAACGCGCCGCGCGCCTCGTCGAACACGACGAGCTCGAAGCGTTCCGCCAGCATCGCTACGCAGGGTGGGACACCGAGTTCGGCCGCAAGATCCTGTCGGGCGGCTACACGCTCGAATCGCTATCCGACGACGCGCTTGCGCGCAAGCTGGATCCGCATCATGCGAGCGGCCAGCAGGAACGGCTCGAAAACGTCGTGACGCGCGCGATCTACGGAGCACGTTGACCATGTTCATCGGTATTGACCTCGGCACGTCCGGCGTGAAGGCCGTGCTGCTCGACCGCGACGGCCGCGTGCGGCGCACCGCGTCGCAAACTTTGACCGTGAGCCGCCCACAGCCGCGCTGGTCCGAGCAGGCGCCGGAAGACTGGTGGCGGGCCACCACGCGCGCGCTCGGCGAGCTGCTTGGCGCCGCGCACGAAGACGGCATCACGCCGGCGCAGATCGAAGCGATCGGCCTGACCGGCCAGATGCACGGCGCGACGCTGCTCGATGCGCGCGGCCAGGTGCTGCGTCCCGCGATCCTGTGGAACGACGGCCGTAGCGACGTCGAATGCATCGAGCTCGAGGCGGCAGCACCGCAGCTGCGCGCCATCGCTGGCAATCTCGCGATGCCCGGCTTCACCGCGCCGAAGCTCGTGTGGCTGCGCAAGCACGAGCCCGACGTGTTCGCGAAGATCGCGACGGTGCTGCTGCCGAAGGATTATCTGCGCTATCGCCTGACCGGCGGCTTCGCGACCGATCCATCCGATGCGGCGGGCACTCTGTGGCTCGACGTCGCAAAGCGCGACTACGACGACGGTCTGCTCGCCGCGTGCGGACTCGACCGCGCGCAGATGCCGGAGGTGTACGAAGGCAACGAGATCACCGGCACGCTCGCGCCCGAGCTCGCGAAGCAATGGGGCCTGCGCGAGATACCGGTTGTTGCGGGTGGCGGCGACAACGCGGCGGGCGCGATCGGCGTCGGCATCGTGAAGCCGAAGCAGGCAATGCTGTCGCTCGGCACGTCGGGCGTCTATTTCGCGGTGTCGGACGGCTTTCTCGCGAATCCACAGTCGGCCGTGCACAGCTTCTGTCACGCGCTGCCGCGCACATGGCATCTGATGTCCGTGATGCTGAACGCCGCGGGCTGCCTCGATTTCACCGCGCAGCTCACGAACTATCCCGATGTCTCGGCGCTGCTCGCCGACGCCGAACAGCATGCATCCGAGCGGCGGCCGTGGTTCCTGCCGTATCTGTCGGGCGAGCGCACGCCGCACAACAATGTCAACGCGAAAGGCGTGTTTCACGGCCTGACCAATGAGACGAAGCGCGCTGACCTCGCGAACGCGACGCTCGAAGGCGTCGGCTTCGCGCTGCTCGACGGCATGGACGCGCTGCATGCGGCGGGACTCGTGCCCGACGAGATCGCGGTGATCGGCGGCGGCTCGCGCAGCGCGTACTGGACGCAGATGCTCGCCGACATCGCGGGCCAGCCGCTGACGCTGCGCGCGGGCGGCGAAGTCGGTCCGGCGCTCGGCGCCGCGCGGCTCGCGCATCTCGCGGTCGAACCTACGGCGTCGCTCGACGCGATCTGTCCCGTACCCGCCATGGTGGCGGTACGCGAGCCGGATGCCGCGCGTCACGCGTGGTATCGCGATACGCGCCGGCCCGTTTTCAAGGAGCTTTACAAGGCACTGGAGCCGGTATTTTCGGCTGGCGGTTGAACCTCTCGAGCAGGACGACGGCCAACACCAATCCAACACCGACCCGACGTCCAGCTTTCATCTCAATACCTGCTGCACAGCCGCAAACGTTGCGCTGTAAACCGTCCGTAGGACGCCCTTACCTCACCTCTCTTCCACTCTCGCGCACGTTCGCCAGCGAACGGACGTGCGTTGCCGCAGTGCATTAATTTGGGCGCCGACCGTCCGACGGTCACACGTCCGCGCCCCACCCGGTCGAGTGCACCAGCATGCGCACGGGACCCAACACGATACGACGATGAGAATATCGATCGCCATGGCGACCTACCGCGGCGAAGCGTTCATTCGCGACCAGCTCGACAGCATCGCGAAGCAGACGCTTTTGCCCGACGAGCTCGTGATCACCGACGACAGTCCCGACAATCGCACCGCACGCGTCGTGCGCGAGTTCGCCGCGAGCGCGCCGTTTCCCGTGCGCCTCTATCGCAACGCGGAGCGCGCGGGTCATCCAGAGAACTTCTTTCGCGCGATCTCGCTGTGCGAGGGCGAGCTGATCGCGTTCGCCGATCAGGACGACGTGTGGTTGCCCGAAAAGCTCGAACGCATGCGCGCGGCGTTCGACGACCCCAGCGTCACGCTCGTCACGCATACGGTCGCGGTGGTCGATACGACGCTTAACCCCAAACCCGATCGCGACGATCGACACTGGAGCCTGCGCGGCACCTACGCGCCGCTCACGACGGACCCGTGGTACATCCTGTTCGGCATGAGCGCGATGGTGCGCGCCGATCTCTTTCGGATGACCAGCCTCGCGTTCCGGCCTGCCGATCACACCCGCAACGACATCCTGCTGTCGCACGACCTGTTCGCGTGGTTCATGGCGACGTCGCTCGGCACGATAGTCGCCCTGCCCGACAGGCTCGTGCTGTATCGCCAGCACGATGCGAACACGGCCGGCGCGCCGCCCACGCTGAGCATCGGCGACAAGCTGCGCTGGGCGCTGCGCGCGGGCCGCGTGGTCTACGCGAACATGGCCGCAATGGCGCGCGACCGAGCGAAGGTGCTGGAGCAGGTCACCGACGCGCGTTACACCGAAGCCGCGCGACGTGCTCAGGAATACTACGAAAAGCTGCAACGCGCGTACGAGCTGCGCGCCATGCTATACGACCCGGCGTTGTCGCGCGGCGAGCGTTCGCGCACGCTGCTGCGTCTCGTGGCGCGCGCATCGTACCGCCCGGTCGTGCAAGGCGGGCTCGGCCGGCGCGCGCTCGTGAAGGATCTCTACGTGACGCTGACCAATGCGGCACACGGCGGTGTGATGAACTACCGGGACCACCGGGCGGACGCAGCGGAACAGAAAGCACTGACGGAATAGCGCCCGCTAGCAACGCCGCTACAACCCCTTACCACCTCTTCACCTCGCAGACAGGATTCGATGAACTCGTGTGCGTCGTTCGACACACTGTGGTCCCTTTGCGGGAGGTCATTCGATGTTCACTGCCGTGAACTCCATCGACGCTGTCATGCCCACGTATTCGACGGATGCGGACGAGTCATCGTACAGTGCCAACCGGCGTGCCGCGGCAACGCGTCCGGCCAGTGCGGCCGCTGGGTCCAGTACCTTCGGAGCAGCCGGTTCGTCCGCGGCAGGCGCGTCTGCCCCTCCTCCAGCGCCACCGGTACGGAAACGCCGGGCGCGCCAGCGTCAGGATTGAGCGACACCAACAGGGCGTATATCAACGCGAACTGGTGGTTCTCTCCGGACCTGCCCGCCGATCTGATCAGCAGGCCCGTCGCCGAAGTCGAACGGTTCATCAACTCCAGCGACTATCGTGCGCTCACGGCATAGCCACGCAACGCTCAATCCGCTGGCCGCATCTTCGCCACCTCCGCGTCCGACGGCTGCACGCTCGCGCCATCGATATAGCGGAACGACGTCATCACGCCCTTGCCGTCCTTCAGCCCGGTCACGCCGACGTACGCGCCCATCGTCGACTGGTTGTCCTGCGCGCGGTACATGATCGGCCCGAACGGCGTGTCCACCTTCAAGCCCTTGAACGCGGCCGCGAGTTTGTCCGGATCGGTCGAACCGGCCTTCTTGATGCCTGCGGCCAGCGACATCATCGCCGAGTAGCCGACTACGGAACCGAGACGCGGATAGTCGTGGTACTTCGCCTCGTACGCCGCGACGAACTTCCGGTTCGCGTCGGTATCGATCGAATACCACGGGTAGCCGGTCACGATCCAGCCGGTCGGGGCTTCCGCGCCGAGCGGATCGAGATAGTCCGGCTCGCCCGTCAGCAGCGACACCACCGACAGGTTCTTGAACAGACCGCGCGTATTGCCTTCGCGAACGAACTTGCCGAGGTCCGCGCCGAACAGCACGTTGAAGATCGCATCGGGCTTCGCGTCCGCGATCGCCTGGGTGACCGCGCCCGCATCGAGGTTGCCGAGCGGCGTCGCCTGCTCGGTGACGAATTCGACGTCAGGCTGCGCGGCCTTCATCAGCTTCTTGAAGGTCGCCACTGCCGACTGACCGTACTCGTAGTTCGGATAGACGAGCGCCCAACGCTTCCTGTGCAGCTTCACCGCCTCGGGCACCAGCATCGCGACCTGCATGTAGGTCGACGGACGCAGACGGTACGTGTACTTGTTGCCGTCCTGCCAGACGATCTTGTCGGTGAGCGGCTCCGCGGCGAGATAGAACACATGCTTCTGCTTCGCGAAGTCGGTGACGGCGAGACCCGTGTTCGACAGGAAGCCGCCGAACAGCAGCTGCACCTGTTCGCCCGACACCAGCTCCTGCGCGGCGCGCACCGCGTCGCCAGGGTTCGCGTTGTCGTCGCGCGAAACGACCTCGAGCTGCTTGCCCAGCACGCCGCCCGACGCGTTCACCTGTTCGAGCGCGAGGTTCCAGCCGTTCTTGTACGGGCCGAGGAATGCAGGCTGCGCCTTGTAGCTGTTGATCTCGCCGATCTTGATGGTCTGCTGCGCGAATGCACCGGCCATCGCGACGGACAGCGTCAGCGCGACCCCGAGTTGAGTGAGACGTGACTTCCATCCTGCGCGCGTGGTCATGTGTTTCTCCTTGTCGGTGAACTGCTGGAAGTGGTGCCAGGCGAAGCCGGCTCGAACGGTGACTGCGGTTTCTTTTGCGTGTTCTTTAGCGCTGCTGTTTGCAGCATCACTCCGGCGGACCTGCCGCGCGAACCCGCGCGACGGTCACCTCGACGTTCTGCCACGCCGGCTCGCCACCCGCATAGCGCTGCCGCATGAAGTTCACGAGGTCGGCGACCTGCCGGTCGTTCAGACTGTCGCGCCAAGCGGGCATCGTACCAAGCTCGGGACGCGCCGGCACGGGAATGCCATCGAGGATCACGCGGATCAGGTTGTCCGGCGCGTCCGAATGGACGTTCGTGTTCAGAGCGAGCGACGGATGCGCGCCGAACAGCTGCGGCCCGTCGCCGGTGTGATGGCAGGCCGCGCATGCGCCATCGAAGAGCCGCGCGCCCGCGCTATCCAGTGCGATCTGCCCTTCGCTCGCGGTTTCATATTCGCGCGCGAGATCGTGCGCGTAGTTCGGCGATTGCGCATTCGCGGGCAGCGGATTGAACGAGGCCAGGTAATGCGCCATCGCGCGGACGTCGCTGTCGGGCAACGCGGCGAGTTCGCTCACCACCGGCGCCATCGGCCCGGCGGCGACGCCATGCAGCGGCGCGTGGCCGTAGCGCAGATAGCTGAAAAGTTCGTCCTCGGTCCACGGTACGGGCGCGCTGGAGAGCGTCGTCAACGCGGGCGCGCGCCATCCGTCCGCCGTGCCGCCACCCAGAAAATCCGCGCCCGTCTCTTCCGCGCCGAACGCATTGCGCGGCGAGTGGCACGCGCTGCAATGGCCGAGCCCGTTCACCAGATACGCACCGCGATTCCATTGCGCGCTTTGCTTCGTGTCCTCGGCGAACGCGGTGCGCTGCAGGAACATCCCGTTCCAGCCCGCCATCAGCGAGCGCACGCTGAACGGGAACGCGAGCTTCGTTTCGGCGTTGTGCGTCCGCACCGGCGTCTGCGACATCAGATACGCGTAGAGCGCGCGCAGGTCGCTATCGGAGACGTTCTGGAACGACGTGTACGGAAACGCCGGATACAGATGCCGCCCGTCGCGATGAATGCCTTTCTTCATCGCGCGCGCGAATGCGTCGAACGACCAGTTGCCGATGCCGGTGGTTTCATCCGGCGTGATGTTGGTGCTGTAGACGGTGCCGAACGGCGTATCGAGCGGCCGCCCGCCCGCGTTCAGCACGCCGTTGCGCGCGGTATGACACACCGCGCAATCGCCGAGCGACGCGAGCAGCTTGCCGCGCGCCAACAGCTCCGGCGCGAACGAACTCGCGAGCGGCGGTGCGATCGGTGCGACCGGTTGCGGCGCGAACGCGAGCGCGCCGAGCCAGCCCGCAGCGCCCGCCGCGAGCGCACTGAACAGGCCGAACGACAGCCGCTTCTTCCAGCGGCTGCGAACGCCCTGGCGCGCGGCATCGATCGCATCCTGCGCGGCGCGCGCAGTCTTCGCGGCTTTCGCATCGTCGTCGTCGAGCGCGGCGCGGATCGTCTCCGGCGTAAACGGCGGACGACGGAAGCGCACGCCGGTTGCGTCGTACAGCGCGTTCGCAATGGCCGCCGCGCCCGGCAGCGACGCCGATTCGCCGGTGCCCATCGGCGGCTCGCCGTGACGCGGCATCATCACCACCTCGATCACCGGCACTTCGCGGAACGTCAGGATCGGATACGCGCCCCACTCCTGGCTCGTCACCGCGTGCTCGCCGAACGACACCTGCTCTTTCAGCGCGCGGCTCGTCGCCTGGATCACGTTGCCGTGAATCTGGTGGCGCACGCCGTCCGGATTCACCATCGTGCCCGTGTCCTGCCCGACCACCACGCGCGTGACCGCAAGCTCGCCGCTCTTGCGGTTCACCTCGATGTCCGCGACCCACGTCGCCCATGCTGCGCCGAAGCCCGGAAAACGGCTGTGCACGTAACGCGCGTAGGCCACGCCGCGGCCGCGCGCGATGTCGGGATCGTCGCCTTCCTGCGGCGCGCGCGTGAAATGGTACGGACGCGGCGTCCAGCCCGCGCGTTCGGCCGTCGCTTTCACGAGATCGATCGCGCGCGGATCGGTCAGATGGCGCAGACGAAACGCGACCGGATCTTCGCCTGCCTCCGCCGCGAGTTCGTCGATGAACGATTCGTGCGCGAACGTGTTCGGCAGCGCCGACACACCGCGCAGCCACGACGCACGCACGATCGGCGGCGTGTCGTCGCAGACGATCCGCATTGCTTCGTAGTCGTACGGCGGCACCGCCGTGCGGTCGCCCATCTCGAACACCTGCGGCTGCGGATCGATCGCGCCGGTGAGCAGCAACGCGAGCGTCGGCGCATCGTTCGACGGGTAGCGCGTCGCGAAATCGTATGCGGCGAGCGTGCCGTCGGCCGCCAGCGCACCGCGCACGTCCATCAGCTGCGCGGCGCCCTTCGGTTCCCACGCGTGCTCGTCTTCGCGCGACAGTTGCACGCGCACTGGCAAGCCGGTCGCGCGCGACAGCAACGCGGCATCCGCCGCGACATCGTCCGCGCAATTGCGGCCGTAGCAGCCGGCCGCTTCCATCCGCACGACGTCGATCTTCGCTTCGTCGAGCCCCATCAGCAGCGCAAGGTCCGCGCGCAGCGAGTGCGGATTCTGCGAACCCGACCACACCTTCAGCCCGTCGTCGTCGAACTGCGCGACCGCGCATGAAGGTCCGATCGACGCATGCAGCTGATACGGCCACATGTAGGTGCGCTCGAAGGTTTTTCCATTCGATTCGGATGCCTGATCGATCGCCGCGTCGACGTCGCCACGCGTGACGAGATCGCGGCGAGAGGCCGGGTTCGCGCGCAACGCGGCTTCGAGCGCATGCGTGTCGCTGAGGTCGGGCAGCGCATCGACCAGCTTCCAGCGCACTTTCAAACGCTTCGCCGCCTGCTGCGCGATCTCCTCGCGCTCCGCGACCACGCCGACGAAATCGCGAATCACAACCACCTTCACGATGCCCGGCAGATCCCCGACAGATTGCTCATCGACGTCGATCAGACTGTTGCCGACGAACGCGCCCTGCGCGACACCCGCATACGGCGGTCGCACCACGCGGCCGTGCACCATGCCCGTCACGCGCACGTCGTGCACGAAGGACAGGCCGGCCGTCGCCTTCGCCGGAATGTCGACGCGCGGCGCGCCCTTGCCAACGATCCGATACTCGTGCGGCGACTTCAGTGGCGCATCGGTGCGCAAGGTGAGTTCGATGCGCCGGCCCGCGACAAGTTCGCGATACGCGAGTCCCTGCGTGATATCGCCGTCGCGCGGATGGACGATGCCGTCGCGCACGGTCAGCGTCGACGCTTCCACGCCGAGGCGCGTGGCCGCTTCGGCGATCAGATGCTGCCGGGCCTGCGCCGCCGCGTGATGCAGCGGCACTGCGGAGATCTGGATCGTCGCGCTCGCGATCGTCGGCCCCTGGTTCGGCGCGTCGCGCGTATGGCCGAGCACCATCGCGACACGCTCGAACGGCACGTCGAGTTCTTCCGCGACGATCTGCGCGAGCGAGGTCTGGATGCCGGTGCCGAGATCCACGTGGCCGTTGTACGCGCTCACGCCGCCGTCGTCGTGCACGGCGACGAACGGTTCCGCAGCACTCGGCGTCCACGTGGAGCGCGAGCCAGGCTGGCCGATTGCGGGCTTCGCGAGCGGCGGCGGCGGACGGCTGACGATCAGCACGCCGCTCGCGGTGGCCAGCTGTTCGCGCGTCATCCCGCGCGCCGTCACGTCCGACGGGCGACGGCGCTCGACGCCAGAATCCGGGCTCATCATCGGCGCGCTCCCGAAGGCGACGTTTCCACCACGACGGATAGATCGACCGGCAGACGCGCCACTTCGGCTTCGCGAGTCGCATCGGGCAATGCACGCATCTTGGCCTCGCGCATCAGCACGGCCGCGCGCTGCACGGCCCGCATGATTTCGATGTGCGTGCCGCAACGGCACAGGTTGCGCGACAGCTCGCGACGAATCTCGTCGAGCGTCGGATCGGGACAGCGGTCGATCAGCGCCTTCGCGGTCATGATCATGCCGTTCAGGCAGTAGCCGCACTGCGCGGCCTGTTCGTCGATGAACGCCTGCTGTACCGGATGCGGACATTCGCGAGTACCGAGCCCTTCGAGCGTCGTGATCGCATGTCTCTCGGCGACGCGCGCCGAGGTCACGCACGAACGCGTCGGCACGCCATCGAGCAGCACCGTGCAGGCGCCGCATTCGCCCAGGCCGCAGCCGAACTTCGGGCCGTTCAGCGCGAGGTCGTTGCGCAGCAGATAGAGCAGCGGCGTGTCGGCATCCGCGGCAACGGTGTGCCGCGCGCCGTTCACATCGAGCGTCAGGAGCGCCGGGGGCTTCATACCCGCGTCAGACGACGACCGGCACTTCGGTCGCGGGCGGCGTGTTGCGGCTGCGGCGGCACTTGATCAGGCCGTCGATCATCACCATGCCAACGCCCGGAATATCGCCGAGCTGCACGCTCTCCAGCAGGTTGTCCGCTGCCGTGTGCTGCGCGCGGTCCATGAATACGAGATCCGCGGGACGACCGACCTCAATCAGCCCCTGGCGCAGGTTGCGCTGACGCGCGGTATTGCCTGTCGCGAAGCAGAACGCGATTTCGGCGGGAATGTCGGCAAGGCTCGAAATCAGCGCGATCATCCGCAGGATGCCAAGCGGCTGCACGCCGGAGCCCGCCGGGCTGTCGGTGCCAAGAATGATGCGGTGCGGGCACTTCAGTTCGATCGCGTGGCGCGCCGTGAGTAACGCGATTTTCTCGTTGCCGTTGTGGACGATTTCGAGCGCGCGGCTCGACTGCTCGCACAGGTCGCACACGTGCCGGTACGGCAGCGACGTATGGCCGCCGTTGATGTGGCCGATCACGTCGGCGTCGGCTTCGAGCACGACGTCCTTGCCGATTAGCCCCGAACCCGGAATCGACGGACCGCCTGTGTGGATCGTGCTCTGGATGCCGTACTTGCGCGCCCACGCGACCATCTGTGCCGCTTCATCGCCGGCCTTCACGCTGCCCAGGCCCACTTCGCCGAGCAGTTTCACACCGGCATCCGCGAGTTCCTTGAAGTCGCTCTCCACCATGCCCTTCTCGATCACCGGCGCGCCCGCCAGCACCTTCACGCCGCCGCCGACGTTCCCCGTGCGCATCGCATCGAACGAGCGCTGCGCGGTGATCGCGAGCGCCTTCACGCCAATCACGTCCTTCGGACGACCAGGCAGATGCACCTCGCCCGCGGAGATCATCGTCGTCACGCCGCCGTTCAGGTTCGATTCGATCCAGCCCATCTGATTCTGGCGCGGCGTCCAGTCGCCGAACACCGGGTGCACGTGCGAATCGATCAGGCCGGGCGCCACCGCCGTGACTTTGCAGTCGATCGTAGTGCGCGCATGCTCGAGATCGCAATCCTTCTCGCGGCCCACCGCGGTGATCACGCCGTCGTCGATCACGATCGTGTCCGCATCGAGGATCGGATGGTCGATGTCGCCCGACAACAGCAATCCGATGTTCTTCACGACCACCTTGCCCGACGTGCCTGTCAACGTCTCTGCTGCCATGCCTGATCTCCTTTCGCAACGACTGTGTTTTCACCGCGTGCGGCGCTCGTGCCGCTCGCGCGGGTCACACTCACGCTATACGCTCAGGTACGCTCGCCGCACCGTCTCGTTCCGCGCGAGTTCGCCGATCGTGCCGCTGAAGCGGATCTGCCCTTTTTCCAGCACGTACGCGCGGTCGCTTACGAGTTCCGCGAAGTGCAGGTTCTGCTCGGACAGCAGGATCGACAGACCCTCTCGCTTGAGCTCGAGAATCATGTTCGCCATCTGCTCGACGATCACCGGCGCGACGCCTTCCGAAGGCTCGTCGAGCAGCACCAGATACGGATTGCCCATCAGCGTGCGTGACACGGTGAGCATCTGCTGCTCGCCGCCGCTCATCTGGCCGCCCGGGCGCTTCGGCATTTCGCCGAGATTCGGGAACAACCGGAACAGCTTCCCGGGCGTCCACTCAGGCGCGCCGTCGCGCGGCGGCTGACGGCCGGCGTCGAGGTTCTCCATCACGGTGAGATCCGCGAACACGCGGCGGTCCTCCGGCACGAAACCCATGCCCATCCGCGCGATCCGGTACGGCGCGTGGCGGCTGATGTCCTCGCCGCGAAACTGCACGCGGCCCTCGCGGCGCGGCAGCAGACCCATCACCGCCTTCATCGTGGTCGACTTGCCGGCGCCATTGCGGCCCATCAGCGCGACCACCTCGCCGCGACCGACTTCGAAGCCGACGTCGAACAGGATGTGCGCGCGTCCGTAGAACGCGTTGAGGCCGGTGACTTTCAGCACGGGTTCGCCGGTTGCATTCGTTTTCGATGTGTTCGTTTCCATCGTGGAAGGCAGCGCGCTCATTGCAACGCTCCTTGCGCGCCGCTTGCGTCGCTCGCACCATCCAGCACCGCATGCGCGCGAAAGGTCTTGCCGGTGCCGAAATACACCTCCTGGACGCGCGCGTCGTTGCGGATCGCGTCGCCGCTGCCTGCCGCAATCAGTTTGCCGCGCGCGAGCACGATCATCCGGTCCGCGTACGCGAACACCACGTCCATGCTGTGCTCGGTAAACAGCACACCGATGTTGCGCTCGGTGACGAGGCGTTTCGTGAGGGCCATCAGTTCGTTGCGCTCCTTCGGCGCCATGCCAGCGGTCGGTTCGTCCATCAGCAGCAGCTTCGGCTGGTTCGCGAGGGCGATCGCGAGTTCGACGCGCTTCACGTCGCCGTACGCGAGCACGCCGCATGCGCGCTGCGCGTCCGCGCCCATGCCGACCTGTTCGAGCAGGTCCATCGCTTCGTCGACGTAACGCGATGCGGCCGGCGTCCAGGGGCCAAACAGCTTGCGGTCGCGCGAAATCAGCGCCATCTGCACGTTTTCCAGCACCGTCATCGAGTTGAAGGTCGCGGCGATCTGGAACGTGCGCCCCACGCCCATGCGCCAGATGTCGCGCGGCCGTCTGCCGACGAGCTCTTCGCCATCCAGACGGATCGAGCCCGCCGACGGCTGCAACTGGCCGTTGACCATGTTGAAACAGGTGGACTTGCCCGCGCCGTTCGGCCCGAGCAGCGCGAGCAGTTCGCCCGCGGCGAGATCGAAGGAGACGTCGTCGACAGCCTTCAGGCCACCGAAGCTTTTCGACAGACCGCTGACCGAAAGGAGGTTCATAGGCCCTCCTTCACTGCCGCGCCGCCTGCGGCAGTACCTGCGGGTAGTGCAGTATCCGCGTCGCCGTTCTCGTCGAAGCGATCGCCGAAGCGATCGCGGATGAAGCCCGCGATGCCCTGCGGAAACGCGATCACGAGCAGCAGGATCGCGACGCCGAGCAGCGCCTGCCAGTAGTCGGTCTGCCGCGCGACCGTGTCCTGCAGCCACGTGAACACCGCCGCGCCGACGACCGGTCCAGCGAGCGTCTGCAGGCCGCCCAGCAGCACCATTACGAGACCGTCGACCGAGCGGCTCACGCTGATCACTTCCGGCGAGATCGTGCCTTTCGAGAACGCGTACAGCGAACCCGCGAGCCCGCAGAAAAGCGACGCGACGACGAACGCGGCCCACTGCACGCGCTTCACGTCGATGCCGATCGCCTCCGCGCGCAGCGTCGAATCGCGGCCCGCGCGCATCGCATAGCCGAGCGGCGAGAACAGCATGCGCCGCAGTAGCCACACGCCGAGCGCGCACAGCACGAGCGCCGCGTAGTAATACGCGACCGGCGACGACAGCCAGTTCGACGGCCACAAGCCGAGAATGCCGTTGCTGCCGCCCGTCACGTCGTCCCACTGAAACACGACCGACCAGACGATCTGCGCGAACGCGAGCGTCAGCATCGCGAGATAGACGCCTGAGAGCCGCACGCAGAACCAGCCGAACACGAGCGCGCCGCCCAACGCGAGCAACGGCCCCAGCAGCAGCGCCGCTTCCATCGGCAGCGACAGCACCTTCAGGAACAGCGCCGCGCCATACGCGCCGAGCCCGAAGTACGCGGCGTGACCAAACGAATGCATGCCGCCGGGGCCCATGATGAAGTGCAGGCTCGCGGCGAACAGCACCGCGATCAGGATTTCGACCAGCAGCACCGGCATGTACGGAAAGCGGCTCGCGGCCACGGGCGCGATGAGCAGTACGATCAGCACCGCGAGCGCGAGCGTCTTCAGCCGCTTGCCCGCGGGGCGCAGCGGCGCTTCCGGCGCGCCCATCCCGCGCACCGCGGCGCTCGCGCGGCCGAACAGGCCCCACGGCCGCACCACCAGCACCACCGCCATCACCACGAACTCCGCGACGAGCGTGAAGCGCGACAGCGAAAAATCGATGCCGAGTATCGTGACGTGACCGATGCCGATGCACAGCGCCTTGATCTCCGCGATCAGCAGCGCGGCTGCGAACGCGCCCGGAATCGAACCCATCCCACCGACCACGACCACCACGAACGCATTGCCGATGGTCTCGAGATCGAGCGACAGGTTCGCGGACATGCGCGGCCCCTGCAGCGCGCCGCCGAGACCTGCGAGAAACGCGCCGACGAAGAACACGCCGGTAAAGAGCCACGCTTCGTTGATGCCGAGCGCGCCAAGCATCTCGCGGTCCTGCGTCGCCGCGCGCACGAGCGTGCCCCAGCGCGTGCGCGTCAACGCATACCAGAGCGCGACGAGCACGAGCGGGCCGATCACGATCAGCGCGATGTCGTAGGTGGGCAGCGGATGGCCGAGCAGTTGCACGGAGCCCGCGAGGTGAGGCGCGCGCGGGCCGAACAGATCGTCCGGGCCCCACAGCCATAGCGCCGCGTCGCGGAAAATCAGCACCAGCGCGAAGGTGGCAAGCAGATGGAACAGCTCGGGAGCCTGATAGATCCGCCTCAGCACCACGATCTCGACGAGCGCACCGAGCACCGCAACCACCAGCGCCGCCGCCAGCACCGACAGCCAGAAGCCGCCCGTCGTCGCGCCAAAGCGGCTCGCGATGCTGTACGCGACGTAGATGCCGAGCATGTAGAACGAGCCGTGCGCGAAGTTGACGATGCGCGTGACGCCGAAGATCAGCGACAGCCCCGCCGCCACCAGAAACAGCGACGACGCATCGGCAAGACCGTTCACGAGTTGTACCAGCAGATTCGAAAGCATGTCGCCCTCAGCGGCTTACCGTGGCGCGCGTGCATGGACCCGTTCCATGCCTCGCGCGCATCTTCCGTGCACAGCAGTGAAGGCGTCGCTCAGCGCAGACCATCTTCGCCCTTGATCTCGCTGACCTGCAGGCCGCCGATGCGTGGCAGCGGCCGCCCGCCCGCCGTCACCGCGACCGCGACGACGATCTCGCTCGCGCGCGGCGCGTCCGCGACACGCGCTTCGATCGCATCGAAGTGACTGCGCACGAACGCGGCATCCTTATGGCCGAGCGGCACGTCGATCGCGGTGCCGAGCGTGCCCATCTTCTTTGCCGACGGCACGAGCGCCGCGCCCTTCTCCACCGCGGCGCGCAGCGGTGCGCCGAGCTTCGGATGCAGGATCGCGGCCGCGTGCTCGAGCTCGCCCGCTTCGCCGACGATCGCCGCCTTGCCATAGCTTTGCGCGGCACCGGGCTCGATGCCGAGCGCTTCGACACACTTCTTGCCGAGCAGCCCGCCGAGCTCTTCGCCGGCTTCGATCAGCGCGTCGAGCTTCGCTTCGTAGCGGCCCGCGTACGGATTGTCGATCACCGCGATCGCGACCGCGCGGCGCACCGGCGGATCGATCGTCTGCCCCATCTCGATGCGTGTTTCGTCGACCTGCACCAGCAGCTTGCGAAGCTTGATTGCCATCTCGCTCTCCGTGTATCCGTAGGTTCCGTTTCTGCCGCTCTGTCGGTTTCGTCAAGTGGCGTCGAATCGATTCAACGCAATCCGTCCTTGCCCGCGATCGCGTCCTTCGCAAGGCCGCCGACGCGCGCATGCACGCGCTGCCCGGTGCTCATCACGAGGATATACACGACTTCGTCCGCGGCGGGCGCGCCCGGCACCCGCACTTCGAGCGCGTCGAAGTGGCTACGCACGTAGCTCGCGTTGACGTGCGTGAGGGGCACGTCGAGCGCGGTGGACGGCGCGCCGACTTTCTTCGTGGACGGCACGATCGCCTTCGTCGGCACGCCGTGATTTTCCAGCAGCTCGCGCATCGCATAGCCGCCAGGCACGTGCCACAGTGCGCCGTGTTCGAGTTCGCCAGCCGAGCCGACGATCGCGCCCTTGCCGTAGGCTTCGATCGCGCTGTGCGGCAAGCCCATCGCGCCGAGCAGACGTTCGGCCATGTCGAGGCCGATCGGCTTCAATGCGTCCATTGCGTGCTGGATCTCGGGCTCGTAACGGCCCGCGAACGGGTTGTTCAGCACCGCGGCAATGGCGCCGCGCCGCAGCGGCTGTGCCGGCGCCGGGCCGAACTCATGGAAGATGTCTTCGACGTGCGTCAGCACGCGGCGGATTTCGAACACGGGGCCTCCGTCTGGTAGAACACTGCTGCGTTCAATCGGTGATGGGTGTGGCTCGGCCTGTCTGCGTCGGCGTCTGTGTCAACTGCGGTATCGACGCCGACCACGCGCACGCGGCGTTGCAGAAACAGCGCCGCGCCTTCGATGATGCCAGCGTCGCGCAACTGTCGCGCTTTCGCCGCGCCGCGTTCCAGCGCGAAGTCGACGAGCGGCAACGGCAGCGCGGGTACGTCGACGGTCACGAGGCGATCGCCCAGATCGCTATTGTCCTTCAACGACGACGCCGGGCGCCGGACGATGCCCGGATGATCGAGGTCGATCGCGTTCGCGACGGCCGTCGCGGCGGCATCGGCCGTGGCGGCATCGCGCGCGAGGATCGTCACGCTGTCCGCGATGCCGAGGCTGAAGCTGCGGCCGCGCCAGCCGCTCGTCGCGATGCCGCGCACCCGCTGGTGCGCGTCGAGCGTGAGTTGGGCGTCAAGCGGCTGCGCGTGATCGTGGTCTTGCGAAAGTGAATGCACGGGATCGAAGCGCGCGAGATCGGCGAATACCCCGATCGTATAGCGCGGCAACGCACCCTGCCCGTCACGTCGAGCATCACGTCCCGTACTTAGATGAAACGCGATGTCGCCGCCATTGTTGATGTACGCGCGCGCGATGCCTTCGCGCGCGTACGCGCCGATCAGTTCGTCCGCGACGCTGCCTGCGACCGCGGCCATCGGCGTGATGAAACGCTCGCGATGCGCGTGACACGCCAGCCACATCCGGCGCGCGATCGGGCCTTTGCATGGACAGTCGCTGCGTTGCGCGTCGTGCGGCACCGGCTCGCGCAGCAGCGCGAGTTCGCGCACCAGTTCGTCGAGCACGCCGGCGAAGCGCGCCCAGCACGCTTCATGCGCGGCCTGCACGGCCGCAGCAGTGCCATCGGCGCCGATGATCAGATCGATCGGACCGTGCTGCAGATGCCAGCGGCCATCGTCGTAGCGAAGACGTTGCGCGCTCATCGCGATCATCCGAGCATCGGCGGCACGGCGGGCGGCCACGGGTTGTCGGGATGACGTGCTACCGTGCGGCGTTCGAGCGGCGCGCCCTCGGTATGCGTTGGACCATGCGCGAGCACCTCAGCAAGCGGACGCACCGCGTCGAGATGGCCGCCGAGATCGCGGTACGCGTCGTAACGCATCGTGAATTCGATCGGCGCGACGATCGCGGGCGTCGGCACCGTGCCGAACGAGCCGTCGGGCATCCGCGCGACATCCACCATGATCGTGATGCCGCCGCCTGGCCACACGTAGGCCGGCGCGCCGCCGCAGGTCACATTGACGAGCTGCTGCTTGATCGCGCGGGTGAGCAGCACCGGGTTTTCGGTAGCGCCCGCGCGCAGGCTGCCGCCCGCGCCGCCGATAAACAGCACCGTAGCCAGCGACGGCTCGCAGTTCTCGCCGATCCGCTCGACCGTGCGACGTACCGCATCGGGCATGTCGGCCACCCGCGGCACGAGATCGCGATCGAGCTCGTACCATTGCGCGTGCTCGCCCGTCGTCGACACCATCAGGATGCGCATGCCCGGCCGCGCCTTGCTGGCATCGAAGCCTTCGACGATCGCGAGCGGGTCCTGAATGTCGGTGCCGCCCCAGCCGGTGCCTGGATTCGCCACCTGAAAATAGCGGCCCGGCGTGGACTTGCGGCCGCGAATCTTCAGGCCCGAATCCAGCATGCCGAGACAGCGGCCGGCCTGGTGTTCGGTCAGCACGCCGGTGATGTGATCGTCGACGACGACCACTTCGTCCACGTGGCCGAACCACTGCTTCGCGAAGATGCCGATCGTCGCGGAGCCGCAGCCGACGCGCATGCGCTGCTCTTCGACGCCATCGACAATCGGCGCCGCGCCCGCGCGGATCACGAGATTCGCGCCGCCGTCGATCGTGAATTCCACCGCGTCCTTGTTGCCGAGCGCCTGCATCATGTCGCAGGTCACGCGCCCTTCTTTCTTGCTGCCGCCCGTCAGATGATGCACGCCGCCGAGGCTCAGCATCTGCGAGCCGTATTCGGCGGTGGTCACGTGCCCGACGATCTCGCCCTTGCAGCGCACGTTCGCCTGCTCCGGCCCGAGAAAGCGGTCGGTGTCGATCTTCACCTTGAAGCTGCAGTAGCTGAAGATGCCTTCGGTTACGACCGTCACCATGTCGACGCCGTTCTGCTTCGACGACACGATGAACGGCGCGGGCTTGTAGTCGGGATAGGTGGACGATGCGCCGACGCCGGTGACGAAGAGTGCGTCGTCCGTGCGTCGATCCGCGATGTCGTTTGCGTTCGCGCCGCTGGACGTTGGCAGCCGCGACGTATCGAACGGTTCGTTCGCGTCCATCAACGCTGCCGGCGCCGCGATCGCCGCGGTCGCGGAACCGCTCTCCAGCCGCTCGCGCGAAATGAACAGCACCGGATCCACGCGGATCAGCCGGCCATCCGCATTCGCGTAGCGGTCGCACGCGCCGGTGCGGCCCGCGGAGATCTGGCACAGCACTGGACACGCATTGCACTCGATCTTGTTCGCGGCCATCCGGTCGCTGCGCGGCGCCGACTTTTCGAGCACGGTCGGGCCCGGCGTCGAGGCCGTTTCGCCATCAACGCCGTCTGCACCAAAATCGACCTTCGTATGTTCCGTCATGGTGGGGTTCCTGACAACGACATCGCTTCCGGTCTTGCTCCGGCTCGCGGGAAAGCCCATTTTTGAAGGTACTTTCTCGACAACCCGCCGGTTTTCAATTTTGAAAATGTTGCGGTCACTTACCGTTCGTGTAGTATCTGCTACACCAAACATGAGTGAACCATACTCGATCAAAATAGACTGCGCAACGCCCACACCCTGCTTTGTCCAGTCGTTTTTATCGCGGCTGCAGGCGCCATGCGGTGCGATGCGCGTGTAGACCGTCATGTTGCGGCGCGCCATTTCCGCGTTCTGATCGCGCGCCGCGATGCCCTGTGAAAGGAGTGTCGCCGTGACTCACGTCGTAACCCAAGCCTGCATCCGCTGCCGCTATACCGACTGCGTCGAGGTCTGCCCTGTCGACTGCTTCCATGCAGGTCCGAACATGCTGGTGATCGACCCGGACGAGTGCATCGACTGCGCCGTCTGTATTCCCGAGTGCCCCGTCAACGCAATCTGTGCCGAAGACGACGTCCCTGACGCACAGCGCGAATTCGTCGCGCTCAATGCCGAGCTCGCAACCGTATTTCCGGTGCTCACGCGGCGGGAGAATCCGCTGCCCGACGCCGACGAATGGAAAAATGAATCCGGCAAGCTCGCGATGCTCGCGCGCAGCGCGGGTTGAGGGACCACAGGGCCACTGGAGTCCATGCCATGAGTTTGCAGCACGTCGTGAGGTTTTGCAGTCCACCGTTCGGTCTACCCACTTGAGGAGTCAACAGATGAACGAGGTCGTCGACCATCCCGTCCAGCACGCCACGCATGCCGAACCGCCAACGCCCATCGAGACCGACGCATTGATCGTCGGTGCAGGGCCGGTCGGCCTGTTCCAGGTGTTCGAACTGGGCCTGCTTGAAATTCACGCGCATGTGATCGATTCGCTGCCGGCGGTTGGCGGCCAGTGCGTCGAGCTGTATCCGGACAAACCGATCTACGACATTCCCGCGGTGCCGATGTGCACCGGCCAGCAGCTCGCCGACAACCTGATGCAGCAGATCGAGCCATTCGGCGCAACGTTCCACCTGGGCCAGGAAGTGCAGATCGTCGAGCGGCTCGACGACGGACGCTTCTTCGTGCGCACCAGCAAAGGCACCGAGTTCCTCACGAAGACGATCTTCATCGCGGCAGGCGTGGGCTCGTTCCAGCCCCGCACGCTGAAGGTGAGCGGCATCGATAAACATCACGGGCGGCAGCTGTTCTACCGGGTGCGCGACCCGGAACTCTTTCGCGACAAGGACATCGTGATCTGCGGCGGCGGCGACTCCGCGCTCGACTGGGCGTTAAATCTCGTCGACGTCGCGCAAAGTGTCGTGCTGGTGCATCGGCGCGACGAATTCCGCGCGGCACCGGCGTCGGTCGCAAAGATGCGCGCGCTGTGCGACGGGATGCGGATGCAATTCATGACGGGCCAGGTGAACGGCTTCGAGGATCGCGGCGACGCACTGCATCGCATCAAGGTGACGGGCGGCGATGGCGTCACGCGCACGCTCGAACTCGATCATCTGCTGGTGTTTTTCGGGCTGTCTCCGCAGCTGGGGCCGATCGCAAGCTGGGGGCTCGAGATCGAGCGCCGCCAGATCGGCGTGGACACCGGGAAGTTCGAGACCAACGTGCCGGGCATTTTCGCGGTGGGCGACATCAATACGTATCCGGGCAAGAAGAAGCTGATTCTGTCGGGCTTTCACGAAGCGGCGCTCGCGGCGTTCGGCGCGGCGCCCTACATCTTCCCGGACCGCAAGATCCACATGCAGTACACGACGACGAGCACGAAGCTGCACAAGGTGCTGGACGTCGAGACGCCAGTGTTTGATTGACGCGTGACGGGTAGCACGCCGGAAACGCTATGATGGCGGCGCGCCGCATGTGGTTTGCGTGGCGCGCATCGCAGTCTGCTTCAATGCACACCGGACAGCACGCTTCACCACCCTACCGAAGAACAGAGGCCGATCATGAGTACCCCTGCCGCCCGCAAACCCGGTGCGCTCGGCATTCGCGCGAAGCAGGCGCAGGACACGCGCGCCAAGCTCCTGAAGGCTGCCATCAAGGTGTTCGCGAAACAGGGCTATGCGAGCGGCCGGATCGAGAGCATCTCGAAGGCCGCGCGATCGCACGACCGGATGATCTACTACTACTTCGGCAGCAAGGAACAGCTCTTCATCGAAGTGCTGGAGACGATTTACACGCAGTTCAACGAGGCTGAAAGCCGCCTCGATCTCGACCTCGACGACCCGGCGCGCGGCCTCGCGCAGATGGTCGAATTCGTCTGGACGTATTACCTCGACCATCCGGAATTCGTCACGCTGCTCTCCAGCGAAAACCTGCATCAGGGCAAGCACTCGAAGAAGTCGTCGAAGCTGAAGGAGATTTCCGGGTACGCGATTTCGGTGGTGCAGCGCGTACTCGATGCAGGCAAGGCGCAAGGCATTTTCCGCGCGGAGGCGGACCCACGCGACGTGTACATCATGATCGCGTCGCTCGGGTACTTCTATAACGCGAACCAGTACACGCTGGGCGCGTTTCTCGGCGAATCGCTGATGGACAAGGCGGCCCTCGCGCACTGGCGCGAGGTGATCAAGGATACGGTTTTGAGGGCGGTGCTGGTGGCGCCGGGGGGGTAGGCATCCCTTGGCCGAACTACGGGCCGCCTTCGCGTTCACGTCGAATTGCGATTCCATATAGATCTGGCAAATCACGAAGTTCTCGTCCAGAGTCGACCGATTGTTCGCGCGCACCAGTTGCCGAATCTCCCGCAAACGCGCCGCGTCGTCGACATGCACCGTGACGGTCGTCGCATCGGATTTCGGCGTCAACTGCGCCCTATGTTCGTTGACTACTTTTAACGAAAGCGTTGGTCGCAATGGACAGACAGCACGCTTTCACCCCCTCTTCCTCGGTATCTTCAAGCTGATCGTGTACCGCGTACTGCGGAATCAGCACGGGCGTCGGCCTGTATTTGCAGAGCACGCCGTCGCCGCTGACCGCCTGCAGCCGCCCGCCTCTCAGATCGCCCCCATCCGCAGGTAGTCGGGCATACCGGACTTACCGATGATTTCTCCCCAAGACTGGCAGGCCTCACAAAATGCCTTGTCTCCCAGACAGGCCATCGCACACATCTGGCCGTCCGCGTCTTCGATCAGATCGTCATGCTCTTGGACGTATTCCGCCGCTCGAAATCGGATCGCCGTCGACGATCGTGTAGTAGATCGCCACCGTTGCCATACCTCCACGAAGTCAAAGAAAAAAGAAGCGCCGACCCGGGGAAATTGCCGGTGACGGCACGAGCTTTGTCCTGTCCTCGTGATGCTCGGGCGACGTCGAACCGTGAAATATCGGAGCGGTATTAAATAGGTTTCCGAACTATGCAGCACGCATCGTTCAGACAAGTTTTGACAAACGAGAGGGAGAATTGCGGGCTAAGGCAGCGCTTTGCGCTCAGCGAGACTCGCGATCCGCGACGGCCGCTTCGTCGCGTCGCGCATGCGTGTGCGCGTGGGTATGCGACTGCGTTTGCGGCAATGCTGAAACCGGAACCGCGGATGCCGGCACATGGGTGGCCCCGCGCCGCACCAGCGAGCGCGTGCGCAGCATCTCCGCGCCCTGCCAAGACGCCAGCGCGAGCGCGCCGAACAGCACCTCGCGCATCCGCTTCACGAGCGCGAGCGACAGCGCGACCTCGCGATCCACGCCGAACAGCTGCGCGAGCAGCACCACCGCCGCCTCCTGCACACCGAGACCCGCGGGCACGATGAACGCGGCATGACGCACGGCCTGCGTCAGCGCCTCGATCGCGAGCGCCCCGGCAACCGACACTGGATGCCCGAGCAGTTCGAGCGCCCAGTACGTTTCCGCCGCGCCGATCACATAGCCCGACAGTTGCCAAAGAAACGCGCGAAACACGAGGCCGGTGCGTCGCATCAGCGCATCGATATCTGCATCGAGCCGCCTACCGTCGATGCCCTGAAGGAGCGGATGCGTATCGCCGAGCAGATGCGCGGCCCAGCGTTCGATCGCGTGGAAGATGCCGCCGCGGCGGATCAGCGCGAATGCAATGAGCGGGAACGGCAACGACAGCAACAGCGCGAGCCCGACCGTCTTCAGCACGCCGGTCTGCGCGGTAGCCGCGACGATCAGCACGAGGCCGAGCGCAGAGAACGCATACTGCACTGCGATCGTCACGAGCACCTCGACGATCACTGATGCGCTGACGCCGCTCGCGTCGTGCACACGCCAGCGCGCGAGCCGGATGCCGACCAGCTCCCCGCCCACGCCGACGCTCGGCAGGAGCCGGCTCACCGCTTCGCGCACGGTGGCGATCCACCACAGGAACGGCAGCGGCGCGCGCTCGTCGAGCAGCAGTTGCCACGCGCGCGCATCGAGCAGCAGCGGCAGCGCGTGGAACGGCACCAGCCACAGCAGCGCGAAGCCCGCCTGACCGATCACGGAGGCGACGTCGGACACCCCGTCGCGCAGCAGCAGCACGATCAGGATCCCGATGCCAACCGGCAGACCAGCCCAGCGGAGCCACTTGCCGATCATGCCGCGAGTGCCCCGTGGTGGCACACGTCGGCGAATCCGCCACAAGTCGCGGCCACGGCCGAGACTGCCGCGGCCACGCGCGGCGACAGCAGCGCTGCGAGCTCTTCGTCGTGACGATAGGTTCGCATCGCCGGCGTCAGCGGCTCGGCTCCGGTGGCCGGGTGGCAGTAGATCTCGCCGACGCCCGGCGGTAGCGCCTGCAGCGCCGCGAGCCATGCGGCTTCGTTCATGTGGCCGGTATCGGCAATGCCAACCACGTAGTCGTTATGCGCGATGCCGGCGCGATCGAGCCGCGCGCGCACCTGGTCGACCCACGGTTGCAGCCACACCGACCCGCGCGGCTCGCTCGGCAGACGCATCGCGCGCATGCCGTAGTCGCGGCCGATGTCGATGACCATCGACAGCACCGTGGGATGCAGATGGAAATGCTTGTGCGTATTGACGTGATCGAGCTCAAGGCCCGTGCGCGCGAAGGCATCGAACTGCGCGCGGATTTCGCGCGCGAGCTGCCGCCGCACGTGGGGCAGGAAGAAGAAGCGGAAACCGTCGGCAACCATGTTGTCGCCGAAGCGGCCGCCCCCATCGACGAGCGCGGGAATCTCGTGGCGCGGCAGCAGCGCTTCGCCGTCCGCCAGCACGAGATGCAGGCCGACGCGCAGTTTCGGCAGCGCGCGGGCACGTTCGACCGCATCGGCCGCGGCCGGTGCGCCGACCATCAGGCTCGCCGCGGTCAGCACGCCATGCCGGTGCGCGCGCTCGACGGCTTCGTTCACCCGTTGATGCAGGCCAAAGTCGTCGGCGGTGACGATCAGCGCGCGCCGTTGCCGCCCGTGCCCCTCGGCAACCTCGGACATCACGCCTCGTGAGCGCGCAGGAAGCGGAAGAACTCGACACCTTCGCGCAGGCGCCGCTTCATCATTTCCCAGCTCATCAGCATCTCGCGCACGATTTCCCAGATCTTCGACGGACGGAAATAGAACTCGCGATAGAAGCGTTCGAGATCATGATAAATCTCATCGCGCGACAGGTGCGGATAGCCGATCGCGGCAAGCTGCACGCCTTCCTTGCTAACGAGGTTGATGGTCTTGTTCTCTTCCATCCAGCCATTCTCGACGGCCTGGTTGTAGAGCGTCGTGCCCGGATACGGCGCCGCCAGCGACACCTGGATGGTGTGCGGATTGATTTCCTTCGCGTACTCGATGGTCTTTGCGATCGTCTCCTTCGTCTCGCCCGGCAGGCCAAGGATGAAGGTGCCGTGGATCTTGATGCCGAGCTGCTTGCAGTCCGAGCTGAAGCGGCGCGCGAAATCCGTGCGCACGCCCTTCTTGATGTTCACGAGGATCTGGTCATCGCCAGACTCGAAGCCGACCAGCAGCAGGCGCAGGCCGTTTTCCTTCATGACCTTGAGCGTCTTGTACGGCACGTTCGCCTTCGCGTTGCACGACCACGTCATGCCGAGCTTGCCCAGGCCGATCGCGATCGCTTCGGCGCGCGGCAGGTCGTCGGTGAAGGTGTCATCGTCGAACATCAGTTCCTTCACCTCCGGCATGTTGTCGCGGATCCACTTCGCTTCCTCGAGCACGTTCTCGACCGAGCGCGTGCGGTAGCGGTGGCCGCTGACCGTCTGCGGCCACAGGCAGAACGTGCAGCGCGACTTGCAGCCGCGGCCCGTATAGATCGACACGTACGGGTAGTTCAGATAGCCGATGAAGTAGTTGTCGATCTTCAGGTCGCGCTTGTAGACGGGCGCGACGAACGGCAGCGCGTCCATGTCTTCGAGGATCGGGCGCGCCGGATTGTGCTCGATCGAGCCGTCCTTCGCGCGCCAGCTCAAGCCCAGGATTTCCGGGAACGGCTTGCCTTCGGCGAGTTCCTTGCAGGTGAAGTCGAACTCCTCGCGGCAGACGAAATCGATCGCTTCGGTCGCCGTGAGCGAGTTGTGCGGATCGACCATCACCTTCGCGCCCACCATGCCGACGATGATCGACGGCTTGTGCTTCTTGAGGTCTTCGGCGAACAGCGCATCGGTCGGGAACGACGGCGTGCTCGTGTGGATGATCACGAGGTCGTAGGCTTCCGCGATCTTCAGCGTCGCCTGGACGGAGAGACCGTCGGCGGGCGCATCGAGCACGCGGCTGTCCGGCACGAGCGCGGCCGGCTGCGCGAGCCACGTCGGATACCAGAACGAGCGGATTTCACGCTTGGCCTGATAGCGCGAACCCGCGCCGCCGTCGAAACCGTCGTACGACGGGGCCTGAAGAAACAGCGTTTTCATGGATGCTCCGGAAATCTTTTGTCTGTGCAGTGTAAGTCTTGTTGATCGATGCGGCCGGGACGAGGGCGTAGCATCGCGCTCAGCGTCCGTCGGACACTTCCAGCCCGGAGGCCCGCATTCTGTCGGATTCTGCCATTCTTGCCGGCCCCGTGCCGCCGGCGGCACGCGCCCCCGCCGATGCGCCCGAGGTCGCCGCGCCGGATCTGCGTGGCATTTTACCTGCCGCCGCGCCGCCCGGGCCGCCGGCACTTCCCACGGCCGCCGCGCGCACCGGCGCAGTGAGCGAAGCTCCCACACCCGCGCCAACCGCCGCCGCGCCTGCTGCCGCTGCCCCCGGGTTAGCGACGGCCATCCGCGCGCCCCGCCACACGACAGTCGAGCCGAACGCCGCGCCGAGCCACTCGAGCGCGAGCAGCACATCGCGCACCGGCACGAGCAGCAGATCGCGCCAGAATGTGCGCGCGTCCGTCACGCTGGCTGCATGCACAACGATGCGCGCGACGATCCCTGCGAGCGTGCTCGCCGCGAGCGTCGCGAACGCGATGCCGCGCGCGCTGCCAGGCGGCGGCATGCCGGAGGCTGCGAGCTTGGCGCACGCAAGCGCGGCCACCGCGAGCCACGGCGACGTGAAGGTGATGAACAGGCCCGCGAAGCCGGCCGGATTCACCGAGCGGATCGTGCGTAGCCAGCGGGTTTCGCGCAGCCACAGCGACGTCGCGCTCGCTTCCACCACGTCGGTCTTGACCATCAGCGGCACAAGCACCGTCGCGAGGCCGATGTCGCGCGCGAATTCGGCGAGGCAGAAGTCGTCGGCGAGGCAGTCCTTCAGCGCCATGAAGCCGCCGATCCGGTCGAGCGTCGTACGGCGCAGCGCGAGCGTCGCGCCGAAACCGAATTCGCGCGAACCGAACGCATGCGCGATCCGCACGGACGGCGCGAACCAGCTGTCGATGAACATCGCGCCGAGTCGCGGCCACAGCCGCCAGCCGCTGCCGAGCGGCCGCGCGCGGTACAGGCAGGTGACGACGCCGACATGCGCATCGGCAAGCGGCGCCGTCACGTGATCGAGATAGTCCGGCGTCACCGCGATATCGCTGTCGGCGAGCACGATCAGATCGTGACGCGCACGCTGCGCGAGGTTGATCAGGTTGCTGACCTTCAGGTTGCTGCCATACACGCGGCTGTCGACAACGACCTCGATGTCGAGCGCCGGATAGGCGGCCTGCAGACGCCGCACGACGGCGATGGCCGGATCGGCGGGCGACGACACGCCGAACAGCAGTTGATAGCGCGCATGCTGCTGCTCGCAAAAGGTAGCGAGGTTCTCATAGAGACGCGGCTCGTCGCCGCACAGCGGTTTCAGCACGCTGATGCCGTCGTGCGCGTGGCGCGCGGCGCGGCCCTTCACTGCCGCCGTGCGCCGGCCGGCCGCGCGGCGCCACACCGACGCGCCCATCGCCGCCGCCGCGACCACCGCATAGAGGCTCGCGACACAGCACAGCGCGATCAGCAGCCATTGCCAGAAGCCCGGCGCCGCGAGGGCGCCCGGCGGAATCGAAAACGGAACATCGAACTGCACGGGAACCGGCTCCTTTCGCTGACCAGACCGCACCATCCGTTCCTCGCGAACGGCTGGGGTCTGATGCATCCTTAATTAATCTGTAACCGGCGGTAATACGCGGGTCACCACGACAGAGCAAATGAAAGAGAATCGATAGACCGATTTAATATGAAGGTAATGCCGTACTGAAAGCCCGGCAAAACCAGCCGGAAAGTCATTCGTAATGAATGCGCTCGTGCGGCGAGCCCTGCACGTCACTCCGGTGGGCTCCACAGCGGAATCGCAAATGGCTGGCGATGCGGCGTGCTTTCCGGTAACCGAAAGCCGCGATTCAACGCGGCCGCGGCATTGTAGCAGCGCAATACGAAGCCTGCATTTAAAGCCCTGCCGGAAGCCTGAAAACAGGAATCATGCTCAACAAATTGCCCGCTAATATCGCCGCCAAACTTACCACTTAAAGACGGGCACGTGTCGGGGCAATGAACGCGAAGCGTCGCTGTTACGGCGACGCGCAGTCCGAACCCCTGGCGGGAATTGCAACGAATAACGGTCGACGGGAGCGATCGCGCCGCACGACCGCGGCATGGCAACCGCTGGCCAGGAGTTGACCCGATCGGCGAGGATCGCCCGGGGATGTTCTGCGTAGCCGACCTACGCGTGACGATTCCGGGCCGACCGGCGTCAGGTGGAACGCCGTCGACGCCTGACGCGCGGCGGCTGCAATCACGCTAGCGCGCCGTGCGTCCACGCTCCGTGCGGACGGCCACGCACGGGGTCAGGTGTGAGGCCGAATGAGCCACACGACGCAACGCGAGACGAGCCGCCCCTGCCGCGCATAGGGTCATCGCGGCGCCGTCAGCGCGATCGGGAGCGCTGCGGCACAATCGCCGGCAGCAATCCCGCAGACCATCTGCGCCGCGCTTCGAGCGTGGCGCCGCATCCACATGATTCCCTTCTCGGTACTCGATCTCTCGCCCATCGTCGCCGGCGGCACCGCGGCCGACGCATTCCGCAACACCCTCGACCTCGCCCAGCACGCCGAACGCTGGGGCTACCAGCGCTACTGGCTCGCCGAGCATCACAACATGCCCGGCATCGCGAGCGCGGCGACTTCCGTGGTGATCGCGCATGTGGCCGGCGGCACGAAGACGATCCGCGTCGGCTCCGGCGGCGTGATGCTGCCGAACCACGCGCCGCTCGTGATCGCCGAACAGTTCGGCACGCTCGCGTCGCTGTTTCCCGGCCGCATCGACCTGGGTCTCGGCCGCGCGCCCGGCACCGACCAGACCACGTCGCGCGCGCTGCGCCGCGACCTGATCGGCAGCGCGGAGTCGTTTCCGGACGACGTCGCCGAACTGCAGCGCTACTTCGGCGATCCGGTGCCGGGCCAGCGCGTGCGCGCGGTGCCAGGGGCCGGCCTGCACGTGCCGATCTGGCTGCTCGGCTCGAGCCTCTTCAGCGCGCAGCTCGCCGCCGCGCTCGGCCTGCCGTTCGCGTTCGCGTCGCACTTCGCGCCCGATCATCTGCTGAATGCGCTGCGGCTCTATCGCGCGCAGTTCCGGCCGTCGGCGGTGCTCGACAAGCCTTACACGATGGTCGGCGTGAACCTGTTCGCCGCCGATACCGAACACGACGCGCTGCGTCTCTTCACGTCGCTGCAGCAGCAGTTCATCAATCTGCGGCGCGGCACGCCGGGGCCGCTGCAGCCGCCGGTCGATCAGGTGGAGGCCACCGAGGTCGAGCTGGCCGGCGTCGCGCATTCGCTCGCGTGCACGGTGATCGGCGCGCCGGACGACGTGCGCGCGGGGCTTGAGTCCGTGATCGAGCAGACCCAGGCGGACGAGCTGATGCTCACCGCGCAGATCTACGATCATCGCGCGCGGCTGCGCTCGTTCGAGATCGCCGCGCAGCTGCGGGAAGCGATGACGCGCTAAACCGGGTCGCTCAAGGCTGCGCCGCGAGCCACTTCAAGAGCGCAGCATGAAACGCCTGCGGATCCTGCATCTGCGGCGCATGGCCCGCATCCGGGAACTCGACCAGCGTCGCGTGCGGAATCGCCGCCTGCGTGTCCTTCGCAAGTTGCGGATAGTGGCCGAGCGTCGCGCGCACGTTGGGCGGCACAAGGTCCTTGCCGATCGCGGTCGTGTCCTTGTCGCCGATCAGCAGCAGCGTGGGCGCCTGAATGTGCGGGAACTCGTACACCACCGGCTGCGTGTAGATCATGTCGTACAGCAGCGCCGAATTCCACGCGACGATGCCCTTCCCCGGCCCGCGATACATGCCCGCGAGCATCTGCACCCACGGTTCGTAATCGGCGCGCCACTGGCCGACGTAGTAGGTCGACTGCTCGTAGCGGCGGATGCCCGCGGCGGTCGTTTTCAGTTCGCGCGCATACCAGTCGTCGACGGAGATCGACGGCACGCCCTTCGCCTTCCAGTCCTCGAGCCCGATCGGGTTGACGACGACAAGCTGCCTGGTCTCGCCCGGAAACATCAGCGCATAGCGAAACGCGAGCATGCCGCCTGTCGAATGCCCGATCACGGTCACGTCCGAGATGCCGAGCGACGCGAGCAGCGCATGCGTATTGCGTGCGAGCTGCTGGAAGCTGTACTGGTAGTGCGCAGGCTTGGTCGACTTGCAGAAGCCGATCTGGTCTGGCGCGATCACGCGATAACCGGCATCCGTCAGCCGGCGGATCGTCGTTTCCCAGGTGGCCGAGCAGAAGTTCTTGCCATGCAGCAGCACCGCCGTGCGGCCGTTCGGCTGCGCCGGCCGCACGTCCATGAACGCCATCTGCAGCGCCTCGCCCTGCGAGGTAAACGCGAAATGCTGGACCGGGAATGGATAGTCGAAGCCCTGCAGTTCGGGTCCGTAGGCGGGGCCGTCCGCCACTGTGCCCTGCGCGGCGGCAGAAGTTGTGTCCGCAGCGGGTGCGCTCGCCTGCGCAAAAGCGACCGTCGATGCCGCGAACATCGCGCAGACGGCGCCTGCATGCGTGATGCTCCATAGGCGCCGTACGCGCGATGAAACGTCAAATGCGGACAACGCGGCGCGCGAAGCGTCCACGCAGCGTGAAAGGATGTGCAGCGAGTCTTGCAGCAGCAGGCGTCGAACAGTCATCGGACATCTCTTCGTGTCGAAAGGATCGAAGGCAACCGGCGGCACGAATCGTGCCGCGAACGGCGCGACCGATTCTAGACCGCATCGCCATCCCGTGTCGGCGGGCTCAGCATTCTCCAGACTGGTCGGCGTGGTCCAAACAGTGCTAGAAAGGAGGGGTCGTCACGGGCATCAGCAAGGATTCGCCAGACCACACAAAGCCGCCTCATGCGGCCAAGACCAGCGCAGCACGGCCTTCGGGGCACATACCAAGGAGACACACCATGGAAACTCCGGCAAGCCTCAACGATCTGCAACGCTCCACGCTCGCCATCGTGCTCGCGGGCGGCCGCGGCACCCGGCTGGGGCCGCTCACCAACAAGCGCGTGAAGCCCGCCGTGCACTTCGGCGGCAAGTACCGGATCATCGACTTCGCGCTGTCCAACTGTCTCAACTCAGGCATCCGCCGGATCGCGGTGGTCACGCAGTACAAGGCGCATTCGCTGTTGCGCCACCTGCAGCGCGGCTGGGGTTTCCTGCGCGGCGAGTTCAACGAGTTCATCGACCTGTGGCCGGCGCAGCAGCGCGTGGAAGGCGCGCACTGGTATCGCGGCACGGCGGACGCGGTGTTCCAGAACCTCGACATCATCCGCTCGATCCGGCCGAAGTACGTGATCGTGCTGGCGGGCGACCACATCTACAAGCAGGACTACACGCGCATGATCCTCGATCACGCGGAAAGCGGCGCGGACTGCACGGTCGGCTGCATCGAGGTGCCGCGCATGGACGCGGTCGCGTTCGGCGTGATGGCCGTCGACGAAAACCGGCGCGTGACGGGCTTCGTCGAGAAGCCCGCCGATCCGCCCGCAATGCCCGGCCGCCCCGACATCGCGCTCGCGAGCATGGGCATCTACGTGTTCAACGCGGACTACCTGTACTCGATGCTCGAGGACAACATCTCGAGCGTCGCGACCGATCACGACTTCGGCAAGGACATCATCCCGCGCGTGGTCTCCCAGGGCACGGCGATCGCGCATCCGTTCAGCATGTCGTGCGTGACCTCGGACCCGACCGCGGAATCGTACTGGCGCGACGTCGGCACGATCGACGCGTACTGGGCCGCGAACCTCGATCTCGCGTCGACGATTCCGGCGCTCGACCTGTACGACCGCAACTGGCCGATCTGGACGCACCAGCTGCAGCTGCCGCCGGCGAAATTCGTACGCGACCTGAACGGGCTGCACGGCTCGGGCACCAACCTGATCGTCTGCGGCGGCTGCGTCGTGTCCGGCTCGCAACTGTACAACTCGGTGCTGTCGTCGAATTGCGTCGTCCAGTCGTTCTGTAACATCAAGGAGGCAGTCTTGCTGCCTGAGGTGACGGTCGGGCAGAGCTGCCGGCTGTCGAAGGTCGTGATCGACCGCGGTTGCCAGATACCGGACGGCACGGTGATCGGCGAAGACCCGGTGCGCGACGGCGAGCGCTTCTACCGGACCGACGCGGGCGTCGTGCTGGTGACGCGCGACGCGCTGATGCGGCAGACGGCGACCGCCTGACCACCACGAACGACGGAGAACCGCCGATGACGATTCGCGTGCTGCACGTCGCGAGCGAGCTGTATCCCCTGCTGAAGACCGGCGGCCTCGCCGACGTGACGGGCGCGTTGCCGCTCGCGCTCGTCGAACGCGGCGCCGATGTGCGCGTGCTGCTGCCGGGCTTCCCGCCCGTGGTCGCCGGGCTCGCGGACCTGAAACCGGTGGCGCGCCTCGCGCATCCGTTCCATGCGCACGCGAGCGGCGACGAGGCATGGCTCGAGCAAGGCACGCTCGAAGCGACGGGCGTGACCGTCTACGTGATCCGCGCGCCGTCGCTGTTCGACCGGCCGGGCAATCCGTATATGGACGACGAGCACGTGCCGTACGGCGACAACGCGCCGCGTTTCGCGCTGCTCGGCTGGACGGCGGCGCAGCTCGCGCAGCGGATCGATCCGCTGTGGGCGCCGCAGATCGTCCACGCGCACGACTGGCACGCGGGGCTCGCGCCCGCTTACCTGCGGGCGGCGGAACGCGAACGCGGCCGCGCGCTCGCGAAGTCGGTGTTCACGGTGCACAACCTCGCGTACCAGGGCATCTTCCCGGCGCAGAGCTTCTATCAGCTCGGCCTGCCGCACGACTTCTTCACGATGCACGGCGCCGAGTTCTACGGCCAGCTGTCGTTCCTGAAAACCGGCCTGTTCTTCAGCGACCGGCTGACCACCGTCAGCCCGAGCTATGCGCGCGAGATCCAGACGCTGTCGCAGGGCTGCGGGCTGGATGGGCTGCTGCGGCAACGCACGCATGAACTGTCGGGGATACTCAACGGCGTCGACTACGCGGTGTGGAACCCCGCGACCGACACGACGATCGCCGCGCGCTACACGCCTAGCCGCCTCACCAAGAAGCGCGACTGCAAGACCGCGCTGCAGGCACGCCTCGGGCTCGCGCAGCACGGCGACGCGCTGCTGTTCGGCGTCGTCAGCCGGCTCACCGAGCAGAAGGGCCTCGACCTGCTGCTCGCGGCAGTGCCGGAGATCGTCAGGCGCGGCGGTCAACTCGCGGTGCTCGGCACCGGCGACCCGGCGCTCGAAGCGGGGCTGTTGCGCGCCGCGCATGCGCATCCGGAGTCGGTCGCGCTGGAACGCGGGTTCGACGAGGCGCTCGCGCATTCGATCATCTCGGGCAGCGACGTCGTCGCGGTGCCGTCGCGCTTCGAGCCGTGCGGGCTCACGCAGATGTACGCGCTCGCGTATGGGTCGCTGCCGCTCGTGCACCGGGTGGGCGGCCTCGCCGATACGGTGGTGGACGCGTCGCTCGAAAATCTCGCCGACGATCTCGCCACCGGCTTCGTGTTCGAGCGCTTCGAGCCGGAAGCGATCGCCGCGGCGATCCGCCGGGCATTCGCGCTGTACGCGCGCCGCACCGACTGGCGCACCACGCAGCAGCGCGCGATGCGGCAGGACTTCGGCTGGGGCGCGTCGGCGGAGCGGTATATGGCGTTGTATCGCGAGCTGGCGGGCTGAGTCCGGGCGCGCGCGCGGCCGCCTCACCAGCGGTTTCGCGAGCGATCCTGGGAGCGGTCTCACAGGCGGTCTCATCAGCGCCCTCGCCCGCCGCGTTTGACGGATCGGCACAACACGCCAGGGCCGGATCGATTCCGCACCCGCGCGAAGTCATGTATCGTTGACCGATCACCCATTCGCGCTCAATGCGCGCGGCTCGCCGTCCGCGGCGCCAGCGGCCGTCGAAGCCCATCACGATGAAAAATGTCCTCAGCATCCAGTCGCATGTCGTATTCGGACATGCAGGCAACAGCGCCGCGGTCTTTCCGATGCGGCGGCTGGGCGTGAACGTGTGGCCGCTCAACACGGTCCAGTTCTCGAATCACACCCAGTACGGCCACTGGACCGGCAGCGCGGTCGACGCCACGCAACTGCAGGACATCGTCGAAGGGATCGGCGCGATCGGCGTACTGCCGCGCTGCGACGCGGTGCTGTCCGGCTATCTCGGCACGCCGGCGCATGCGGAAGCGATCGTCGAGATCGTGCGCGCGGTGAAGGCCGTCAACCCGCGTGCGTGGTATTTCTGCGACCCGGTCATGGGCACGACCACCGGCTATCGCGCCGAGCCCGGCATCCAGACATGGCTCGTCGAGCACATGCCGGAAGTGGCCGACGCGATGGCGCCGAACCACAGCGAACTGCAGCGGCTCGCGGGCCGCGTGATCGAAACGGTGGATGAAGCCGTCGCCGCGTGCCGCGAGGTGATGCGGCGCGGACCGCGGCTGATGCTCGTCAAGCATCTGCTCGACCGCAACAGCCAGGCGGACCGCTTCAACATGCTGGTCGTCACGCAGCACGAAGCGTGGGTCGCGCAGCGTCCGCTCTATCCGTTCGCGCGGCAGCCCGTCGGCGTCGGCGACCTGACGAGCGCGGTCTTCGTCGCCCGCACGCTGCTCGGCGATTCCGTACGTTCGGCATTCGAGCACACGCTCGCCGCGGTGAACGGCGTCGTCAAGGCGACGTGGGACGCGGGGCGCTACGAGCTCGAGCTGATCGCGGCGCAGGACGAGATCGCGCGCCCGAGCGACTGGTTCGACGCGTGGCGCGTCGACCAGGGGTAACGCGCGGCGCGTCGTGCAATCGCGCCGGATGCGGGACTCGAACCCGCACACCATTGCGCGCCCGAAGCTGGTATCGCGCCGCGTGCCCTTCACGCTTCATCCCGACCGCCTATAATGCGTGCCGCGCGCGGGGCATCCTGCCGCGCGCCGCATCACGCAACGAGGCTTCTCATGAACGAACCGATCCGCAGCGAGCGGGAAGAATATTTCGAGCAACTGTGCATCGCCGTCGACGGCGACGAGGCGCACGAACAGGAAGCGATCGAGTGCTTCGAGAACGCGCTCGCCGAGGCGGACATCGATCCGGCGCACTGGCTCGACATCGCGCTGTTCTATTCGCTCGACGTCGCGCGCGGCATCGTCGACATGGTGCCGCAGGAAGACCGCGCGCGTAGCGCCATCGCCGACGTGATCGCCGACAACCTCGACATCGCGCACGACGACGACGATTGCCAGCACTTCATGGAAGCGATCCACTTCGCGCTCGCGAACGGGGTCGCGGTCGATCTCGACGTGCTGCGCGACGGCTGCGAACGCGCGCTCGACGATCTCGACAGCTGGGCCAGCGACGATGCGAAAGCGCCGCTGCTGCAATTGCGCGACGAAATCGACCGCCTGCGCGACCCGGAATGACCGCGCGCTAACGCCAGCAGTACCCTCCCCCGGCGCCCGCTTCCGGGCGCCGCATCGCCCCCCGCCCGCGCCAGCGCGCATTGCGCTGGAATTCTCGCCTCGTAGTCCCCACTTTTTGCCACAGGCCGCGCCTACGGGTTTTCCCCGCGTAGCACGGCTGTGCCGAAATACGCATCCAAACAGTCGCGAATTGACAAGACGCGCGCAAATTGGCTTCCTATATTCGCGCCAGTATCTTGCGCGGTGGAAGGCGGCCAACCCGTTGTTCCCGCCGTCGTCTGCCTGAACGGGGCTCAGGCGAAATGCGGACTGTCGCGTGCATGAGGATGCCGCGCGGTCTGCCTGACCTGTCGTTGAAGTCGAAGCTTTGCCTGTTGTCCGAAAACCATCCAAGGAGCCAACATGAGTCTTCGCAAGTCGCTGAAACCACTCGCAGTCATCGCTGGCGCGATGTTCGCCATTGCCCCGCTGGCCGGCCACGCCGCCGACCTCGAGGTGAAAATCGGCTTCGCCGCGCCGCTGACGGGTGAAAACGCCGGGTACGGCAAGGATCTGCAGAACGGCGTGCAAATGGCGCTCGACGAGGCCAACGCGCAAAAGATCAAGATCGGCAACGACACTGCGCACTTCACGATCGTCGCCGAAGACGACCAGGCCGACCCGCGCATCGGCGTGCAGGCCGCGCAGAAGCTCGTCGACTCGGGCGTCGCGGTCGTGGTCGGCCACTTCAACTCGGGCACGACGATTCCGGCCTCGCAGATCTACGAGACCGCGGGCATTCCGGTGATCGATCCGGCGGCAACCAACCCGGTCATCACGCGGCGCGGCTTCAAGAACACCTTCATGGTGATCTCGACCGACGCGCAGAACGCCGGCAACGCAGGCGTCTACGCGGTGGAGACGACCAAGGCCAAGCGCATCGCGATCATCGACGACCGCACCGCGTTCGGCCAGGGCGAAGCGGACGAGTTCGAGAAGGCCGTGAAGGCGCACGGCGGCAACATCGTCGCGCACGAGTACACCGACAACAAGGCGGTCGACTTCAGCACGCAACTGACCAAGATCAAGTCGACGAACGCCGACCTGATCTTCTTCGGCGGTCTCGACAACCAGGCCGCGGGCGTCGTGAAGAAAATGAAGCAGCTCGGCATGAACGCGCAGTTTCTGGGCGGCGGCGGCGTGATGGACGCGGACTTCATCAAGCTCGCGGGCGACGCGGCCGAAGGCGCGCAGGCGTGGGAATATGGCCGGCCGCTGGCGTCGCTGGCGGGCGGACGCGATTTCGCGGCGAAGTTCAAGAAGACCTTCGGCGTCGATATCGTTTCGTATGCACCGTTCGGCTACGACGGCGCGTGGGCCGCGATCAAGGCGATGCAGGCGGCGAAGTCGATCAAGCCGAACGATTATCGCGACGCGCTGCGTTCGATTTCGTTCGAAGGCGTGACGGGTCCGATCTCGTTCAACCCGGACGGCTCGCTGAAGAGCGGTCTGTCCACGCTCTATCAGGTGAAGAACGGCGCGTGGGTGACGGTGGTGACCAAGGGCGGATCCTGAGTAATTAGCTGAATCCTGCTGCATGAGAGGCCGCGCCGTGCAAACGGCGCGGCCTTTTTCTTTCGTCAGCCGACGAACGCGATGCTGACCGCCGTCGGCACCGCCATCGACTGCCCGGTGTCCGACAGCATGCCGGTGCCCGGATCGACCCCGAACACGCTGACCGTACCGCTATGCTGGTTCGCGACCACCAGCCATTTCCCCGACGGATGCAGCGCGAAGCTCCACGGTTTCTCGCCGCCCGAAGCGATGCGCTGGATCTCGGACAGCTCGCCGGATTCCGCATTCACGCGATACACGACGAGTTCGTTTTCCCCGCGATCTTCCGCGTAGACGAAGCGCCCGTCAGGGCTGATCGCCACCTCCGCGCCACTCTTCACGCCCTGAAACGCGGCGCTGCTGAGCGGCAGCGCCTGCACGAGCGTCAGGTGCGCGCTCGCGGCGTCCCAGCGCAGCACCAGCATCTGCGCCGACAGTTCGGTGATCACGTACGCGAAGCGGCCATCGCGACTGAACACGAGGTGACGCGGGCCGCTGCCCGCCGGCGCGACGAACGCGTGCTCGCTCGTGTCGTTCGCTGCGGACAGCGCGTGCGTCGCCGGGTCGAAGCGATACACGAACACGCGGTCCGCGCCGAGGTCGGGCACCAGCACGTAGTGTCCCGATGGATCGAGCACTGCATTGTGCGCGTGTGCGCTCGCCTGCCGACGGTTCGGTCCCGAGCCGGTTTCCGCGACCGTCGATGCGAGCGCGCCCACGCTGCCATCGCGATTCACGCGAAAGCTCGACACCGAACCGCTGTTGTAGTTGGCCGCGAAAAGCGACTCCGTCGACGTGTCCAGCGACAGGTTCGTGGTGCCGGCGCCGCCGCTCGCCACTGCATCGGCTTTCGTCAGCGCGCCGGTCTCGCGGTTCACCGCATACGCGGTGACGCTGCCTTCGTGCGTGCTGTCGTCATCGACCGAATAGAGCACCGGCAGCGAAGGATGCGCGGTCACCCACGTGGACTTCGGCCCTTGCGCGAGTTCGCCAAGGTCCGTGAGCTTGCCGGTGGACGCATCGAAACGCAGCCCGACAATCTGGCGCTGCTGCGTGCCGACATAGACGAAGCTAGCTTGCGCAGCAGCAGGTACGTTGGTGTTTAACGTAGCAGCGCGATTGGACGCGCTATACAGCGTCGAAAACAGTGTCAACGCGACGACCGAAATCGTCGCGCCACATCGCTTCAGGTGGGTGGTGTGCGGCAGCCGGATCATATGCAGGTCGGAGTACGGGCAAGGTACCCAGCATAGTCAATGCGCGGCGCTGCGTCGTTGGACAAAAACCGGCTTCGCTGGCACTTTTCGTTCGCCGCCGTCTGACCAACCCGTGACCAACGCGCGACCTACTGACGAGCCGCCGCGCGAAACTGGCTGGGCGCCTGGCCGACTTCGCGGCGGAAAAAGCGCGTGAAATAGGCAGCATCTGCAAAACCGAGCCCGAACGCGATCTGCTCCACCGACAGGTTGCCGAAGATCAGGTCGCGCTTCGCTTCGGTAATGATGCGAGCGTGGATCATCTTCGTCGGACTCTGATCGGCAACCGACGCACACGCCGCACGCAGTTGCACCTGCGAGATCGCCATCATCGACGCGTACTCCTGCACCGGCAGATTCTCGCGGAAGTGCAGGTCGATCAGCTTCCTGAAGCGGTCAACGAGACGCACGTCGTTGCCCGTCGCGCTTTCGCTGCCGCCTGCTTCGACGCGCGCCTTGCGCACCAGCATCAGCAGCAGCGTGGTGAGCAATGCTTCGGTGCCCACCACGTGGCCCACCGCGTCGGACTCCAGTTCCTCTTTCAGGCCGTGGATCAGATGGTAGAACGACATCGCCGCATCGGCGGAATCGTCGAGCGGGATCATGCGCGGCTGCGACCACAGCCCGATGAATTCATCGAGCTTGCCGTTCACCTGGGTCAGATAGGCGAGCTCGATCGTCACGACCCAGCGGTCCACGTCGAGCTCGTAGTCGAGGCCATGCACACATTCGGTGGGCAACAGCAGCGCGCACGGACCTTCGAACGGCACGCTGCTGCCTTCGAGGTTCATCACGCCGCGCCCGCTGCGCACGAAGATCACCTGGCCATACGTGGGGTGCGCGTGCGGTTCCGTTTTCCAGCGGCCCCGGTCGGTCACGTGGCCGACATGCACGAACCAGTGCTTTTCTTCGGGGCGCTCCACATACAGACGGACTTTCGGAACGGTGGTCGGCCTGCCCTTGTCGTTCCACCGGGGTTGCAAATTTGCCATGGCACTGTACTTCATGAAATCTCGCTGCCGGCCGAACCGTCTGGTTGAGGGTCGCGACGGCGCGAGCAGAAAACATCCGTGCGATGTTCCCATACCCGCCGCCATGACGCGACCTGCGATTTACCCCAACGGCACAACCGAAGCGCAACCGTGCCATTGCCCGCGCCTGCTCGCGATTTCTCTCGCGATGACTGCCGTCAGAACGTGTGAACCATCCCGACGATCACGCCGCGCGTATTCGAGCCCGGCGCGACCGTGACGCCGGCGTACGCGGTGCCGTTGAGCGTGAACTGCGCGCGGTCGCGGTTCTGGATGAAACCCGCGGACGCGTACAGCGTCGTGACCTTCGACAAAAAGTGTTCGTAAGTCAGCCCCACCTGCTGCGCGTTGTTACCCGCGGCGGTCCGGTCGTGCTCGTAGCCGTACATCAGCGCCAGCTGATCCGCCGGATCGAACCGGTACGAGCCCGACGCCTCGTAGACATCGCGCTTCACGCTGTTGTCGGTCTGACGCTCCGTGTGGTACGCGAGATAGAAGCGCGCCGCGCCCACGCCGAGCGACGTACCCGCGTTGAACATCTTGAGCGTCGACGTGCCCGCCGCATTGGCTGCCTGCTCGTAGCCCGCGGCCGCGCGGAACGGGCCGTTCACGTAGCGGACGGCGGCGTTGTAGAACTGTAAGCCGTTGGACGGCTTGGTCGTCGCATCGCGCATCGCGACCATGAACTGCGCGGTGAGTCCGTACACCGTCGGCGTGAAGTACGAAATCGCGTTGTTCACGCGGATCGTAAGGCTGTTGAAGTTGAGCATCGGCGAGCCCATGCTCATCACGGCCACCGGGTCGAGCTCGGGGTTGATGAAGATGTACTGCGGCGTGTTCTGCAGCCCAAAGCGCATCTCGCCGAAGCCGCCGGATACGCCAACCCACGCCTGACGATTGAACGCGTCCGCCGAATTTGCCGCCGCGCCGGTTGCGCCGGAGAAGCCCTGCTCGAGCTGGAAATTGACGTGAAGGCCGCCGCCGATATCCTCGCTGCCCTTCAGGCCATAGCGGCTCGCGTACAAACCGCCGGAGGTCATGCGCACCACCGACGACCCGTTGCCGGGGTTCTGATATTCGATGGCGTTGTCGATCACGCCGTACAGCGTGACCGACGACTGGGCGTGCGCGACGCTAACAGCACACGCCGATAGCAAGCCGGATACGATCAGCAGCTTTTTCATCAAGTCTCCGAATCATTATCTGTTTTTATTCGACTGCTTTAGTGATTCGAAGACTAGTCCTGCGCGCGGCGCACGTCCCTAGACAAAAACAAGGTTCGCTGGGATTTTTCGCTTCTTTAACGCATGCCTGAGCGCCCCCGACCCCAAGCGGCGAAAAGTGCCAGTGAATGTAATTTTTGTGTAGAGGCAGACAGCAAACCGTCCCCTACCATCTGCTCGCCAAGGTGCGCTACGTGGCGCTTCCGTCGCGATCGCATAACGCCTGGCTTTGAGCACGATGACCCCACCCGGCCGATGTCCGGTTCGTCCTTGACAGGTTCGGACATGGGCCGGGGCAGATAACAAATCCACCTGGACGGAGACATGACACACCTACCAGCAGCTTTGCGCCGCACGGCGCTTGGCATCGCCGTGTTCGGCTGCCTGACGCAATTCGCGATGGGCGAAACGGTCACTGCGCCGAACGGATCCGCGCCACCCGTCCCGGATCAGACGCAGGCCGTCAATCCGGCCGCGGGCAAGCCTACGCAGAAGCAGGAAGAAGGCGGCCCGCCGCCGGTGTCCTGGAATGACACCTACATCGGCTATCGCTACGGCAACGACTTCCACTATCCGGGCGTGCCGGCGAAAGTCGTGCAGAACATCGGCTATCTGACGACCACCGGCGGCTTCGCATTCGGCAGCTACGCGTTCAACGTCGACTACCTGGTATCGAGCGCAGCGAACCCGGAAGCCGGCGGTCCGAGCAACGGCGGCGCGCAGGAGGTGTACAGCGTCGGCCGCGTCGAACTGAGCGGCGGCAAGATCCTCCGGCGCCCGATCGGCTTCGGTCCGTTCCGCGATTTCGGACTCACGGTGGGCTACGAATACGGCACGAAGAACGACGCGTACGGCGAGCGGGCGCGCATGCTCGTGGTGGGCCCAACGGTCGAATTCGCGCTGCCGCGCGGCTTCTGGAACTTGACGGTCGGCGCGCGCACGGAGAGCAACCACAACGGCATCACCGGCGTCGATGTGCACTTCAATACTGCGTGGCACATCGAGAGCTCGTGGCTGTATCCGTTCCGCGTAGGTCCGGTGCCGATGGTGTTCCGCGGCTTCGCGAGCGTGACGGGTCCGAAGGGCAAGGACGGTTTCGGCGTGGAGACGACCACCGAGTTCCTCACCCGCCTCGCGCTACTCGCGGACGTCGGTTCGTTCGCCGGTCATCCGCGTACGGTGTATGCGGGTGTGGGCTACGAGTACTGGTACCACATGTACGGTTCGCCGACCAAAGAAACGGCCGGCACCATCACCTCCGCACCGATGCTGATGGCGGAACTGCACTTCTGATCCGCCTGCCCAGCTGCAACCGAAGATGGCGATCCGTTACGGGGTCGCCATTTTTCATTGGCGCGCCGTCTCTCTCTGCAAAGCAACGCCGAACCGTTAGCAAGCGTCGTCCAGACGAAAAAAGGCGCCGGGCAAAGCCACGGCGCCAGCGTACTTCGAGACAGAAAAACGAACTACTGCGTTACCACGTTACTGCTACTGCCCTGTTGCCCTATTGCTGCTGCGCTACAGACCGCGGCACATACAGCGGCATCGACTCTTCCCACAACGTATCGGTGATCGCATACTGATCGCTGCCGTCCGCGTTCATCACCCAGTTCTGGCCATCGGGCTGGAACGTGTTGTCGTACAGCGAGAGTTCGTCACGGAAGCCGTACACGCCCGAGCTGTAGGCGATCCGGCCGTCCCACGTCCACGTTGCGTGCCCCTGGTTCGCGCCCGGCGTGGTCAGGCATTTCAGGTCCGAGCCGTCCGGCCGGATCGTGTACACGTCATAGTGGAATTTATTCGGATCGTCGGGGTTCACTTCCTTGCGCGTGAACACGATCTTGCTGCCATCCGGCGACCAGTCCGGCAGATTGTCCGGCTCCGTCGTCAGCACGGCGACCTTGCGGGTGTCGAGATCGAGAATACGCAGACCCTTGTCGGTCTCGCTCCACACGCGGTACACGATCCGCTTGCCATCGGGCGAGTAGCTCGGGAAGCCTGCGTTTTCCTTGCCGTCGGTCAGCACTTCCGCCTTGCCGTCCATGCTGCCGTCGGCCTTGATCCGCATGATGCGGCCCGGCGAATACGCGCGCGTGAAGAACCAGCCGCCCACGCCGAACGCGACCCACTGGCGATCCGGCGACCACGTCGGCTGAAACGCGCCCGCCAGACCCACCGCGATCATCTTCGGATCGAGGCCGCTCGTCGCGGGATCGTAGATGCGGCGGTAACCGGTGAAGTCCGGATTCGCGACCGCGATCGACGAGTTGATCGCCTTCTCCGTGTAGACCAGCTGCTTGCCGTCGCGCGACAGCTGCGGGAACACATCGATGAAGCGATAGTTCCAGTCGGGATCGAAGCTATAGAGCGGCGTGCCGTTCGGATGGATCGGACGGCCGGTCACCTTCTCGTACACCATCGTCTTGCCGTCCGGCGAATAGCGCGGCGAACGGATGCCGCTATTCGCCGTCGGTCGCGAATAACCGTCCGTCGTATCGATGCCCTCGTGTTCGCCGCCCTTGATGTGATACGCGACGTTCGTCGCGCTCACGTATTGCGGAAACACCTTGAATCCGGGGCTATCGGTCAGTTCCTTGCGCTCGCCGCTCGCCACGTCCACCTGCACGATCTGCGAGCTGACCTTGTTGATCAGCTCCGGACGATGCGCGCCCCAGGTGGATTCCACCGGCGTTTCATAGAACACCACGTGACTGCCGTCCTGCGACCATGAAGGCGACCCTTCCGCGTAACCGGCACGCGTGGCGATCTGCTTCCAGCCGCTGCCGTCCGGATGGATCACGTAGATGCTGCTCTCCTGCGTGCGCTCCCAGCCCACCGGCAGATTGTGGCCGCGCCAGTCCGTGCCGATATCCGAAGACAACGCGATCCACTTGCCATCCGGCGACCACGACGGACGGAAGAAGCTGTGCGGCTTGTCCGGATCGAACCTGATCTCGCCGGTCACGTTATGCAGCGCGCCGGTCTTGATGTTCAGCGTCCAGATGTTCGTGGTGCCGAAATGATCCTTGCCGCGGCGCGACGACACGAACGCGATCGTGTTGGGATCCGTCGGCGAGAAGACCGCGGCATCGTCCACGGCGACGTGATCGGTGAGCCGCTGCAGGCCCGTGCCGTCCACTTTCACGCGGTACAGGTTCGATTCGCCGAGGCCGTCGCGCTCGGACGTGAACACGATCCACTGACCGTCCTTCGAAAACGACGCGTGATAGTCGAAGCCATCGGTAGGAATCAGCCGGTGCTCACCGCTGCCGTCCGCGTTCGCGACGTACAGCTCGGAGGTCATCGGGCCGATGCGGTACAGCAGCAGATCGCCCTTCGTCGCCGCGCCCACCGCGGTGGATGCGCATGCGATCGCGCTCACCACCATCGCGCACGGCAACAGCCTGTGCAAAACGTTCGAGAAATACACTCTGCCAGTCTCCATCGCTTATCAGTATCTGTTTGAATTGAAACCGCCGGACGTCAATCCGCTTTCCAGTACATGAAGCCCATCCCCTCGCCCGTGCCGGCCGGCGTGCGCCAGCAGGGCACGTAGTCGACCAGTGTCATCTCGGCGCCGACCTCCTGCACCGCCTTCATCACGCTCACGTACAGCTTGATCTCGGAAGTACCCGACTGATACGAACGGTTGTCCACCGCGGCAAGACCGTCGTAGTCGTAGCTCGCGAGCATCTTCATGATGTCGCGGTCGAACTCCTCGTCGTTGACGAAGTGCGACAGGCCGCCCGACGCGAAGATGCCGACCCGCACGTCCTCGGGCCATGCCTTGATCGCCTCGCACAACACGCGGCCGAACTCGATGCAGCGGGACATCGAAGGCTGCGTCGGCGGATAGAAGCAGTTCATGATGACCGGCACATTGGGCGGCGGATTGTCGCCCATGATCTGGTGATACACGAAGCTGTACGCATGCGGCACCACCGGATACTCGGGCAGCGGCTTCATCCACACGTTGTCGGGCCACGCAAACAGGTCGGTCAGATCGAAGCCTTCGTGCTGAAAGCGCTCGACCAGATACTTCGCGAGCTTCGGGTGGCACAGATGCGTGACGTGATGGTCCGGCGCATACACCGCGCGCTGCGGCGGCCCGTTGTGCACCTCTTCGCCGGTATAGATCGCGATCGACGGCGAGAACTGCGTGAAGATCTCCTTCTGGTCCTTGCCGAGAATGATCGCGACGTCGATCTTCGCGTCGCGGTACGCGGCGGCCATCTTGTCCAGCGCCGCACGGCAGCGCGCAGCGCGCGCGGTGCGTTCCTCGAGCGTCAGGAACGGCTCGAACGCCGCGCCGCGATGCGCTTCGAGCTCAGGGTAAGTCCACGTCCTGTTGCGATACCACAGTTCCGGGTTGTTGCGGTCACGCTCCCCGTTCTTCAGCCAGTCTTCCGGTGCCTGACCCAGCATGCCGCTATGCGGCACCGCCATCCCGAATACAATCTTCGCCATGTGTGGTTTCTCAATGAATTAATCTGTTCGACAGGACTACCAGGGACGTGCGAACGCTTTCAGGCGCCGCGCAGTTCCCCCTGCACGTCGGACACCTTCGGCGCCCATTCGGGACGAAACAGGAACGCCGTGGCCAATGCGCCGATCAGCAGGAAAACGAGGATCATCTTCATCGGCAGGTCGTAGCTGCCGCCCACGTGCAGCAGCCACCCGGAGAGGCTCGCCGCGACGCCACCCGCGAGACTCGTGGCCACCTGCTGCACGCCCGTCACGAGCCCGATCGCCTGCTTCGGGATCAGCGTGAGCCGCGACAGCACGAGGTTGTTCGCCGTGGTGAAGCCGAGCAGCGACAGCGACAGCACGTTCCAGAACAGCGCGGTCTCGAGCGAATGCGCGTACGCGCCGAGCAGCACCGTGCAGCCGCCCACGAAGCCCGTGATCGTGAACGCCTTGCGCACGAGGATCGGATCGCCGCCCTTCGCGATGATCCGGTCCGCGGCCCACCCCGCGAGCGCCGCGACGATCGCGATGCCCGCGAAGCTGAAGAACGTGAAAAGTCCCGAACGCGAAATGGACAGGTTGCGCTGCTCGACCAGATACGCTGGCATCCACGTCATACAATAGAACGTGAAGTAGCCGTAGCAGAAGTTGGTGATCATGCCGCCCCACACCACCGGGCTCGCCAGGATGCTCGCGAGACTCACCGAACGCGCGTCGCGGCTCGCCTTCGCGAGGCCGGCGCGGCTCGGCATGTCGTTGCGCACGAGCAGCAGCCATGGCGCGAGCCAGAAGAGGCCGATCAGCCCGGTCGCGACGAACATCACCTGCCACGAGTAGTGGACGATGAACCATGCACCCACCGGCGCGCCGAGCGCCGGGCCGAACTTGTTGCCCATCGCGAGCAGTCCGACCGCGAGCCCGTTCTGGCGCTCGTCGAAGTTATTGCGGATCCAGCGGTAGCTCGCGGGAATCACGATCGCTTCCGCCATGCCGATGATCAGGCGCATCACGACGAGGCTCGCGAGCGCAGTGACCGCGCCCATCAGCGCCGTCGCGGCACACCACAGCCCGAAGCTGATCGCATACGGCCACTTCACGCCGAAGCGGTCGGCCACCCAGCCCATCGGGACCTGGAACGCGCCGTACGACCAGAAGAACGCCGCGTTGATCCAACCGCGATCGACGTCCGTCAGCGCGAAGTGGCGAATGAATTTGCCGTCCGCGAGCGTGGACGAGATGCTGGTGCGATCGACGAACGAAATCAGCACCCCGAGCGCGAGGAGCGCGAGAATCGCCCAGCGGCTCGTGATGCCCGGTCGCACGGATTGACTTGTCTCCATCTGCTTCTGTCTCTGTGTCGTGATGGGAGAAGCATATGGGACGTTCGCACGGAGGTCCCTACACAAAACTGAGGTTCGATGGGACTTTTGCGAACCGGAGAACCCGGGGCGCGAACGCCCGCCGGCAGCGCCTCCGGGGCCGTACCGGCGGCCCCGGCAGTCACAGCAGCGGCAGCGTCTGGCGGATGTGGTCGGCGAACGCCGCGGTCAGCAGCGACGGCCGCGCCCGCGCGAACTTCAGCGTAATCCCGACGGCGGGAAGCGACGGCAGCGCGGGATCGGTGTTGAGTACGCTGAGATCCGGCGGCACGGCGGTCTGCGTGACGACGGCGAACGCCTGTCCCGAACGCACCAGCGCGATCAGCCCCGCGAGACTGCTGCTCGCGTACGCGACCCGGTACGCGCGGCCGGCGCGTTGCAGCGCGTCGCACGCCGCGGCGTGATCGAGCATGTCGGGGTCCGACAGTGCGAGCGGCAACGGATCGAAGTGCGCGGAATCGAGCCCCGGATAGCCGATCCAGACGAGCGGTTCGCGGCGGATGATCGCGTCGTTCGCGCGGTCGTCCGGCAGCGAGATCATCGCGAGATCCACCGCGCGCTTCTCCAGCTGTTCGACGAGCCGCGGCGTCGGCCCGCAGACCACTTCGACGAGCGCGTGCGGATGCTGGCTCGCGAACTGCCTGAGGAGCGGTGGCAGGAACACGGCCGCGTAGTCGTCCGGACAGCCGAAGCGGATGCTGCCCGACAGCCCGCGGCCGGACAGGTCGGCCAGCGCCTCGTCATGCAGCCGCAGCATGCGCTGCGCGTGGACCAGCAGACGTTCGCCGGGACTCGTCAGCACCACGCCGCGGCCGGTGCGCTGAAAGAGCGGCTGATCGACGATGTCTTCGAGCCGCTTCATCTGCTGGCTTAGCGCGGACTGGGTGCGCCCGACCCGGCTCGCCGCGCGGCTCAGCGAGCGCGCCTCGGCGATCGCGGCGAACGAACGCAGCAGATCGATTTCAAGCGAAAGACTCACGGCGTCAGCCTCCTCCGGTTTTGCCTGATATTAGCCTTATTTCTAACTCACATTAGAACTATTCGATTCTATTAAATCAACGCACCGTCTAGACTGCAAGGCATTCGCACCATCGCGAGGAGAAATGCCGTGTCCCGCAACGACGACCCCAGCTTCTGGCACAACGCGAGCCAACACCTGGTCCGCTACGGCGGCACGTTCGAGCCGATGATCATCGAGCGCGCGCAGGGCAGCTTCGTCTACGACGCGGACGGCCGCGCGATTCTCGACTTCACGTCGGGGCAGATGAGCGCCGTGCTCGGGCATAGCCACCCCGAGATCGTGTCGGTGATCAACGAGTACGCTGGCAAGCTCGATCACCTGTTCAGCGGCATGCTGTCGCGGCCGGTGGTGGAACTCGCGACGAAGCTCGCTGACATCACGCCCGACGGGCTCGACCGCGCGCTTTTGCTCAGCACCGGCGCGGAGTCGAACGAGGCTGCGATCCGGATGGCGAAGCTTGTCACCGGCAAGTACGAGATCGTCGGTTTCGCGCAGTCGTGGCACGGCATGACGGGCGCCGCGGCCTCCGCCACGTACAGCGCGGGCCGCAAGGGTGTCGGCCCGGCGTCGGTCGGCTCGTTTGCGATTCCAGCGCCGTTCACGTACCGGCCGCGCTTCGAGCGCCATGGCGAGTACGACTATCTGGCGGAGCTCGACTACGCATTCGATCTGATCGACCGCCAGTCGAGCGGCAATCTTGCGGCGTTCATCGCGGAGCCGATCCTCAGTTCCGGCGGGATCATCGATCTGCCCGAGGGTTACATGGCGGCACTCAAGCGCAAATGCGAGGAGCGCGGCATGCTGCTGATCCTCGACGAGGCGCAAACCGGCGTGGGCCGCACCGGTACGATGTTCGCGTGCCAGCGCGACGGCGTCACGCCTGACATCCTGACGCTATCGAAGACGCTCGGCGCCGGTCTGCCGCTCGCGGCCATGGTGACCTGCGCGCGGATCGAGGAGCAGGCGCACGAACGCGGCTACCTGTTCTACACGACCCACGTGTCGGACCCGCTGCCGGCCGCGGTCGGGCTGCGCGTGCTCGACGTGGTCGAACGCGAAGGACTCGTGGCGCGCGCGAACTCGATGGGTGCGCGGTTGAGACACGGTCTGCTGGACCTGATGGAGCGCTTCGAATGCATCGGCGACGTGCGCGGACGAGGCCTGCTGCTCGGCATGGAGATCGTCAAGGACCGCCGCACGAAAGAGCCTGCGGATGGGCTCGGCGCGAAGATCACGCGCGAGTGCATGAAGCTCGGGCTCAGCATGAACATCGTGCAGTTGCCCGGCATGGGCGGCGTGTTCCGGATCGCGCCGCCGCTGACCGTGAGCGAGGAGGAGATCGATCTCGGTCTCGCACTGCTCGGGCAGGCGATCGAGCGGGCGCTGTAGGCGGGTCGGCGACGTCGACGAGGCGCGGACGTTCAACGCTGCGCGTCGCGGCGCCCGCATAGCGCATATCACCACCCTGAGCCTGCGGCGGTCTGATTCCATGATCGAGGGCGTTCCTTTCCGGTCGGAAAGGAACGCGGACCACACTTCCTCGAGGTGCAATCATGGAAACCCCCGCAGTCGGCGGCACCACGCCGGATAACCACGACCGGCAGAACAGCGCTGCCCCATCCGGACAAACCCATCCATCTGTTCGGACCGATCGGCGCCGGCAGCCGCCGAAGCCGCCCGCCGCGCCTTACCCCGACCGGTCAGCGGCCCGATTGTCGACATCGGCGATCACGTCCGCTCAGGCGGCGCCTGCGTCCTCATCTTGTCCCGACGCATTCGCGAAAGCGGGTTCCGATGCTTCGGACCGCCAGGCTTTGATCGGTGCGGCGACGCCGTCGGTGGGACCCGGCAACTGAGCCGGCGTCACGCTCGTGCAGGCGCACGGCGGCTTGCGCGCCGCCGTGCGCAGGAAGCATCAGCGTGGCGACACGTCCGCGTTGCCCCGCACCACCACCTGCCCAAGCACGTCCCGCTCGACGCGCGTCAGATCCGGCAGCAACGCCGCGAACTGCTGCGGCGAGCACATCTGCGTGCCGAACTGCGCATGCAGATACCGCGACACCTGCAGCGTCCGCGAAGCCGGATCGAACACGTAACGCGACGTATAGGCCAGCATGTCATCCTGCACGGACGTATCGACGGGCAGATCGCTGACGCGCACGTCCGCGGGCAGCGCGATCTGCGCGGTCTCATCGAAGTCGCCGCCGATGCAGACCCACGGCTGCGTTCTGCGCGGCTCCGCGAGCCACGCCTCCACCTGCGACGCGATGCCGCCCGCGAGACTCGACAGCGCCGTAAAAGCCGACGTGCCGCTGGTCCAGATGAAATGCTCGACCGTCCCCTGCATCGACGTCGAAAACGTATCGCCCGTCGTATCGAGCTCGCCGGTCGACAGCGACGCCGTGCCGTGCAGCCCCGTCGCGCGCAGCCGGTTCCCCGCGATCTGTTGCGCGACCTGCCGCGTCGCGCGCCGAAACGTATTGCGCTCGGTCTCCGCGGTCGCGCCGCTGTCCTCGACGTGGTACGCGTAGCTCGCGCTGCCGTCCTCCTCGATGTGCAGTTGCAGAAGCGCCGTGCGGCCGCGCGGCTGCTGCGCCGGCGTGCGCGTCATCGTGCCGTCGTCGACGAGCAGCGCCGGGCGGTCCATCACGACCGTCGGCAGATAGCCGAAGCCCGTTCCGCCCGCAGTCGGATCAACGAACAGCGACAACTCAGGAATCCAGACGATCACGTGATTGATCGCATCGGTGCCGTAGCCCGGCACCGATGGCAGCGTGTAGACGTTGCCGAGGCCGATCAACGCCGCTTCGCTATGAATGCCAACCGCCGCGAGCAGCGCTGTATAGAGCGCGACGCTGTCCTTGCAGTCGCCATAGCGGTTGCGCAGGATCTCGACGTCGCGATGCGGCACCGCCGCCGTTTCGCCGAGAAACAGCGCGACGTAGCGGATATTGAAGCGCATCCAGTCGTACAGGATGCGTGCCTTTTCGCGCGGGTCGCTCGTATTCGCCGTCAGCGATTGCGCGAGCTGCACGACCGCGGGGTCGTTCGCGCTCGGGTCGCGCGCCGCGTCGCGGTAGCGTTGCGCGAAGGCCGCGAAGCTGGGCGTCGTCGTCACCATCAGCCGGTCACCGTAGGTCGTGTAGCCCACCGAGCCCGCTTCGAGCGACGCATACGGCCCATGCCGGTAGTCGAACTCATAGCGCGTGCGGCCATTCGCCGACTGCGGCGGCAGCGCGACATAGCCTCGCGCATCCGCATAGAGCGGCACGTCAGCCGGCAGATCGAAGATCAGCCGCTGCGAATCGACAGGGCCGCGCGTGGGCTGCACGAAGTATGAGAACGTGCCGGCCTGCAGCGGCGCGGTGCGGGTCTTACGAAACGCGAGCCGCACCCGCGAGTGCGGACGCACGCCAGGAAAGATCACGGTGCGCAGCACGCCGTCCTCGAAGGTCGGCGCGCCGGCCGAGCGCGGCTCCTGAACGTCGCGGATGCTGTCGCGGCCAACCTGATGCGTCGCGCCATCCGGGTCGATCGTCTCGGCGGCCGTCAGCTCGATATGCTCGATGTCCTTGTTGAACCACACATAGCGCTGCGCGATGTCGTCGACGCCACCCGCGGTGTTCGCGCGATACGTCGCGTCGTCGTGTTCTTCAACGGAGCCGTCCTTCTGCACGATGAATTCGTGGACGTCGGATTCTAGCGTCGACGGTGGGACTTCCGCGGTGTTGTCCTGGTCCGACGTATCCAGCGTGCCAGCTGACGCGCTGTCGAACATCGCGCTGGATAGCAGCAACACGATGCCAATCGCCGATGCAACGGATCGCCTGCGCCTGCGTCCCCGCGCCATGCCAGTGCCGTTCATGCGGAGCGCGCCTTGCGCCGCGCGTCCCTGCCCTTTGCGCGCCATGCGCGCGGGCTCATGCCGAACTCGCCGCGAAACGCATGATTGAAATTCGACACGTCGTTGAACCCCGCATCGAATGCGACGTCGACGATCTTCTGCGCGCTATCGACGAGCTTCAACGACGCCGCGCGCAGCCGCGAGCGCAGCACGTACTGATGCGGCGTGACGCCGGTTGCGGCACGAAACAGCCGCAGAAAATGGAAGTCGCTCAACGCCGCCTGCGCCGCGAGGCTCGCGACGCTGTGCAGCGCATCGGGCGCGGCGTCGATCTCGCGCGCGAGCTGCGCAACGCGATGCATCGCGCCGGGCGGTGCCGCCACCGCGGCGGGCGCCGGGTCCTGCGCGAGCGCGCGCCACGTCGCGGTAGCCAGTTCGATCGCCAGTTCGTCCCACGCGACGTCCGCGGCATCCGTCGCGCCCGCGCAGGCACGCGCGACGAGCGGCGCAATGTGGCGCACAGGCGGCACGCGCACGTGCGGAAACACCGGCGAACGGAAGCCCGCATCGCGCGCGACCCGTGCGAAGTAGTCGGATTCGAAATGGAACGACAGGCAGCGGTCGCCGGCGCCGTGCACATGGCCGCATTCGAAGCAGCGGCCGTCGTTGCCGAGCAGCAGCGAGCCAGGCGTCAACAGCGCGCGGCCCGGGTCCGACCGGTACGCGAACGCGCCCGCGACGACCATCGCGATACACGCGCCGGCGTGCCGCTCTTCGAACGGGCGGTCGCCGGGGCCATGCGTGCACAGCATGTCGTCCACCCACCAGCCCGGTCCCGCCGCCAGCGTGCGGCCGGTCACGCCGCCGCGCGCGCCGTCGCGTTCGCGGTCCTCAAGCGCCTGCTGCAATCCGGCCGCAATTTTTCCCAAGATGTCTCCTGCCCAGCTCCATATCCTCGTTTTTAGCATATCGGCCGGATACGTGACGAGTCTGGGCCACTCGCGCCCTCACAAGGAGACACTCAGCATGGACAGCAACATCAGGCACGACGCCAGCGGCTTTCACACCGTGCTCGCGGCGCCGGGCCGCGCAGCGGATATTCCGGCCGAAGACGACGTCTACGGCTGGCTTGTCGGCAGCTGGGAGCTGGAGGTGCTGCGCTACCGCATCGACGTGCGCGCGCAAAAGGTCCGGGCCGAGGCGCATTTCGGCTGGACGCTCGAAGGACGCGCGGTGCAGGACGTGTGGCTCATGCCCGCACGTGGAACATCCACCGCGCCGGTCGCAAGCGGCGTCGCGCTGCATATGTACGGCACGACGCTGCGCGTGTGGGACGCGGCGCTGCGGGCGTGGCGCATCACATTCCTGAACCCGGCCACCGGCCAGCGCGACGAGATGATCGGCCGGCGCGTCGGCGACGCGATCGTGCAGATCGGCACGCACGTGGATGGCACGCCGATCCGCTGGACGTTCACCGAACTCACGCCCGACTCGTTCCACTGGACGGGCTCCGCGCTCGCCGCCGACGGCGTGACGTGGAATGTGGAAGGCGAATTCCTCGCGCGCCGGATGACGCCGCAGCGCCTGCGGTGAAGTAACGTACGACGCGCGGTGCGCTGCGTTTTAAACGCGCCGCACTACACGCCCACCCGCGCCCCGACCCGCGCTTCCTCCATCGCGCGCAGCACCGAGAGCGCGATGCCCTGCGCTGCGAGCCGCACTTCATCGAGCGACGGAAAGGTCGGCGCGATGCGCAGATGCGAGTCGTGCGGATCGCGGCCGTGCGGGAATGCCGCGCCCGCCGGCGTCAGCACCAACCCCGCCTGCGCGGCGAGTTCGACCGTGCGCTTCGCGAACCCCTTCGGCACGTAGAGGCTGATGAAGTAGCCGCCCGCCGGCGCATTCCACGACACGTCCGGCGTGTCGCCCAGCAGATCCCGGAAGGTCTCCTGCACCGCCGCGAATTTCGGCTGGATCAGCGCGCGATGCCGCTCCATCAGCGCCTCGAGCGCGGCGCGATCGGGCAGAAACCGCAGATGCCGCAACTGGTTGAGCTTGTCCGGGCCGATCGTGCGGATCGCCATCTGGCGCGTCCACCACGCCACGTTGCGCGGCGATGACGCAAGGAACGCGACCGCGCCGCCCGCGATCGTCACCTTCGATAGCGACGCGAACACCAGTGCGCGGTCCGGATGGCCCGCGTCCGCGCAGGCAGCCAGGACATCGGGCGTCGCATGACGGGTCGCGGTCAGATGATGGAAGCGATACGCGTCGTCCCAGAACAGGCGAAAGTCCGCGGCGGCCGGCAGCGCCGCGAGCCGCCGCACTTTCTCCGCGGACCAGATCGCGCCCGTCGGGTTGCTGTAGAGCGGCACGCACCACATGCCGCGAATCGCCGAATCGCGCCGCAACTGCGCCTCGACGAAGTCGAGGTCCGGGCCGTCGTCCTCCATCGGCACGGCAATCATCCGCACACCCAGCGACTCGCAGATCGCGAAGTGCCGGTCATAGCCCGGCACCGGGCACAGGAACGCGACGTCGTCGGGCTTGCTCCATGGCTTCGGGCGGCCCGCTTCAGCGCCGTCGGTATCGGCTGGCACACCGTGCAGCATCGCGAACGCGAGCGCGTCGTGCATCAGCTCGAGGCTCGAATTACCCGCGGCGACCACCTGCGTGGCCGGCACTCCAAGCAGTTCCGCGCCGAATGCGCGCATCTCGGGCAAGCCGGCGCCATGCCCATAGTTGCGGCAATCCACGCCACCGGGCGACAGGTAGCCAGCCGCGGCCGCATCGTCGATCAGGGCGCGCGACAGGTCGAGCTGTTCCGGCGCGGGTTTGCCACGCGACATATCAAGCCGCAGGTTCAGTTGTCGGAATTCGTCGTAGGTCATCGGCATGGCAGCGAGTCTCGTGGGGTGTCGTTCGAAGCGTGTGGGAAAGCGCAACCCGAGCGCGACCCAGTATGCGGATTCCGACACATTCAGACAAACGCGTTATATTGAAGTTTTCGATCAGATTTTCTGATACCCATGAAAGCACTCGACCTCGACGTCCTCGCGATGGTGGTCGCCATCGCCGACACGGGCAGCTTCGTGCGCGGCGCGGCGCTCGTGCATCGCTCGCAGTCCGCGCTCAGCATGCAGATCCGTTCGCTCGAGGACGCGCTCGGCAAGCCGCTCTTCGTGCGCGGCCCGCGCAGCGTCACGCCCACCCAGGAAGGCTTGCAACTGCTCGGCTACGCGCGGCAGATGCTCGCGCTGCGCGACGAGGCGTGGGCATCGATCGTGCATCCGGAGGTGAAGGGACGCGTGTCGATCGGCGTGCCCGACGACTACGCGTCGTCGCTATTGCCTGCCGTGCTGCAGAAGTTCTCGGCAACCTATCCGAAGGTCGAGATCCAGGTGGTCGGCATGCCGAGCAACGCGCTCGCGCCGTTGATCCGCGACAGCAAGGTCGATCTGGCCTGCGCGACACGCGTGAAGGGCATTTCGGGCGAATTCATCCGCTTCGAGCCGATGGTGTGGGCGGGGCCGTCGAAGGGTCGCGAGATCTGGAAGGAGCGGCCGCTGCCAGTCGCGATGTTCGGCACGGGCAGCGTCGCGCGCGCGAACGCGATCCGTGCGCTGGAGCGCGCGAAGATCGCGTATCGCACGTCGTATGAAAGCCCGGGGTTAATGGGGCTCTTCAGCATGGTCGAAGCGGGGCTCGCGATCGCGCCGCTCGCGCGCTGCAGCGTGCCCGGCCACTTCGTGCAGCTGGGCCGCGCGCAGGGCTTGCCGGCGCTGCCGGAACTGGAGATCGTGCTCGCGCGCAGCGCGCGCTCGAACCGTCCGCCGTGCGACTTCCTCGCGGAACAGATCCTCGCGGAACTGCGGCAGGAAGCGCGCTGACGCGCGCGCCTTCTGCTGCAGCTTCAGCTTGCGTCAGACGTCCTAGCGCTCGCCGATCCGCGCGAGCAGTTCGTGCAGGCGTTCGATGTGCCGCATCAGCAGATGCTGATGCTTGTCGATCTGCTCGATGCGGCCGACCAGATCCGCGTGCACGTCGCCCTCCACGTCCGCCGCGGCGATCAGGTCTTCCACCTTGTTGCGGATCGATGCGAGATCCACAGGCGGATGCGCGAGATGCCGGTCGAGCCGCCGCACGTCCTGCACCGCGAGATCGCGCAGCTTGCGAAACGCGGCGAGACGACGGTGCAGGTCCGCGTCCGCGAGTTCGTCTTCGGGGCGCCGCACGGGCGCCGCCTGGCCGAAGATCGGCTCGGGCGGACGCAGCACCGAGCGCTTGCGCGCGGGGTGCGCCGTGCCGCGAAAACGCGCGAGCGGCATTTCGTTGTCGATCGCCTCGCGGGCGATCTCGGGAACCTCATGCGCCTCGCGCGGCTCGTCCATCCAGCCCGCCGGCAAACCGGTCACCGATTCGACGCCACGCACGAACTCTTCGCTGAACGGCCGCTGCCCGGCCAGCATCAGCTTCAGGTAGGAAGCCGAAAACGTCATCATCTTCGCAAGACGCGACGCCGCTCCCACCTCCCGGGTGAGCACCACCAGGTTGTGCCGCCAGACCGGCAGCAGGGGATCGTCGAAATCTTCCATCGCAGGGTGTTCCATCCTCGCCCGATGTCCTTGTGATGTTCTTGATGTTCTGGATGCCCTCGTCATGCGGCGCACGGGCCGCGAGCACAGCGAGTTCGCGCCCGGACTGCGCCGAGATCAAGGTTAGCCGCAGCGCGGCGCACGTTGCAACCTGCGTTTTTGGACATGGGTTGCCGCGCGAACCGTCCGCTACCGCGGCCGATCGTGGCGCGCCGCAACATGCGCGCCAGTGAAATGGACCGGCGCGAGCAAGGTTCGTTCCGCAGCTTTCAATACCGCAACGCAGCAGCGCGGCAGCTGGGGAGAGGTCCCTCCGGCATCGTCGCTCCAATGCCGGCAACGCCCACCAGGATTACGCGCTTTGCACGCGTTCCAGGGCCGTCGACACGAGCGCTTCGAGGAGCGGCTGCACATGTCCGGCGAGGGCCTCGTCGTACGCGAACGGCAGTTGCTCCTGCATGTAGGTGCACTGCGTAAGCTCAAGCTGCACCGCATGAATGCCCGCTTCCGGCTGCCCATAGTGGCGCGTAATATAGCCGCCCTTGAAGCGGCCGTTGGCGATGGCCGTGAACGCGCCGTGCCGCTCGACGATTGAGCGCAGCTCGTCGGCGAGTCCCGCCACCGCGCTCGCGCCGTTCGACGTGCCGAAGTTGAAGTCCGGCAGACGTCCATCGAAAAAGCGCGGCACGACCGAGCGGATCGAATGCGCCTCCCACAGCAGCACGCGGCCGTGCTGCGCCTTCAGCGCGGCGAGCTCGTTCGCGAGCGCGTCGTGATACGGCTGCCAGTACAGCGCGCGACGGCGCGCCACTTCAGCTTCATCGGGCAGCTTGCCGTCCTGGTAGAGCGGCGCCTTGTCGAATGTGTCGACCGGCAGCAGGCCCGTCGTGTCTTGGCCCGGATACAGGTTCGCGCCGTCGGGCGGCCGGTTCACGTCGATCACGTAGCGCGCGTTGTGCGGCATCAACACCGATGCGCCGAGACCGCGCGCGAACGCGTACAGCCGGTCCAGGTGCCAGTCGCAGTCTTCGGTGAGCGCGGCGACCGGGGTCATCGTCGCGGCGATGTCGGCGGGAATCTGCGTGCCGACGTGGGGAATCGAGATCAGCAGCGGCGCGCTGCCGCGTTGCAGCGTGAAGACCGTGGCGGGGTTGCCCGTGGGGTTCGTAGAAGGGTTCGGGGCAGTCATATCGATCGGCTCCGTCAGAGGTGTTCCGATGAGGGTGTGGTATGGCGGGGCACGTTGCGTCGCCTGTCGAAGGAGCCGCATAACGTGCGCCATCTCGCCATGCTAGTCGCGGCGTTTGACAGTCTTTCGCGGTGTGGCGCGGTGCCTCGCCCGCAGTTCAGGCCAATTAGTTCAGGCCGCGCAGTTCACGCCTGATCGAGCAGCACATCAAGCGCGGCCCGATAGTCCGCGCGTGCCGCGTCCTCGTCGCGATGCCGGCGGTTGTCGACCACCTTGACGCCGCCCACGAACACGTCGCGCACCGGCATCTCGCCGTGCTCGCAGAACACGACACCCGACAGCCACGTGCGCGGGTCCTGCCCGGCAATCGTCGGATGCTCGGCGTCGAGCACGATCCAGTCCGCGCGATGTCCGGCGCGCAGTGCGCCGACCGCGCGGCCCGTCGCCAGTGCGCCGCCGGCGAGCGCGGCGCCCACCAGCCGGTCCGCGACGAACGGTTCGTCCGCCGCCGCGAGCACGTTGCGCTGCCGCCGCGTCAGGCGCTGGCCGTATTCGAGCAGACGCAGCTCGCTGCGCCAGTCGACCGCGATATGGCTGTCGGAGCCGATACCGATGCGGCCTTGCAGCGCGAGATAGGCATGTGCGGGGAACACACCGTCGCCAAGATTCGCTTCGGTCGTCAGGCACAGGCCCGCGACCGCCCCGCTCTTCGCGAGCGCCACGGTTTCCTGCGCGTCGACATGCGTCGCGTGCACGAGGCACCAGCGCGCATCCACCGCGAAGTTGTCGAACAGCCACTGCACCGGCCGCGCGCCTTCCGTCGCGAGGCACGCGTCGACTTCGGCGGTCTGCTCCGCGATATGGATATGCACCGGCGCGCGCGGCAGCATCGCGTCGAGCCCCGCGAGCACGTCGCGCAGCGATTCACCCGACACCGCGCGCAGCGAGTGCGGCGCGACGCCATAGCGCAGCGCGGCGTGTTCGCCGTGCGTGCCGCGCAGGCTGTCGATCAGGCCGAGCAGCGCGTCCGGCGTGTTGATGAAGCGCCGCTGGTCTTCGCGCGGCGGCTGCGCGCCGAAACCGCTGTACTGATACAGCACCGGCAGCATCGTGATGCCGATGCCCGTCTGCCCGGCCGCTTCGACGACATGCCGCGCCATCTCCGCGACGTTCGCGTAGCGCTGGCCGTCGGCGGCATGGTGCACGTAGTGGAATTCGCACACCGACGTATAGCCCGCCTTCAGCATCTCGATGTACAGCCAGCGCGCGACCGCGCCGATGCCTTCCGGCGTGATGCGCGCGGCGAAGCGGTACATCAGGTCGCGCCAGCTCCAGAAGTCGTCGTTGGCGACGGCGAGCGCGCGAAATTCGGTGAGCCCTGCCATCGCGCGCTGGAACGCGTGCGAGTGCAGGTTCGGCATTCCGGGCATCAGCGGCCCGGCCGCGCGTTCGATCCCAGCCGACGGCGCAGGCACCGCCGCATCCGCTTCGACCGACGCGAGCACGCCGTGCTCGTCCCATTGCAGCAGCACGTTGCGGCGCCAGCCATCAGGCAGCAGTGCGTGCTCGGCGAAAAGTGTCCGGTTCATTGTGGGTGAGTTCATTTTGAAGCCCGGGTATATACCGTTTGGCCGCGGCGCACGACGCGCGCGCACAACGGCCGGCCGATCCAGTAAGCGAGCTCCGCGAGCGACGCCACCGACCACACCGCGAAGTCGGCCGCACGTCCCGGCGCGAGCGTGCCATGGCGGTCCGCGGCGCCGAGCGCGCGGGCCGCGTGACGCGTGACGCCCTGCAGCACTTCGGGCACGGTCATCCTGAAGAGCGTCGTCGCCATGTTCATCATCAACAGCAGCGACGTGGCCGGCGACGTGCCCGGATTGCTGTCGGTCGAAATCGCAATCGGCACCTCGTAGCGCCGCAGCAGATCGAGCGGCGGCAACTGCGTCTCGCGGATGAAGTAGTACGCGCCCGGCAGCAGTACCGCAACCGTGCCTGCGGCTTTCATCGCGGCGACGCCCGCTTCGTCGAGAAACTCGAGGTGATCCGCGGAGAGTCCGCGATAGCGCGCGGTGAGCACAGCGCCATGGCTGTTCGACAGCTGCTCCGCGTGCATCTTCACCGGCAGGTTGCGGCGCGCCGCGGCTCCGAACACGCGCTCGCTCTGCGCAGGTGTGAAGCCGATGCGTTCGCAGAACACGTCGACGGCGTCGACGAGGCCTTCGTCGGCCAGCGCGGGCAGCATGCGGTTGCAGACTTCGTCGATGTAGTCGTCCGCGCGGCCGGCGAACTCGGGCGGCAATGCGTGCGCGCCGAGGAACGTCGTGTACACCGACACCGGAAAGCGCTCGCCCAGCTGACGCGCGACGCGCAGCATCTTGCGCTCGGCCGCGAGTTCGAGGCCATAGCCGGACTTGATTTCGATCGCGGTCACGCCTTCGGCCAGCAACGGTTCGAGCCGCGCGGTCGCCGCGTTGAAGAGCTCGCTCTCGCTCGCCGCGCGCGTCGCCCGCACCGTCGACACGATGCCGCCGCCCTTCTTCGCGATCTCTTCGTAGCTGACGCCCGCGAGTCGCTGCGCGAACTCGTCGGCGCGCTGGCCGCCATACACCAGATGCGTATGGCAATCGATCAGGCCCGGCGTGACCCACGCGCCGCCGAGATCGTCGCGCGGCCAGTCTGCGTAGTCGCGCGGCAGATCGGCGAGCGGGCCAAGCCAGGCAATCGTGCCGTTGCCGACCGCGATTGCCGCGTCGGCGATCGCGTCCGCTGGGTCGCCATGCGGGCACAGATGCAGATGATGGAAGACGGTGTGCTTCATCGTGCGTGAGCCTCGGTGGTCACGGTGTGCGATTGGTGTCGTTGGTGCCAGCGTCACGGTCGTGCAGGTTGATGCGAATCGCGAGCAGCGCGCCGTCGCCTTGCACGTCGATGGTCAGCGCATGCGGCGGATCGGCATCGAAGCGCAGCGTGTCGTCCTGCAACAACCGCACCGGCGCTTCGCCGCTCACGCTCACCGTCGTCTCGCCGCTCGCGCAGAACAGCAACACGACGTGCGCCATCAGCGTATGCGTGCCCGCGCCACGCCACACGTCGACCTCGCCCGACGCGACGCCGCGCCGCGTCATCAGGTTGAAGTCGCGCGTCGGGCCGTCAACGAGACGCGCATCGATCACCGTTTCGCCGGCAAAGCGCGCGACGTCGAGCGGCTTTGCGAGCGCATGCGTATGCTGCGTGTCGCCATCGCCACTGCGCTCATCGAGCAACATGCCCGCGCCGGACAGCAGCACGAGCACACGGTCGATGCCGACGAAACGCGAGAACGGCCCCGGCTGCGCGACGTCCGCAAGGCTCACGCGCCACGCGAACGTATCCAAGCGCGCGGGCTGCGATCCATCGTTCGCACCGGACCGCGTCGCATCCGCGATGCCGATCGCGATCTCGCTCGTCACGCCGCCGCCGTTCTTCCACGGCGACGCGACGAGCTCAGCACTGCGGATCAGCGTGCGCGCGCTCATCAGCGGCCCAGCATCGGCAGCTTGAGGCCGGCCTCGCGAGCGGTCTGCTGCGCGAGCTCGTAGCCCGCATCCGCGTGACGCATCACGCCCGTCGCCGGGTCGTTGAACAGCACGCGCTCGACGCGCTTGCCTGCCGCTTCGGTGCCGTCGCAGACGATCACGACGCCCGAGTGCTGCGAGAAGCCCATGCCGACGCCGCCGCCGTGATGCAGCGACACCCACGTCGCGCCGCCCGCGGTATTCAGCAGCGCGTTGAGGAGTGGCCAGTCGCTGACCGCGTCCGAGCCGTCCTTCATCGCTTCCGTTTCGCGGTTCGGGCTCGCGACGGATCCCGTATCGAGGTGATCGCGGCCGATCACGACCGGCGCCTTCAGCTCGCCGTTCGCGACCATCTCATTGAACGCCTTGCCGAGGCGATAGCGATCCTTCACGCCGACCCAGCAGATCCGCGCCGGCAACCCCTGGAACGCGATGCGTTCGCGCGCCATGTCGAGCCAGTTGTGCAGGTGCGGATCGTCCGGAATCAGCTCCTTCACTTTCGCATCGGTCTTGTAGATATCTTCAGGATCGCCCGACAGCGCGACCCAGCGGAACGGGCCCTTGCCTTCGCAGAAGAGCGGACGGATATACGCGGGCACGAAGCCGGGGAAATCAAACGCGTTCTGCACGCCCATTTCGAGCGCCATCTGGCGGATGTTGTTGCCGTAGTCGAGCGTCGCCGCGCCACGCTGCTGCAGCGTCAGCATCGCTTCGACCTGCTTTGCCATCGACTGCTTCGCGGGCGTCACGATGCTCTGCGGGTCCGTCTTCATCCGCTCGCGCCAGTCCTCGACGTTCCAGCCCTGCGGCAGATAGCCGTGAATCGGGTCGTGCGCGCTGGTCTGGTCGGTCACACAGTCCGGCGTGATGTTGCGCTTCACGAGTTCGGCGAACACATCGGCCGCATTGCCGAGCAGACCGACCGACACCGGCTTGCCGTCACGCTTCGCTTCGTCGATCATCGTGAGCGCTTCGTCGAGCGTCTTCGCCTTTTTATCGACGTAGCGCGTCTTCAGACGGAAGTCGATGCGCGACTCGTCGCACTCCACCGCGATCATCGAGAAGCCCGCCATCGTCGCCGCGAGCGGCTGCGCGCCGCCCATCCCGCCCAGGCCGCCCGTCAGGATCCAGCGGCCTTTCGGATCGCCGTTGAAGTGCTGGTTCGCGACCGCGTAGAACGTTTCGTAGGTACCCTGAACGATGCCCTGACTGCCGATGTAGATCCAGCTGCCCGCCGTCATCTGGCCGTACATCATCAGGCCCTTGCGGTCGAGCTCGTGGAAATGATCCCAGTTCGCCCAGTGCGGCACGAGGTTCGAATTCGCGAGCAGCACGCGCGGCGCGTCCGCATGCGTGCGGAATACGCCCACCGGCTTGCCCGACTGGATCAGCAGCGTCTCGTCGTCGTTCAGGTCCTTCAGCGACGCGAGAATCTGGTCGTAGCAGTCCCAGTTGCGCGCGGCGCGGCCAATGCCGCCATACACGACGAGCGCGTGCGGATGCTCGGCGACTTCGGCGTCGAGGTTGTTCTGGATCATCCGGTACGCGGCTTCGGTGAGCCAGCTCTTGCACGACTTCTCGGTGCCGCGCGGCGCGCGGATCGTGCGGGTCGGATCGAGACGGGGGTCGACATGCTTCGGGTTGTTCATGATCGCTCTCAGGTCGGGCAAGTTCAGGTTCAAAAAAGGGACGACGCGCACGTGCGTAACGCGGCGCTAGAAATGTCCAGTGAAGCGGTAACGGGTGCCGGGATGCCACAGGTTCGCGATCGACGCGACGACGCCCTGCGACCAGGTCCGGCGATGCAGCACGAGGCACGGTTCCGTGTCGTCCATCGCGAGATGCGCGCGAATGTCGGACTCGGGCGTGGCGGCCTCGATCCGGTACTCGACGCGCTGCAACGGCGCGACACGCACGAGGTACTGGTTCGGCGTGACGCTCGTGAAGTCCTGCAATGCGTATTCGGGCGCGACGGCCGGGTTCACCCAGCGTTCTTCCAGTTGCACCGGCTCGTCGTTCTCGAGGTGCAGCACGCGCGAATGGAACACCGGGTGACCCGCCGCGAGCTGCATTTCCTCGGCAAGCGCGGCGTCTGCCACAGCAGCGCCAAGCTGCAGCACGTCCGCGCGATAGCGATGGCCGCGCGCGACGATTTCATCCGAGATGCTGCGGATCGCCACCAGCGTCGATTCATACTTCGGCCGCGCGACGAAGGTGCCGGCGCCCTGCACGCGCGTCAGCACCTGCTCGGCGGTCAGCTCGCGCAGCGCGCGGTTGACCGTCATGCGCGCGACCTTGAACTCGCGCGCAAGCTCGTTCTCCGACGGCACGAGATCGCCCTCGGCCCATTCACCCGCGTGAATGCGGCCGAGAATGAAGTCCTTGATGCCTTGATAGGCCGGCGCGTTCATCGCTCAGTGCGCCTGCTGTCCGGATTGCGCTTCGGATTCGAACGAGAACGGACAGTGCGACGCGATCGTGCCTTGCTGCACGAGGCGCGTGACGGCCGCGATATCCGGCGCGAAATAGTGGTCCAGCTCGTAATGCGGCACCTCGTTGCGCACGATGCGCATCACGTGCTGCAGGCTCGGGCTGGTCTCGTGCGGTGCGCGCAGATCGACGCCCTGCGCCGCCGCGAGCAGCTCGATGGAGAGAATATTCGCGGTGTTGTCCGCGATATCCGCGAGCTTGCGGGCGGCAAACGTGGCCATCGAAACGTGGTCTTCCTGATTCGCGGACGTGGGCAGCGAATCAACCGAAGCCGGATGCGCGAGCGTCTTGTTCTCGGACGCAAGCGCCGCTGCCGTGACATGCGCGATCATGAAGCCGGAGTTCACGCCGCCATCCCTGACGAGAAACGGCGGCAGGCCCGACAGCGTCGCGTCGATCAGCAGCGCGATGCGGCGCTCCGCGAGCGCGCCGATTTCGGCGGCGGCGAGCGCGAGATTGTCCGCCGCAAACGCGACCGGCTCCGCGTGGAAGTTGCCGCCTGACAGCACTTCGCCCGTGTCCGGGAAAATCAGCGGGTTGTCCGATACCGCGTTCGCTTCGATCAGCAGCACTTCGGTCGCATGGCGCATCTGGTCGAGACACGCGCCCATCACCTGCGGCTGGCAGCGCAGGCTGTACGGGTCCTGCACCTTGTCGCAGTTCGCGTGGGACAGGTTGATATCGGAACCGTCGAGCAGCGCGCGATACGCGGCGGCCGCCTCGATCTGCCCGCGATGACCGCGCAGCGCGTGGATGCGGTGATCGAACGGCTTCACCGAGCCCGCCGCCGCATCGACCGACAGCGCGCCGGCCACAAGCCCGGTGCGATACAGGTCTTCGATCGCGAACAGGTTGTAGAGCGCGAGCGCGGTGGACGCCTGCGTGCCATTCAGCAGCGCGAGGCCTTCCTTCGCCTGCAGCGTGAGCGGCGCGAGGCCCACGAGACGCAGACCTTCTTCGGCCGGCATCCGCTCGCCCTTCGCGAACACTTCGCCGACGCCGAGCAGCACCGCGGACATATGCGCGAGCGGCGCGAGGTCGCCGGACGCGCCGACCGAGCCCTTGCTCGGAATCAGCGGCAGCACGTCCGCGTTGAACAGCAAGATCAGCGCGTCCATTACTTCGCGGCGGATGCCCGAGTGGCCGCGGCCGAGGCTCGAGAGCTTGAGCGCCATCAGCAGGCGCACGACCGGCCGCGACAGCGGCTCGCCGACGCCGACCGCGTGCGACAGCACGAGGTTGCGCTGCAGCAGTTCGAGCTGGTCGTGCGGAATGTGCGTGCTGGCGAGCCGGCCGAAGCCGGTGTTGATGCCGTAGGCCGGCGCGCCCTTCGCGGCGATATCCGCGACGGCGCGCGAGCCGGCGTCGATCGTGGCGAAGCTGGCCGGGTCGAGCTGCAGCGTGACGTGTTCGCGGGCGATCTGGCGGAGTTGCGGCAGCGTGAGGCTGCCGGGCGTGAGCTTCATCATCGTGGCCTTCCCTGTCTATACAATTGAACGCAGTCTAGCTGCTTCAACCTGTATATACAACTGGAATTTAATCAGCCAGCGTTAGGGATTCCCTTGATTGCGCGTCGTTGGGACGGGTACTGGATGTGGTGGCGGAGGGTGGTCGACCTGTCTATACACCTTGGCGCGCGGACGACTACCGGGTGAAAAACCGGACAGGCGCCACCGAACTCCGCCCCGCGTCCCATTCCTCGCGCAGGGTCCGCAGAAAGTCTTCAGGCATTCCCGCGCCCCTGTTCGCGAGCGTCGCCGACATGGCGTCCCCAATCCGCTCGACGACGGCAGCCGGATCCGGCACGTGACAGACGTTGCGGCCAAACTCGAGCAACTCGTCGCGAGTCGGATACGACACGGACCGGTTCATCTTCAACGTCATCGTCCGGTCCGCGTACGTCACGCAGGTCCACTGGCCCGTTGCAACCACGCATCGTCATCGATGCATGTTGCTTATCCGTAAGCTCGGCTCGCTAGAATCCGCCGCTAGAGACCGCCCTTTTCCACCTGAACACCTGAACACCTGAGCCCAGACTCCAGATGTCGCTTGCGCTGAATTTCGACTGGCTGACGAACCTGCTCGCGATCCTGTTCATCGTCGCGTGTCTGTACGACATGCGCTACGACGAGTACGGCACGCTGACGCTCGCCGCCGCCGCGATGTGCCTGATCGTGATGGGCATCGAACTGTTCCTGAAGCCCGCGTTCGAAATGGCGCTCTAGCGCGCGCATGCCGCCGCGTTCGCCGGCACATCACCACCGCATAAAGCAAACAGGGCGCGCCGCTCGCACGACACGCCCTGCTTCGCCACTCCGGCGCGAGGTCTGCAACCCCGCACCGGTCAATCAATCTCAGATGGCCCACCCACCGAGATAGAACGCTGCCAGCACGACGGCGATCGCCACCGTACCGATGTTCAGCTTGCGGAACTCGCCGCTCACGATCCGGCCGATCACGAGCGTGCAGAAGCCCAGCATGATGCCCGTCACAATGTTCGCGGTCAGCACGATGAACACCGCGCAGACGAGACCGGCCATCGAGTCGATTGAATCCTGCATGTCGAGCTTCGACACGCTCGACAGCATCATCAGGCCCACGTACATCAGCGCCGGCGCGGTCGCATACGACGGCACCAGGCCCGCGAGCGGCGCGAAGAACATCACAACGAGAAACAGCAGACCGACGATCGCCGCCGCCATGCCGGTCTTCGCGCCCGCCGCGACGCCCACCGTCGATTCGATGTAGGCCGCCGCCGGCGCGCCGCCGAAGAAACCCGAGAAGATCGAGCTCAGCGAATCTGCCGTCAGCGCGCGGCCGCCGTTGATGATGCGGCCGTTCTCGTCGAGCTGCCCCGCCTGGCCGGCGACGGCGCGGATCGTGCCGGTCGCGTCGAACACGGCCGTCATCACGAGCGCCAGCACGCTGGGCAGCACCGCGAGCGACAGCGCGCCCTTGATGTCCATCGAGCCGATCAGCGACTGATGGCCCGGCGCCGACAGCGACGGCCACGCGAACACGCCATGGAAACTCACCGACGGATCGAGGATCAGCCCGAGCGCCGAGATCGCGACGATCACGAGGAGGATCGAACCCGGCACCCGGCGACGCACGAGACCGAAGATCGCAGCCAGCCCCGCGACCGACATCAGCGCCGGCAGCGCGGTGAGGTGGCCAAGCTGCACCGGCAGCCCCGGACCCGGATTCTTCACGACGAGGCCGACGTCGTTCGCGGCGATCAGCAGCAGGAACAGGCCGATGCCGATCCCCGTGCCATGCGCGATGCCGTGCGGCAGATTGCGCAGGATCCACGAGCGCACGCCCGTCACCGAGATGCCGGTGAACACGATGCCCATCAGGAACACCGCGCCGAGCGCGACGGTCGGATGCAGTCCCTTGCCGAGCACGAGGCCGAACGCGGTGAACGCGGTAAGCGAGATCGCGCAGCCGATCGCGATTGGCAGCTTCGCCCACAGGCCCATCAGCAGCGAGCCGAACGCGGTGGTCAGGCACACGGCGACGAACACCGCGCTCGTATCGAAGCCCGCCTTGCCGAGCATGCCCGGCACGACGAACACCGAATACACCATCGCGAGAAAGGTGGTGACGCCCGCGATCAATTCCTGGCGCGTCGAACTGCCGCGCGCGCTGACGTCGAAATAGCGGTCGAGCCAGCCTTTGCCGCCAAAGTCCTGGGTGCCGGCGTCCGAAATGGACTGGGCGTGAGGTTCCATCATGATGAGTGTCTCCTTTATCAGCGAGCTGAAACGGCCGTTGCGGCCGCCATCAGGGTCGTCTCGTTGGGATCGAGTAGCTTTTATTGCTGGATCGAAGCGTAGGCGAACGCAATTATTCGTCCCATCGTATGAACGGCATGAATCTCATGTCATCGCGCATATATCCACGCAAACAGGGGCTCGCACGGCGGTGCACCGCGCGTTTACACCTACGCCGCATACCCCTCCTTTCGAACCACTCCGATGGCTCCCGGCGAGAGCGCATGCCGTCCGGATAAGGTGCCCGCAAACGTCCGCCGCGCGCCGGATTGGGCGGGGCGCCGAACCGCCCGGGTTACACTCTGGTCCGTCACCTGCTTACCCAGCACCGGATCCAAGGAGCTTCCGCTGATGAGACGCGGTCCGTCACGTCCTGTCACCCTGTCACGGCACCTGCTGCTGATGCTGTTCGTCGCGCTCGCGGCGACGCTGTCCGGTTGCGGCCTGTTTGAGGAACCCGAACGCGAGCCCGCGCCGATCGTGACGGCCAATGTCGAAGCGGTGACCTCGCCGGTTGCGCAGCCGCCGGAGACGGCCGCGAGCGAACCCGAGGAAGAGGAAACCAGCAAGCCCGCGCCCGCGAAGAAGCCGAAGAAGCCGGTGGTGCGCCGCCCGCCGCCGCCCACGCCGCCTCCCGCGCCCGCCTCGGCGCCGCCCGCGCCCCCGCCGGCTCCGCTCATCACCACCCGTGACCTCGATCGCAATTCGGTGCGCGCGCTGCTCGACAGCCAGGTGAAGAAGCCCGATGGGAAAGTGGTGGGCCGCGCGGTCGACATGATCGCGGACGCGAGCGGCAAGCCGCAGCAGATCGTCGTGAACCTGCAGGGCTTCATGGGCATCGGCGACCGCAAGGTCACCTTCCCGTGGAGCGCGATCCGCGTCGCGCCCGCGGCGAAGCCCGCGCCGATCACGCTCGACCCCGCGCCGAGCCAGCTGCCGAAACCCGATCGGCCGAAGCCCGTGCCGCAGCCGGGCAACACGCCGCCGTCCAGTCCGAATGAGCCGCTGCGTCTGCCGATCATCGACTCGACCGTCGAGCGGCCGAATGGTGCTGAAGTGGGCCGCGTGGTCGACGTGCTGCTCGACGCGAACGCGCAGCCGCAGGCGGTCGTGCTCGACGTCAGCGGCATCCTGAGCCAGGAGCGCCGCGCGATCGCGGCGAACTGGTCCGCGCTGCACTTCACGACCAGAGACCGCGCATTGCACGCGCAGGTCGATCTGTCCGACGCCGCGATCAAGGCGTCGCCGCCGTATTCCGCCGACCAGCCCGTGCGCGCGGTGTCGCCCGCGCCACCGCCGGCCCCGCCGCCCGCCGCCGCGGCGCCGCCAGCTTCGGCGGCACCGGTCACGAAGACGGCGTCCAACCCGAGCGCCTCACGATGACGGCGCGCACCACCGTAACCACGCGGAGTCTCCGCGCGCTCGACTGGATGAACTTCTTCGTCGCCAACGTGCAGACGGGGTTCGGGCCGTTCATCGCGTCCTACCTCGCGACGCACAAGTGGACGCAAGGAGAGATCGGTCTCGCGCTGTCGGTCGGCACGATCAGCGCGATGGTGAGCCAGGTGCCGGGCGGCGCGGCCGTCGATGCGCTGAAGAACAAGAAAGGCGCGGCCGCATGGGCGATCGTCGCGATCATCCTGAGCGCGCTGTTGCTCGCCACCAGCCCGACCGTGCTGCCGGTGATGGCCGCCGAAGTGTTCCACGGCTTCGCGAGCTGCATGCTGGTGCCGGCGATGGCGGCGATCTCGCTCGCGCTCGTCGGGCGCCAGGCGCTCGGCGACCGGCTCGGGCGCAACGCGCGCTGGGCGTCGATCGGCAGTGCGGTCGCCGCGGGTCTGATGGGTCTGTGCGGCGAGTACTTCTCGGCGCGCGCGGTGTTCTGGCTGACGGCCGCGCTCGCGCTGCCGGCCCTCGTCGCGCTCGCGATGATGCAGGACACCGGCGAGATCGCGCCGATCGTCGAAACGAAACCGCAGGACGCCGAAGAACACGGGTCGCTGATCGACCTGCTGCGCGACCGCCGCATGCTCGTGTTCGCCGGCTGCGTCGTGCTGTTCCATCTGTCCAACGCGGCGATGCTGAACCTTGCCGCGGGCGAAGTGACGGCCGGCATGGGCGACAACGTGCAGCTCGTGATCGCGGCGTGCATCATCGTGCCGCAGGCGATCGTCGCGCTGATGTCGCCGTGGGTGGGCCGCACGTCGGAGCGCTGGGGACGCCGGCCGCTGCTCGTGCTCGGCTTCTCGGCGCTGCCGGTCCGCGCGCTGCTGTTCGCGGGCATCAGCAGCCCGTATCTGCTCGTGCCGGTGCAGATGTTCGATGGCCTGAGCGCCGCGGTGTTCGGCGTGATGCTGCCGCTGATCGCGGCGGACGTGGCCGGCGGCAAGGGGCACTACAACCTGTGCATCGGCCTCTTCGGGCTCTCAGCGGGTATTGGCGCGACGCTCAGCACGACGCTCGCTGGCTTCATCGCCGACCGCTTCGGCAACGCGATCAGCTTCTTCGGGCTCGCGGGCGTCGGCGCGCTCGCGGTGCTGCTGGTGTGGTTCGCGATGCCGGAGACGCGCGAGAAGGTCACCGCCGAGGCGGAAACTGCCGGGGTGCCGGAGGCGCGCTAGCGGCCATCGGCGCCACCGGCTCCGTTAGGGCGCGTATCCGACTACGCCCTTGATCTCCAGGAAGTCGTCGAGGCCGAACTCCGCGTATTCGCGGCCGTTGCCCGACTGCCGGTAGCCACCGAACGGCGCCGCCGGGTTGTACGCCGCCTGGTTCAGGTAGATCGTGCCCGCGCGCAACTGCTTCGCGACCTCACGCGCCCGCTCCAGCGTACCCGCCTGCACGTAACCCGCGAGGCCGTAGACGCTGTCGTTGGCCATCGCGACCGCGTCCGCTTCGGTGTCGTACGGCAGGATCGACAGCACCGGTCCGAAGATCTCCTCGCGCGCAACCGTCATGTGGGGCGTCACGTCGCCGAGCACGGTCGGCTTCACGAAGTAACCGCGCTTGAGCCCCGCGGGCCGCCCGGGTCCACCGGCGACGAGCGTCGCGCCCTCCTCGATACCGCGCGAGATCAAGCCTTGAATCTTCGCGTATTGCGCCGCGCTGATTACCGGCCCCATGTCGACGCCGTCCGCGTCCGCCGGTCCCACACGTAGCGACTGTGCGACCGCTTTCGCAATCGCGTACGCGTCCTGCGCGCGCTCGCGCGGCACGAACATCCGCGTCGGCGCATCGCAGGACTGGCCGCTGTTGTCGAACACCGCACGCACGCCGTGCTCGACGGCCGCCTTCAGGTCCGCGTCCGCGAGAATCAGGTTCGCGGACTTGCCGCCCAGTTCCTGATGCACGCGCTTCACCGTATCCGCGGCGGACTTCGCGACCAGCACGCCCGCGCGCGTCGACCCGGTGAACGACATCATGTCGACGTCCGGATGCCGCGACAGCGCGTCGCCCACTACGGGGCCCGTGCCGTGCACGAGGTTGAACACGCCAGGCGGCACGCCCGCTTCGTCGAGGATCTCGGCGAACACGATCGCGCTCACCGGCGCGAGCTCGGAGGGCTTCAGCACCATCGTGCAGCCGGCAGCAAGCGCCGGCGCCACCTTGCAGACGATCTGCAGCGCCGGCCAGTTCCACGGCGTGATCAGCCCGCACACGCCGGCCGGCTCCTTGCGGATCAGCACGCCGCCGCCGGCAGTCGCCTTCACGGTGTCGAACGGGAAGTCGCGCAGCGTGTCGAGCATCGTCTCCAGGTGCGCGGCGCCGGTCCACGCCTGTGCGTCGCGTGCGAACGCGATCGGCGCGCCCATCTCGCGGCTGATGGCTGCCGCCATGTCGTCGTAGCGGCGACGGTAGACGGCGAGGATCGACTCCAGCAGTGCGATGCGCTCCGCGACCGTGGTCCGCGCGTAGTGCACGAACGCACGGCGCGCCGCGGCGACCGCGCGCGCAACGTCCGCTTCGCTGCCGAGCGCGATGGACGCGAACGGCGCCTCGGTGGACGGATCGATCACGTCCAGTGTCGCTTCGACGCCGGGCGATGCCGCCGCCGGCGCGACCCATAGTCCGTCGATATAAAACTGCTGCGCGTGCTCGAATGGCATTTGTGGTTCTCCGGCGTGGTTCAACGCGGTTTCAGTCCGTTCATTCCCGTCAGTTTCATTACATCGACAGGGCTCAATCTGTGTTTCGTCACTTCACAATTCTTCGTGCCGGCGGTTTCGCGCAGACTCGCGTCATCGCCTGCCGATCCCACGATGGACACCGGCGGCATCGACTGCATCGAACGACATAACCAGGAGAAACCTCGATGAGCCACGTCACCTTCACCCGCATCGATCCGCGCGGTCCCGGCGCAAAGGGCCTCGAACCCGCGCTGCACGACCCGGCCGACATCATCCTCGAAGGCGCGAAGGCACCGCACGCGCTGTCGTCGTTCTGCGATCCGAGCCAGACGTTGAGCGCCGGCGTCTGGCAATGCGATGCCGGCACGCTGCAGCTGGTCGATCTGCCGGTGCATGAAGTCTGCGTGCTGATCGACGGCGAGGTCGTGGTCACCAGCGAAGACGGCCGCAGCGATCACTACAAGGCCGGCGACGCGTTCGTGCTGCACAAGGGCTTCTCCGGTACGTGGCACATGCCGGTCGCGACGAAGAAGTACAGCATCGTGTACTGCGGTTGAAGCCTGCAGGCTTCACATCGGAAAGCCCAGCGCCTTGATCGAGCGGATCCACCAGCGCCGCCAGCCGCCATGGTCGTCGGCGCCATCGAACGCGTGGAACGTGATCTTCGCGCCGAGCCAGCGGAACGGCTCCGGCGGGATGTACGACGGCCCTTTGCGCGAGATGTCGAGCGACGTGATCAGCGTGTCGCGCTTCCACAGCATCTCGAGTCCCATCTTCGCGCCGAAGCGGCTGCCGGCCACACCGAAGCCCGTATAGCCCGCCACGAACACCACCTTGCCGCCGTGATACTGCCGCGCAAACACGGCGCCGCGCGAGCAGTAGTCGATCGGGCCGCCCCACGCATGCGTGAAGCGCACGTCGTGCAACTGCGGAAAAGTCCGGTAGAACGCTTCGGCCAACTTGTAGTAGGTGCGCTCGTCGCGATCCGCGGCGGGGTTCGGGTCTTCGTTGAAGTGATACGACACGCGGCCGCCGAAGATGATGCGGTTGTCCTTCGTCAACCGGAAATAGTTGAGCTGCGTGCGTGTGTCGTACACGCCCTGGCGGTTGCGCCAGCCGATGCGCGCCATCTGCCCGTCGGTCAGCGGCGCGGTCGCGACGATGTGATCGCGCACCTGCATCACGCGCCGGTTGATGTCCGCGATGCCGACTTTCGCGGTGCCCGACGCGAGCAGCACACACGGCGTCTCGATGCTGCCCGCCTGCGTGCGGACCTGCATCGTCGCGCCGCGATCTTCGAGCGACGTCATCGGCGAGAGCTCGTACAGGCGCACACCAAGTTTGAGCGCGGCGGCCTTGAGGCCCCATGCGAGCTTCGCCGGATGCACGATGCCGCTGCGATTGCGCGACCACATCGCACCCGCGAACAGCGGCGAATCGAGCTGTTCGCGCGCGCCATTCGCGTCGAGCAGCACGACATCGTGCCCGTGCGTGGCGTGCAGCTCGTAGTCGTGTTGCAGGTGTTCGACGTGCGCCGGGTCCACCGCCACCGTCATCTCGCCGTTCCATTCGACGTCCGCATCGATGCCGTAGCGCACGAGCGTTGCCCTGAAGCCGTCGAGATTCTCCTGGCCGAGCTTTTCGAGCACGTCGAGGTCTTTCGGGAACACGCGGGTTGCATTCGGCAGACCGTGCATCACCGAAGTCGAGATGATGCCGCCCGGCCGGCCTGACGCACCGTACGCGACCTTGCCCGCTTCGATCAGCACGACGTCGCGTTGCGGGTCGTCTTCCTTCGCCTGAATCGCGGCCCACAACCCCGTGAAGCCGCCTCCGACGATCACGAGATCGGCGCGCGTCGGCCCGATCAGCTCGCGTTCGACGGCAGGCGCCGCCGGGTTGTCGAGCCAGAATGGGAACAGCTTGACGCCGGCGAACGGGTGCTTCATGGCGTCGTCATGGCCCGCGCCTTGGCGCAGGTGCGGGTCGGCCGCGACATGCGGGGATGCCGGCGCGCGCTTCGCGGTGGCCGCGTCGGTAGCCAGTTCGGCAGCCGCAGCCGGATTCGCGCCGCCCGGCGTGAACGTTTCGACCGGTCGATTCATCGCATTGCCCTGTCTGGCTTCACTATTCTGATGGTTCGCTGAAGGGTCGCTGAAGGGTCCCTCGCGCCCTGTTCCAGCCTGCATGCCACTGTAAAGCGGATCGCGGCGCGCAAAAATGCCGGCAAAAAAACGTTCACATCGATCAAAGACGATGTATTGCCGGCCATGCGCGCCGCCGTCAGTCATGGCGAGATCGCCCAGGCGTCCAGTATTCGAACGGCTGGAACATCCGGGTGTGCGAAAGCGGCGTCGCATATCCGCTCGCATCATGCGCGCGCAACGCAGCCTCTCCATCATGCTGTGACGGACGGCGAGTCGGATAGATCGGCAGGCTCGGCGGCCCGGAATAGTCGAAAGGTGGCGGTCTTTTACTCATGGTCGTCTCCGCTGATGAAATCGAAAACGGAGACGCCGAAAACAAAACAGGCCTCATCCGTTTCCCGATGAGGCCTGCTGGTTGATGCTAGCTCGACGCTAACGCATATCTAACGCAAACAGGCCTCCATGGGTCCGCGACGACGGACGCACATAGGGGCGTGATTGGCGAAAGCAGCGAGGTTGAGCGTTAGCATGTCGATGAGTGTCGATGCGATTGGTGGAATTGTCAACCATCTACGTGCCGCTCGTCACCTGTATCACGAGATGAGGGATTACCATCTACCTGCGCTTGCGAACGCTTGAGCGCGCTCGAATCGCAGCACCCGTTGAACGAAGAATGGGATAGGGAACGGACGACCACCGGCATGGCGAACGGCAACGACAATCTGCTTGGCAGCTATCTGCGCGCGCGGCGCGAGAAGCTCGACCCCGCCGCGCTCGGCATTCCCACCGAACGCCGGCGCACGCCTGGACTCCGGCGCGAAGAAGTCGCGCAACGTGCCAACGTCAGCGCGACGTGGTACACGTGGCTCGAACAGGGACGCGGCGGCGCGCCCTCTTCCGAGGTGCTCGACCGCATCGCCCGCGCGCTGATGCTGACCGACGTCGAGCGCGAGCACGTATTTCTGCTGGGGCTCGGGCGGCCGCCCGAGGTTCGCTATCAGGCTGTCAACGGTGTCACGCCCGCGCTGCAGCGTGTGCTCGATGCGCTGGAATACAGCCCCTCGCTCGTGCGTACGGCAACGTGGGATATCGTCGCGTGGAATCGCGCCGCGCAGGCGGTGCTGACCGATTATCAGGAGCTCGAACCAAAAGATCGCAACATCCTGCGGCTGATTTTTCGCAACCCGGGCGTACGCGATGCGCAGACCGACTGGGAGAGCGTGGCGCGCTACGTGGTGGCGGCGTTTCGCGCGGACGTCGCGAGAGGCGGCGCGGCGAAGGACGTGCAGGCGTTCGTGGAGGAACTGCGCGCGGAGAGCGCCGACTTCGACCGGATCTGGCGCGACCACGACGTCCGCTCCACCGACGAAGGCACGAAGCAGATCCTGCATCCGGTGGTGGGACTGATCGAGCTGGAATTCTCGTCGTTTGCCGTGCACAACCGGCCGGATCTGGGGCTCGTCGTCTATACACCGGCCACGCCCGCCGCGGCCGAACGCGTCAAGTGGCTGATCGCGGAGTACGTGAAAGCGCGCGGCCTGTAGCGTTGCTCAGATGCGTCGCGCTGGTGCGTCGCTCAGGTCCGTTGCTCAGGCAAACGCTCAGGTGCGTCGCGCAGATCGGTCGCTCAGGTCAGTCGCTCAAGCAGCCGCAATCACGTCGATCCGCAGCGCGTCGCCGCCGTTCGCGATCTCGAGCAGCCGGTCGACGTTCGGATGCGCGCCCGGACGGTTGCGCGCATCGGCGGTATGTTCGGCGAACACCGCGAGTCCGTGTTCGGCGGCCTGCGCGTCGAGCGAGCCGAATACCTCGCGCAGATAGTGGTAAACCGCGAGCGAGCCCTGCTTGCCCGGCTTGTTCTCGATCGACGCGACGACCGCGCCCAGGCCGTCCACCAGATCGATGCGCTCGATCCCGTCGATGCCGGGAAGCTGCGCGAGGTTGTCCTTGAATACGCTGCCGGGTTGAATCGCTGAAGTCACTGCGTTTGCCTTTGAAGTCGTTTTTTGTGGAGCCCGCATCTTATCCGATCGGCTGCAGCGTCGTCGGTGGGAACCCCACATTGCTAAAGAATCAGGCATGAATTGCCGTTATCGCCGGGAAGGCATTTTTAGTCGCTCGCCCGTGCGCCCAAATAATGTCAGGCAAGGTCTATCTGGAGCGCAACCAGCAATGAGTTCTCCCCTCGCCGCCCCGTTCGCACACGACAAGGCGGATTCGGGCGCATTCATCGGCGCAGCGCCGGCATTCCGCCAGCTCGTCCGCATGATCGATCGCGTCGCGCCGACCGACCACGCACTGCTCGTATTCGGGCCGACGGGCTCAGGCAAGGAACTGGTCGCGCGCCGCGTGCATGCCCGCAGCCTCAGGCACGATCAACCTTTCGTCGACGTAAACTGCGGCGCCATTCCGGAGAATCTGGTCGAGTCCGAGCTCTTCGGACACGCGAAAGGCGCGTTCACCGGCGCCGGCGAAAGTCGCCAGGGCTTGCTGCAACAGGTCGGCAAGGGCACGCTGCTGCTCGACGAAATCGGCGAGCTGCCGCTCACGCTGCAGCCGAAGCTGTTGCGCGTGCTGGAAACGCGCACCTACCGGCCGATCGGCTCGTCCACCAGTCTGCGCTTCGAAGGCCGCATCGTCGCCGCGACGCACCGCGACCTGCGCGAGCTCGCGCGCGACGGCCAGTTTCGCGAGGACCTGTTCTACCGGCTCGCGGTGTTCGTGCTCGCGGTGCCCGGGCTCGAGCAGCGGGTCGAAGACATTCCCGCGCTCGTCACGCACTTCGCGACCCAGCAGACGCGCCGGCTCGAATTCTCGCCGGTCGCGATGCGCGCGCTCTGCCAGCACACGTGGCCGGGACACATCCGGCAACTGCGCAACCTGATCAGCCAGCTGAGCGTGCTCGCCGAAAGCACGCTCATCAACATCGACACGCTCGAACCGTTTCTCGCCAACGAAACCGCGGGACCGGTGTCGCGTTCGAACCTCGCGGACATGCTGCTGCAGCTCGAAGGACGCGACAAGCTCGCAGCCGCCGAAAGTCTGATGATCGATCGCGCGCTCGAGCGCACCAGCGGCAACAAGAGCGCGGCCGCCGCGCTGCTCGGCGTGGGCCGCAAGACGATCGAGCGGCGCCTGAAGGCGCGCGAGGAACATCATCGCGAAGCGCGCAAATGTCTGGAGCGCGGCAGCGCGTTCGTCGACGAAGCGCGCTTCTCCGATGCGATCCCGTTGCTGCGCCGCTGCCTCGACGTACTGCAGATCAATCGCGAGCAGGAGGACGTGCGCCGGCTGCAGTTCGACGCGTACCGTCTGCTCGGCCTCTGCCTGCGCAGCGTGCATGGCTGGCTGTATGCCGAAGCCACCGCGTGCTACGCGGCCGCGCTCGCAGTCGGCGAAGGCGTGTGCGACGCGTCGGAAATCGCCGCGATCCAGTTCGGCATCTGGACCACGCAGCTGACCACGCTGCAACTGAAGCAGGCGCGCGGCACCGCGCAGGACATGCTGCAGCGCGCGCAGAACGTCGGCGACCGCGTGGCGCTCGACGAAGCACACGTCGCGATGACCAACACGCTCTTCTGGCTCGGCGACAGCGAGGAAGCGCTCGCGTGCCTCGCGCGCGGCGGTCTGATCAACGTGGCCCGCAACGACACGCGCACGAGTTCGCAGGGCCTCGATCTCGCGAGTCTCGCGTTGACGCTCGAAGGGCTCGCGGCGTACCAGATCGGCGCATTCGAGCAGTCGCGGCGCGCGATGGAAATGCTGATCCTGCGCGCGTCCGAACCCGGCACGCACGCATTCGCGCATGCGATCAACCTGCAGGGCGCCGCATGGCTCGCGTGTCTCTTCAACGACATGGAGCGGCTCGGGCCGCTCGCGAGCGAGCTCGAAACCGTGTCGATCGCCAACGGCTTCTCGTTCTATCGCGGCGTGGGTCAGGTGCTGCGCGCGGTCCACATCTGCTGGCAAGGGCACTACGACGAAGCGCAGGCGCTGATGATCGACGGCTACGACAACCACATGGCCGCCGACGGCGGCGGTGCGCTGTTCTATTCGTTCAAGACGTGGCATCACGGCGAACTGCTGCTGCGCGCGAGCCATGCCGCCGCGTGCGAATCGATGCTCGCGGTCGCGCTCGACGAAACGCTCGCGCGCCAGGAGCGCGTCTATCTCGGCGAACTGCTGGTGATCCGCGCTCGCGCGCAATGGGCGCTCAACGATCTCACCGCCGCCGAGCAGGGCCTGCGCACCGCGCTGTCCACCGCGCTCGCGCTCGGTTCCGTGCCCGCGCGCGTGTACGCCGCCCGCTATCTGGCGGAGCTGCTGGACAGCACCGGCCGCCGCACCGAAGCCATCGATACGCTCGAGCGCGGACTGCGCGCGCTGCCTCCCGATCCCTCCCCCCGCGTCGCCGATGCAGTGGACCTGCTCGCAGCCCTGCGCAACGACGCATCACACACGCGCCACAAAAAAGGACTCACGAATGGCCTATGAATTGCGTCGGGAAGATCTTGAACCGCTGCTGCTAGGCGCAGCGTTTTTCGGCAGTGGCGGCGGCGGCACGATCGTGTCGGCCACGCACCTTGCAGAACATTTCACGAAAGGCGACTACTACCCAACCGATACGGTGCGCGTGGTGTCCGTCGCGGAAGCCACCGACGGCGACGCGGTGATGGTCGCGTATCTCGGCGCACCCGAAGCGATCAATTCGGCTACCTATCCAAGTGGGCCCGTGCTGGCCGTGCAGAACGTGCAGGCACGGCTCGCATCGCAGGGCCGCAAGCTCGCGTATGTGATGCCGCCCGAAAGCGGCGCGCTCGGCGTCACGGTGGCGGCACTCGTGGCCGCGAAGCTGGGCCTCGCAGTGATCGACGCGGACGGCGCGGGCCGCGCCGTGCCTTCGCTGCCGATGCTCACGTTCGCCGCCGCGGAGATCGTGCCGCGGCCGGCGTTTCTGGTGAGCCAGGGCGGCCTCTGCGTCGAGCTCGACGTGACGCCGCGCAGCGGCGAGAACGGCGGCAAGACGCATCAGCAGGACGTGTCGGCGATCGTCGAGCAGATGATGCGGCCCGTCGTGGCCGATCCCGAGTTCGGCCAGTTCGGCGGCCTCGCGATGTGGGTGATGGCGCCGGCGGACATCGCGCGCGCCACGCCGATCCACGGCACGCTCACGCGCGCGCTGGAACTGGGGCGCGCGGTGAAGGCCGGGCGCATCGGCAGCATCGCCCAGATGATCGGCTATCTGGCCGAGCACTGCGACATCGAGGCGCGCGCCATTTCCGAAGCGGGCGAACTCGTGTCCGCCGAAGTCGATACGAGCGGCGGCTTCGATGTGGGCAAGGTCCATATTCGCGCCGGGAAGCATACGTACACGGTGCTGTACCAGAACGAATCGCTGCTCGCGTGGGACAGCGAACGTCCGCAGCCGATCGTGCTCGCGCCGGACAGCGTTGCGTATTTCGTCGGTGGCGAAGGCCAGTCGATCTTCAGCAACGGCGACCTCGTGCAGGACGACGGTTCGCTGAACCCGGCCATCGGCAAGCGTCCGGTCACGCTGATCGCATGGCGCGCCGAACCCGAACTGCGCCAGCCCGGCGGCCTGATTCTCGACAGCTTCATGCAGGTACTGAACACGCTCGGCTATCTGGGGCCGTACGTGCCGCTCGAATCGCTGCCGCATGCTCACGTGAAGCAGGGAGACGCAGCATGAGCGCCCCAATCCGCATCTGCGTGCTCGTACCGGTCGCGACTTCGGCGTACAACGATCGCATCCTGAAGGCCGTCACGCCCGTCGTGCCGCCGGACGTCGAGGTCGAGATCCGCAACATCACGCAAGGCCACCCCGATATCGAGAACCGCACCAACTGGCTCGAGAACGGGATGCCGGTGGTCGAACTCGCGCGTCAGATCGAGCTCGACGGCTTCGACGGAATCTGGCTGACCGACTTCGACATGTGCGGCGTCGAGGCCGCGCGCGAAGTGATCGACATTCCGATCATCGGCGGCTTTCCGACCTCCGCGTTCGGCGCGCTGATGCTCAGCCAGCGCTTCTCGATCATCACGATCCTGCAAAGCACGCTCGCGATGCAGCGCGGCCATCCGCAAAGCTACGGCATTCAGGACACGTTCGCGTCGATCCGTCCGATCGACTGCCCGGTGTCGCAACTCAGCGACATCGACGTGGTGGTGGCGCGGACCTTCGAAACCGCGATGAAGGCGATCCGGGAAGATGGCGCGCAATCGATCCTGCTCGGTTGCACGGGCTTCGTCGACGTGGCGAGCCGGGTCTCGACGCTGCTGACCGAGGCGCTCGGCTGCTACGTGCCGGTGATCGATCCGAATCACGCGGGGTTCAGCTTCCTCGTGTCGCTCGTCCGCATGCGTGTGCGGCCGAGCCGCCTGACTTACAGCAAGACCACGCTGCAGTCGTAACCGGCACGTGTATGGCGGGGGCGCGACGCGCGATGCGTCGCGCCCCTTCTCTTTCATTTTCCTTCCGTTGCAGCCTCGTTCCCGCGCCTTCCCGCAAGCGCAGGCCCCGCCTCGAACGTCAAATGTGGACGATACCGTCCACTCAATCCAAAGAGAATGGACGGGATCGTCCCTCTCAGATGAACTTCCCGACCCGCTACGCAGCTTGCGACGCGTCTTTCGCGATGGGCACAGCCCTTGCTTATAGTCATGCGCTTCGCCGATCGCGACGTGGATGACCAGCCGGACCCGAGCCTTACGGCTCGCGTACAGCAAGGTTGGGCACCGCGCTGCGAACGCTGGATCGGGGAACAGCGAGGCGCACCAGACTCGAATGATCGAGCGATGAACCGGCAACGGGATGAAAGCATTCGGCACGCGAACGACCGGCTCCGTTCGAGTGCCTTTAACGGCGAGCCGCCACAAACGGGGAAAATCATGGCAGGCCACTGAAGTCGTCCGATTAGTGATCCAAAATAAACATTCCAGCCCGGCGATCGACAATAACGATCAGATTCGACAACAACACAACACGAATTAGGCATCGCCGGGACACGAGAGAGGGCCGTCCACTTTTTATTCGGCGGTCGCAGTTGCTGTTCGCTGTACACCATCCGCAACCGGTCGTGCCCGCGCGCGAGTTCCTCGCTGGCACATCACACCGGATGAAGCGACATGCCCGGCCTCGCGCCGGGCATCTCATTTCCGGACTCGGCCGCCCTGCCCGTACCCACAAGCGGGTATGGCGGTTCGACGAATTCATCCGGTTCACGGATGAATCTTCAAATGTGCCGATCAAACAAACTTAATTAGCGTTTCAGAAACCGACGGCACTACAATACGGCTCCTGCCTTTGGCGCACCGCCCTGCCGCAACCCGCCGCCCGATAGCCATGACCGATTCCGATCACACCACGCACTGCGACTGCGGCAATCATCCATCGGTCCGCCAGGTCAATGGACCGATCGCCATGCTGTTTCCGGGTTTCGTTCAGGTCGGCGCGGACGGGTGGAAGGCGCTGCTCCGGTGCCGGTCGTGCAGCCAGCTGTGGTCCGTGGACGAATGGGACAAGTATCAGATCCAGCTCGTGGTGAAGATCGCGGGTACCGCCAACTGGAAGACCTTCGACGAAACCCAGCGCAAGGCGCATCTTGCCGCGTCACGAGGCGGCCTGTGCGAATCGAACTGCACGTGGAACGACTGCACGCGAAAGCGGCTTAAAGGCAGCGCGTTCTGCGTCGACCATCTGTTCGCGACTGGTGCGCGCAGCTGAACGTCATCGCTGGAACCCCGAAGCCGCTCACGCTCAATCCAGAAACTCCCCCGCCCGCTTCCGCAACATCGCGCCGAAGTCGTCCAGCCAGCCGATCGACAGCCGCCAGCTCTGCCAGTACAGATCGACGTCGAGCGCACGCCCCGGTGTCATCTCGACCAGTTCGCCGCGCTGCATCAGGTCGGCGGTCATCCGGTCGGGGCACATGCCCCAGCCCATCCCCGTCACGCAGGCGCGCACGAAGCCCGCGACATGCGGAATCCAGTGCCGCGGCGGATCGACGTCGGCGCGCGTGACGCGCCGGATGAAGCGCTCCTGCAATTCGTCTTTCGGATTGAAATCGACGCATGGCGCGCGCCGCAGCGAGTCGCGATTCACGCCGCCCGCGAAATGCTGCGAGAAAAACGCCGGCGAGCACACGGCGCGGTAACGCATCCGGCCCAGCCGCGTCGAGCGGCAACCCTGCACCGGCTCCGCCTGGGTCGTCACCGCGCCCTGCACGCTACCGTCGCGGATCCGCTGCGCGGTGTGATCCTGATCGTCGATCACGATGTCGAGCAGCATGCGCCGCTCGTTGCAGAACGCGGCGACCGCATCGATGAACCACGTGCCGACGCTGTCGTCGTTGACCGCCACGCGCAGCGTCGGCCATTCGTCGCCGAGCGCATCGGCAAGCGCCGGCACCGCCGGCAACTGGCCGCCCAGTTCCGACTCGAGCAGTTGCACCCGCTCGGTGTGACGGCACAGCAGCGCGCCGGAGGTGGTCGCGACGCACGGCTGGCCACGCTTCACGAGCACGCTGCCCACCCGTTCCTCCAGCAGCTTCACCCGCTGCGACACGGCCGACGGCGTCACGTTGAGCGCGCGCGCCGCGCGATCAAACGAACCATGCCGCACCACGGCAACGAGCGCATCGAGCAGTGCATAGTCGAGCATTAGCGTTCCTTAATCCGCTTAACGAAAATGAGCTTCTCTTACGCGAAGCGTCGTTGCAGACTAGCGCCATCTGCCATCCACGTCCAGTCCACCGCATCATGAACGGATTCGCCTTTTCTCACGGCGCGGCGCTTTGCGCGTCGCTGATCGTCACCATCGGCGCACAGAACGCCTACGTGCTGCGCCAGGGCATCCAGCGCTCGCACGTCGGCAAGATCGTCACGCTGTGCACGCTGTCGGATTTCGCGCTGATCGCGGCGGGTGTCGGTGGCGCATCGGCACTGGTCGGCCGCTATCCGCTGTTCGTTCACGCGATGCTCTATGTCGGTCTCGCGTATCTCGTGTGGTTCGGGGTGAGCGCGTGGCGCCGCGCGCTGAAGCCGGGGCATGCAGTGCTTGATGCCAACGGCGCGCAAAACGGCCAGACACCGGCCGCGCCCGTGCAGCGCGCATCGGGTGTGATTCTGACGACCCTCGCGCTGACGTGGCTCAATCCTCACGTCTATCTGGACACGTTCCTGCTGATCGGCACGGCCGGCGCGCGCGAACCGGAAGGCGCGCGGGTCGCGTTCGCGCTCGGCGCGATGTCGGTCAGCGCGGTGTGGTTCGTCGGGCTGGGATATGGCGCGCGCGTCCTTGCGCCGCTGTTCAAACGCGCGACCGCGTGGCGGGTGCTGGATGGCGCGATCGGCAGCATGGTGCTGCTGATCGCAGTGACGCAGCTGCGTTGAGACATACGCAGCGCGGCATCAAAACAAACGCAAAGACAACCTCACCGCTGCGCGGCAAATTCAGGCCCGAGCCCCACCGACCGCAACGCGCCATCCGTCACATACGGCGTGATCCCGATCGCGGAAATCCGCTCGACGATCGACCGCGCCGCGGCATCGTCACCGGGCTCGCAGTAGTCGATGGAAATCACCGGCAGATGGTAGCGGTCGCGAATCGTCTCGGCCTGCGCGAGCAGCCACTCACGGTCGTTCTTGGACACCTCGTCGTAGCGCTGGTTCGCCTGATCCCACTCGCCGAACAGCGATTCGAACGCGACCGCGTCCACGGCATCGTGCACCTGCGGCAGGATTTCGAAGCCCCGGTTGAAGATGAAGCGAATGCCAGGATAACGCGCCTTCGCGGTGCGGATCACCTCGATGAGACCGGCCTGCTGACGCGCGCGCGCCGCATCGGTACGCGCCGCGAGCTGGTACGAATCGAGTGTATCGAGAAAGAAGCCGCGATAACCGCGCGCCCACAGCGGCCCGATCACGTGCTCCGCGAAAAACGCGGGCCAACCGGGCGCGGCCTGATCGATCACGGTGGACGCCCACGTCGTATTCGTGCCGATCAGCCACTCGTCCGGCATGTCGCGCCGGTAATCGCGATCCGGCGACACTTCGCCGACGCTCACATACGCGAACCAGTGCGTGCCGCTCGCCGCGTGCGCGCGCGGATCGAAACCGCTGTCCGCCTCCACGACCACCGTATCGAAGCCGTGCAGCGCGTCCACCGGCACGTGTTCGCCATAGTAGAACGCCACCCGGCCAATCGCATGTGACGCCACACCACCCTGCGTGTCGGCACGCGCGGCCGCGGCCCTTTGTACCCACAGCAGCGACACCAGCACGATCGCCAGCGCCGCGCACAACAACCCCAGCGGAAATGCATCCCGCGTCCACGAACCGTTCATTGCGATAAAACTCAGTTGCGCAGCATGTACGTTTCGTACTCGAGCTTGCTGAACTTGCGGTCGAGCGTCTGCACGGCCGCCACCACCAGAATCAGCAGCGCGATCGCGAAGCCGTAGCCATACGCGTCCGGCGAGAGCCACAGTGTGATGCCCGTGAGCACACCGTTCAGCACGACGAACGCGAGACACAGCCGCAGCACCGTGCGGCGCGCGTCGAGATAGAAGAACACGTTCAGCAGACCTAGCAGCAGCACCTGAAGACTCGCCGCGATCACGTCGAGCATCAGCAGCGGCATATACAGCGTCGAGATATGCAGCAGGTCGAGCAGATGGCTGCCGAACGCGACGATCAGCAGCAGCACGACGGCCTGGATCTTCAGGATCTCGTAGAGGCCCGTGCGCACGCTGCTTACCATCATGTCGCGCATGTCGTTGATGTGGCGCAGCGTCGCGCCGCTACGCACCGCATCGTAGAACGCGTCGTAGTACTCGACGAAGTCCGCCTCGATCCGCACGAGGAAGGTCGCCATGCCCGGCATCACGCACACGTACGCGATGAACACCGGAATGTCGTAGATCACCGAAGCATGCAGCGGCCCGATCACCTTCGACCCCGTGCCCGGCGCGTACCAGAACATGAACTTGTCGATCCACACGCCAAGGTTGAACAACAGCCCGACGAGCGCGAGGCTCGGATACGCGAAGCGCTTCTCGAACACTTCGAACGAGATGAAACGCTCGCTGCGGTAGTGCCGGTAGATCAGGCCCGAGAGGCCGATCAGCAGCACCACGTGCCCGGCCACGAAGCCGCCGAGCAGACCCGTAATGCCATGACGGTTCAGCAGCAGCGCGAAGCCCACCGTGCAGCCGTAGCCGACCACGAACGTGTACAGGATCTGCCGGTACTGCTTGACGCTGGACAGAAAAATCACCGCGATCCAGATGTTGCTGATCACGACGAAGCCCGCGATCATCAGCACCCGGTAGCCGAGCGGCTCGCCGCGAAAGCCCAGCGCGATCGCGATGAAGCCGAGCACGCCGGTCACCGCCGTCGACACCAGCAGCACACCGTTGTAGTTCGACAGCACGAGGTCTTCACGATGCTCGAACAGGCGGTCCGAAATGAAGCGCGTGAACGACAGCTGCAGCGGCCCGGTCAGGATCAGGCTGCACGCAATCAGGTACGTGACCGACACCTGGAACTGCACGACCGCGTACTTCGGAATCACGTACGCGAGGCTCAACAAGCCGATCAGCAGAATGCCGAAGATCGACAGGATCAGCGGCCCGGAACTGATGAGGCCCGCGTATGCATACGCGCGCGCAACGCTCGTGAGCGAATCGCGCTTGAGGATCTTGCGGAGCTCGAAGCCAATGCCAGCCATCAGCGGCCTCCCTGCGCCTGCACGGCCGTTTCGAGCGGCCGCGTCACGCTGGTGGCACCGCCACCCGCATGCATCGGGCAACCGATGGGCGCGCTTGCCGAACCGTCGCCCATGCCGCCCATGTTGCCGCGCGAACCGCTCGACCGGTCCGGGGTTGCGCACAGGCGCTCGTACAGCTCGCGGTATTGATCGATCATCTGCTTCTTCGTATAGAACTGCCGCACGCGTGCGAGGCCCGCGGCCTGCGCCGCGCGCCAACGCGGTTCGTCGCCGAGCAGCGCGACGACCGCCTCGGCGAACGCCGCCGGATTCGCGATCGGCACGACGGCGCCCGCCGAACCCAGCGCGCGGTCTTCCGCGCTCTGCCCTTCGATCAGCTGGCGGCACGAACCGACGTCCGTCGTGATCGACGGAATGCCGGCCGCGAAGCCCTCCAGCACGACGAGCGGCAGCGCCTCGCTGATCGAGGTCAGCGCAATCACGTCGACCTTCGGCAGGATGTTGTCGATGCGCTGGAAACCAAGGAATTTCACGTTGTTCGCGAGCCCGAGGCTCTGCGCGAGCGCGCGGCATTCCTGCGCGTACGCCGGGTCTTCCTCTTCGGGACCGACGATCCAGCCTTCGATCTCCGGCATCGCGCGCGACGCGATAAAGAGCGCGCGAATGAAGGTCTTGATGTCCTTGATCGGCACCACGCGGCCGATCAGCGCGACCACCTTGTGCGGACCGTCGACGCGTTCGCCGACCAGCCGCGCGAGACCGTCGACATCGACGCCGTTCGGAATATTGCGCGTCTTCGCAGCCTCGGCGCCGTCGGTGATCTGCCGAAGGCGGTTGGTCTCGTAGAGCGCGACGATGTCGGCGGCGGCGTCATACGCGAGCTTGCCGAGCGCTTCGAAAAAGCGCACCCACAGCTCGCGGAAATAGCTGATCTTCGCGATGTCGCGTTCGAACGCCCCGCGGTTGTCGCGGATCCACTGGCTCTGCAGCAGGTCGATCTTGCGTTCCTTCGTGTAGATGCCATGCTCCGACACCAGCAGCGGCCGCCCGGTGCGGTAATGCAGCAGCGCGCCGAGAAAGCCCGCGTAGCCGGTCGACACCGTGTGGTACACCTTCGCGCGCGGCAGCCCCGCGGCGACGCGCGCGAGCAGCCACAGCGGCTTGTGCATGATGCGCACGGTCCAGAAGTAGTCGGTAAACGACGGGTCCGTGCAATGCCGGTGATACTGGTCGACGATGAAATCCCACGCCGCGCGGCTCGACATGAACTGCTGCTCGTTCAGTGGTCCGTCGTCGCCGATCAGCTGCGCCATGTCGGCCATCATCGCGCCGGGATTCGCGTCGGCAGATTTAGCGCGCCACGCGTCGTGCAGCTTCGCCGATTTCGCGAACGCCTCGGCATCGCCCGGCACTTCGCCGGGCAGGTTCTCGTCGACGTTGCGCGCTTCGTACAGGTAGTGCGTCTCAAAGTGCACGACGTTGTCGGGCAGCGCGTACGCGGCGCCCTCGTAGTCTTCCGCGCGGCTGCCGATGAAGCAGATCGCGAAGCGCAGATTGGGGTACGAGCGCAGCATCTCGTTGACCCAGCTCGACACGCCACCGCGCACGTACGGAAACGTGCCCTCCAGCAGCAGGCAGACATCGGCATCGGCGGCGCGGCGTTCAAGTGACGGTTTCATGATGACCAGTAGCGCACGACAGGGTTGAGCATCGGCAGCGCGGCCGCATGGCCGAGCGACGAGAGAAGCTGCGACACGCGGTCGTAGTCGCCGCGCAGGAACGCGACTTCGGCAAGCCACGGCACGAGACGCTCGCTCGGAAAACCGAGTTCCTGCGCGCGCGCCATGTAGCGCCCCGCTTCGTCCGCATTGCCGTTGGCGAGCGCGAGCCGGCCGCGGATCATCCACAGCGCGGCGTCGGTGTCGTCGGTTTCGAGCGCGGCGCGCGCGTAGTGATCGGCCTGCTCAAGCGTATGCAGGTAGACCGCGCCCTGCACCAGGTTCTGGTACACGAGCTCGAAATACAGCTCGGCGAGCTGACGGTTGAGCAGGTGGCGCTCCGTGTCGGATTGCGCCGCTTCAAGCGTTTTCGCGGTATTGAAGATCTGCTGCATGATTTCGTTCTCGGCCTGGTCGAGCCTGCCGTACGCGATAAGCCGCACGTCTTCGATCGGATCCGCGAGCAGGTCGCGCAGCAGCGTTCCGGTCGTGCGGGTCGGCATGCCCTGGATCGCGACCAGCGCGGACAGGCGGTCCGACGCGGGCACCTGGGTATTCACGAGTCTGGCCTGCAGGCGCGCGCCGCCGCCATGCGACACGCGCGACATCAGGTAGGTGACGAACTGCGGCACCGGCACGTCGTCGAGCCGGTCCGACACGTTGTTCACCGGGAAGCACGCGGCCCACACGCAGCTCGCGAGCACCACGAAGCCGCCCGCCACCGGCACGAACGCGCACGCGAGCCACAGGAACGCGAGGGTCCAGCCGCGCGGCTCGCGGTAGCGCGCCGGCAGCAGCAGACGGAACAGCAGCGCCTGCACGGCCGCGCCGATCACGTCGACCGCGAACACCGGCAACAGCGGATCGATGCCGCCGGCGTCCTCCAGAAAGTGCCGCAGCACCAGCCACTGCAACCACGCGACGAGCACGATGCCGACGAGCGCGAGCAGTTCCACCAGCATGCCGATCGCGCCGGCCTGCCGGTTGCCGTAGAGCGGCCGGGAAGGAGTCATGAGCCTAGACATCGACGCCGCTTCGCTTGAGGAGACGCTGAAGCGCCGGGCCCGGCTCCATGCCGCCGATGTGCAGCGTGTGCACGCCGACGCGCGCGCCTTCCAGGTCCAGGTTGAACTGCGCGTCGAGGCTCGCCTCGATCCGCGCGAGGTAACCATCCACGCCGGTTTCGTCGGTCGCGGGCATCAGGTTCACGAGAACCGAATGCGTGGCCGTCTTCATCGGCCACATCAGGTCGAGCGAACGGCGGCGCCGCATCACGTGCTCGAAGAACGAGTCGCCGGATTCGTCGCGCGGGAACGTGAGCGCGACGAGCGACGACGCGATGCCCGACGTGCGCTGCAGACGCGTGAGACGGCTCATGTCGAGCGCGAATTCGTACGGGCAGCCCTGCACCTGTTCGAGGATGTCGCGCACCTGCTGCGAGTGCTCGACGCCGTCGGCGTAATAGCCGAGCAGCACGAGCAGCAGCTGCAGGTTGTCGAAGTTCAGCGACAGGAACGGCATGCGGCGGATCGCGAGCAGCGCGAGCAGTTGCCCGTCCGCGGCGATCAGCGGCGCGCACACCAGCAGCTTCGAGTTCGCGACCGGCCGGTCTTCGCTCTTCACGTGCGAGACGGCCATCGTCTCGAGCACGCGCTTCACGAGCTCGTCGTGCGGATCGAGATCGAACGCGTCGCCGAGACGCGCGAGCGCTTCGCGCTCCACCCTGCCGCCGTGCACCGCGAAGAGCCCCGCCACTTCGATCTGGCAGGCCTGCGCGACGAACTGCAGCAGCTCCTGCGCGCCCGGCATCTCGCGCTGCGGGTCGACGTCCGCATCGGCGTCATGCGCGCCCACCGGCGTCTCGAGACCGTGCGCGACGGACAGCCGGCGCAGCTCGGTGATCGAATCGCGCAGCGTGGTCGGCTTCGACAGCAGGTCTTTCTCGAGCCGCTCGTGCGACAGGCGCATCAGATAGTGCGTGTTGGTGATCGCGACAAGCCGGTCGTTCAGGTAGTCGTTGATCGCCGATGCGCGCACCGTGCGGCTCGCCCACGTGTCGCCGAAGTGGCCGGCCACGATGGTCTGCAGCACGCCGCCCGTGAAGTACAGCACGGGCCACGCAGCGCCGGCCGCGCCCGCGAACACCTGCCACGTGCCGATCATCATCACGCTCGCCAGCAGCCCGAGCAGCGTGCCGTAGCGCAGCGCGACCACGAGCGGCGCGAACCACAGCCACGGGTAGCCCGAGCGCAGCAGCAGCGGATCGTCGTGATTGAAGGCCCAGCTGATCGCGAGCACGACGAGCATGAACACGACCGTTTCGACGACCGCGAACGGCCGTGCGACCGCCGGCGCCACGAGGCGGCGGACCGCGCCGAGGTGGCCGAACGGATTGGCGTAGCGCGGTTTCGATGCGTTCGCGCCAGGTTGCGCGGGGACGGTATTCACGACCAGCTCCTCAAGACAGTTACAGGCACGGATGACAGCGGCACCATAGGGGCACGATGGCGATCAGGCGTGCGGATGCAGCGGCGCGAGCAGCCCGCCGATCAGCGACGATGCGACGCTGGCGAGGCTCGAACGGCTCCAGCCGCTCTTCGTGCCGGTGGCGCTCCATACGGTCTGACCCGATGCGACGTCCACCAGTTCGAAGGTTACGCCCGCCACCGGCTCGCCATCCACGCCGACCTTGTAACGCCATTCTTCGACCGCGCCCGTCAGCAGATACTTCACGTGCTGGCCGCGCGCCCATGCGAGTTTCTTCTGCGCGTCTTCGCGCTGCGCCGTGTCGAACAGCGCGCTCTCGTTCTTGTCGGCCGGCGCGACGCGCACGTCCTTCAGGCCGTTCGCGCGCAGCGTGTTGGCCGCGAGCGCCGCGGCGCTGCTGCCGGCCGCCGGCGTTTCGGTGAAGTTCGCGATCGACGCGATCGCGACCGAGTCGTCCGCTGCGAGCGACGGCGTCGCCGTCTGCCGGATCGAGCCGCACGCGCCCAGCACCATCACGGACGCCGCGAGCGCCGCGGACCATTTGATCAAACCTGCCGTCCCTTTCATTGCGAAATACTCCTCAAGTGTGTCGCCCTGGTTGTGTCTGAATCGAATACGTGTAGCGCCGCTGCCAAGCCAGGCGCCCTGGCTCCCCGTTATTCAACGGGGTCAGTAATACCAGTTGTAGCGCGCGCCGATCACGGTGATGGGCGTACCCGTGCCCACCCGCGAGACCGACTCGTGCTCGAAGAAAATCATCAGGTGATCGTTGCCGAACACGCTGCCGGCTGCGCCCACCGTCACGTCCGGTCCCCAGCCCTGGATCGAGTCGTGCACGATCCCGACGTCGAGGAACGGCCGCCACTCATGCGTATAACGGTCGCGATTCTCGTTACCGAAGCCGAAGAAGAGCCCGTACTGCGAAAACGTGGGCGGCAGGAAGTCGGTGGCGAGCGCGGGCTGGTCGGCGGTCGGCACGAGACGCGACATCAGCGGATCCACCCCGCCGCTCGCGCCGTAGCTGCCATGCTCGCCGACGAGGCGCAGCGTGTAGTCCGGGTAGTCGGTGCGGATCCGGTACTCGATCTCGCCGCTCGTCAGCACGCCGCTGCCCAGATAGCTGCGCGACTGGCTGTAGAAACGGTCGCCTTCCACGCTGCCCTGAATCGAGATGCGCGGCGTCACGCGCCACGTCACTTCGCTCACCACGTTGTCCTTCATGCCGCCGACGAGCAGCGCCTGGTTCTCGTCCGCCACCTGGTCGCGACCCGCGTGCAGCGAGAACTGGATGTCCGAGTTGCGGCCCGTTTCCAGCGCGAACTGCAGCGTGTTGAACGCGGTCATCGCGTCGCGCCGGCCCGCCGTCACGGTGAACGAGGTGTCGAGCGTCTGCCGCTTGATGTAGACGTCGGCCCAGCGATCCACCGACGGCACGTTCACGAGCTGCGTGATGTCCGTCGAATGCTGGAAGTGCTGCACGGCCTCGACGCCGATCAGGTACTGGTCCGCGATCCGGCGGCTGCCCGACACCGTCTGTTCGACATAATCGAGCGGATGCTCGACGTAGTTCGTCACGCTCGTATCGATCGACTCGGGCAGCTCGAACGCGGCTTCCGCGAGGCGCGTGTGCAGCTCGGTGTCGTCCGGCGCACCATCGAGACCGTCGAACGCGAGCTGCTGCGCGCGGCCGAGCCGGTCCACCGCCAGCGTCGCATCGATGCGGTCGTAAAGCGGCAGGCGCGAGCGTTCCTGCGCGAGCAACTTTTCGATGGTCGCGTTGTCGTGCTCGGCGAGCGCGATCGTCAGGCGCGCGTCGGCGGGCTGCGCGAGGTGCGCCGCGTACTGCTGCGCGAGCCAGCGCTTCGCGAGCGGATTGGCCTCGTGCGACAGCGCCCACGCGATCGCCACTTCCTTCGCGACCGCTTCGCGCAGACGGTTCGGCTGCGGCTTGTCGGTGCCCGCCATCGGCGCGCCGCCGGGCAGACCCTTCGCGGTGCCGAGCAGCGTGCGGCGAGCATAGGCGATCGTATCGGTCGAAGACTGCGGACCCGACAGCAGATCGTTCAGCAGTGCCGCGGATTCGTCGGCGGGCGCGAAGTCTCCGGCCAGCGCGACGCGGCGCGCGCGCAGATCGGCGCGAGTCTCGGCGTCCTGCCCCGCGCGGCCGCGGAACGCGGAGCGCGGCGCATCGTGCAGCTTCGCGAGTTCCGCTTCGTCCTGCTGCATCTGCAGCCACACCTTGTGACGGATCGTCCACGCGAGATCGGGCCGGCCCGACATTTCCTGCGCGTCCGCATAGGTCAGCAGCCACAGCGGATCGCGCGACATCACGGCCGCCTGCCGATGCAGGTAGGAGAGCGCGCGCACCGGGCGGTTCATGCGCATCTCGGCCGCCGCGAACGGTTCCCACAGCGCGGAGCTCTGGTCCTCGTTACCGCGCCAACGCCGGAGCGTCGCGTTCAGTTCGGCGTCGGTACCGTAGTCGACCAGCATCCACAGGTACGCCGCGCGCAGGTCGGACGTCGCGCCGGGCAGATTGATCGCGCGCTTCAGGTCCGCGAGCGCGAGATCGGGCTGATCGGTGAGCCGGTAGTACTCGGCGCGCACGCCCAGCACGCCCGGCGCCATTTCGGCCGCGCGGCGCTCGTCCGGCGTGAGGCTCGCGATCAGCGCCGCGACGCGGTCGAGCGCCTGCGCATCGGTGTAGTAATAGATCGCGTCCTGCAGCGCGCGCGGCGTGTGATCGCGGCGGTAGCGCAGTTCGGCCACGCGGCCCGCATCGATCGGATACGGGTCGTAGAAGTACGTCATGTCGCCGAGGTCTTCCGGCGTCGTGTCGCCGCTCACGAGCAGATGGCGATACGCTTCGTTCGCGTCGTCGTCGCGCTGCAAGAGGCGCGCGAGTTCCGCGTAGTCGCGCCAGAACTCGGTGTCTTTATCTTTCGCGCCGTGGCGCGCGGTCTGCAACGCGGCGAGCGACGCGCGATAGTCGCCCTGCCGGTACAGCACGCTCGCCGTGCGCAGCGCGGCGTTCGGGTCGGTCGGATGGCGCGCCTGTACCGCTCGATATGCGGCGAGCGCCTGATCGTCGTGACCCGCGCGTTCGGCGAGCGCGCCGATGCGCTGGTCGATCGCGTCCTCGTTGCGGTCGCGCGGCAGCGAACGCAGGAACGTGAGGCCGTCGTCGGGGCGGCCCAGGCGTTCGTACGTCGCGGTCACGTTGTCGACGGTCTTCAGGTCGTCCGGATTCGCGCGCGCGGCGTGCGTGAGCGCAGCCAGATACGCGTTGTCGTCGTCGAGCATCGGTGCGATGCGCAGCACGTTGCTCCACGCAACCGGGTCGTTCGACAGATCGGCGTAGTCGAGCCAGGACTTCAGCGCGAGCGGGCCGTTGCTCTGCCACTCGGCCACCTGCGCGAGACGCTTCGTCCACACGGCGGAGCGCGGGTCGCGCCGCACCTGCTCTTCGGCGATCTTCTGCGCGTTCGCGAGATCGCCCGATTCGACGAACGACTGATAGACGAGGTCCGCCATCTTCTCGGGCGACGTGCCGGCGGTTGCAGTTGCCGGCGCAGCCGACGTTGCCGCCGCCGTGCTCGCGCCGTTCGCCGTAGCCGGCTTCGCCGCGCTCGCGGCAGCAAGTGCCGCCACTGCCGACGACGCCACGGGTGCGCTCGCCGCGACATTCGCGGATGCGGCGGCCGGCGCGCTGGCAGCGACCGCGTGCAGCGGCGCCATCGCCGACACCGCGACGCTCGCGGCCATGCGGATCAGGTGCGGCACGCGCCGCCACGTCGCGCCACGGCGTGCCCGCACCGCGTCGCCGTGCGCCCGCGCGACGGCATACGACAGCGCCGGACGCGCTTCGCTATCTGTCAGGTCGTCGCGACTGCGCGCGAACGGAGAGTCAGCGTAGTTCGACACCGGGCACGTCCATATAAGCGTAGTCAGAATGCGATTCGAAGCGACGGGGCGCGGCCGATGCCATCGGTGCCGACGCGGAGGCGGGAGCCGATGCGCCAGGTGCCGATGCAGCAGGAGCAGGCGCGGCAGGCGTCCCCATCACGAAGCGCGCGAGCATCTTCGCGTAGTAGTCGACGCGATCGGGCCGGTCGGCCGCGCGCGCGATGGTGAGCAGTTCGACGATCGTGGCCGGATCGTTGGCGAGCGCGCCGACGTGCTGATCGGCCGCGGCGAGCGCGTCGTTCAGCAGGTTGCCCGACTGCAGCGTGCGCACACCCTCGATGAAGCAGCGCCGCTGTTCGTCGAGCGTGCGTGCGGCCGCCTGCTGGCGGAACCATGCATCGGCAGCGGCGCGATAGTCGCCCACCTGCAGCGCGTAACGCGTGATCTGCGTATCCCAGCGCTGACGTCCGTCGGCATCGCCCTTCGACAGCTTCGTGTACAGCTGCAGCGCGAGCTGCGGCAGGCCCACCGCCACGGCGTGCTGCGCGAGCCACTCGAGATCCTTCGGCGCCCATGTGAGCGTCGCGGCGGCTTCGAGCTTTGTGCGCAGCGCGTCGAGCGCGGCCTCACGGCGCGGATCGTCCTCGGGGATCGCGAAGGTGCGCTGCTCCGCCACCGAAAGCCGCAGCATCGTCGCGGCGCGGCGCATGTTGTCGGTGCCGAGCGCGTCCATGCGCGTCGCGACGCGCTCCGCGTCGTCGATGCGGCCGAGGTACGCGTACTGCGCGCCGAGCAGCGTGAGGAACTCCTCGTTGTCGGGCTGCGACTTCGACCACGCCTCGAGATACGCAGCCGAAAGATCGCTCGGCGCACCGACCGACGCGATCCGCTGCCGCAGGCGCCCACGCGGCGACACGGCGAACATCGCGAGCAGGATCACCGCCGCGACGAGCAGCACGATCCAGGCGGGCACGATGCGGGGACGTTGGGCGGTCCCCCGCGCGGTCACGTTATCGCTCACAGCTGATCTCGACGGGCTGATAGTGGATCTGCAGGTCGGCCGAAGCCGGCGTATCGAAGCGCAGCGTCGCGCCGTCGTGCTGCGCGGCGACGGGCTTGCCGTCCACCGTCACGCGGCACGACTGCGCGTTCGCGATCTTCACGAACGGCTGGTAGTAGCCGCCGAATTCGAACGACAGACCGTTCGTCGTGCGCTCAAAGCGGCGCACGTAACCGTTCGCCTCGGCGATGTACGGCAGCGTGTTCGACGCGCTGCCCGCATCGAACGACACCGTCGCGGCGCCATTGTTGATATGCACGTAGGTGCCGTCCGGTCCGGCCGAATAGCCCGTCACGCCCGGCGACGTGCGCAGATCGGGCGCGCCCTGCGGCCAGCGCAGTTCGCGCACCTGGCCGTCGCCACGCACGATCCAGCGGCTCGCGGCGGTGTTGGTGCCGGGCTGTGCCGCCGCGCCCGGCTGTGCCTGCGGCGTGCCTTGCGGCATCACTTCACGCGCCACCGCGAACGAGCGCCAGTCGTACACCTTGTGCACGTAGTCGGTCACGCGCACCGGCAGCACCGGTTCTTTCAGCACCGCGTCGAAGATCTGCTGCAGCGCGCGCAGCGACGCGACCTTCGTACCGCTGTACATGTGGTAGTAGATGTCGATCGGCTTGAAGCGGCGCGGCTCGTCGGTCAGCTGGAAGGTTTCCAGCACGCGCGTGAAGCCGTAGAACGGCCCGAGCCAGTCGTTCGTGTAGACGTTCTCGTCCTGGTTCGGCGCATACACCTGATACGCGCCCGGTCCCTTGTCGACGCCGATCGGCGCGATGTTGGTCCAGCTGTTCGCGCTCTTCGTGATAACCGTGTCGCCGCCGTTGATGTTGTCGAGGCCGGCCGCGTACACCTTGCGCACGACGATCGCGGGCGGCTCGCAGTTGCCCGGCCACTGCAGGATCACGGTCTTCTTGCCCGGAGGCGCGAGACGCGAGTTGATGTAGTCGCTAGAGCCGGTGATCTCGCGGTCGATGTTGAACCTGTAGTTCGGAATGTTCAGCGAGAACGCGGTGTCGCCGCCACCGCGATCGATGCGCTCGCCGGTCTTCGCGTCCACCTGCTCCCATTCGAACGGGTGCGAATACGTATGCGTGCCGATCTCGACGTACGGCAGCGCGAACATCTGGCGCGCGATCTCTTCGAGCCGCGGCGAGATCTGCGGATAGAGACCCTTTGGTCCCACTTCGCCTTCGATCACCGACAGCGTCATCGGCAGCTTGTAGCGCGTGAAGATCTGCTGGTACAGCGCTTCGCCGGAATAGTCGACGCCGGGGAATTCGGCGCGCGACGCGAAGCCGTCGCCGTCCACGTGCGTCATGAAGAGGCGCCGGCCGTTTTCGGTCGTCACGTTCGGGCTCGGCATCTGCTGCAGGCGCAGCGCCTGCGACAGGAACGCGATCGGCTGCAGCGCCCAGCGCTCCTGGCCGATGCCGTTCAGCGACACCACCGTGTACGGGCTCATCGCGTAGCCGCCCCACGGCGTGATCGCGACCTGATCGAGCGTCGCGTTGCCTGACTTCACGCGCAAGAGCGACTTGCTCGATGCGCCGACCTGCACGCCCGTGAGGTCGCGCGGACCAAGCTTCGGATCGATCTCGAAGCCGATCATCGGGTCGCGCGACACGGTCTGCACGGCTTCGGTGAACGGCCCCGGCACCGCCTGCAGGTCGAGCGCCGCGCCTTCGTCTTCCGCCGCGTCGAAACCGAACTGGCCCATGAACGCGACCGGCACGTGCGCGTTGATGCGCGCATCGACCCACTCGCGCCAGCGTGCGGCATCGCGCAGATCGTTGCCCTCGAACCACGAAACGACGCCCGCGTAGCGGTCCGGCGTGATGTCGTCGGGCAGATCGCCGTTCGCGTCCGCGAACTCGACGTCGTAGCCGAGATAGTTGAGCGGCGTCTCGAGATCGCGCACGCCCGGCGTTTCGTCGAGCGGCAGGCCCGCAGCCGGGTCCTGCACGATCAGGATCTTGCGCGGCAGCACTTCGATCGCGCCGATGCCGACCACGTCGCGCGCCGTGTCGGTCACGTACGGCGTGACGCCGGTCCCGACCACCTGCGCGGCCGTCGAGCGCGCGCACGCGCGGTCGGTCTGGCCGCAGAATTCGATCGACAGCACCGGCACGTGGGTCTGCTGCATGAAGGCCTGCGCGGCGGCGACGCGCGCGGCGCGCTCGCTGGCGGTGACTTCGTGCGGCACCTGTTCGTTGTCGGCGAAACTGCGCACGAGCGACGCGCCGACCACCGCGTACAGCTCGGCGGCATGCGGCTGCGCGGCCTGCAACGCGTCAGGACCGGCGACGATCAGACGGGCATCGGGATGGGCGGCGTGGATCGCGTCGGCGGCGGCGATCGCGGCCGGCATGTCGAGCAGGAAGCCACGGTAGCCGCGGCGCCACAGCGGTTCGATCTGCTGCGCGACGAGATCGGACGACACGTCTTTCGGCAGGCGCGCGATCCAGACGGTGTGCGCGAGCGGATGCGAGACGGGGTCGAAGCCGCTGGCAGGATCGGTGACGACGGCGTCGAACGCCTGCAGTTCGCCGAGCGGCGGATGCGCGCCGTCGTAGAACGCGACGTTCGGATGTACGTCGGCCTTCGCGGTAGGGGCGGCCACAGGCGCGGACTGCGCGGCGGCGGCCATCGAGGCCGAGCCGAACGCGAGCGCCGCCGCCAGCGCGAGCCCTGCCCGCGCGGCGTTGCCGATGGTCTTCCCCGGAGCCGTCTGCGTCGTTGCGCGCAGCGGCTCTCCCCGTTTGTTCATATTCAACGTATGCCTCTCAACCCGCCTGCCCGCGCCGACGTCTGAAACGCGCGTGCAAGGCCGGTGTTTCTGGCGCCGCCCAGCAGGCGGGTCAGCGCCGGATATCCCGATGATTGTTGTTGCCGGCCTGCGTGCGCCGGCTGCGATGACGAACCCGTGGCTCGCCGCGCGCTCCGCCCGTGTTACCGACGGCTCGCTCGATGGTCGGCCGGCGTGGCGTGTGATCGACACGGTCGCGCCGGCAGGGAAGAGTCGTAAGGCTCGGGCTTCGCTGGTAATAACGGCAGGAGTTCGAAAAACATGATGTCGGTCGTCGCGGATTGCCTGTGCCGGGGACCGACACCAATCCGCATCTCGATACGAATCTCCGTCAGCCCGGCTCCATGACCGTGATCCAAAGCGCGATGCGCTGGATAACGGTCCAAACGAATGCCGAACATCTGTCATTAACCACCACAGCGGCCGGCCAATTTCTGAAGCGACGCGATTTTAACTGAGCAATCTTAAAAAGGGGCATATTTGTTAAATAAATTTCAGACAACCCAGGTAGTGAAGCGCAAAACACCCGCATCATGCGCTTCTCGCGACAACGTTTGCGCGAGCAACTTCCACACGGCCTGCCCTGCCCCAGCCCGTGCGGCTGTCCGCGCTAGTGGCCACTCTCGCGGGGTTTTTCGCTGTCAATGGGGAATTGCGCAGCGTTGCAATCGCGCATCAGAATGTATTGAGCAAATCGGGGTCGCAATATGCGAATCGTCAGACATTAACTAACAGAATGCCGACTCGATGCAAACGTTTGGCTACCTGATTTCGGGTAGAGACAGGATGCGATTTTTACTGAATCGATTTTCCGGTTCGACCCCGCAATTAGAAATGCAAGTGCGCATTTATGCACGAGTGTTCGCTGGCCCACACAAATGCCCATTCAATGGATACGGCGCGTTTGAAACGTGCGGAGGCCCGTTTGAATCCCGATTGACGCGAACCTTGCTCCCTGCCTCCCTCTTACCTTGTCTTACAACGGCGGACCGACGGTTCACGGGCACACGCGTTGCTCAACCGGTCAGCACGGCGGCGACCCGCGATCGCCGGTCTCAACCCGGCTCCCCAGCCGGTTCAGCCAATCAGGAAGGGAGGGTTTCATGCTTCGCTACGCTGTCATCTTCTTCATCATCGCGATCATCGCCGCGGTGTTCGGCTTCGGCGGCATCGCGGCCGGTGCCGCCGAGATCGCGAAGGTGCTGTTCTTCATCTTTATCGTGATCTTCCTCGTGACCCTGCTGATGGGCGTCGTCCGACGGTGATCCGCTGACTGGCTTGCTCGCACCGACGTGCCGGGCCGCGCATTGCCGCGCGGCCCGTTTTCTTGTGCTGTTCGAGGTAACGCGACTGGAAGGATCGCCGCTGCGGCGCTTCAGCGGCTTGCAGGATTTGCCGGACGGCGCGGCGTACTACAGCGCGAATACGCTCACCGCGACGTCGACCTGGTGCGCGCCGCCGCCCAGAATCATCCCGCGCAGCAAGGACACGTCGCTGTAGTCGCGCCCGGTGGCGAGCGTCACGTGGTCGAGGTCGGCGAGCACGTCGTTGGTCGGATCGAGATCGATCCAGCCGATCTCCGGGCAATGCACCGACACCCACGCATGCGACGCATCCGCGCCGATCAGCCGCGGCTGTCCCGGCGGCGGATCGTTGCGCAGATAGCCGCTCACGTAGCGCGCCGGCAGCCCGATCGCGCGCAGACAGCCAATCATCACCTGCGCGAAATCCTGGCACACGCCGCTCTTCAGCTCGAACGCGCGCTCGGCCGGCGTATCGAAGGCCGTTGCGGTCGGCTTGTACGCGAAATCCGCGTGAATGCGGTGCATCAGGTCGATCGCGCCGTCCACGAGCGGCCGGTCCGGCTTGAAACTTTCCAGCGCGTACGCACGCAGCGAAGGCTTCAGCGTGACGTTCGGCGATGCGAAGCAGAATTCCGATTCGGGCGCGAAGACGCCGCCCACGTGAAACCGCAGCGCCTGCGCGACGGTTTCCCACGCGGGCGTCGCGAGCGGATCGAGATCGACCCAGCGCGGCGTCAGGCGCACGGTCGTCTCGCAGGTCATCTGCAGCCGCTCGTGCGGCGTGTCGAGCGCGAAATACAGCACGTCGTTGCCGAATGCGTCGAAACGGCTCGTCAGGTACGACGGCTCCGGCTCGATGCACTCGGTGTGATTGACGATGCGCTGCCACGGGCTCGCGAGCGGCCGGATGGTCGCGAGATGCTGCGCGGTTTCGACCGGCGTCGAATATTGATAAGTGGTGCGATGCGACACGGACAGCACCGTGGGCTTCGCGTGCGCGGGCGTGGGCGCGATCGGTTCCGTCATGACGACACCTGCGCGGCGAGCGTGTTCGCGTGGCTGAAGTAGCGGCTGCTCACCTCGTTCGAAGCCGCGATCATCGTGTTGCCGAGCCGCTCGCACAACTGGATGAGCTCGATGTGCCGACCCTCGTCGCCGGTCTCGCACAGCACGTCGAGCGTGGGCAGCGTATCGACGGGCGGCATCAGTTCCGCGAACGGCATGCGCCGCGCGCTGCCGGCCACCGCGGCGATCTCGTCGAGCTTCTGGCGCAGCCGCTGGTAGACACCATACAGCCCGCGCGGATTGGTCGGATCGACGACGATCGTATCGACGAGCGGCAGCACCTCGAAGCGGCCTGGATACAGCGAGCGGTACGTGAGCGTGCTGTCGAACAGCTGCAGCAGCAGGTCGAAGCCCGCGGGCGTGGTCAGCGTGCCGGTCTCGGCCACCACGCGCAGGAACGTCGTCATCGTTGCGACGCGTTCGATGTGACGGCCGACGAACAGCAGCCGCCACGCTTCGTCGCGCGTCATGCGGTCGCCCTGCGCGCCGCTGATCGCGGACAGCTGCGTGGCCAGGTGTTCGAGCGCATCGAGCAGCGCGACGCGGTCGTAGCGCGCGGGGTTGCCTCCCGCCGCGATGCGCGCGGACGCGTCGCGAAAGTCGTTGCGGCTCGCGAGAATCGTGCGCCAGTGGTCGCTCGCGAAGCGGCCGCGTATCTCGCCGCACGCGCGCGCCTGGCTCGCGAGATTCTGGCCGATGCTCGCGCCGCCGCCGTTCTCGTGCATCCCGGCCACCAGCACGCGCTCGAACGCCTGCGGCGTGCTGCGCGCGAGCGTATCGATCGACGGAATCAGTCCGCACTGCGCCGCGAGTTCGGTGTAGGTCGCGAACATGTCGTCGTCGGCATCGGTGCCATCGAGCGAGCCGAGGATCAGTCGCGCGAGACGCACGTTGTTCTCCGCGCGCTCGCCATAGCGGCCTGCCCAGAACAGGTTCTCCGCCGCGCGGCTCGACACGGTGCGGTGATTGCGCGCAAGGTCGCCGGCTTTGAGCGGCGTGGGCAGCAGCGAGAACGGCTGCTCCGCCTGGCTCGACAGCACCCACGTGTCCGCGCTGCTGCCGCCGAACTGCATCGAAACCGTCGCGCGGCGCTCGGCCGCAAGCCGCGTGAACGCACCGGGCATCACGCTCCAGAAGCCGTCCACACCGGCGATCGCGTACACGCGTAACACCGACGGCCGGCCGCCGATCGCGCCACCGAGCGCACCGTCGATATAGCGCGGTGCGATCGAATAGCGCAGCGGCTGCTGGATCGTGAACACGTCGGGCGCGCGTTCGATCCGTTCGCGCCAGATCGACAGCTTCTGCAGGCCGCCCGGCACGCCCGGCGGCGCGTCCGCGTGCTGGCCCGGCCACGTCGACATCAGGAATGCATCGGACAGCTGAGCAAACGCTTCGTCGCGCGCGGCCTTCTCGCCGCACCACCAGGTGGGCACCGCGGGCAGCGCGAGCGGCTCGCCGAGCAGCGCCTCCGAAATCCCGGGCAGAAAGCCGTGCAACGCCGGCGATTCCGCGAAGCCCGCGCCCGGCACGTTCGACACCATCACGTTACCCGCGCGCATTACCTGCAAGAGACCCGGCACGCCGAGCGTGGAATCGGCTCGCAGTTCGACCGGATCGCAGAACACGTCGTCGAGACGCCGCAGCAGCGCATGCACGCGTTCGAGGCCGCCGAGCGTCTTCAGATACAGCTTGTCGTCGCGTACCGTCAGGTCCTTGCCTTCGACGATCGTCACGCCGAGGTAGCGCGCAAGGAACACGTGCTCGAAATAGGTTTCGCTGAACGGGCCCGGCGTGAGCAGCGCGATGTGCGGCGATGCGCGCCGCGCGTCGTCCTCGCCGTCGCGCATCGTTTCGCGCGCGGCCTGCGCGAGTGTCGCGATCAGTTCCGAATACGCGGGCGCGAGCCGCGACACGCGCATCGCGCGGAACGGCTCGGCGAACAGGTTCGATACGATCAGCCGGTTTTCGAGCGCGTAGCCGAGCCCCGACGGTGCATCCGTGCGATGCGACAGCACGGTCCACTGACCGTCCGGCGCACGCGCAAGGTCCGTCGCGACGATCTGCAGATACTGGCCGTTCGGCGGCGCATAGCCCTTCACCGGCCGCAGATAGCCGGGGTGGCCGAACACCAGCGCGGGCGGCAGCAGCCCACGTTCGAGCAGGGACTGCGGACCGTACACGTCCGCGACGATCGCGTTGATGAGGCGCGCGCGCTGCGCGACGCCGCGCGCGATCTCGGTCCACTCGTGCTCGTCGATCAGGAACGGCAGCAGATCGAGCGCCCACGGGCGCGCCTCGCCGTTGTCCGCGTAGACGTTGTAGGTGATGTCGTTGTCGCGCACCTGCTGCGCGACCGACGCGAGCCGCGCATCGAGGCTCGAGATGCCTTCCTCGCCGAGCAGCGCGAAGAAGCGCCGCCACGGCTCGCGCAGCGCGCCCGACGCATCGCGCAGCTCGTCCCGATGACCCGGACGCGCCGGCAATGCGCGCGCGAGCGCGAGCGCCTCCGCATGGGCTTCGGCGAGCGCTTCGGACTGCGCGTTGCCGGCATCGAACGGCAGGATCGACTGGAAAGCCAAGATGCGGTCTTACCTCAAAGCAGTGCGGCGTTGGGTCGGGTTCATGAAACCGCGCGGCGCAGGTCCAGCGTGAACGGAAACTCCAGGCTGCGCTCCGCGTCTCCGACCTTCACGGCCCCAGGCGTGTGGCCGGTCGTGAAGAAGCGCGCGCGGCGCCGGCTCTCGGCTTCATAGGCATTGACCGGGAAGGTCTGGTAATTGCGCCCGCCCGGATGAGCGACATGATACTGGCATCCGCCGATCGAACGGCCGGTCCATGTGTCGACGATATCGACGGTGAGCGGCGCGTGCGCGCCGATCGTCGGATGCAGCGACGACGGCTGGGTCCACGCGCGATAGCGCACGCCGGCCACCGCCTCGCTCACGCGTCCGGTGGGCTGCAGCGGCAACGGCACGCCGTTCACGGTCACCACGTGACGGTTGTCGTTGAGGCCGAGCACGCGCACCTCCAGCCGCTCCACCGACGAATCGACATAGCGCACCGTGGTGCCCGCCGCGCCCTCTTCGCCCATCACGTGCCACGGTTCGAGCGCGTTGCGCAGCGTCAGCGACATGCCTTGCGTGTGCAGCTCGCCGACGTGCGGGAAGCGGAACTCGAAGTGCGGCGCGAACCAGGCCGGATCGAACGCATAGCCGGCTTCGCGCAGATCGGCGAGCACGTCGTCGAAATCCATCTGCACGAAGGTGCCGAGCAGGAAGCGATCGTGCAGTTCGGTGCCCCAGCGCGTCAGGCGCTTCGTGTGCGGCTTGTTCCAGAACGTCGCGACGAGTGCGCGCAGCAGCAGCTGCTGCACGAGGCTCATGCGCGCATGCGGCGGCATTTCGAAGCCTCGCAGCTCCAGCAGGCCAAGACGTCCGGTCGGGCCATCGGGCGAATACAGCTTGTCGATGCAGAACTCGGCGCGATGCGTGTTGCCGGTGACGTCGATCAGCAGGTTGCGCAGGATCCGGTCGATCAGCCAAGGCTGCACGCGCGCGTTGTCGCCTCGCGCGGCACTCACGCCGCCCAGCAGATCGAGCTGGCGCTGCAGTTCGCCGAACGCGATTTCGAGCTCGTAGATCTGGTCGTTGCGCGCTTCGTCGGCGCGCGGCGCCTGGCTCGTCGGCCCGATGAAAAGCCCTGAAAACAGGTACGACAGCGACGGGTGATTGAGCCAGTAGCCGATCAGGCTCGCGAGCAGATCGGGACGGCGCAGGAACGGGCTGTCCGCGGGCGTCGCGCCGCCCAGCACGAAGTGGTTGCCGCCGCCGGTGCCGGTGTGCCGCCCGTCGAGCATGAACTTCTCGGGGCACAGATACGACTCGTGCGCGGACTGGTACAGGTATTCGGTGTGATCGACGAGCTCGTCCCAGTTCGACGCGGGATGGATGTTCACCTCGATCACGCCGGGGTCGGGCGTCACCTGCAGCATCTTCAGGCGCGGGTCGCGCGGCGGCGGATAGCCTTCGACGATCACCTGCATCTTCAGCTCGGCGGCCGTCGCTTCGACGGCGGCGAGCAGGTCGAGGTAGTCGTCGAGCTCGGTGAGCGGCGGCATGAACACGTGCAGCAGCTTCTTGCCGCTGCCGAACGAGTCGGCCTCGACCTTCGGGCCGGCCGCGCGCGCCGGGTCGCGCGCCTCGACGCACAGCGCGGTGCGGGTGATGTTCGCCGCGGATTCGCCGCGCCGAGGTGGTGTCCAGGTGGTGCTGTCGCGGGACGATGACGCGCGTTCGGCTGCGTTGCCGGTGCCCGTTTCGCTACCGAGCGCCGTGCCGACGCCGCCGTCATCGCCGTTGCCGCCTTCCGCGAGCGCCACGGCGCCCGCGCCCGCGCGTGCCACCGCGTACTCCCGCGATACGCCCGCCTCTTCGCCAACCACGCCGAGCGCCTCGTCGTTCGCGTACTGCATCCGCAGTTCGGACGCGCTGCGCAGCGGCGCCGGCGGCGCGAACGGATCGTGCGCGTGCTGGTACGGGTAGTCGGTCTTCGTGACCCACGGCAGCGAATCGAGCGGCAGCCGGTAACCCATCGGCGAATCGCCGGGAATCAGGTACATGCGCTCGTCGCGGAAGAACCACGGGCCGCTGACCCAGCGGGCGGGCTGCATCGCCACGTTCGCTTCTCGCCCGAGCGGCAGCACGTAGCCCGTCACCGAAGGCAGACCCGCATCGAACACGCGGCGCAGCCGCACACGTTCGAGTTCGTCGTCGAGACGCGAATCGAACGGATCGACGTTCACCGGCAGACGGCGCTCGCGCCACAGGTAGTACCACGTGTCTTCGTAACCCGGCTGCACGAAGCCCGGGTCCAGCGCGAGCTTGCCCGCCAGATGCGTGATGAAGCGCTGCGCGTCTTCCGACGTGTAGCTGCCGGGGTCGCGCTCGTCCGCGAACAGCTTCGGATCATGCCAGCACGCCTCGCCGTCCGCGCGCCAGAACAGCGACAGCGCCCAGCGCGGCAGCTGCTCGCCCGGATACCACTTGCCCTGGCCGATATGCAGGAAGCCGTTCGCGCCATAGCGCGAGCGCAGCTTGTCCATCAGCGCGACTGCGTAGCCGCGTTTGGTCGGGCCGAGCGCGTCGGTGTTCCACTCGGCTGCGTCGCGGTCGCGCACGGACACGTAGGTCGGCTCGCCGCCCATCGTCAGGCGCACGTCCATCGCCCGCAGATCCGCATCCACCTGATGGCCCATCGCGACGACGTTCGCCCAGTCCTCTTCCGTGTACGGCTTCGTGACGCGCGGCGTTTCCAGCACGCGCGTGATCGTCATCGTGTGCGCGAATTCGACTTCGCATTCGTCGAGCGCGCCCGCGATCGGCGCGGCGCTGCCCGGCTCCGGCGTGCACGCAACCGGAATGTGGCCCTCGCCCGCGAGCAGCCCCGAGGTCGGATCGAAACCGATCCAGCCGGCGCCCGGCAGATAGACTTCGCACCACGCGTGCAGGTCGGTGAAATCGACTTCGGTGCCGCTCGGGCCATCGAGCGATTTCGTATCCGGTGCGAGTTGCAGCAGATAACCCGACACGAAGCGCGCGGCGAGGCCGAGCTGACGCAGCGTTTCGACGAGCAGCCAGCCCGAATCGCGGCACGAGCCGGACGCGTTTTCAAGCGTCTCTTCCGGCGTCTGCACGCCCGGCTCCATCCGGATCAGGTAGCGGATGTCGTGTTGCAGCCGCTGGTTCAGTTCGACGAGAAAGTCGATCGTCGCTTTCGGCGAACGGTCGATGCTGTCCACGAAGGCCTTGAAGCGCGGCGTCATCTCGCGCTTGACGAGATACGGCGCGAGTTCGTGCGCGAGTTCGTCCGGATAGGCAAACGGGAATGCTTCGGCGTACGGTTCGAGAAAGAAGTCGAACGGGTTGTAGACCGCCATCTCCGCGACGAGGTCGACAGTGACCTTGAACTCGCGGGTCGGCTCGGGAATCACGAGGCGCGCCTGATAGTTCGCGAATGCGTCCTGCTGCCAGTTGATGAAGTGCTGCTCCGGCTCGACGCGCATCGAGTACGACAGGATCGGCGTGCGGCAATGCGGCGCCGGGCGCAGCCGGACCACCTGCGGCCCGAGTCCGGTCAGGCGGTCGTAGTGGTAATGCGTGACGTGGTTCAATGCGACGCGGATGGACACACTGCACTCCTCGAATGAAACGGCGCGAACGCCGCTGGAAAACGGAAACTGGACTGGACGTTCGTGCTTCGCGATGGATGCGCCGCGTGACACGATCGATGCGTACGATCAGACGCGCACTGCCCGTGACGCACGCACTGCGCGGCATGAAGTTTGCGGTTCGCGTGCACGCCGCGCGTGCGGCGGACATGGCGCGCATTGCACACCGCACGAGCGCACTCACCTTTCTGCGAAGCGACGACGCGATGAAGACCTTTCACTGCAACCGCTGCGACAACCTCGTGTTTTTCGAGAACATCCAGTGCGAGAGATGCGGCGCGCTGCTCGGCTACGTGCCGGAGCTGGGCGAGATCAGCGCGTTCGAACCCGCGCCCGTTGAAGCCGCGAATTCCGTGAATTCCGCGAACGATGCGAACCATGCGGCCGACGCAAGCAACAACGCCCCGCCCGATTCCCCGCCCGCCGTCGCCAACAACGCAGACGAAACCACCGCCGAAGCCACGCCCGACACCAGCAGCCCGCCACTCAGCCCGCCCACGCCACGCTGGACGAGCCTGCACCCTGACGCGCCCGCCGCCGCGTATCGGCAGTGCCACAACTACGCGGTCGAAAACGTCTGCAACTGGATGATCCCCGCCGACGATGACGCCACGCTGTGCCGCGCGTGTCAGCTGACGCGCACGATCCCGAATCTCGACGCCAGCGACGAGTCCGGCAACGACGCTGGAAAAGACCTGGGCAAAAACCGCCTCTACTGGTACCGGCTCGAGACGGCGAAGCGCAGGCTGCTGTACACGCTGTTCGCGCTCGGCCTGCCGGTGGAATCGCGCGCGGAGGATCCCGAGCACGGTCTGCAGTTCGACTTCCTCGAAAACACGCCCGATGGCGAACATGTGATGACGGGTCACGCGGACGGCGTCGTCACGCTGAATGTGGTCGAAGCCGACGACGCGCAGCGCGAGAAGACCCGCTCGGAACTGGGCGAGCCGTACCGCACGCTGCTCGGCCACTTCCGACATGAGGTCGGCCATTACTACTTCGACCGCCTGATCGCGGGCACCCGCTGGCTCGAACCGTTCCGCAGGCAGTTCGGCGACGAGCGCGCCGATTACGGCGAGGCGCTCGCGCGGCACTACGAAACGGGCGCGCCGCCCGACTGGGCGCTGCAATACGTCAGCGCGTACGCGACGATGCACCCGTGGGAGGACTGGGCCGAAACGTGGGCTCATTACCTGCATATGGTCGATACGCTCGATACGGCTGCGTCGTGCGGTCTCGCGCTCGTGCCGGATACGCCGCACGAGCCGACGCTGACCGATCAGACGCCTGTCGAGGAAGCCAGCTTCGATAACCTGATGAAGCGCTGGTTTCCGCTCACCTACGTGCTCAACAGCCTGAACCGTAGCCTCGGCATGCAGGACGGCTACCCGTTCACGCTCGCGCCGCCCGTCATCGACAAGCTGCGCTTCGTGCATCGCGTGCTCACGCATGCCGGCGCGAAACGCTAGGGCGCCGTCGATGGCGTCTGCGTTTGTGTCTGCGATTGGCTCATGCCGTTCTGCGATTGCGTCTGGCCAACGCCGTCCTGCGTTTGCGTCTGCGTCTGCGCGGCTTCCGGCTCCGGCGCGATCGGCAGCAGGAAGTCCTGGCTGATCGTGCTCGCCAGTTCGTTCACGCGCGCGAGGAACTCGTTCAGGTACGCATGCAGGCCGCCGCGCAGAATCTCGCGGACGCTGCCGTCGCGCAGTTCGGTGCTCAGGCGTTCCGCAAGACGTTCCGCACGCACCGAGCGGCCGCGGCTCACGCGCGCGACGATCTGCTGGACCTCTTCCATGCTCGCCGCGAGCGAACGCGGCCAGTCGCGGTTGAGAATCAGCAGCGCGGCGACCCGTTCCGGCGTGATCACGTCGCGGTAGGTCTTGCGATAGATCTCGAAGCCCGACACCGAACGCAGCACCGCGGACCAGTGATAGTAGTCAAGCGATTCGGCGGGCACGTCGTCGCCCTGTTCGAGCATCTCGAACTTCACGTCCAGAATCCGCGCGGTGTTGTCCGCGCGTTCGATGAAAGTGCCCACGCGCATGAAGTAGAACGCTTCGTCTTTCGCCATCGTGCCCAGTTGCACGCCACGCGACAGATGCGAACGGAACTTCACCCACTCGAAGAACTCGGCCGGATCGCGTTCGAGAATGCCTTCGCCCAGCGAACGCTGCGAGTCGAGCCACGTCGTGTTGATGGTTTCCCACAGCTCGGTGTTGATCGAGCCGCGCACGGCACGCGCGTTCTCACGCGCGGCGCGCAGGCAGCTCGCGATCGAAGACAGATTGGTCTGTTCGCGCGACATGAAGTCGATCACGTCGCGGCTCTTCATGCCGCTCTTCACCGACGCGTAGAACGTGGTCAGCTCGGAGATGGACAGCATCGCGCGCCAGCCGGCTTCCGCGTACTCGTCCGATTGCGGCAGGAGCGACATCTGATAGTTGGCGTCGAGCATCCGCGCGGTGTTTTCCGCGCGCTCGGTATAGCGGGCCATCCAGAACAGATGGTCGGCGGTACGGCTCAGCATGGCGACTCCTGAATGACGGTCTGATTGGTATGCGTGGCCTCGATCATCGCGGCGGTTCGCGAAGCGCTTCGAAAGCGCCGTGCGAACTCAGCGCTCGATGACCCAGGTGTCCTTGGTGCCGCCGCCCTGCGACGAGTTGACGACGAGCGACCCTTCGCGCAATGCGACGCGCGTGAGTCCGCCCGGCACCATCCTCACCTCGTGGCCCGACAGCACGAACGGCCGCAGGTCGATGTGACGCGGCGCGATGCCCGCTTCGACGTAGGTCGGACAGGTGGACAGCGACAGCGTGGGCTGCGCGATGTACTTGTCCGGATTCGCGACGAGCGCCGCGCGGAACGCCTCGATCTCCGCCTTCGTCGACGCCGGCCCGACCAGCATGCCGTAACCGCCCGCGCCATGCGTCTCCTTCACGACGAGCTCGGGAAGGTGGTCGAGCGTGTATTGCAGGTCGTCGGCCTTGCGGCACATGTACGTCGGCACGTTGTTCAGGATCGGCTCTTCGCTGAGGTAGAACTTCACCATGTCGGGCACGTACGGGTAGATCGACTTGTCGTCGGCGACGCCGGTGCCGACCGCGTTGCACAGCGTCACGTTGCCCTTGCGATAGACCGAGATCATGCCGGCCGCGCCGAGCGCCGAGTCCGCGCGAAACACCTGCGGATCGAGGAAGTCGTCGTCCACGCGGCGATAGATCACGTCGACGCGCTGCGGCCCCTGCGTGGTGCGCATGTACAGATAGTCACCATCGACGAACAGATCGTGGCCTTCCACCAGCTCGATGCCCATCTGCTGCGCGAGGAACGCGTGCTCGAAGTACGCCGAGTTGTACATGCCCGGCGTGAGCACGACGATGGTCGGATTGTCGACGCCCGCGGGCGCAGCGGCGCGCAGCGTATCGAGCAGCAGGTCGGGGTAATGCGCGACCGGCGCGATGCGGTTGCGCGCGAACAGCTCGGGGAAGAGCCGCATCATCATCTTGCGGTTCTCGAGCATGTACGACACGCCCGACGGCACCCGCAGGTTGTCTTCGAGCACGTAGAACTCGCCCTCGCCCGCGCGGACGATATCGATGCCGGCGATATGCGCGTAGATGTCGCGCGCAACCTTCACGCCCTGCATCTCGGGCCGGTACTGCGCGTTGTTCAGCACCTGCTCGGCCGGAATCACGCCGGCCTTCACGATGTTCTGCTCGTGATAGATGTCTTTGATGAACAGGTTCAGCGCGTTCACGCGCTGCCGCAGCCCGCGTTCGAGCGCCTGCCATTCGTGCGCGGGGAAGATGCGCGGAATCACGTCGAACGGAATGGTGCGCTCGGTGCCGACGCCCGTCTCGTCCTTCGCGCCGTACACCGCGAACGTGATGCCGACGCGGCGAAAGTTCAGGTCGGCTTCGGCGCGCTTGTTGCGGATGCGCTGCTCGCTCTGCGCGCTTAGCCACGCGAAGAAGTCGTGATAGTGGGATCGCGGCGCGCCCGCCTGCGGGAACTCGCCGCACGGCACGCCGGCAGCGGTGAGATCGGAGCGCTCGAACATCTCGTTGAAGAAAGCTTGCGTCATAACCGGTATCCCATGTGATGTGCACGCCAGCGTGGCCGCCGGGTTGCGCCCGCGGGTTGCGCCTGGATAACGATTCCACTGCAACCGCTATCGGTTCGCTCGCAACAGCCTGCGCAGACACGTCGCTGAAACTCGCGTGGCTGCCCTCACACCTGCCCTTCGCTGCCGGGCGGATCGACGGGGTAAATCAACATACGCGGTTCGGTTCGGGCAAGGCCTCGGGTAGCACGAATAGTCCGCACTGCCAGAAGACGGCCAGTCATGACTTCATCGCCCGATCCTGAACGCGTGCATGCCGATGCCGCCGCCGCAAACCGGCGCAAGGCGAGTGCATGCTGCTGCAATGCGTCGCGCGATCGCGCCGACCGGTGCCACGGGACGGTCGTCCAGAGCACCTGCGAAGCGCGGCCGCCACGGCGAAAACAGATCAACCAGGCGTTACTGCCCCAATGCAACTTCCATGCCGATGAGCATGCCAGCGCGCGATGAAACGACGATGTCGCGAAACGCGTCGCCGCCCACGCAAAGCCCGGCTGGAAGCCGCATCACAGTGGATCACGTCCGGCGCCGCGCGTCCATGAGTGTCAACTCGGTGCCCCGCGATGCACCAGCGCTGTGCGCGTCGCGCACCCGCGTGCACTGGATGAGGGTTTGACAGTGTTGCGACGCGGCGCGCGCCGCAGAACAATGCGCACTGTCGCCGCTGACCGTCGTCTAAAGCGGCATCGAGGGTCCTGACGGGATGGGCATGTTCGAGATCGGCTCCGCGCTGCTCGTGTTCTTCCTGCTGCTGGGCGGCACCGCGCTCGGCGTGCTGGTGCGTCCGCTGCTGCCGGAGGAGCACAAGGCGCACGAGACTGTCCAGCTGATCCAGCTCGTGATCACGATGCTGGTGACGTTCGCGGCGCTGGTGCTGGGCCTGATGACGGCGTCCGCGAAGAATGGCTTCGATACCGTTGGCAACGACTTTCGCACGTATGCCGCCGACCTGATCCAGCTCGACACGAGCCTGCGCAACTACGGCGACGATGCGGCCGGCGCGCGCGCCGCGCTGCGCGCGTACACCGCGGCCGCGATCGCCTCGACGTGGACCGACGAGCCGCCGCCCGCCGGGGATTACTATCCGCACCGCGTGGGTCCGGACAGCATGCGCAACGAACTCGAGAACACCTCGCTCGGCGATCTGCTGGACGCGATGCAGCTGAAGCTGCGGCAGATCAAGCCGGCCGATCCGTATCACGCGGGTTTGCTGCAGGAATGCATCGCGCGCTTCGACCGGCTGGTGCAGGAACGCTGGAAGCTGATCGAGGAAGCGCACAGCACGATCTCGAAGCCGTTCTTCGTGACGCTCGCGTTCTGGCTGATCGTGATCTTTCTGAGCTTCGGGCTGATCGCGCCGCGCAATGCGCTTGCGCTGGTGATGATCACGCTCGGCGCGCTTTCCATAGCGTCGGCCGTCTATGTGATCGTGGATCTGGATACGCCGTTCACCGGGCCGATCGTCGTGTCGAGCGAACCGATGCGCGATGCGCTCGTGCATTTGAGCCGCTGAATTCGGCCACTGAATTCGGCCACCGAATGCAGGCAAAAACAGCAGGCAAAAAAAATGGATGACGGCAGTTCGCACTGCGGCCATCCATCCTATGCGCGGCGTGGTCGCCGCGTCATCCTGTACGTCGGATCCCCTGCGTGGCCCCGTCTAGTGGTCCCCGTAGTCATTGTTCGTCGTACTGGTACTGCTGTTGACTGCTTGTTGGTCCGGTTCTGCTGGTGATACCCCGTCGATGGTTTTCGTTGTGGTTGTAAAAGCCTGACGAAACCTCGTTACGTTTGGTTACATCCTAGCCGCGGGTTGCGAACCCGCCAATCGTGGTTTTCCTGTATGCCCGATGCGTTTTTGGCGTGGCGGAAAAATCGTTGTATTCGGCGGGCCGGCGGACACGAAGAGGCATGATCCGCATCCACCGGCGATCGACGGTCCGAAGACCGTCAACGGTTAGTGATGCCGTTCCTTCTTCGCCTCTTCCTTGCCGTCGCCGTAGGCCTTCTGCACCTTGCCGGCGCCTTGCTGGAGGTCGCCCTTCAGTTCCTGGGCCTTGTCGCCGGTCATCTTGCCGGCCATCTCGTTGGCCTTGCCCTTCACCTGTTTTCCAACGCCCTTCACCTGATCCTTGTTCATGAGCGGCTCCTTGAAAGTGGCTCGAAGTCACGACCGCGCATGTGCGCGGGCCTCTTCGTTCGCGCATCCGGTGTGCCTGAGCATGCGTTTCAACGGATATTCGCGTTGCCGGGCCGCAACGATCTCGCAGCAGCACACGTCATGGCCAGCCGCTCACCACAGATCTTTCGTCGCGCTCCGGTTGCTGTTGCTGCGCTCGTAGCCCTCGCGCCAGAGCGTCGCGCCGACGCCCGTCAGCACCGCGCGTTCGTCTTCGCCGAGCCGCTCCCACGCCCCTGCGAGCCATGACGCGAAACCCGCGCACGTGTACTCGACTTCGGCGTTGGTCTTGCCCGCCAGGTAATGCCGCTCGAACAGCGCGAGCATTTTTTCCGGTGTCATGCCGTGTCTCCCCGGCGTCTCGGTCGCCGTTGTCTCATGAGTGGCGCGCTGCGTCGTGCGCGGCGCGTGATCGTACCGGGCGTGGTCGACGCCCCGATCTGCCGATGTTTATAGCGCGCTTCGCAGCGCCCGCACAATCGAGAGCGACCCGTGTCCTCGACTTCACGGCGATGCATCCCCCGGCGCAAACCGAACGTATCTGTGCAGGAGTCCCCGGCCGCCTGCCCATCTCACAGCGAGGCCGGGCCTGCAGGTCTAGACTCGATCGAGGCCCTTCCGGTCAACTGCGCGTGCCCCGACGCGCCGAGGAGTGAATCATGAAGACGTTGCACACCATCGTTCGCGGCGCGCTCGCGCTGTCGCTCTGCGCGGCGTTCGCGCAGGCTCACGCACAAGGCATGGGCCCGTCGCCCGCCGACGATCTGTCCACACCCGCCAACAGCCCGACGCTGATGCCGAACGCGCCGATCGGCAGCGAATATCCGACCCACGGCAACCGCCAGGCCGGCGAGATGAACCTGAATCCCGTCGATCCGCGTGCGCAGCTCGTCAACGGTCTGCCGAACAACGCGGAATCGGGCGGTTATGGATCGGCGCTCGCCGGCGTGCGCAGCGCGCCGCCGGCGGCGATGCAGTGACATCGACGCGGTGACCACGCCGCAGTGGCCGGGCCGCGGTGACCTGGCCACAGTGACCACGCCGCAGTGGCCAGGCATTAACACCACCGTGGCCAACGCAGTTCACTCGCCCGCGGGCCACGGCAGATCCGGCTTCGACCAGTCGAGCTCGGTGCCGATCACGCGACGCGCGCCGGCGAGTTCGATCGCCATCGTCACGGCGACGCACGGCCGGCCGCTCGCAAGCGACAGGTACGGCGCGCTCGTGACCGGCACGCCGGGACGCAGCACCGCGTTGCGGAAATACGGCCGATGGTCCCAGCGCGCTTCGGCCGGATCCGCGACCGGATGCAGCGACGTGCCAGCCAGCGTAGCCGCCGCGCCCGCGATATCCGGTCCGATCTGCCGTCCGGTCGGGTCGAGGATGAAGCAGCTGATGCAATGCGGCAGCGCGCAGAGCGTCGCGAAGGCTTCGCCTGGCAGCGCCTGGTTCGCGAGCCCGTTCGCCGCCGCGATCAGCGCCTTGCGATAGCTCTGCACCTGCGCCTCGAAGGTGGCGTGCTGACGCATGCGGCCCTGTGCGATCGCATCGAACGCATGGTCGATGCGCGCTTCGGCCTCCTTCGGCGACGGCACCGTCGCTTCCGGCCGTCCGAGCAGATAGCCCTGCGCGAAGTCGACGTTCGACTCCACCGCGAGCACCAGTTCCTCGTTCGTCTCCACGCCTTCCACCACCACCAGCATGCCTGCGTGATGCAGCAGCGACACGAGCTTCGGCAGCACCGGCTTGCGCGCGCCGGGGCTCGTCGCGCGGATCAGTTCGCCGTCGAGCTTGACGAGATCGGGGCGGATGCGGAACAGGCGATCGAGATTCGAATGGCCGGCGCCGAAGTCGTCGACCGCGATCAGGAAGCCGTGCTCGCGAAACTGCTGCGCCGCGCGGGACATTTCGTCGACGCTGCCGCCGTGCGATTCCAGCAGCTCCAGCACGATCCGCTGCGGCGCGATGCCGGCCTCCTGCGCGACGCGCGCGAGTTCGTCCGCGTAGTCGTGCGCGATGAAGCTGGCCGGCAGGATGTTGACGAACACCCACGCATCGTCGGGCACGAGCCGCCGCGCGTTGCCGAGATGCAGGCCGTGGCTCGCGCGGTCGAGCGCACCTTCGTTGCTGAACGTCTTCTGCGCGAACAGGATCGCGGGCGGCACGCGGGTGCCGTCCGCGAGTTCGCCGCGCAGCAGCGCCTCGAAACCGACCTGTTTCTGGTGCGACAGGCTGTAGAGCGGCTGGAAATGCGACGTGAGCCAGTATTCCGCCCATTGCTGACGGAGCGGCTGCGTGATATCCGCGTGCTGTGCGCCCGCCGGCGATGCGACCGGCACCCGCGGTCCCGCGACGATCTCGCGTTCGGCGCACACGCGGTTGCGCCCTGAGTGCTTCGCGCGCAGCAGCGCGGTGTCGGCGCGATCGAGCAGCGTCATGATGCTGTCGCCGCGGCGATGCTCGGCCACGCCGAAGCTCGCGGCGAGCATGCCGTCCGGCCGCGGGATCGTGCCGATCGCGGCGCGCAGTTCCTCGGCGAAGTCGACCGCACCCTGCAGATCGGTTTCGCGCAGCAGCGCGAACTCTTCGCCGCCGATCCGGCTGACGCTGTCCTGCGGGCCTGCGTGCTTCGTCAGCGCACGGGCGACGTCCTGCAGCGTCTGGTCGCCGGCCGCGTGGCCGAAGCGGTCGTTCAGCGACTTGAAGTGATCGATGTCGACGAAAATCGCGCTCATCGGCAGCGCACCGCGCGCGCCATCATGGCCGATTCCGGCAAGCCGCTCGTCCGCCTGCTCCATGAACGCGCGGCGGTTGCGCAGGCCGGTCAGCGGATCGGTGGCGGCGAGTCGCGCGAGGCGATCTTCGAGGCGGAAATGGTTGCGCCGGAACCAGTAGAAGCCGAAGTGGAACACCGCGGCGGTCGGCAGCGAGATCATCAGCCACATCCAGCCGACCACGCGCACGTCGCGCGTCGGCTCGATACCTAATACGAGCGGCAAACCCGCGGCGCAGAACAGTGCCGTGCCGACGAAGAAATGCGTGGGCGTCAGCCACAGCGGCCCCGCACAGACCGGAATCAGCACCGCGGCCGGCAGCGCCCACAACAGCGGCGCATTGACGCCGACCACGTTCAGCGCGAGGCCGAGCTGCAGCATCAGCGTGTACGCGAAACCGACGCAGCCGAACTGCAGCGTCGTGCGCGTGTAAGGAATGGCGAGGACCAGCAGCGCCAGCACCACCGCGCACGCGAGACGCCAGCCGAGCGGCAGGGCCGGCCCGCTCACCAGCTCGCGCGCCAGCACGAACAGCAGATAGGCGAGCACCGTGAACGCCATCGTGAAACGCGACAGCGGACGCTGATGCTCGAGCGACCGTTTGTGAAAACGGCGGTTGAACTCCACGGTGGCCGCGTGATGGGCTAACGGAGAAAGCATATCGACGGGTGAAATCCGCGAGATGGGACAGGGAGGACAAACGCGCAGCCTTTGTATATCGGCCCCGGTCACGAAAGGTTAAGTCGCGCCAGGCATCATGAATCAAATTTATATGCGGGCGCAACGAGACACCGCTTCAATCGCGGTCGAAATCCTGGTATGTGGTCAATGTGGCGCGCGAAAGCTTTGCGATGCGCCTTTACGCGCCACTACGTGACATCAGGTGCGGTTATTCGCCGACCCACGCGCCGCGCAGATCGCTGTCCTGCAGCAAACGCAGCAAGGTGCCGGCCGGACGGCTCAGCCGTTTGCCGGCCATCGCGATGAATTCGACGTCCGGCAGCGCGGGCAGCTCGTTTGCGTTGATGGGCGGCACGAGGCCGCGCGCGGCGAGGTACTGCGGCCGCGCGGTGATGCCGAGCCCGCCGCGCGCCGCGGCAATACAGCCGGCATGGCTGCTGCTCGTGCAGACGATCTGCCAGCGGAAGCCCGCTTCGGCGAGCGCGTCGAGCACGACCGCGCGCGTCACGCTCGGCTCCGCGACGAGAATCAGCGGCAACGGCTGCTGCGGATCGACGAGCGTGCCGACGGTGGCGAGCCATTCGAGCCGCGCGGTGAAGAGCGGCACGCCGCGCCGGTCGCCGAGCCGCCGCTTGCCGACGAACAGATCGATCGAGCCCGCGTCGAGCAGTTCATACAGGCGGCCGGTCATGCCGATCGTGATTTCGAGCTCGACGTCCGGATGCGCGTTGCGGAACGCGGCGAGCACGCTGGGCAGCGGGCCGAGCGCGACGTCGTCGGAGGAACCGAGGCGTACGCGGCCTTTCAGCCGCGGCCCGCGAAACTGCGATTCCGCACGGGTCATCGCCTGCAGGATCAGGCTTGCGTGCGCGAGCATCGCTTCGCCGTCCGCGGTAATCGCGAGCGAATGCGTATCGCGCTTGAAAAGACGCCGGCCGACGTTCTCTTCGAGCCGGCGCACGTGTTCGCTAACGCTCGACTGCGTGAGGCCGAGCTGGCGCGCCGCTTCGGTGAAGCTGTGACACGCCGCGACGGTAGCGAAGGAGCGGAGCCAGACGGGATTGAGCATGCCTGCATTGTTATCGCCAATGGCGATAACAGTCAACGCACCTGGTGGGGTTCCCGATAGCGGATCATGACACTATGATGATGAGGTCCCCGCACCGCCTCAAGATGAATCGAGATTCCACCCAGACCGCATTGTTGTGGATCGTCGCGACCGGCTTCTTCATGCAAGCCCTCGACACGACGATCGTCAACACCGCGCTACCCTCCATCGCCCACAGCCTCGACGTATCGCCGCTGCAGATGCAGCCGGTCGTCGTCGCGTACACGCTGACGATGGCCCTGCTCACGCCGGCATCCGGCTGGCTCGCGGACCGCTTCGGCACGCGGCGCGTGTACTTCGCGTCGATCCTGCTGTTCGTGCTCGGCTCGATCTGCTGCGCGAACGCGCATACGCTGCCGCAACTGGTGGTGGCGCGCGTGCTGCAGGGCGTCGGCGGCTCGATGCTGCTGCCGATCGGGCGGCTCGCGGTGCTACGCGCCGTCAGCGGCGACGCGTACGTATCCGCGCTCGCGATGATCTCGATTGCCGGCCAGGTGGGCCCGATTCTCGGCCCGACGCTCGGCGGCTGGTTCGTCGAGGAAGCGACATGGCACTGGATCTTCCTGATCAACGTGCCGATCGGCGCCGTTGGCATGCTAGCGGTGCTGCGTTTTCTGCCGCGCTCGCATGGCGGCGCCGCGCCGCCGTTCGACTGGATCGGCTGCGGGCTGCTGTCGGCGTGCATGGTCGCGTGTTCACTCGCGATCGACGCGCCGATGCACACGCATCGCGAAGCGTGGTCCGTGTTCCTGTTCGTGCTCGGCGTAGCGGCCGCGCTGCTGTACATCCCCTACGCGCGCCGCAAGGCGAATCCGCTGTTCCGGCTCGGCCTGTTTCGTGAGCCGAACTTCAGCGTGGGGCTGATCGGTAACCTGGTGTGCCGGGTCGGCTCCAGCGCGGTGCCGTTTCTCGTGCCGCTGCTGTTGCAGCTGCAGCTCGGCTATTCGCCGCTGCACTCGGGCATGATGATGCTGCCTGCGGCCATCGCCGGCACTGTTACGAAGCGCTGGATCGCGCCGCTGATTCACCGCTTCGGCTACGAGATGTTCCTGCTTGTGAATACGCTGATCGTTGGCGGTTCGATCGTGGCGTTCGCGCTGTTTTCCGCGGGCACGCCGCTCGTGCTCGAGATCGCCGTGCTGGCGATTTTCGGCGGCGCGAACTCGATGCAGTTCGCGGCGATGAACAGCGTCACGCTGAAGGGCCTCACCAGCGAAGACGCCGGCAGCGGCAACAGTCTGTTTTCGATGGTGCAGATGCTCGCGATCGGCCTGGGCGTATCGATCGGCGGCGGGCTCGTCAATCTGTTCACGCCGCACGGTGGATCGGCTGCGACCGGCTTCCGGCTCGCGTTCATCTGCGTCGGCGTGATCACGCTGATATCGGCGCTCGTGTTCCGCAAGCTCGATACGGAACCCCCGCAGCAACCGGTACGGCGTACTTCACCGGCGGCTGCAGGGCGCTAACGCTCCGCTCGAACGTTCAGACGATCACACGTCCGCGGACATGCCGGCGCGTTGCGGCGCGGCGGCGGGCACCAGCGTTTCTTTCGGCAGCGCCCATTCGAGCCAGCGCGTGCGATGCAGCACGACGAGCGCGAACGCGAGCGTCGCGATACCGCCAAAGGTCGCGAAGCCCATCTGGTAGCTACCGGTGCTTTCCTTCGCTATCCCCATGATCACCGGCAGATAGAAGCCGCCGATGCCGCCCGCGGCGCCGACGATGCCCGACATCAGCCCGGTCCTGCCCTTCCAGCGCTGCGGCACGAGCTGGAACGTCGCGCCGTTGCCGAGGCCGAAGCACAGATACGTGATCACCAGGATTGCGATGCCCGCGCCGAGCGGCGGCATCCAGATCGCGAACAGGAAATCGCACGCGGCGATCGCCGCAAGCAGCAGCACGAGCGCGCGAACACCGGAGATGCGATCGGCGACGAGGCCGCCGATCGGGCGCACCAGCGCGCCGATGAACGCGAGCAGCGACATGAAGAGACCCGCTTCGAGCTTCGGCATCTGATAGAGCGAGATCAGCAGCGTCGTCACGTACGACGACATGCCGACGAAGCCGCCGAACGTGATGCTGTACACGAGCATCACGACCCACGTATCGCCTTCGGTCAGCACACTGCGATAGTGCGCGGGCAGCACGGCGATCGCGAGCAGCGCGCCGAGCAGCGGCAACAGCAGCACGCCCGTCTTCCCTGCACCGAACACGCCCCCGTGCACCGCAAGCACGAGCACCAGCAGTCCGCCCAGCGTGATCAGGAAACTGCCGAGCGCGCGCGGTGCGCTGCCCGACTTCACGCCCAGATCGTGCGCCCAGAAGTACAGCGCGAGCGCGGCGATGCCGAGCAGCGGCAGCGCAGCGCCAGCCGCGCGCGCCCAGCCGAAATGATCGGCAATCCCTGGGAACATGAAGCCGTCGAGCACCGCGCCGATGTTGCCGGCCGCGGCGAGCCCGAGCACGAGGCCCTGCACTTTCGGCGGATAGTTGCTGCCCGCCATCGGCAGCGCGACCGCGAAGCTCGCGCCGCCGACGCCGAGAAACACGCCTAGCACCAGCAGCAGCGTGTACGACGGCGCAGCCGGCGACAGCAGCAGCACGACCGACGGAATCGCCGACAGCGCGACGCCCATCAGCGCGACGCGGCGGCCGTCGTAGGCCTGATAGAGATTGCCGAGCGTCACGCGCAGGATGGCCGCGGCCAGCACCGGCACCGCGACGAGAAAGCCGAGCTGCGCCGGCGACATCGCGATGTCCTTGTGAATGAACGGCGCGAGCGGGCCGAACATCACCCACACGGTGAAGCCCGTGTCGAAGTACAGGAAGCACGCGAGCAGCGCGCGCCAGTTGCCGCTCTTCAGCGAATTCAGCAGGGTCGTCATAGGTGTCTCTCGAAGGGCGAGGTCGTGAAGGTCATGCGGGTGTTTGAGGGTTCGGTGGTGTTGCGCTGCCGATGTGCGTGCTGCGCGGCCGATGCGGCCGATGCGCCCGCGCGCTTGCCGCCGCGTTCGTCGACGACGCTGTGAATCAGCTGGTCCATTTCCTTGATGATGTCGGCGAGCACCGTCGTGATCACCGCGAATTCGCGGCCGTAATCACCGGCGCGCGCAGCGGATACGCGCGCGTTCATCGCGACGATGTTGGCCTGCATCGAGATGCGCCCGAGCCGCTCGGCGATATCGTTCTGACGACGCTGGGTCGCGGCTTCGACATCGCGCAGCTCGTGCTGGTACGCGAGCGTGATCTCTTGCAGCACGTCGAGAAACGGCGTCGCTTCGCCGACGAGCGCGGTAATGCGCGCATCGTCGTGTGTCACAGCGCGCAGGCCTTCGAGCGCCGCGATCGCATCGTTCGCGAGCGCAATGAAGCGGTGCACGCGCGCATCGGCGCCGCGCGCACCCAGATACAGCTCGCGCAGCGCCGCGGAGAAGGTGCCGGGCAGACGATCGTTGCCGTTCACGAGGTCCGCGTGCGCGGTCGTGAACGTGGCGAGACAGTCGCGCGCGATCTTGAGCGCCGCCGCATCGCCATGCGCAGCCAGCAGCACGTGCAGCACCAGCCGTTGCGACAGCATGCGCTGACGGCCCGCCAGATTGATCAGTTCACCGATGATCTGGCCCGTCACCGCAGCTGGCGACGTTACGGATGCGGCAGGTTGGCGAAGCGAAGTCATGGGTCCCTTCGAATGAAGCATCGATTGCATTGCGGGTGGTCCAGGTACGCTCGCGGCGCGCAAAAAAAAGCGTCCCGAACGGCACCGCGCGTCGATCGCTCGACACGTGGCACGCCGTTCGGGACGCCGTTGTCCCGTAGCCGCCCGAACGGCGGCAGACAATAGATGCGCTGCTACGAGGTCGCCCTTGACCTCGGCGTGGTGCAATGCAATAGGTATGCCATTCGTGCGGGCGATGGGCTGCGCGGGGTGTTTTCAGGCTTGCCTTGACCGCGCTCAGGTGGCGCCGGACGCTTGTTGGGCGTCGTTTTCAGGGTTGTAAGCGAACCCGGCGGACGCGTTTTCGCGGCCCTTGCTGTGTGGCGCGTGCTTTCTGAAAGCGCACCGGAGGCCCTACGCCGCCGCTGTGCGCGGCGTCGTCAGTTGGTGCAGCGGCGTGGTGCATCGCACCACGCGTGTGCGGCGCTTTAGTGCGGCTTTAGTGCGTTTCGCTGGTCTCTTCAAAGCTGATCAGCAGTTCCGCGCGGCCGCCGTTCAGGCGTTCGACGTAGACCGCGCCGTGGCTGCGCACGCGCCAGCCCGGACGCGCCGCGATGCCCGGCAGGTTGCCGCCGACCCGGCTGTCGAAGCCGCCAAGGCCTTCGTCGGGCGTGGCGATGGCGTTGTCGCCGGTCGCCTCCGACGTCACGACGTTGTCGGTCCAGCCCGACGCTTCGCGCGCGGCTTCGAGGCCCTTGCCGTCGGTGTCGATGCTGCTGTCCGACGCGCCGCTGTTCGCGACGTCGACCGACACGATGCGCTGCGCCGCGCGACGCACCGGATCGCCCGACGCTTCCGCGCCGGCTCCTGGCTGCACGATTGGCAACGGCGCGGGTTGCTTCCCCGCGATCGTTTGGCCCGTTTGTGCCTTTGCGGGCGCGCTGAACTCGCGCGCCTGGGTTTTCACGTCCGGCCCGGCGCCGCCCGTGGCCGGCGTCTTCGCGGGGCTCTTCGCCGCCATCTCGTTCTGCTGCGACTGGGTCGGGTTCGACTGGGCGTTTTGCATGGTCAGATGTCCTTGATCACTCGTTGACGGATACTGTGTAGCGCCGCAATGGCCGTTCCCACTCCCCGCGATGCGTCGCAAAGCCGCGTCATGTGTCGGGCACGTCGATTGCCATGTCGAATTGAATGGGTTCGCAAGCGATTTCCACGAAGCGGCCGCACGGAGCGAGGCATTGAACAGCCACGAAGACCTGATCGTCGCGCGTCCCGAGGGTCTGTACTGTCCGCCGGGCGGCTTCTATATCGACCCATGGAAACCGGTGGACGCGGCGGTCATCACGCACGCGCATTCCGATCACGTGCGCGCCGGTCATGGGCACTATCTCGCGGCACACGCGGGCGCGGGCATTCTGCGCTCGCGGCTGCCGGACATCACGCTGCAAACGGTGCGCTACGGCGAACGGCTGACGATCGGCGAGACAACGGTTTCGCTGCATCCCGCGGGGCACGTGCTGGGTTCGGCGCAGATTCGCGTCGAGCACCGCGGCCGCGTGTGGGTCGCGTCGGGCGACTACAAGCTCGCGAGCGATCCGACCTGCGATGCATTCGAGCCCGTACGCTGCGACACCTTCATCACCGAATCGACGTTCGGTCTGCCGATCTATCGCTGGGATCCGCCGCAAACGCTATTCGACGACGTCGATTCGTGGTGGCGTCGCAATGCTGCCGAAGGACGCGCGTCCGTGCTGTTCTGCTACACGCTCGGCAAGGCGCAACGCGTGCTTGCGAGCATCGATGCGGCGATCGGCCCGATCTTCTGTCACGGCGCGGTAGAGACGCTCAACGATGTGTATCGCGCAGCAGGTATTGCATTGCCGCCGACGCAGCGCGTCAACGACATCGCGCCGAAAGATAAAGCCATGTTCCGCCAGGCGCTGATCGTCGCGCCGCCCTCCGCGCAGGGCACGCCGTGGCTGCGGCGCGTCGGCGAATATAGCGATGCGTTCGCGTCGGGGTGGATGCGGTTGCGCGGTACACGTCGGCGGCGCGGTGTCGATCGCGGCTTCGTGCTGTCGGATCACGCGGACTGGCCCGCACTACAGCAGGCGATCGATGCGAGCGGCGCGAGTCGCGTGATCGTCACGCATGGTCAAGTGGAGCCACTCGTGCGCTGGTTGCGCGAGCGCGGCTTCGATTCGGGTTCGTTCGCGACGGACTATGGTGATGAAGAGCTTGATTCGCGTGATGCAACCGCATCCGAAGAACCCGTGAGCGATGCAGAAGCGAACGCGAACGCAACGGACACGTCGCGATGAGACGCTTCGCCGCGCTCTATACCGCGCTCGATGCAACCACATCCACGCGCGACAAACTCGCCGCGCTGATTGCTTACTTCTCGCAGGCCGCGCCGGAAGATGCCGCGTGGGCGTCGTATTTTCTGGCGGGCGGCAAGCCGCGCCAGTCCGTTCCAACGCGGCTCCTGATCGCGACCGCGAGCGAACGCGCGGGTCTGCCCGACTGGCTCTTCGACGAGTCGTATCAAGCGGTGGGCGATCTCGCGGAAACGATCGCGCACATCCTGCCGCCTGCAACGCGCGAATCCGAACTCGGTCTCACGCAATGGATCGAGGAACGCGTGCTGCCGATGCGCGGCGCGAGCCCCGACATCTTGCGTGAGCGGCTCATCGCGTACTGGGACGAACTCGACTGGAGCGGCCGCTTTCTGCTGACGAAACTGATTGGCGGCGGGTTTCGTGTCGGCGTCGCGAAGCAGCTCGTGGTGCGTGCACTGGCTGAAGTGGCCGGCGTCGATCATCGCGTGATTGCGCAGCGGATGGTCGGCTGGACCGACTCGCGGCTTTCGCCGAGCGCGGAACGCTATGTGAAGCTCGTAGCCGCAGAAGCGAACGGCAACAATGACGACGCAGCACAATCGCTACTCGCTACACCCGGCGATTCGCGTGATGCCGGCCTGCCCTACCCGTTCTTTCTCGCGCATCCGTTGCAGGCGGAGACCAGAACGCTCGGCGATCCGACGGACTGGCTCATAGAATGGAAATGGGATGGCATCCGCGCGCAGCTCGTGAAGCGCGCGGGACAGGTATGGATCTGGTCGCGCGGTGAGGACCTGATCACCGAGCGTTTTCCGGAAGTCGTCGCGCTCGGTCATGCGCTGCGCGATGGCACGGTGATCGATGGCGAGATTCTCGCGTGGCAGCCCGATGCGGACCGGCCATTGCCATTCGCGCGGCTGCAGCCACGCATCACGCGCAAGACGCTGACGAAGAAGGTGCTTGCGGATTCGCCATCCACTTTGCTGGCCTATGATCTTCTGGAGGCAGACGGTATCGATCTGCGCATGACGCCGCTGGCTGAGCGTCGCGCGCGGCTCGATGCGCTTGCTTCGTCCGTTGGCGGCGGTGTGCCGGGACGCGAAGCGTTGCGCGTGTCGCCGCTCGTCGAAGCAAGCGACTGGGACACGCTCGCCGCGATACGGGACGAGAGCCGTGCGCGCGGCGTCGAAGGCTTGATGCTGAAGGAGCGCGCGTCGTGCTATGGCGTCGGCCGCACGAAGGCATCGGGTACGTGGTGGAAATGGAAGATCGATCCGTATGCGGTCGACGCGGTGCTCGTCTACGCGCAACGCGGGCACGGACGGCGCGCGAGCCTCTATACGGACTTCACGTTCGCGGTGTGGGACGAATCGGACGGCGTGAGGACGCTCGTGCCGTTCGCGAAAGCGTACTCAGGACTCACCGATGACGAGATGAACCAGGTGGATGCGATCGTGCGGCGCACGACGGTCGAGAAGTTTGGACCGGTGCGCAGCGTCACGCCGACGCTCGTGTTCGAGATCGGTTTCGAAGGGATACAGGCGAGCCCGCGACACAAGTCGGGCGTTGCGGTGCGCTTCCCGCGCATGCTGCGCTGGCGCACCGACAAGCGGATCGAGGACGCCGATTCGCTTGCCATGTTGAAAGGGTTTATCGAGGCGTGAGGCGGATGGATCATCGCAGCGCGCTGCTGTTCAACCGTGGTTCAACAGGAGATCGACAATGACACATCCTTCGGCAAAGCTGGCTGTATTGGTGGCGTCGGTCACGCTCGTGGCCGGCAGCATGACGGTGCCGGTCTACGCACAGAGCAACACGAATACCGGCGACGCAGCGGTCGAACAGGCCGCTTCGACACCGCGACCGAAAACGACCAAGGCGGAACGCAAGGCTGCACGAAAACAGGCGCGCGCGAAGAAGAACGCCGAGTTGAAGAAGCTTGAGGCGAATGGTTATTCGCCGTCGCGTAATGACCCGAACTATCCGCAGAATCTGCAGAACGCGGAGAAGAAGGCGGGGGTTGGGCAGGGGGCGAGTCAGTAGGGGCTGTGTTCGTCCGTCGTACATTGCGCGTTGCGCGGGGATCGCTTGATATGATTTCTCGATATGGGTGATCCTCGCGCGCAAGTGTTCGCTTCTAGTTGCAGCGGGCGCCGTGCAACTTGCATCGGTTAAGCAAAAGAACTCGACAAATGGAAGCCACAATTTTTACTGAAGACGAAGTTCGGGAACTGGTCTGCCATCTGAAGGCGCTCATGTCCAAAGTCCCGCTGCATGCCATTTCCACCGCGGACGAATACGCTCATGCCGTGCAGGTGCTCAATGGTCTGCTCGATGCTGGTGGCGCAGATGAAGCCGGTGAACTCGCGCCATTGGTGCAGATGCTCGGAACGCTGATTGAGGAGTATGAGACGAGCGGTCGCGGACTCCCGTGCTGGAGCTCGCAAGAAGCGCTGCGTGATCGCCATGCTTAACCTTCGACTCACGGCTGCGCGGCAACGGGCTTCCCGTTCAACCAGCCGTTGATCGTATCCAGCACCTGCTGCTCGATGCCGAGGTAGCCATGCGGTGAATTCGCGCCGCACTCTGCTTTTCTGCTGCCACCGCCTTCCGAACTGGACACTGCGACGAAGTCGAAGCCGTTCGAATTCGCAACGCGCTTTGCGCCGCTGAATGGCGATACGAAGCAGCCATCATGCTCGTTCGACAGCATCAGCACTCGCGCCTTGTTGCCTTCCCAACTGAGTCCCGACAGACCTGCCTGCCCTCCTCCGGCGTTCGTGACCGGAGACGTCAGCACGTATGCATCCGCTAGCGCAGGGTTGCGCTTCAGCACGTTGCCCACTGAGATCGTGCCGCGACTCGTGCCGATCAACGCGACTTTCGCGTTGGGATAGCGTTTGCGCAGTTCAGCGACGACTACCGCGATGTCTTGCGCGCCGTCGGCGCTCAGGCGGAATACGTCGTTCATGCCGCTCGCGTTGTCTGATGGCGCATCGAAGATTGCGGTGGCGTCGCCTGATTGCGTCCAGTACGAAGCGGTGCGGATCAGGAAGTTGCCTTTTAGCCTTGTCGGGCCGCTGTCCGTGAGATTCATCGCGCCATCGTCGCCTGCGAAGAGGACGATGACCCAAGGTGGTGTTGTCGACGAGGAGTCGAGATAGGCGTCCGATGTTGCGCCGTTGCGGGTGGGGAGCTTGAGTAGTTCGCCGGCAGTGGCATGCGTGATGCCGAGCGAGAGCGTCAGGGCCAGCGCGATGGCGTGCTTCGCGAGGAAAGATGTGCGGCCTTTGCTGTTCAGGTGCCTTAGCGTGTCCATCTGTGATCCCCTGTCTTCGAACGTGTGTCGAGGTAGCGAGCTTGGCAGATTATCGTTCGAAATTGCGAACGCACGAAGACGAAATTCTTTGAGCTACGACGAGACGAGTGCCTGTTCCGAAGCGTTTCCGATTCGCCTTTCCCACAGTAGCGGTCGAATTTTCAGAAAGAATAGGTTTCCTTAAGTTTTCCTCGTGCGGGCAGACACAACTCAGTATAGCAGCGCGTCGTCCGATCTCACCCTCGCGCCGGGCGAAAGCGCATACATTGACATTACGTCAGCTACCGCGGTGCCTCTTCATATCGCGTGCGGAGATAATCAGCTGTACGAGATTGATTTCCTTTTGGCGGGAAGCACTGGAGGCTCGGCGCAGGTCAACCTGCTCCCGAACAATTCGTCCATCACGAACATGTTCGAGTATTCGATGCTGTTTTCCAACGCATCGACTCCGGTATCGAGCAGCGGTTTTGCGAACAGCTTCGTATTGGCATATAGCGACCCCCGGCTGGTGCGCAACACGATATCTACCAAAACTATCTGCAAGTCCATCCTTTCGATTTCCAACCAGTTGGCTGGCACTTCTTCGGCAAACTGGCAGCTCATCACGGAATATATCTCGTCGCACTGGCAGGCAACGGCGAGCACTCATGGTCCCGGAGACACGACGACAGCCTGGACGTCGCTCGGCACGATCTCCTCGGCAACGTTCCCGCTGACTGGCCGAATCGTTGTCAAACGTCTCGCTTGAGGATCGACTATGAACTTCTACCAACTACCGAGCGGCGACGTTGCGGGTTTCGATGACCCCGCGCAAGCTCCCGCCGCAGCCTCCGAAATTAGCGCTCAGCAGTTTGCGCAAATTGCAACTGCCATTGTGCTGACGGCTGCGCAGCAGCTTGCACAGCAGGCCTCCGCTCTGCTCGCGGCAGGTCTCGCCATTACCAGCAACGGCACTCCCTCGCTCAACGGCACGTATGCGGTCGATCAATTGAGCCAAATGGACATCATTGCGGTAGAAACGAGCCTGAACGCTGGCAAGGGATTCCCGGGCGGCGTCACAGCGTTCAATTACCCGACCGAGGCCGGCGCGCTGAATGGCTTCAGCGAGGCCAATTTCACGGACTTCGCCGCGGCGGTTCGGGACTTCGTCTACGCGTGCAAGTCGGTCATCGCGGGACAGTCGACCACACTGCCGGCGAACACGGTGACGATCGCATAGCGGAGGGATGGTCCGCCCGACAGGCCTGCGCAGCAGTCACGCTATGCCCGGCGGACGCCGTTACCCACCAACCACTCCACCAAAGGGGCGCCATGGATCAGCAGTGTTCGAACGGCAAAGACAGTTTCTGGATCGTCGAGGATAGCCGCGGCGTGACGTACGGCATTTACGACCGCGTCACAGCTGCCGAGCTCTCCGATCGGATCTTCGAAGCCGATCCCACGCTGGAATGGGTCGTCATCAATCAAAACACCGGCATGATCGGGATGCCCACGCAGACGCTCGAGGGGATCATCGTTGCGCTGCCTGCTAAATCCGAACATCAAGCTCGCGAGCCCCATCTCGCTCGACAACAGCACGATCCAGCTCGCGCAATTCAACCAACAGTACACGGCAGTCAACGACCGCATCCCGAGCCTGAGCCCAACCGGGTCGTACAAGGTTCTGGCTGTGCAGCACGTTGGCGACACAAGGGGACGGGAATGGTACACGGACATCATCTGCTCGGCGATCGACGGCACGCAGCCTCTCACCGGACCGGCGCTCACCTCTGTGGCGGCGGGATCGTGATGGGCGAGGCTGGAGGTGATGCCGAAAGTCGAACTTCAAATTTTACTTTCCCGCCGGCGGCGGAAGTGTTCGACCGGATCGTCGCCGACTGCACGGAGCGGGAATGGAAGATCGGACCAACCCCGCGAAACGCGAAGCCTGCTATTGCTGATATTTGCAGAGAAGAAACAGATGCCGAAGTTTAGTGCTGGCCAGTCAGGCAATCCGAAGGGACGGCCACGCGGCGCGAAGAACACTGCGAACGGGCTGCGTCAGCGCATCGCCAAGGAACTCCCGACCATGATTGATACCCTGATCGAGTCGGCCCGCGGTGGAGACATGCAGTCGATACGGATCCTGCTCGAACGAGCACTGCCGCCCTTGCGAGCCGAAGACAGCAAGGTGGCGTTCGCGCTGCCGGAGGGGACGCTCGCGGATCAGGGAGAGGCGATTATTCGAGCGGCGGCAAGCGGCGAGTTGTCGCCGACGCAGGCAAATGCGATGACGGCGGCGCTAGGGGCTTTGGCGCGCATCGTCGAGACAACGGAACTGGAAGCCCGCATCAAGGCACTGGAGGCGGCAAATGCGCAGTCTGACTAGGCGTGTCGAGAACCTCGAAGCCGTCATCCCTGGCGACTTCGTCGAGGTGATGCCGATCGAGCATTTCTACGGTGACCCGACGGCCAAACCACAGCGGATTCCGCGGCGCGAGTTCAACACGCGGACGCTGGAGAGCTTTTATGGGGCGGCCTCCAGTGACTCCAAACTGCCCGGTTAGTTGTACGGTGCCTTGATGAATCATGAAACGACACAAGCTCTCTAATCCGGTCAAAACCTTTATCACGCAGGCGTTGGCGTGCGGTGACACGCCCACCATGGTAAGACGAGCCGTCAAGGTAGAGTTCGGGCTGGATGTGAGCCCGCAGTGCGTCGAACAGTACGACCCTACCAAGACCGCCGGCGCGCGGTTGAGCGCCAAATATCGGACCATCTTCTGGGCGACTCGAGCTCGGTATCAAAAGGAACTTGCGAACATCGGGATTGCACATCGCGCGTTTCGACTACGAGCGCTGCAGCGCATCGTCGACAAGGCTAGAAATGCAGGGAACGACCGGTTGGTGATGTACTTGCTCGAGCTGGCCGCGCGTGAATGCGGATAGCCACAAAGGGAAAACCCCGCAGGCCAGTCGCGACCCGCGGGGTTTAGGGACTAGTCTCCCGCGTTCCTATGACGTTCGGCGAGATAGGTGATCACGGCGCCCTCACATCCAGGCAGGATGTCGACGCCTTCCTCGTCCCGCACGTCACACGCAGGATGTAGCATCCTGCAAACGCGCATCGCTACGAAGACCGCCGCCGCACGAAAATGCTATCACATGAGGTGCGCCTAGTCTTGTCGCTGGTGGATCGATAGTCCGCCGTGATTTTTGCGGGACGGGGCGGAGAAACCCACACGCGCCGGCAGCCCGCCATCCTGCCCACCAACGGCTCAATCAAGCTGCGTGCGCGTGCTGCCGGATTTCCTCGATTTTGTCGGCACCGATTTTTTCCTTCGCCATCTCAGTGTCGAAGTGCGTCTGCAGGTTCATCCAGCTTTGGGGGTCCGTTCCGAAGAACGCGCCTAGGCGCACCGCGGTGTCTGCCGTGATCGAGCGGTCTCCCTTCACGATTTCATTGATGCGCCGCGCCGGCACGTCGATCGCCTTCGCGAGCGCGTACTGCGTGATGCCCATAGGTTCGAGCCAGTCGAGCGCAAGGATTTCTCCCGGCGTCGCCAGCGGAATTTCGCGTGCCATATCTCACTCCATTGAGAGCACAGCGGGAAGCCCCGCTTTAGTGGTAGTCGGTGATCTCGACCTCGGTCGCAATGCCATTGGCGAACTTGAAGCAAATCCGCCACTGTTGGTTGATCCGGATGCTGTGCTGCCCTTTCCGGTCACCCTCAAGCGGTTCGAGCCGGTTGCCGGGGGGAATTCGCAGGAATTCCAGATCAGCCGCCGCGTGCAGCTGCTGGAGCTTGCGCATTGCTACCGACTCGAAGTTGACGAAGCGGCGAACCCTCTTGCCTTCGAAGAGCGCCTGGGTGTCGCGGCATTTGAATGAAGAGATCATGGAGCATGATATTAACGAGTCTCGTTAATAACGTCAAGCGTTACTATCACCCCGTTGCCGGACCATTCAGCGCTTCGCGCGTCGCTTGTCGCGCTCGTCGAGCACCTGACCGACCTTCTCTGCGAACAGGTCGAGAGTGCGGTCGTCGACGGGCGTCGCGGCCGCGGGTGGCGAGTCGAAGCTGTCATCGAGCCGCGCGACCACCTCAGCGTTCATCGATCGCTTGTTTGTTTCGGCGGCGCGCTGCAGCTTCGCCTTGAGAGCGGCCGGCAGCCGCAGATTGGTTTGGAGGTCGTCACTGGTCATGCCCAGATTATATGTAGCAAAGTGCTTGCATTAAACGTAGCACTTTGCTACATTGAACTCATGGCCGAAGCGGTTCGGCCCCTTCACAGGGAGAGTTCCATGAGCACCGCGATCCAAGCAGCGGCGCCGCGCAAGTCTCCTGGTAACGTGCGCGCCGGCGGCGTCAACACCAACCTGATCCACGAAATCACGCGCGACGCGCTCCGCCGGGCCGCATTGGCGCCGACCTACATGGACGCGCTCGACATTACTGGCGCGGCGCTGCTCGCGGCCGCTGCCGTGGCGCGCATGGGTTCCGGTCGCGGCACTGCGTAACAGCGTCAACCTCAGGATTCAACCTCTCAAGCCGTAAACACGCCTGCCAGATAGCGATGTGCTTCTGACACTAATTAGTTATACGAATTGATGGAGGAAACAATGGATCAGCGCAATTTCTTGGACTCTGACTACAGGGTCTTTTCCGACGAAGTCCGCCACGCATCGGTGCAAGCAATCCCAGCGTACCCATTTGTGACGCTGCTCGAACGCACAAAGAAGATTGCCGAAGGCCTCGAGCAGATATTCAAAATCGCGCAGACGAACGAGGTGCAAAAGGAATACGCACGAGATTGCGATCCCGACGAGCCCATCGAGCCTCCACTTTCCGACCGCACTGTCATGGGCTTGTTGTCGCTTGGCGAGACGGCGTCTCAAATGCTGGTGGACGAAGTCGCGTGTTTGGCAAAGTGGGCAAACGAACGCGCTCTGGAAAAAGAGGGCACCCCTCAATCAAGTCCGGCTGCGGATCTGGCGATCGCTGCACAGGCTGCTGCGGCGCTCAAACAGAACGGCGCCAAGAAAGAAGTGCCTGTCGAGACGGTCTGACTGTCACTGGCCGACTTTCCTTCACAAACCCATATGGTGCAATCAGGATCCAACGCCCTGAATACGAAGAGGTCGAAGACGGCCTCCGGGTTTTCTTTCCGCACGACAGCGTTGCAGACCGTCTGGTCTGCAAAGCAGACCAACTCGAATCCTTGCTGTCCCTCATGAAAGGCACCGGTGACGTGGGAGCAGGTATGTTCACCTTCGCCGACGAGATTCAGCACACTCTCCTATGGCTCGCATCAGACCTTTCCGAAGAAATCATGCAACTAGCGTGGAGTAATGCAACGGCATTCCGGATCTCGCCGAGCGAGAACGCCAGCGAAGTGTCTACGCTGGCGATCGCTGCGCAAGTTGCCGCCACGCGGCCTCGCTCGAAGAAAACTGGATCGGCCGAAGTCAGCGAGTCCGAACATGCCTGAGCCGCTGATCGACGTGCGCCGGCGGATCGAGCACCTCGAGCGTCGCCGCAACTTGCTGTGGTTGACGGTCGATCGCTGCGGCGCCGCGGCGCGCGTCCATCGGCGTTCTGCACCGTTTGCTGAACTGGTTGCGCAATCCGCGATCGCGAAGGCGCACGCCCAGTGCCTCACGGTCGAAATCTACGCGCTGCGCGCAATGGTTGGCGTGGCGCGACTGGAGGACGGCCATGGGTAAGCCCAAAACCCTCGACGAATCACTGCGCGTCGGCCATCAGACTTGCGACGCCGCGCTGGATGCGTTCAATCGGCTGGTGAGCCTGCTGCAGGCTATCGATCGACTCGCCGACGAGTCGCACAACGTCGACACCATATCGGGTCTGGCGACGATCGGGCTTGAGATCGCGCAGAACATGTCGAACCGCGTCGACAACGCGCTGGTGAGAATGGCGGCGAACGAAGCCGAGTTGCGCCCGGCCGCATGACGGGCGGAGCGCTTCTCCGCCGCCGACATAGAACCATCGAGGGGTATGCGCCGACGGCGTACTCCATCCCGCCATAAACCCGTCAAACAGAGCTCCAGCTCGGGGTCCATTTTCCGCTCTCGGCGTTCTCGATGCGGCTCCGGGCCATTCCTTCGGCAGCGCCGAAGACGGGACATTGGCGCGAGTTGAGTTCGCCCAGCAAATGACGTCGCAGTCCGTTGGGGACCGCGAATCCCCTTACGTCCCTTCTGGCGTCCGCGCCTTGCCGGCAAAGCGGGCACAGTGCCCGCGGCCAGCGTGCGTCCCCCATCTCTTCGCCAGGCCGCACCCAAGCGGCCTCAATGACCTTCGTTGCCGTCGCTTCCCGCCATTCGCGCAATTGCGACCGATCTCTGATGCCATAGAAGCCGCTGAGTAGGTCGCGAGCGTCGAGGAGATAGATGAGCGCATCACGAGCGACGAATAGATCGGTCTCAAGGCGATGCACCTTGTCGCGTAGCGATTGCAATTCACTGACTGGCGAAACACGAGGTGCGCGGGCTCGGCTGACCATGGGATGGCTCAAAGAAAAGCCCCGGCACGAAGAGTTGACCGGGGCAAGACTGGCGCACCGAAGCGGGCGCATGGAGAACCGATAGGATACTACCGTGGCGTGCTCACGCGTCTGGATCCTCGTCGATCATTTCAAGATGAGTACCACGGACACCGCCGCCTCCCGTGATATAGACGCTGAATCGCTTTTCCGAGGTGGCCATCGTCGCTGCGGCTTTCGCCTTGGTCATAGCCTTTTCTCGAGCGTCTGCGCCGTCTTCTGCATCCAGGTCATCGATCACGTATTCGCCTGGTGGCAATTTGAGCTTTTTGTCGTTGCGGTTCTCGAAGAAGCGGCGATAGCCACGCCGATGCATTTCGATGTGGAGAGTTTCGTATTCTTTGGCGTCTGGGGAATGCTCTTTGGTGCGCGCATCGTCCTTGTGCAGAACGACTCTGGGCGTCACGATGTAACTTGGCATTTCATGCCTCCGGAGGCAGAAATATGACGTTTCTTTTTAGGCGGGCTGTTTGGCGGGTAGCGTTTCAGCGTGTGGCTGTAAGCATTGTCGCGCAAGGCGTCCTGGCGGAGAGAGGGGGATTCGAACCCCCGATAGGCTATTAACCTATACACGCTTTCCAGGCGTGCGACTTAAACCGCTCATCCATCTCTCCGGAGCCGCGCATTATAGCGCACTCCTCGCGTGCGCGGCCAGTGTTCGTCGAAGGGAACAACCCGCGAACGACCAGTCAGCGCCAACGATGCCCCTCACGGATGCCGAATGTAATCCACCAACGCCCGCGTATAAGCATCCGGCTTCCGATCGAACAGACTCACCACCACCGCTACAACAAACCCCGCCGGCACCCCAAACACACCCGAACTAATCGGCTCGATACCGAACCACCGCGCCCCCGAAAACCCCGTCAACTGCGTGAAGAACGGATACGTCGCGACGATGTAGTACACGCACACCGACAGCCCCGCGACCATCCCGCACACCGCGCCGAGTCGCGTCGTGCGCTTCCAGAAAACGCCAAGCACGAGCACGGGAAAAAGACTCGACGCCGCCAGTGAAAACGCCGCGCCCACCAGAAACAGGATGTTCCCCGTATTCAGCGACGCCACGTACGACGCGAACAGCGCCACCCCCAGCAGCAAAATCTTGGACAACGTCACGCGCCGCTGGCTCGACGCTTCCCGATCGACCATGTGGTAGTACACGTCGTGCGACAGCGCGTTCGCGATCGTCAGCAGCAAGCCGTCCGCGGTGGAGAGCGCCGCCGCCAGCGCGCCCGCCGCGATCAGCCCCGACATCACGTACGGCAGCCCCGCGATCTCGGGCGCGGCGAGCACGACCATATCCGGCTGCATCTGGATCGCACTCCAGCGCACGATGTTGTCATGGTTGATGTCGCCGATATTGAACATGACCGGCTCGATGCGCCGCCACTGCGTCACCCACTGCGGTAACGCGTCGATGTGGTGGCCCACCACGTTCGTGAGGATCTCGTACTTGATCAGCACCGCCAGCACCGGCACGGTCACATAGAACAGCGCGACGAAGAACAGCGTCCAGCCGACCGAACGCCTCGCCGACGCTACGGATGTCGTCGTGTTGTAGCGCGTCAGGATATGCGGCAGGCTCGCGGTACCGAGCGACAGACACAGCAGCAGCGACAGGAAATTGCGCTCGTGCAGACGGCGGTCGTCATCGGCGTGCGCGCCGCTGTCATCGTTCGCGGGAAACGGCTCGTGCATCGGCACCGGCGCCGACGCGCGCTCCATCAACTCGTCGCGTTGCTGGCTCCACACAATTCGCGCGGCCGCGGCATCGCGCGGATAGCTCGCGAGGTCGCGCTCTTTCTCGTCGATCTCGCGCAGCGCGAGGTTGTGCCGGCGCAGATCGGCGATCTGTTCGACCAGCGCGCGCTTGCCTTCCGCATACGACCGCGGCAACGCATCGATCTGCGCCTGCATGGCCATGGCTTGCTGACGGTAGTAGTCGCGCACGCGCTGCTCGTCGGGCGCGACGCGCACCTGCTGTTCGAGCGTCTCGACTCGTTCCATCAGTCGCCCGTACGTGAACTGCGGCACCCAGCCGAGTCCGTCGCGATGCGCGATCATCGACACCGGAATCAGGATCGCGGAGATCAGGATGATGTATTGCGCGACCTGAGTCCACGTCACTGCCCGCATCCCGCCGAGGAACGAACACACGAGTATCCCGGCCAGCCCGCAGAAGATTCCGATCGAAAAGTCGACGCCGATGAAGCGCGTCGCGATCAACCCCACGCCCTGGATCTGCGCGACGAGATACACGAACGAACACAGGATCGCGGCGAGCACGGCGATCGCGCGCACCAGATTGCTCGAGAAGCGCGTGCCGAGAAAATCCGGAATCGTGTAGCGCGCGAGCTTGCGCACGTATGGCGCGAGCAGGAACGCGACGAGGCAGTAGCCGCCCGTCCAGCCCATCATGTACGCGAGGCCGTCGTAGCCGGTTGCGTACAGCGACCCGGCGAGACCGATGAACGACGCGGCCGAGAGCCAGTCCGCCGCGGTCGCCATGCCGTTGAACGCGGACGGCACGCGCCGCCCCGCCACGTAGTACTCGACGAGATCCGACGTGCGCGACAGCAGTCCGATCACCGCATAGACCGCGATCGGCACGAACAGGAACACGTAGCCGATCCACGTACCCGGCCCGGTGCTCAGCTCGATGCGCCACAGCACATAGATGAAGAACAGGAAGCCGAGCGTATAGAACGCGTAGGAGAGGATCAGCCGGTTGGTGAGCTTCATCGGTTGCGCGAGCGCCTCTCTCTAGCGCGCTGCGCGGCGAGCAACCGCATCAGCTTCGAACGCGCGCTGCAGTTCGCGGTCGGCGCGCTGCATCAGCACCATATACGCGACAATCAACGCGACGTAGATCAGGATCGCGCCCTGCGCGCCGAGATAGAACGGCAGGCTGAAGCCGGCGAAGCGTACGGACGCGAGCCGGCGCGCCATCAGCGGCACGACGAACGACACCGCGAAGCCGATCGTCATCAGCACGCCGATCAGCGTGACGTTGAAGCGCCAGTAGCGTCGATGCGCGCGCGCCATCGCCTCCGAGACCGGCGGGGGTTCGGGTACGGGGTTGATCGGCGGAGTGTGGGTGGTGTGTCGTGGCGCGGCCATGCGCCTATGTAGCAAAAAGCCGCTGCGCAGACAATTGGGATTGTCCGCGCAACGGCTTTCGGTGCGACTACTTGCGACTGCCTGCGGCCAGGTCAGGCCAGGCTCAGCGCGACTCGCCGAGCTGTTCGAGGATCGCCGGGTTCTCCAGCGTCGACACGTCCTGCGTGATCTCCTCGCCCTTCGCGAGCGATCGCAGCAGGCGGCGCATGATCTTGCCGGAACGCGTTTTCGGCAGGTTGTCGCCGAAGCGGATGTCCTTCGGCTTCGCGATCGGCCCGATTTCCTTGCCGACCCATGCACGCAGTTCGTTCGCGATCTTCGCGGCTTCGTCGCCTTCCGGACGCGCGCGCTTCAGCACGACGAACGCACACACGGCTTCGCCGGTCGTCTCGTCCGGCCGGCCCACCACCGCCGCTTCCGCGACGATCGGATTCGCGACCAGCGCCGACTCGATCTCCATCGTGCCGAGCCGGTGACCCGACACGTTCAGCACGTCGTCGATCCGACCCATGATCGTGAAGTAGCCGGTGTCCTTGTCGCGCACGGTGCCGTCGCCGGCGAGGTACAGCTTGCCGCCCAGTTCCGGCGGGAAGTAGCTCTTCTTGAAGCGCTCGGGGTCGCCCCACACAGTGCGCAGCATCGACGGCCACGGACGCTTGATCACGAGAATGCCGCCCTGCCCGTTCGGCACGTCCTGCCCGGTTTCATCGACGACCGCTGCCATAATGCCCGGCAGCGGCAGCGTGCACGAGCCCGGCACGAGCGGCGTCGCGCCCGGCAGCGGCGTGATCATGTGGCCGCCCGTCTCCGTTTGCCACCACGTATCGACGATCGGGCAGCGCTTGCCGCCGACGTTGTCGTAATACCAGACCCACGCTTCCGGATTGATCGGCTCGCCGACGGTGCCGATCACGCGCAGCGACGACAGGTCGTAGCTCTTCGGGTGCACCTTCGCATCGGCTTCCGCGGCCTTGATCAGCGAGCGGATCGCGGTCGGCGCGGTGTAGAACAGCGTGACCTTGTGCTTGCCGATCATGTCCCAGAAGCGGCCGGCATTCGGATAGGTCGGCACGCCTTCGAACACGACCTGGGTGGCGCCGAGCGCGAGCGGACCGTACGTGATGTAGCTGTGGCCCGTGATCCAGCCGATGTCCGCGGTACACCAGAACACGTCGTTCTGTTTCCAGTCGAAGGTCCACTTCATGGTCTGCGCGCACCACAGCAGATAGCCGCCGGTGCTGTGCTGCACGCCCTTCGGTTTGCCGGTGGAGCCCGACGTGTACAGGATGAAGAGCGGATGCTCGGCGCTCACCCACTCGGGCGCGCAGGTATCGGATTCGTTCGCGACAACTTCGTGCATCCACAGGTCGCGCCCTTCGTTCCAGCTCACCTTGCCGCCCGTGCGCTGGTAGACGATCACGCTTTTCACCGCTTCGCAGCCGCCCATCGCGAGCGCTTCGTCGGCGATGTTCTTGAGCGGCAGCGCCTTGCCGCCGCGCATCTGTTCGTCAGCCGTGACGAGCGCGACCGCGCCGACGTCGACGAGCCGCTCGTTCAGCGACTTCGACGAGAACCCGCCGAACACCACCGAGTGCGTTGCGCCGATACGCGCGCAGGCCTGCATCGCGACGATGCCTTCGACCGACATCGGCATGTAGATCACCACGCGATCGCCCTTCTTCACGCCGCGCTTCTTCAGCGCGTTCGCGAAGCGCGATACGCGCGCGAGCAGGTCCTGATAGGTGACGTTGGTGACGGTGCCGTCGTCGGCTTCGAAGATCACCGCGACGCGGCCGCCATTGCCGGCTTCGACGTGACGGTCGAGGCTGTTGTACGACGCGTTGAGTTCGCCGTCCTCGAACCACGTGTAGAACGGCGCCTTCGATTCGTCGAGCACATTCGTGAAAGGCTTCTTCCACGTCAGCGTTTCGCGCGCGAGTCGCGCCCAGAAGCCTTCGTAATCGCGTTCCGCTTCCGCGACGAGCGCGCGGTACGCATCCATGCCCGAAACCGTGGCCTGCGCCGTGATGTCGGCGGAAGGAGGAAATACGCGGTGTTCGTGAAGAACCGATTCAATCGCAGACATCGACTACCCCTTGGTGAAGATGGAACCTTGAATCCCGTGCCCGCGCGCTCATGACGCTTGTCCATGAGACGCGGTGATTGTTCGCGCGGCCTGTCGCCTGTCTCTGGCCCGGCGGCGCGTGTCTCCAACCCTTGGCCCGGCCTGTGCCACCTCTGTGACACTCGCACGGCGAGCAAATCATGCGCCTGTGCCGTGGCATTCAGCTGCACGCGCGAAGCAAGGCGGGCCTTCATACCGTGCGACGATAAGCGCCGCAACTTACCGGCCACTTACGTACCGGCTCGGTGTTTTCACGCATGTGCGCATGGGTCGCGGCAAAGCGCCAGGCCATTCGCTGCTGCTCGAAGTTGCCTGCGCCGCACAGACGTTCGAACAAACCGATTCCATCATGCTAACTGAACTCGTCGCGAGCGTCGTCGATCTGCTGGCGGCGGCGAGCGTCCGCCCGTTCGCGAAGCGGTTGCTCGCGACGCCGCATCTTCATGGGCGACGCCGTGAAGCCGCGCGGCCTGCCGCCTTCGGCGCGATGTTGCGGTGCGACGCTGTACAATAACGCGCCCGGCTCAGCCCGCCCGGGCGCGCCCCATCCAGCCGTCCGCCGGCCTGCCGCTGCGCTTCTCCCGGCAGCCTGCCCGCCCGAACGGCTGCGGCGCGCCGCCGCGCTGTGCCGATGGCGCCTCCTTCGTCAACGCCATCGATCATGTCCTTGCGCCCCAACACCGCCACTACGCGTCGCCGCGCAATGCGGCCGCTGCCTTCCCTGATCTTCATGAGCCGCTGGCTCCAGGTGCCGCTCTATCTCGGCCTGATCGTCGCGCAGGCGGTCTACGTGGTGCTGTTCGTGAAGGAGGTCGCGCATCTCGTGAGCGCATCGATGACGCTCGACGAGACGAACGTGATGCTGATCGTGCTGGGCCTGATCGACGTGGTGATGATCTCGAACCTGCTGATCATGGTGATCATCGGCGGCTATGAGACCTTCGTGTCGCGTCTCGGCATCGAAGGCCATCCCGACGAGCCCGAGTGGCTCGACCATGTGAACGCGGGCGTGCTGAAGGTGAAGCTTTCGATGGCGCTCATCAGCATCTCGTCGATCAATCTGCTGAAGACCTTCATCAACCCGGACCAGCATTCCGCGCATGCGGTGATGTGGCAGGTCATCATCCACGGTACGTTCCTGCTCTCCGCGCTCGTGATGGCCTGGATCGACCGCCTGACCACCCACACGCATCCCGAACATTTTCATGAGCCCGCACGCGAAGCGGGCCGCGTTTCTCCCTTACCCACTACCAGCGTGCAGGACTGACCGTTCGCTTCACCTGGTCCGATCCCAAGCACCGTCCCCACAGAGCCAGCCATGACCGTCATCAAACAGGAAGACCTGATCCAGAGCATCGCGGATTCGCTGCAGTACATCAGCTACTACCATCCGCTCGACTACATCCAGGCGCTCGGCCGCGCGTACGAGCTCGAAGAGAGCCCGGCCGCGAAAGATGCGATCGCGCAGATCCTGACCAACAGCCGCATGTGCGCCGAAGGCAAGCGTCCGATCTGCCAGGACACCGGCATCGTCACGGTGTTCGTGAAGGTGGGCATGGACGTGCGCTGGGCAAGTGAGAACGGCAGCGCGACAATGTCGGTCACCGACATGATCAACGAAGGCGTGCGCCGCGGTTATCTGAACCCGGACAACGTGCTGCGCGCGTCGATCGTGAGCCCGCCCGAAGGCGCGCGCAAGAACACGAAGGACAACACGCCGGCCGTGATCCACTACGAGATCGTGCCGGGCGACAAGATCGACGTGCAGGTCGCGGCGAAGGGCGGCGGCTCGGAGAACAAGTCGAAGTTCGCGATGCTGAACCCGTCGGATTCGATCGTCGACTGGGTGCTGAAGACCGTGCCGACGATGGGCGCCGGCTGGTGCCCGCCGGGCATGCTCGGCATCGGCATCGGCGGCACCGCTGAAAAGGCGATGCTGATGGCGAAGGAATCGCTGATGGACCCGATCGACATCCAGGACGTCATCGCGCGCGGTCCGCAGGACTGGATCGAAGAACTGCGTGTCGAGCTGCACGAGAAGGTCAACGCGCTCGGCATCGGCGCGCAGGGTCTCGGCGGTCTGTCGACGGTGCTCGACGTGAAGATCATGGCGGCGCCGACGCACGCGGCAAGCAAGCCGATCGCGATCATCCCGAACTGCGCGGCCACCCGCCACGCGCACTTCACGCTCGACGGCTCGGGCGTCGCGAAGCTCGAAGCGCCTTCACTCGACGCATGGCCGAAAGTGCAGTGGGAGCCGAACACGGAAACCAGCAAGCGCGTCGATCTCGATACGCTGACGCCGGAAGAAGTCGCATCGTGGACGCCGGGCCAGACGCTGCTGCTGTCGGGCAAGATGCTGACGGGCCGCGACGCTGCGCACAAGCGCATCGCCGACATGCTCGCCAAGGGCGAGAAGCTGCCGGTAGATTTCACGAACCGCGTGATCTACTACGTCGGCCCGGTCGATCCGGTGCGTGACGAAGCCGTCGGCCCTGCGGGCCCGACCACGTCGACGCGCATGGACAAGTTCACCGAGACGATGCTCGCGCAGACAGGCCTCATCTCGATGATCGGCAAGGCTGAGCGCGGCCCGGTCGCGATCGAGGCGATCAAGAAACACAAGGCCGCGTATCTGATGGCGGTGGGCGGCGCGGCTTACCTCGTGTCGAAGGCGATTCGCAGCGCGAAGGTGCTCGCGTTCGAGGACCTCGGCATGGAAGCGATCTACGAGTTCGACGTGCGCGACATGCCGGTGACGGTCGCGGTCGATTCGCACGGCACGTCCGTGCATCAGACCGGCCCGAAGGAATGGCAGGCGAAGATCGGCAAGATTCCGGTCGCGACGGCCTGATTCCGCATCGATCGTGCCGGTGCCCGTGCTTCCTTCCCACGAAAGCGAGAAAGGGGCGCGGGCAACGAACACCGCATCGCGCACTTCGTCGCTCACACGTCGCACATGAAAAGCCGGGCTAAACAAGGCGCTTTTCGCAAACGAATTGAGAATCGCATACGAAAGTGTCTCAATTCTTGGCTTTTCATCGAGCGACGTTTATTGTTCAGGGTTGAATAAGAACCCTCACAAGGAACAGCCATGCAAGGCGACAAGAAGGTCATCGAATATCTGAACGCGCAGCTGAAGAACGAGCTCACGGCCATCAACCAGTATTTTTTGCATGCGCGCATGTATCGCCACTGGGGCCTCGACAAGCTCGGCAAGCATGAGTACGACGAATCGATCGGCGAGATGAAGCACGCGGACCTGCTGATTGAACGCATTTTCATGCTGGACGGTCTGCCGAATCTTCAGGACCTGCACAAGCTCTTCATCGGTGAGGAAACGAAAGAGATTCTCGAGTGCGACCTGAAGCTCGAGACGATCTCCCAGGCCACGTGCAAGGAAGCGATCGCCTATTGCGAGTCGGTGCGCGATTTCATCTCGCGCGAAATTTTCGTGAAGATTCTCGACGACACCGAAGAACACATCGACTGGCTGGAAACCCAGCTCGACCTGATCGACAAGGTCGGCATCCAGAATTACCAGCAGTCGGGCATGACCTCGATCGAGTCGTAATTCCACCCGGCTTCCACCCGGCGCCCACGCCAATCCTTCGATCCATCTCGATCTTCGTACATGACTGACCTCACGCCCGTGACCGCGCCGACCGGCTGGAACGATGCCCCGGTCGGCGTGTTCGATTCCGGCCTGGGCGGCCTCTCCGTACTGCGCGCGGTACGTGCGCAATTGCCTGACGAAGCGGTCATCTATGCAGCGGACTCGCGCTACGCGCCGTACGGCGAGCGCGACGACGACTTCATCGTCGACCGCACGCTCGCGATTGGCGAGTGGCTCGTGGCGCAAGGCGTGAAGGCGCTGGTGGTGGCGTGCAATACGGCGACCGCGCAGTCCATCGAACAGGTGCGGGCGCGGCTGCCCATTCCGCTGATCGGCGTCGAACCCGGCGTGAAGCCCGCGTCGCTGCAATCGGCGACGCGCGTGGCCGGCGTGCTCGCCACCCAGGTCACACTGCGCAGCGGCCGCTTCCAGTCGCTGCTCGACCGCCACGCCGCCGACTGCCACTTCCTTCTACAGCCCGGCCACGGGCTCGTGCAGGCGGTGGAACGCTGCGACATCGATTCGCCCGAACTCCGCGCGCTACTCGAAGGCTATCTGCAACCGATGCTCGACGCCGGCGCCGATACGCTCGTGCTCGGCTGCACGCACTACCCGTTTCTGGACGCCACGATCCGCTCGATCGTCGGCGACCGGCTGACGCTGATCGACACCAGCGTCGCGATCGCGCGGCAGCTCGAACGCGTGCTCGACGAGCGCGGCCTGCGCGCGCGTCCCGGTCGTGCCGCCGATGCGCTCATGCCCCGCTTCTGCTCGACCAGCGACGGCGCGCATCTGCGCCAGCTCGCGGCCACGCTGCTGCATCTGGACGCGCCGGTCGAACAGGTGACGATCCCGTCCCGGCGCACGCTCGCGCTTGAGGATTCCGCCGCGGCCTGATGCTTCGGCGTCTTGCTGCGTAACGCTCCGGAGCGCGTCGTGCCCCGCCCCGCCGCCGTCTCCCATCCCGCCCCACAAAACCCACGCTAACAGGCTGGTTTTGTTACAAAAATTGATCGTGAATAGGCTTGCCAAGTCTTCGCGATAAAATGATAATAATTCGCATTAACGTTAGCTATTGCTTTCAGCCATGATCGTCTGCGTGTGCAAGTCCGTGTCCGACCGGAAAATCCGGGCCGCGATCGACGAAGGCGTCGATTCGTTCGACGAGCTTCAGTTCGAGCTCGGCGTCGCCACCTGCTGCGGCAAGTGCGAGGCCACCGTGCGCGAACTCATGGCCGAGAGCGGCGTCTGCGCGAGCCACTGCGGCGTCGAGCAAGGCCAGGCGGTACCGCTGACGTTCTACGCGCGCCAGGCCGCCTGAGCGGCATCCGCGCCTTCAACCGGCGACGCGGTTCCGCCTCCATCCGTAGCGAACCGCCCGCCGTCCCGATTTCGTTGTAGCACCGCGCACGTGCGCCGCATTCCGCGGCGCTGCGTTCCCTGCCGTCAGCAAGCCAGCCGCGAGGCCAGCCAGCAACCTTCTTTCTCCTCGAGGAGCCCGAGATGGAACTGCTGATTGGATTCGTGACGACCCTCTGTATCTCCCTGCTGATTTTCCGAACTTGACGTCCAGTCGCGCGACGCGGCCGGCGACGCATCGCGTCGCCGCCGTGTCCGCTGCTGTCCGTCGACGCTGATATGCACGCTACGCAATCCATTCCAGACGGCTTCGAGCCGCACCCAGACCATCGCCTGACGCGCCGCACCGGGGTCGCTGTGACGGCCGTCGCGCTTGCTCACGTCGCGTTGCTGGCGGCCGTGTTCCTCGCGCATCCGGAGCGTCCGCCCGTCGCACCTGAATCCCGCACGATCACGGCCGAGCTGCTGAGCCCCACGCCCGTGGCCGCGCCGGTCACCGTTCAGTCGACACCCACGCCGCCCACGCCGACGCCCCCGCAGCAGCACGCAAAACCCAAGCCGCGCCCGACGCCGAAGCCCGTGGTGCGCGAGCTGCCGCCTGCCGCCGCGCCGTCGCCGAACGCGATCACGACGCCCGCGCCGCCACCGCCGGCTCCGCCCGCTCCG
>NZ_QQOA01000049.1 GCF_003443895.1 Paraburkholderia phosphatilytica | reverse complement strand
TCCATCTTGGCCATGAACCGTTCCTCCGATCAAGGTACTGACCTTATAACGCGCGAACTGAAGGTCGGTTGTCATGGATTAAGTAAACCTCAATAATTGGCGGGACATGGCTCCGAAGGCGCTTTGAGGAGGAAGCCGCAAGCGTTGATCGACACGCACTCGCGCGGTCGTGGGAAGCGTTAAATCTGCCTGGCGGCCCTCGCATCCTGGAAGTCACGGACGCCGCCCTGTCTGGGATGCGAATCATGTACGTGAGGGGATCAGTCAGACACGGGAGCGCGCAATACCGGTCCGGTGCGAGTCGGCGCGTGCAGTCCGGCGAGCACTGCTATCGCTGGATTATCGATCAAGGGAAGATTCGCGACTAACCAGCACTCATCTTTTCGGTGCTGTGCGACGCGAACGGGTCCCGCATTGTAACCTAAGGCCGTCATCTGTCCTGCAACTATCGGCGGGGCCAGAAGGAAGGGGGCAGCCATGCTTGCCGACGATGCGCAGTTCGGCATCCTGCATGATGTTTGGTCGCGCTTTGTTGCGCCGGCCCTGCCCCCGGCAGCGTTGGGCGTTTCGAACTGTGGTGTATTACTAACCACGTGCGTCGACCCAGTTGCGTCCCCACTGGGTCGAGTGCAGCAATGCCTCTTCTTCGCTCCTGAAGTATTCGAGCGAATAGAACCAGTAGCGGCCTTCGACTCGCGTCCTGTCGATGCGTTCGAGCAGCAGGTTTGATGAAAAGCTACCGTCGCGCAAACGATGCGCCGAGGATTGGACAGCATAGCCGTTGTACTGTTGGATCTGTTTGTTTTGCATTCTAATTTTAATGATTTGAGCTCGCGCAGTGCGAAAGGCGCACGTGTGCACCGATTCAAGGTCATTCGAGCCGAACTCTGAAGCGGTCGAAAACCGCAGAATGGCGTTGCAGCCTAGGGGGAGAAGAGGCACAACGAGGCGTATGGCGCCTGGCAAGCTGCCCGATAGACAGATGCCAATCAGGAGCGATCGCGCCAGTAGCGGGAGACAAAGCTCCGCGAGGGTGTCGCTGCAACCCGGCGTCCGTCGCGGAGGCCGGGTTCTTCAGTCTTACATCGGCTGGATGTTAGCCGCTTGCAGCCCCTTCGGGCCTTGCTTCGTTTCGAAGCTCACCTTCTGGTTTTCAGCCAGCGTCTTGAAGCCCTCGCCCCTGATTTCGGAGAAGTGCGCGAACAGGTCGGCGCCCCCATTGTCCGGGGTGATGAAGCCAAAGCCTTTGCTGTCGTTGAACCACTTAACGGTACCGGTATCCATGAAGAATCCTTGAGTAAAAATACGAAGAGTTGCCCTGTCACAGAGCGCGTGAAGCTTCAAGGAGGGAGAGGACAACGAATACCGCTGAGGAGCGAGCAATTGATGAACAGCAATCGAACTTCTTGAACTTCGAACGCTACAGTACCTGCCTGGTGGACCAGCGTCAATATTTAACTTGTAACTGTCTCGCCAGGTGGCCCGTTCTGCAGTGGAACCGATGCAGCCCCGCATGACTGCGCCGTCTTGCCTGGCAAGGCGCAGACCAGACGGAGTTGGCGGACAGGCAGGAGCGCGGTGCGGCACCGCGCTGGGACTGGATCGCACCCGCGATGCCGCGCACCACGCCTCTTGATTTGCGTCAAAATAGTTCGACGCCGTCGATCTCAGGCATTTCGTAGTCCGTGGCAATTATCTGGACCGACTGCCGATGCAATATCTCCAGCGCCAGCCGAGCATCGCCTGCGAGGCTGACGCGATGGCCGCCAGCCTCGAGCGCCAACTGCAGTGCCCAAAGGTTGTCCAGATCGTCGTCGACCACGAGAATGCTTGCCACGCCTTGGGCTCGGGCGTGATGCCGCTGCTTCCTGCCGGCGCCATGCTCACCGACCTGCACCGGCATGCCTCTGCGCACCGGAATCTATCCTCGCTGCGGCAGGGCCCCATCGCCTCGGACATCGTCGGGCGATGGCTCGCCAGGCGTACTTTCGTCCGGCAATCGTCATCCGGCCCGGTACCCGGAACGTCGCTTCCGACAGGCTTCTCGATCCGCGTCGTGCCGCCGGTGGCCGGTCCGTCCCTCTCGCTGGAAAAGTATCTTCGACCGCCCTGTCGATGTCGTCCTCTCCCCGTCAGCCAAGCGGCAGGGCGAGGGTCTGCGCCTCTGTCGTTCACTGGCCTCGCGCGAATCGCTGGCGGCGCCGTAGCCGTTTCCAGGATCATGGCACCGACGGACGGAACGCTTCATGATTCACGCGACCAAACGTAACGGGAATGGCGGACGTCGATATCCATGCAAGGAACGGGCACCGTGGCCTCCAGTGAAGGCTCGGACAGGGTGGTCTCTGTCCGCAGGGGCGCGACGCTTTGCGCTATGGGAGGCCTGGAAGGCGCACGGCGAATGCGGCGCCGGTCCGGTCAGACCGCGCATCGATATAGCCACGATGTGCCTGGCAATTTCGCCCGCGATGTACAGGCCAAGTCCGAGTCCACTGTCGCCGGCCTGACCCGGACCAGGCCGGCGCGGCCCAAAGATGTGTCCAGTGTCGGCACGTCGATGGCAGAGCCGCTGTTCCTGACCTCGAAACGTACTTCCGCGCCAGCGCCAGTCAACAATACGCATCGGCGCATCCAGTGCCCCATACCTGATGGCGTTGATTGCAGGGTTACTGATCAGTTGCTCAAGACGGTGAGGGTCCCAGACTCCCTGGGTATCGCCCTCTACGTGAGGCTCGATCTGGCGCCCGGGATGTGCCGCACGCAACTGGTCCACCACATCGGCAAACACTTCAGCCAGATCAACATCGTGAGGGACGATGTCGATGCCCAGGCCCAGCTTTGTTCCGTTGAAATCGCACAGGTCATCAAGAAGCGTCTGCATGCAGGCGCCACTTTTTATAAGCTGGGCTGCAGCCTCAGACACCTTGCCCCCGGCATTCAGCGCTGCGAGATACGATGCGGTCATCTGGATGGTCTGCGGAGGACTGCGCATGTCGTGTCCAAGCATTCCAAGCAACAGGTTGCGAGTCTGTAGCTCCTTCGCGCAACGGGCGGACGACACAGCCTCGGCTTCCACGTGATACCCAGGCCCAGCGGGCCCGATCGCTACCGGCTCGGGCTTCGCGTGCCCTGCCACTCGGGGATAACGCAATCTCTTTCCATTCCATGGGCAACAGAGGCGCGATCATTCTCGTCGAGAGCGTGCATCCACTGCGCGGCCAGCGCGTCGTTGACCTTCTCGAAGACGCACACCGCCACTGGTTCGCACCGGTGCGAGTAGTTGCATCTTTGCCGGGAAGACGGCAGGTCTGTGTTGGCCCGCCGGCTGCGGCAACAACACTGTGGCAACGCGTGCCTTGCTCGCGAGCAGAAGAAAAAAAGCGCCCGAAGCGCCAGAATGGGTGGACAATCAGCATTGCGGCGGCCGCGAGGACAGTCGATCGTCGTACCGGCCGGAACCAGTGCGACACGTGCGCGCAACGTCGCTCGCGCCGTTCGAAGCAGTCCCGGCGCGCTGACCGTGCGTATGGCGGTTCGCGATTACCGGAAAGTCCGGTTCCCTCCCGCCCCTCGAGGTCGTCCTCATGAAACCGCAGCTGGAGAGGCTATGACGCCGGCCGATGTTGCTCAGGTATTCGAACAGTTGAATCGCGAAGGACGCGCGACTGGCGAGCTCAATGGCGCGTGCGAGGCATTTGCAGCATGGCTCGCGTGTGAATGGGACCATCTGTCGACGAAGGACATCGCGTTGCTGACATCGATTGGCGCGGCACTGTGGCGCGAGGGATACCAGAGGCGGTATTGAGGCATGCGTGACGCTGTACGTCGTCGGTGTCGCCAAGATATGGCCTGTTTGGTGCTGCTCCTGTCCGACGACTGTGACATTCGATACGTCCACAGCCGCGCGACGGTGGCGCGCCGGCATGACCGTGGAGAACCGCACGGACCACGATCTCTACGACGTTACCGTCGCTAGCCGGTGATCGCGGCCTGTAGCCCGGCCCGTATCGCCTCGGTACACGCTGGCTCCAAACATCGCGTGTAACCGGTCGAGGAAACAATGGAAACCCACGAATATCGCGGTTATGAAATCACGATTGATGTCGAGCGGCTCGCGTCGGGACGGTTTCTCACTGAGCTGCACATTGTGCCAAAGGCGAGGATGGATGGAATTCCGATTCCGCAGATGCCCTGGCTTGGGTGCAGGCGTCTTCACTCGACATCGAGAGAACTTGCGATCGTCCGCACGCTTGTCATGTCAAAATGCACCATAGACGAGATCGTGGATCGCCGATGACAGCCGAACGATTCGCGGCATCTGGTTGATTCCGGCATGCCCGACACGCCAGCGCAGACGACAGAACGTCAACCATACCGCTCACCCAGCCAGTCGACCGCCCACTGACGGGCGTACACGATCGCATCCTCACGCATCTCGAAGCCTGCGAGGTCACCGCTCAGATGAACGTCAGTCTCGCGGCCGTCGCCGCTTACGCAGGTGATCTTCGCATGTGCCATGTATTCGCCGTCGGCGCGCCGCGGCGTGGGATCGATACGGAACGTCGTGGAATACGGGCTCATGACAACTCCTGAAGTGCAAAAACACGATCGCAAAAAACTGCCCGCATCGCCTGCTTGAAGCTGACCCTCCGCATCTCTAGCTACGGTCCCAGATCGGCTTGCCGGTACGGTCAGATTCGTCGATCAGCCATTCCGCGTAGCGTGTGCACGCACGCCGGGCTTCGCCGGTACAGCTGAACGGCCGCTCGCCTGACACCCGGAAGACGCGGCTTCGTAACGGCGCAGAATCCACTTCCGGTTCGCTGATGCGAACAGAGGCATCAAAGCCTTCCTCGTAGTTATGGCTGAATCCCGCCGGGGTCACGTGATGCGGGTAGACGAGTGCATGAAATTCGAGTCCGCGATAGAGTCGCTGGGTTGTTGTCATGATGTATTCCCCTTGCTGCGTTATCCGCAGCGTAGATTAAAGAAGACGGGCGCTGAACCCGGCCGGTCAATGATCACCGGCCGCTGCCTCGCCCATAGCACCCTGTGTAACGGTCTGCCCGGCAACGTCCCCACCGGCCGCGTACGTTGAAAGCCGGCGCGACATCGATAGCGTCTGCGCCAGGATCGTCTCACAGGCCAGACGGGTTTCGAACAGACCACTCGATTCGGCCGCGACAATGGCCGCTTCGAAGATTGCGATTTCGCTCAACACCTGCATGCGTAGATCCCCGACATCGTGCTGCGTCCCTGCGGCAGGCTCAGCCAATGTCGGGTGCGCGAACGTGGCACATACGCGCCGGGAACACGGTTGCGCGGCCGCCTCGCCCTCGATCCGTCGAATGCATTGCGCTAGCAGAACCTGATGCCTGCAACTTGCATCCAGCGCCTCGTCCAGCTCTACGGCGAGATCAATGCTGTGAATGCAACGCCGCGCAAGAAGTTCAAGAAGCGACTGTATATCCCGCCCCACCAACGCTGCGGCCCGCAGCAGACGCAGCAGTTCCTCGCGCTGGTCGGTCACCATGCAAGACTCCACTAAAGTGTCAGCGCAAACGATGCGCATGATTCGCGAACGCTCGTACAACACACCAACCGGAACGCTGCCCTGCGTGTTACGCATCGTCGGACCGGCTACCCGCATCCCGCCAGGTCCGGTAACAATCGACGCGCGAAGCTCGGGGATCAAGGAGAAGGGAGAGGACAACACGTGCCGCGCAGCCACGGATGCATGATGATGGTGATCAGCAATCGGTGTGCCTTGATTTCATTGCCCACAGTACGCGTACCCGGCAGGTCGGTCAACGCATTTGCGCGGACCCGACCATAATTTTGACGTCCTGAAAATCTGATCCTTGCTGCATTACAACCCGCTGGCCGAAACAGCGCCCCGAACGGCGGGATAGCGTGTATAGTGGATCGTCCCTGTACAGGAGCGACGATGTCTGCAGACCGGCCGCCCCTTTATAAGGGCTTCGAACTTTACGCGCTGGTGTTTTCGCGCACTTTCTCGCGATTCGACGGTCATTCGCTCTATGCAGAGGGCTTCGATACCGCGGTGCGCATCTCTGCCGCCCGGCCTGTCAGGCGACGTAGGCGCAGGCCGCGTGTTCAGGCTTGAGCAGCGGCTCACCTTCGCCGATTTCGGCTCTGCGCGCCGTGCCGCCCGCCAGCGCGGCGAAGCGATCATCGACGGAAAGATCGAAGACGCCTCGATCGACGACCTGTGAGACCGGCTCGTACTGGCTCGCACGAACCTCCCGCCTGACCACTCCGTTCACCGCTCAAGGATCCGTTTGACTACCATCATTCCCCGCCCCAACTCGACAACCTTGGCCTGCTGAAGGAACTGCGCGCGTATGGCATACGAAAATCCAATGGCTGAACGAAAGCGCAGAAAGTCGACAGCCGTAGCGAGACTGCGCAGGCAGATCAGGAAAATGTACTGAAGCACGATTCCGCCAGCGGACGCAGGCTGCGGAAAGCGGGTCGGCACTCTGGAATTCGATAAGTCGTGACAGCAGGTCGGAGCACATGCTTCCATGCACTATCCTCACACGACCAGAATCAGTTGCCGGTCGTGCCAGGAGCGCAGCCACCACTCGCCGGATCCAGCACTCTGCTCACCCGGCCCCGCACAAGGAGCTATAAATGGCAGCCGCTTCAGTTGAACGCGACCGGTACGAAATTACCGCGTCCTTCCGGCGCACCTCTTACGGCATTATTCCGTTGTTGAAGGTTGTACGTCTGAGCGACGGGCGTCTGATTTATCCCTTTCAGGGCTGCGCGGACATGCCGCTCTGTGCCGACGCGCAGAGCGCGACGAAGTTCGCCGAAGCGTGGGGCGAGAAACTGGTGAGCGGCGACATTGCCGTGCCGGAATAATGCACCCCGCTTTCGTCGTGGCTACCTCGGACAGCGCAATTCTCGGTCATGCGCTGGACGCGCAGCGCTCAGCCCTCCTGTCCGACTGGCTCGATCAACATCTGATACACGACATGCGGCGCGGACTCGTCCCGGAAAACGAGCTGCGCAGCCAATGTCACCGGTTCGTGGAACTGTTCGTTTCCACACTCATGCGCACCACGACACTGGATGCGAGGAACGAACACTGGGATCCCTTACGCCGTCTTCTTGCGGACATAGCAGCAACGCGTGCCCGCCAAGGCTTTTCGCCTCTCGAGACCATGTCTTTCGTGTTTTCCTTCAAACGTCCCTTGAGCCGCTATGTGAGCGACGCGCTTCAGGATGAACCGGCCGCACTGGCAGCGATGAGCTGGGCAATCGACCAGTTGCTGGACGCGCTCGGCCTTCATGCCACCGAGACGCTTGAGCGTAGCAGGAACGCCGTCATCACACGCCAGCGACAGGAACTGCTTGAACTGTCGACGCCCGTTCTGCAGCTATGGAAGGGAGTTCTCGCGCTGCCGCTGGTCGGCACGCTCGACTCTTCGCGCGCTCTCGTGATGACGGAAATGCTGCTGCAGAGGATTGCCGAGACGCGGGCGCGGACTGCGATCATCGACATCACGGGCATACAGACCGTCGACACGCTCGTTGCGCAACATCTGCTGAAAACGATCGCCGCAGCCAGACTGATGGGTACAGACTGTCTCATCAGCGGCGTTCGGCCGCATGTTGCACAGACGATGGTGTACCTGGGCGCGGAATTCGCGAGCGTGACGACAGCGTTGACGCTGGCCGATGCGTTCGCCATCGCGTTGCGGAGCGCATCGAACGACGCCACATAAGCGCCCGGTCGACACTGAGCGCCAGCCAGGACAGCCGCCGCTCGCTTATCCGCATCAAAACTTCGACTCAGTACAGCTTCTTCGGTGGCAACGACCGTTTGATCTGTTTTCGGAGTCGAGCCACAGCGGCAGCCTTTTTTCGTTTGCGTTTCGCAGTCGGTGTTTCATAAGCCGTTCTGGCCCGCAGTTCCTTTATCAAACCGGTGCTCTCGATCGAACGGCGGAAGCGGCGCAACGCGACTTCCACCGGTTCGTTCAGCTTGGGGGTTACGGTAGTCAATTTTTTTCCTGGTTGTGAGTTTGCGCCGTGAATCGTCCGGACGTCCATGACGGGGTTCGCTGTTCTATTTCGTTGCGGTGATTGTCATCTAACGAAGACACATAGACGCGATCGGTGCTCTTTGTTGCCCGATACCTTTGCTCCTGTGGTGCGATAACCTGCTGTCGATGTGAGAGTCCCGTCAGCCAAAGCACGCGTTCAGCCAGTCCTGCACCCGTTTTTTCGCATCGGTAATGACGTCTGCGCGCACGTCGAAGCCCGCAAGATCACCACTTAGATGAATGTCGTACTCGCTCCCGTCCGCACGGCTGGTACCAATGCGGGCATGGGCCATGTATTCGCCGTCAGCCCTGCGTGGCGTCGGGTCGATGATGAATCGTGTCGAATTGAAGCGCACTATCGTTCCTTGTTCGAGTGCCGCGCAGCCATGATCATTGCGCCAGCGCCGCGTGAATGGGTGGGCTACGTCACGCGTTCAGCAGGGCCATGATCCGGCCGGCCTCGCGGTCCGAAGCGCAGCTCGCCATGCCGTCCTTGCGCAGCAGTGCGCTAATTGACACAAACATCAGATAAGCATCCGCATCGACCTCGTGGCGGCCGTCGAGGATGACGTCTTCGAGCGCGGCACGGGCCCCTAACGGCAGAAACCGGTCGATAAGCCCGGAGCCATCGCGTCGAATCCACTTCAAGAGATCAGCTCTGTCCATGTCAAACCTCCGATGTTGCCTGTGTGTACCGCCGCGTGTGTGTGGCGATGGTTCCTGCATGCAACGAGGTACAAATCACAACTCCAGATCGAGAATGTTCGTGCTTTGGAAACACGTGTCGATGACGTGTTGTGCCAGGCAGTCGACGCACGCCGCGCGTCGCCGTCGCCCTGAAAGGGCTTCGCCCCCCAAAGCCGAAATACGCGGGTGCGGGGCGTTCCCGTGAGCTTCCCGACTCCTGGATACGTACGGCAGCATCGAACCCTTCCTCGTAGTTATGCCACTTCCGGGCTCGGTAGCACGATGTGGATAGACCAGTGGACAAACTGCCAGTCCACGGTAGAGCCAGTCCACGGTAGAGACGGAAACCGGCGGTCATGAAATACCTTTGAGGTCGCGTCAACACGTGACGAATCGGGAAAAGGGTGTGAGCGACTGAGGTCAGTCTTCACATGATCGGCCGCGTTGTGCGGCCTGCGATGAAAGTGAGCGGCCCGATTCCGTTGGGAAAGGTGACTGGGAAGACGTAGAGAAGGGCCGTGGGTCAATCAACGCTTTCATGCTACGCCCATTGCCCTCTTTGTACAGCGAATGTTCATTCGTCGCCGCTTCTTTTGCGAAGCCGGCAGCCTGGATCGGCATGCGGGCATGCGCACAGTGCCTATCCGCAGCCGACGTTCGCGTGACACTGCGTCAGCGACGGCGAAATGCGGCCCGTTGCGGTGCGCCGCCGCTGCGCTCACGTCATTTCATTACCTGCCTGACGAAGCTGCAACCGGCAACATCACCGCGCAACGGTAGACGCTCAACTTGCGTTACGCGATAGGGTCACCGTCCGCGACGATCACTCCAAGGAGCAGATCGATTGCGGCTCGCCCGGCGGCTTCAGCAATGAGGTACGCCCAACGGCGTGTATAGGGGCCGTTGTGCAGCGAAATCTTGCCTCCACGCTGACCCACGACACGAAGATTGTCGCCGCCCTTGATCTGAAACGTGACGTCGTAGAGATCCGCTGAAGACTGACTGAGTTCGACATGGATCTCAAATCCGCGGTACGCGATCATCCGATACATAAAGCGCTCCATCGGGAGTCAGAGGCCAGCCAGCAACAGGAGCTGGTGTTCGCTTTCGGCACCGCCAACCAGTGCGTAAGCCCGCATCTCGGCCCGCTCGTCGGCCGAAATGGACTCTGTGCCGGAAAAGGCGTTTCACTCGTCGTTTGCGATTGAAGTGGGCGCACCGCGGGTTCTCGCGAACCTGAGCAGAAGGCGACTTGCTGCGCGGCGCAAAACACAGCGGTTGGCGTTCAGCACATACGGTTCATAGCCCGTGCGCAGCACGAGGTAATGCGGAATTACATTGAGGTTGATTGGCACTGCCGATAACGGTCTGGAGGAATCCTCACGTTCGGATCATCGCTTCGCCGTGCGGTCTGCGGCTTTCCGCTACGGGTCGTGTCTTTTCAAAAAACGGCGGCCAGAAGGCGACCGACGATGGGGCCGGTCAACTGCTTTGGCACGCCCGCAGCGATTTCACATGTCGACGACCGAAGCTCCGTTTATTTTACCGTCGACGATGTCCTCCCCCTGTTGCCGGGCAGCACGCCGCGCCACTCCAAAGTCGGAGAATGCATGGGGCTGGTTTAGCCTGAAAACGCGACTTGCAGCCGAACTCGCTATCGCGGAAGGACGACATATCCGCACCGCGATGTCATACCCCTCGGCGTAGCGGGAGTGGCCGTCAAAGCGACTGAAGGTGCGGGGGAAGACAAGAGGATGAAGTTCATACCCCTTGTAGAGAAGAAGCAGGTGTGTCGGCATTTCAGTCACTCCACAGGGGAGACCCACTATACCCCGGAACAGGCAACGCAGGGCGACGCAGATATTTTCCGAATAGAGTTGACCCGTGGTGCCGGCGCGCGTATGGTGGGTTACGAAGTCCGCAAAGCGGATCTTGTCTGCGCTGTGATCCCTCTTCGTTCAGATGACCTGACGACGGCTGTCAGCCTCGCTCCCCCTCTGCCATACCTAGCGGTCCTCCTGAGAACGTTCAGCGGCGACCAGGGTTGGTTGCTTGCCGCGCGATGAATCGGTGAAGGATTGACCCCATCGCACGAGCGACGGATGCTTTCCCGGCGCTGCGCCGACCACAACGCGAAAGGGATTGCGGCGCGCTTTGGGCCCGGAGCTGCGCAAAGCCGTCCGAATCATTGTTCGCTCAAGTGCCAGCTTTCCCGCCGGGAAGCACGGCCGGCCCGCCAGGCGGTTCGGATATCGCTGTCGGCCAAACGCACACAACGATCAAAAAAACGGCTGCTTGCTGCGGCCCCAAGGAGTGACCTGATGACCACCATTCGCCATTATCGAGGCCTCGATATTTCCCTGCTCGTGTACCCCCATCGCGCGACCCAAGCCGGGTTCAGCCACAACTACGAGGAAGGATTCGATGCATCGGTCCGTATCAGCGAACCCGAGTCCGGGACGGACAAGGTGAGGAGCCGCCTGTTCCGTGTGCCCGGCAGGCGGTCTTTTTTGAATACCGGTGACGCAAGGCGCGCGTGCGTGGCCTACGCTGAAATGTTGATCGACAAAGGCGGTTCCGATCGCGCGATTTGGGAGCCCGCCTGAACTTTCGGACCAGGGCGAGCCATCCGCGAGCACGCCCGCGTGCTTCAGAGGACGAGGGGTTCCGGCAATTCGATCGCGCCTGTAGCCATAATCCGCGGTGCAATCGAGCATTGATTTCGCGACCACTTCAGGAATACGAATGGATTCTCCGACAACCGGCACAGAACGCGGCGCTGAAACGGCTGGCGATGTACTCGAATTCCATCGCAGTTCCAGTGGCGATGAATGGTTTCTCTGCCGCTGCGAGGGCGAAGCCCCTATCGTGCGACATGTGCCGAACGCGGCGTCGGGCGGGACCGTATCGGAACTTGAGGTCGGCGCGTTTCTTTCATCAAGGCGGCGCGGACCCGAGCACGATGCGCTGATGAACCTGCTTTCGGGACTGATTCCATCCGCCCGCGAATCAGCTCAGTCAGGCGGTGGACGTCCCGCGGCCGTTCCATGCCTTGAGAGTCCCCCGGAGTCGCATGTCCAGGTAGGCGCGGATGCATTGCTTCTCGCCGTGACACGCGTCTGTACGTTCGCGCAGGAGCGGCGGTTGACCAGCGCAAGCGGCTTCTTTTTCCAGCACGGAACCCGGCTCTTTCTCGTGACCAGCCGACACGTGATGATCGACGTGTCCGGCGGGCATTTTCCCGACCGGCTGGAGATAGAGTTTCACGTCGATGCGAAGAACCTCGCAGTCGCCACCTGGCTGTCGGTTCCGTTGTACGCCGCGGGGCATCCCCTCTGGCGTCAGGGAACGGACGACGGTGGCGAGGTCGATGTAGCCGTACTCGAACTCGACCGCGCCGCGTTGCCGCCGGGCGCGGAGTTTCAGGCGTTCCGTCCCCGTCATTTGCCGCGTCCGGGCGATGTGATGCCAATCGGGGCATCGCTTCTGATCGTCGGGTTTCCGCTGGGATTCCACGATTCGCTGCACCACTTGCCAGTCGTTCGGCAGGGCGTTCTGGCGTCGGCATTCGGTTTGCGTTTCCAGGGGAAAGGCTGTTTCGTCACGGATGCGCGAACGCATCGCGGCACCAGCGGCGCACCGGTCGTTCTGCGAGCGGCATCGGCCGGTGGTCAATCCGATGAACTGGAGTGGCTGCTTTTAGGCGTCCATTCTTCGAGCATCGATATGGGCGGCCGCGACGAGCAACTGGATGAGTCGCTCGGGCTGAACAGCGCCTGGTATGCGGATATTCTGATGGTATTAACGGCTCACTAGTGCGTCGGCCAGAGGCCCCATGTCTCCACTGCTTGAGTTTCTCGCAACACTTCCGCAGTTTCATGCGGACCGCTTCGGGTGCAAGGTCGTTCACATCGGGACGGGATGTGTGCTTTCCATCGCGGACGACGGCGTGTCGCCACCCGCCGCGATGTTGAGCGCAAGCTGGCCGGGGCAAACGGAGAGCGAAGTTCTTACGCTCGAAGGCCTAGATGCAATAAATTTCTACATGCGGGAAGCGAGAACGTATGGGGCCGAGATCGCGTCGATAAACCGCGCCATTGCCGTGCTCGACCACGCAATGGGAGGAGAGACCGCCTTTTCGGAGGCAGTTCATTCGCGGGATAGTTTTATGGGCGTCCCGCGAAACAGGTAGACGGAAACGCTTGCTCGCAGGCCGCCACTCACTCAGTTGCGGCGGTACAAGCAAGATGATGTGCATGTGTGGCCCGAAGGAGATGGGCTTCCCTCGGTTTTTCGCCTTCCATCGGCCCCGAGTTATGCAGCGGCATCGTTGGTCTGCTGAGCTTCGATCCAGTCCCAAAGGAACCGCTCCGGAGAAACCAGGCCGAGCGACGAATGACGACGACTGCGGTTGTACCCGTGGTTCGGTCGGATGGCCTGGATTTTCAGTGTGGTCGAGAAGAATGGCGAGATCATTCTGCGATGTTCTCTTGAGCCACGCGAGACAACACGTGTATCGCAGATGCCGCAGTGGATGTTTGATCCAGTTGCCCGCCTTCATATCCGATCATCTGCATTCCCAATCGTTGACTGCAGTGCGCTGCGCGAACTGAAGCACCTGTTGACCGATAAATCTCTCTGCGCCCAATTCAATGTGGTACAAGCCGAGCACTGTCCTTTGTCCTATACAGGAGGTAACGATGCGACGCGCGCGCCTTGATCCATGAGGTCGTCGTCGATCTCGACAATGCAGCCAGCGAGATCGTACTCGTCATCAACTGGAAAGGCGGTGTCCATACCGAGATCCGTGTACCACGCCGGCGTCGCGGCCAATGCGCCACCCGGACGTCGCCTGAAGCGACTGATGCTGTGCGCCTGCTGGCTCGCATCTGTCCGGATCTGGTGATTGCCAGCGTGCTCAATCGCAATGGGCTACGGACCGGGCGAGGCAACTTCTGGACACAGGAGCGCGTCACTGCGTTGCGCAGTCATCGTCGAATTCACGTCTATTCGATTGAGCGGCGTGCTGCCGAAGGATGGATGAACCTGACCGAGGCATCGGCGTGAGTCCAAAAACGCTCGGACTCGCAGTCGAGCGCGGCGAGATCGCAGCAGAGCATCCTCTGTCGCTCGGGCCATGTATCTTCAATCGCGATTTGCTGAACACCACTGCAGTTGCCGAGTTCGTTGCGCGGACATGCGCCCGGCGAGCGAACCCCACAATACCAACGACACAACAGGGAACCCTTGATTTATCAGCCACATAGCGAGATGCCCGCCCAGCCGTTGGGACGGCAGAGCGGGCATCGATGATCCAGCTGCTTTCAACTGCGGTCGGACGCGACCGCAGTCAGATTTCAGCTGTTCGGAGCCTTGTCGACCGCCAGGCCCGTCACCGGATCGAGGAACAGTCGGCGCTGATAGTGGCCTTCGCCGCGACGGTTGAAGTCGAACATGCCCATGATGCTGCCAGCGCTCGCGTCGAACGAACCGCCACCGATCCGCTGTCCGTCAAGCCAGTTGTCTTCGATGAAACGCACGACGGACGTCTGGTCGATCTGCGTATGGTCGACGAAGTCTTCCTTCGCCCACGGCGAGATCACGACGAACGGGATACGCGTGCCCGGGCCGCAGCGGCCGTTCACCGGCTTGCCCTTCACGCCGTCGTGTGCCGAGCCCGTACCGCAGATGCCATTGCCGTTCAGTTGATCGGCAACCGAGTCATACGACGCGCTCGTCGGCAGCGTGTACGCGTGATCGTACCAGCCGTCGGAGTCGTCCCATGCCACGATCACGGCGGTGTCTTCCCACTCCCGCTGCTGCTGCAGGAAGTTGACGACCTTCGTTACGAAAGCCTGCTCGTCGAGCGGATCCGAATAGCCCGCATGACCGTCCTGGAAAGCCGGCGCCTTCAGGAAGCTGACCGACGGGAAATTGCCCTTGCTCACGGCCGCAAAGAAATCGTCGGTGTCGTACTGGTGATTCGCCGGATCCGGCGTGCGGCTATTGCGTTCCATCGTGTGACCGATCGCATCGATCGAGCTCGGGCGCAGGTGCTTCGGGTTCGACGTCGAAGCGAAATACTGGAACCAGTTGTGGTGCGGAATGTAGTCGGCCGTGGCCGCGCCGACCACCGTCGACATCGTGCTGCGCTTGCACCCGGTCGTTCCGTTGCTGTTCACCGTACCGAGATTGAAGCCGCCCATGAAGCCGCCCCACGTGATGCGACGTTCATTCAGCAGGTCACCGATATTCCTGCCGGTCATCATCGCCGTATCGGTCGTGCTCGAGCAGCTGTCGTAGCCCGGGTCGACGTCATTGACCATCGTGAAGCCGTTCTGTCCGTCGTTCACATAGTACGAGCCTGCCACGGACGGCTGCTTCGTCGTGAGGACAACCTTCATGCCGTTCGTCTGTCCAGCCACCACTTCGAGCGCGCCCGGCGTCGACGGACCGTACGTCGACGTATACGCGTTGTCGCTCATCGCGTAGTGCTGCGCGTAGTTCCACAGCGCCGTGACGGTGTTGCCGTCGAAGTAGCCCATCACCTGGCCCGTCGTGCCGAAGGCGCCCGCGCCGCCGGACGTGCCGTTACCCGTGTACTTCGGAAACAGGTCGGCCGCGCCATTGTCGTAGGCCTGCTGCTCGGCCGTGTACGCGTGGTTCTGGTCGGCCGTCGCGGCCTGCGTGCGGTCGAGGCGGAACGGGTTGTACGCGCCCGTGCCATTCAGCGGATTCAGGTTCGGGTTGTTCGACAGCAACGCGGGCGTGAGGCCGTTCACCTCGGGCGTGCCGGGCGTCGCGTTGAATGCCGGCTCGCCGGACGGGTTGGTGGCATGCGGATACGTGCCGAAGTAGTGATCAAACGAAACGTTCTCGCCATAGATCACGACCAGATGCTTGATCGGCGTGGCCGTATGAACCTCGTTCGGCCAGTTTCTGTCGTGTTCGTCACCAGCACTCCATGCAACGGTCGAAGCAAATGCGACGGCGGTGAGCGAACCAAGCGCTACGTGACGCCATTTCATAACTGGCTCCTGATTGTTTACATTCGTTTCGTGGGGATTTCCGCATAACGGGAACGCAGGCACCGTCGAATCTGCATCGCTGCGACTTCTCAGCCTGGATGCAGAACGCTACGCGGCAGACGGATTGGAGCATCAGGGGATGAATGCTGAATGTCAGGCCACTTACGAATAATTTTCAGGGACACCTGACGCAGGAAATAGTTCGCCGCCTGCGTATTTTCAGGAAAAAGCACCCTTGAAAACGTTGCACGGTCTGCGAACCGGGCGCGCAGGGCGCCCGGCGCGCGACGGGTGCAGTCAGCTGCCCGATCCCTTGTAACCGTCGTTGAGCGTCTTGATGAACGCGATGATGTCGTCGATATCCTGGTCGGTCATGGCGGGCGAATCGCCGAGCTTCCGGTCGAACGGTGCATCGGCAACGTCGACATTGGCCTGATACTTCGCGGGAATGTCGTCGTATTTCTCGATCCTGCCCGATGCGTCTTTCGGGTAGATCTTGCCAGGGTCGGTGTTGCGCAGGTTATAGAAATCCATCACCTGCTTGAGGTCGTGATACACGCCGTTGTGGAAGAAGACCTTGCGCGTGGCCGAATTTCGCAGCGTCGGCGTGAGGAACATCCCGCAGTACTGCGTCTGGTCCTTCAGGTCCGTGCGGAAAGGTCCGCAGACGCCGAGATCGAAAAACTTCGGGTCCTTGTTGATCGCCAGCGCATGGTTGCGAGGTACGCCGAGCGCCTCGTACTGCGTGTCGGTAAAGAGCGGCGGCAGGCCGTCCCTGGTCGGCTGACTCAGGTGACAGCCCGCGCAGTTTGCCTTGTCCGAATCGTTGAACAGTCGCATGCCGCGCAGTTCGGCGGAGCTCAGGCGTGCCTTGCCTTCGAGCCAGTAGTCGTACTTGCTGGTGAATTCGTGGAACGAGTTGTCCTCGAACTGGTACCGGCCGATCGCAAACATCGCTTCCGAGATCACGAGATCATGGTTGTCGAAGATGTTCGCGCCGAAGAGCTGCTTCAGCGTCTCCGCATACTTCGATTTCTGCAGCTTGGCCACGACCTCGTCGGCGCTCGTATTGGCCATCTCGACCGGGTTCAGCATCGGACCCATGGCCTGCCGCTGCAGCGTGTCCGCGCGACCGTCCCAGAAGAGTCCGCCTTGCGGCACCATGGCCGGCGCGGCAGGCGCGACACCCGCGCTTTTCGTCGCGCGCTGCACGCCCTGCGCCGCGGACGCCACGTCGTTCAGGTTCACCGCCGTATCGACATCGCCCTGGTCGGGACCGATGCTGAATGGCGCCTGACGATAGAGGTACGCGAGCGAGGGCGGCGGCCGGTAACCCGCCTGGTCCATGTGCGGTCCGCCCATCTGGACCGTCAGGTCGTTCGGCGGCCCATACGCGTGCTGCGCACTGTGACAGGACGCACACGACTGCTTCCCGGAAGCCGACAGCGAGGGATCGTTGAAGAGCTGCCTGCCGAGTAGTGCGACCGCGCTCAGCGGCGCCTGCGGCGGCCGCACGAGGTGGATCGGACGCGGATTGGCCCCGGTCAGGTTTTCGATCACCTCACCCACGCCGGGCGGCATCCGCTCAGGGTAAGCCACCGCATAGGTGCCGGCCCCGATCACGCCAAGCACCACCACCGCGGCGGACCACAGTAGCGCGCGACGAACCGTTCGCCGTGTCCTGCGCGGGTCGGGTTGTCGGTCTGTGGACAGATCGGAGGTCATGGCGGCGTTCGGAGAGTCAGGAGTCATGGTGAACAGGTTCCGGCTTCAACAAGCGAAAAAGCGAGCCAGCGGACCGCCTGACTCGTGAGCGAATACAGCTAACTTCGTCAGCGCTCGCCACGGACCCCAGTCCGAAGTGAGCGCTGTGAGCCAACAACCTAGCTCGACTGCTTCGTGCCGTCGGTATTGAGGAGCAGCGTACGCGGGGTCGCCACCGACTGCGTGAAATCGAACATGTTCAGGATGCTGCCCGTCGTCGCATCGTTCGAACCCTGACCGATACGCTGACCGCCAAGCCAGTTGTCCTCGATGAACCGGACCACCGAAGCCTGCGTGATCTGTGTGTCATCCACGTAGTTGGTCTTCGCGTACGGCGAGATGACGAGGAACGGAACGCGGGTTCCCGGTCCGCAACGGCCGTTCACCGTGCCGCCATTGACGCCCACACCCTGGGTGGCGCCGGTGGCATTACAGACGCCTGTGCTGGTCAGCTGGTCCGCGCCGGTCACCGTCGAGCCGCCTGCGCTCTCCGACGTCGTCGCATCGAACGACGAGGTGGTCGGCGCCGTGTAGCGGTGGTCGAACCAGCCGTCCGAATCGTCATACGTGATGATGATCGCAGTGTTCTTCCAGTCGGGCTGCTTCATGATGAAGTCGACGAGCTGGGTGTCGAACGACTGTTCGTCGAGCGGATCCGAGTTGCCCGGGTGTCCGTCGCCGATTTCAGGTGCCTTGATGAAGCTGACCGACGGGAAGTTGCCCGCGCTCACCGCAGCCTCGAAATCGTTGACATCGTATTCGTGGTGAACCGGCGTCGACGTATTGTCCTTCGGGTCGGTCTGGCCGATCAGGGCGACCGAGGTCGGGCGCGCGTGCGTCGGATTCGACGTCGTTGCGTAGTACTGGAACCAGTTGTGGTGCGGGGAATAGTCCGTCGGCGACGTACCCAGCACGGAAGAATACGTGGTGCGGCTGCATCCGGTCGTGCCATTGGCATTGGTGGCAGTCAGATCGAAGCCACCCATGAAGCCACCCCAGGTGATGTTCTTCGCGTTGAGCAGATCGCCGATGTTCTTCGAGGACATGGACACCGTGCTGGTCTTCGACGAGCACGTGTCGCCAGCCGGATCCGTATCGCCGATCAGCGTGAGGCCACCCTGCGTGTCGCTGATCGTCGACGACGTACCGATGCCGGCGACGGCGCCATTGTTCGTACCCGAAACCACCGCGATCGCGCCCGGCGTGGACGGGCCGAACGTGTCCGTGTAGGCGTTGTCGTTCATCGCGAAGTTCTGCGCGTAGTTCCACAGCCCCGTGACCGTATTGCCGTCGTAATAGCCCATCACGAGACCGTTCGTGCCGAACACACCCGTGCTGCTGACGGTGTTGTTCCCCGTATAGAACGGAAACAGGTCCATCGCACCGTTGTCTTCGGCCAGCTGTTCCGGGGTGTAGTTGTGGTTCTGGCCTTCGGTGTTGGCCTGCGACCGGTCCAGACGGAACGAGTCCTTCGCGTTCGCGCCGTTCTTCGTGTTGGCCTTGGTCGGGCTGTTGGTCAGCAGCGTCGTGGTCAGACCCACCACCGACGGCGTACCGGCTGCGGCCGTAAACGTCGGCTCACCCACCGGGTTGGCCGCGCTCGGGTACGTGCCGAAGTAATGATCGAACGAACGGTTTTCGCCAAAAATCACGACGACGTGTTTGATTGGCGTAGCGGTCTGCAGCGCGTCCTGAGCAGAAACGCTGGCCGCGGACGTGGAAGCAGTGTGGACATTGCTGCCGCACGCAGCCAGCACAAACAGTGCGGCGGCAAATGGAATGGGTAACAGGGCTTTGCGGAACATCGGTCGGGGCTCCAGGTTCTCGACTTTTGCTGGTCAGGCATTCGGACACGCGTAGCGTGGAATGCGGGGAAATGTCGCTGCTGGGGATGCTTACTTTTTCTTACACTTGCAGCAGCGCTGCATTGAAACACCCGCGGATGACTGGTTGGAGACAAATGGTTTTCAGAATGCCTTCAATCGCCGGATCCATTGGGAAGACCCAGGACCATTGCACAGGCAACCGTGCTGTCAACGTGGGGGGATGTCGAACTCGCAGATGTCCAGGCGATGCGACGCCTGTCGTACACCTGACACAGAAATGCGATACGGAGTCTGTCTGGAGGGAAAGCCAGGCGACAGAGAGATTCAGACGACGTACCGAGTAACCGGTCATCGCCTTCGAATTCAGGATGCTTGTATCTCTGCTAAGTCATCCTGATGAAATTCTTCCGCGGGACAGTGTCATCGCGGGCGGGCAGGCGCGACGATCGCGCCCGCCCGAAGCGTATCAGAGCGCCACGTCGCGAACGCGGAACGTACCGACGACGTCGGTGAGCAACCGCGCCTGCTCCTGCATCGACTGCGCGGCCCCTGCGGCCTGCTCGACCATCGCCGCGTTCTGCTGGGTCGTCTGGTCCATCTGCGCGATGGCGATATTGATCTGCTCGATACCCCGGCTCTGCTCCTCCGATGCCGATGTAATCTCGCCGATGATGTCGCTCACACGCTTGACCGAACTCACGAGCGACTGCATCTTGCTGCCGGCGCTCACCACCAGCGTCTTTCCATCCTCGACGCTGCTCACCGATTCTTCGATCAGCGCCTTGATCTCTTTTGCCGCGTCCGAGCTGCGACGCGCGAGGTTGCGCACTTCGCTCGCGACGACCGCGAAACCCCGCCCCTGTTCGCCCGCGCGCGCCGCTTCGACCGCCGCGTTCAACGCAAGAATGTTGGTCTGGAACGCGATGCCTTCGATCACGGAGATGATGTCGACGACTCGCGCCGAGCTCGCGGCGATGTTCTGCATCGTGGTCACCACCTGCTGCACCGCCTCGCCGCCTTCGCCGGCAATGCGCGACGTATCCACCGCCATCTGATTGGCCTGACGCGCGTTATCCGCGTTCTGCCTGACCGTTGCCGTCAGTTGCTCCATGCTCGCGGCCGTCTCGCCGAGCGAAGACGCCTGCTCCTCGGTGCGCGACGACAGGTCGAGGTTGCCGGCGGCGATCTGCCGCGCAGCGTCGCTGATGGTCTCGGAGCCGCCGTGAATCCGTTGCATGGTTTCCGCCAGACGATGCTGCATGCGCTGCATCGCGAACACCATGCTGCTACGGTCTCCGTCGCGCACGTCGACCTCTCGCGTCAGGTCGCCGTCGGCGATCCATTCGGCCACCGTCGCCGCGTACACCGGCTCGCCGCCCAGGCTGCGCTTGACGTTGCGAATGATCACGAAGAGCACGAAGGAACTGATGCTGCCGAGTGCGAGGATGGTCAGCAGGTAGCCGGCCAGACGCACGCGAAACGCCGCGTCGATGTCGTTGATATAGACGCCCGACGCGACGTACCAGTCCCACGGCTCGAAGCGTTTGACGTACGAGATCTTCGGCACTTCGGTCGATTTCCCCGGCAGCCGCGCCATATAGTCGACGAAGCCGGAGCCGTGCGCACGCGCCTCTTTCAGCATCTCGACGAACAGATACTTGCCGTTGACGTCGTGGTAGTTGCTCTGGTCCTTGTTGACCAGATCGGGCAGCACGGGATGCATGATCACCACCGTGCTGGCGTTCATGATGAACAGGTAGCCATTACCCGGATAGCGCATCGCGGCCAGCTGGGCCATCGCGCGGTGTTTGGCCTCGTCCTCGGAGATTTCATGGCGCTCGGCCATCTGCTGGAATTGCGCAGCTACGTTGACGCCGGCTTCGACGATGTTGCGGATCGCCGCCTCGCGCCCGGCCAGCATCGTCTCGCGCAATTGCATCGCGGCGAACCCGCCGAACAGCAGCAGCCCCACCCACATGACCAGCAAGGCCAGTCCCAGTTTTTTGCCGAGCGTCAAACGATTCACCTTTCTCTCCGTGGGCAGTTCGATGCACGCGGCTGGCGTGCACGATCGCGGTCATACATAAACCGCTCTTGCCGCAATTACGGCGCGCGCCCGAAGCTTCTGGAGGGGTGTTAATGCGGAAAAGCGGAATTTTTCTGCCGCCTCTCCGAGGGAAAACCTTTATTTATCAGATCATTGGAGAGCACGTGACGCTGGTCCCAGGGTGACGGCGGTTCGCGTGGAGGAACCGCCGGGCGAATCCTCTACCGGTTCAGAAACCCAGGCTCGCGAGCAGGTCGTCGACGTCGGCCTGGCCCTGCATCACGTCCGCCTTGCCTTCCGGCGCGATCTGCGGACCGTTCATCAAGGATTCGGGCGAGTTCAGGTTCGCGAGCGCGGCCGCACTCGCGGCAAACTGCTCACGGCGCTCGGGGGTGATGTGCTCGACAAGCACACTGAGCAACTGCTGCTCGATCAGGAACACGATGTCCATGATCTTCTTGATGACCTGACCGGTCAGGTCCTGGAAATCCTGCGCCATCAGGATCTCGAGCAGATGCTGGCTGGTTGCCGTGCTCGCGTCCGGAATGCGACCGAGAAATGCGCGCGTATCGCTCATCAGTCTGCGCAAATCGGGGCGCTCGACCGGCGTCTCGGGCCACGCGGACCATCTCGATCCGAGGTCGAGTGCCTGCTGCTGCAGGTCTTCCTGGATCGGCTTGGCCAGTTCGATCGCGGTCAGCACACGCTCCGCAGCCTGTTCGGTCATCGTTGCGACGTACCTGAGCCGTTCGCGTGCGTCAGGCACGGCTTCGGCCGCCTGCCCGATCTGTCTGTCGAGCCCAAGTTCGCTCATCGAATCGAGCAGCGTACGGGTCAAATGCCCGATGCGGGCCAGAATGCGATCCGACGAAGTCACGCCAGGCACCCCATGCTGTTCCACCGCCTTCAGCGCGGCGTTATGGTCTTCCATCCTATCCTCCGACCTTCGCGAGCTTTTCGGGGAGCCTGTCCGGCATCCCGTCACCGTCATTGCCCGCGGTGCAGTTCGCGGTGCAGTTATTTCGCCGGGATTTCCTGGCGGTCGTACTGGACAGTCCAGCCTTTCTTCGAGTGACCATCGACGGACCTGTCGAAGCCTGCGTCGAGCTTCCATGTCCAGTCGGGAGCAGGCATCTTTGCGCCGTCAAGTGACAGCGCTTCAATCTGGCGCTCCGCCTGTGCCCGGTCGGCAAAGAATTTCAGAGGCCCATACACCACGTTGTAAAGCGGCACAGACTCGTCGACGAGAAAGATGCGCACGGCAACCTGAGGTGCGACCGTATGGATCGTGCTCGAGCCCAGTGACGCAGGGAACCGGACCGGTTCCAGTTGCGAAAGCATGAAGAGTCTCTCCCTGGTTTATCCAATCGTAAGAATTCGAGGCTAACGCTGCGCGCTTTGCGCGGCCGTTGACGTGATAACGGATGCGACAGGTAAAACTGAAGCCTGACGTGACGTGAAGCGCTTGCGGAGGGGGAATGGACGACTAACGATTTTGCGAAGACCAGGTCAACGGCGAGATCAGTGTGCGCTGCTGCTGATGGTGGTGGGCTGCGGATGATGATGCGCGGCCGGCGGGACCACGCTGGTGATGAGGAACGCGTAAAGCGCCGCGGCGCATAGGCCGGCGGCAGTGCCCCAGACGTCGCGCGCGCTGCCGCCTGCGCGCACATGCGTTGGAAAGCCGATCGCAAGATAGCCGATCGCGAACGCGACCAGCACGCCGGTTATCGGCTGAACGTCGGACAATAACGCGAGGCAATGTGTGAAGAAAGACCCGGACATGGCGAGCGTGCGCGAACTCGATACGCGGGATTCTAGACCTCTCACCGCCACTGTTGCACTTAGCATTCGTAGTGCCGACTCAGTGCGACCCAGCGCCAGGTCAGGACGACACCCGCCGGGTCTCCCGATACGTCTCGACAAAGCTCAGGATCGCCTTCGACCGATACGCTTTCGCCAGTTGCCCGAGGTGATCGGCGAACGGTCGATAGCGCTCGTCGAGTTCGACGAGACGCAGCGCATGCTCCGCGATCGCCCGCATGTCGCCCAGCCGCGCGAGGTGGTGCAGCGTGTCGATCTCCTGCTGCGGCGGCGCGACCAGCGCGCCGGCCGAAGCATCGGCTGACGCACTGGACAGGCCCTCCGGCACGTCGTCGATCCACTCGATATCCAGCAGCGCCGCGACCTGCGACAACAGCTCGCGGAAGTCGACCGGCTTCGTGAGGAAAGCATTCGCACCGGCGGCGAGACTCTTCGCGGCATCGGATCCGGACGCACCCGCGGACACCGCAACGATCGGCAGGTCATGAAACGCCGGCATCGCGCGCAGGCGGCGCGTCGCTTCGAGTCCATCCATACCCGGCATTACGACATCCATCAGCACGAGCGCGGGCCGCAGCGCCAGCGCCTTCTCCAGCGCTTCCTCACCATCGCCGGCCTCCGCCATCTCGAAGCCCAGTTGCCCGAGCATGTCGACCGCTACCGCGCGGTTCTCCGCGACGTCGTCCACCACGAGGATGGTCCTGCGCGGCCCCGCGTAGCCAGCGATCGAAAGCTCAGGCGGCGCCTCGGCCCGAGGCGCCGCCACCACCGCCACGTCCAGCTCGAATGAAAACGTACTGCCGGCACCCCGTCGACTTTCGACGCGAATCTCGCCGCCCATCAGCCGCACGAGCTGCCGGCTGATCGCGAGACCCAACCCCGTGCCGCCGAAGCGGTGCCGCGTGTCGCTCGCCTGCTCGAACGGCTGGAAGATCGCCTCCAGCCGCGCCGCGTCGATGCCGATGCCGGTGTCCTGCACGTCGAATCGCAGCCGCCCCGACGGCGCGAAGCCGACGCAAAACCGCACGCTTCCCGCCTCGGTGAAACGGATCGCATTGGAGAGCAGATTGAGCAGCACCTGGCGCAGCCGCTTCTCGTCGACCCGCACGCCCGCCGGCAGACCGGGCGCCATCTCGCACGAAAACGCGAGCCCCTTTTCCGTCGCCTTCACGCGCATCGTCTCCGCGATGAAGTAGACGAAGCGTTCGAGCGGCACGTCGGACAGGTTGAGCTCCACCCGTCCCGCCTCGATCTTCGCCATGTCGAGAATGTCGTTGATCAGCGTGAGCAGATGATCGCCGCTGCGCTGGATCACCGTGAGCCCGTCCAGCTGTCGCTGATCGAGCTGCCGGTCGCGCTTCAGGATCTGCGCGTAGCCGAGAATGCCGTTCAGCGGCGTGCGCAGCTCGTGGCTCATATGCGCAAGGAAGTCGCTCTTCGCCTGGTTAGCCGCATCGGCGTGCTCCTTCGCAACGGCCAGCTCGGCGGTGCGCTCGCGGATCATGTCTTCGAGATGCTCGCGGTAGCGCCGCAGCTCTTCCTCGGCACGCTTGTGCTCGGTGATATCGCGCGAGATGCCGAGCAGGAACTGTGGCTTGCCGTGCGAATCGCAGATCGCCATCTTCATCGTGTGGACGACCCGCGGTCCGTAGCGCGTGTGAACCGGCTCCTCCGGCACGTCCGCCATCTGCCCCGACTCCAGCACGGCCCGATCCTTCTGCGCGAAGAAATCGGCTTCGTGCGCGGGGAACAGATCGTGAACGGATCGCCCGATGAGTTCTTCGCGGTGATAGCCGAGCAGCTGCTCCGCGGCCTTGTTGAAGCGGATGAAGCGCAGCGTGGCCGCATCCTTCACGAAGATCATGTCCGGGATGTTCTCGATGATGCTGTCGAGAAAATGCTCGCTCGCGCGCGCGGATTCTTCGGCATGCTGACGTTCGACGATCTCGGCGGCCTGCCCCGCCAGCGCCGTGCTGAGCTCCGCCGTGCGCTGCGCGACGCGCGCCTCGAGCCCGGCGTTGAGTTCCTTCAGCGCGTCCTCGGCCTGCCTGCGCTGGCGCCGGTCTTCGAGGAACTGCTCGACCGCGCGCGCCATGTCGGCGATCTCGTCGCCGCCGTGCACGGGCACGCCGCCCTCCGCCCCCGCAGCGTCGCCGTGCCGCAGCGCGTGGCTGACCCGCCGCAGCCGCGCCACCACATGACGGCCGAGAAACACGCGCGCAATCAGCCACGCGAGCAGCAGGCTCACGGCGACTTCGCTGGCGACCCAGCGACGCGTACGGTCGGAACTGTCGGCGAGTTCCTGCACGGCTTCGCGATACTCGCGCGTCAGGTAGTCCGACTGCTCACGCGCCGCAACCGCGAGCGCATCGGCCTGGCGGCGCAGATCGTCATCGAGCGTGGCGAGCGATGCACCGGGCCGCGATGGCCGCGTGTCCAGCGTGGTTTCGCGCACCTGCGCCTCGACGTTCACCGTATTGCGAAAGCGCTGACTCGATCGATGCAGCGCGAGCGCGTCCACACCGACGCCATCGCTCGCGGTCGCGGCAGCGAGACGGTCCACGAGGCGATCGAACGACGCCAGCTGTTCGATCACATGACCGTGCGTCTCGCGCACGGCGTCGACCGTATCGTCGCGGGAGAGCTGCAGCGCGAGGCGTTCGACTGTGAGCGTGTGCTGCACCAGGTCCTGCGCATCCGTGAGACGCGCGAGCCGCGCGTCGGCCAGCTGGCGGATCGCGTGCGCGGAGCCGGTCAGCGAGTAGAGCGTCGTGATCCCGACCACGACCACCAGTGCGCCGAGGCATGACACCACGAGTGCGAACTGCGCCGAAAGCGACTGTGGGAACGGTAGTTTCACGGGCGTTGCCAGATGCGCCGATAGATGTCGCGATAGCCGTTGGCGGGGTCGTAGCGCAGCTGCTCGCCGCCGTCCGTGCCGATGTTGTCCGCCGTCACGAGGTGCACCGGAAACGTGTAACCCGTGACGCCCTCGCCGGCGAAGAGCCGGTTCATCTCGTCGACCAGCTGCCAGCCCTGCAGGTTCAGCGGTTCGGCCACCGTGCCGGTCTGGAACGTGCCCGTCTGGATGCGCAGGAACGCGGACTCGCTGCCGTCGCCCGCCGACAGCATGCTCATCGCCGCGTCCGGCATGCCTGCCTGGGTCAGCACCGGCGCGGCATAGTCGAAGTAGATGTCGTTGATCGCGAGCGCGCAGGTCCAGCGCTTACCGTAGCGCGCGAGCAGCGCGCGTGTGATGTTCGGCATCTGCTCCTCGGCGCGCGAGATCGGCACGTCACGCACTTCGAGCAGCGTGCAACCGCTGCACGCGCGCACGACCGCCGCCATCGCGGCCGACTTGTCCTCCGCAATCCGGAAATTGGAATCGGTGAAGATGACGACGCCCGCGCGCCCGCCGGACTGCACGATGGCCGCGAGCGCCGTGACGCGCGCCACTTCGAGCGGATCCGTCGCGACGTTCATCGCGACTGGCGTGCCGGGCACCGGTCCGGCCTTCGCCGCGACGTGCCAGCCGACGACCGGAATGCCCTGGCTCGCGAACGGCTGCAAACCGGACAGCAATGCGTGCGCGTCGCCGCCGGCAATGATCAGGCCATCGGGGTGACTCGCGAGCGCATTCGCGAGCATCTTGAGCCGCAGGTCGGGCGTGCCGGTCGCGTCGAAAATCTTCACGCTCCAGCCGATCACCTTCGCCGCTTCCAGCACACCGTCGACGACGCCGAGAATGCCGCCATTGCGCAGATCTTCGGCGACGACCGCGACATGCCTGCCGGCGTGCGCGCGCGGTCCGGTGCGCGGGCCGTCCCAGGGCGCTGAGGGTTGCGACGCGGCATCGACGACGCGCCGTGCTTCGAGCAGATAGTCACGCGCGGCGACCGAGGGCCCGGGCGCGACGGCTGCCACCGATGCGCCCTGCGCCGTGGCGACCGATGCCAGACACGCGCATGCCCATGCCAGAAGCCAGCTCCTCATGCCGTTCCCCAGGGGTTCCACCGGAGCTGCGCTACTGCCTTCGAAGCCGTGTGCGAATGCCGCGCGCCGGTGACCTTACGAACCCGATACTACACCGCAATGTACGCCGCTCATGGCCCGGGAAAGCCCGCGCGGATGCGCGCCAGCGCACGCAATCTTCGCGGCCGGCGGAGTTCGGGACTGGTTTGGGACTGGGTCGGCGTACTTTCTTCAGACCTGTCGCGATGAACGCGCGTCAGGCGAGCGGGCCATAACGTCCATCGTGTCCGTTGTGTCCATTCAGTCCGTCATACCCGTCATGCCGGGACGACACGGCCAGGCGGGTCAGCAACGCGTGGATGTCGTCCGGCTGCACAGGCTTCGTCAGGTGATGCGCGATGCCGGCAGCGCTGCTTCGGGCCCGGTCCTCTTCCGCGCCCCACCCGCTCACGGCAACCAGATCGACCGCCTGCAGATGCCGTTGTGCACGGATCCGCTCCGCGAGCTCGAAGCCGTTCAGACGCGGCATGCCCAGATCGAGGAAGATCACTTCGGGCCGGAACCCGAGCGCGATGTCCAGCGCTTCGGTCGCCTCGGTGACGATGCGGACTTCGTAGCCGGTGCCTTCGAGCAGGAGTCCGAGCGACTCCGCCGCATCAACGTTGTCGTCGACGACGAGCACCCGCATGCGCGGCGCGATGGCAGCGCGCGCACTTTCCGGTTCGATGGCTGCGACAGCTGGCGGCGCCTCCGCCACGGGCAGGCGAATCACGAAGGTCGAGCCGCGGCCCGGACCCTCGCTGCGTGCTTCGATCGAGCCGCCATGCATGTCGACGAGCCGCCGCGCGAGCGACAGACCGAGCCCGAGACCACCCTGCGAGCGATCGATCGCATGCTCGACCTGCGCGAAGATGTCGAAGATTCCGGACAGCATGTTCGCCGGAATGCCGATGCCGGTATCCGTGATGCTGATCACCACGTCGTTGGCCACCCGCTCGGCGAGCAGATCGATGTTGCCGCCGTGCGGCGTGTATTTGGCGGCGTTGTTGAGCACGTTGCTCAACACCTGCGCGACGCGCGTCACGTCCGCGTCCAGCCAGATCTGCTGACCCGGCACCGAAATGTTGAGCCGGTGCGCGGCGGCTTCCAGCAAAGGCCGGCTGGTTTCGAACGCGCTGTCGATCACCGTCTGCAGCTTGACGCGCTCGCGCTTGAGCACCACGACGCCCCGGCTCACGCGCGACACATCGAGCAGGTCGTCGATCAGGCGCACCATGTGCATCAGCTGGCGCTCCATCATCGGCAGCACGCGCGACGTCAGCTCCGGCCTGCCGGCCTTGAGCACCGCGAGGCCGTTCTGGATCGGCGCGAGCGGATTGCGCAGCTCGTGCGCGAGCGTCGCGAGGAATTCGTCCTTGCGGCGATCGGCGTCGACGAGCTGCAGCGTATGCGCGCGCAGCGCCTCGGCCGCGGCGGTACGTTCGACCAGATCGGCGGCCTGGCGCGCGAGGATGTCGATCAGGCGCAGATCGCGCGCGGAAGGTTCGTGCGCTTCTTTCCAGTGCGTCGAGATCATCCCGAGCAGCGTGCCGTTTCGCGACACGAGCGGCGTCGTCTGGCACGAGCGGATGCCCGCGCTCCGAAACACCAACCGTTCTTCGGGTCCGACATACGGCGAGCGGTCGAGGTCCGTCGCGACGATCCGGCTGCGCTCGCGCAACGCGGCACCGCACGTCGTTTCGGAGGTCGCGCTGATCCAGTGCCAGTGGTCTGCCGCATCTGCGCTGAAGCCGCTGTGTCCCAGCAGTTCGAGCTCGTTCCGTTCGGGATGCAGGCGCTGCATGCTGGCGAAGTCGGACCGCATGATCTGCGCCGCGGCCTCGACCAGCCGGTCGTACAGCCCTTGCACCACGTCCTCGTCGATGAGCGTCGCGCTGATGTCGTGCAGCAGGCGCGCATCGGCAAGTTCCGCTTCGAGCTGCTGTTGACTCTCGGTGCGCAGGCGCAGCGCTTCCTCGAGTTCGCGCTTTTGCGATTCGAGTGTCGATAGCACGGCGCGCAGCTCGGCCGTTCGCAATGCGACACGCGCTTCCAGTTCGACATTCGCGTCGTGAAGTTCCTGTTTCGCGACTTTCAGCGCGGCGCTCTCGATGATTTCCCACTCGCCGTCACGACGCGCCAGCGCGAATTCGTGATTGCGCACCACGTCGAGCACATCGGCGCCGTTGATCGTGCCCAGCTGATAGCTGCACAATCCGAGCAGACGTCGCCCGGCAAAGGCCTGCGTCACCAGCGCTTCGAAACGCTCGAATTCAACCCACGCTTCGCGCGACCGGAGGAAGGTTACGTTGCCGCTGGCGCGCAGCCCTGTGTAGCCTTTCGCGAGCGCCGCTTCCTCGGCGCCGAGCCACGCCCGCAGCAGCGAATCCGTATCCTGGGCGCCGGTACGCACGTGCCATTCCGCGTGGTCGACGATCGTGATCTGGCCGCGCGCCAGATAGTCGTCGAGATCGGGCACGCGTTGCGCGAGCGCGGCCTTCGCATCGTTCGCGTCGAGCGGTTCGGACGTGATCCACAGACATTGCTCGTTGTTGCCAAGGCCCACCGCGAAGTACGGCACGAGTGTGTCGATCAGATCGTCGCGAGTCTCGTACAGATGGCAGAAGTGAGCGCCCCAGTGCAGCTGGCCACAGCATGAAAGTCCACTTGGGGCGTGGGTCGGGGCAATCTCGCTCATCGTCTGTTCCTCTGCGCCTCGAACCTCGCGCGCGAACACGGGAACAGGCATCCAGCATCGATTCCGGGATCCACGCAGCATACACGCAAACCCGGCGAAATCGGCGGGAGACGACGCCACTCAATAGGCGAGCAATCAGAAGAGGTGATCGATGCCGACGGTCACGGCGGTCTGGCTCGACGCGCCCGCCGTGTTCAACGTGCTCACCACCGCGTGCCGGTACGACATGTAGTCCATCTCGCCATACAGCACCGTGCGTTTCGACAGCGAATACGCGAGCGAGAGTACCGACATGCCGCGGCTCCCGGCCTTGTCCGTCGACACGTTGGTCTGGTAATAGGCGCCACGGAACGCGAGTGACGGCGTGACGCTCCACACGATGCCGCCGAAGCCGTTGTTCGTGACCGTATGTGGACCGACGCGGTTCTGCTGGTCCTCGGACATGAAGCCGCCCGAGAAGCGCACGGGTCCGAGCTGATAGCCGGCGCCGATCATGTAATAGGTGTCGCCGACATACGCGGTGCTAACGAGAAGATTACGATGTCCGTACAATCCGCCGATTGCGAAGGGACCGCTCGCGTAGCTGACGCCGACGGCGCGCGCCGCGCCGCTGCTGAAGTCGCCCGCCACGCCGCCGAACGAGTTGTCCGCCTCGAAGAGCACAGGGCCGAAGTTGTTCTTGTACTTCACGTCGTTGTTGTTACGCGTGCCGTCCGATGCATTGGTCAGCGGAATGATCGGCGTGAAGTGGAAACCGTACGGATCGTAGATGCTGATGAGGTCGTGTGCGATCGTATATTGACGGCCGAGATCGAGCGAGCCATAACGTTCGTTGCCGATGCCCACGAACGCCTGCCGGTTGAATTCCGTGCCGGTCGTGTTGTCGTACTGCCCATTGCCGAGATTGAAACCGCTCTCCAGCTGGAAGTGGGCGTTCCAGCCGTCGCCCAGATCCTCCTTGCCGAGAAATCCGAGCTTGTTCGAACTGAAGTAGCCGTTCGAATTCATCGTGACGACCGAGCCGCCGCCCGCGGCCGCATGGGTTTGATAGCGAACCCCGCCATCGACCGTGCCGTACAGCGTCACGCTCGACTGCGCGTGGGCCGGCGGTGCGACCAGCAGGCTCATGGACGTCGTCACGCCCAGTCCGACACGGCTCATCAGCTTTCTGTTCACGAAATGTCTCCTTTGGATTAGTTTTTGCGCGTACCGTGCGCGGTACACGATGCATTTTTTGATTCGTATAGCTAACTATTTATCATGGCCATTCCGCTATCGGGCCAGGAATGCTCAGGCATCAGCGCCCGGCCGATCCGTTCGGCGAGCGATCGAGCACGCCGACCGGCGCCTCCACGTCACGGAAACCGGTGGCCAGTTCGCGGCGCAGCGCGGTCCGGTTCAATGCCTTCTCCCAGTTCGCCACCACGATCGTGGCCACGCTGTTGCCGACGACATTCGTGAACACGAACGCGCTCGACAGCACCTTGTGGATGCCGAGAATCAGCGCGATCGATTCGACCGGGATCGTGTTCGACGCGGCGAGCGTCGCCGCGAGTACCGCGATCGCCGCACCCGACACGCCGGCCGCACCCTTCGACGTGAGCAGCAGCACCATCAGCAGCACCAGCTGGTCGTGCCAGCTCATCGGCGTGTTGGTGGCCTGCGCGAGAAACACCGCGGCCGCGGCGAAATACAGGCAGGTGCCGTCGTGATTGAACGTATAGGCCGTCGGCAATACGACACCCACGACGGACTTCTCGCAACCGAGCCGTTCGAGCTTGTCGATCAGCTGCGGAAACACAGTTTCCGACGAACTCGTGCCGAGCACCAGCAGCAGTTCGGCGCCGATATAGCGCATCAGGCGCGGCAGGCTGAAGCCGTTTGCCTTCGCGATCGGCCATAGCACGAACCCGATGAACAGCGCGCAGGTCAGATAGAACTCAACGATCAGTCTGCCGAGCGACAGCAGCGTGCCGAAGCCGAACTTGCTGACCGTGAACGCGATCGCACCGAACGCTGCGACCGGCGCGATCTTCATCGTCAAGCCGATGATCCAGAACAGCGCGCTGGAAACCGCATCGATCACGTCGAGCGCCGGACGCGCGCGCTCCCCGATCGCCGCGAGACCCAACGCGAACAGCACCGAAAAGAACAGCACCTGCAGCACGTCGCCGCTCGCGAACGCGCTCACGGCCGTATGCGGAATCACGTTCAGCAGGAATTCGCTGACCGTCACAGCGTGCTGCGCCTTCACGACATAGGCATCGACTGCCGCCGAATGCACGTGGTGCATGTCGACGTTCATGCCCATGCCCGGCTTCAGCACGTTGATCGCGACGAGTCCCAGCACGAGCGCGAGCGACGTCACCACTTCGAAGTAGAACAGCGCCTTGATCGCAACCCGGCCAACTTTCCTGAAGTCGTTCACGCCGGCAATTCCGCTGCAGACCGTGCAAAAGATGATCGGCCCGATCAGCATCTGGATGACGCGGATGAATGCGTCGCCGAGCGGTTGCAGGTTGATCGCGAAGTTCGGCAGCGCGTAGCCGGCGGCGACGCCGAGCACCATCCCCGCGAGCACCTGGAAGGACAGGTCCCGATAGAACGGCTGGCGCCTTCCGCGTTTCGGTGCGGTGTGGCTCGGCATGCTCATGATGTCTCCTTCGATGACTGCGGCGAATCGCTGTTCGCTCGATACGGATGCAGGATGCGGTGCGTTATCCGTCGTACGTTCTCAGTTCTCAATACGCGGCGTCGCCCAGCACGTCGACGCAATCGGCAAAGATTTCGTCGACGTCGAGCTTGCGGGGCAGCAACTGCTGGCGCTCGCAAAACGCCAGCGTTTCCGCGAGCGGTCCACGCAGCGCATCGATGCCGAAGGGCGCGCGATCAGGCTTGCCGGCATTGTCCGGTGCGTTGGCGGCAGCGGCATTGCCGCGGCACAGCAGGTCGTAGACTGCGCGCACCGCATGCGGATGCTGATCCGCCAGCGCCTTCGTCACGACGACCACATGGTTGAGCGGCACATAGCGATGCGCGGCGTACCAGGCGCGATCGGCCGCCGCCGCATTGTCGATCAGCGGCGCGAGCCCCGGTTCGTCCGGCAGGTCGTTGCCGAAGATGGCGGCGTCGAGTTCGCCGGCACGCAGCATCGGCAGCATCTGCTGGCCTGGTTCCGCGCGACGTACGAAAGAAGGATCGCGATATTCCTCGAGATGTCCGCCTTCGAACGTGATCCAGTCGACGCTGTCGAGCCGCATGCCCCAGCTTTCCGCGAGAATCGCGCGCACCCACATGCCGGTGGTCTGCGAGTATGTACGCACGCCAACCCGCTTGCCGGCAAGCTGGGCGACGTCAAACTTCGCACGCTGCGCGTTGTAGAGTATGCATCCTTGCTGGAAGCGCGACGCGACCACCACCGGCAGCAGCATCAGTGGCTTGCCGTAGGCCTTCGCCTGCAGAAACGTCACAATGGCCAGTTCGCTGACGTCGTACGCGTGCGAGCGCACCATCGGCGCGAACGCGCGATGGATCGGCTCGACGTTTTCGAACACGAGGTCGACGGCCGGGTCGGTCAGTTCACCCGCCTTCAGCGCGCGTGTGTGCGGATACGTCTTGAGTGCGACGCTCACGCGCAGCGGTGTCGGTATTGCGGTCATATCTGCGATCCTTTGCGTAATGCTTTGCCTATTGCCTTACGTATTGCCTTGCGTGCGCGTCAGGCCACGAGCGACGGATAGAGCCCGCGTGCGGTCCCGCCGAAAATGGCTTCGCGTGCATCAGCAGGAAGCATCGCGAGACTTTCACGTGCATCCGCCAGCAGTTGCGAAAGCGCGCCTTCGGCGGCCGGGAAATTGGATCCCCACGCGATGCGGCCGGCACCGAACGCATCGAGCACCCGCGGGAAAAACGCGGCCGGCGTCGATGCGCCTCGGGACGACTCCGCGATCGTGCGGTTGGTCAGCTTGAGGAAGACGCCCGGATGTGCGGCGAGACTGAAAAGCGGCGCCGCTGCTTCGTATGGCGGGCCGCCCGCAAGCTCTGGCCGCGCGAGATGATCGAGCAGCACGCGCACGGCGGGAAAGCGCGCGAGCATCTTCAGCAATGCCGGAATGCCGAGCGCGGTCATCTGCAGGCAGATCGGCACATCGTGCTGCTGCGCGTATTCCCAGACCGGAAACGATCGCTCGTCGTCAAGCCAGCCCGCCTGGCCAGGCATCGTGCTGCCCGTCGTGAATAGCCGCAGGCCGCCCAGTCCCGCATCGAGCCAGCGCTCGAGCTGCGCAACCGCATCGCTCGCCAGCACGTCGACCGAACACACGCCGGCAAAGCGGTCGCGATGCGCACGCACCGCGTCGACGACATAACTATTGTCGTTGCCATACACCGTCGATGCCTGCACGACCACCGCGCGATCGATGCAGGCTTCGTCCATTGCCGCCAGCAGCCCTTCGAAACTGACGGGCCGTTGCACCGACCATTCCGACTGGTGACCGCCGACGGGAGCCAGCGGATAGCGCTGCGGATCCGGGGAAATGGCGTGAGTGTGAGTGTCGATGACAACGGACATGAACGAACTCCTGGCTGAAAGATGGCTTGCTCGATGCACGTCACTGTAAGCTTGCCTGCGTCGAATCCCTTAATATGAACTTTGCTGCCGGACATAAATTCTGGTTAAGCCGAGGGTTCTCCCGTAGAATTTCGCCGCGCTTCTTCCACGAAATCAGGAGCCCGGATGGACGACGATCTGACGCGCCTGCGGCGCCTCTTTCTGTTCGACGCAGTTTGTGCCGCGGGCGGAATCGGCGCGGCGGCGTCCCAGGCGGGCCGCACCCAGCCCGCGGTGAGCCTCGCTATCGGGAAGCTCGAAGAGAGCTTCGGCGGCGCATTGTTCGTGCGCGGCTACGGCGGCAGCGAACTGACGCAGGAAGGTGCGATCCTGCAGCGCCGCGTGCGGCGCATGCTCGATCAGATGGAGCGCGCGGTCGCAGGTCTGCCCGGCTGCGAAGCGCTGTCTGCAGCGTCGATCGCCAAGGTCTGCCGGCATCTGACCGACACGCAGGTACGCTGTCACATCGCGATCGCACGATGCGGCTCGGCCGCGGAGGCGGCGCAGCAGCTCGACGTCTCGCAACCCGCCGTGCACCGCGCCGCGAGGCAGATCGAGCAGGCGGTTGGCGTGACGCTGTACCGGCGCCGCGTGCATAGCGTGTCGGCAAACGCCGCGGGCGTCGAGTTCGCACGCTGCCTGAGTCTCGCGCTGTACGAGATCGCCCAGGCTCGCGAAGACCTCGCATACGCGCGCGGGCAGATGACCGGCAAGGTCGCGATCGGCATTCTGCCGATGCTGCCGCCCCGGCTCGTCGCGCGTGCGATCCGCCGGCTGCTCGCGATCTACCCTGCCGCCAAGGTCACCGTCGACGAGGGTTCGCATGCACGCCTGCTGCGCGAACTACGCTTCGGCACGATCGACGTGCTGCTCGGTGCGCTGCGCGAGCCGCGCCTGTCGGAATCCGTGCAGGAGAGCGAACTGTTCGCCGATCCTTACGTGGTGGCGGTGAGAAAAGGACACCGGCTCGCGGGCCGGAAGAAGGTCAGCGCGCGCGACCTTGCCGCGTTCGACTGGGTCGTCCCGCAACGTGGCGTCCCGCGCCGCACGGTGATCGATGCGATTCTCGCGCGCCTGCCGAAGCAGCCACCGCTCGTGGTCGAAACCAGTTCGCTTGCGATGATGATGGCGATGCTCACGGAGAGCGACTGCATCACGCTGCAATCGCGCTCGCAGATCCGCGAGGCGTACCTCGGCAGCGAGATGGTCGCGCTGGAACTCGAAATCCCCGCGTCGGAACGCACCGTTGGCTACACGCTCCGCAGCGACTGGCTCGGCACGGCCATGCAGCAGTCGTTCATCGAGCAGTTGCGGCTGGAGTGCGGAGCGGACAGCCCGCGTGCGTCCGTCTCCTACAGATGACGTTCGATGTCCGTGCGCTGGTGAAGCACCCGGATGACATCCAGCGTATGCGGGGACTCCAGGTAGAAGACAACGTGCGAACCCACGCCGTAGCGGAAATAGCCGTCCCGCACGGTGCACGCGCGACCTGACTTCTTCCCGGCAGCCAGCGCTTCCATCGTCGCGACCAGATCGCGGTGATACGGGTCGGCCTGTTCGGGCGACCACTGCGCAGCGGAGTAACGCCAGATGTCTTCGAGATCGGTTCCGGCAAGCGGCGTCAGCCTGAGCGGCCGCCTGCTACTTGCCATGCGAGGTCCGCATGCGGGCGAGGAACGCTTCGCTATCGAACGGGGCTGGCGCACCCGATGCCTCGCCGGCCTTCAATGCTTCCTGCAGCGCGCGCACCTGCGTTTCATGCGATTCGAGCAGGCGCAGGCCGGCCCGCACGACATCGCTCGCCGAGCCATAGCGGCCCGAAGCGACCTGGGTGTCGACGAACCCGGCGAGGTGATCGCCGAGAGAAACGGACGTGTTGCGCGGCATCAGGCTCTCCTCTCGAACCCGCCCATCATCTACCAATTTTTGGTATAACGCCGGATTTTCAATGCTCCGCGCGACGCGCAACCCTACCGTTCCGCACTTCAGACCGCCGCATGAAGCACCGGCTTTCGCGCAACGAAATGCAGCCACCATGCGTCGCTCGACTGCGCATCGGCGGGTATCGGACGGCTGTCCGTGCTGCCGTACATGACCTCGAGTTCGAGCCCGAGCGCCGCGAGCGTCTGCCGTTCGTGCTGGATCGTCGTGTAGACGATCACAATGCCGAAGTTGTGCGCGGCCGCGGTGGCGAGCGAGTAACCGTCGAAGTCACGCGCGAGATGCGCGTGGCGCAGGTAGTTGATCGCGCCGGGCGGCAGACGTTTCAGCGAACGCAGCGTTCGCACGCCAAACCGCAGCGGGTTGAACGAAAACGCCGGCAGCAGGCGCGAAAGCGGCTCGCGAAAACCCGGGCCTTCGCGATTGTGCGACGAAAACAGGATCAGCCCGCCCGGACGCGCGACCCGCTTCATCTCGCGCAGGATGCTGATGCGACCGTCGTGATCGACGCAGTCGATGCCGTTCCAGCTGAACTGCACGAGCGCGTAGTGATCGGATGGAAGCGCAGACATGTCGCGCGCATCCATCACGCGCACGTCGATGTGCGGATAACGCGCGCGGCACAGCTCGACGAGCTTCGGCGTGTAATCGACCGCCGTGTAGTCGCTCGACAGCGCGGTCATCATCGGCACGGTACGGCCCGCGCCAACGCCGACATCAAGTAGCGGTTGCCGGCGGCAGTACGGCGCGCACCAATCCACCGCCGCCTGTTCTCCCGGGTCGCTCCAGCCTCGTGAGGTCGTGAACTCGCGTCTGGCATCGCGCGAGTTCCACGCATGCTGGTTGACATGATCCAGTTCATTGCTGAGGTTCATCGCACACTCTCTTGTTGTCCAGCCGCGTCTCGTATGTCGAACGTTCCACCCGCCGGCACCCCGTTGCCAGCGATCGCCGCCGCATGGCCGGTTTCCACAGCAACGTGCGCGACGTACGACGTTCTGACGGGTTCATTGGAACGCGCCGACATTGCGCGTTCGGTTCGTCGGACAACAAACGGGATAGCGTGTCACGCCTTGAATACCTCTATGTCCTGGATGCCTAAAAGACGAATTGCTTTCATCAGGAATGCAGATAATTGCACATCAGCCGTCAAACTTGATTCAGCTTCCTGACGTCTCGCTTTCTGTCGCGACAGCACCCGGGCTGGCATTGCGATACCACGTCGCCGTGCCGTCTTCGATACCGTTGCGCTACATCATTCACTTCGAATCGAACCTGTCTGTTTAATTATTCGATTCCGACATTTTCATTTCATCTGGAGCCTGTCGTTTACCCGGAATCGAGCCACTGGATGAAACCGGTCGAGGAGCATCCGTTCAGACGCGCGCAGCAATAGCCAGGTCCGTCGCCTGAGCGGCCGGACTGCAGAGCCGCACGGTCAGCGCCGCGAGCCCCATCGTGGTGGCGAGCACAGTTACCGCGGTCCAGCCCCATTGCGCGAGCAACACGCTGCCGGCGGCCGCGCCCGTCGCCATGCCGATGAACATGCCGACGAACAGCACCGCGTTGAGCCGGCTGCGGGCGACCGGATCGAGGCCGTAGATGATCGTTTGATGCGCGATCAGCATCGTCTGGAAACCGAGGTCGAAGCCGAGCGCACACACGGCGAGCAACGCCAGCTGCGCGTGCGGCGACAGCAGCGGCATGAAGCCCATCGCCGCGAAGGACAGTGTTGCGAGCGCCGCGCCGAGGCGCGTGACGAGTTCAGGGCCACGACGATCCGCGAGACGCCCCGCCAGCGGCGCGGCCAGTGCGCCCGCTGCACCGGCGAGACCGAACGCGCCCGCCGCCGCGCTGCCGAGGTGAAACGGTGCGCCGCGCAGCATCATCGCGAGTGTCGACCAGAACGCGCTGAAGCCGATCGCAAGCAGCCCCTGCGCGAGCGCCGCACGGCGCAGCGCGCGATGTCCGCGCCACAGCTGCGCGAGCGAAGCGAGCAGCGCGCCGTACGGCAGCGTCGTGGTCGGTGCGAAGCGCGGCAGGCCGCGCCAGGACGCCACGCCGATCGCCGCGACGCTTGCCGCCGCGAGCCCGAAGGTCGCGCGCCAGCCGAGTTCGCCCGCCACGCAGCCGCTCACGACGCGCGACAGCAGAATCCCCAGCAGCAATCCTGTCATCACAGTGCCGACCACCTTGCCGCGATGCGCCTGCGGCGCGAGCATGGCGGCGGCCGGCACGATGTCCTGCGCAAGCGTCGCCGCGATGCCAGTCGCAAGACTGGCGACAAGCAGCAGCCCAATCGACGGTGACAGCGCTGCCAGCAGCAATGCCGCCACAAGCGACGCAGCCTTGACGAGAATCACGCGACGACGGTCGAAGCGGTCGCCGAGCGGCGCGAGGAACAGGATGCCAACCGCATAGCCGAGCTGCGTCAGCGTGGGCACGAGTCCGACGATCCGCGCCGAGGCGCCGGTGTCGGCGCCCAGCACGCCGAGCATCGGCTGGCTGTAGTAGAGCGGCGCGACGCCAAGGCCCGCGCCCGCCGCCAGCAGCAGCACCAGCCGCGGCGTGAGCAGCGCGCTGCCGCCCGCGGCTGGTTCGGTGGAAGCAGCAGGAAGCGCGACCGGTTCGCAGACCGGTTCGCAGGCTTCAACGCCAGTGTCATGCATCGTGGACATTCAAGGTACCTCGCATTCGAACAATGAAGGCGAGTGTGCTTCGTCGCACCACTTCACGGTAGTACCACTGGCCGCAGATTTGTTATACGCTCAGCGCATGATCACTTCACGCCCTGCCCCGTCGAAGCACGGCCGCACCGCGAGCGCGACGCCGCGCGGCGCCAGTCTTGCCGCTGCAGGCGATCGCCTGCAACTGATGGAAACGTTCGTGCGCATCGTGGAGGCCGGCAGCCTGTCCGCCGCGGCCTCGCAGCTGAACGCAACCCAGCCCACCGTCAGCCGGCGCCTGCAGACGCTCGAGCAATCGCTCGGCGTGCGGCTGCTGCAGCGTTCCACCCATGCGATGCGTCTCACCGTGGATGGCGAGCGCTGCTTCAGCCGCGCGAAGGAACTGCTCGCGAGCTGGGCGGCATTCGAGGCGGACCTGCGCGGCGCACAGGAAGAGCCGGAAGGCCGGCTGCGGATTGCGGCACCGCACGCGTTTGGTCAGGAGAAGTTTGTCGGGCCGCTCGCGGACTTTCTGCGACGCTATCCGCGCGTCACCGTCGAGTGGCTGCTGCAGGACGAGGTGCGCGACTTCATCGGTGCCGGCATCGACTGCGCAATCCAGGCGGGCGAGCCGACCGACCCGGCAGTGGTCGCGATCAGGCTGTCGGCCATCCCGCGCATCGTCGTCGCGGCGCCGTCGGTGCTCGAAGGTGCGCCGCCGCCCGAGCATCCGTCCGGGCTGGCTGCGCTGCCGTGGCTCGCGTTGCGCACCTATTACCGCAACGAGGTGCGCCTCACGCACGACACGACCGGCGAAACCGTGAGCTTTCCGATCCGCCCGCGCATCAGCACCGAGAACCTGTACGCGCTACGCAGCGCGGCGCTGCTGGGGCTCGGCGTGGGAATCGGTTCGGCATGGCTGCTCACGGACGCGATCGAGAACGGCGAGCTGATCCAGCTTGCACCACGCTGGCAGGCTGCACCGTTGCCGATCTATCTGACCTATCCGCATGCGCAGTTTTATCCATCGCGACTGGTACGTTTTGTAGAAATGATGCGCGAGGTCGTCCCGACGATTGTCGGACGATAGTCGCGCCGTTGAGCGCGGGGCCTGTCGCGACGCGGCTTTCACGGCACCTCGCGCGACCGGTGCGGACGGTCGGCCGGAAGACCGCTGCGCCCGCAACAGAAGGCCCGCAATTTGCTGCATGAAAGCGCCGTCGTGCAGTCGCCGGGACGCAGCGGTCGCACAAGACGCCGCCCACACCGGACGACGATGTTCGCGACGGCACATGGATCTGACTGGCGCTCCATCATTTGCGGCAACGAATACCCGACGGCTCACTTTTTTGCGCACGCGTCATTCGCTGGTTGTGCAGACCAGCCTCATGCGCGGCACCGCAGGCGTGACCCCTCGTACGCAGCACGCCTGCAACTCCAGACGATCCCCCGTTGCTCCCGCCGGTGTCCTCGCGGCATCCCTGCGCGGCGCGAACATTGCGCCATGCGGGATGTCACGTTGCCGGCTGGAGCAGATGAATTGCTTTACCATCGCACACTGCGACGCGGTCGCGGCTGTCACGGGCCGCGATGTATCGTCAATGTAACTCGCGCAGATGATCAGGCAGGAGGCGCGCGTGACCGACACCAATGAATCGTGGGAGCCCGCTCTGGAAACGGCGTTGACACCCGAACCGCTCGACGGTGCCCTGGCAGGCGCACCGCACTTTGAATCCGCGCGGCTGCTGCGCTGGTCGTTATGGATTGCCGCCGCAATCGTGGCGATTTCCGGCGCCTCGCTGTATGCCGGCTGGTGGTTTCACCGCGATGCGAACCGGAATTCCCCTTTTCCGATCCGACCCGATGTAACGGCGGCGCTGGCCGAGCTGAGCGCGCGCATTGCGGCAATTCCGGAAGCACCGCCCGCAACTCCGGATGACACACAGCAGGCCTCGTCCACGTCTGCGGCCAACGGAAAAGCGACGAACGGAGATCATCGCACCGAGCATGGCAGGCAGGGCACAAACAGCGAACACGCGGCGACCGACCATCCGCCCCAGCACAGGATGTCGCTCTGGGCGAAGCTGGGCTACTTTTTCCACCATCCACAGGAGCGGCATGACCGGTCGCGACGCTACCCCGACCTGTACCAGAAACCCTGAGCTGCTTCGCATATCCCGGCCATCACCATTCACTACTGCAGGACCTGACCGCACTGCGCCGCTCTTCTGCCGGCACTGGTATCAACACACAGCTGTTGCCTGAGTTCGCCGCTTTGCCGGCAATACAAACCGCATGATGACCCGGGCCTTTTCATCTGGAGGCCCGGCGGCTGTTCACGATCCTCGTCCCACGAACTGCGGCGACGGTTCTTTGGCCGGCTTTCGCCCTTGGCTTCTCATAGAGGGCGACATACAACCGGAATATCTGACCGCCCTCGTTTCGAGTGACACTCGCGTACGTTCAGCGGAAGAGCCTCGCGTCCAGCACGAACGCTTCCTGCCGGGTCACCTTCAGGCTCCGAAAATCCCCGTGAAGAGGATTGAGAATCACGTTCCAGTCTGCGGGGCACACTACCGACGGGACCTTCATCGCGAGCGACCTGCCTTCCGCCAGCCACGCCCGGCCGATCTCTACGGTCGATGCCGGTGCCGCCAGCGCCGCCCAGTCCTGCGGCAGCTCCGGCTGATATCCCCGCGCGATCAGCTCGTCGGGTACGCTCACCTCGATCAGGAAAAGGTTCCCGGCCGGAATGATCCCCGACGCGTGCACGCGCAACTCGAGCACGGCGGTTGACGGACTCACGCAGGTGTAGAGCGCGCGCATGCCTGGCGGATTCCAGCGACCGCCCGCGATCGCCGCACCGTTGCCGCTCAGGTCGTCCGCCCGATACTTGCCCGGACGGTCCTTCGCGAGCCTGTAGAGCTTCATACACCGATACCGAACTCGATCCGATGCAGGATGCGCTGCACCTCGTCGTAGCCGGTCTGGGTGTCGAGCATTGCCACCGGCATCTCGTCATCGAGCTCGGCGTGCGGAGTCTGCATCCATTGTGCAGCCAGGTCGCGGCTCTCGAATACGTCGGTCGCATGTGCGTGGATCAGGATGACCCTCGAGACGCGGTCTGATTCGCCGCTGCTCAGGCGATCGCCGGCCGCGAGCTTCCGGGTTAGCGTACTCGACGGAATGCGAAGGCTGGCCAGCAACGACTGCACGCTCGTGTTCAGGATCGCCGCCGCAACACGCCCAACGATCTGGGCGTCGAGGCCAAGCCGGATCTCCCGGCTCTGGGCAATCGGGCCGAGCCTCACAAAGTCGGCGAATTCCGCCAAGCCCGCTTCCGCGGCTGGCGCGCCTGACATCGCTGCAGCGGCCCGGGCACGCCCGCGCACCGGCTTCTGATCCGACGAAGAAATCGCAGCCATCGCAACATCCCAAAATGAGCATTTGAACCAAACCATTGTAGCAAATTGCTCAATTGACGTCAAACCAATGCCCAGTCGGTCAAATTCTCGCTGATGTCGCCTGATGGTGCCCTGCGTGTGTCGAGATCAAGTTCGCCTGGAAGCGAGTTATATGCAGCGTGAGCGCTCGTGCGATATCGCGCTCCTGCGTGCTTTCGGGTAGGCCGAGGAAATCACAGATATATGGGTCTTTCAGCGCGTCTCTGGCAAGATGGAGAACAGCCGAAGTGCGTCTGCTCGTGGCAAAACGGCAGGGACATCGCCGGCCAGCCCGTAGACCTCGATCCCGCTCAAGAGACCACCGCTCTCGAATATAAATATTCCCGCTGCCTTCTCGTCCGGGCCGAATATGAAGTTGCCAAGGATGTGTACGCACCGGCGGTGCAGGTTCGTGGCCATTGATCTGGAAATTGATGAACCCACAGCCACAAGGACATCGCCATGGCATCACCTCAGCGGCCGCGAGCTGCCCGACAAACTCGCGCGCGCCCGGTGCGCGGTGCTCCAACATCCAAGGCGCGAGCGACATCTCCGATTCAGGCGGTGAGCGGTTTGGTTCGAGAATATCCATTGATGGAAGCACTGGTTTCCCGAGATTGTTAGCGATCCTCGAGCTGCGGTCGAGCGTCCGCTTGTGGCCGACCTCTGACCGATCAGGTCGCCGAATGGTCATCCAGAGCCCCAAGAGGCATGTGTCGCGTTGGATCAGAGCGCGGCCTTCAGGTCCGCCAGCGTCATCATGACCGTCATCGGTGCAAGCGGCGAGACCTCGAAGCCCAGCGCGAGATAGAAGCGGTGCGCGTCCTGGTTGAGCGCGTGCGCGATGACGCCGCGAATCCCTATTACGTCTGCTGCCTGCGCGATGCGAGCGCCGGCATCGCGCATCAGTGCCCGAGCCACGCCTTTACCCTGCCAAGCGCGATCGACGGCCAACCGTGCGAGCACGACCACGGGGATAGGATCAGGCATGTTGCGGCGGAAACGACCTGGCGCCGCGTCTACATCGACAGCGCCCGAAGCGAGCGCGTAGTAGGCGATCACTCCCGCATCGTCGCAGACGACGAAGGTACGCGTGGCGCCGCTCGCTTGGTTCTTGAGCGCGCGGCGCCTCAGCCATTCGTCGAGGCTCGTTTCCCCCGACTCAAAAGTTTTGAGCACATGGTGGCTATGGAGGGGCTCTGGTGCGCGCAGCGTCATGCCGCTCCGCTGGGAGCGTCCCAGGGTGCGGGTGTGCGCATGGTGCGTTTGAGGCGCTCATTCGGCGCAGGCGCAGCGTCGAGGCGCGCCATGAACTCGGCGAAGACCTCGGGTGTCGCACGGACGAGCGCGGTCTCAACAAGCGTTTCCTCAGCTGCGGCGCGCGCTGCCGCGAGAATGAAGTCGGTGCGCGTCTGGCCCCGAGCAGCAGCGGCCCGGTCGATCAGATTGCGCTCGTCGGACGTGATTCGCATGTTGAGCGCCTCGCGCCTTGGAGCGACGGCGTGCGGGGTAGGCATACAGGCCTCCCTGAAAAGCTGGAGAAGGCTAGAGTATATCAGAATCGTAATGACTTCGTCATTACAGCAAGATGACGATGCTGCCGCCTGGCCATCGCACTGTTGATACGGCTGAAAATAAGGGGGAGCCCGGCCCGACGCCACACCCTCTCGCGGGCTCCCGCGGCACGACGACACCCAAGCGACAAGTTCCGACCCGGAGCAGACGGCTACCTTCGTGCGAAGTGTGTGGCCGATCCCATCTTCATCCCGGTCATTCAGGTCTGTGCCCGCCGCTGGCCGCTCGCGGAGTATGCACTCACGAAACAATGTGCAATGATTTTTTGGCGTTACAGAAAGTCATTGCACCCCATGCTTTTCGACACTACAATAAGTGGAATGAAAATCACATTTGACCCGGGCGAAAGACGCCTCGAACCAGGCAAAGCACGGCGTATCGCTCGCCGAGGCCGCGCGGCTCGACTGGGACGGAATGCTTGTAGTGCTGGACACCCGGCACGACTACAGTGAGGATCGGTACAGGGGCATTGCACTGTTAGGCTGGCGGCTGTACAGCGTGGTTTTCACGCCCCGCGACGAGACCATGCGCATCATCAGCCTGCGCAAGGCGAGCAACATGGAGATTGACGCATATGAGCAAGACTAAGCTGATCCGCAACACCGCCACCACGGAGGCAGCAATCCAGCGTGGCATCGCAGCGGATCCGGATAACCCGGAATGGACCGCCAATGATTTCGCGAAAGCGCGCCCGTTCGTGGAAGTCATGCAGAAGCGCATGGGTCGGCCGCCGAAGGAGAACCCGAAAGAACAGCTGACGATGCGATATGACGCAGAAGTTCTGGAGGCATTTCGAGCGACTGGCGCGGGCTGGCAGACGCGCATGAATGACGCGCTCAAGACCTACCTGAAAGAGCACCCACTGAAGGTGGCATGAGCAGTCATGGCTTGGAAGCGGCCGCTTTCAGACCGTGACCGGCTCTCGAGCACGGCGGGGCAAGTCGGGCGGTGAAAGTGGATGCAACAAACCTCGATGCGAGAGCAAGCCATGATGCCCCAGGTGTCCCCGGACTGGAAGACCTGCCTGTGGGCTCTCGCGACACCAACCAATGCGATCTTCGGCCTGCTCTTCATATTCTTCCAGATCAGAAGGGCAAAGGACAAACAAGAGATTGCTGAAATTTCTGAATGGGTGAATTCCGCCTGGAAGCGGACCTTCAGCCGACGTCCCGCACTGTCCGATGAACGACCGCTGCTGGCCGCACTGTGCCCCCGCGGCCGCATGCGACGATCACCTCGGCAGCGCGTCTCATGCAAGAGGCATAACCCGACCCACAGCTGATGGTCTACACCGCAGGCCGTCAACGGCCGCTTGCCGGGTGCAGCTGACCTTGGAATGTACCTTGACGACGTCTGCAAGCGACCCTCATGCCATGTGCCTTTGTATGCTCGCTTCCTCAAATTTGACCGCTCAGCGTCTAGCTTTTCCGCACGATCTTCTTTCCTTGCGTCTTTTTCGCCGATTCTGCGAACAGATCGATCACCATCTCGCGCAGCCATCGATTGCCTTCGTCCTGTTGAACTCGCGCATGCCAGAGCAAATGGATCGGCGCAGCGGGTAACGTCAAAGGCAATGCGCGCAGGCTGAGGGAGAACGGCGCAGCCAGTTGGAGAGCCAGTTGCTCCGGCACCGTGGCGATCAGGTCGGTGCGTTGCAGGATGTAGCCGACGCTCATGAAGTGCGGGACCGTCAATCGCACCCGGCGGTGCACGCGGCGCTGTTTCAGCCAGTCGTCCACTCGACCGTGCCCGGTGCCGGCGGACACCACCACCAGATGCTCCGCCTCGCTCCACGCGGCGAGCGTGAGCGGCGCGTCTTCGAGCGCGTGGCCGCGCCTGAACAGGCAGACATACCGCTGATCGAACAGGCGGCGCTGATAAAACCCACCCTTGAGTTGCGGCAAAAGCCCGATGGCGAGATCGACCCTGCCTTCGGCCATCTCGTGTCGCAGATCGATGCTCGTGTCGCGAACCGTGTTGAGCGCGATGCCTGGCGCCTCGCGTGACAGCCGTTCGACGAGCGCAGGCAGAAAGACGACCTCGCCGATATCGGTCATGCCGATGGTAATCGTGCGCGTGACGCGCAGCGGATCGAAACCCGTCTCGGGATGGAGCGCGGCGTGCAGAATCGCGAGCGCCTGACCGACCGGCTCCGCGAGGCTCAAGGCGAAGGGCGTGGGCACGACGCCGCCCGGCCCGCGGACGAACAACGGATCACCGAGCCGCCGACGCAACTTGGCGAGCGCGTTGCTCACGCCCGGCTGACTCATGTTCATCTGCTCGGCAACGGTCGACACGCGCCGCTCCCGCATCAATCGATGAAAAAGCAGCAGCAGATTGAGATCGATATCGCTCAGGTTCATGGCGCGGATCTCTAAGCTTCATTGATTTCAGTGATGTCGTGGATTCACGCCATTTTATTGTGAAATGCGCGGCCAATACCGAGAATTCAGACACCCCGCACGCAATCGGCCTTGGCCAGGCGGAAATGCGGTGCCGGATACACAGTCTGAACACTGGAGACGCCTCATGGAACGAATGGATCTGAACATCGCAATCATCGGTGCCGGCATCGGCGGCCTGACGCTCGCGCTCGCGCTGCGAGAACGTGGAATCGACGCGCAACTCTACGAGCAGACCGACGAGCTTCGCGAGGTCGGCGCGGCCGTCGCGCTCTCGGCAAATGCGACGCGGTTTTACGAGCACATGGGACTCCGCGCAGCGTTTGATGCGGTGTGCGCCGAGATCCCCGCGTTGATCTATCGCGATGGGCGCAGCGGCGAAGTGATCGGCCGGCATCACGGCGAACCGAGCTATCGCGAGCAGTTCGGAGGATCGTACTGGGGCGTGCATCGCGCGGATCTGCAGGCCGTGCTGTCGAAGGCGGTCGGCCTCGAGCACATTAATCTCGGCCACCGGCTGACCGATATCGTGCAGCATCCGGATCGTGTGAGCCTGAGTTTCGCCAACGGCCGGCGCATCGACGCCGATCTGGTGATTGGCGCGGACGGGGCCCGCTCGATTACGCGTCGCTGGATGCTCGGCTACGACGACGCGCTATATTCCGGCTGCTCGGGTTTTCGCGGCTTGGTGCCGGCCGAACGCATGCATCTGCTGCCCGATCCCGAGGCGATTCAGTTCTGGGTCGGCCCGCAGGGCCACCTGCTGCATTATCCGATCGGCGACAACGGCGACCAGAACTTCCTGCTCGTCGAGCGTCATCCGTCGCCGTGGGCGTCTCGTGACTGGGTCACGCCTGCGAGCGAGGGCGAGCAGTTGCGTCTGATCAAGGACTGGCATCCGGCGGTTGTGCAGATGATCTCGGCGGTGCCGATCAGCCAGCGCTGGGGCTTGTTCCATCGTCCGCCGCTCGGGCGCTGGAGCAAGGGCCGCGTGACGCTCATCGGCGATGCCGCGCACGCGCTCGTGCCGCATCACGGTCAGGGCGCCAATCAGTCGATCGAAGACGCCGTGGTGCTGGCCGCTCAATTGGCCAAAGCGGGCCCGGGTCGCTGGCGTGATGCACAGGAGGCTTATGAGCGCTTGCGTCGGGGCCGCACGCGCAAGGTGCAGTACGCGTCGATATCGACGGCGGATGTGCTGCATCTGCCGGACGGACCTGAAGCACAGGCGCGCAACGCCCGGCTGCAATCACGCGAAAGCCTGCTTCATCATCTGGACTGGATTCACGATTTCGACGCCCTGGAACGAGAGCCGACCGAACGTCAGGGTGGTACCTGGCTCTGAACAGCGCTTAGCGGACATCCGTTCTTGCTCGAATCCAGTCAGCTTCGGTCAATCGCGCAAGTGGCGGTTAGGCAGCGTCGTTCTCTCAGTCCGAGAACGACGACCGCGGAAGCCAGGCTTGCATCGATGCCGATTGCCGTTCAAGCAAGCCCGGTCGCATATCCCTCCTTGGCGATCACTTCGCCACACGTTTTCAAGAAGGTTGCAGCGCCCCGCATTTGCGTCAGTTAGCGGCGACGCCCTCCTGGACGCAGTTCAACGCGCCCTTTCACGCCGGTTGGATACACGGTCCGCGCGAATGGATGCGGCGAAGGCAATAGGTAAGTGACGGTCAGCTTATTGAGACTTACGTAAGTCATGACATCACCACAGCTCGGCTTGTTTCCAACATGCGACGATGATCGATTTGCGCTTCTGGCCGCTCTTGAGCTTA
>NZ_QQOA01000048.1 GCF_003443895.1 Paraburkholderia phosphatilytica | reverse complement strand
CGAGACGAGCGTGCCGATATAGCCGCCATCGGTTGCCGATTTCCGGATCTGCGCGACGATTGCCGGCGTCAGCTGCGGCGGCGTGATCGTGCCGTCGATGACCGGGCTCGCACGAAAGCCGTCTTCGGTAATCTCGTTGACGAACGCGTTCGGGGTCCACAGCGACTGCACGCCCTGCCGGTCGACGTTGGGCAGAAAAATGACCGCCTGCGTCACCTTGTACAGCCGCGTCAGACCCTGCGGCGTCCAGATGCTGCCGTTACGCGCGCGCACCACGACAGTGATGCGGTTCGCGCCGAACAGATCGTTGCGGTACTTCTGGAAGGTCTGGATGTACTCGTGGCCGATCGGCATCTGCTTCTCGAAGCCGGCTTCCATGCGCAACTGCACGGCAAACACGGCCATGACCGCGGTGAAGATGCCGATCGCAGCCAGCACGACCGCACGGTGCCCGAAGAAAAGTTTCTCGAGGCTGATGACAAAGCGATTCAACACGGCGCTATCCTTCAAGTAGATCGGCGGTGCGCATCAGTGCGCACCGCCTTGCTGCGCTTGCTGCACTAGAAATTGCGCGTCGCGAACAGGCCCACGAAGTTCCGGTCTGCGTACGGCTGACCAGCCCCACCGTGCCCGCCAAAAAACGCCGTGTAATTGATCCCCGCCTGCCACGTTGCCGGGTTCTGGTTGAACAGCACGTAGACATTCAACGACTTGGCGCTCTGCATGTAATTGGCCGTGAAGGTCGGCGTATAGCCGTACAATCCGTCGGTGAAGGTCAAGCCGGGTGTGACCTGCCAGCCCGGGATCAAGCTGCCGTCGTAGGTCCAGTTGAAATCGAGCGTGAGTCCCACCGAACTCGACGTACCTTCGCCGGCGACGATCGGGTAACCCAGGCCCGAACCGTTGTTCAACCACGTGAAGTAGCCCGAGTCCGCCACCTGATGCGCGGTCTGCCCATCGACGGTCCGTGTCACGCCGTTCGAGCTGAGCCCCGGGTAGTAGATCCAGGTCAGTTCCGCGGTCAGCACTGCCATGTCCGCGTGAATCAGCTTGAGAAACGGATACTCGCTCTGCGTGAGATTGAGCTGGCCGTTGATGTCGTACTGGAACTTCTTCATGTCCATCCACTGCGAACAGTTGACGCCAGAAATTCCATTCGTGTTCAGATCGAGCGCCCCGTTCGCACCGAAGCAGCTGGACAGCGCGACCGCATCACGCGGCCGGTACGACAGCTCCGTGCCGATCGCCCAGTCGCCGAGGCCAAAGTTCGCGCTGGCGCCGAACAACTGCCGGTTCTCGAGATAGCTGAACTGGCTGGTGCCATTGGCCAGGGTCGAGAGAACCGGCGATTTGTCGGTATAGTTTTCGTAGTAGAAGCCGAAATTCACGTCAATGCTTTTCGGCCGGTAGCTGAGCTTGATGCCGAACTGCGGCTTGTATTCCTGCGGCAAGGCGGTCGTCGTCAACACACCGAAGGAGTTGTATGGAGATCCCGCATACTGGCCGTTGAGGAGTCCGCCGTTGATTGCGGACAGCGTGGCCCCACTGCCGCTGTTCGATCCGGCGATGGTTCCCGCATCGACACCATTGACGTTTGAGTTAGTCGAACTAACCGTTGTGGCGACGGCTCCACGCCCGAAGCTGTTACCGACCGACCAGTACGAGCCGACAGGCGGATAGCGGTTCCCGTTCCACTGAAACTGATAGTAGGCTTCGGTACTGAAACCGTCCGGCAGACCAGCCGCGAAACTCAGCATCGGCGCGGGCAGAAGCGCCTGTTTCAGCTGCGTTCCCGGGATGAGGAGCTTCTGAATGTCGAGCGAGTTGGTCTGATTGATGCCGCCCGAGGCGAAATAACTCTCTCCCCAGTTGATGACCTGGTTACCCAGACGCACGTGCGCGGGTTGGCCATTGATCGTGAAGTCCTTTTCGCCCCACAGGTCGAGCAGCTGAACGGGATATTCCACCTGCGCGAGCGCCGAGCTCGACAGCGGGGTCCGCGCGGTATCGGCGACGAGGAAGTCGTACATCGCGGTACCGCGGATCATGAACTTGTAGCCTTCGCTCGGCATCGTCAGCAGCAGTTCGCTGGTCGCGCTCAGGTACGTACTGAACGGCTGTCCCTTCCTGTAGTTCAGGTCCCCGTCGTCGCCCGAGCCCCACTGATTGACGTTGGCCGCGGCACCGCAGCCGTAGGCGTTCGGGTCGCCCGTCAGCGAACAGCTCGGACTCTTGGTGCGGATACCCGCACCCGCCGTCAGATTCGATACCCACGAGCCGTTGAGATCGCCCAATCCTGTCGAAAAGTCGTAGGCCTCCGAATTCGTCGACACCACGCCAAGCCCCATCAGCGCAACGGAAACCGATGCGCGAACCGCTTTTGTTTTCATGAGTCTTCCTCTGGTCGCCAGGGGCCAGACGAGCGCTTCCGCTCATCGGGCCCACTGCCCGTATTAGCGTTCGCTGACGGAACGCAGGTTTTCAGGCGTGTAGTAATCCGAACGGAATTGTGGAGAACCCGACGACTCGAAGTACTGGACATCCTGTCCGTCACCGATCACGCTCTGATCCGTCACGTAACGACCGGTGACCAGGTTGTATTGCGAGAACGGTTCCACGTCGCAGGTTCCGCCCAGCTCCCAGATCGGGATCGGATAGCTTTCCTTGGTTTTCCAGAGCTTGCCCTGCGCGTCGTAGTCCTCGCCTGCAAGCGCCAGATAGGTGTCCTCGTCGAGATACAACACCTTCTTCTGCGAGATGTGCCGCATGTTGGGCTTGAGCGTGGCCTCCACCACATAGACCCGATGCAGTTCGTAGCGGCGCGCGGACGGATCGATCTGATCCGGCTTGAACACCTCGTCGATGTTTCTCTTGAAGTCGTACATCGCGAAGTCGTTGTACGGCACGTAGATGTCCTTCTTGCCCGCGAGCTTCCAGTCGAAACGATCGATATCGCCATTGAAGAGCCACGGCTCATCCACCGTGTACTGGTTCTCGAAGCCGATCTGCGGCGCGTCGTAGTTGTACGACGGCATGCGACGCACCCGTCGCTGGCCCGGGAAGTAATAGAACGCGGGGCTGTCGTTGTTCGCGAAATTGTCGGTCTGCACGAGAGCCTGTCCCGCGAGCGCGGCCGGCGTCTCATAGGCGAAGTAGATCGAATACAACCCTTCGTCGGCGGTCAGCGGATTCGCACCTTTCTTGCCCCACGGCATGTACACCACCTGGTGACTCGTCACCGAAATCCATTCGGAACTGCCGGGACGCGGCGACACCATCGTATTGAGCTTCCCCCACTGGATGCCGACGCCACGATAGCGCGCAAGGTAGTTCCACATCGCTTCCTGCCCAGTCCTGGCAGCGGGAAACGGCAAGCCAGGCATAATGGCACTCTGCAGGTGATCGCCGCTCGCATCGAGTTTGGCGGTACCCGCGTTCTTCTTCGTGTTTTCCTGCACCCAGTCCGGGTAACCGCAGTCTCGATGCGTCGGATACACGTCCATCCGATAGTTCTTGATCTGCTTGAACATCGCGAGTTGACCGGGCGTGAGATTCTGCGCGTACTGGTCGACGTTAGCCGCCGTGATGGAAAAGAGCGGCTTCTCGGATTTGTAGGGCGAATAGTCGCTTCTCACCTTACCCGGCGACCACCCTGCCGGTGTCTGTTGCACACCCTTAAACACGGGGATTCGGCCATCCGCGCTGCCCGCTTTTTCCGCCCCGCTGACTGTCAGGTCTCCTGACGACTGTGCCCAGGCCGCCGTGATCGCAACAGCGCATGCGACCGCAAGACCTGCCTTGAGATGAAACTGCATGAGAGATCTCCCGTAACCATGAACTTTCCCGCGACCGGATCAGCGATCGGCTGTGACCTGCCAGCATCGAACGAAGCGCGGCATGGGCGGCGCACCTTCGATGCATGGCGCCCATTATTCCCAGAATAAAAGATTCGTCAACACGTTCTAGCCGACTTATCGCGTAGGTACTTTCTCTAATCCCTCAATTCGGAACTGTTAAAAATTACGGTCGACTGACGGGTACACTGGGCCGCGCGCCGTTTAAGGCAAGGCATTCGCCGGCGCGCGAGATCTCCACGCAGAATCTTTCAAATTGCCAACAGCACGCCTGGCGTTTTTCGCTGCAGTCCCGGGACCACGACCAGGGCCGGGAAAATCCGCTGCGCGCCTGGCGATCGGTGTCAGCCAGATAATCAATACATCTAAGTATTTCTGGCGAACTCGCGCACCGCTCCGGCCTCCGAACACGGTGTCGCCGCGTTCCCGCCTCCCCCACGCCCGCAGGGTATTCCCTGGCCCGCGAGCCAGGCAGCGATTGCCGAAAGTGGACAAGCCTCCACAACTCGTGGACCTACAGTAGAGCCGAGCTGGACGCATGCCATCGCACACGAATCGCCAGCTTTCAAAGCCGTCTGGCAATCCATGCCGGAACCTCACCCCGACGCACGCAGACACCATGATTGATCTTCAGAACCTGATTGACGGCCGGCGCTGCATGGCGCTGTCCGGCAGCACCTTCGAAAAGCACGCACCGGCAACCGGTACGTTGCTGGCCCACGTGCCGGCCTCGAACGCCCGAGACGTCGACCTTGCCGTGAAGTCGGCGCATGCCGCGCTGCGACACGGCCCGTGGGCAAGCGCAGGCGCTGCCGCCCGTGCGCGCTGGCTGCACCGCCTTGCCGATCTCGTCGAACGCGAGACCGACGCGCTGACCGCTCTGCTTGCGGACGAACAAGGCCGCCCCCAGGTCGAGATGCGCATGATGGACGTACCGATGAGCGTCGACACGCTCCGCTACTTCGCAGGCTGGGCCGACAAGCTTGAAGGCCGCGTGATCCCCACCGACGGATTCATGGGCCGCCCAACGCTGAACTACACCCAGCGCGTGCCTGTCGGCGTCGCCGCCCAGATCATTCCGTGGAACGCGCCGCTCATGATCGCCGTCTGGAAACTGGCGCCCGCGCTGGCCGCCGGCTGCACGGTCGTCATCAAGCCGTCGGAAGACGCACCGCTTGCCGTGGCGAGACTGGGAGAGTTGATCAGCGAAGCCGGCATTCCGGACGGCGTGGTCAACATCGTGCATGGCCTGGGTGCGGAGGTCGGCCCGGCGCTGGTGGCACACCCCCTCGTGAACAAGATCAGCTTCACCGGCAGCACCGAAGTCGGGCGCACGATCGCCTGCGAAGCGGCACGCACCTTCAAGCGCGTGACCCTCGAGCTTGGAGGCAAGGCGGCGCAGATCGTGTTCGCCGACGCCGATCTCGAGCAGGTCGTCCCGGCTCTGGCGATGGGGATGTTCGTCAATCAAGGACAGACGTGCGCCGCCGGCTCCCGGGTGCTGGTCCATCGCTCCATCGCTCAAGCCGTGGAAGCACGGCTCGTCGACGCGGCGCGCGCCATCCGCGTAGGACCGCCGTCGGACACCACCTCCCGGATGGGCGCGCTGATCAATCAACGCCACCTCGCGCGGGTACGCGCGCATATCGATGTCGCCCTCGCCGAAGGCGCAATCAGACTGGCGGGCGATGAAGCGGTTCCCGACAGCGGCTGGTTCATGAGGCCGACGATCCTCGGCGGCGTGCAGCCCGGCATGCGCATCGCCCGCGAAGAGGTGTTCGGTCCGGTCGGGATGGTCATTCCCTTCGACACCGAAGATGAAGCCGTCGACATGGCCAACGACACGTTGTTCGGCCTGTCCGCTTCGCTCTGGACTCGAGACATCGCTATCGCACACCGCGTCGCGCAACGTCTGGATGTGGGCGCCGTCGCAATCAATTGCTGGAGTCCACTCGATGCGCGTCTGCCCTGGGGAGGAACCAAGCACAGTGGCATCGGGCGCGATCTGTCGCGGGCTGCACTGGATTCCTATCTCGAGGAAAAGGTCGTCACCGCGGCACTCTGATTTTCGTCAAAAACACTTCGTGAGCGATACACCATGAACTATCAAAACCGTCAAAAGCGCTTCTGGCACCCGATGAGCTCGGCGGCCGCCGGCCATTCGACGCCGACCGTCGTCATCGTCCGCGGGGACGGCAATCACATTGTCGACGCCGACGGGAACCGCCTGCTCGATGGCGTCGGCGGGTTATGGAACGTCAACGTCGGCCATAACCGGCCGGAAGTGAAAGCGGCGATCGCCGCGCAAATGGATGAACTCTCCTACTACCAGACGTTCGACGGTGTGGCGCATCCGCGGGTCTACGATCTGGCGGATCGGCTCTGCGAAATGTTCAGGCAGGAGGATATGCAGCGCGTGATGTTCGGCAGCGGCGGTTCGGACGCCGTCGAAACCGCGTTGAAGATGGCACGCCAATACTGGGTCGCCGCCGGCGAGCCGTCGCGCACCCGATTCCTGTCGCTGCGCAATGGCTACCACGGCGTGCACATCGGCGGAACGTCGGTCGGCGGCAATGGCGTCTATCACTATAACCACGGTCCGCTGCTGCCGGGCTGCGTTCTTCTCGATACGCCATGGCTCTATCGCAACCCGTGGGATTGCGAGGACCCCGAGCAGCTCGTCGCGCACTGTATCAAGCAACTGGAGGAAGCCATTGCATTCCATGGTGCGCAGACCATCGCAGCGTTCATTGCGGAACCGGTGCAAGGTGCCGGCGGCTTGATCGTGCCGCCAGCCGCGTATTGGCCTCGCGTCCGGGAAGTCTGCAACCGGCACGGCATCCTGCTGATCGCCGACGAGGTCGTCACCGGGTTCGGCCGCGCCGGCAGCATGCTGGGAAGTCGCGGATGGGGGGTTGCACCGGACATTCTGTGTCTCGCCAAGGGCATCTCCGCCGGGTACGTTCCGCTGGGAGCCACGATGTACAACAAACGCATCGCGCAAGCCATTGAAGGTGGAAGCGGATTCTCGCACATGGTGATGCATGGCTATACGTACAGCGGACATCCCCTCGCCTGCGCGGCATCGCTCGCGGTGCTCGACATCGTCGAAGCCGAGGATCTGCCTGCCAACGCGGCGCGCGTCGGCAAGCATCTGCTCGAACAACTGCTGCCGCTGCGGGACGAATTCGAGACCGTGGGCGATGTGCGCGGGAAAGGCCTGATGCTGGCACTGGACCTCGTGACCGACAAAGCCAGTCGCACACCGCTCGATCCGACCGAAGGGTTCGCGGCACGCGTGGCCGATGCGGCGCGCAAACGCGGTGTACTGGTGCGCGCCATCGCGAACAAGGTGGTCATGTCTCCGCCGCTGACCCTGAAACTGGAGGAAGCGGATCTGGTGTCGCGGACCTTGCGCGAAGCATTGCGTGAATGCTGTTGAGATTTGCGTTAGTGCGATTGCCCACGCTTGCCCGACGGGTACATGAACGTTCCGCCGGGCACGCGTGCGCTACATCCTCACGGGCAGATTGACGCGCGAGGCTCGTACAGACACCAGTGGCAAGGTCGGAATGCCCGCCGACATTGCGTTTCATTCTTCAAGGAAGGTCAGGCGATATGGATACTCAAGCCAGCGATTACACCGGGGTCAAGTACCCCATCCAGCTGCGGCTGCTTCACTGGGTCCGGGCGGTCCTGATCATCGCCCAGTTGTGGATGGGATGGACCATGGTCCGACTGAACGACGCCGTTCCCGCCAAGTTCGACTGGTACTACCCTACGCACAAACAGTTCGGCATTCTCACGCTACTGGTCGTACTCGTACAACTGGCGATCCGCTCGATGAAGACCCTGCCGGCTCCGCCTGCAGGGCTCGCGACCTGGGAAAAGAAGTGTTCCAAAGCGGCTCACTATCTGCTGTACGGCCTGGCAATCGTGGTGCCGCTGATGGGTTACTCCATGTCCAGCACCTACACGCAAAGCGACGGCGTACCGTTTTTCCTGATCCAGCTTCCGGAGCTACTCCCCAAGAACGACAACTGGTTCAGAGTATTCCAGTGGTTGCATCGAACGCTGGCTTACACGCTGCTCGCACTCATCGTCCTGCACGTGCTCGGTGCGCTGAAGCATCGATTTCTCGATGCGGATCCGCGCAACGATGTCCTGCGCCGAATGCTATAGGAATGCGAAAACAAGGATCGTTTATCGGGCGTTCACTGGATTTCGACCATCAACTTCCGATGTGTTGTTAGAAGAGCCCCTGCTTTTCAAGCAAGCCACGCAAGCGCGGCTGAGCGTTCGACATCGACAGCGAATCCGCGAGTTCGATCAGAGGCAGTACCCGCCTTTTAATCTTCGCTGCATGGTTTTGCGCGATGTCCGAAATCCGGTGGTCGAGATACGGATTGCTGAACCGATCTCGAACGCTGGTCAGGTAGTCTTCGGCTTGACTCCGCATGCCCAACGTCGCGAAAACAGGCAGGACTTCCTCTTGCCAGACGGATTCGACTTCAGCGCGCATCTGCGAATCCTGCATCGCATCGAGCACCGTTTCGGACAGCGACCGCTGCCCGGTGAGCCACTGTTCTGCAAACCAGCTGTGGCCGAGGTTGAGGAAGAACAATTTCAACCGTTCGTGGCTTCGCAGGTCATCCGTCAAAATCATGCTTTCGTGCGTGCAGGGCAGCTCCATTCCCGGACGTCGCTCGATCGCCCAGAGTGCATATGGCTCGGCTACTGCCCCCACGGGATCGATCGGCTCCGACACGATCCGGTCCACGAGCGAATTCACCCAGATGCATTGATCCTGAACGTAGGCGAGGAAAGCGTCGGGCAATGACCATTGCATGGCCAGGCTGAGCACGATCCCGCGCAGCGCATCCCCGTTGTTCTCCACCAGTTCGCACGGGAAGATCGACACCCCGTCGCAGGCGCGTTCGCGCCAGCGCGAATGAAGCAAAGCGAGAAGCTTCGCGGGGTAGCTGCGGGGCACGGCACCGTCATGCGAAAGCAGAACCGCCGAGTCGCGCTCGTCGAGGCGATAGCCCGTGTCGCCGGTGTTCGACACGATGACCCGCACCTCTTCGATCGCCGCGCTGCGAACTGCCGCCCAGTCCCGATCGGCGATCCACGCGTCACGAATGGCACGGCAGACAACGGCTTTATCGATGACAACGCCCCGCTCTCTCCCGCGGATGCGAACCGGATAGCCGTCCTGCCTCGACAACGCGGCCACACGCGCGCGACTGGCGGGGTTGGCAGTCGTCTGCACGACGCTGATTCCGCCGATAGCGTCGCCGCGCTCCAGCGCTTCAGAAACGAATAGCGCAACATGCGCCAGCAGGAACCGGCTCGTACCGAACTGAAGTATGGGTTGACTCATGCCAGCTGTCCCGAACGATCCATGGAATGTGCTCAGCACTCCACCAACGCTTTCACCACAGTCTGCCCCGGATCCAGCAGGCGAGGAAACGCTTCGGGAACATCGGCAAGCCGCATTCGATGCGTATTCAGCGCCTGATCCGGAATGCGGCCAGCGCGCATCGCGTCCAGCACGGTCTCGAAGTCGGCGGTGGTCGCGTTGCGGCTGGCAAGCAAGGTGGTCTCACGCTTATGAAACTCCGGATCCGAAAACGTCACCTGCCCCGGCACGATGGAGATCAGCGTATAGGTGCCGCCGTGCGCCACGAATCCGAATCCGCGGTTCATCGCATCGATGTTGCCTGTCGCGTCGAAGACGACATCGAAAAACTCGTTGTTCGTGAGCGACGCAAGCTGTTCGCTGTCAGAAGGGCCGACAGCGACAGCAGCGTCTACCTCCAGTTCAGATTTGCAGAACGCCAGACGATCGGAACGCGTATCGAGACATGTCACATTCGCGCCCCGCAGCTTCGCGAAGATCATCGCGGCCATGCCGATCGGGCCAGCCCCGACCACCAGCACGCGTTGATCGGCCAAGACGTTCGCCCGTCGCACCGCATGCGCGCCGATGGCCAGAAATTCGAGCATCGCGGCCTGGTCGAGCGTGACGCCTTCGGCCTTGTGCACGAACTGCGCCGGTACGCTGAGGTACTCGGTGAGCGCGCCGTCACGATGCACGCCCAACACCTTGACGTCGACACAACAGTTCGTCTTGCCTTGCCTGCACGCGACGCAACTTCCGCACGACAGGTACGGCATGACGTAGACGCCATCGCCGGGAGCGAATCCCGAGTCCTGGTCGGCCTCGACGACCACCCCGGAAAACTCGTGCCCCATCACGCGCGGGTACTTCAGATAAGGCTGGTTGCCCGTAAAGATGTGCAGATCGGTACCGCAGATTCCAACGCGGGACACGCGTAGCAATACCTCACCGGCGGCTCGCGCCGGTGTGTCGGTCTGCTCCGCGCGTAGCACGCCGGGTGATTCGCAAATGACGCTAAGCATAGGGAGTTCCTTGTGATCAAATCATGCGTGGCAAAGCTGATGGCAAATCGGCGCCCGCGGCGCTTACCGCTCGTCTCGCGAGTTGCGAGCAATCCCGATATGCATGCGTCACGCGTGGCCCTTGGGAACAGGCGCATTGGCGGCAATCAGTCCTTCGTCGCTCAAGGCCTGCCAGTACTGCTGCGGTATCGGACGCTCGAACCATGCGATGTTCTGCTGCAATTGCGCAACGCTGCGCGCGCCCACGACGCACGAAACGACAGCCGGGTGAGCAAAAGGGAATTGCATTGCAGCCGCCGGCAGGGGGACATCGAAACGCCCACACGCTTCGGTTAAGCGCTGCACCTTCTTTACGACTTCGGGAGGCGCATCGCCATAGTTGAATTTGCCATTGCCGGCCAGCACGCCGGAATTGAACACACCGCCCACAACGATAGCCGTGCGGGCCCGCACGCAAGCGTCGAGCAGCGGTTCGAGCGCTGTCTGCTCGAGCAGCGTGTACCGGCCGGCCAGGAGGACGACATCCAGGGGCGCCTCGTTCATCGCATCAACGACGATTTCCCACTCGTTGACACCGAGGCCGATCGCACGGATCGCGCCGCTCTCGCGCAACTGTGTCAATGCCCGAAAACCACCGCCTTCGGTCAGTTGAGCCCAGTAGTGCCGGTGATTCTCACCATGGGTCATGGCCCCGATGTCATGCACGTACAGGATGTCGATGCGAGCCACCCCGAGCCGCTGCAGACTATCTTCGTAAGAGCGCATGATGCCGGCGTAGCTGTAATCGAAGACCGGCTGAAAGGGCAACGGCTCGGCCCACCCATCGTCTCCGGGCTGCACGCCGGCATCGGGACGCATCAGTCGGCCCACCTTCGTGCTCAGTACGAAAGCGTCTCTGTCATGCGCCACGAGCGACTGTCCAACGCGGCGTTCGGAAAGCGTGTATCCGTAGTATGGCGCCGTATCGAGGTAGCGCAGGCCAGCCGACCACGCAGCATCGACGAGCGCCTCTGAATCGGCCGACGAGATCGGACGGTACAGGCCGCCGAGCTGAGAACATCCGAGACCCAGGGCCGTCAGTTCTACTCCACTGCGCGGCAGGGTACGCATTTCGCGAGCATTGATCATCGGGTGATACGTGATTGACTGCGTCGATCATTGAACGGATGCCCAAACCGGTCCGCGTCGACCGCGCAAGCGCGGCGACGCGAACCAGGAGTGTCGTCAGTAAAGAACGTTCTTCGCTGTGGGGGAATCGAGGTTTTGTTTGTCGACCATCACCACGCCCGTATCGATATCCTTCGAAACAGGCTTATGTTCGATGACGTTCACGACGGTCTGGATGCCCTTGTACCCCATCTGATAGGAGCCCTGCACGGCGATCCCCTGGATCGTCCCGTCGCGCACGAAGTTTTGCAGATCCTGATTACCGTCGAACCCGATCGCGACGACTTTTCCTGCCTTCCCGGACTGTTTGAGCGCTCGCCCCACACCAATGGCAGTCGGCTCGTTCGCACCGAAAATTCCCTTCAGATCCGGATTGGCCGAAAGCACATCGGTGGTCTGATTCAACGCCGTCGCCATCTGGGACTGCGAGTAGTACGGACCGACGACCTGCAACTTCGAATGTGCCGCGAGGTATTTCTTGAAGCCGCCGACACGCCCGATTTCCGATCCGGCACCCGGCACGTAGGACATGAGCGCGATCTTTCCGCTCTGGCCGACGCGGTCGATCAAGGCCTGCGCACAAAGCTCACCGGCCTTCTCGTTGTCGGTCGACAGAAACGACTGGTAGTACTGCTTGCCGGAATCGGAGAGGGCGGAGTCGATCAGCACGACCGGGATATGCGCCTCCCATGCTTTCTTGATAGCCGGTACGAGCGCGTCGGGATCGGACGGCGCGAGCACGATACCCGCGACGTGCCGGTTGACGGCATTCTCGACCATGTTCACCTCATCCGCGATATCGGATTCGGCCGCCGGCCCCTGGAAGGTCATCGTGTATCCCTTCGCGTCGCTGAGCGCGGTTTGCGCGCCCTTTTGCACGTTTTGCCAGTAGTTCGAATTGACGGTCTTGACGATCACGGCGATTTCGCCGCCCGCGGCATACGCGCCTGTGCTGAACGCGGCGCACAACATCGCCGATGCCGCGAAAATAGAAAGTCTTTGCATGTCTCGCTCCTCTTTTTTCATGGTTGAACTGCGTTTGATTACCGCTTTTTGCTTCGCAACTGATCGATCCACACGGTGCCGAGAATCACGACGCCGATGATGATCTGCTGGATGAAACTGGATACCCCGTTCATGTTCAGGCCGTTGCGCAGCACGCCGATCACGAACGCGCCGATGGCCGTGCCCGAGATCGTGCCGACGCCTCCCATCAGCGACGTGCCGCCGATCACGGCGCTCGCGATCGCATCAAGTTCGTACATGACCCCTTCGTTGGGTTGCCCGGTCACGAGACGGGACATCAGCACGCAGCCCGTCACGCCAGCCAATGCGCCGGAAAGCACATAGGTGAACATCGTCACCCCTCGAACGTCGACGCCTGAAAGACGGGCCGCTTCGGGGTTGGAGCCGACCGCGTAGATGTGCCGGCCGAGCGAGGTCTTCGATAGCAGGATGGCGCCCGCGATGAAGAACATGACCATGATGACGACGGGATAGGGAACACCCGGAAATGTCGTATCCGGAAATCCATCGGCACCGATATGCGAGACCCGGAACAACGCGCCGTTGCCCAGAACACTGAACGCGCTGCTGAGATCCGAAACCGGCCTTGCTCCGGTAATCTGCAGCGCGAGACCGCGAGCGACCAGCATCATGCCGAGCGTCGCAATGAATGGCGGCAAGCCCATGCGCGTGACGCAGATACCGTTGACGTATCCGCACAGCGCACCTACCAGCACCCCGCACAGCATGGCAACGGGCACCGGCATGCCCGCCTTGGTGAGCAACGCGGCCGAAACGCCCGCGAGCGCAAGCACCGACCCGACCGACAGGTCAATGCCGCCGGTGATGATGACGCACGTGGCGGCAACGCCCAGGTAAGCGATCGACGTCACCTGCAAACTGACGGTCATCATGTTGCCGACCGAAAAGAATGCCGAACTGGTGATCGAAAACGCAATCACGAGTGCAACCAGGCTACCCAGGGCCGCGAACTTCTGAATGAGGTCGCGACGCCGCTGCCGCGCCGAGCGATCGGCGGGCTGGCTACGATCCGATGTCATTTCAAGCATGGGTACGCCCCGAAGCAAAGTGCATGATCTCCTCCTGACTGGTTTGTTTCGTTTCGAGAACGGCCGTTATCCGGCCCTCGTGAAAGACGGCGATCCGATCGGTCATCCCGAGCAGTTCAGGCAACTCCGAACTGATCAGCACGACGCCGACACCGTCCGCGGCGAGTTGATCCATCAGCCCGTAGATGGCGAACTTCGCACCCACGTCGATTCCGCGCGTGGGCTCGTCGAAGAACAGGATCTTCGATCCCCGGTACAGCCATTTACCGATCACGACCTTCTGCTGATTGCCGCCTGACAGGTTGCGAACGATCTGCTCGACCGATGGCGTGCGGATGGCCAGGTCATGCACGTAGCGACGCGCGATCGCGGCCTCTTCATCGAAGCGCAGGAAGCCCGTCCGCGACGAGATGCCACCGACATTGGAAAGCGTGATGTTCGCGGCGACGGACATCCCGAGCGCGAGGCCCTCCTGCTTGCGGTCCTCCGACAGGTAAGCAATGCCATGACGAATCGCTTCTCTCGGCGAGCGGATCGTCACGCGCTTGCCATGCAGTTCGATCGCTCCCTCGTCCAGCCGGTCCGCACCAAAAATCGCTCGGGCAACCTCGGTGCGGCCGGCCCCCATGAGGCCGGCAAAGCCGAGAATTTCGCCTCGACTCAGCTCGAACGACACAGGGCCAAATACCTCGTTGCGGCGCAGATCGCGCACGCTGAGCAGCACATCTCCGGTGGGCGTGGACTTTCGCGCGGGGTAGGCATCGTCGAGGGAGCGCCCCACCATGCGCGCGACGATGTCATTCACCGTCAACGCGGCGAAATCGTCTGTGGAGATATGCCGGCCGTCGCGCAGCACCGTCACGCGATCGACGATCTGCGCCATCTCGTCGAGGCGATGCGATATGTACAGGATCGCGACACCGGCCGCGCGGAGTTCCTGAATGATTCGAAAAAGCTGGGCGGTTTCCGATTCGGTCAAAGAGGACGTCGGTTCGTCCATGATCAGCACGTTCGAATCGAACGAAAGCGCCTTCGCGATTTCCACCATCTGTTGCTGCGCGATCGACAGCGTGCCCACCAGCGTCGTGGGAGCGACATCCAGGCCGATCCGTCGCAGGCAGAGCACTGCGTCGGCGTTGAGCTTGCGGGTATCGACGAACGGGCCGCGCTTCGGCTCGCGGGCGAGGTAGAGGTTCTCCGCCACGCTCAAATGCGGAACCAGGTTCAACTCCTGGTGAATGATCGCGATCCCCGCGGCCTGTGCCTCGGACGTCGAACCGAACCGGACCTCGGCGTCGCGGTAACGGATGGTGCCTTCGTCAGGCTGGTACTGGCCGCTGATGATTTTCATCAGCGTCGATTTGCCGGCCCCGTTCTCGCCGCAAACCGCGTGAACCTCTCCCGCTCGAAGGTCCAGACGGATGCCGTCAAGGGCGACTACGCCGGGAAATCGCTTCACTACGCCCTCGAGACGCAGGATCTCACGACCCGGAGGAGCGTCTCGATCGGCAACGACGAGGCTTGATGAACCACAGGGCGCTGTCATTACGTCTCCATGTCCAGCCGACCGTGCATGCGGTCAGTCCAATTTAGACGGATTAAAGCCAAAATCTACTATTTGGTCAAGCCAATATGTATTTATCTATATTGATCTTACCTCTAGCAAAAACCCTAACAGGGTCGCCAATCGCCCACGTGACAACGGTTACAAGCCGTCATGCTAGACTTCGACACACGCTCTACGGCCCCACACGGCGTTCCCTTTCACCCACTCGATGAAATCGACAGAACCCAAGCGGCTTTACCAATCCGTCGCCACCCAGATCCTCGCGTTGATCCGACAGGGCGACTTTCCGGCTGGAGAACGGCTGCCGCCCGAGCGTGAACTCGCGCTGAAACTGGGCGTGTCGCGACCGTCGCTGCGCGAAGCGTTGATCGCGCTGGAGATTGGCGGCCAGGTGGAAATCCGGATGGGAGCGGGCGTCTATGTCCGCGAGGCGGGTGAGAACGCCGCGGGTACGGTGGCCGCGCTAGGCGACAGCCCATCGGAATTGATGCAGGCACGAGCGGCCATCGAAGGCAGTGTGGTCGTGCTTGCCACGGCCCATACGACCGCAGCCATGCTGGATCGGTTACGTCGCACGGTCGAGCGGATGCGCCGGCTGGCCGCCGCCGGCAAATCGCCTGTTGAGGCGGACCGGCAATTCCATATGCTGATCGCGGAAGCTGCGGGCAATTCGGTACTCAGCCGCTATGTGGGAGAGTTGTTCGACAGCCGCCACGATCCAATTGCAGCCGCGATGCGAGGTCACACTGAAAGCGTCCAGACCTGGACGGCAGCCGTGCAGGAACATGAGGCTGTTCTCAAGGCTTTGCAGGCCGGCGACCCCATCGCGGCGCAAACAGCGATGCGCGCACATCTCATGGCTTCCGAAGAGCGCTGGATCAGCGGGGCATTGAAACAGGGCATGGAGTAAGCCGAGCCTCATGATCGCAGACACGGTCGGCGAACAACGGGCGATCCCGCCACGTGGTACAGCACCGTTTGAACATATGCGGCAGGCCTTCGCCGAGCAAGGGCCCGGCTTGCCCAACGTAGTGGTTGAAACACGTTCGACTACCGTGCAGAAGAGCCTCGTCACACGATCAGGATTCCTCATCTGCATCGCCGAGCCGATGTATGTCATTGAAAGTAAAGCGGGCGTATTCGATACACTCCAGGTTCCTGGCGTAGTGGGTCGACGCAAGTTAACCGCGTTTCGACGCCGGCACGGGATTTTACCGAGCCCAGCCATGAAGCTGCTGGAGCAATCAAGTCAGTTGACGGCACCAAATTCTTAGCGCCACGCACTCCTCATCGATTGCACCCCATACAGGTTATCTAGTGAGCAACAAGCAGCCGCGCAGCCAACGTCAACACGAAGGTGGGCGACATGACTGCTGTGCCTACCTTGAAGAACTACATCAAGCTCACCTGCTCGCTCTCCCGGCGAATCGCCGTGAGCCAGAGGATGGTCGCCAATGATCCAGTGATCGACAGATTCGGACCAAGATCTACACCAATCAGCAGGGCGCCGGTTACGCTCTCTGGACCATGCGCCTGCAGGACGATTGCGCTCGAGATGAGTCCGGCAGCGAGGTTGTTGATTGCCGCATAGCATCACCAGCTGAATGGCGAACGATATTCGTCCAATCGTCAATCAGCACATCGAGGTTTGCTTCGATGAAATCCGATAGAGCCATATGCGCCCCCGGTTTTCCAAAGCGATAGTGTACGCGGCGTTATGTGACGCGCCGGGCTGATACCGTCTGACGGACGTCTGCAAAGCTCCGCGCACATTTGGAGGCGTGCGCTCCAGGGCCGCTGGCCTGCGCGAAACGACCAGTCGAATTCCGGGATTCCCGCGACGCGGATCGGCCAGGGGGTCGCAGGCTTACGGCGACTCGACTGCCCCTTCTCGACTGCGGATTCATGTCCGCTTTACGCGCAAATGCAGACACCTTTCAGGCAATGCTGCTCTGCGTTTCGCCTAACTGCGGTACGCGAGTATGTCGTCGAAGATTGGGACTACGGCGAGACTAAGAAGAACGATTGCAAGAGGGATGGTGGCCACAAATCCCAGGTGTCTAAAGCCAACTGCGCCAGTAAGTCCGCCAGCCAGGAACGACATTAACAACGAACCAAGTAGTCGCAGCTTATTTCGATCACTGCAGACCAGGTCGTCTGACATTGCCCCGGTATTCCAATAGAGCAGCTTTCCAAGCTCGATGCCAATATCTGTCACGAGACCAGTGACGTGTGTGGTCCGAATCTCTGCTTTTGAAATCTTTGTGATCATGGCGTTCTGCAATCCCATCACATAGCAAAGAAGGCAGACAGTAGCCGGCACAAACAGTACCTGGCGCGCTTCCAGATTCGAGCCCAGTAAGCCAAAGAAGAGAAGCAGCGACGCCTCGAACATCAACGGCATTGCGTATCGACTATGAAAGTGCTTACGCCGCCCCCAGTTAATCAGGATGGCTGATGTGGCCGCCCCCACGAGGAATGACAGCAAGGAGCCCACCCCGGCCACCACCAGCTTGAGGTCGCCGAGCGCAAGGTTATCGGCCACCGACGACACAATGCCAGACATGTGGGATGTGTACTGCCCCACGGCAAAGAATCCGCCGGCGTTGGCCGCTCCAGCGACGAACGCGAGAGATCGCCCGAGACGACGATTTGTGGCATCGCTGCGCTCAGGCTTCGTGAAACCGCGAAAATAGTTGACGGGCATGCTGATTACCCTCGATATCGGCGACGTGGTCCGGCAAAGGTGCGCAGGAGTTAGCCGATCCTAACACGTGAAGACACTGATCTCTCCAGCCTGGCTCCGTGCATCGAATCCATCCAATGGGCGGTCGCCGCACGAATGGGAATGTCGGCTCAGGAATCAGTAACTGACTGCGTCGTAGAACTGCCGACCGTTTCTTTGTGGCCGTTCTCGGAAGTTCCCGGTTGGAAGTAACGGCTCTCGCATCGCCCACATTGGACGTTATATCGCTCGGACACCCTCACACAGCGGCGATTGGTAGCACGCTTGCCGTGATAATCCGGAGGATTTTAAGCGAAGCGGAAACGGCCTGATATTCGACAGTGACGAATCAGGCGTTCCGGGTCAGCGCGTGACGCTGCCCGTACTCTTCGGAAATGCCCACGAATTCAAACCTGGAGCACGCCAGTATAAGGGGCAGTCTTCGAAGCGCCGACGCCTGCCAACGGAGTTTCCCGTGCATCGACACTAAAAACGGCCACCGCGTCCCGCAACTGGGCTGCCTGCTGATCCAGGGAGAACGCCGCCGCGGTGGCCTGCTCGACCAGCGCCGCATTTTGTTGCGTCACCTGGTCCATCTGCGTGACCGCGATATTGACCTGTGCGATCGCCGTGCTTTGTTCTTCGGCGGCTGAAGCGATTTCCGTCATGATGCCCGTGGTTCGCGTGGCGGACGCCACGATCTCCGTCATCGTGCACCCGGCATCTTCCACCAGATCCGATGCCGCCGCGATCTGGGCGACCGATTCCGTGATCAATGCCTTGATCTCCTTTGCAGCCTCGGCGGAACGTTGCGCAAGCGCGCGCACTTCGCCGGCGACCACCGCGAAGCCTTTGCCTTGTTCGCCCGCGCGAGCCGCCTCGACTGCGGCGTTCAGCGCAAGGATGTTGGTCTGAAACGCGATGCCTTCGATCACGCCGATGATCTCGGTGACCCGGCTCGAATTGCCCGAGATGTGTTGCATGGACGACACCACCTGACCGATCTCCCGGCCGCCGCGTTGCGCGACAGTCGATCCCGAATCGGCGAATCCGCTTGCCAGTTTTGCGTTGTCCGCATTCAGGCGGACCGTGCTCGTGATCTGCTCCATGGTCGAAGCCGTTTCCTCAAGCGACGCCGCCTGCTCCTCCGTACGCTGCGAGAGATCGGCGTTGCCTTGCGCGATTTCGCCAGCGGTGACGGATATGGTTTCGCTCGTGTGTTGTATGTGCCGGACGATCGCGATCAATTGCGCCTTCATCGCGCTGAGCGAATGCATCAGGCTGATGTCGTCGCCCGGCCTGAGCGGGACGGCGACACGCAGATTGCCACTGGCCACGGCATTGGCAATCTCGGCGGCTTCGCCCGGCTCGCCGCCGAGCTGCCGGGTCAGCGAGCGCGAAATCCGCGTGGCCAGAACCACAGCGCAAGCGAGGGCCACGACGACCAGGATCGCCACCAGCCTGACGGTGTCGCGATACGCAGATTCGGCCGCCGCGCCCTCGTTCGCGGCGCCCTTTTCGAAGTGGTCCGCGATGGTTTGAATGTCTTTGTCGATGGCATCGCGAATGGGACCGGATTTACCTTTGAGGATCGCCATCGCCTGATCCGTCTGCCCTTGCGTCGCCAGGCTTCGCACCTGCATGTTGAACGCCATGTAGCGCGGCATCAGCTTTTGAATTTCAGCGAACACGCTGGCCTCTTCAGGCTCGCGGATAAACTTTTGAAGCTCGGCATTGGCACGATCGTAAGCCTCGACGCGCGGAGGCATGCGGGAATCCACGGCCTGCGCATCCGCTACCGACGATGCCGCCGCGAGCCGGTACTCCGACAGCCGCAGATTGGAAAGCGCGTCTCTCAGTTCCAGACTGGCTCGCATGCCGCCCAGCCAGCGGTCCCGCAACTGCGAGACGTGTGCGTTCTCGCCGCGGACTTCGACCAGCGAGCCCGCTCCGAGCGCGAGCAACAGCAACCCGATCAATGCGAAAGCCGTCGCAAGCTGCGTGGCAACCTTCATATTGGGCAACAAGGTCATGATCGAAGCCCTCTCATGCCGCCACAGCCGCGATCGCGCGTTCCGACCGCACCCACGCGGTCATGGCGCCCAGTCCGAGCACGGCAAGACAGACGATCGGCACGATCATCGGTCCAAACGCGGTTCCAGTGAGCTTGCCGGCGAGCGGCATCAGATTCTGGCTGAAAAAGCCGCCGAGATTGCCGATCGAATTGATCGCCGCGACGCTCGCCGCCGCGCGCGCGCCGGTGAAGTAGCGCGGCGGCATCGACCAGAAGCACGGATACAGCAGCGGAATGCACGCGCCGCCCAGCACGAGCGCGACGAAGCGCAGCGGCGTCGAGGGCAGCACGAGGCTCAGCAGGAAACCCAGCGCACCGAGCGCGGCGACGATCGCGATCGCCCGCAGGATGCTCTTCGCGCGGCGCAGCTTCGCCGGCAGGTACAGCAGCAGCAACACCGATAGTGCCCAGGGCAGCATGCTCAACATGCCGTTCATGCCGCTCGACACGCCGAACGATTTGACGAGCGTCGGCAGCCAGTAGGTCACGCCGTACAGCGACGTCGACATCAGCATGTAGGTTGCGGCGAACAGCATCACGCGCGGATCGAGCAGCGCCTTCCAGGGCTGCGCGTGTTCCGCGTGCTCCGGCTTCTCGCGCTCGAGCGCAGCCGCGACGACCTGCTTCTCGTCCTCGCTCAGGAAACGCGCCTCCCGGTACGACGCCGGCAGCAGCCTGAACACCGCGATGGCGACCAGCACGGCGGGAATACCGGTCGCGATGAACACCCACTGCCAGCCCGCGAGGCCCCAGACGCCGTTCAGGCTCAGCAGCCAGCCGCCCACGAGCGAGCCCAGCATGTTCGCGAGGGCACTGCCGAGCGTGAAGATGCCAAGCACGCGTGCCCGATAGCTTTGCGGGAACCACAGCGTCAGGTAATAGATCACGCCCGGATAGAAGCCGGCCTCGGCGACGCCCAGCGCGAAGCGCAGCCCGCAGAACACCTGCATCGAGGTCGTGAAGCCCATCAGCACGGTAATCGCGCCCCACGTGAGCATGATTCGCGCGAGCCACACGCGCGCGCCGAAGCGATGCAGCGCAAGCGTGCTCGGCACTTCGAACAGCAGATAGCCGATGAAGAACAGCGAAGAAGCGAGACCGAACGCGGCCTCGGTCATATGCAGACTGTGCACCATCTGCAGCTTCGCGAACCCGACGTTCTGCCGGTCGATGAACGAAATCAGGAACATCACGACGAGAATCGGCATCAGGCGGCGCGCCATCTTCGACATGACGTGCCGCTCTTTCGCGGATTGGGATTCAAGGTGCGGGGCGGCGTTCACTACAGACTCCTCAGTGGCTTCGGTCTTCTACGGTTCAGTCTGCTGCGCCCAGGTGGTAGCGCGCGAGCAGGAAATCGAACGGAAAAATTCAGGGGTAACGCAAGCACTACGTCGGATGGAAGCCGGCGAGCGTCGTCACGAACATCTCGTTCCAGGTGCGCGGTTTCGCCTTGATCGTGCCGACCATGTAGAGAAATTCGACGTAGTCCATCAGCAGGTCGGGCCACACCGAAAAGCGCGTCTCTGGCGCGGCGAGCATCTGCATCACGTCGTCGCGCGATACGTCGACGCGCGACGAAGCAACATAGATCGCGGCAGCGGCCTTGCGATCCTGAGCGATCAGGCGGTTCGCTTCGTCGAGCGCGCCGATGAATGCCGTCGCGAGCGCGGGCTCGGCATCGATCAGCCGCTTCGGGGCAAATACGACATCGAGTGTCAGCGGGCCGAGGACGTCGATCGAATCAACGACCCGATGAATGCCCGGCTGCCGCAATTCGAGCGTCGAGAACGGCGGCGACGTGAAGTGCGCGGTGACGCCACTCTCGCGCCGGAGCAGCGCCTGCATCGCCTGCGGATGCGGCAGGCTGATGGTGATCGAGTCGAGCCGCGCGAAATGCCCCGGCCCGAGCAGCTTGCTTGCGACCATCTGCAGGACCACCGCCGAGAGCGAGGTGCGGATGCCCGGCACCGCGATCCGGTCGGACGGCGTGAAGTCGCCGAGGGATGCGATCTGCGACCGGTTCGTGTTGAGCGACAGCGACGTCGTCGAAAGCCCGCTGATGCCGATCACCTCGACGTTCGGAATGCCGCGCGCCCGCGCCCACAACTCGATGAAGCCGGGCGCGCCCGCGGCGGCGAAGTCGAGCGTGCCGGCCATCACCGCATCGTCGACCGAATTGCCGCCGTCGAGCAGCACCCACTCGACGCTCACGTCGCGCAACCCGTGACGGGCGGCATGACGCTCGAACAGCCGCGCCTTCTCCATCACGAGCAGCGGCAGATACAGCAGGCCATAGCCCTTCGAGATCCGCACCGTTCGTGCATTCGACGAGCGCACCAGCGCAGGTGCGAGCGCCGCGCCGAGACCGGCCGCGATCAGCGCGCGGCGGCGCGGCGAAGGCCTTGCGCGATGACCTCCGCGGCCCTCCCCCTGGTGCATGTCGTGGTCTCCTCTGGTAATAATGCGGTCGTCGCCGCATGACTCATGCTTCGCAAGATTATCGAGTGAGTCTGAGAAAATGCTGACATCGGCTCCCCGGGGAAACCCTCAATCGAATTGAAGATCGGCAGGAACGGCACCATGCGCATTCTGGTAGTGGAGGACGACACGGAAATCGGTGCGGCGATCCAGAGCCGGCTGACGCGGCTCGGGCACGCCGTGGATCTGGAAGCGGACGGCGCAATGGCGAACAGCCTGCTGCGCGTCGAGCGTTTCGATCTCGTCGTGCTCGACGTGATGCTGCCCACGACGGACGGCTTCGCGATCCTGCGTAACCTGCGCGCCGCGGGCTCCACGACGCCCGTACTGCTCGTTACCGCGCGCTCGGCGATCGACGATCGCGTGAGCGGCCTCGGGCTCGGCGCCGACGACTATCTCGTCAAGCCGTTCGACTATCGCGAGCTCGAAGCCCGCGTGCAAACGCTCCTTCGCCGCAACAGCGGCCATGCGAACGACCTCGTCAAGCTCGGCGGCCTCGCGATCGACCGCAGCAGCCGGCTCGCCGAACTCGACGGCAAGCCGCTGTCGCTCTCCCGCCAGGAGTTCGCGCTGCTGGAAATCCTCGCCAGCCGTCCGCAGCGCATCTTTTCGAAAGACGAACTGCTGAACCAGCTGTTCAGCTTCGGCAACGAGCCGACCGCAAACGCGGTCGAGCAATACGTCACGCGCGTACGCAGGAAGCTGCAAGGCAGTTCGGTCGAGATTCGCACCGCGCGCGGCATGGGGTATCAGATTGCGACGCTCTGACTGGTTCCCGAAGACGCTGTTCGGCCGCACGCTGCTGTTCATCGCGCTGGTCGTCGCGTCGGGCGCGGCGGCGCTCGCGATGATCGCGCGGTACTACGCGGGCGTCGCGTCCGAGCGCGCTTACGACCAGCTGCTGGCGGGCGCGGCCATCCAGGTCGCGGAGAATCTCTACGTGCAGGGCGGCGTGCTCGCGCTCAATCCACCGGTGGCCGCGCTGTCGACGCTGTCGAGTTACGACCTCGTCTACTACAAGGTGGTCGATTCGCGCGGCGTCGTGGTGGCAGGCTCCGGCGACCTGCAGAGCCCGGTGAGCGCCGTCGCCGGCCGGCAAGGTCCCGAGTTCGCGAACGGCAGGTACCAGCAGCAGCGCATCCGGATGGCGGTTATCGCCCGCTATATGCCGGAGGAACGCACGCCGGGCTGGGCCGTGGTGACGGTCGCGCAGACGACGCACGCCCGGCAGCAGTTGACGAACGACATGAGCTTCAAGGTGTGGACGCTGATCCTGCTGATGAGCGTGCTCGCGATCGGCGCAAGCGGTCTCGCGATCCGGCGCGGCCTGCGCCCGCTCGCGCAGATCGAGACGATCATCGCCGCGCGCGATCCCGCCGACCTGCGCCCAGTTGCGGCTGACACGCCGAGCGAAATCGACGCGATCATCGGCGCGATCAACGGCCTGCTGCGCCGCCTCGCGGACCGGATGACGATCATGCAGCGCTTCATCGCCGACGCTGCGCACCAGATGCGCACACCGCTCGCGCGACTCGACGCACAGATCGAGCTGCTCGACAGCGAGACCGATCCGGCGCGCTACGCGGCGCGTCTCGACGCGCTGCGCGCAACGTCCGCGGACGTCGGCCGGCTCACCGGGCAGTTGCTGAATCACGCGATGGTGACTCATCGCACCGAGGTCGTCCCGCTGCAGCCGGTGGAACTGGTCGGTCTGGCGAAGGAAGTGCTCGGTCGCACCATCCCGCTCGCCGACGCACGCGACGTGCGGGTGGCGTTCGAAAGCGACGCGCGGCAGGTCTGCATTGCCGGCGATCCGATCAGCCTGCAGGAAGCGCTATCGAATGTGCTGCACAACGCGCTGCTGCACGGCAAGGCCGACGAGATCGGCGTCCGCGTCGCGTCGCTGCACGAGGCCGTGACGCTGACCGTGACGGACAATGGCCGCGGCATTCCTCGCGAACACTGGGAGATGGTGCTGCGTCCGTTCGAGCGGCTCGGCGAGGATGGGGCCGAGCGCGGCACAGGCTCGGGCCTTGGGCTCGCGATCGTGCAGGAAGTGATGAAAGCGCACGGCGGGCGAGTCGTCTTCGCTTTCCCTGAAACTGGCGGCTTTGCCGTCACGCTGGCGTTTTCGTCGCCAGGTGACGGGTAGCGCCAATAGAGATCGGTGTGGATTCCGCGTAGCCCCCCAACCCAGGCGCCACGTGTCCTCGTTCGTCCGCCTCAGAACTTCACTCTGATGCCAATGCCCGCTGTATTGCCTGTCGATTGTCCGGTGAGACTGTCGGACAGGTAGGCGGCATAGACGTCGGTGTGCTTCGACAGCGGAAGGTCGTATCCCACCGCCCAGGTGCGGCGGCGCACGCCCGACGAACCGCTGCGCTTCGAATACGCATATGAGGCGAGCACGGTACCCGAACCAAGCGGAATGCTTGCCCCCGCCTGACCTGTGCTGACACCGAACCCGCCTGGTTCGACGTGATCCTGGACGTGAAGATACTGGGCGTACAGCTTGACGACCTTGAAGTCATACGTCGCGGCGAACTGGACCGTGCTCTGACTTTGGAGGCCCGGAACACCAGGCAAGGCGGAACCGATATCGCCGGCCACCGCGCTGTAGTTCACGTACTGATAATCCACCGTAGCCGAAAAAGGACCGTGGAAGTACAGAAGCTGGGCGTCCCACTTATGCAGTCCTGCGTCGCCGGCTGCGTTGCCGAACGCATACATCGCGCCGCCTGTCAGGCCGTTGAAGAGCGGTGAGTGAAAGGCGACGGCGTTGCTCCAGCCCGTATCGCCGACAAGACCCTGTCCGCCTTCTCCCAGGTAGGTCTGCAACACGATCGGCGAAAACGTGAACGAATCGGCGAACGGATTGAACAGGATGGTGGCAACGAACATATCGGTCGTTTGCCGTCCGGCCGTGAACGTTCCATACGAAGACTCGATGCCGACATATGCATTGCGCGCGAAAAATACATCGCCCGGATAGCGCCCTGCCGCTCCATTCTGCGGCTGAAAAAAGCTTTCGAGCGTGAACAGCGCCCGGGCGTCTCCGCCAAGATCCTCAAATCCTTTGACGCCCCAGTAAGAGGTGGACATGCCGCCACCGCCCTCGACCCATGCATTGGCTGCACTAGGCTCCTTCGTTGCCGCAGCGAACACGTCTGCCTGACCATACAGGGAGACGCTCGACTGAGCGAATGCGGAAGCATTCGGCAACATGCACAGCACAGCCAGAATCGAGGTGACGGATCGAGCGAGAGTTTCCATTTTTACCCTATTTATTTTGTACTACTACATAATCCGGAAAAATTGATTTCGCTATGCAGTACCGCACTGACTTCCAGGCAACGCGTTGGACTCGTTATGGAACTTCCGCGCGGGCCTCGACCGTCATCCCCGCTCCGCGCCGTGGAGCGGGGGCGAAAATGCCGAATAGCGTGAATGCAATGGCGACCACGCCGAGGAACCACCATCCGCCCTGAAAGCCTGAAGCAGCGACAATGTGGCCGAATCCAAGCGGCACGGCAAACCCGCCGAGCGCAGCGAGCGACAGCATCAGGCCCGAGGCCGCCGGCACGTCGTGCAGCGGGATGCGGTCGGGAAACATCGCCGGCACGCTGAACCACGGCGTGAGCCCGACCATCGTCACCAGGCCAATCGCGATCGCGGCAACGTGAAGGCCGGAGGCATCCAGCTTCGGTAGCGCAACGATCACCAGCCCACTGACAATGAACGACCCGCAGATGAGGAGCTTGATCCTGCCGAAGCGGTCGGACAACCAGCCGCCCGCCAGCGCCGCGGGAATGCCGCTCAGCAGCAGCAGCGCGCCGAGCCGGCCACCTTCGGTAGGCGAGAAATGCAGGATGCGCTCCGCGTAGATCGGCAGAAGCTGCGCGATCGTGAAGAATGCGCCATATGAACCCACGATACTGAGTCCCCACCACCAAAGCGTGCTGTTTCCGAGCACGCGGCGCACTGCGCGCAGGTCGAGATGACCACCGGCAACCTCGCTCTCTTCCGCGCGCGGCGCGACTGGAAGCAGCAGAACCAGCACAAGGACGGAGAGCCCGACCGCTCCCGCGGCCATGACGCCAGATCGCCAGCCAATCGCCGCAACGACCATCGCCCACAGATAGAGCCCGCTTGCCGCCCCGACGGAGAACGCAACGCCCGTAGTCAGACCGATCGCGAGCGACAGTTCCTGTTCGCGAAACCATGCGCTGACGAGCCCGACGACGGCCCCTAGACAACACGCCCCCCCGGCGCCGGCGATGATGCGCGTGACGAGCATCACCGGGTAGGACGACACGGACGCACCCGCAATGGATGCCATCGCTTCGATCGCAATGCCCACGAGCAGCGCACCCCGCATGCCGATGCGCGCGGACAGCCAGCCGGCAGGCAGATGACACACGCCGTACCCGCCGACGAACGCCGCAACCAGTGCGGCGACCTGCGGAATCGCCAGCCCGTACTCGTGTGCAATGGATGGGAACGCGGGAACGATGCAGAACCAGTTCAGCGTGAACTGGAACACACTGGCGCACAGCAGGGCGAGCGCCAACCAGCGATTGTTCATGATCAGTATTCCTATATATCAAGCATATTTAAAAACATCTGATGGCTTTGCGACGCGGTTTCTCAGCACGCTGAGGCCGTCGATCTCGATCTCCACCACGTCGCCGTCGCGCAGCCAGCGGTCGAGTTCAAGCCCGCATCCTCCGCCGACCGTCCCGGAGCCAAGAAACTCTCCGGCATGCAAGGTCTCGTCGGCCGATACATGCTCGATGATGCGTTCGAACCGATGTCGCATGTCCTTCGTCGAGCCCTGCGACCACGGTTCGCCGTTGACCCGCACGGTGACGCTCAGATCATAAGGATCGGCAATCTCATCGACCGTGACGATCCATGGTCCGATCGCGTTGCCGGTATCGAAGTCTTTCCCTTTCGCCGGGCCGAACGGCCCCTCCATCTCGCGTTCCTGCAGATCGCGTGCGGAAAAATCGTTGAAGATCGTGAAGCCGAAAATATGAGCGCGTGCATTGCATGCGTCGATGTCCCGCCCGGCACGACCAATGAACACACCGAATTCCGCCTCGTAGTCGAGCCGTCGCGCTCGCGCGGGCCAGCGAATCTCATGCTCGTGACCGACCACATTGAAGCGGTTTGCCTTGTAGTAGATCGGCTGCTCGAAATAGACCGGCGGCAGCGATATCTGGCCGGGCGTGGGCAATGCGGAAGGATCGTCGCCCCGCCGCTCGGCGCGCAGACGAGCAACGGCAGCGCCAGCCTGGCGCATGTGCAGATCGAAGGTCGAGAAGTCGCGGATCTGCTCAGGCACTGGGACCGGGGAGCGCAGGCGGATAGCGTCAAGCGGTACGACAAAGGATTCACCGCCACTGTGCCGGTTGTCCAGTTCGCGCGCGATGTCGAGCGCTCTATCGCCTCCGCGGATCAGCTCGAGCATGTTCGCAAATGCCGGCAGCGGCTCGCCGTGCGCGGCGCGACAGGCAAGCTGCAGATCGATCATCTGTCCGCGCTCTGGATGGACGATGCCGACTCGTTCCGCACCGCTGTCCGTTACAAAAGTCGCGAGTTTCACGCGTCGGACTCCTTATCGAGAATAGCGACCGCACGCGTAAAACCAGCCGACGCGGCCTTGATCTTGTAGGGAAAACAGGACACCGTGAAACCCGTCGCGGGCAGCAGATGCAGGTTGGTCAGTTTCTCGAGTTGGCCATAACCGATCTCGCGCCCCGCCTTGTGGCCTTCCCAGATAATCGATACGTCGCCGGTCTGCGCGAAACGCGCACGCACATGGGAAAACGGCGCGTCCCAGCTCCAGGCGTCCGTGCCCACTACGCGTACGCCGCGTTCGAGCAGATAGAGCGTCGCTTCACGGCCCATTCCGCAGCCGCTGTGAATGTAGTCCGGCGTTCCATACGCCGCGGCGGCAGCGGTGTTCACCAGCACGATGTCGCGAGGACGTAGTATGTGCCCGATTCGCAGCAGTTCGGCCTCGACCTCCTCCGCGCTGACCACGTGGCCATGCGCAAGAGACCGGAAATCGAGCTTGACGCCCGGAGCAAAACACCATTCGAGCGGAAGTTCGTCGATACCGATCGCGCGCTCGCCGCGGTTCATCGTCGATGCGTAGTGAAGCGGCGCATCCATATGGGTACCGCAGTGCGTATGCATCACGAGATCTTCGACGGCCCAGCCTTCGCCATCCGGCAGATCGTCCGGACGCAGGCCGGGAAACATCGCGGCGATCTGTCCGGCACCATCCTGGTGACCGGTATAACGGATCCGCGGTTGCAAGCCGGGCGGGTCGGCAGGAACGTCGTTTTCGAGTGCGACGGACAGGTCGATAAAACGCAGGTGCTCGGTCTTCATAAGGGCTCCTTCGATGGCTGCATCATGCTCGCGCCACAGCCGCCAAACTATCGGTAGAAACCCGTTTATCGATAAAAATAGGTTTTGTTGACAAAATTCCCGACGCGTAGCAGGATCGCAGCATGCTCAGCGTCATCGCCTGCCATGGATCCCGGAACCAAAGAAACACTCACCGAAGCAATCCTCGCGCGTCTTGTCGAGGACATCGTGTCGGGCGCACTGCCGCCTGAACACAACCTGCGTATCGAACAGCTGAAGGAACAGTACCAGGTCGGAGCATCGCCTCTGCGCGAAGCACTGTCGAGGCTCACTTCGCTTGGCTTCGTCACGAACGAGACGCGTCGCGGCTTTCGCGTTGCGCCACTGTCGCCGGAGGATCTGCTCGACCTGACGCGCATGCGTGTGCTGGTTGAAGCGGAAGCGCTGCGCGATGCGATCGCCAACGGCGACACGCATTGGGAGATGGAAATCGCGGGAAGCTTCGCGAAGTTGTCGATGGCGGTCTCGCGCCCATACGCGCGTCCCGAGGAGGCGCGGCATACGATCGAGTCCGCGCACAAGAGCTTTCACACAGCGCTGCTCGGCGCGTGCCGGTCACACAGACTGATGGAGCTGCAGTCGATCTTCTACGACCAGGCCAACCGCTACCGTCACGTGATCCTGGCTGACGCCCAGACGCTCGACGGTTTCGTCGAGCGTCACGAAGCGCTGATGCTGACGGTGTTGAAGCGCGAACCCGAGCAGGCTATCGAACTGCTTGCGGAGCATCTGGAGATCACGCCGCGCGATGTTTACGGCGTAGCGGGCGCCGATCGATCACCGCTAACGGCACAGAGGAAAAGGGCTTCCTGACGCACTGCCCGCCGCGTCACTCAAGCAGTCGCTCGACTAACGCACGCGCATCAGCCAGCAACGCATCCCGATCGACGCCCGGGATCTCGCCGTCCTCCACCGCCACGCGTCCGCCGATGATGTTGTAGCGCACGCGCGCCGGCTCGCCTGCCGCAACCGGCGCGATCGCGACGTCGTGAAAGCCGCCGAAGCGCACGTCGTCCAGGTCGTACAGCACCAGATCCGCCGCCTTGCCCACTTCAAGCGTGCCGACCGCATCGAGCCCGAGCACGCGTGCCCCTCCTGCCGTGCCCCAATGGATCGTTTCTTCGACCGTCGTTGCCGCAGCGCCGCCTGCCGCCCGATGCACGAGCCACGCGAAGTGCGCTTCGTTGGTCATGCTGCCCGACTCGTTCGACGCCACGCCGTCCACCCCGAGCGACATCGGCACGCCGGCCGCCGCCATGCGCGGCGCCGGCGCGATACCGCTGCCCAGCCGCGCGTTGCTGACCGGGCAATGCGAGCACCCGCTGCCGCTCGCCGCGAGCAGCTCGATCTCCTCCGGCGTCATGTGCACGAGGTGCGCGAACCAGACGTCGGGCCCCAGCCACTCATGGTCCGCGACGAACTCGAGCGGCAGCTTGCCGAACCGCTCGCGGCAGAAGTCGACGTAACGCGTCGTCTCCGACAGATGCGTATGCAGCCGCAGGCCCATGCCGCGCGCCGCCCGTGCGACTTCCGGCAGCAGTTCGGGCGGCAGCGAGAACGTCGGCGTCGTCGGCGCGACGACGACACGCCGCAGCGCGTCCGGCCGCGGGTCGTGATAGCGCGACTTCAGCCGCTCGATATCGCCGAGCATCTGGTCGAGCGTTTCCGGTTTCAGCGCGACCTTCGAAAACCCCGGATGATCGCCCGCCGCCTGCAGCGCGCCGCCCCGGCATAGCACGAAGCGCATCCCGAACGCGGCCGCCTCGTCGAACAGCAGGTCGCCGGTCTCCGTCGTGCCGTCCGCGTGATACAGATAGTGATGATCCGCGCAGGTCGTCACGCCGGACAGCAGCAGCTCCGCGAACCCGAGCCGTGCCGCGACGCGCAGCATCTCCGGCGTGAAGCGCGCGAGGCGCGGATACGGCACTTCGGCGAGCCACGTCTGCAGATCGGCGTTGATGCCGGCGGGCACCGCCTTCAGCAGGTTCTGGAACAGATGATGGTGCGTGTTGACCCAGCCTGGATAGACGACGCACGAACGCGCATCGATCAACCGCTCGCCATCGCGCGGCTCGAGCCCCGGCGCGATTTCGTCGATGCGTCCGTCGCGGATGCGGATGTCGACCTTGCCGAGTCTCGCCGCGTCGCCGCGCAGCCCGCTCATCACCGCGATCGGCTCGCGAATCAGCAGCGCTTCTGGTTGTGCTTTCACGATTGCATGCCTCCTGGGCGGGTTGTCGAAACGCGCTTCGTCATTCGCGCACCATGTGGTGCGATTCCACCGCGATGTCGTCATGCGCGCCGTTGAGGAGCGCGTTCAGCACCACCGACACGAGACACGCGAGCACCACGCCGCTCTGCAGGAACGGCTGGGTCCACTCGGGCATCTGCCTGAACACCTGCGGCGCCATCACCGGAATCAGCGCGGTCGCCATCGTGAAGCCGACGATCAGCACGTTGTAGCGGTTGTTTTCGAAGTCCACCTTCGCGAGCGTCTGCACGCCGGCCGCGACGACCACGCCGAACATCGCAATGCCCGCACCGCCTAGCGCTGCAGATGGCGTCGACGCGACGACCGCGCCGATCTTCGGCACCAGCGCGACGACGCACATCAGGAGGCCGCTGATCGCGACGACCCAGCGGCTGCGCACGCCCGTCAGGATCACGAGCCCGACGTTCTCCATGAACGCGATGAACGGAAACGCCGCGAACATGCCCGCGATCGCGCTGGCGAGCCCGTTCGCGCGCAGCCCGCGGATCACGTCTTCCTCGCTGACTTCTTTCTCGACGATACCGCCGATCGCGACGAAGAGGCCCATCGACTCCACCATCTGCACGACCATCACGACGATCATCGTGAGGATCGGCACCACCGAAAACACCGGCAGGCCGAAGTGGAACGGAACCGGTACGGTCAGCCACGGCGCGTGACTCACGTTCGTGAAGTTGCCCATGCCGAGCAGGCACGCCACCACGCTGCCGACGATGAGCCCGATCAGCACCGCGAGATTGCGCACGAACGGCCTGCCGAACCGGTTGATCGCGAGAATCACGAGCGCGACGAGCAGCGTCACCGATAGAAACGGCAGTGCGCCGAACTGCGCGCTGCCGCGCCCGCCGCCCGCCCATTCGTACGCGACGGGGAACAGCTGCAGGCCGATCACCGTCACGATGCAGCCGGTGACGACCGGCGGAAAGAAGCGCCGCAACCGGCCGACGAGCGGCGCCGCGACGAGCGTAAACAGGCCCGCCGCGATCACCGCGCCGCACACGCCGCGAAAGCCGACGCCCGGGCTCGTGCCGATCGCGATCACCGGCCCGACGCTGCTGAACGCGACGCCCTGCAGGATCGGCAGACGCACGCCGAAGCGCCACACGCCCGCCGTCTGCAACAGCGTCGAGACGCCTGAGCAGAACAGCGCCGTGCTGATCAGCACGGTGGTGTCCGCGGGGGAAAGCTTCAGCGCCGATGCGACGATCAACGGAACCGCGATCGCGCCGATATACGCGACCAGCATGTGCTGCAGACCGAGCGTGATCATCTGCCGCTTCGGTAATACCTGGTCGACGGGATGCCTTGCAGTGTTCATCGAGTGTCTCCTGGATATCGTTCTGTCGTGCGGCTGCGGCGTTGCCCGGCCGCGGCGATGCGGGTCAGGCGGCGACGCTCGCCGCTACGCACGCATGAAAGCGGTCGGTCAACGCGGCACGATCGAGATCGCGGCCGATGAAAACGATGCGGCTCGTGCGCGGCTCGCTGCCCCACGCCTGCGCCGCGCGCAGCTCGATCACGTCGTGCACGCCTTGCAGCACGTAGCGATACGACTGACCCTGCACGGCGAGAATGCCCTTCATCCGGAACAGCGCTGTCTGGTCCGCCGCGCGCAGTTCCGCGAGCCACGTCTGCAACGCGCCGAGATCCATGTCCGCCTCCACCTCGATGCCGACCGAACTCACGCTGTCGTCGTGCTCGTGGTCGTCGTGATCCGCTTCGTGATGGGCGTGATGGTCGTGGTCCGCGTGCTGATGTGCATCCTCGCTCGTGCCGTGATGCTCGTGCTCATGTCCATGCGCATCTTCCGCGCGCTGGAACGATGCGTCCGACTCCACCAGTTGCTGCGAGAACTCCGACGCGCCCACGCCGAGAATGCGATCGAGATCGACGCGCGCATAGCTCGAAGTCACGATCTCCGCGGTGGCGTTCAGCCCGCGCACCCGGTGCATCAGCGCGCCGATCTCCGCCGGCGTGACGAGATCGACCTTGTTGATCACCACCCGGTCGGCACAGACCAACTGGTCGACTGCCTGGTTATCCCGACCATCCAGCACGATGTCGTCGAGATGCTGGCCGACGTGCTTCGCATCGACCATCGTCACGACCGCGTCGAGCGTCACCTGCTGCGCGATCGGATCGTCGATGAAAAAGGTCTGCGCGACCGGATACGGATCGGCGAGCCCGCTCGTTTCGACGATGATGTGATCGAGCCGCTCCGGCCGGTCGAGCAGCGTGCGCACGATCCACACGAGATCCTCGCGCACCGCGCCGACGCAGCAGATGCAGCCGTTCGTCATCTCGTAGATCTCTTCGGTCGACTCCAGCACGAGGCCGCCGTCGATGCCGATTTCGCCGAACTCGTTTTCGATCACCGCGATCTTGCGGCCGTGTTTCTCTCGCAGGATGTAGTTCAGCAGCGTGGTCTTGCCCGCGCCGAGAAATCCCGTCAATACCGTGACCGGAACGCGTTCGATCTCGCGGTGGGTTTCGTGAATCGGGTTCATCGCCTGTCTCCTGTCTTTCAAAGGTGGCGGGTCAGCGCCCGCTCTGGTTCATGCAAAAGGTTGCGGTGTCGCCGCTTCGGCTTCGGCTTCAGCCTCGCGCCAGCGCACCGCGGTGCCGGCGTCGAGACCGAACAGATCGAGCACGCGGCCGAGCGTGTGGCCGATCATCGCGTCGAGCGTCGCGGGCCGCGCATAGAACGCGGGCACCGGCGGCGCGACGATCGCGCCCATCTCCGCCACCGCGGTCATGTTGCGCAGATGCGCGAGCGTCAACGGCGTTTCGCGCGCAAGCAGCACCAGCGGCCGGCGCTCCTTCAACGTCACGTCGGCCGCGCGCGAGATCAGCGTGGACGACACGCCGGTCGCGATCTCCGCGAGCGTCTTCATCGAGCACGGCGCGACGATCATGCCGAGCGTGCGGAACGAGCCGCTCGAAATCGCCGCGGCCATGTCGTCGCAGCGGTACACGCAATCGGCGAGCGCCGTCACTTCCGCAAGCCGGTAGTCCGTCTCGTGCGCCATCGTCAGCAGCGCGCTGCGCGATAGCGTGAGATGCGTCTCCACGCCCAGTTCGCGCAGCAGTTGCAGCAGCCGCACGCCGTAGACGAAGCCGGATGCACCGCTGATGCCGACGACGAGCTTCGGCGCCGCGAAATTTGCGCGCGCGTTCATCGCCGCACTCCCGCCGCGGCATCGAGCAGTGCGCGCGCGCGTTGCCGCGCCGCGTCGCCCACCACCGCGCGCACGCCGTCGAACGACGCACCGCGTGTCGCGTCGATGCCCATGCGGGACGTCGTGCCCTGCGCCGTCGACGAAGGATCGAGCGGACTGCCCGGCAACCCGTCGACGACGAACAGATCGCGATGCGGCTGGAAGTGCGTCGCGATCGCCCACAGCACCTGTTCGTCGCTGGCGATGTCGATATCGCTGTCGACCGCGACGACGTTCTTCAGATACGGGTCCCAGCCGAGCAGCGCGAGCATGATCTGACGCGCTTCGCCGTCGCGGCTCTGTTCGAGCGACACGTAGCAGTGGAAATGCGTGCCGGAATTCGGGTAATGCAGCGCCTTGACCGCAGGAAAGCGTGCCTTCAGCTTCTCGCTCATTTCCGCCTCGCGCGGCAGGCGCGCGAGCGTCAGGTGTTCTGCGTACGGGCCGCCCACCACATCGACGAGCCACGCGTCGCGCCGACACATCACCGTGTCGACGCACAGCACGTTGTTGGTCGAACGGTCGGACGAGTAGCCGGTGAACTCGCCGAACGGCCCCTCCTCTGCCCATGCATCGGGATCGATCGAACCTTCCAGCACGAACTCCGCGTTCGCGGGCACGCCGATCCCGTAGCGCGGCGTGCGCACCAGTTCGAGCGGCGCGCCGAACAGCCCGCCCGCAATGGTCCGCTCGTCGACGCCGAACGGCACGCGCGCCGACGCCGCCAGCATGAAGAACGGATGCGCGCCGATCACCATCGCAACCGGCAGCGCTTCGCCGCGCGCCTTCGCGGTCTGCAGCATCCGCCACAGGTGCCCACGCGAATGCAGGCTCGTCGCGAGCGCATTGCGCGCGTGCCGCATCGAACGGTGGTAGCTGAGGTTCGCAATGCCCGTCACCGGATCTTCGGCGACGATCACCGCGTTCGTCACATACGGGCCGCGATCCGATTCGAAGTGGCGGATCATCGGCAACTGCGCGAGGTCGACGGCGTCGCCTTCGGTCACGCAGTCGAGCACGGCGCCGCTCGTCACGATGCGCGGTGCGAGCGGCGCATTGGCACGCTGCTGATACGCGTCGAACAGCGCATCGGGCGCGACGCCGAACATCCGGCCGATCCGCTCGCGAGACGCGAACAGGTTGGTCACGAGCGGCGCGGCGAGGCCCTCGATGTTCTCGCAGACCAGCAACGGATGCCGGCCGCGCGCCGCGAGCTCCGCGACGAGCGCCGTCACGTCCTGATCGGCGGACAACGGTTCGCGCACCGTCAGTACGTCGTGCGGATACGCATCGCGGTACGCGTCGACGAACGCGTGCGCATCCTGCGCATCGTGCGCGAGGCCCGCAAGCGGTTTGGCCATGATGAACTCCGTGACAGCAAGAGAGAGATCGCGTCTGCGCCGCGCCGCGATACAACACGGCGCACGACGCTTCGAGCATCAGACGTAGCTAACCTTCAGCCGCTGTTCCGCTTCGGCGAGGTCCTTCGGCGGCTTCGAGGGTTCGATGCCGACCAGCCGGGCGATGTTGTTGCCCATGTAGTCCTCGAGACCGTCTTCGTCGAGATCCATCCCGTGCGGCGCGGGCGAGCACAGCACCTCGAGTTCGCGCAGCCACATGCCCGGCTCGTTCGGCGGCGAGTCCGTGCCGAACACGATCTTGTCGCGCGGCAGCTGTCGCGCGAACTCGACGATCCGCGACTGGAAGCACCAGCCCGATTCGCAGTACACGTTCGGCGTATCCATCGCCATCCAGAACGCCTCGAACGAATAGTTGCCGCCCGTCTGGATACCGAAGTGACCGATGATGAAATTCACCATCGGGAACTCGCGGATGATCGGATAGAACATCGTCGGAATCGTGTACGGACCGTCGCCGGTGTGGATCAGCACGACCACACCGAGCTCCGCGCACTTCTTCATCGCGGGACGCAGCCAGTCGAGCGCGCGGTCGGGCCGGTAGCCGTGCATGTTCGCGTGCAGCTTCAGCATCTTGAAGCCGTACTCCTTCACGTGGAATTCGAGCTCGGCCGCACCGTTCTCCGGGCCCCAGCGCGGGTTGTACGTGAAGTTGCCGATGAAGCGGTCCGGGTACTTCTGCGTCAGCTCGGCGATGTACGACATGTAGTCGCGAATGCCGTCGCGGCCGCGGCGGTTGCCGTCGCGGTAGCCGGTATTGCCGGGCGGCGGCTGGATGAAGCCCATGTCGATGCGGCGCGGCTTGCCGTTGATCATGTACGGGCCATCCATCATCTTGATCAGACGCTCGCCCGTGAACGGCTCGCCGGTATGGCGCCATGCCTCGTCGACGAGGTTGGTCGGATGCAGGTGGGTATCGATGATCATCAGCGGGCTCCAGCGGTGGCGGTGAGTCCCTCGCGCTTCGCCGCTGCGCCGGACGACAGGTTCAGACGGGATCGTGCTTCCTCGACGCTGCGCGGCGGCGCAGTCGGTTCGAGGCCGATCATCCTGGCCACGTTGTTGCCGAGATAATCCTCGAGCGTGTCTTCATCGAGATTGAGCCCTTGCGGCGGCTCGTGACACAGCACTTCGAGCAGGCGCAGCCACATGCCCGGCTCGTTCGGCGGCGTGTCGGTGCCGAACAGGATCTTGTGCTTCGGCAGCACCTTCGCGAATTCGACGATGCGCGACTGCAGGCACCAGCCGGATTCGCAGTAGACGTTTGGCGCATCGAGCGCCATCTGGTAGGGCTCGAAGCAGTACACGCCGCCCGTCTGCACACCGAAGTGCGCGAGGATGAAGTTGACCGTCGGGAACTCGCGGATCAGCGGATACCACTCGGTCGGAATGCTGTACGGGCCATCGCCGGTGTGCAGCTTGACCAGCAGGTTCAGCTCCGCGCACTTGCGCAGCGCCGGACGCAGCCAGTCGAGCGCACGGTCCGGACGATACGCGTGCATGTTGGCCTGCAGCTGCACCATCCGGAACCCGTGCTCCTTCGCGTAGAACTCGATCGCCTCGGCGCCCGCCTCGGGGCCGCAGCGCGGGTTGTACACGAAGCAGCCGATCAGACGGTCCGGATACTTTTTCGTCAGCTCGACCGTGTACGCCATGTACGCGTCGATCGACTCGCGGCCGGACAGCTCGCCGTCGGTCCACGTGTAGATGGTGTTGCCCTGCGGGGGCTGGATGAACGCCTTGTCGATGCGGCGAGGTTTGCCGTTGACGAGGTAGGGACCGTCCATCATCTCGATCAGACGCTCGCCGGAGAACGGTGCGCCGTCGTGGCGCCACGCGAGGTCGACCAGATTGGTCGGATAACAGCTCAAATCGATGATCATGTGCTCGATCTCAGCAACGAGGTTGCATGGGACCGGAGCGAGCATTCGAGGGCTCACTCTGGCCGACACGGGGAGGCGCCGGCGAAGCCGGTGCCGTGTCGCGGTCAGGCCCATCGCGCCACCTGACCGCGCATCGGAACGAACCCTGGGAAGAACCCGTGGAACGCACCCGGCACGCGGTCAATGACGGCCCTTCACGAAGCGCAGCGTCGCGCTTCCCCCTCGCCGGCATCGAGTGTCACACTGATGTGCACTGCTGCTTGCGATGCAGTCTCACAAAACGAATTGGCTCTGTACAATATTTTTTGGACCCCTTCTTGATACGTTGCCGATATGGACATGCGTCTGCTGCGTTACTTCGCCGTGCTCGCCGACGAACTGCACTTCGGTCGCGCGGCCACGCGGCTGCATATCTCGCAGCCGCCGCTCAGCCAGCAGATCCGCATCCTCGAAGAAGAGATGGGCACCGCGCTGTTCGTGCGCTCGCAACATCGCGTCGAGCTCACCGAGGCAGGGAAAACACTGAAGGAACAGGTGCCGCTGATCTTCGCGCAGTTCGAACGCGCGATCGACCTCACGCGCTGCGCGGGCCGCGGCGAAGCGGGCAGCCTCGCGATCGGCATCATCAGCTCGGCGATGGTGGATCCGCTGCCGCGCGCGCTGCGCGACTTCGACACGCGTCACCCGCAGGTGCGCTGGACGCTGCATGAAATGACACCCGCCGCGCAGATCCAGGCGTTGAAGGAGAAGCGGCTCGACATCTGCTTCTTTCGCGTGATGCACGAAGACCCCGAGATTCGCAGCGAGGTCGTGATGCGTGAACCCGCGGTCGCGGTGCTGCCCGACGCGCATCCGCTCGCCGCGCAGCCGCAGCTCGCGCTCTGCGAGCTTGCGGGCGAGCGCTTCATTTCGTTCGGACGCCAGCAGTCGCAGCTCGCGCGCTATCTGCACGACTGCTGCGTCGAAGCGGGCTTCACGCCGGACATCGAACAGGAAGTGGTGGAAGTGCACACGCTGCTGTGTCTCGTGCGCGAAGGTCTGGGGGTGGCGCTGCTGCCGGCTTCCGCCCGCCAGCTCGCGACCGGCGGGGTCGCGTTCCGGCCGCTCGCGGCGCCGTGTCCCGATGTGTCGATGCATGCGCGCTATCGTGCCGACGATACGTCGCCGGTGCTCGCGCTCTTTCTCGCGACCGTACGCGAAGCCGCCGCTGCGATGCAGGGCAGCGGCTCAGGCGCCGCGTAGCGCCCGGTCCGTTACGCTAAATCAGCCGCCGTTCTGCGCGCGGGTCGCCATCGCCGTCACCAGCTCGACGATCGGCGCGACACGCGCGGTCTTGTCGCGCGGCCATACCGCGTACAGGTTGTAGTGCGTCGGGATCGACACGTCGGTCAGCGCGACGAGCTTGCCTGCGCGCCGCAAATCCGCCGCGAGCAGCCCGCGCGCGAGCCCGACGCCCACGCCTGAAGCCGCGGCCGCGATCAATCCGGCCGCATTGTCGAACACCGCGACCGCTTGCGGTTCGACCGCATCGAGACCCGCGGCGGTCAGCCATGGGATCCACGAACGCTTCGTATAGCCAAGCAGCGGCAGGCGCATCAACACGTCCGGATCGAGCGGCGCGGTTAACCCGTAGCGGGCCAGTAAAGCCGGCGATGCCACCGCGGTCAGCAGATCGCCGCAGATCAGCGTGTTCTCGAATCCGTCCCACTCGCCATAGCCGTAGCGCAGCGCGAGGTCCACCCGCTCGAACACGCCGCGCTCGTGCCGCGGTGCGGACAGCACGGTCAGCGTGGTATCGGGGAGCGCCGCCACCAGTTCGGGCAGGCGCGCTTCGAGCCAGTTCTGCGCGAGCTCGGGATCGACGTCGAGCATCAGGCGGTTCGGCACGCGGCGCTCGCGCACCGACGACAGTGCATGATCGATGCGCTCGAAGCCGTCCGCGAGCTGGTTCGCGAACAGCACACCCGCATCGGTCAGTTCGACCCGGCCGCCCGCGCGCAGAAACAGCGGCTGCCCGACGAAGTCTTCGAGCGTGCGGATCTGCTGGCTCACCGCGCTATGCGTCAACGCGAGCTGCCGCGCGGCGGCCGAAAAGCTGCGCGCCCGCGCCGCCGCGAGAAAGGCCTGCATCGACTGGATCGACGGATAGCGTTTCAGCATGACTGTTAGCCGGACTGACCGGCGTCCGCAGAAATTGTCGCTGGCGTTGCCGGCGGCGCGTTTTCGATAATGCCCTCATCCGTACCGCTTCGATGTAGCGCTCCGCCCGACATCGAACGTACTTCACGAAGTTGAGGAGACCGCGATGATCGAGATCACGATCAACGGCCAGCCGCATCAGCTCGACAATGTACCCGAAGACATGCCGCTCTTGTGGGTGCTGCGCGACCGGCTGCATCTGACCGGCACGAAGTTCGGCTGCGGCGGCGGCTTTTGCGGCGCCTGCACGGTGCATCTGGAAGGCGAGGCCGTGCGCGCGTGCCAGTTGCCGATCGCGGCAGTCGCGGGCCGGCACATCACGACGATCGAAGGACTCTCCGCCGACGGCACGCATCCGCTGCAGCTTGCGTGGGTCGCCGAGGACGTGCCGCAATGCGGCTACTGTCAGTCTGGACAACTGATGTCGGCGGCGGCGTTCCTGCACGGCAAGCCCGTGGTCAACGACGAATCGATCACCGCCGCGATGTCCGGCAACCTGTGCCGCTGCGGCACCTACGGCCGCATCCGCCGCGCGATCAAACGCGCGGCCGGCGTCGAACCCGCACGCGAAGGAGACGCATGATGCGCGCTCACGTTCCACTCGCGCGCACGCCGCATGAAGACGCGCGGCGCCGCTTCTTGAAGCAGGGTTCGGCACTCGTCGCAGCGGGGCTCGCGGTTGGATGCCGCCTGCCGGAGCCTTCGAAAGCACTGGCCTCCGCGAGCGGCGACCCCGCGCCGCAGCCGGGCGAGTTCGAACCGAATGCATGGGTGCGCGTGCTGCCGGACAACAGCGTGAAGCTCGTCGTGCACAAGCACGATTCGGGCACCGGCACGCACACCGCGCTCGCCGCGGTGGTCGGCGAAGAACTCGATGTCGATCCGCTGCGCGTCGACGTGATCACGCCCGAGAATCCATTCTTCCCCGCCTACATTCATCCGCTGTGGAAAGTATTTTCGACGGGCGGCAGCACCAGCGTCTCGCTCGAATACGACCGGCTGCGGCATGCGGGCGCGACCGCTCGCGCGATGCTCGTCAGCGCGGCGGCAGCGCAATGGAACGTGCCCGTGGAGTCGTGCACGACGAACGACGGTGAAGTACTCCATACCGGCAGCGGGCGGCACGCCACCTACGGGTCGCTCGCGCAGGCCGCCGCGCAGCTTCCGGCACCGCAACACGTTGTACTGAAAGATCCCGCGCAGTTCCGATACATCGGCAAGCTGCAGAAGAAGCGGGACGCGCGGCAGAAAGCGATGGGCCGCTTTCCGTACAGCGTCGACGTACGGCTGCCGGGCATGCTGGTGGCCGTCGTCACGCGCGCGCCGGTCATCGATGCACGCGTGCGTCACGTCGATTCGACCGATGCGCTGAAGGTGCCGGGCGTGCGCCAAGTGCTGCAGATTCCCGGCCGGCCGGATGTGCTGGGCGGCAATCAGGCGGGTGTCGCGGTGCTCGCCGACGACTACTGGTCCGCGCATCAGGGGCAGGCGGCGCTGAAGGTAGAATGGGAAGACAGCCCGATGGAAACCTTCGACAGCGCGACGCTGCCCGCCGCGCAGGCCGCATGGCTCGACCAGCCGGACGCGCGGGTCGTGCACACGATCCTCACTGGAACGCAAACCCCGTCGGGTGCATCCGGCACGCGCGCGATCGAAGCGGCCTACACGATGCCGTACAAGGCGCAGAACGCGCTCGAACCGATCAACGTGACCGTGTGGGCGAAAGACGGCGGCATGTCGTACTGGGGCGGCATCCAGGTGCCGTCCACCGCGCAGGAAGCCGCCGACGTGATCGCCGGCATCCCGGTCGAACGCGTGACGATTCATGAGCTCGTGTCGGGCGGCAGCTTCGGTTCGCGCGAATCGAAATACTGGCTGTTCGAAGCCACGTGGCTCGCGATGCAGACCGGCGTGCCGGTCAAGCTGATGAACAGCCGCGAAGACGAGATGCGCGCGCTGTTCTATCACTCGGCCAGCCATCATCGCGTGCGCGGCACACTGGATAACGCAGGCCAGCTTGCATCGTTCGAATTGCGCGCGGTGATGCCGGCCTCGCCCGAGCAGTGGGAACCGGGCTACTTCGATCGTCCCGACCGGATGGACTACAGCACGACCGAAGCGATCAACGATCGCGAATTCGCGTACACGGCGCCGCGCCTCGATATCGGTTGGGTGCGGCACGAAACCGGTGTGCCGACCGGCTGGTATCGCGCGGTCAGCTACATCCCGAACGTGTTCGCGGTCGAGTCGTTCGTCGATGAAGCCGCGCATGCGGCACAGCGCGATCCGCTCGCGTTCCGGCTCGCGCAGCTGCGCGACGATCCGCGCCACGCACACGTGCTGCGCGAAGCGGCCGCACGCGCCGGCTGGCATGACTCGCTGCCGCCGGGCACCGCGCTCGGCATCTCGACGAATCGCGCGTACGACAGCTATATCGCGGTGATCGCGCGCGTCGCGAAACGCGGCGACGGCGTGGTGGTGGAACGCCTGACGTGTGTTGCCGACTGCGGCCTGGCCGTGTCGCCGGCCGGCGTCGAAGAGCAGCTGTACGGCGGCCTCATGTGGGGCATGGGTCATGCGATGTTCGATCACATCGAGCTGCGTCATGGACAGGTCGCGCAACGCAACTTCGATACGTACCGCGTGATGCGAATGGCCGATATGCCGTCAGTCGATATCCAGATCGTGCAGGGTGCGCCCGGCAAGCCTGGCGGCGTCGGCGAACTGTCAAGCCCGTCGGTCGCACCCGCTGTCGCGAACGCCGTGTTCCGGTTGACCGGCAAACGGTTGCGCACCACGCCGTTCGCGCTCGACGCGATCGCAAAGACATAAGGATGCCGTAATATCACCGGCCGGCTTTTAGAACAGGTGGTGGATGCCCGTCAATATCACCGTCTGCCGGCCCGTCGACGCAGGCCCGATGCCGATCGTGTCCGCCACCGCGCCCGACCCTGCCTGCTCCACCATCACGTCCGCGTACAGCTGCGTCGCCTTCGACAGCGAATAGACGTTCGCGAGCGTCACCTGGGTCCATCGATGCCCCGCGAGCGTCGTCGTCCATGCACCCGCGCCGATCATATACGCGGGCGTGATCTGCACGTTCGCGCCGCCGTCGATCGCGCGGTAGTGCTCCGCGTGTCCGGACGTCTCGATGCGCACGTCGGTGAAGACCGCATGCAGCTGCACGCGGCCCAGCTGCATGCTGCCGCCGATGCCGGCGTTACGCACCGCATCGGCGACGAACGCCGCGTTGCTGCTCAGGTTCTCGCCTTCGAAACTCGTCAGGCCGAGGCCGCTCGCCAGATTCAACGTGCGGTCGTGGTATTCGGAATACGCGGCCGCGAGTTTGACCGGACCGTAGCCATAGGTCCCGCCGAAACTCATCGTGCGCCCCGCGGTGCTGCTCGACTGATTGGTGAAGCCATACATCGCGCCGAAGTTCAGGCCAGCAATCGTCGGGCTGCGATACTTGACCGTGTTCGACAGTTCGACCGGCACCGTGTTGCCCAGTCCATCGATATTGCCCGGATGAAACGCGGAGAAATCGCCAAGTGACTGCGCGTTCGAAAACGGTCCGACCATCTCGAAGTGGAAATCGGTCTGACGCCCGAGCGTGATCGTGCCGAAGCGGTCCGAGCTGATACCGACATACGCCTGCCGGTTGAACAGCGTGCCGGCGCTCGACATCGCGCCGCTGATCGTCGAGAAACCGGATTCGAGCTTGAATACCGTCTTCAGGCCGCCGCCCAGATCCTCCACGCCAGTCAAGCCCCAGCGGTCCGCCTGAAACGTGCCCTGCTCGGCGATGAATGCGTGGCCGCCATGCAGATTGCTCACATAGCCGACACCCGCATCCATGCTGCCGTATAGCGTGACGCTGCTCTGCGCGCGGACGTTGGCCGCACCGGCGGCCAGGCAAAGGGCGAGCGCAACCCGACTCTTGTTCATAAGGGCCTCTTCGATCGACAGAAAGGAATTGGGCCGGCACGACGCCGGCGTCAGATCAATGCGATGCGGACGACAGGGTTTGATACAGGATCGCCGCGCCGGACACGATGGCGAACGCCATCACGCTGATGCGCAACACTTTGGCATTGAGCCGCTGATGCACGTGCTGGCTGATGAACGCGCCGGCGATCACCGGCGGCACCAGCAGCAGCGCGGACGTGAATTTCGCTCCGGTGATCTGGCCGGTCACGCTCAGCATCGCGAGCGACAGCGCCTCGCCGATCGCGAAACACAGCGCGATGGTGGAACGCAGCGCGGACGCCCGGTAGTGCTGGAACACCATCGCGAGCGCGGGCCCGCCGATGCCGGTCGCGGTCTCGGTAATGCCGGTCACGGCGCCGGCCGCCACCAGCGCATGGCGGTTCGGCGTGAAGCGCGGCGCGCACAGCGTCGCGACGGCGGCGGCGATCGTCGATGCGCCGATGAACAGGTTCAGGTCGTGTGCCGAGATGCGCGAGATGATCCACACGCCCGCGACCGCACCCGCCGTTCTGCCGACGGTGATCCACACGGTGCCGCCGGAATCCAGCGCGGGCCGTTCGCGCCACGCGAGATAGACGTTCAACGGCAGCATCAGCATCAACAGCGATACCGGCAACAGCCCAGGTTCGATCAGGCCGATCACCGGCGCGCAGATCAACGCGAAGCCGACACCGACCGCGCCCTGGATGAAAGCAGCGATGGCAACGGTCGCGGCAAGGAAGAAGAACACAGTCAGACTCACGTTCGGCTCACTCAATCGAAGGTTGCACAGGACGTCTGCGGGACGGGTTGCAACGATGGCGCCCCATGCACACGCTGGATCGGCGCGCGCGCCACTGCCGCGCTCGCGATTTCGGCCACTTCATGCAGGAACGCGCGCGCGTCCCAATCCGTCGGCCAGCCCTGCCACAGCCGCAGCTTTCCGCCGACGAAGACCGCGTCGATCTGGCTGCGGTTCGCCAGTCTCACCAGCTCCCACGTCAGATCCCACGACGGCCGCATTTCCGGCACATCGAGATCGACCAGCAGAAAGTCCGCGGCTTTTCCGGGTGCGATTTCGCCGATGCGGCCCTGCAGGCGCAACGCATCGGCGCCGCCGCGCAGCGCGCGATCGAGCCATAACGTGCCCGCGCCGCACGACGAATCGCCGGTGGCAAGACCCGACGCGAAACGCTGCGCGGTTTCGGCCGCATCGAGCAGGCGAAACGCGTCGCTGCGCGTGCCGTCGGTGCCGAGGCCGAAGCGGATGCCGAGCGCCGCCATCTGCAATGCAGGCGCAATCGCATTGCCCTTCCACGAACTCGCGACCGGGTTGTAGCTGACGGCTGCACCCGTGCTCGCGAGCAGATTCAGTTCCGTTGGCGTGACGAGCGTCGCGTGGGCGATCAGCGTGTGCGGACCGAGCGCGCCCGCATAATGCAGATGCTCGATAGGCCGCATCCTGCGCCGCACGATCGAGCGTTCGACGGCAGCGAGGTGCTCGTTCGCGTGGGTCTGGAACACCGCGTCCGCTTCCGCGCACATCGAGGCAACGGTCTGCAGCATGCCGTCCGAACCGGCTTCCGGCACCGAGATCGCCAGCGACGGATGCACGAGCGCATGGCCGTCCCAGCGCGCCAGATGCTGCTGCGCGCGCACGACGATCGCGGCACGCGCGCGGGCGTCGATGTCGTCGGCGAGATCGTTGCAGATCAAACCAAGCACGCAGCGCACCCCGACTTCCTGGGTCGCGGATGCGATCGTCGCAGCGTCGCCGCTCGCGCGCGTGCCGGCATCGCAGACCGTCGTGAAGCCGCCGCGCAGCGCTTCGAGCGCGGCCAGCTTCGCGGACAGATACACGAGGTTTTCGTCGAGACAGTTTTCGAGCGGCACCCAGATGCGCCGGTAGATCTCCGACGGCTCGCCGAACGCGAGCGCTTTGCCGAACGACTGCGTCAGATGATGATGCGCGTCGATGAAGCCCGGCATCAGCAGCTTGTCCGGCAGCGCGAGCGGTTCGAGATGCGGATGGCTCGCGACGATCTCGTCGGCGGGACCGACCGCGGTGAACTTGCCGCCCGAGACGACGACGGCGTAGCCGCGCGTAGGACCGTCGGCGAGCAGCACGTGGCCGGGCACGAGCAGCAGCGTGTCGGATTTCAACGCGCCCTGCAGATCGGCGGCCGTGAGAGAAGCAGTATTCATGAGCATGGCGTTTCCGGTGAACGGGATTCAGTGGCACGAATGGTTGTCGTTGATGACCGCTTCGAGGCGCGCGCCTGGGTCGGCGCGACGGTCATTGGCGGCGTCGCGCCCACGCCAGTGCAGATGCTCGAACAGCGCATTGACGATGACGGCGGTCAGCGCGCCCATCGCGAGACCGTTGCCGAGCACGATCTGCAACGTGGCGGGAAAGCGGCCATAGAGGCCAGGCACGACGATCGGCAGCACGCCCATCGTCAGCGCGGCGGCGAGCGTGTACATGTTGGCGCGCGAGCGCAGATCGACTTGCCGCAGCAGGTTGATGCCCATCACGCCGATGATCGAAAACACGATCAGCGCGGTGCCGCCCACCACCGGCGCGGGGATCGCGTTCGCGAGCCGCCCGAGCGGCGCGAGCAACGCGATCACGACCAGCAGCGCCCCCGCCGTCGCGGTGACGAAGCGCGAGCGCACGCCGGTCGCCTGCACGATGCCGATGTTCTCGCTGCTCGTGATGATCAGCGACGTGCCGAACACGCCGCCGATGATCGACATCAGCGCATCGCCGCGAATCGTCTTCGGCACCTCGGTTTGCGGATCGATCTCCTTGTCGACCACTTCGGCGATCGCCACCGTCTGCCCCGTCGCTTCGGCCATCGAGATCACGCTGAAAATCAGCAGCGGCAGCGCGGCCAGCACGTCGAAATGCGGGATGCCGAACGGCAGCGGCGTGGGCATCGTGACGATCGCGCCGCTCCACACATCCGCGAAGCTCATCAGCCCAAGCGACCAGGCGAGCACCGCGCCGGCGAGCAGGCCGAGCAGCACCGCCAACTGGCCGAGCATGCCTTTGAACAGCTTCGCGAACAGCACCGTGAAGCCGACCGTGGCCAGCGCGAGACCGATGCCGGCCGGGCTGCCGAACTCGGCCGTGCCTGGCTTGCCGACGATCACCACGCCGTAGATGCGGATCAGGTTCACGGCGACGAGGATCAGCATCGTGCCGATCACGATGCGCGGGAAAAACTTCAGACAGCGCGCGAACACCGGCAGCAGCAGGAAATAGAACACGCCGGTCAGGATCGTCGCGCCGGCGGCGGTGGCGAGATCCGTCTGCTGCGCGATCAGCACGAACAGCACGACCGGCGCGCCGCCCGGCACCATGATGAACGGCAGACGCGCACCGAATTTCAGCGGCCCGAACGACTGCAGCAGCGTGCCGAGACCGCAGACGAGGAAGGTCGCGCTGATCAGGTCGACGGTCAGCGCGGACGAGAGCCCGAGCGCTTTCGCGACCAGAAACACCGCCGTGATCGGCGACGCCGCCACGACCAGCACGTGCTGCAACCCGAACAGAAAGAGCCTCGCGAGCGGCAGGCGCTCGTCGACGGCATGGACCGACGGTACGTGAACCATGACAGTGTTGCCTCCTGTGCGCCGCGCGGACCTGAGTTCGTCCGGTTTCGGCGGTTTCGCGTCCCAAATCGATTTGGGATCGAGATTTAAAAAATGGGCGACTGCCCCAAATCGATTTGCGACTGTAGAATCAACCTACATTTTTCGGTTGTCAAGCGGGGAAATCGGCAGGGTTTTCCCGCTTCGGGCGCCGCTCATTCGTCAGATGAACGGGCGGCGCACGCGTGAGAGAATCCGCCATCGGAGCGGGAGTGACGTGGAAAGAAACAGCAAAAAGCCGGGCAAAACCGCTGGCAAAGACGCGAGCAACGAGCCGGACCCAACCGCGGGCAAGGCCAGGCAGCGGCCCACCATCGCCGACGTCGCGCGCGCCGCGGGCGTCTCGACAACGACAGTCTCGCATGCGCTGAACGACAAGGGCTACGTCGATCCGCACACGCGCGAACGCGTGAAGGACACCGCCCGCGCGCTCGGCTACCGGCCAAGCGTGCGCGCGCAACGGTTGCGCACGGGCGAGGCGCATACGATCGCGCTGATCTCATCGATGCCGTTCGAGATCGCGGGCGGCGCGTCGCGGCTCGGCTTCCTGATGGAGGTGGCCGCCGTCGCCGCGGCCGCCGCGCTCACCCGTGGGCTCGCGCTCGCGCTGGTGCCGCCGATGATGGCGGGCCGCCTGCCGCTCGAACAGCTCGACATCGACGGCGCGATCGTCATCGAACCCACTGCCGACGATGCGAACGTCGCGCACCTGCAGGAGCGCGGCCTGCCCGTCGTGTGTCTCGGCCGTCAGCCGGGCAACGATGCGGTGCCCTACGTCGACATCCATTCATCGGCGACCACCGCGCTGCTGCTGAACCATCTGCACGAGCAAGGCTGCAAACGGATCGCGCTGCTCGTCGGCGCGCAGCAGCGCAACTCGTACATCGAAGCGCGCGACGCGTACGAGCGCTTCTGCGCGGCACATCGAATGGCGCCGGTCATCGCGGTCGCGGATGAATCGGGCGGGGAAGCGGCCGGTTACGCGACCAGCGCGCGCCTGCTTGAAGAGCATCCGGACGTGGATGGCCTGTGCGCACTCGTCGATGCATTCGCGGTCGGCGCGGTGCAGGCGATCGTCGGGTATGGGCGACGCGTGCCCGGCGACATCAAGGTCGTCACGCGCTACGACGGCACGCGCGCGCGCAGTTGCCGGCCGCCGCTGACCGCCGTCGATCTGCATCTGGACGACATGGCGTCACAGGCCGTCGACCTGCTGTTCGCGCATCTGGCCGGCGCGGGCGGCGCGGCATCGGTCGCGCCAGCGTTGCCGACGCTGGTGGCGCGGGAATCGTCGGGCGAGCGCAGCGAGCACTGACGGCGCGGCATGCGCCCTGCACCGTCAGCCGTCTCAGACCCTACGCAGACTAAGCGAACGCGCCACGCGCATCGATCGAGAAGATCTGCACGGCCCGGTTGAGACCGGCCGCCTGATCTTCGAGCGAGTGCGCAGCCGCGGCCGCCTCCTCGACGAGCGCGGCATTCTGCTGCGTGACTTCGTCCATCTGCGTGACGGCGCGCGCAACCTGGTCGATGCCGTTGCTCTGCTCTTCGGACGCCGCCGCGATTTCGCCCATGATGTCGGTCACGCGCTGCACCGCGCCGATGATGTCGCCCATCGTGCGTCCCGCCTCGCCGACCAGCGCCGATCCCGACTGCACGCACGCCACCGAGTTATCGATCAGCTCCTTGATTTCTTTCGCCGCCGCCGACGAGCGTTGCGCCAGGCTGCGCACCTCGCCCGCGACCACCGCGAAGCCGCGGCCCTGCTCGCCCGCGCGCGCTGCCTCCACCGCCGCGTTCAACGCGAGGATGTTGGTCTGGAACGCGATGCCTTCGATGATCGTGATGATGTCGGCGATTCGGGCCGAGCTGTGGTTGATGTCGCCCATCGTCCCGACTACGCGGCCCACCACCTCGTTGCCGCGGTTCGCGATTTCCGATGCATTGGACGCCAGCTGGCTGGCCTGGCGCGCATTCTCCGCGTTCTGCTTCACCGTGCCGGTCAGCTGCTCCATGCTCGACGCGGTCTCCTGCAGCGCGGACGCCTGCTCTTCCGTGCGCGAAGAAAGATCCGTATTGCCGGCGGAGATCTGGCGAATGGCCGTCGCGATCGATTCGCTGCCGGTACGTACCGAACGCACCGTGTCCGTCAGGCTCTGCTGCATCTTCGCGATACCGCTCAGCAGCTGACCCATTTCGTCATGCGTGCGCGCGGCCACGGGGCGACGCAGATCGCCCGCCGCGATCGCATCGAAGTGCCCGAGCGCTTCAGCCAGCGGACGGCCGATCGCACGCCGCAGGTTGACATACGTGCCCAGCGCCGCGAGCAAACCCGCGCACAGCGCGACGATCGTCACGATCCTCAGGGTTCCGAACGATGACTGCGCGTCGTCGAAACCTCGCGCGGCCTGGTCCGCCTGAAATTGCCGCAGCGTATCGTCGGCAGCGGACAGCGCGGCGTAGGTCACCTGCAGATGGTTCGCGCCCTCGGCAACGTGCGCCTGATCCCCCGCCGCGACGATCTTCGCGAAGTCGTCGAGCGCCGTCTTGTAGATATCGCGCTTGCTCTGGACGTCGTGGGCAATCCGGTCTTCTTCCGCATCGCGCGGCAGCGCGCGGTAGCGGTCCCACCACGCGTGCGACTTGTCGTACAGCATGCTCGCGCGTTCCGCGGTCTTGGCGGCGTCCGGCGTGCCGATCATGAAGGCAGCACGATCCAGCGCCATCCGCGCACGCGCGGCGAAGATCTCGGCATTGTCGATATCGGTCGCGCCGGGCATCTGGTTCGCGACGGTGTCGCGGTAGGCACTGTTCGCGCGCCCCATGCCGACCAGCCCCAACGAGCCGGTCGCAATTAGCAAGGCCGCAAGGAACGCCATGGCCAGACCAATACGCGCCTTGATGGAAATACTCCGCTTTTGCATGTTTGTCGGTTCCCTGCGCATCGAGGAAGACATGCGCCGACATGCGATGCGCTTCGTGCCGGAGCCGACGCCTCTTTTTGCGCCATCTCTCCAATAACGGCCGCTTTGCCGGGAACCGCATTCGGGTAACCACTGCCTGCCGCCAGTCTTTTGCGTCGTGGCTCCCGATGCTTCCGCAACCTTTCCAGCCGTGACGATCTTAGCGTAAACCATAATATGGCATACCATATTACGCGCCGTTGACCTGTCCAGCAGGCCGTGCCCGCAGATCATCTGCGAGACGACGACCACCCGCCGGAATCCTCTACAACGCGCCCAGCCGGGACTCGAGGGCGCAGGCATCGCCTCATCACGACGACGACAACGACCATGAAAAGCATTCGGAACCTGACCATCGCCGGCAAGATTGGCATCGCATTCGCCAGCGTGATCGTGACCTTCGCGATCAGTGCCGGCATCTGCGTGTCCAGCATCCGGGCCATCGACCAGAAGCAGAAAGACATCGCGGCATCGGAAGACGTGCTGCTGCTGCTGAAGGACGGCACGGCGGACTACCTGAACATCGTGTGGGCCGTGCTGGCCAACAACCTGAACGGCAAGCCCGGGCACAAGGAATGGATCGTCAAGCACGGCGGCGACTTCGGCACGCGGCTCACCGCGTTGCGGTCGATCGACGCTACGCCCGACGGCGCGACGCTCGCCGGCGACGCGCAGCAGCAGTACGACGCGTGGCTGCGCACGGTCGTGAATCCGCTGGTGGACGAGCGCAAGAAGGTGGACGAGTTCACGGTCAATGTGAGCGACCTGTCCGAGATGACCGAAGGCTTCGGCTCCTACCTCGGCACGGAAAAGCTGATCGCGGCCGTCGACAAGCTGGACGCCTACGAGCGCGACCGGATGACCGCCACCCGCAACGAACTCGAGTCGCTGCGCACGCGCATGTACGCGACCATCCTGACTTCGTCGCTGCTCGCGGTGCTGGCAGCGATTCTCGCGGGCGGCTGGCTTGCGCGCATCATCTCGCGTCCGCTGAAACAGGCCGTCGCGCTCGCCACGCGCGTCGCCGAGGGCGATCTGACGACGCGCATCGACACCTCGTCGACGGATGAAACCGGGCAGCTGATGCTGAGCCTCAAGACGATGAATCAAAGCCTGTTGAAGATCGTCGGGCACGTGCGAGCCGGCACCGACGGCATCGCCATCGCATCGAGCGAAATCGCGGCCGGCAACTTCGATCTGTCGTCGCGCACCGAGCAGCAGGCGGCCTCGCTCGAAGAAACGGCGGCGAGCATGACCGAGCTGACGGAGACCGTCCGACAGAACACCGACAACGCCCGTCACGCGAACACGCTCGCCGCGCGCGCATCGGGCATGGCCGACGCCGGCAACGAAGCGGTGCTCGGCATGGTGCAGACCATCGGCCAGATCAGCGGCAGTTCGAACCGGATCTCCGAAATCACCGGCGTGATCGAGGGCATCGCGTTCCAGACCAACATCCTCGCGCTGAATGCCGCGGTCGAAGCCGCGCGCGCTGGCGAACAGGGCCGCGGCTTCGCAGTGGTGGCCAGCGAGGTCCGCAGCCTCGCGCAGCGTTCGGCCACGGCTGCGAAGGAGATCAAGGAACTGATCGGCTCGTCCGTCGAGATGATCCAGGGCGGCGCGAAGCAGGCCGCGGACGTGGGCGAAACGATGGGACAGGTCAAGCACGCGATCAAGCAGGTGTCCGACATCGTCGCGGAAATCGCCGCGGCTTCGGAGGAGCAAGGCCGCGGCATCGAGCAGGTCAACCTCGCGGTCAACCAGATGGACCAGGTGACGCAACAGAACGCCGCGCTCGTCGAGCAGGCGGCGGCCGCGGCGCAATCGCTCGAAGAACAGGCGACCACGCTGAAAGGCGCGGTGGCGATCTTCAAGCTCGCCGGCGCGAATTGACACACCTGTGGAAAACCTTCGCCCGCCGACATTTTTGACGCGCTTTTCGCGTGCCATATGATGGCATACCATAATCTCGCCCAGCCGCAAACCGCGACCGCAGGGCCCCCGAGCACTACCTCCGCACGTCTCGCCGCTGGCCTGCGGCAACCGTAATGCGCGCCGGCCACGGCCCCATCGTCACCACTACGCAGTCGAATCGGAGAATGACAATGAGCAGCAGATGGACCCTGTATATCGCGCCGCTGATCGCCGCGTGCGCGGCGACCGTGGCGTCGGCGCCGGCCGCGTACGCCGCCGGCCAGATCGTGTTCACGAGCTGGGGCGGCACCACGCAGTCGTCGCAGCAGAAAGACTGGGCGCAGCCGTTCACGCAGCAGACGGGCATCAACGTGCTGATGGATGGCCCGACGGACTACGGCAAGCTGAAAGCGATGGTCGACAGCGGCAACGTGAGCTGGGACGTGGTCGACGTGGAAGGCGATTTCGCGTTCGCCGCGGAGAAGGCGGGGCTGGTCGAGCCGATCGATTATTCCGTCGTGAACAAGAGCGA
>NZ_QQOA01000047.1 GCF_003443895.1 Paraburkholderia phosphatilytica | reverse complement strand
ATTCGCCAATACAACAAGCAAGCTGCCCCGTTGAAATGGAAGTATTCCGATCCAACTCGACGCATCCGGTGCAATTCATCCGGTTCAGCGGACTAGGCGACTGACGCTTTCCCGATCGCCTGCTCCGTCGTTCGTCCACACGCTCGTTTTTCCCGGAGTACTGACATGTACCGTTGGACCCGAGTCACCGCGGCTCTGCTGCTTTCGTTCGCCGCTTCGGTTCACGCCCAGACGGCGAACGCACCGTACGCCCAGCAACTCGTAAGCGCCACGCTGGCCGCTCACCCGGAACTCACTGTGCTCGCGTTCCACGTCACGCCGCCCGCCGGCACGCAGAACGTGATCATCGCGTCGAATATCGGCCGCATCGGCAAAGCCGCCGATTCGGACGACCTTTCCGTGCTCACCAGCGGCAAGGAGCGCGTTGAAAACACGAAAACCGGCGATCTGTCGGTCGAGTTGCCGATGCACGACGCGACGGGCAAAACGATCGGCGTGATCGGATCGACGTTCCATTCCACGCCGGAAACCGACCGTGGGTCGATCGTGCAGCAAGCCGAGCACGTACGAGACGAAATCGCCTTGCGTACGCCATCACTTGCTTCGCTGTTCGAGCCAGCGCGTTAAGTGCCGTAAGAGCGGTAAATATCGGAACAAGACCGTCCGGCCGACGGCTGGACGAGTCGTGTAGCCACGAACGGTTCGACACACATGATCCGACTGTCTACACACAATAGTCAGTTTAGCTAATCAACTATTGCGAAATGAAAAAGACGAAGATTGCCGTTACGTGCGCCGTTCTGGCGACCGCTTCCCTGTCGGCGCACGCCGATCCATCGGTTACGCTGTCCGGCGTGGTGGATGACGCCGTCGCCTATGTTCACAACAGCGACGGACATCGTTCGCAATGGAACATGGCTTCGGGAATCCTGTCCACGGACGAATGGACACTGTCCGGTTCGGAGGATCTCGGCGGCGGGATGACCGCGGATTTCACCCTTCAGAACAACTTCGACATCAATAGCGGCGAATTGAGCAACGAGCACCGGCTCTTCGGGTCGCAGGCCACCGTGGGCCTGTCGAGCAAAGCGTGGGGAACGCTGACGCTCGGCCGCCAGAACGATCCGGTCACCGAGCTCGTGCAACCCGTGACGGCGCAAACCTACAGCGGCACGTTTGCGCCGCCTGGCGACGTCGACAACTACGACAACAGCGTCGAGTTCGACAATGCGATCCAATGGGCCAGCCCATCGTGGGGCGGCTTCACGCTGCAAGCGATGTATGCGTTTGGAGGCGTGGCCGGATCCACGGGGTCGGGCCAGACCTGGTCGGGCGGCGCTTCGTATGCGAACGGGCCGCTGAGCGCGGCCGCCGGGTTCCTCCACGTGGACAACGGCAATGCCGCCACGTCGGCCCGCGGTACCACGTCCGCCGACTCGTTCTTCAACAGCGCCGTCAACCAGGCCTACGCATCGGCGCACTCGGTCGACATCACGCGTGCAGGCGTGCAGTACCTGCTCGGCAAAGTGACGCTCGGCGGCGCCTACAGCTTCTCCCAATACAAGCCCGACGCGGCCTCCTCATTTTCGAGGTCGGAAAAATATCACAACGGCTCGGTCTACGCGCAGTGGCCGGTAACGTCGGTCTTTCTGACCATCGTGGGATACAACTACACGCGGTCCACCGGCGACTCTTCGGCGAAATATCACCAGCTGAACCTGGGGGTCGACTACCTGCTGAGCAAGCGCACCGACCTGTACGCGACGACCGCCTGGCAGCATGCCAGCGGAACGAACGGCATCGGCGCGGCACAGGCTGTGATCGGGTCCTACGACGTGAACTCGGGCGCCCGCTCGCAGATGCTGGCTTTCCTCGGCATGCGCCAGAAGTTCTAGAAGACCGCCAGCGTCGGGTTTCCTTAAATTTTGCTCAGAATCGATTCAGGTTCGCTTTAGCCAGCGAACCGACACTGTAAGCAGGTCATCCCCCGGGCTCGATGCACACCCCGCGCGATCACCGCGTTCGTAACGATTTCCCAGGCCGTCCGGCCAACAACGACCATGAGATTCAGGAGACGACTATGAAACAGAAGCAGGAAATGAGCGTGATGCGCCGGCGCGCGATAGTATCCGCCATTGCATCGATCGGTATGGCGGCACTCGGCATGGTGGCATCCCCTTCCGCTTTCGCGCTGAAATACGCAGCGGTCGAACACCACCTCAGCGTCGACCCGAGTATCAAGAGCTGGCAGCCGGGCCCGGTACAGGTGCAGCCCGAAGAGGAATTGCACCTCGTCGGCGCGGATGTGATGGACGAAATCACGCTCGGCTGGGTCGAGATGTTTCGCAAGGCCTACCCGCGCCTGAGCGTGACGATGGAAGCGAGAGCGTCGGGCTCGGGCGGTCCCGCACTGACTGACGGCAGCGCGGACCTCGCGCCGGTCGGACGCGAACTGCTGCCCGCCGAAGAAAAGGCGTTCGTCGACAAATACGGCTACAAGCCGCTCTCGATCCGCGTGGCAACGGGCAGTGTCGGTTCGCTTGGCAAAACCGCGGCGTCGGTGATCCTGGTCGACAAGGACAACCCGATCAAGGGCTTGACGCTGGACCAGCTCGACGCGATCTATTCGAAGACGCGACTGCGCGGACACGCCGACATCAAAACCTGGGGTGACCTCGGTTTGACGGGAGCGTGGGCGGACCGGCCGATCCATCTGTATGGCCTGAAGCCTGTCAATGGCATCGAGTACTACATCCGGATGAATGTGCTCGAAGGCGGCGAATACAAGGACGATGTTCAGTTCATAAAGGGCAAGGGCTTCCTGCACGCCTTCACCGTTGCGGCACAGGATATGGCGTCGCGTCCCGGCGGTCTGACTTACGCGATGCTGGCGAACGTTACGCCGAACGTGAAGGTCGTGCCGCTTGCGGACAAGGCGGGCGATCCGTTCATCGCGCCGACGGTTCAGAGCGTCTACGAGCACCAGTATCCGCTGTCGCGCTACGTGTACATCTTCGTCAACAAGAAGCCCGGCGTGCCGCTGGAGCCGAAGATCAAGGAATTCCTGAAGCTCGTGTTGAGCCAGCAAGGTCAGGACGTCGTAGCAAAGGAAGGTGTCTATATTCCGCTGACTCCGGACGTGGTCAAGCAGGAGCTCGCCAAGCTCGATCAGAACTGACCTGTGATGCGATCGAAACTGAAAGCACGTTCAGATTCGCTTCATGCTCGCTCAAGGTGACGAATCTAGACTGAATTCCATATTCGCTTCCATCACGTCTTTACGATAAAGAGGAGACACATGAAGACGCTGTCCACCACCCTGCTCGTCGCAATGCTCGGCCTGACGTCGGCCTATGCGACCTATGCGGCCGATGCCGCGCCCGTCGCGCCGCCGCCGCCCGATGCGCACAAGAACTGGACACCGCCGACCGCGAAGATCTATGGCCAGAAGCTGGCCGACCAGGTCATGAAGGAACACCCCGAGCTGGTCAGCGTGACGTTCCACGGCGTGCCGCCGGGCGCGGCGCCGGACACGTACACGATGTTCGCTGCCGCGTCGATGTACGCCGGTTCCTATAAGGATCGCATCGGCGATGCGGACGATCCGGACGATATCCCGATTTCGAAACTGGGCATCACGGAAGTCGATCCGCGCTGGCACCGGCCGAACGACATCGTTCAGAAGTTCGTCGTGATGCTGCCGCTGCGTGACGTGTCGGGCAACAACATCGGCGAGCTCGTGCTGGCGTACAAGAACGACGCCTCGCACACGAAGACCGAGCAGCAGTTCTACGTTGCCGCGACGCACCTGCGCGACGTGATGTCGAAGGAGATTCCGACCTTCGGCACGCTGTTCCTGCCGGCAAAATAAGCGTTGCAAACCCGTATCGAACGACGAAGCGCACTCTCCTGATCCACCGGAGAGCGCGCTTCGCCGTTTTTCTCAGGATAACGAACATGCGTTCTCGCGATCTTGCAGCCCTGTCGTTCACGATATTGATGTCCACTGGGCTTCATTCGACATTGCCTTATGCGGCAACGCCGGCACCCGGCGCGACGACGACGGCAGGCATGCCGTTGCAACTGGCAGGCAGCACGAGCCTGCCCGAGTACAAGGGCGATTTCGATCACTTCGCCGCGGACGTCGCGGGCAACCGGCTCTTTCTGGCGGGTGAGGACGGCTCCACGCTCGAGGTATTCGATCTCACCAGCGGCAAGCATTTGCGGACGATCAAGGGTTTCGATCAGCCGCATTCCCCTCTGTATCTGCCGGACCTGAAGCGACTTGTCGTTACTGACAGCGGCGCCGGCATGACGCGCATCGTCGATGCGTCGAACTATCGCATCATCGGTTCGATTCCGCTCGTGGTGGGCGCGGACCCGATGCTTTACGATCCCTCGACCCGCCGCGAATACATCGTCAGCGTCGGCAAGAACGCGGATCCGGCGCTGCCGGATACGGCGGTATCGGCCGTGGATCCGCGCACCGGCAAGAAGATCGGCGACATCACGTTCAACACCGACCGCGTCGAGGCAATGGCGGTGGAACAGGACGGCAACCGGCTCTTCATCAACGTGACGGGCAGGAACACGATCGCCGTGGTCGACAAGCGAACGCTCAAGGTACTCGCGAACTGGCCGATCGAAGGCGCTAAACTCAACGCCGCGATGGCCTTCGACGAGGCCCATCAGCGGCTCTTCGTCGTCACGCGCGAGCCGTTCAAACTGTTGGTGCTCGATGCGAAAGACGGCCGCACGATTGCCTCGTTCGACGCGCCGCAACGCACCGATCAGGTGATTTTCGACCGTGCGAACCAGCGGGTCTATGCAACGGGCGACGACTACACGAGCGTCATCCAGCAGAAGGATCCCGACCACTACGACGAGGTCGCGCGCGTTCCGACGGCCAAGGGCGCCAAGACAGCCGTTCTCGTGCCGGAGCGTCATACGCTTTTCGTCGCGGTCTCGCCTGGCGATTCGAGCGTCGGTGGAAAACTGCTGCGCTTCAACGTACTGCAAAACAAGGGCGCATCTGGACCGGCGAATGATTGAAGGCCGCAGCGGTGCGACCGTCCTCACTCGCAGGTGACAACGGCCGCGCCGCCGGCATGACGCACACGTCACGAGGCACTACACCGGTCGGCTCCCGATCACCACGGTCGCATCCCAGGTCTCGGAGCGGACCACTCGCGTGGTCAACCCGAACGTCTCGAACATGGCCTCGGTACGACACGCGGCGGCTTCTGAAGTCTCCACCAGCAAGCTGCCGCCCGGAGCGAGCCAGGTCCGTGCTTCCTCCGCGACACGTCGCTGTACCGAAAGACCATCGGGGCCGCCGGCAAAGGTTCGATGCGGTTCGTAAAGACGGGCCTCGCGCGGCAGCAGTTCGATTTCTTCTGCCGGCACATAGGGCGCATTAGCGACGATCACGCTCACCTGTCCGCGCAACTCAGCGGGTAACGCCTCGTACAGATCGCCCTCCACCACTTGCGCGCGCACCTGGGCGAGGTTCGACCTCGCGCATCGCACCGCAACCGGATCGATGTCGGACGCCCAGACGGTCACGGGCTCGTCAGCTGCGAAGGAGGCGGCGATCACGGCGGCTAGCGCGCCCGACCCGCAGCAGAGGTCCAGCAGCACGCCGCCCGCTGCGAGCAGGTCGATTGCCTGCGAAGCCAGAAATTCGCTTCGGCGGCGTGGGATGAACACGCCCGCCTCCAGCGCAATGCGATGACCGAGGAAATTCGCCCAGCCCAGCACGTACTCCAGCGGAATACCGGAGACGCGTTGTTCGACCTTTTTGTGCAGGTCCGCCAGCGGTATCGACGCAATCAGCAGTCGAGCTTCTTCGTCCGCATAGACGCATCCTGCGGCGCGCAGCACACTGGCTACGAAGAGATGGAGAGGATCAGAGGTGGGGGAACGGTCGTTGCGAAAGCAGATAGTCAAGGGAAGGATCTCGCGTGGCGTTGAGGCGCCCACAGCTCCTGCCCAGGATCGACCGCGGATGCATCGTGCTGGCAGGAAGGAGCGCCGAATCAGGCTGGGTATTCACGGCAACCTCCTTCCATGTCGATGACAATGCGGCACATGCTAGCACAACGGTGCACGCTGTCAGAACGCGCTTTCAGAACCCCCGCCCATCACCCGCCCTTCATCGCAGCCCGCACGAACGCAACGAAACGCGCCGTCACCGGATCTTCGCGAACGGACGGCCATGCGAGTCCCACGCGCCACTTTGCGTGTTTGCCAGGAAGCGGCAATACCCTGGCATCCCGCAGCAGATGTCGCGCGCGCGAAGGAATGAACGCAATGCCCACTCCCGCGGCAACCGACGTCAGTACCGACTGGGTGTCTTCGGCCCGCTGCGTCACGTTCGGCACAAAGCGATGTTCGACGCACCATCGGTCGATCAGTGCAGCGAGCCCCGGCGCGCGCGTACGCTCCAGCGCAATGAAGCCGGTTTCGTTGAGCACTTCGAGGTTCGCTGGAAGGCGTGCGTAGCGAAGGTGCGGCGGCATTGCGAGCGCAAGGACTTCGTCCACGACCTTGACGGATGACAGTCCTTCCTCCGGCGGCAAGCGAATGAAGCCGGCATCCAGTTTGCCCGCCAGAAGACGACGCGTCTGCTCGGCGGAAGAGAGATCGCTCAACGTGACGCTGACACCAGGATGCTGTCGCCGAAAATCAGCAATCAGGCCCGGCACGATCGTCAGCACAGACAGACCGATCCCGATGCGCAAGTGGCCGTGCCGGCCGCTGCTCGCTTCTCTCGCACGCAGCAGGATTTCATCGGCGTCGCGTACGAGCGCCTGCGCATCGGCCAGGAACGTCTCGCCAAATGGCGTGAGCTGCGCACCGTGCCGGCCGCGCTCGAACAGCCTGCCGCCGAGGCTCGCCTCCAACGCGCCAATCTGCTTGCTGAGCGTCGGCTGGCTCATGTGCAGCGCATCCGCCGCGCGGCTGAAATGGCGCAGCTCGGTAACGGTCAGGAACGTCTTCAGTAATTTCAATTCCATTCGGAAAAGTAATCACACGGGTAAAAACATTCATTTTACCGATCGACAGGCGAAGCGTTCAATACGGACATGCTCCTCTCGAAGAACATCCGTCATGCCAGTTCCAGGCTCGATAACTGACCGGCCGCAGGCGGCCGTTGAATCCGACACCATCGGCAAAACGGCGGTCGATGCCGAATCCAATCCGCGTCAAGCGCACAGTCGCCGCTCCCGATTCGGCGACTTGCCGCACGACATACCTGTTCGCGCGGCGACCGGTGCGATCGCCGTGAGCTTTGCGGTCGTCTCGCGCCGGCACTGGCCGCGTTGAGCACGACTAAAACCAAAACCGCGCGTCACTTCGTCGTGCTGGCCACCGACACCCAGTGATCGAACTCGTTCCGGTTCTTTCGGATCCACTGATCGGCCAGGTCCGTCACCACACCCGTGTTGCCGTTCGCGGTACTGATGTCCTGTTCCCAGGCCGACCAGGTATCGGCCGGGAACTTGACCTGTTCGACGAGTGCCTTCACCACCGGATTCGCCGCGAGAAACTCGCGGTTGCCCACCGACCCGTAATTCCACGACGCCATCGCCATCCGGCAGGGATTCGCATCGCCCGCGCAACCCTTCACGTTGTTGACGAGCGCCGAGCCATGGTTCGGCACGTTCGGCGGGAGAGCATCGGTCGGTGTCGGCAGCCACACGACGTCCTTGCCCGGCACCAGCGCATTGGTGGTCCACGACGGGCTCCACGCATAGAAGAACGCAGGCTTGCCGGCCTTCACACGCGCCACGACATCGGCCATCAACGCCTCGTATTTGCCCGTCACCGGACGCACCGTCTGCCGCAGTCCGAACTTGTCCAGCTGGTAGTTGACGACGTCGCCGCAACTCCAGCCCGGGTCGCAGCTGATCAGTTGCGCCTTGCCGTCGTCGCCGAACAGACTGGCGATCTTCGGGTCCTTCATCTGGTCGAGACTCGTGATGTGATTCGCGAGCGCCGTCTTGCGATCGATCAGATAACCGTTCACGCCGCCGCCGATGATCTCCCCGCCGCCGACGATCTGCGCCCGGTCCTGCACCGCGCGAAAGTCCGGATCGCTCTGCGGGAAGTTCACGTCCGTCTCCAGGTCGACGTCGCCCTGCGCGACCGCCTGGAAGAACAGCACGGTGCCCATCGTGCTGAGCTTCACGTCGTAGCCCATCGACTTCAGCGCCTTGATCGTGATCTGCACCGCCACATAGTTCGCGCCGAGGCTGTCGGTCTGCGCGTAGTGGATCGTCTTGCCCGTGCCGGGCATCGCCGCCGCGCCATGCGCGGTGCCGCTGAGGCAGCTGAGGCAGCCGAGCGCCGTGAGTATCGCAAGGGCCGAAGCCTTGAAGGTCGTTTTCATGTCGTCTCCATCTGGTTCGTCGTTACCGTGTTATCGGAAATGTCATGCTCAGGATTGCCAGGCGGTTATGCCGCCACGTTCGTATCGATCGCCCATGCGGGCACGCCGGATGTCGGGGGCTTCACCTCCTTCGTCACGACGTAGGTGAAGTACCGCTCGATGCCAAGCTCCTCCATCAGCAGCCGGTCGATGAAGCGCTGGTAGTGATCAATGTCGCGCGAGAACACCACCATTACGTAGTCGATGCCGCCGCCCGTCGCCATGCACTGGATCACGTCGGGCGACGCCGCGATGCACGCCTCGAAGCGCGCCATGTCCGCCACCGTGTGCCGCGCGAGCGTCACCTCGACGACGATGCGGCTGCCGCTGAAGGCGCGCAGCCAGTTCACGTCGGCCCGATACCCGCGGATCACGCCCGCCTCTTCGAGCCGCTTCACGCGCTCCCAGGCGGGCGAGATCGACAGATTGACCTCTTCGGCGAGACGCGACTTGGTGATGCGCCCGTCGCGCGCGAGGATGCCCAGGATCGCCAGGTCATAGCGGTCGAATTTCATGACCGCCTCCACACCGCGTAAAACGTTCGTCGCGAACGCATGGCGCGCGCGCTCAATGCGCACCCGCCGCGGCCGCCACCCACTGGTCGAACTGGCCGTTGTTGGCCGCCATCCATTCGTTCGCGAGCTTCGTGATGGTCGCCGCCGAGCCGCCGTCCTGGCTGATCGCCGACTCCCAGTGCGACCAGGTCGCCACCGGAAACTTGACCTGTTCGATCAGCGCGCGCACCGCTGGATTCGCGGCGATGAACGAGCGGTTCGCCACGGTTCCCCAGTTCCACGACGCCATCGCCATCCGGCACGGATCCGCGCCGCCCGCGCAGCCCTGCACGCCATGAATCAGCGCCGAACCCGCACTCGGCACGTTCGGCGGCAATGCATCCGCAGGCGTCGGCAACCACACCACGTCCTTGCCGGGCACGAGGTCGTTGGTTGCCCACGACGGACTCCACGCATAGAAGAACGCGGGCTTGCCTGACTTCACGCGCACTACTTCGTTGACCATCAGCGCTTCATACTTGCCGCGCACCGCATGCACCGTGTCCTTGAGCCCGAACTTGCCGAGCTGATAGTCGACCACGTCGCCGCAGCTCCAGCCGGGGTCGCAGCTGATCAGCTCCGCCTTGTCGTCATCGCCACCGCCGAACAGCGCCGCGATCTTCGGATCCTTCAGCTGGTCGAGCGACGTGATGTTGTGCGCAAGCGCGGTCTTGCGATCGATCAGATACCCGTTCACGCCACCGCCGACGATCATGCCGCTGCCGACGATCTGCGCGTCTTTCTCGACCGCGCGATAACCCGGCAGCCGCTGCGGGAAATTCACATCCGTCGCGATGTCTTCGTCGCCTTGCGCCGCGGCCTGAAAAAACAGCGTGGTGTTCATCGTGCTCAGCTTCACGTCGTAGCCGAGCCGCTGCAGCGCTTTCACGATGATCTGCGTCGCGACGTAGTTGCCGCCCAGGCTGTCGCCTTGCGCGTAGTTCACCGTCTTTCCGGTGCCGGGCAGCGCCTGCGCGGCCACCGCAAGTCCCGTCGACATGACGCCCGCCACGACGGCCGCGCCCAGCCCCCTGATCCATGCCTTCATCGAAATCTCCCGTGCGTACGGTTATTCGCAGTTGCCCTTGGCGACGTGCATCGCTTGCCGCGCCGTGCTGCCGTTACAACGCTTCTTTCGCGTCGTGCGTGTGCTCGTCGGCGCCGTTGCGCGTCGTGTCGCGATGCCCAACGAACAGGCGCGCAATCGTGTTCAGCAACGTGGCACGCGTTCCAGTGCGCGGCTGCGCGAGCTTCTGCGTGATCCGGTCGAGCATCATCGCGAGCAGTACGATTGCGATACCGCCTACGGCCGCCTGACCGACGTCGAGCCGCCCAAGACCTTGCAGCACGACGAGACCCAGACCTTCGGCGCCGATCATCGCCACGACCACCGACATCACCATCGCAGTGAGCACCGTCTGGTTCAGGCCGCCGAGAATGGTCGGCACCGCGAGCGGCAGCTGCACTTCCCACAACAGCTGACGTTTGTTCGCACCGAACGCGAGCCCGGCCTCGACGATCTCGTGCTCCACCATGCGGATGCCGAGCTGCGTGAAGCGGATCAGCGGCGGCATCGCCGTCGTCACCACCGCCACCTCGCCGGGCACGGTGCCCACGCCGAACAGCATCACGACCGGCACGAGATAGACGAAGGTCGGCGTGGTCTGCATGATGTCGAGCACCGGCCGCACCACGCGCCACACCCGGTCGCTGCGCGCGCAGCAGATGCCGACCGGAATGCCGATCAGCGCGCAGAACACGATCGCGGTCGCGATCAGCGAAAGCGTGGTCATCGCGTCGGACCAGACGCCCAGCACAGCGATGGCCACGAGCGAAAGCGCGCTGAACGTCGCGATGCCTAGACTCGCTGCGCGCCATGCGAGCAGAAACACGATCAGCACCGCGAGCGGGAACGGCAACGCGTGCAGCATGCTGTCGTTGAATGCCAGCATTTTCTCGACCGGCCATTTGATGACCAGGAAGAGCGGCCGCAGATGCAGCGCGACCCATTGCACACCCTGCTGGATCCATTGCGCGATCGGCAGTACCGCGAGATCGTCAGCCTTGAACATGGCGTCCTCCTGCAGCGCTCTGCGCGCCGATACGGGCAAGCAGCTGCCCCACTTCCAGCCGGCCCATCAGACGGCCGGCATCGTCTACCACCGCGATCGGGCCTTCGGTGCCGCAGCGCCCGGCCACGTCGACGAGCCGCGCATCGCAACGCACGCTGACGAAGGGCGCCTGCAGTGGCGGCAACGATGCACCGCCCTTCACCGCCTCGACCTCCGCCGCGTTCAGCGCGCCGAGCACGCGCGCGTCGGTGTCGAGCACAAAGGCCGGACCGGGCGCCCCCGATGCGTCGCCCATCAGCACGCGGCCGGAACGTCGCAGAATCTCCGCGAGCGACGTCATGACCGAGCTCGCGTCGAAGAGCCGCGCGCGGTCCACGTCGCGTGTGAACGCCGCCACGTAGTCGCTGCCGGGCTCGAGCACGATGGATTGCGGTGTGCCTTCGCGCACGAGCTTGCCTTCGGACATGATCGCGATGCGCGTGCCGAGCTTGAGCGCTTCCTGGAAGTCGTGCGTGATGAAGAGGATGGTCTTGTTGAGCGTGCGCTGCAGCCGCAGCAGCTCGTCCTGCATCTCGGTGCGGATCAGCGGATCGAGCGCGCTGAACGCTTCGTCCATGATGAGCATGTCGGCGTCGGTGGCCAGCGCGCGCGCCAGCCCGACACGCTGGCGCATGCCGCCGCTCAGCTCGTGCGGCAGGTGCTGCGACCAGCGCGCGAGGCCCACCACGCTCAGCACCTCTTCCGCCCGGCGGCGACGTGCCGCAGCGGACACGCCGCGCAGCTTCAGGCCGAACTCGACGTTCTCGATCACGCGGCGGTTGGGCAGCAGCGCGAAGTGCTGGAACACCATCGAGATACGGTTGCGGCGCACCTCGCGCAGACCGTGTTCGTCGAGTCCGCAAAGGTCCGTACCGTCGAGCAGGATGCGCCCCGCGCTCGGTTCGTTGAGGCGGTTGATGCAGCGCGCGAGCGTCGATTTGCCGGAACCCGACAGCCCCATGATCATGTAGATCGAGCCCGACGGCACGCTCAGCGTGACGTCGTCGAGGCCGACCACGACGCCCAGCTTCTCCTGCACCTCGGCCTTGCTCGCGCCTTCGCGCAGCATCGCCAGCGCCGGAGCCGGGCGATCGGTGAACACCTTGTACAGATGTTCGATCTTCAAACGCTCACTCATAGTCGTGTCTCCTCACAGCAAATCAGCAGGACGAGGAAGGTTTCGGCAACGTCGAACAGTCGGCTCGCCGCATTCCTCGACGATCGTCTTCAGCGCTCCTCGTGCTGGTCGAGCAGAAAGCGGCGCATCATCGCGGCCACCGTATCCGGCGCTTCGATCAGAATCGAATGACGCAGACCCGGCAGGATCGCGACGCTGGAATTGCGGATGCACTGATGCATGTAGTTCGCCATGCGCGGGTTCGAGCCCTCGTCTTCTTCGCCGGTTGCGATCAGCGTGGGCGTTTTGATCTGATCGATGAACCCGCCGAAATCGGTCTGCGCGAGCACACGATACGCCGCCGCATAGCACGTCGGATCGTTCTCGGCGTTCCGCGCGCGCAGCTGCGAAACCAGTTCGGGATGACGCGCCTGAAACGCTTCGGTCAGCCACCTCGACAACGACGCATCGTAGTGCGCGCCCTGCTCGCCCGCCTGCAGCGCCGCGAGACGCGCGGCCACGCGCTCGCGTTCTTCCGGTGTGCGGCCGGCCACGGTGGACAGCAGCACGAGCTTCTTGAGCACGTCGGGATGCGTGAGCGCGAGACGCTGCGCGATCAGGCCGCCCAGCGAAAAGCCCGCGAGGTCGAAGCGCTCGAAGCCGACATGCGCGGCCAGCGCCAGCACGTCGCCGACGAACTCGTCGATCTCGTAGCGGCCTTTCACGCGCGACGAACGGCCGTGACCGCGCAGGTCGAACGTGAGGACGCGGAACGCGTCGCCGAGACGCGACGCCACGCCATCCCACGCTTCCAGATACGAACCGACACCGTGGATGCAGACGAGCGGCCTGGACCCGCTGCCCTGCAGCCGGTAGTTCAGCTCGACGCCGCGCACCGTGAGCGCGCTGTAGCCGTGCTGGCCCGGCATGACGGAAGCTGGCGCGTTCATCGCTCAGCGCCCCGCGGCCGCGACGTTCGCCACGCCGTTGCGCGCACCCGCCGGCTTGCGCGCATTGTCCCGATCACGGTCGCGCTCGCGCGCCGCGAAATGCGGCATCACCTCGTCGATGAAAAGGCGCAGCGTCTTCTGCTGCAGCTCGAACGGCAGATTGAACGACAGGCCGAGCGTGTACTGGTCGACGCCTTCTTCTTCGTAGACCTGCAGCTTCCTGATCACTTCGTCGGGCGTGCCGAACATCAGGTTTTCGCGGATGCTCTCGGGATCGTAGTTCGAGCGGTTCGCCACGACCTCGTACGGCACGGCTTCCGGAAAACCGTTGCTCACAGTGCCGACGTTCTGCATCAGGTTCTCGAAGGTCCGGCCATAGTCCACGCTGTGACGCACCGCCACCTCCCAGTCCTCCTTGCGGTCGTATACGCAGGTGCGACGCTGCATCATGAAGCGCGGCCGCGGATGTTCAGGATGATCGGCGACGGCCTTGCGGAATTTTTCGCCCAGCACGCGCACTTCGGAAGCCGGAGCGGACAGCGGCGTGGACAGGATGTTCGCGCCAATGCCCACGGCCCAGTCGAAACTGCCCGGATCGCGCGTCGCGACCCAGATCGGCGGATGCGGCTGCTGCAGAGGCTTCGGCACCGAGGTGGCGAGCGGAAACCGCCAGTAGTGCCCTTCATGCGCGTAGTCGCCCTTCCACAGGTTCTTTACCGCGGGCACGAGTTCCTTCATGTACGCGACGCCTTCCTGCTGCGGCATGCCGCCCGCCATGCGGTCGAACTCGTACTGATACGCGCCGCGCGCGATGCCGAATTCGAGCCGGCCTTGCGTCAGGTGATCGCACAGCGCGGCTTCGCCCGCGAGGCGAATCGGCGACCAGTACGGCGCCACCAGCGTCGCGGTGCCGAGGCGGATGCGCTCGGTGTGCTGCGCGAGCCACGTGAGCACGGTGAACGGATTCGGCGAGATCGTGCATTCGATGGTGTGATGCTCGGCGGTCCACAGCGTTTCGAAGCCGCCTTCGTCGGCGAGACGCGCGAGGCGAAGCATGTTGGCCTGCGCCTCATTCATCGAAGCGTCTGGAGAGAAGCGCTCCATGCTCAGCGAGATTGCAAATTTCATTATGGGCTCCTGGTCTTGTTGGAATGACGCGCCGCGCGTCAGCGCAGACGAATCACGAACGGGTCCTGCATCGCGCCGGAATAGTCGATCACCACGTTCTTCAGGCGCGAGAATTCGCGCATCACTTCGAAGCCGCCGCGGCGCCCATAGCCGCTGCGTTTCATGCCGCCGTTCGCCGACATGTAGGCGGCCGAGCGGTACGTGTTGATCCAGACCGTGCCCGCATCGACCTGCCGCGCGAAGCGCATCGCGCGATCGATGTTCTGCGTCCAGATGCCGGCCGCGAGACCGTATTCGGTGTCGTTCGCGAGTTCGATCAATTCCGCTTCGTCGCGAAACGGCACCACGCCGACCACGGGTCCGAAGATCTCGTCCTGCATGAAGCGCATCCTGTTGTGCGCGTGCGTGATCACGGTGGGCTCGTAGTACCAGCCGCGCGCGAGTTCCGAATCCTGCGGCTGCCGGCCGCCGGCCGCGATCTTCGCGCCTTCCTGCACGCCGGACGCCACGTAGCTGCGCACCTTCTCGAGCTGCGCGGCGAGCGCGAGCGGGCCGATGTCGGTGTCGTCCGCGACCGGATGGCCCACCTTCACGCGCCGCGTGCGCTCCACGAGCGCTTCGACGAAGCGCTCGTGCGCCGAGGCCTCGACGAAGCAGCGCGACCCCGCCACGCAGGTCTGCCCCGCCGCCGCGAAAATGCCGGACACCACGCCGTTGACCGCGCGCTCGATGTCCACGTCGGCGAACACCACGTGCGGCGACTTGCCGCCCAGTTCCATCTGGCACGGCACGAGGTTCTGCGCCGCGTTGCCGGCGATCTTGCGGCCCGTCATCGTGCTGCCGGTGAACACGTACTTCGCGACGCCCGGGTGACGCGTCAGCGCGTCGCCCGTCGTCATGCCGTCGCCGCTCACCACGTTGATCACGCCCGGCGGAATGCCTGCTTCGATCGCCAGTTCGGCAAGCGCGAGCGTCGAAGCGGTCGCATGCTCGGACGGCTTCACGACGATCGTGTTGCCGATCGCGAGACACGGCGCGAGCGTGCCGGTCAACATCATCAGCGGCGAATTCCACGGAATGATCATCCCCACCACGCCGATCGGTTCGCGCAGGTTGAAGTTCAGCGTATCGAGCTTGTTGACGGGAATCGTGTCGCCCTGCAGCTTGTCCGCCATCCCGGCGAAGTACAGATACGAGTCCGGAATCGCCCGCATCTGCGCGCGCATTTCCTTCAGCAGCTTGCCGTTGTCGCGGCATTCGATCATCGCGAGTTCGTCGGCATGCTCGCGCACCAGTTCGCCCAGCCGTCGCACCAGCTTGCCGCGATCGGTCTGCGTCATGCGCGCCCACGATGGATGCCTGAACGCCGCCTGCGCCGAACGCACCGCGGTGTCCACGTCGCGCTCGTCGGCCTGCGCGAATTCGTACCAGGGCTCCGCGGTGGTCGGGTCGTAGCTCGGCACGTACTGGCCGCTGTGCGGCCGCGTGAACTGGCCGTCGATGAACAGGTCCAGGCGCGATCCCTGCAGGCTGTCGACTGTCGTCTTCATGGTGTTCCTTTCTGGTCGAGATTACGGATGACGCGCCCACGGCTGTGCCGCGCTCACCATCGCGACACGTCCGCCGTCGTGCGAATCCATGTAGATGCCGAACCGGCCTAACGAGCTTTCGCGCACATAGCGCCGCAGCATCGAGCGCATTTCCACGCTCGCGATGTCGTCGTACGGCAACTGGTCCAGCGGGAAAAACTGGAAGCCATGGGGCAGATTGGGCAGCTCGTCGCCGGCGCGCGGCTGCGCGAGACGCGCGCGATAGATCAGGTAGCCGGAATCGCTGCCGTCGATGTCGAATACGGAGTAGAGGAAGGTGTCGTCGGGCAGCAGTTCGAGTTCGTCGCCGCCGGAGATCGGCAGCCTGCCGTTGGCGAGCCGCCGTGGCGCGCTCGGCAGGACCCAGCCGCGGGCGCCGTCCTTCACGAGCAACACGCTGCCCTGCGCCTCGACGAGATAGCCCGCGGCCATGCCGTGCGATGCGAGCCAGCCGGGCGGCAACGGATCCTTCACCTCGGCGTATCGTCCCCTGCAGAAGCCGAGCGGCGCGGACGGGCTCGTGCCGAATGCCTGCACGCGTCCGATCAACACCATATGGTCGCCGGCGTCGACGCGATCGTGCACGGTGCAGTCGAACCACGTCAGACAGTCGGCGAGCACCGGCGCGCCGGTGTGCACCGTGTCGTGGCTGACGCTCGCGAACTTGTCCCCCGACTTCGACGCGAACAGGTTCGACACATGGGTCTGCTCGGCGCGCAGCAGATTGACGGCGAAGTGTCCGGACGCCTGGAAGGCGGGCGAACTCGCGGCGCTCTTTCCTACGCAGACGAGGAGCAGCGGCGGATCGAGCGAAACCGACGTGAACGAGTTCGCGGTCATGCCGCGTGGACGTCCTTCGGCATCGCGCGTCGTGATGACGGTCACGCCCGTCACGAAGGTGCCGAACGCCCCTCGCAGCGCGATGGGATCGATGACGTTGGGCTTATCCGCGAGTTCGGCTTGCATGTACTTCACCTCGGTGCGTCGTGACGATGAGGTGTAAGTTAAGCGAACTCTTTTTTTGAAACTTCCGCTGGAACGAAGGAGATTTACTGCCGATTCATCTCGCGTTCGACGTATGCGGTTCAGCGCGGTCCTGGAGCGGGCGCGCGGTAGGGCTGCTTTCGATCAGTTGATACAGCTGCAACGCCAGCTCGATCGAGAAGCGCTGTTCGGGCGTTTCGACTTCGATCCCGAACAGGTCGGCGACGCGCGAAAGGCGGTAGCGCAGCGTCGTCACATGCAGTCCCATCGCATCCGCGCACGGCTGACTCCGGCAACCGGAGCGCACGTACGCACTCAGGGTTTCCAGGTAGGCCGAAGCATGTTTGCGGTCATATTCGACCACCTTGCCGATCGCGCCTTCGACGAAGCTGCGCACGTCCGCGGCATCCGCCGCGCCGATCAGCATCGGCAGCGGACCGAGATCCGGCACGCCCATCGCGCCGCTGCGGCCATAGCTGCGCGCGATGCGGATCATGCGCCAGCAGCGCTCCCACTCTTTCGCAAGCGCTTCGAGGCCGCTGCAGGTTTCGCCCAGCACGACGATCGGTTCGTGACCCAGCGTCACGCCCAGCGTGCTCGCCACGCGCTGCGCGAGGCGGCCGATACGTTCGACGTCGGCGCTCTCTTCCTGCGGGACGAGACAGACGAGCCCGCCGCCGACGGTGACCGTATGCGCCGCGACATGCTGCTGCGCGAACAGCTGCGAGACGGCGCGATGCGCATCCGCGGACACGTCGATCGCGGCGTCCGCATTACGTGGGAAATCGATCACCAGCATGCGCAGCGCGGACAGCACCGGCAGCCCCAGCCGTCTCGCGCGATCGACGATGTCCTGCTCGTCGCGCCAGCGCCGCTCGACGATCTCGAAGAACAGTTCGGTCAGCGTGCGGGTTTCGAAGCGGAACTGGATGACGCTGCGCATCAATTGCACGCTGAGCGCGAAACGCGCGCTGTCGATCGTGAGCTTGAAGAGATCGCCTTCGTCGATCGCGCCGAAGAACAGCAGCGCGCCCACCGGCTCGTCGTCGACCATCACCGGTTCGATACGCGCCTCGAGCGTGAGGCCATCGGCGGGATGGAGCATCAGGTTGTCCGTGCGGCGCCGCATCAGCGCGTCGCGCACGGTGGCCAGCATCTCGCGGCCCGACGCGCCGTCGAGCAGTTGTTGCCATGCCGCTTCGTCATGACTGGGCGATAGTGGCGAGCCCGCGGCAAGCAGGCGACCCGCCACGAGATCGGCAATCACAACCGGCGTTTTCAGCAGATCGTGCAGCATCGCGGTCAACGCCTCGATCGACCCGCCCGCGAGCACTTCGCGCAGCAGCGATCCTTGCGCGACCAGCACGTGCCGCAACTGCTCGGCTGCGGCGCTCTGTGCGCGCTGACGATGCGCGCGTTCGATCGCGAGCGCGCCGATATGCACGATGAGCGCCATGAACGCGAGGTCTTCGGCGGACACGTCGGCGATCTTGCGCGCCGCGACGGCGAGCACCATCGGTCTGCCTTCGCTGTCCTTGCTGACCATCGGCATCACGAGCACGGTACGGTAGCCGCGTTCGTGCGCTTCGCGGCGGTAGCCGGGAAACTCCTGCGACTCGCGCGCATCGCGGATATAGACCGGCTCGCCGCGCTGCAACGCGACGAGCGCAGGGCTCGTGGCCAGCTCCCAGCGGTCTTCGAGCGAGCGAGGCAACAGCGTGGTCTCGTAGCGCGACATCACGAACGCGTAGCCGTGGGCCGCATCCACCGTCATGATCGAACCGAGGTCCCACGAACCATGCCGGCACGCGGCCCGGACCAGGTCCCGCAACACCGTATCCAGATCGCCATCGGAATTGATCTGACTGGCGACATCCCGCAGCGACATGACCCGCGATGTTTGGTCCGACATGACTGGTGCATCCTTTTGAGTCGCCTCAATATACGTCAGAACGCAGCGGAAAATAAATGATTCATCCGCCGAAGCGACGGAAGACGCTTCGTGCACGGCTCATTAGCATCTGTTCCATCGCCACCGCTAAACCCAGGAGAGGCAGGAATGGAAACAGGCATCCGCAAGATCGCGACATTCGTCGAAGAGATTCACATCGAAGGCGGCAAGGCCGCGCCGCAGCCGATCACGTCGGTGGTGGTGGCGGCGATTCTTCGCAATCCGTGGGCTCAGCAAGGTTTCGTCGAAAACCTGCGACCCGAGATCATGCGGCTCGCGCCCGCGCTCGGCGCGGAGATGACCCGGCGCCTGCTCGCGATCATGCCGGCGGAGCGCGTCGAAGCGTACGGCAAGGCGGCGGCAGTCGGCGTCAACGGCGAGATCGAGCACGCGTCCGCATTGATCCACACGCTGCGCTTCGGCAATCTGTATCGCGAAGCCGTGAACGGCACGGCGTTCCTGAGCTTCACCAACACGCGCGTCGCGCCCGGCGCAATGCTGTCGGTCCCGATGATCCACAAGTCCGAGACCGGCAAGCGCTCGCACTTCATCACTGCGACGTTTCAGGTTGCCGATGCGCCGGGACCGGATGAAGTGCTGATCGCGATCGGCGCCGCGGACGGCGGGCGCGCGCATCCGCGCATCGCCGACCGGTTCCAGGACATGGCGGAGATGGAAGCCGAAAAGGCGGCAACGTGAAGTCGCGGCGGTCTCAACTCACCGCGACGAACCCGGCGCCACAAGACCACGACGCGGGATGGGCGTGGAAAAGACGATCGACGTGCGCGTCTCGCCGTAGCCGTTGATCGAGCCGAGAAAACGCTCGAGGTCCTCGAGGCTCTGGGACACCACGGTCACGATGTAGGAATCGGCGCCGGCCACGTGATGGCATTCCAGGACCTCGGGCGCGCGGCGCAGCTTGTCGAGAAAGGCCTTCTTGCCAGGCTGCTGCACGGTGATGCCGACCATCGCGCGAACCGCGTAGCCGGCCTGCGCCGGATCCAGTTCGGCGACTACCGAGCGCACCACGCCCGCGTCCTTCAGGCGCTTGAGTCGTTCCACCGTGGCCGGTATCGATAGCCCGGCGGCAAGCGCAAGCGTCTTCAGCGGCGCACGGCCGTCCTCCTGCAACGCTGCCAGCAGCGCCCAGGCTTTCGTGTCGAGCTGCAGCATTTCGGTCATGACGAACTCTGGCCTGAAAAATCGAAGACGAAATCGATTTTCGCTTGGTCTTTCGTTATGTTCAAGCCAAAGGCCCCGCCCGACAATGCTCGACATGAACGCCCTTCTGCCATCCTCCGCATCCGTGCTGTTCGGCCAGTCGCTGCTGATCGGGCTGTCGATCGCCGCGCCGGTCGGGCAGATCGGCTTGCTGGCCATCCAGCGAACCTTGAATCACGGCCGTCTTGCGGGCCTGGCGACCGGTCTGGGCGCAGCATTCGCGGACGCGGCGTACGGCGCCATCGGCGCGTATGGTGTCAGTGGACTGATCGCCTGGCTGCTGGGCGTGAAGCTGTGGCTTGGCCTGTTCGGCGGCGGTTTTCTGCTCTGGCTGGCGTGGCGCATTGCCACCCGGCCCGTGGTACGCAGCGGGCCCCTGCAACGGCCGACCGGTACGCTGCTGCGCTATGTGGCTGGCACCTTCGTGCTGACACTGTCGAACCCGACGACCATCCTGTCGTTCATGGCCGTGTTCGGCGCATTGGCGGGCCGCGCGCCTTCGGCGTCGCCATGGGTCATGGTGGCCGGCGTGCTCGTGGGCTCGGCGCTGTGGTGGGTCATCCTGTCCACCGGCGTGAGCTGGCTGCGCGACCGTTTCAACGACCGCTGGCATCGCGCGGTCAATCTCGGTTCGGCCGCGTTGCTCGCCGGCCTCGGGCTATGGCAACTGGGTCACCTGATCGCCTGATCATCCAGTAGCGTGTTGAACGCGTGCCGCGTCGCCTGTCTCGCTTCGAAACCGATGCCGGGTGCCTCAGGTGCGCTGACCTTCCCTTCGGTCATCAACGTGCTGTCGGCGAAACCGCCGAACGGCTGGAAGCAGAACGGATTGACCTCAGTTCCACCCAGTTCCAGGGCCTGCGCGACATGCAGCGTGAACAGATATCCGCCATGCGGCCAGAACCGTTCGCGATCCCAGCCACGCGCGCCGAGCTCGTTCACGATCTGCAGATAGCCGGGCAAGCCATAGCAATGCACGGGGTCGAACAGCAGCACGTCCTGATGTCTGCGCAAGCCGCCGTGGTCGTCGACCAGCTTCGCTTCGGCGACCGAGAACAGCGCCTCGCCAGCCGCGATCGCACCGTCGTAACGTCGCGCGACACTGGCGAGCGTCGAAAAATCGAGCGGGTCGCAAATGTCTTCGAACCACCACACGCCGAGCGGCGCGAGGGCATCGGCGGCGCGTTGCGCGGTGCCAGGTCCGTACGAGTTCATCGCATTGACAGCGACGTGGTGCGCGCCCCGCATCACCGCCGATACCGCCTCGATCCGCTCGATGTCGCGTTCGAGCGTCGCGGCGCCTGATTTCAGCTTGAAATGCGTATAGCCGAGATCGCGCGCCTGCTTCGCTTCGTTCGTCAGTTGCTGGATATCGTCGTGCGCATAGTAGTAGCCGCCGCCGGCATACGCGCTGACGTTTGCAGCCGGCGTCGTGCCCGGCACGCGGGACGCGGGATACGCGTACAGCGGCAGGTCAGCGAGCTTCGCGGCGAGATCCCAGAGCGCCATGTCGAGCGTGCCGACCGCGACACACCGCTCGCCATGCCCGCCGGGCTTTTCCCCTTTCATCATCACGTTCCACGCGCGCAGCGGATCGAGCTGGCTGCCGCTTTCGTCGGCAAGCTCGTCGAACGATGCCTGCAACAAACGCGGCGTGAAACGCTCCGCGATCAGCCCTTGCTGCCCATACCGCCCGATCGACGAAAAGCCGAAGCCCACCACTGGCTTGCCGGCTCGGATCACGTCGGTGATCACGGCAACCATGCTAGTAGTCAATCCTCCTGACGGAATGGAGGGATCGAGGTAACGGGAGATGGGGATCGTGGCTGCGCGGATATCGATGATTTGCACCAGCTCACTCCGACGGGTTCAAACATGCCGCGTCCCTGCGCGCCGAGTACACGTCGGTGACCAGGATCGGGGAAATCCATGCTGTGGACGGGTACTGGCGTCAGTCGGATCAGGGCCCAACGATTCGGGTCCACGAGTTTCTGGGCGACGGTTACCGCGGTCCTGGGGTCCGCCGCGTCGTCCTGCGAATCCAGTTCGAAGGTAACGAGCTGACCGCCAATGCGGATCTTTCTGCTGTTCAGATCTTCAATTGCCATTCGCACGCCGTTCTCGTCATCCTTGCCGATATGGGCAAGCTCGCCGGTAAGCAGTGAAACCTGGCCAATCCTGACTGTCGTGTCAGCCATGACGGAAGGCGCCGGGACAGCGAACGCCGCGACGATGAAGGCGGAGGTGGTGGTGCGCAGGTTCATGGTTTTTCCAGTAGTACTGCGAAGTGATTGGATTGTCCTGGCGATCATCCGGCAATTCGCATCTCTCGTCGCAGAATGCCCGTGAGCAACCACGTCCGTTTGCTGATCAGCTCGGAAAAGCGCTTGACAGGGAAATTTTATAGCGAAACAAGCATTAATCTTTGTCTAATTGCTGCCTCGATTCGAGAAAAATTCTCATGGCCGCCGAGAACCGACCTGTGGAACTGGACAACTTCGACCTGAAAATACTGGCCATCGTCCAGCGGGACAACCAAACGCCTCACCGCGAAATCGGTGACGAAATCGGCCTGTCGGTGCCTTCGGTCGCGAGGCGCCTGCAGAAGTTGCGCAGTGCGGGCGTGATCGCGGCGGACCGCAGCGTCCTCAATCCCGATGCGCTCGGCTCGCGAGTCACGATCATTACCCACGTCTCCGCGGAGAGCGAAGCGATTGAACTGCTCGACGAGATGAAGGCGAGATTCGAGGCCTGCGAGCTGGTACAACAGTGCTACTACGTCACGGGGGACGTCGATTTCGTCCTGATTTTCTGCACGCGGGACATGGCCGAATACACCGCGCTCACGCGGACGCTTTTCTTTGCAGAAGGAAACGTTCGAAGTTTCCGGACCTTCGTCGCCATGGAGCGAGTGAAAGCGACGCTGGATGTCCCACTGGTGCGTGAATAGCCAGGCTCTCACGCCGGCAGCGTGAGCGCAGTGAGAAGTCGCGAACGGCCCGTCGCTCAGTCCGGCGTACTGCTCCGATCTGCTCGTCAGGACCTCGACGGTCGCCCTGCCGCTCGCTCACTGTGCGCTCATTGCTCGATCTGCTGGTTCCAGCGCTGGTCCCATTGCGCGCGATGCGCATTGATCACGTCCCAGTCCACCACCGTCACTTTCTTCACGAGTTGATTGAGATCGCCGAGGCTCTTCTGCATCTCGGCGGGCATCACCACCTGCTGGTTCGTCGGGATCTGCCGGCTGGTCTCGGCCGCCTTCGTCTGCGACGGCGCCGACAGCAGGAACTGCGCGAGCTTCTGCGCGAGCTGCGGGTCGGGGTTGTTCTTCACCACACACAGGTCGACCAGCAACAGCACCGCGCCTTCCTTGGGGCTCGCATACGCAACCGGCAAACCCTTGGCCTTCAGGTCGCCGACTGCCGTCGGCGTTAGCGGGAAGATGGCCGCTTCGCCAGTCTGGATCATTTCCGACAGCTTCGCCGAGTTCGGGATGTACTCGACCACGTTCGGTCCCACCGTGCTCCCCCACTTCGTGAAGGCCGGCTCGACGTTGCTGTCGCTACCACCCAGGATACGGTTGATCGCGAGAAAGCCATGCAGCCCGAAGGTGCTGCTCGAGGCCGACTGGAACACCACCTTGCCCTTGTATTTCGGATCGGCGAAATCCATCCACGAGGTGGGCGGCGTCCAGCCTTTCTCCGAGAACACCTTGGTGTTGTAGCCGATGCCCGTCATGCCGAGCTGCACGCCCGCGCCCACATCGCCCTTCATGCGCGCGAACGGATAGAGCTGCCTGAGCTCCGGCGTGTCGTCGAGCTTCTCGCACACGCCCATGCTGACCGCGCGCGCCATCACGCCGTCATCCAGGAAAGCCACATGCATCTGCGGGCTGTTGCGATTGGCGAGCAGCTTCGCGAGCACGTCGGACGAGGTGCCGGGCACCACAACCACCTTCACGTTGTTGGCCTTCTCGAAGTCGGGAAATACGCCTGACGTGTAGGCCTTTTCCATCGGTCCGCCATTCATGCCGACATAGATCGTTTTGGTCTGCGACCAGGCGGTAGTGGTGATGCCGAGCGCGATGAGCGCGGCAAGCGAAGCGAGGGTGCGGGACAGTTTTTTCATGGCTCTTCCTTGTTGGATCTAGAGGGCGGCGGGTACGGGACGGCTGGCAAACCGTCCGATCGCGAACGGTTCGATCGGTGTGCTCGTCGCGCCGTCGGCGACGAGGTCGGCAAGCAGTTCGCCCACGCCGGGCGCGAGCAGGAATCCGCCGCCGCAAAAACCGAACGCGTGCAAGAGACGCGGCGTGGTAGCGCTCGGTCCGATGATCGGATTGCCGTCGGGCGTTTCGCCTTCCACGCCGCTCCATGTGCGGATCAGCAATGCGTCGGCGAGACCCGGCAGCAGCGCGCAGGCTTCGCGCATCACGGCGCGGGTCGTGTCGCTGGATGGCTGCGCGTACTCGCCGTCGCCGTGGCCGCGGCCACCGCCGATCACGCAGTTGCCGCGTTCGACCTGGCGCGCGTACACGCCGCCGCCATACACGCCGAGGCTGTGTCCGATGAAACGCGGCAGCGGCTCGGTGACCCACATGTTCGGGTAGATCGGTTTCATCGGCACGGTTTCGCCGAAGCAGCCGGCCACCTTGTTGGACCACGCGCCAGAGGAATTGACGAGCCAGTCGGCGCTGATGCGCTCGTCGCCGGCGCGAAACTGGAAGCGGTTGCCATCGAACGCGAGACCCGCAACTTCGGTTTGCTCGCGCACGTGTGCGCCGGCTGCTCGCGCGGCGGCTGCGAAACCCGGCGACACGAGCCGCGGGTTCGCATGACCATCGCTCGCGCACAGCGAACCGCCGATCGCCGCGGCGCCGAGCCACGGATAGCGGCGGCGGAACGCTGCACCGCTCATCACTTCGGATTCGACGCCATGCTCGCGCGCCATCGCCGACCACGCATGCAACGCGTCGATATCGCTATCGCGCCGCGCGAGCCTCAAATGTCCCGACACCGTGAATTCGCCGTCGATGCCGATAAGCTCAGGCAGGCGGTTCCACACGCGGCGCGCGCGCACCGCGAGCGGCAGCTGTTCCGCGGAGCGCCCCTGAGTGCGTACGCCGCCGTAGTTCACGCCGCTCGCCTGCGCGCCGCAGAAGCGTCGTTCGAACAGGCCCACACTGAAGCCCTTGCGCGCGAGCGCGAGTGCCGTCGATGCGCCGACGAGACCGCCGCCGACGATCGCAACCTGATAGTGGCGCGTGTCACTCATCGTGCGCCTCCTCGGCGGCGATGCGCACGCCGTCGTCGTACAGCATCGGCGAGATCGGGATCGGCTTGACCGGCGCCTGACTGCGCACACGGCCCACCTCGTGCAAAGGCTTGCCGGTCTCGTTGCTCAGCAGCGCGATCGCCGACTCGCCGCACATGCGGCCCTGACAGCGTCCCATGCCGACGCGCGTCAGCGCCTTCAGTCGATTGACCTCATTCGCGAAGCCGCCGCGAATGCATTGGCGCAGTGTGCCGGCGCTGACTTCCTCGCAACGGCACACGGTCATGTCGTCGGGCCAGTGCGCGGCTGCGTGCGCGGGCGGCTCGAACGCCTGCTCGATGCCTGCACGAAACACGGCAATACGCCGCAACTGTCTGTCGATCGTCGCCGCGTCGGGCATGCCCTCATTATGCGGCGGCTCGATGCCGATGTCCTGTAGCAGCGCGAGTGCGGCGCGCCGGCCCGCGAGCTCGGCGGCGTCCGCACCGGCGATGCCCGCGCCGTCGCCTGCGAGATAGACGCCCGCGACCGAGCTGCGGCCTGCGGCATCGCGCTCCGGCAGCCAGCAGCGATTGAGCGCATCGAAGCTGAAGCGGCAGCCTGCGAGATCGGCGAGCTGCGTCTCGGGTCGCAGGCCGAAGCCGAGACCCACGGCATCGCAGGCGAGTACGTGCTCGCGGCCTTTATCGTCGCGCCAGCGGATGCCCTCCACCGCCTGGGCACCGTCGATGCCGGCCAGCGTCACGCCATGCGCGATCCGCACACCGCGCGCCTTCAGCCAGCCGACGTAATAGAGGCCCTTCGCGAAGGTGGCCGGCTGGCTCAGCAGTTTCGGCACCGCTGCTGCCTGACGCGAGAATGGACTCGTGTCCAGCACGGCGGCGATCCGCGCGCCCGCCTTCGCGTACTGATACGCGACGAGATACAGCAGCGGCCCGGTGCCCGCGAGCACAGTGCGCTCGCCGATCGCGCAGCCCTGCGATTTCAATGCAACCTGTGCGCCGCCGAGCGTGTAGACGCCAGGCAAGGTCCAGCCCGGCACCGGCACGATGCGATCGGTCGCGCCGCTCGCGACGATCAGATGCGTGAACGGCACACGCGCCTCGCGGCCTTCGTGCAGCGTGTCGAGCCGGCCCGGCTCGCACGACCACACGAGCGTGTCCGGGCGGTAGTCGAGCATGGGCAGCAGCTTCGCCATGCTCGTGTGCACCGCGTCGGCCTTGCGCGCCTCGAAGCCGTACAGCGCCCGCTTGCTGCGCGCGAAGCCCGCACCGCCCGGCGGCTGACGATAGATCTGGCCGCCCCAGCGCGGGTTCTCGTCGATCACGGTCGGCCGGATGCCTGCGGCAACCAGCGTCTCGGCCGCACGTACGCCGGCCGGCCCGGCGCCGACGATCACGACGCGTTGCGAGGTGTCCGTGCTCATCGGGTCTGCACTCCGGCGGCTGACGGTGCGCCCGCTGTTACGTCTGTCAGCGGGGTGGTGACGATGCGCATGCCCGCGCGCAGCAGCGTCGTGCACGCGCGCAGCCGCGTGCCCTGCTCGTCGCGCACCCAGCAGTCCTGGCAAGCGCCGATCATGCAGAAACCCGCGCGTGGCTCACCGCTGAAATCGCTTGTGCGAACGTGCCGCTGCTGCGTGAGAATCGCGGTCAGCAGCGTATCGCCCGCGAGCGCGGACACCGCGACGCCATCGAGTACGAACGGAAGACGATCGCGCGTGGTCTCGGCGATGCGAACAAGTTGTGGCTGGCGATGCGGTGTGACGGTGCTCATAAGAACTGTGCGCAATGCCTCGATCAATACGGAAACGGTTCACGACAGGCCGCACACTGCAGGCGGCAGATGCAGCGCTCAATGCTGGCCAACGAGAATCCGGTTGAGCCCATAGATGCGATCGAGCAGCAGCATCGCGCCCGCCGTGATGAAAATGACCAGCGCGGACACCGACGCCATCATCGGGTCGATCGATTCGGTCGCGTACATGTACATGCGCACCGGCAGCGTGACCGTCTGCGGCGACGTCACGAAGATCGACATCGTCAGTTCGTCGAAGCTGTTGATGAACGCGAGCAGCCAGCCGCCCGTGATGCCCGGCACGATCATCGGGAAGGTGATGCGGCGAAACGTGGTCCATGCGCTCGCACCGAGCGACGACGCCGCCTGCTCGATGCTACGGTCGAGCCCCGCCACCGACGCGAGCACGAGCCGCATCACGAACGGCGTGACGATGATCATGTGCGCGAGAATCAGCCACGCGAACGAACCCGTCGCGCCGATCATCGCGAAGAAGCGCAGCAACGCGATGCCGAGTACGAGACCCGGAATCACGAGAGGCGAGAGCAGCAGTGCATTCAGGAAACCGCGCCCAGGAAAGCGCGCGCGGCCGATCGCGAGACCCGCAGGCAGACCGACCGCGAGCGACAGCGTGGCTGACGCGAACGCGAGCTTCAGGCTGTTGAAGAACGCGCTGATGAAATCGGGGTACTCGAGAATCGCCCTGAACCAGCGCAGCGACACGCCGTGCGTGGGCAGCGTCAGCGTCTCGTCGGGCGTGAACGCCACCAGCACCACGACGACGAGCGGCGCCAGCACGAACAGGATGACGAGCGTGTGGAACGCGAGAGCGAGCGGTCCGTTTTTGCGCATCTCGATTGGCCTGGTTTGATCTGCCGGGTTGTTCCGACGGTTAATCCGGTATCCTGATTATTCAGCGAATCCGCGTCAGCCCATGCTGCGGGCGTAGCGGCGTTCGAGCACGCGGTAGTACGTGAGCATCACCACGAGGTTCGCGACCAGCAGTAGTATCGCGATCGTCGCGCCGAGCGGCCAGTTCATCGAACTCAGGAACTGGTCGTAGACGGTGGTCGCCGCGACTTTCAAACGGCGCCCGCCGAGCAGGCCCGGAATCGCGAAAGCGCTGGCCGACAGCCCGAACACCATCAGGCTGCCCGACAGGATGCCGGGCATCAGCTGCGGCAACACGATGCGCCGCAGGGTCGTGGCGGGCGAGGCCATCAGCGACAGCGCCGCGTTCTCGGTCTGCGGATCGAGCCGCTGCAATGCGGTCCACACGGGGATCACCATGAACGGCAGCATCACGTGCACGAGCGCGATGACGATCGCGAAGGTCGTGTATTCGAGCTTGAACGGACCCGTGCCGAACAGGCCGAACAACTGGTTCACGAGGCCGTTCATGTTGAGCAGCATGCTCCAGCCGAACGCGCGCACCACCACCGAGACGAGCAGCGGCGCGAGGATCGCGAGCAGGAACAGCGAACGCCACGGGTCACGCATGCGCGACAGGATGTAGGCCTCGGGCGTGCCGATCGCCGCGCACAGCACCGTGGTCAGCGCCGCGATGCCGAAGGTGCGCAGGAAGATCGTATGGAAGTAAGACGAGCCCAGCACCTTGCTGTAGTTGTGCAGGTCGAACGCGGCGATCGGGCCGATCGACGGATCGAAACGATAGAAGGTGAGCGCGAGCGTCATCGCGAGCGGTACCAGCACCAGCGCCGTGAACAGCAGCATCGCGGGCGCGCTCATGATCCAGAGCGGCAGCCACGCGCGCCAGCGGGCACGGGCAGCCGCGTTCGATGCGGGCGGAACAGGTTGCGAGGCGGGCAGCGTGCTAGCCATGCGCACGCTCCAGCGGAATGAAGCGCAGCGCGTCGCTGTGCCAGTCGATGCCCACGTGGTCGCCTTCGGCCAGCGGTTCGTTGCCTTCGTTCTGGCAGCACACGAGCATTTCCCCCGCGCGGCTGTCGAGCCGGTACAACCACTGGCTGCCGAGGAAGAAACGGCTCGTCACGCGGCCATCGAGCCGGCCCGCGGACGGCGCGCACAGCTTGAGTTTTTCCGGGCGGATGCAGGTGGTGATCGCATCGCCGACGTTGATCGTGCGCGCCTGAGTGCCTGTCTGGCCGTTCGTTTGCCCCGTCACCTGCGCGGTCGAGCCGGTTGCCACGAGATCGTGCCCGAGATCGACGCGGATCGTGTCGCCTTCGTGCGAGACGATGCGTCCGGCCAGCATGTTGGCCTTGCCGATGAACTGCGACACGAAGTCGTTCTCCGGGCGCTCATACGCACGGTAAGGGGTGTCGACCTGCGTAATGCGGCCGCTTTCCATCACCACCACGCGATCGCTGATCGACAGCGCTTCGGACTGGTCGTGCGTGACCATCAGCGTGGTGGTGCCGATCTTGCGCTGGATGCCGCGCAGCTCGAACTGCATTTCCTCGCGCAGTTTCGCGTCGAGGTTCGACATCGGTTCGTCGAGCAGCAGCACCGGCGGCGCGATGACGATCGCGCGTGCGATCGCGACGCGTTGCCGCTGGCCGCCCGACAGTTCGCGCGGAAAGCGGTGCGCATACGCGTCGAGCCGCACCAGCGAGAGCGCCTCGCGAATGCGATCGCGCCGCTCGCTCCTGTCGATGCCGCGCATTTCGAGCCCGAAGCTCACGTTCTCTTCGACGCTCATGTGCGGAAACAGCGCGTAGCTCTGGAACACGATCCCGAGTCCGCGGCGGTTCGGCGGCATCTGCGTGATGTCGCGCCCGTCGATCGCGATGCGTCCGCGCGTGGTTTCGATGAAGCCCGCGATCATCTGCAGCGTCGTGGTCTTGCCGCAACCGGACGGCCCGAGCAAGGACACGAACTCGCCCTTCTCCACCGACAGGTTGAGCCCGACCACCGCGTGCAGGTCGCCGAACGACTTCGAAACATCCGTCAAGGTGAGGAACGACATGGTCTGCCCTTTCGGTGAAGACACTGGCTGAATCGATCGCGTGCGATGGCCTGACTCGATGGCCTGACTCTAGCCAGCCAAATTATTGAACGTCAAACTGAAATTCCATTGAACGGTAGTATTTCTAGAATTATTCTGCTCAATGGAATTAATCATCGCATTCGCCGACGAACATTTCGCCGGATGATCTGCGGGATATCCCTGGCGCTTTGCCAAAACACGGTAATGCGTGCAAGCTGCGGCTCTTGCACGGCAATTGGCCGAGATCGTATTCATTCCACTGAACGGAATGTTTTCACCAGAGTGAACAGGTATGGACGAGCAGGACGGAGTGCAGGGTGACGACGCGCGCGGCGCCGGAGTGCTGCAACGGGCGTTCGCGGTGATCCGCGCGTTGAGCGCGAGCCAGACCGAAGGCAGCCGCGTAACGGCGGTCGCACGCGCAGTCGGTCTGACCCAGGCGACGGTGCATCGCCTGCTGCAGTCGCTGATCGCGGAAGGCGTGGTCGAGCAGGACGAGCGCTCGAAGCGCTACCGGCTCAGTGTCGATTTTTTCGTGCTTGCCGCGCAGGCGGGCAATCAGAGCGGCATCCGCACGTTGTGTCGGCCCGCGCTGCTGCGGCTATGCGCGAGTCTTGGCGACACGATTTTCCTGCTCGTGAAAAGCGGCTTCGACGCGGTGTGTCTCGACATGTGCGAAGGTCCGTTCCCGATCCGCTCGTTCACCGGCGATATCGGCGGACGCGTGGCGCTGGGGGTGGGCCAGGGCAGCCTCGCGATCCTCGCGTTCCAGCCGGAAGAAGAGCGCGAGGAAATCATCCGCTTCAACGTGCCGCGGCTGCGCAACTATGGCGTGCTCGACGAGGTGTATCTGCGCACGGAAATCGAACGGGTGCGCCGGCTCGGCTACGCGGGCCAGAATACCGGCGTGCTGGATGGCATGGCGGGTGTCGCCGTGCCGGTCTTCGATCACAACGGCTGTGCGATCGCGGCACTGAGCGTCGGCACGCTGTCCGCCCGCTTGAACGAAGAACGCCTGCCGATGGTGGTCGAACTGCTCAAGCGCCAGGCGGAGGCCCTCGGCCCGAAGATCAATCCGTTCGATGCGATCGCGCGTCGTCCGTTACGCGGGTCGGCTAACACGCATCTGGTTGGGCCGGCGGAGTGAGGTTAGTCGCTGCATGGGGAGGTTGGCGTTCAGTCAGTCTCATGCTTGCGATGGCAAGAGTGAGGGTGCCGGTAGTACTGCCGCGATAGTGCGACCTATCGCGGCCAGCGGTCCGCGCACGCACGTCGTCGACGCAGCGATTCTGGTACTCCACCTAGCCACGCGCGTGCGCGTTGCTCGAACTTGCGCGCGCGTCACAAGAAGTAGGACTCCATAATAGAAGTCGTATGTTCAATCCTTAACATGCCCGTCCTGCGGCATATTCGATCAGAGGGTTTGGCATCAGTTCGTGCCCGGGGTACGCAGTGGCCTGACGACGCTTCCGGTATCGCGTTCCATTGACGACGGTACCGGCACGGCCAGTGTCGAACCTTCACTATGTGGCTCGTCCGCCAGCACGGGAGGATTGAGGTGGCAGGACACAAGGACGGCCGTATGATGAGCACACTGCCGGCCTGTTGACAGCACTTCCTGTCTCGTGCCGGTCAGGCAGACCGTCTTAGGCGTCGAGAGTTGGCCGGTCCACGGCTCATAAGACATCCGAGGGCTGGTGGACCAGCCGCTGTCCAGAAAGGGATATGCAATGTTTCAACCTCACGGTTCTTCGAACTTTTTGCCGGGCGCCGTGCATGCGGTAACGCCTCCGGTCGAGAGCGCGATTTCGTCGCTCTACTCGGGCTCCAATCTGGCGGATGCCTTCGCTGTCACGTTTCCCGCTGGATCTCCTCGCGACATCAATTTGCTGGCCGAGACGGCGCTGAGTAATCCGCCGACGTGGATTGCGGCGCTCATCAGTTTACGGGACCGCATCATGTCAGGGTTCGGGGTAACAACGTCACGAGAAATGCGCGCGAGACTGGAGCGGAATGGGCAAGACCGCATCGGCTTCTTCCGTGTGTACTCGAGAAGTGACACCGAGATAGTTCTTGGCGATGTCGATGTTCACCTGGACTTCAAGGCATCCTTTCTACTTCGACTCACTGCGGACGGACGGCAGGAACTCGTCGTCACGACAGTTGTTTTCTGCCACAACTTGCTCGGACGAACGTACCTGCGGGCGATTGAGCCGTTCCATCGTGTCGTCGTACGCACATTTCTGAGTCGTGCAGCCACGTCGCTCGCACCTGGCGGACACTGAGCGCTATCTATCGCTCTGGTGCGAGCAGCGTCCTGACGCGCCGCCCGAAGCGGTCATGCTGTCCAACCTCGCGGCACGCGTCGATCAGCGCCCGGTTGGCGGATGTGGCTTCGCGCGCGAACGCATAGAAACCCACAGTGGGCAGGTCCGGCAAGCGCTCCGCGCGTCCGAGTTCGCGCAAACCGTCGCGCAGCTGACTGCGTGCGAGCAGCGTAACCGCCAGCCCCGATAGCGCCGCCGACATGCATCCCGCCATACTGCTGCTCTCGAATACCAGCCGCCAGCCGCGGGTCGCCGCACCGAGCGCCGTGAAGGCGGCGTCGCGATATGCACAGGGCTCGGGAAACACGGCCAGCGGCACGTCGCGCAGCGGGTCCAGTTCACGCTCCGCGCTGTACGCCCAGACCAATGGCTCCTGCCACAGCAGCACGCCGGCATCGCCCACATCGGCGCATTGCTTGCCGAACACGATATCGATCCGCTCGCGCCGCTGCCTGCGCAGCAGATCGGCCGTGATACCGACTCTCAGCTCGATCGACGCCTTCGGATGCAGCCGATGAAAATCCTGCAGCACGTGAGGCAGCCAGGTACCGGCGAAATCCTCCGATGCGCCGATCCGCAAGCGGCCCGCGATCGGTTTGCCCTTCAGCTTCGCGCGGGCTTCGCGTTCCAGATCGAGGATGCCGCGCGCGTACGTGTAAAGCGTCTCGCCGGCTTCGGTCAGGTCCATGCGCCGCGTGGTGCGCACGAACAATGCGGCATCGATCGCCTGTTCGAGCCGCTTGATGTGGCCGCTTACCGCGGACGGCGTGATCGCGAGCCGGTCCGCGGCCTGCGCGAAACTGCCGCTGCCCACCACTTCGACGAAGGTGCGCAACAGCAGCATGTCGAGCTGATGCGCGCTCGAAGTCACGATATCGCTCATGGGGAGGCCTCGATCCATTCAACGCAAATCATCATCAGTTGATCACGATTATTCACGATTCGTGAGCGACTGTGAAGCTAGGCTAGGTGTTCCGGTACAACCACAGAGCATCTCGATGAACGAATACCAAATCGCACTCACGCCGCGACTCGAAATCGGCTATCTGGAATGGAATCCGGCAGGCAACCGCACTGCCGTGCTGATGCACGGCTGGCCGGATAGCCCGGCATGCTGGCAAGCCGTCGCGGCGCAGCTTGCCGGGGCCGGATTTCGCGTACTCGCACCGGCGTTGCGCGGCTTCGCGCCCACGCGCTTCCGCCACGCCCAGACACCGCGCAGCGGCCAGCTGTCGGCGCTAGGCCGCGATCTGCTGGACTTCATCGATGCGCTCGGCCTGCAACGACCCGCGCTGATCGGTCATGACTGGGGAGCGCGTGCCGCGGCGAATGCCTGTGGTCTACGCGCTTCCGTGGCGTCGCACCTCGTGATGCTGTCGGTCGGCTACGGCACGAACGATCCGCATCAGGTCATCCCGCTCACACAGGCGCGCAACTACTGGTATCACTGGTACATAGCCACGCCGCGCGGCGAACGGTCCGTGCGCGAGGATCGCGTGGCGCTGGCGCGCGAAATGTGGAACACGTGGTCGCCGGCGGGATGGTACCAGGACGCCGATTTCGACGAGATGCTGCCGGCGCTTCACGGCCCGGACTGGGCGGACGTGGTGCTGCACTCGTACCGGCACCGATGGGCCTTCGTGGAAGGCGATCCAGACTATGCGCCGGACGACGCGGCGCTGATTCCCGCGCCCGCGCTCAACGTTGCGACGCTCGTGCTGCACGGCGGCGCGGACAGCTGCAACCATCATGATAGTTCGGCGGGCAAGGAACGCTTCTTCCTGAACCGCTACGAGCGGATCGTCATCGACGGCGTCGGGCATTTTCCGCAACGGGAAGCCCCGCGTGACGTGGCCGACGCGATTTTGCGGTTTTGCGTATGAACCTCAGGCGGTGTGGGGCTCCCCAGAGATTGCCCGACCGCAATCCCCCACCCCCAGTAAGCCCAACCTTGAATATCGTTAACTAACGATATATGATTCGTCCTGTAGCGATGCAGACTTCGGGCAACTCCGATACGGGGTTGCCCGCCGTACGTTTATGACAACCGAAACCGCCCAGCTCAAGCTCGACATTGACGCCATTCACAAAGCGCTCGCCAACCCCGTGCGCCGCGAGATTCTGGCGTGGCTGCGCGAGCCGCAAGCGTATTTCGCAGATCAGGAACTCGCGCTCGAGCACGGCGTGTGCGCCGGCAAGATCGATGAGCGCTGCGGCCTGTCGCAGTCCACGGTTTCCGCGCATCTCGCCACGTTGCAGCGCGCGGGGCTGATCACGTCGAAGCGCGTTGGCCAGTGGGTGTTCTTCAGGCGCAACGACGCCGTGATCGAAGCGTTTCGGATGCACATGAACGAGCAGCTCTGAGCTGCGCATCGCGCATCCAGGGGCTTCCCCGGATATCCCTTCATGCAGTCATGACAGCAAGCGGGTCCAGTACCCGCAAAGCCGAGGTAATTAGTATGCCTACTCTTTTCGATCCGATCCAGATCGGCGACCTGACCCTGCCTAACCGCGTCTTCATGGCGCCGCTCACGCGGCAGCGCGCCGGCGACATTCGCGTGCCGAACGCGCTGATGGCGAAGTACTACGCCGAGCGCGCGTCGGCGGGGCTGATCCTCAGCGAAGCGACGTCGGTCACGCCGCAGGGCGTCGGTTACGCGGCCACGCCCGGCATCTGGTCCGACGAGCAGGTCGAAGGCTGGAAGCTCGTGACGGAAGCGGTGCACGCGCAAGGCGGCCGGATCTTCCTGCAGCTGTGGCACGTCGGCCGTATTTCGGATCCGATGTTCCTCGACGGCGAAGTGCCGGTCGCGCCGAGCGCGATCGCTGCCGGCGGTCACGTGAGCCTCGTGCGTCCGCAGCGTCCGTTCGTGACGCCGCGCGCGCTCGATCTCGACGAACTCCCCGGCATCGTCGCCGCGTACCGCCATGGCGCGGAAAACGCGAAGAAGGCCGGCTTCGACGGCGTGGAAGTGCACGGCGCGAACGGCTACCTGCTCGACCAGTTCCTGCAGGACAGCACGAACCAGCGCACCGACGCTTACGGCGGCCCGATCGAAAACCGCGCGCGTCTGCTGCTGGAAGTAGTGGATGCGTGTATCGACGTGTGGGGCGCCGATCGAGTCGGCGTGCACCTCGCGCCGCGCGGCGATGCACACACGATGGGCGATTCGGACCCGGCCGCAACCTTCGGCTATGTCGCGCGCGAACTCGGCACGCGCAAGATCGCGTTCATCGCCGCCCGCGAAGCGCTCGGCGACAACCGCCTCGGCCCGCAGCTGAAGCAGGCGTTCGGCGGCGTGTACATCGCGAACGAAAAGTTCACGAAAGACAGCGCGCAGCAGGTGCTCGACGCCAGCGAAGCGGATGCCGTCGCATGGGGTCAGCTCTTCATCGCGAACCCGGACCTCCCGCGCCGCTTCGCGATCGACGCCACGCTCAACACGCCGAATCCGTCCACCTATTACGCGGAAGGCGAAACGGGCTACACGGACTACCCGTCGCTCGAAAACGTGGCCTGAGCGAAGCTTGCTGAAACGACGGCAGCGTGCGCGCCCCGGTGGCGCGCAGGCGCAATCGCCGTGTCGCGCGGCGTGCACAACGAATGCGGTTTTACGTTGCGCACGCCGCGTTTTTCATTTCCGTTGCTGCAGTGCGATCGGACTTCGACGCGCGCGAAGCCGTGCCGACCCCGTGGCGCGGCGGTTGTCCGCACGCCTCAACCCCGCGATAATCGAACGCCTTCCCTTCACTTTTCGAACGGATCCAGTCCGGTTCCGATGGAGCGATCACATGGCGTTTTCAGCGCTGCTCGTGTTTGCACTGGCATTGATCGTCGCGGCCGGCACGCCCGGCCCGAGCATCGCGGCGCTCGTCGCCCGCGTGCTGAGCAACGGCATGCGCGACGTGCTGCCGTTTCTCGCCGCGATGTGGCTCGGCGAAGCACTCTGGCTAGGTTGCGCCGTTGCGGGCCTCGCGGTGATCGCGCGCACGTTCGGCACGTTCTTCATCGTGCTGAAGTTCATCGGCGTTGCGTATCTGATGTTCCTCGCGTGGAAGATGTGGTTCGCACCGACGGACGCCGATGCGCGCAAGCTGCCCGAAGGCCAGTCGCCGTGGCGGATGTTCTGCGCGGGGCTCGTCGTCACGCTCGGCAATCCGAAGATCATGGTGTTCTATCTCGCGCTGCTGCCCACCCTCGTCGACCTGTCGCGCGTCGGCACGCTTGCGTGGCTTGAACTGACGCTCACGATGTTCGTCGTGCTCGCGAGCGTCGACTTCGCGTGGGCACTGCTCGCCGCGCGCGCTCGCGCCCTGCTGACGAGCCGGCGCGCGCTGAAGATTGCAAACCGCACGAGCGCGACGGTGATGGCCGGCGCAGCCGTGGAGATTGCTACGCGTTGAGTGAACGCTGAGTAATACGTCGCTGAAGCGCGGGCTTCAGCGACACAGCACACTGCCGCGCGCTCAGGCCCAGCCTTCGATCGTCAGGCCGCTGTCGCGCTCGGCATCTTCGCGCGAGACCTTTTTCACGGTCTGGCCGAAGCTCCAAACGTGGCCCTCCGGATCGCGGGCCGCGTAGACGCGGTCGCCATAGAACTGATCCGCCGGCTCGCGCGTGATCACCGCGCCGGCAGCACGAGCCCGCGCGCAATGCTCGTCGATACCGCTCTGCAACTGCACGTGCACGCCCGCGGTGTTCTTGCCGCCTACCCCGAGCGGACTCGACATATCCTCCGAGTACTCGCTGCCGACCATGATGTAGCCGTCGCCGAATTTCATCTCCGAATGCGCGAGCTTGCCTTCGCTATCCGTGACGAGCAGCGTCCGTTCGAAGCCAAACGCCTTTTCCAGCCATTCGAGCGCGACCATCGGCTCGCGGTAGTACACCGCGGTGCCGAAGGTCGGGCGGCGAAATGGATCGTCCATGTTGCCTCCTCCTGGGTTGAACATCAGCGTGGATATTCAACATCCTGGCTGAGGATCTGGAAAAGGCAAGCCGGGCTGCTCGTAGGGTAGATCGTCCGCACTCGCAGCGCCCCGTTCACATCGCCGGGATCACGACCGGATAACCGAGATGGTTCTCCACGCCCTTCACACCCGGCACGCGCTCGATGGTCACGCGGATCGCGTCGCGCTCCTCCTCTGAACGCACCGTGCCCCACACGTGCACGATGCCGTCCACCACGACAAGGTTCTCCGCCGCCATCGCCCAGCGATGTCCGCCAAGCGCCTGCACGGCGTGACGGTGGATGGTTTCGTCGGCGGCCTGGGTCTTCGCGTCGGACGGCGCTTCGCCCGCGAGCATGTGAATCAGGTTCGAGCGGCTGACGATGCCCACCACGCGTCCCTCCTGCAGCACCGGCACACGCTTGATATGGTGACGATCGAGCAGATCCGCGATCTCGCCGAGCGAACTCGTCGGGCGCACCGAGATCACGTTGTCCGTCATCACGTCGCCCACCTTGAGCGCGTGCTCCTTCAGGTATTCGCCGGCCAGCTCGCGCGTGGAATGCAGAAACTCCGCGAGCCACGTGCGTTGCCGCCTGAGCGTACCCGTTTCGATGCGATGCAGAAGGTCGCCTTCGCTGACGATACCGACAACCTGTCCCTCGTCGTCGACGACCGGCATGCCGCTGATGCGATGCTCCGTCAGCAGCGCGGCTGCGTGATAAACCGAGGTCTCTGGCGTCACGGTAATGACGTCCGTGGTCATGATGTCCGAGGCTTGCATGGTGTTCTCCATTTCGATGCAGTGCCTGCTCACTCTAGACGCGCGCGCCGCTTCGTCGTTGATCTGCATCAACGCCCGCTTCACGCCGAACGCGCGGCATGCTCCTCCGCGAGCGTCCGCTCCGCCAGCGTGAACGCGAGTCGCACCGCCGCGTGCGGATCGCTGTCGATACAGCGGCCGATCGCGCGCAAGCCCTTCAGGCGCGTGATCAGATCGAGACGCGCATCGTACAGACGGCCGGCGCCCGGTCCGCCGAGCGCTTCGATCGTGAGGTGGCAGCCGGACAGCACGGCGCTGAATCGCGCGATGCGCACGAGCTGGACGCCCGCCTCGGCTTCGAGCGGCACCGAGCCCGCGAAGCCAAGATAGACGATCTGCATTCCCACTCCCATTGCTTCCCCCTCCTGCGCGCCGCAATCCGCCTGTGCTGCGTTTTCTGTGTGTGTTGCGCTGCGCCGGCACGTCGGCCGTCTTCTTCGAGATGATGTGCCGCGCCGCCGCCGAACTGTTGACGTGCGTCAAGCACGAGCGAGAGTTCGTGAACCGGAGCGTGCGCGGACCTTTGACATGGATCAACTGTGCAGACGAATCGCGCCGCTACAGTCATCGCATGACGCTCACCGACGAGGACCTTCCGATGGACACCCTCGCATCGCCCGCCGCCCAGTCTCCGCCTGCCACCCGGTCAACCGCGACCGCACACGTCACGACCGATCCATCCGCCCCCTACCGCGCGCTCGATCACGCGAAAGAAGCGATGATCGCGCGCCTGACGGGTGGACTGTCGCCCGCCGCGCTCGGCGCCGCGTTCTCGGACTGGCTGATTCACCTGCTCGCGGCCCCTGGCAAGCAGCTCGAACTCGCGACGCTCGCCGCGCGCAACGCGGCGCACGTGGCCGGCTACGCGACGAGCGTCGCGCGCGGCGAATACGCTGTCCCGCTCGCGGAGCGGTCGCCCGGCGACCATCGCTTCACGGCGGACGCATGGCAAACCGAGCCGTTCCGGCTATGGCAGCAACTGTTCCTGCAAACGGAGCACTGGTGGAGCGCGGCGACGCACGGCGTGCCCGGTACGACGCGCCACCATGAGGACGTGGTGGCCTTCGTCGCGCGGCAGTGGCTCGATGTTTTCGCGCCGGGCAACTTCGCGCCGACCAACCCCGACGTGCTGCAGCGAACCGCCGCGACATTCGGCATGAACCTGATGCAAGGGCTCGCGAACGCAACCGACGACGCGCGCCGCGTCGCAACGGCCCAGCCGCCGGCCGGCATCGAACAGTTCGAGGTTGGCCGCGATCTCGCGGTGACACCGGGCAAGGTCGTGTATCGCAATCACCTGATCGAGCTGATCCAGTACCGCCCCACCACCGCGAACGTGTGCGCGGAGCCGGTGCTGATCGTGCCCGCGTGGATCATGAAGTACTACATCATCGACCTGTCGCCGCACAACTCGCTCGTGCGCTATCTCGTCGAGCACGGCCATACGGTGTTCTGCATCTCGTGGCGCAACGTCGATGCCGATGACCGCGACCTGAGCCTCGACGACTACCGGCGCATGGGTGTGATGGCCGCGCTCGATGCGATCGGCAAGATCGCGCCGGACCGCAGGATTCACGCGGCCGGCTACTGCCTCGGCGGAACGTTGCTCACGATCGCGGCCGCCGCGATGGCGAACGCGCACGACACGCGTCTCGCGTCGCTGACGCTGTTCGCCGCGCAGACCGACTTCACCGAGCCCGGCGAACTGCAGCTCTTCATCGACGACAGCGAGGTCTATTTCCTCGAAAGCATGATGTGGTCGCAGGGCTATCTCGCGGCGAACCAGATGGCGGGCGCGTTCCAGCTGCTGCAGTCGAACGACCTGATCTGGTCGCGCGTCGTGCACGACTACCTGCTCGGCGAACGCACGCCGATGATCGATCTGATGGCCTGGAACGCCGACGCGACGCGCATGCCGTACCGGATGCACACCGAGTATCTGCGGCGGCTCTTTCTCGACAACGATCTCGCCTGCGGCCGCTACGAGGTGGACGGCCACCCGGTGTCGATCCGCAACATCCGCGCGCCGATGTTCGTCGTCGGTACCGAGCGCGATCACGTCGCGCCGTGGCGCTCCGTCTACAAGATCCACTCGCTGGCCGATACCGACGTCACGTTCGTGCTGACAGGCGGCGGTCACAACGCCGGCATCGTGAGCGAACCGGGGCATCCGCATCGGCGCTTCCGGATCGGCCACACCGCGGCCGACGATCCGCGCGTGGCGCCCGATGAATGGGCGGCCGCCGCATCGTCGCGCGAAGGCTCATGGTGGCCCGCATGGAACGACTGGCTGAACGCGCATTCGGATCCGCAGCGCGTCGCGCCGCCCGCGATTCCCGCCGATCCACGCGACGCACATGGCGCACCGCTGCCCGACGCGCCCGGCAGCTACGTGCTGCAGCGCGTGGAGGACCGCCCATGAACGCGAATCTGCTGCGCAACCGCACCTTCGATCAGCTCGCGATCGGCGACACCGCGTCGCTCGTGCGGGTCGCGGGCCAGGACGACATCGATCTGTTCGCGGCCGTCTCCGGCGACGTCAACCCGGCGCACGTGGACCCGCTGTTCGCATCGAACGATCTGTTCGGCCATGTCGTCGTGCATGGGATGTGGACCGGCGCGCTCGTCTCCGCCGTGCTCGGCACGCGTCTGCCGGGCCCCGGCACGATCTACCTCGATCAGACGCTCGAGTTCCGGCATCCCGTCGCGCCCGGCGATACGGTCACGGCCACCGTCACCGTGAAGGAGAAACACGAGGACAAGCGGATCGTGCTGCTCGACACCCGCTGCACGAACCAGCAAGGCAAGACCGTGCTGCTCGGCACCGCGACCGTGATTGCACCGTCTACCCCGGTGGTGTGGCCCGCGACGCCGCGGCCCGACGTCGCCGTGCGCAGGCACGACCGCTACGAAGCGTTCATTCGCGACGCACGCGCGCTGCCGCCGCTGCGCACGGCGATCGTGCATCCATGTTCGGCCGATGCGTTGCTCGCTGCGGTGGAGGCGCGCGACGAAGGGCTGATCGAGCCGACACTCGTCGGCCCCGGCGCGAAAATCCATGCGGCCGCCGAAGCCGCCGGCATCGACCTGAAGGGCATCCCGATCGAGCTGGTCGAGCATAGCCATGCCGCGGCCGCGCGCGCCGTGCAGCTCGGCGCCGAGGGCGAAGTGGACGCGCTGATGAAAGGCAGCCTGCATACCGACGAGCTGCTGGAAGCGGTCGTCGCGCCCGGCTCGCCGCTGCGCACGGAGCGGCGCGTCAGTCACGTCTACGCGATGGACGTGCCCGCGTATCCGAAGCCGTTGATCGTCACCGATGCCGCGGTCAATATCGCGCCGACGCTCGCGCACAAGCGCGACATCTGCCAGAACGCGATCGACATGATGCGTCTGCTCGGCGTCAGCCGGCCGCGCGTCGCGGTGCTCGCGGCCGTCGAAACCGTCAACCCGAAAATGCCGACCACGCTCGATGCGGCCGCCCTCACCGCGATGGCCGCGCGCGGCCAGATCACCGGCGCGCTCGTCGACGGTCCGCTCGCGTTCGACAACGCGATCAGCGCGGCGGCGGCCACCACCAAGAGCATCGCGTCGCCCGTTGCGGGCAACGCCGACATCCTGCTCGTGCCCAACCTCGAAGCGGGCAACCTGCTCGCGAAGCAGCTCGTCTACTTCGCCGGCGCGGACGCAGCGGGCCTCGTGCTCGGCGCGCGCCTGCCGATCGTCGTGACGAGCCGTGCCGACAGCCTGCGTGTGCGGCTCGCGTCGGCGGCGCTCGCGAAGCTCGTCGCGGAACGCTCGCGGGATGCCAAGGCCGCATCGTGAGCGCGCCGCTGCTGCTGACCTTCAATGCGGGCTCGTCGTCGATCAAGATCGGCGTGTTCAGCATCGTCGGCGGCGCGGCGGTGCGGATCGGCGACGGCCTGATCGATCTGCGGCGCGCACCGCTGCGCCTGCATCTCGACAACTGCGAGCAGCGCGTCGACATCGCGCTCGAATCTTCGATCACAGACGACCTGCACGACGCGATCGACGAAACGCTCGGCTGGTTCGCCGCGCATTTTCCGATCGACCGGCTGGTGTCGGTCGGTCATCGCGTCGTGCATGGCGGCGACCGCTTTGCGGGGCCGGTCGTACTCGACGACGGCACCGTCGCGGCCATCGACGCGCTCGTGCCGCTCGCGCCGCTGCACCAGCCGCAGTGCCTGCGGCTGATCCGCGCGCTGCGGCACCTGCGCCCGCATCTCGCGCAATCCGCGTCGTTCGACACCGCGTTTCATCGCACGCAGACGGACACCGTGCGCCGCTTCGCGCTGCCACGCGCGCTGTTCGACGAAGGCATCAAGCGCTACGGATTTCACGGTCTGTCGTACCGGTTCGTGCTGGGTGAACTCGCATGGCAGCTGCCGCAGTTCGCGCGCGGCAACATCGTGGCCGCGCATCTGGGCAGCGGCGCGAGCCTCGCCGCGTTCGAAGCCGGCATCAGCCGCGATTCCAGCATGGGCTTCTCGACGCTCGACGGCATTCCGATGGCCACGCGTTGCGGCGCGCTCGATGCCGGCGTCGTGCTGCATCTGATCCGGCAGCGCGGCATGAGTCCAGCCGACGTCGAAGCAATGCTGTACGGACGTTCCGGATTGCTAGGCGTATCGGGCATCAGCGCGGACAGCCGCGAGCTGCTCGCGAGCACGCGGCCCGAAGCGCGCGAAGCGCTCGACCTGTTCGCGTTTCGCATCGCCGGCGAAGCCGCGCGACTCGCGACCACGCTCGGCGGACTGGACGGGCTCGTGTTCACGGCAGGCATCGGCGAGCATCAGCCCGAAGTGCGCGCGGCGATCTGCGCACGGCTCGCATGGCTCGGCATCGATCTCGACGCGCAGGCGAACGAACGCAACGCCCGCGTGATCAGCAGCGAACGCAGCCGCATCGCCGTGATCGTACTGCCCACCGACGAAGAACAGATCATCGCCGACGAAGCCGTCGCGCTCCTCCACCAGGACACTACGACACGATGAAACCCGTCATCGATCTGAGCGGCAAACGCGGCCTCGTGGTCGGCATTGCCAACGCGCAGAGCATCGCCACCGGTTGCGCGCGCGCGTTCCGCGACGCGGGCGCCGAACTCGCGATAACTTACCTCAACGAGAAGGCGGAACCGTTCGTGCGGCCGGTCGCCGACGCGCTCGATTGTGCGATCGTGCTGCCCTGCGACGTCATCGCGCCGGACCAGCTCGAAGCCGTGTTCGCCCGAATCGCCGAGGACTGGGGCACGCTCGACTTCGTGCTGCATTCGATCGCGTTCGCGCCGCGCGACGATCTGCATGCGAGCCTCGTCGACTGCTCCGCCGAAGGCTTCGCGCTCGCGATGGACGTGTCGTGTCATTCGTTCATCAGGATGGCGAAACTTGCACTGCCGCTGATGAAAAATGGCAGCAGCCTGATGACGGTGAGCTTCTACGGCGCCGAGCGCGCGGTCGATCACTACAATGTGATGGGCCCGGTCAAGGCCGCGCTCGAATCGTCCGTGCGCTATCTGGCCGCGGATCTCGCATCGCGCGGTATCCACGTGCACGCGCTCTCGCCCGGCGCGGTGAAGACGCGCGCCGCGTCCGGCATCGACCACTTCGACGCGCTGCTCGACGACGTGCAGCAGCACACGCCGGCCCATCATCGCGTGACGATCGACGAGATCGGGCGGATCGCTGCCGTGCTGGCAAGCGATGCAGGCATGACGCTCACCGGCGCGACGATCTTCGCGGACGCCGGCTATCACGTGATCGCCTGACGGCGCATCGCCTTGACCAGGGAGTCCGCGAACAGCATGCACACGCGAGCCATCCGTTCGAAGATGAACAGCACGCACGCGACGCGCAAGATCACGCGCGCGATGGAAACGATGGCGCGCACGAAAATGGCCGCCGCGCAGCGACGCGCGCGCGAACTGCGTCCGTACGCGCAACGCGTCAGGCAGATGGCGCAGCGGATGATGAGCGACAAGCCCGACTACGCGTCGCTGCTGACCCAGCAGCGCGAACACGTGAAGCGTGTGGGACTCGTCGTCGTCAGCACCGATCGCGGCCTGTGCGGCCCGCTCAATACCCGCCTGCTGATGCGCTGCGTCGATGCGCTCGAAGGCTGGAACCAGCGCGGCGTGGAGGCAGAGTTCAGCGTAATCGGCGCCCGCGCGCTGATGCCGCTGCTGCGTCACGGCGCGAACGTCGTCGCGCGCGCGGGCACGATAGCCGACGCCGCGCACTTCGACGCGATACTCGGCGCGATCCTGGTGCCGCTCGACGCGTTCATTCATGGCGAGCTTGACGAAGTCTGGGTCGCCTACAACCGGCTCACCAGCGCGATCGCATACGAACCGCGCGTGGAACGCCTGCTGCCCATCGCCGAATTCGAGCGGCCTGCCGGACCGACCGCCACCTATCTGTACGAGCCGGGCCAGAAAGCGGTGATCGACACGTTGCTGCTGCGTTATGTGGAAGCGTGCTTCTATCAGGCCGTGGTCGAGAACGATGCCTGCGAGCAATGCGCGCGCATGTTCAGCATGCAGACCGCGACGGAGAACGCCGACCGCATGCTGCGCGATCTGCGCCATCTGTACCAGAAGATGCGGCAGACGCAGATCACCACCGAAATCTGCGAAATCGTCGCCGGTGCGGCGGCCGTTTGAGGAGCACGCATTGAGCAGCTTCAGGCTCGACATCGTCAGTGTCGGCGCATCGCTGTATTCGGGCGATGCGCGCTTCGTGGTCGTGCCGGGCGAAAGCGGAGAGCTCGGCATCTGTCCACGCCACATCCCGCTTTTCACGACGATCCGCCCAGGCGTCGTGACGATCACCGAAGCGACGAACGACGCGCCGCATCGGCTGCTGGTGGCGGGCGGCGTACTGGAGGTGGCGCGCGATGGCGTGACGCTCGTCGTCGACCATGCGCTGCGCAGCGCCGAACTCGACGCCGCGCGTGCCGATACCGCGCGCCGGGCCGCGCGCGACTGGCGGATGCGCCACGCAGACCAGCGCCCCACTACGTTCGATTTCGCGGCGGCGAGAGCCGATCTGATGGACGAGATCCGGCGGTTCTTCGCGCTTGCGATGCAGCGGGATTCCGGCGTGCGTTGATGGATGCGCTGCCGTTTCGCGGCAGCGCCCGGCAAACAACTCAAAGCGGCCTCAAAGCAGCCCTTCCACCACCGACTCACTGTGCTCCGGTTCGCGCTTTCCATCCATGCTGTCGACTGGCTCCCATTTGATCAGCAACGCCGCCACCAAACCGAGCGCCGGAACGAGCAACAGGAGTCCGATCATGTTGTAGAACCCGACCGACGCCATCAGGATCGGGAAGAAGTAGAAGCCCATGATGCTTCCCACGCGCACCATGCCTTGCCCCCAGCCCGTGCCCACTCCACGGATCCGCGTCGGGTACGACAGCGCCGCCATGGTCATACCCTGCGCGCCAGGTCCGAACGAATGCCCGAGGATCATCAGCCCGACGAGCAGACCGCGATAGACGACCGACAGCGAATCGTGCAGCCCGAACAGCGCCAGCAGCGCGACGAGCACCAGCAGGTAGCCCGCGATCGCCATTCTTCTCGAACCCATTTTCCGGGTGACCGCGACGCCGAGCAGCGCACCGCCTATCCCGAACATGTTGAACGCGATAGCGCCGAGGATCGCGTGAATGAACTCCTTGCCGAACAGCGTCTGCGAGATCGATGGCAGGTTGAAGCCGATCGCGAAATACTCCATGCTCTGCGTCGCGCAGATGACCGAGACGAGCAGCGTCCGCTTGAGGAACCGCGACGAAAAGATCTCGCCGAAACGGGCCTCGTCGGGCGGCGGCGTTACCGCGCGGCTCACCGTTCGCACCACGCGCGTCTTGATCTTGTACGTCGCTTCGAGAATGCGCGCGGCTTCGTCCAGCCCCAGGTTCTCCGCTGCCCACGGTGCGCTTTCCTTCACGTACTTGAAGCGCAACCCGAGAATGATCAGCGCCGGAACCGCGCCGAAGCCGACCGCGACCCGCCATAAATCGTCGGCAAAGCCGGCGAAGTAAAACGGAAGGATGATCAAACCGGTACACGAGGCCGCGACGTACCACATCAGCTGCCAGAGATTGACGCCCGCCGCGCGCCGGTTCTTGCTGACGAATTCGGCGATGAAGCTCAACGCGACGGGAAAGTCGAGGCCCACGCCGAGACCGAGCAGAAAGCGGAATATCAGCAGCATCGGCAGGTTGACGGAGAACGCGGCGCCAAGTGCCGACGCGACGAGCAGCACGAGATCCACCAGAAACATCTTGTAGCGGCCCACCTTGTCGGTGGCCTTGCCGCCCCAGATCGCGCCGACGAACGCGCCGATCGCCATCATCGCCGTTACGCTGCCGACTTCGAACGGACTCAGTCCGAACGTGCGTTGCAGCGTCGGCACGCCGATGCCGAGACTCGTGAAGTCATAGGCATCGACGAACACGCCACCCAGCGCGATCATCACGATCAACGCGGTCGAGCGCATGCCTGGATGTTCGTCGACAAAGTCCGAGACGTCTCTTGCACTCCTGATGACCAACTCTTCCTTCATGGTTGTCTCCTGAATGGTTTTGCATGGCCGGCTGCATCGATACCGTCGGTTCCGGCGGGCAGGCGCTCGCCGCATTGCTTGCTGCTAAAGTGCGGGCACGAGCAGCACCTTCGCCGACGTGGCCAGTCCCCGGTCCAGATCCGCGAATGCCCGCGCGCCTTCCGACAACGGCCGCTCGTCGAGCCACTCCAGCGTGCCGAATGCGCGTTCGCGCAAGGCGCGGACCGTCGCGCGCAGATCCGCCATCGTGTACGTGTAGGTGCCGAGCAGCGTGATTTCCGCGAGCGTGAGCTTGCGCATGTCAATTTCGCTCGCCCAGTCCTGCAGGCCGATGTGCATTACGACGCCGCCCGGCTTCACCGCCTGCAGCGCGCTCGTGCGCGTCGCTTTCGCACCGACGGCATCGATCACGAGGTCGTAGTGATCGGACTCGACCGCCGACTGCAACGGATCGATCGTGCGGCACGCCGCGTGACGTTCCGCCGATGCGCGCCGCGACGCATTCGTCTCGGCGAGCACTGTCTCGCGGCAACCGTACGAGCGCAGCAGCAACGCGCTGAACAGGCCGATCGCGCCGCCGCCGATCACCAGAACCTTGCATTCCGGCAGCGGGCGTGCGAGCGAGCGCATCGACAGGTTGATCGCATGAAGCGCGGTTGCAGCGGGTTCCGTCACAGCCGCGTGGCGCGCGGGCATGTCCTGCGGAATCGCCACCAGGCTCGAGGCCGGGATCGACATGTATTCGGCGAACGCGCCTGGCCGCGTCATGCCGACCATCGTGCGGTTCGCGCACAGATTGTCGCGACCCTGCACGCAGAATTCGCAGGCGCCGCAGGTGATCAGCGGATTGCCGGTGACGCGCATGCCCTCATTCCATCCCGCCGCGCGACTCGCGGTCACGGTGCCGGCAAACTCGTGGCCGAGCACGAGACCCGGTTTGCGGCGCGGGTCGTGTCCATGGAACGCGTGCATGTCGGAACCGCAGATTCCGACCGCGTCGATCTTCAGTACGACTTCGCCGTCGGCGGGTACCGGGCGCTCACGCTCCTGCAACTGCATTTCATTCGGCTGCGTATAAACAAGGGCTTTCATTGAAACTGTCTCCGTCGATCGTGGTCGTCAGCGCGCCGTGTAGCCGCCATCGACCATGATGGTCTGACCGCTGATATAGGCGGACGCATCGCTCGCGAGAAACACGGTGAGGCCAGCGAGATCGTCCAGTTGGCCATTGCGTCCAATGCAGGTCTGCTCCGCGTGCCGGCGCGCGAGCGCTTCGTCCGCGAATACGGCTGCGGTGAGCGCCGTCGGGAAGAAGCCCGGGCCGATCGCGTTGCAGGTGATGCCGTGCCGGCCCCACGCCTGCGCGATCGCCCGCGTCAGCTGCACGATGCCGCCTTTGCCCGCGCCGTACGGCGCGCTGTCGGGAAACGCGCGATACGACTGCAACGACGCAATGTTGATCACCCTGCCCCAGCCGCAGTCCTTCATCTGCGGTGCGAGCGCCTGGGTCAGAAAGAACGGCGCGCCCAGATGCAACGCGATCTGCGTTTGCCACGTTTGCGGCGTGATCGCCTCGAACGGCTGACGCAGGTTTACGCCGGCCGCGTTGACGAGAATGTCGATGCGGCCGGTCTGCTGTAACGCCTGCTCCGCGCACGTTTTCGCTGCGGCGGGATCGCTCAGGTCGCAGGCAACCCAGTGCGTGGCGATGCGATCGCGGTCGAGGCTCGCCACCGCTTCGCGCAGCGCATCCTCGCGACGCGCCGCCAGCACCACGCGCGCGCCGCCGCGACCCAGCGCGCGCGCCATCGCCAGACCGATTCCCGCGTTGCCGCCCGTCACGAGCGCGGTGCGGCCCGCGAGGCTGAACATCTGTAGTGCGTCTGCATCCATCGATAACTCCGGTTCGATGACTCCGGTTCGAGATGACTGCGCGAAAGCGCGCCGGCTGCGTGCGCCTAGACCTTGACGGCCTCGCCGCGCTCGAACACCTCGTCGGGGAAATACTTGCGCAGACGATCGTCCGCGGTGCGCGCGTGCGCTTCCATCCCTTCGAGACGCGAAATGCGCGCGGTGACCTCGCCGATCTTCTTCGCGCCGTCACGCGTCATGCGCTGCCATGTCAGCGTCTTCACGAACTTATGCACGGAAAGACCGCCGGAATAGCGCGCCGCGCCCTTGGTGGGCAGCACGTGGTTGGGGCCGCTCGTCTTGTCGCCGAACGCAACCGTGGTCTCTTCGCCAAGAAAGAGCGAGCCGTAGCAGGTCAGGTTCGCGAGCCACCAATCGAGATCGGTCGCGTGCACTTCGAGATGCTCGGACGCGTAGCGGTCCGAGATCTCGACGATCTCCTCGCGCGAATCGCAGACGATTACCTCGCCGTAGTCGCGCCATGCTGCCGCGGCAGCGTCGCGCGCGGTGGGCGGCAAGTCGTCGATCAGGCGCGGCACGCGCGCCATCACTTCGGCCGCGAGCGCCTTCGACGTCGTGAAGAGCCACGCCGGCGATTCGTGCCCATGCTCCGCCTGACCGACGAGATCGCTCGCGACGATCGCCGGGTCGGCCGTTTCGTCGGCAATCACCGCGACTTCGGACGGACCCGCGAACACGTCGATGCCCACCTTGCCGAACAGCGTGCGCTTCGCTTCGGCGACGAACTTGTTGCCGGGACCGACGACGACATCGGCTGGCTTGCCGGTGAAGAGCCCATACGCCATCGACGCGATCGCCTGCACGCCGCCGAGCGTCATCACAATGTCCGCGCCCGCCGCCTTGAACGCGTACAACACGTACGGATGAATGCCGCCGCCGCGAAACGGGCTCGAGCACGCGATGATGGTCTTGACGCCCGCTGCCTTCGCCGTCGCCACGCCCATGTAGGCCGACGCGATGTGCGCATAGCGCCCCGCAGGCGCATAGCAGCCGACGACATTGACCGGAATCACGCGTTGACCCGCGGTCACGCCGGGATGCAGTTCGACGGAAAACTCTTCGATCGAACGGCGCTGCGCGGTCGCGAAGTCGTGCACCTGCTTCACCGCGAAGTCGATGTCGGCGCGGATGTGGGCCGGCACTTCACGCGTGCGCCGCTCGACTTCGTCCGGCGGCACGATGATCGAGCCTTCCCAATGATCGAGTTTCGCGGCATACGCGCGTACCGCGGCCTCGCCGTTCGCCTCGATCTCCGCGAGCATCTCGTCGACGACTTTGCGGGCCGTCGCCGTTTCCGTCTCAGGGGTTTTCGCGGCCTTCTTCACGTATAGAACGCTCATGGTCTGCTCCTTGCACCGCAGTGGCCGGCTCGTCGAACCGCCAAATGCAAGCGCTTGCATTTTGATGAGAAAAAAGAATGGTTGCGTCTCTTGCTTTAGGCTGAGTCCGCAAAACGCGGCGCTCACACTCTTCAAATTTTTCGACAGCAGCGAAATGCAACCGCTTGCATTTACTATAGAGACTCTCTGCCATCACTACATCGGGGATTGCACCTGGTCCGCATCATTCCCTCATGGTTCAAACGTGCGGGCGACTCTACAATGAGTGCTTGATCCGCTCCGGACGCACCCCGTATGACGACCGTTACGCGCCCGCGCATCGCCGATGTCGCAGCACTCGTTGGCCTGTCCACCTCGACGGTTTCGCGCGCGCTGTCCAATCCCGAGATGGTCAAGCCGCACACCCGCGAGCGCATTCTGCAGGCCGTCACGCGGCTCGGCTACGTACCGGACGGCGCGGCACGCGCGCTCGCGCTCGGTCGCGCGCGCATGATCGGCGCGATCGTGCCGACACTGGACAACGCAATCTTCGCGCGCGCGGTGCAAGGTCTGCAGGGCACGCTCGCGGGCGCCGGCTACCAGTTGCTGATCTCGGCGCACGAATACAACCTGGTCGCGGAAGCGGAAGCGGCCCGCGCACTGCTCGAACGCGCGATCGACGCGCTCGTGCTGGTCGGCGCGGAACACGCGCATGAAACCTGGGAACTCGTTCGCGCGAGCCGCATTCCACTGCTCATCACGTGGACCGACACGGTGTCCGGTCCGGACCAGCAGGCACCGCTGATCGGCTTCGACAACCGTCTGATCGGCCGGCTCGCCGCGCAGCATTTCATTTCGCTGGGCCATCGCGAGTTCGGCATGATCTCTGGCTTCACGCGCCACAACGATCGCGCGCGGCAGCGTGTGGAAGGCTTTCGCGACGAACTCGCGAAGGCCGGCATGAAGCTGCCGGAGGCGAACGTGATCGAAGAGCCGTTCGGCTTCGATAGCGGCCGCGCCGGGCTCAAGCATCTGATGCAGTTGCGGCCGCGCCCGACCGCCGTGTTCTGCGGTAACGACGTGCTCGCGCTCGGCTGCCTGTTCGAGGCGCAGAGCATGAACATCGCGGTGCCGCGCGAGCTGTCCATCGTCGGTTGCGACAATCTGCCGATCTCGTCGCAGGTCACGCCAGGACTCTCCACCGTGCTGCTGCCCACGTACGAACTCGGCCAGCGCGCAGCGACTGCGCTGCTCGACTGGCTGACGCTCGATCGCGTACCCACCAGCGAGACACTTCCGATCGAACTCGTGGTGCGCGGCACGAGCGCACCACCTCCGCTATGACGCATCGCGCGCTCCTGTCGCGGCGAACGTCTTGAGCTGCGCAGACCGCTTCGAGGTGGGACGCGGCGGCAACCGCAGCATCGCGTTTTCGATCGGCGAGCGCTCCTGCGGCGAGGCTTCGTCCGTCGAAGCGTCATGCGGCGACGCGAGCACGGCGCGCGCCGTCTCGACATCGAACTCGCCTTCCCAGCGCGCGACGACGAGCGTCGCGACCGAATTGCCGATCATGTTCACGATCGCGCGGACCTCGTTCAGCACGCGGTCGATCCCGAGGATGAGCGTGATACCCGCGACCGGAATGACCTGATGCGACGACAGCGTCGCGGTCAGCGCGACGAGCGCCGCGCCCGCCACACCTGCGCCGCCCTTCGACGTGAGCATCAGGATGGCCAGCAGCCCGAGTTGCTGCATCAGCGTGAGGTGCGTGTTGGTGGCCTGCGCGATGAACAGCGACGTCATCGTGAGATAGATCGCGGCGCCGTCGAGGTTGAACGAATAGCCGGTGGGCAGCACCAGACCGACAATCGACTTCGGACAGCCCAGCCGTTCGAGCTTTTCCATCAGCTGCGGCAGCACGGATTCGGTGGTCGACGTGCCGAGCACGATCAGCAGTTCCTCGCGCAGATACTTGAGGAGCGGCCACAGCCCGACCCCGGCCCAGCGGCACGCCGCGCCGAGCACGATGCCGACGAACAGGATGCTTGTCACGTAGAAGCAGAGAATCAGCAGGCCGAGTTGCTGCAGGCTCGCGATCCCATATTTGCCGACCGTAAACGCGATCGCGCCGAACGCACCGAACGGCGCAAGCCGCATGATCATCTCGACGATGCGCATCAGCACGTCGCCGAACTGTTCGATCGAGCGCAGCAGCAGGCGGCTACGCGCCGACATGATCGATAGCGCGAGCCCGAACAGCACCGAAAACAGCAGCACCTGTAGCAGATCGCCGCGCGCGAATGCACCGACCACCGAGTTCGGCACGATCAGTTCGAGGAAATTCGACTGCGACTGCGTGTGCGCTTCGTTCATGAAACGCGACACGCCGCTCGCATCGAGCGTCGCGGGATCGACGTTGAGGCCCGCGCCCGGATGCACGACGTTCGCGATTACGAGGCTAATCACGAGCGCGATCGTGGTGACCACCTCGAAGTAGATCAGCGTCTTCACGCCGACGCGCCCGACCTGCTTCAGGCTTTCCATCCGCGCGATGCCGACCGCCACCGTGCAGAAGATCAGCAGGGTGATCAGCATCTTGATCAGGCGGATGAAGGTATCGCCGAGCGGCTTGAACTGGACGCCTAGCGACGGCGCGAAATGACCGACGACGATGCCGGCCGCAAGTCCGATCAGGACTTGCACATAGAGATGCTTGAGCATGCGCAAGATGGTGTCTCCTCCACTCGCTGCTGCCAGAAGAAAACGGGCGCAGCGCACGGCACGCGCCGCTTCTTAGGACGGCGTCGTGCCGGCGTGCACGCCGGACGGGGACTTCGGTCTACCCTGCTTCTTCTATCGGTACTGCATGGGTACTGCGCGGTTGCCTGCTACAGGCGTCACGTCACGCGCTTTCGAACAGACGCGTGAGCACGAACTCGCGATGGCCCAGCGTTTCCGCCGAAATCCAGCGCCCGTTCGCGGTGGCGAGCATCGATTCGAGCAGCTTGTCGCCGGCCTGGTCGAGGTTCTGCTCGCGCTGCAGCAGGCCCGACACGTCCACGTCGATA